>NZ_LFQU01000018.1 GCF_001275135.1 Xylanibacter rarus | reverse complement strand
ATAAGGTTTATAGATTTTTATAACATTATTTTTATTCTTCATGTTAGCATTAGCATGCCTTTTGATCTGCGAAAGGCATGCTTTTGCGTTGTAATATGTGTCCTTTTATATCGTGATATGTGCCCTTTTGCGTTATGATATGCCTTCTTTTGTGATTTATATGCAGGCATATCCTTTCTCGGGTATAATGGGGTTCAGGCAACTGATTATAGCATATGTCTGTAGGTGAGACAACTTTTACCATAAATGCAGCATGCTTGTGTCATCTAAAATCAGTAAAACGGCTGTTTGAAGTCAACCAAAATCAGGAAGGAGAGGAATGAGAATACACGAAAATATTTTTTGCAGAAACTCGTCACTCGTCACATTCCTTTCCATCTGCCTGATAATGAAGTGGTTAGAGTGTGATGAGTTGAAATCCCGACTCGTCACGGATAATCATGTGTGACGTTTTAAAATCATAACTCGTCACACTTTAAATCGTTGATTGTCAGTTTGTTATGTGTAGATGTGACGAGTGACGAGTTTCTGCAAAAAAACTTTTTCCGGTTTGTCCGCATCGTTTTGTGTTATGGGCAGCAATATGCCTTTATGCATTTTCTGCGTTGCTATATAAAAAGAAAGACACCGTTATTCTCAGATAACGGTGTCCATCTTTATGTCGTTTTCCTCATGAGGAATTTCTTTCTCTTTCTGAAAGTCGAAGCATACGCCTATCTTGTAGGCCTGTGGAATATTCTTCAGAAATCTGTCGTAATACCCCTTTCCGCGTCCCAGCCGGTTGTTGTCTGAGTCGAAGCTCATGCCGGGCACAACAGCAGTAGTAATCTTGGCGTAGTCGGTGAAGAGTTTTCCGTTGGGCTCCATTATGCCGTAGCTGCCCTCGGCCAGGTCTTCCTTGCTTTCATACACCCTTATTTCCATGTTCTCGCCGTCAATTACCTTTGGCAGCAGCACTGTCTTGCCTTGCCGTGCCAGCAGTTCCACTGTGTCGTGAGTGAACACTTCGTCAGGCAGCGAGTAATACATTAATATAGTGTCGGCATTAGCCACCTCGCTCATGCCGAGCAGCCTGTTCATGATCGGAAGCGACAATTCTTCCAGTTGCTTCCCGGTGAATTGCCGTTTCCTCTCGCGTATGAGTTTTCGCAGTTCCTTTTTTTCCATGGTTATGCTTTTAGATTCATCTTCATGTCAACGTATGGCACTGTTGTTCCCGTCATGGCCGTCTTGCCGTCCTTTTTCTTGTCTTTTGGCTCCGGCTTTTTGGGGAATGCCGCATTGTTCTTAAACACATTCAGCGCAGCCTTTATCACGTTGTCGTCAAGATTGAGATATTCAATCCAGTCTTCCTCGTCCATGATGTTGTATATAATCCGGCTGTTGATGTATCTTTCGAGCAGGTTGTGCGATTTCTTTATCATCAGGTTGCGGCGCTGCAGTCCGTGCTTGTCGGCATAGGTGGCAAACTTGTCTACGGTGTTCTGCTTTACAAGATAGTCGGCAAGCTCCATCATTTCGGTGAAGTTGTTGAGCTTAAGGCGGTTGTCGTCGGTATAGACGAATGCAAACTGCAGTATTAGTCCGCTCATGCTTGCCTCCTTGAAGTATGAAGTTATGCCTAAGGTGTCTTCCGGAACGAAGATGTCAGGCGTTATGCCTCCTCCGCCGTACACTGTGCGGCCAATGCTTGTGTGATAAGCCGGTCCGGTGTGCTTGATGCTGTCCTGTGAGAAGAACTCACCATGCTGATATCTTACCAGCAGGTCTTCCTCGTAGTCTTTGTCGTCGCCCATCACGTATGGCTTCTGTATGCATCGTCCTGACGGTGTGTAATAGCGTGCCACGGTCAAGCGTATCATTGAGCCGTCGGGGAAACCGATCTGCTGCTGTACGAGACCCTTGCCGAACGAGCGGCGGCCTATGATTGTTGCCCTGTCGTTGTCCTGCATGGCTCCGGCAAAAATCTCTGAAGCCGATGCCGATGTCTCGTTTATCAGCACTACCAGCGGGATGTTCTGATAGCTTCCGCGCCCGTCGCTCTTGTAGTCTTGTCTTGGCGACTTGCGGCCTTCTGTATATACGATGAGGCGGTTCTTGGGCAGGAACTCGTTGGCCATCTGAACGGCCGACTTCAGGTATCCGCCTGTGTTGTCGCGCAGGTCGATTATCAGGTTGCTGAAGCCTTCCTGAGAGAGCTGTGCCAGGGCGATGAGAAGTTCGGGATAAGTGTTCTCGCCGAAGTTCTTTATCTTGATGTAGCCCGTGTTATCGTCGAGCATGTATGTTGCACTGACGCTCTTCTGCGGAATGTCGCCTCGGGTTATAGTGTAATATTTTATGCTCTTTTGTCCGTAGCGCTGCACGCCTATTTTCACCTTGGTGTCTTTAGGTCCTTTGAGGCGTCGCATGGCTTCCTCGTTAGTTACGACCTTGCCCACGAAAGGCTTTCCGTCCACGCTCACGATCTTGTCGCCGGCAAGGATGCCTGCCTGTTCAGCCGGGCCGTTCTTTATTACGCCCTGCACGTGTATGGTGTCGTTTCTTATGACAAACTCAATGCCCACGCCCGAGAACGAGCCTTTCAGGTCGTCGGTGGCCTGCTGTACGTCCTTCGCACTGATGTAGACAGAGTGGGGGTCGAGGTCAGACAGAATCTGAGGTATGGCCTTGTCGACAAGCGAGTCGATGTTAACCGCGTCAACATACTGGTCGTCTATGATGTGCAGCAGATTGTTCAGGCGGTTGCTGCCCGAGTTTATTATGTTCAGGCGGTTGCCTGAAAAGTGGTTAGCGTAGAACGTACCTATTATGATGCCGATAATCACACAAAGAGCCATCAGCAACGGCATCATGCGGTTTGATTTATTCGGATTCATGTTCGTCAGGATTTAGATATATAACTTCAATGTCAGCTCTTTTAAGAAGATTTATGCCGTCTTCAAGTCTGTATCTTTCGCCATATACTACACGCTTAATGCCGGCCTGAATTATCAGTTTTGAGCATTCTATGCATGGAGCAGCTGTTACGTATAGCGTTGATCCGTCGCTGTTGTTGGAGCTTCGCGCCAGTTTTGTTATGGCGTTTGCCTCTGCGTGCAGCACGTAGGGCTTTGTAACGTTGTTGTCGTCTTCGCAGACATTCTCAAAGCCGCTCGGCGTACCGTTATAGCCGTCGCTGATAATCATTTTGTCCTTAACCACCAGGGCTCCTACCTTGCGGCGCTGGCAGTAGCTGTTTTCTGCCCAGATGCGTGCCATGCGCAGGTATCTCAGGTCAAGCAGACGCTGTTTTTCTTCTTTGTTCATTGTGCTTATATGTGAAGAATAGGTTATTTCTCTTACTTTTTCTTGTTCGAAGGCTTTTTTATGCCGTTGCGCTTCAGCAGGGCGTCTATTGTGGGTTCGCTGCCCTTAAAGCGCTTGTAGAGAGTCATCGGGTGTTCGGTGCCGCCCTTTGAAAGAATGTTGTCGCGGAAGCTTTGCGCTGTCTCCTGATTGAATATTCCGTGCTTCTTGAACACGCTGAAGGCGTCTGCGTCGAGCACTTCGGCCCATTTGTAGCTGTAGTAGCCGGCAGCGTATCCGCCAGCCATGATGTGGCTGAACTGCACAGTCATGCAGGTGTCGGGCAGCTGTTCGGTAACCATGGCTTTCTTCCATGCTTTCTTTTCAAACGGTATGATGTCTTCGTCGAACGTCTCTTTCTTTGTATAGTAGGCCATGTCGAGAAGTCCGAAACTTACCTGGCGCAGACATGCGTATGCTGCCATGAAGTTGCGGCTCTTCACAATGCGGTCAATCAGCTCGTCGGGCAGAGGCTCGCCTGTCTGATAGTGGAAGGCGAACGTGCGCAGAAATTCTTTCTCAACAGAGAAGTTTTCCATAAACTGTGACGGCAACTCTACGAAGTCCCACCATACATTGGTGCCTGAAAGGCTCTCGAATCTTGTGTTTGCAAACATGCCGTGGAGCGAGTGGCCGAACTCATGCAGGAATGTTTCAACTTCGCCCAGTGTCAGCAGTGCCGGCTTTTCGTCGGTAGGCTTCGTCAGGTTCATCACTACGCTTACATGAGGCCTTACATTTTCGCCCTTGCGGTCGATCCATTGTCCCTGATATTCTGTCATCCATGCACCGCCCTGTTTGCCCTTGCGCGGATGGAAGTCGGCGTAGAACACGGCAAGATAAGAGCCGTCCTTGTCGAACACCTCGTAGGCTTTCACGTCGGGATGGTAAACCTGTATGTCCTTGTTCTCCTTGAATGTTATGCCGTAGAGCCTGTTGGCAAGTCCGAACACGCCCTGAATGACCTTTGACAGTTCGAAATACGGGCGAAGCATCTCTGAGTCGATGTTGAACTTCTTGAGCTGCAGCTTGTGAGAATAATAGCTGAAGTCCCACGGCATCACCTTGAAGTCTTTGCCTTCAGTCTTCTTTGCCAGTTTCTCTATGTCGCTCACTTCCTTTACGGCTGTAGGCTTGTAAGCGTCTATGAGGTCGTCGAGCAGCTTATACACGTTGCGTGCGTTTCCTGCCATGCGGTTCTTAAGCACGTATTCGGCGTATGTCTTGAAGCCGAGCAGCTGTGCTATCTCGCGTCTCAGATTAACCAGACGCTTGCATATTTCAAGATTGTTTTCTGTATTCTCGTGTGTACACACCGTGTTGCGTGCCATATACATCTGCTTGCGCAGTTCGCGGCATGTAGAATATGTCATGAACGGACTGTAGCTTGGAAAGTCGAGCGTAAACACCCAGCCTTCAAGATTGCGCTCCTTTGCAGCAACGGCAGCAGCCTCGCGTGCCGTGTCGGGCAGTCCGTCGAGCTGTTGCTCGTCAGTTATGTGCAGCGTATATGCCTTGTTCTCTTTGAGCAGATTCTGAGAGAACTGCAGCGACAGCATGCTTGCCTCCTCGGTAAGCTTGCGCAGCTTCTCCTTGCCCTCGTCGTCGAGCAGTGCTCCACTGCGTACAAATCCGTCGTAGCAGTTGTCGAGCAGTCTCTTTTCTTCAGGCGTGAGCTTGCGGTGATGCATGTGCACGGCCTTTATGCGCTCAAACAGGCGTTTGTTGAGCCTTACGTCGTTGGCATGCTTTGTCAGTATGGGCTGCAGCTTCTGCGCCAGCGCGTCCATCTCGTCGTTGGTCTCAGCACTGAGAAGATTGAAAAACACGGTTGACACGCGCGACAGCAAGTCGTAATATCCGTCCTTGTCTTCGTCCACGTTGATTATCGTGTTGTCAAAAGTAGGCTTGTCAGGATTGTTTATAGTCTTCTCAATCTGTTCGTCGTCACGGCGTATGCCCTCCATGAAGGCCTCCTCAAAGTCTTCAAGGCGTATTTTCTCGAATGGCACGGTGTCGTGCGGCGTGTTATATTGTTCAAAAAAAGGATTTTTGCGTTGCTCTTCTATTCTCTCTTCATTCATACTCACGTTTCCCTAATTTTTGTTGACAAAGGTAGTAATTTTCTTTCTTCTGAATAATAATACGGAAGAAAAATTTAGCTAATATTTGTTATATGTCGGCTTTTGTCTGCCGCTTGTATATCAAATTGGCTGATAAGCTTCCTACATGAGCATTCTTTCGAAAGCATGAACGCAGAATTCACCCCTTCTGAGCGATATAATTCCTTCGTCGTTCATGGCTTTCAGAGCTTTCGATACGTTAAGGCGGCTCTCGCTGATCTCTTCAGCGAGCCGCTCCATCTTTATGTTTACAATCTTCTCTCCGGCAGGTCTCAGGCTTCTCTCTTCGATGAATCTGGCTATCTTTTGCCTTATGCCTTTCGGACGTAGTTTCCACATCTGTCTGTCTGAGCGTTGCGACAGCGTGCAGATGATGTTAAGCAGGTTTAGTCTGAATATTTCGTAATTGTCAGACATGAGCATCACTTCTTTCTTTCCCAGGCATATCAGGTCGCAGTTTGTCTTTGCCGCAAACGTTCTTGTATAGCGCTGCATCAGTCCGAAAATCCTTTCGGGCTGAAGTATGTTGGGGGCTGCGAGTGTTTCGGTTATCGAGTAGCTCTTGTCGTCCGAATGGCATGTGGTTGTTATCTGACCTTTAACCAGAAAAAAGAGTTTGTTGCAGGTTTCGCCTTCATGCACAATTACTTTTCCTCTTGCGAACGACAGTTGCCTGAATTTCGTTTCCGAGAGTATCTGCTCCAGGTCGTTCCGGCTCATGCCCTGAAAGAGCGGAAGTTCAAGCAGGTGTTCTTGTAGCTCCGTGTGCATGTGTATGCGCTGTTGTTATTCTGCAATCTTGTTTTTTAGCGACGGCGAATACCATACGGCATTTTTGCCGTTTTTGTCTGAATAGATAAAATATACCATCAGTTCGGGATGCCTGTCAAGAATGGCTTTTGCCTTTTCAAGTCCCATCACCATGAAGGCTGTGGCATAGGCGTCGGCCGTGGCGCAGTTGTCGGCCAAAACAGTTGCCGACAATATGTTGTGCTGTACAGGATAGCCTGTTATGGGGTCGATGGTGTGGGCATATTTCTTGCCGTCTTTGTAGTAGAAGTTGCGGTAGTTTCCGCTTGTAGCCATTGCTTTGTTGGTTACGTTCAGTATGGTCTGTATTTCCTGATTTGTGTTTAGCGAGTCGTCAACGGGCTTGGTGACGCCTATTTTCCAGGGCAGTCTTTTCTCGTTGATGCCGCGTGTAACAATCTCTCCGCCTATTTCTACCATAAAGTTTTCTATGCCTTTGCTCCTCAGCAGTCGGGCCACGGCGTCGCTTCCGTAGCCTTTGGCAATGGCGCTGCAGTCGAGCATTATGCGCTTGTCGTTCTTTACTATTTGTTTCCCGTCAAGCCTTACTTTCTTGTAGCCTATAATCTGTTTCAGACTGTCTATTGCCGCTGGCGTGGGCTTAGTGTCGTTTTTGAATCCGAAGCCCCATGCGTTTACCAGTGGAGCCACTGTTATGTCGAAGGCTCCGCCTGTTTCTTCTGATATTTTTTGTGCAAGGTTAAACACGTCTGTGAACATGCTGTTCACTTCAACCTTCTCGTTGCGGTTTACTTTTGATATTATTGAACTTTTGTTGAACGGAGACAGCGATGCGTCAACCTTCTGCAGCTCTGCTTCAATTTCTTTCTGCAGGTTCTTGTCGCTTTGGTATGTGATGTTGTACACCGTACCGAATATGAATCCTGTGTTGTGCTGATAAGGCATTGTGCGCTGCTGCCGCACAATGATTATTGTCCCTATGATTAGAAATATGAGAAAAGCCAGCTGCAGGGCCAGTTTCTTCTTGCTTTTTTCTCTGTTCATCGCTGTTTTTGTTTTAGTCTATTGTCTTTCAGAAGTTTATATGTCTATCGATACGTTGAATGTGCCTCCGATGTTAGATCCTCCGGTCTTTCCGAATCCGGGCACATACCATGAGTTGCCCAGTTCGCCGTCATCGTAGGCTATTCTGCTCTTGTATCTTACGCTCCATCCAAGATGCAGAGGTCCCCATATCTTGGCGTCTACTCCTATTACTGCTTCAATCCAGTGGTAATTGCATTTCACGCCTTTCGCTGAATATACGGCAGTGCTTCCCCATACGGGGTCGGTGATATCTGGATGCGACAGGTCGTATTTAAACGAAGTGAAAGCGTATCTTGCGCCGGCATAAAGCCTGTATATGTCGTGCTTGTTCTTTAGCAGGTTGAAGTCGATACCGATTTTTGCGTATGGTGCGCTCGTCTTGTATGATATTTTGGTGACGTCGTTGTCGTGGTCTGCCTTGCCGAGACCAAGCTCAAACACAGGGAAGTATTTGTCGCGCAGGTTTATTCGCAGCGCGGCTTCATACTGTCCGTAGTCGCCAAGAAACATCTGTGCCGGTCCGACCAGGTCTACTGATACGGCAAAGCCCCTTAACAGGGGCACGCTGTCTTTCTTCTCCACGTTCTTTTCCTGCGCGTTGGCCGTTGAGGCCAGTAGGAGCATCAGGCTAATTGCTATGCTTGAAATATATGAAAAAATGTTTCTTCGATGTGTCATAGTTCACGTCCTGATTGTTTATTGTTATCGAGTCGATGGCGTTGTGCGTGCAGCTTACGGATGTTATCTTGTGGAAGAATGCCGGTGCGCAGTCAACCGACTCGAAGTGGGGCTTGTTCTCTTTCTCTATGGTCACTGTGTCAAGTTTTGTAGTCTTGTATAAAGTGTCCTTCGTTTCGATGAAAAACACGTCCTGGTTCTGCGCATAGCTTATCGGCAGCGAGAATTCGGTGGTCTTTACGCTGCGGTTTATCAGCACAGAGTCGTTGCCGTCAACACGGTTTGTGAATATCGTGAGCGTGTCTGCCAGTGTGTCAACCTTGCCGTCGGGCGTCATCAGCTGATATTGTGTGTAGACAAGGCTGTTGAGCGGGCAGTCGATAGACGAACACGCTGAGGTGGTTATCAGCAGCGTTATGAAGTATAGCGGCAGTGCTGCCAGTGAGGGACGCAATAGTCTGCGTGCCTTGCGGCTTGCCTTTGTCGTGACCGACTTTATCGTTTTTATCTTAATTCCTGTCATGGCATGCTTGTTCTTGTAGCAGCTTTATGTGGCGTTGTTGTTTTCTATGTGTTATTTTCTGTTTCCGCCACATCTTATTTCTTCAGATATCTGATAGTCGTTCCTGTCTGAAGAGTTGCGGCTGATGAGGTCGCCGAGGAATCCGGCAAGAAACAGTTGTGTGCCTATAATCATCATTGTCAGCGATATATAGAAGTAAGGCGTATCGGTTACGAGGCGCATCTGCTGACCGTTTGACACTGCCACCAGCTTGTCTATGCCGATAATGGCTGCTGCAATGAAGCCTATGAAGAACATTATTGTGCCGAGGAAGCCGAACACATGCATCGGCTTGCGCCCGAAGCTGCTCAGGAACCACAATGTTATAAGGTCGAGATAGCCGTTGAAGAAGCGGTTGAGGCCGAATTTCGACTTGCCGTATTTGCGCGACTGGTGATGAACCACTTTTTCGCCAATCCTGTCGAATCCGGCATTCTTTGCCAGATACGGGATATAGCGGTGCATCTCGCCGTACACCTCGATGTTCTTTACCACGTCCTTGCGGTATGCTTTAAGGCCGCAGTTGAAGTCGTGCAGGTTCTTTATACCGCTTATTTTGCGCGCCGTTGCGTTAAACAGCTTTGTGGGGATTGTCTTCGAGAGCGGGTCGTAGCGTTTCTGCTTATATCCCGAAACGAGGTCGTAGCCGTCTTCGGTTATCATTCTGTAAAGTTCCGGTATCTCGTCGGGAGAGTCCTGCAGGTCGGCATCCATTGTTATCACCACGTCGCCCTGTGCCTCCTTGAATCCGCAGAACAGGGCAGGACTTTTTCCGTAGTTGCGGCGGAACTTTATGCCCTTTACGCATTCGTGCTCCTCGCTCAGCCGGCTTATCACCTTCCATGAACCGTCGGTAGAGCCGTCGTTGATGAATATTACTTCATAAGAGAAATTGTTTTCCTTCATCACGCGCTCAATCCATGCGTAGAGTTCGGGCAGTGATTCTTCCTCGTTGTATAATGGTATTACGACTGATATGTCCATCTTATCTGTGTTTTAGAATTTACGTTTATATTTTGATTTCAGCAGCGCGGCTATCGGCCAGCTTATCACAATTCCCAGAAACAGGTTGGTTGTAAGAAACTGCAGCGCTATGTCGATAGGGCGGAGCGTTGCTATTGTGTCCATTGTCATCTTCATTTCATCGGCCTTTATCCCGTAAAGCGTCATGAGCGACTTAAACTCAGGGCTTGATGTCATGGCCGTGTACTGGGCGAGCATGAAGCCGTGGTCGATAAACTGAAAGTAGATATATTGCGCAGCAGCCATCAGCAGCGATGCGTAAAAGTATGTCAGCAGGCTGTAGCCGTATGCTTTCCAGTAAGATATCACTCCGTCAAGAATATTGTCGCGGAAGTTCTTTAGGCGTATTGCCGATACTACAATGGCTGATATGCCAAGAACCATCGATGCCATGTTCAGCACGGGCTCATAAAACTGTCCGATGAAGCAGGCAAAGCTCAATATCCACATTCCGCCCATTATGGCGCCGTCGATGCGCGCGTAAGCTTTTATTTGTTCGTATTCCTCGCGTGTAGTCATTATTGGGGATTAATTGATTTTTTTCGTTTGTCTGTCTGAAGCGTGGTGTCTTATGGGGTGTTGCATCAGCTTTGACACCCGGCGCCATACGCCTCACGAGAACATAATCGGGTGCAAAATTACTTATTTTTCACCATATAATTATTAGCTGTATGAGTTTTTTTGTTTTTTTATGTGAAAGATGTGCCGTCGGCGTGCGTTATGCCGTAAACCTCGTGCCGCCTTTATATATAGCCATTGTGCATGTCGCCTGTGCCGATTCCGCATGCTGCAAGATATCGCTGATTTCAAAAAATAAGTTAAAATAGCACGAAAGACGATGCAAAAATGCTTTGTTGTTAAACTTTATTATTACCTTTGCAGCCGCAAAGACGGGTAAGTCTTGTACGGCCAGCTCCCTTCGAATCCTCCAGGACGGGAACGTAGCAAAGGTAGTTGGTTGTAGCGGCGCGATACAAGTAGCTTGCCCACCCGCCTCTTTAGCTCAGTTGGCCAGAGCACGTGATTTGTAATCTCGGGGTCGTTGGTTCGAATCCGACAAGAGGCTCAAAAGAATTTGAACGATCAAAGGCAGATACCTGTTAGGGTGTTTGCCGTTTTTTTATGTCTGGCCTTATGCAGTGTGGCCTTGGCGGCTGCCACCACTTCCTGCACGAACGGGAACAAATGCTTCTCCGACAAGCCCATATCCACTGAACCGATAAGCCTCATGCTGACATTGATGTCTTCACACTTGGTTATAAGTTACTCAAGAACGCCTATAACCACGTCCCATGCATTGGCATCATACCCGACGCAACTTGATGGCATATACAATGATGACAATAAATGAGGTAATCAGAATTAAAAGGGCAATTAAATAGTTAAAACTGCCACCGCAATAAACTTCATAAGTCACAAAAGCAAGAAACATCATGATCAACAATTTCAACCACGCTACCAGTTTTGCTATCAAACTGTAGCCTTTTTGCCTATCTTTAAATTTCTGTGGCCAGTTGCAATAATGTGGATGCTTCTCGAAAAATGTCATAAAAAAATAAATTAAAACACTTATAAGCGGTAGTATCAAAGTGTAAAAAGGGCTTCCATATTCATCTGCAACTCCGTGTATGTTCCAGTGCGTAGGCACGTATTGCCGCGTCATTATGACCACAACACAAAGTCCAATTTGCACAACAACCAACAAGATTGTCAGCAAAGCTGTATTATTCTTCAAAATTGGCATTTTGCAAATTTATCAAAATAGCATTACGTAAAACATCTTCATTATATTTTGAGTATTCCTCAGGAAAATTCTTTTTAATATATTGCATAAGTGAATTTACTGTTTCATTTGTAAATTCATCTGCTACAATATAAGCCATTTCTTTATTTTGTGATTTGATATTCCATACCTCTATTGTATTAGAGGTCATAAGATTTTCCACAAGTGCTCCATTTTTTCTCCTCTTATTTCCGCTTGTTGTCGCTGCGACTTTCCAGGCTAAAGCCGTTACAGCTCCAACAGCATTAGCTACTCCAAAATGTTCTACAACAACAGCCCAAACTACTGCTACGGCACCTACTATTACTGCTACGGCAAAAGCGACCGCACTGGCTTGTGTTTCAAGATTTGTTATTGCTGAATTACGAGTTAATATTTTTTGAATTTCAATTTGTGACTTTGAGATGGAGTCAATATCGTTTATTGATATCTTTTCCATTAATCCGCGTTCTTTTAACAGAGATAAATATTCGCCTATATTTCCTTGTTCTATTGCAGAACAAATATTTTTATCTGCTAATGCAAGAATTATCTTAGTCAATTTTGAATCAACAACAATATGTTTACTATTAAATCCTTTTTCTTCAATATATTGATTAGGATTATTTATGAATTCCTCTGCGATTTCCGGATGATTGACAATATCTGTTGCCAATCTCTGTAGAAAGAAAATGTATTCAGTATCATTTTCTGATATTTTAATCTGAACAGGTATTGCTATTGAATTATTGCTATCTATTTTTCCTGCAATTTGACGATTTATTTCGTCAGCAGGGAAATCCATATAATACCCATTTGTACATGATTCCAAAAGAATCGTACCCGAAAGAAAACCTGAAAATAATTTGATAAAACGTTCTTTCATAAATATCACTGATTTAATATTGAATATTTTAATATGAGATTACTTATGTAATTTTCGTAATCTTTTTTTAGAAAAGTTATATTTTCATTATCCATAAATAAAGTTCTACAGATATCACATATGTGACTTGCACAAAATGAAAACTTTTCATTTTTTCTTTGTTTTATGTATTTAAGAATTTTGGCAGGTCCTTCTATATATAACCAAATTTTCAAAACATCTTTGAACGAAGTTTCATATATCTCTTTTATTGGTTGTTTATTTATATTTCCTAGTCTCAAATATGGATTTTGTTCACTTGTTAAACCACAACACGCAAGGACCTCACCATATGGATTAATGGGTATAAGTTGAAATAAATTTAAACATCTGTCAAATCGATGTGGCATAAAACAACTCTCATAAGTCAGATTTTCTTTATTTCCTTTGAAAGAAATCCACACGCCTTTTTCTATTTTAATTAAGCTTTTTGATACAAATCCAATAAAAACTTTATCTTTCACCAGTCTTTTAAGAGTGTGCTCTGATGAGTTATCATGTGTTTCAATATTGATAATTGGAACAAGCCCTAATCTTGCAGATGCAACAGACGCATTCCTCACATTTCTTAAAGGAACACTTTTTTGGTGTTCATCACCTGTACTAAAATTAATTTCTTTTAACCCACAATCAACTAATCTTTTTACTATATCCATAGCAATTTTATATGAAGTGGCCCAAAATGCATTTGTTACAATTCTCGTGGATAATCCTATCTTAGTAGCATAAAAAATTATTTTCTCTACATTTTTTCTATAAATCATGCATTCACCTCCTGTTATTACCAAAACCTTTAAACTATCATGATATTGTTTCATGCATAAATCTACGTATTTTTTCATCTCTTCATAGGTCATAGCCTTATTTAAGCTTGGATTACAACCAAAGCAACAATTTGCACATTTAGCTGTACATTTAAAAGTAGATATCAGGGTTATTGTTGTAGGTTTTAATATTTTAAAAAATTGCGTAGGTCATATTTTTTTACAAATATGCAATTTTTTTTCCAAATACAATATTAGAAAATGTGAAATAATGTTATTTGCCTCGTAATTTATATGATTCATTCAGTATTTTATCTATTTCACTTGAAATTAATTCAAACTATCAGTATTCATCGAAGTACACAATGAAAACTTTAACATAATCAATGTAAATCCAACTAAACAACTATTAAGTTGTGGTTATCATAAAAGATACCCAACTTCATATTATTTTGTCAAGCAAATATAGGCTGCCGCTTCCGCATGTTGTTTGTAAAGCCATGACGCAGATTTTGTTTCTTTATGATAGTTGGTCTGTGTCATTGTTTTTGGATAAAATAGAAAATCAGAATCACTAAAATCCCCTTTACAGATAAAGAATGTTTACGTTATGAAGCAAAAGTTGTGCTTTCATGCTGTAAAAGCAATGCTTTTGCATGGTCGTTTCAGGTATATTGTGGCTGAAAATAAGGCAGTTTTGCTGTCAAAAACAGTGGTTTCTGCTTGTTTTTACGCTGAAATAACTGCACAAAATCTGTGCGGCGTGCGTAACGTTTTGTGATATAGCTGCTTACGTTTGCACACGATTTTTGGGCGTTTTCACGGCCGGATGATTTTTATTTCAGAATATCGCGGCTGTGGAACGTCATCTGAAATCAGAAAGAAAGCATTTTGCGTAATCCGCTTTCAGTATGCCGACAGCCGTTGCGCCCTTTGCCGTCCGGCTTTATTTCATGTCTGTCAATATATTGCTGCGGGGCCGATGGCCATAATTTACCATGCCGTATGTTTGTGAAGTATGCTTATTTTTCAGTATCTTTGCATCTGGAATATGAAAATGAACAGAAACCATATCTTGCAGCTTGTTACCGAAGGCGAGCATGTGCATCAGGACTTTAAGTTTGCCATAACAGACGCATGCAAGATAGCACGCAGTCTTTCTGCCTTTTCAAACACCGAGGGAGGGCGGCTGCTTGTGGGCGTTAAGGACAACGGCAAGATCGCCGGCATACGTTCGGCCGAGGAGATATACATGATAGAAGTTGCCGCAACGCGATACTGCAGGCCGTCGGTTACTCTCGACAGTCAGATATATAAGGTCGACGGCAAGGATGTGCTTGAAGTCAGTGTGGCCGAGAGTCAGCATAAGCCCGTATACGCCGTTGACGAGGACAAGAAACCTAAGGCATACATTCGCATTAAGGACGAAACGATACTTGCCAGTCCGGTGCATCTCGATATTTGGCGGCATGACCATAAGGATGTGATGATAAGATGTAACGAACGGGAGCAGTGCATCTTGCGCCTTTTGGAGAAGTATGGCGAGCTTACGCTAAACCGGTGTGTAAGACTGTCGCATATTCCCCGCCGTCAGGTAATCAGCCTTTTGGCCGACTTTATACGTTTCGACTTGGTGGAGACTGTTTTCAGAGAGCATATATTTTATTTTAAACTTAAGCAAAACCAATAAGCGTCATGGAACTATTCACACAGATAATCAACGAGACCAACGACATTCTCTGGACTTACATACTTGTAGTAATGCTGCTGGGCTGTGCCGTATGGTTCAGCATCAAGACTAAGTTTGTGCAGTTTCGCATGATAGGAGAGATGATACGCCTGCTGGGCGACTCTACGGCAAAGATAAACGGACACGAGAAGCACATATCTTCTTTTCAGGCTTTCACCGTGTCGCTGGCAAGCCGCGTCGGCACGGGCAACCTTGCCGGAGTGGCAACGGCCATCACTGTGGGCGGTCCGGGCGCAGTGTTCTGGATGTGGATTATAGCTTTGCTTGGTTCGAGCAGCGCATTTGTCGAGTCGTCATTGGCGCAGTTGTTCAAGATAAAGGGCAAGCACTCGTATATAGGCGGACCGGCTTACTATATGGAGAAAGGACTTAAAAAGCGCTGGATGGGCATCCTTTTTGCGGTGCTTATCACAATAACGTTCGGCTTTGCGTTCAATTCGGTGCAGAGCAACACCATGAGCGCTGCTCTGCAGAGCGCGTTTGCCGTTGACTCTGTGCTGTCGGGCGCAGTAATATCGGTGCTTACGCTGTTTATCATCTTCGGAGGCATCCACCGCATAGCGGCGTTCAGCAGCGTCATAGTGCCCATAATGGCCGTTGGCTACATACTGCTGGCACTGTTTGTCGTGCTGACCAACATTGGCCGCATACCCGATGTCGTATCTCTCATTGTTGGCAATGCCTTCGGCTGGCATCAGGCTTTGGGCGGCGGAATGGGCGCGGCACTTATGCAGGGCATAAAGCGCGGACTGTTCAGCAACGAGGCGGGCATGGGCTCGGCTCCCAATGCTGCCGCCACAGCCCACGTAACCCATCCCGCCAAGCAGGGCTTCATACAGGCGTTGGGCGTGTTCACCGACACATTGCTTATCTGTTCGTGCACGGCTTTCATCATTCTGTTCAGCAAAGACAGCGTAGACAGCAGTCTCGACGGCATACAGCTTACTCAGGCTGCGCTCACCAACGAGGTGGGCGGCATAGGCACTGTCTATGTTGCCATAGCCACTTTGTTCTTCGCCTACAGCAGCATTCTCGGCAACTATTATTACGGCGAGGCCAACATACGTTTCTTCACGTTGCGCCAGTGGCCCGTGTTTGTCTATCGTCTTCTGGTTGTCGGCATGGTCATGTTCGGCTCTTTGGCAAGTCTTAATCTTGTGTGGAGCCTTGCCGACGTAACTATGGCCCTGATGGCTCTCTGCAATCTCGTGGCAATATTGCTTTTGGGCAAATATGCTTTCAGGCTGCTCGACGACTATCTTGATCAGAAGAGAAGGGGCATAAAGAGTCCTGTCTTCCGTAAGGAAAGCATGAAGGACATCGAGCAGGACCTTGAATGCTGGTAAGCTGAAAAGCATTAATATTGTATGTCTGTGGCTGAAAAATGCCGCTTTGCAGGCGTCTGCAGCACAAAATGGCATAAATTATGCGCTTTTGAATGAAATAAATTTATCAAAGATTTGCAGAATTAAAAAACAGACATTACCTTTGCAGCCGCAAACACGGGGATAGCTCAGTTGGTAGAGCATCGGTCTCCAAAACCGAGTGTCGGGAGTTCGAGCCTCTCTTCCCGTGCAATAATATAGAGCCGCAGCCAATAAGGTTGCGGCTTTTGTTTTCTTGATAGTTGTTATTGCGCCATGCCAGGTTTGGATTAAACCGGCAAAATCGTTATATTTGCATCGCCATAAACATTATCTCTGAAGATATGAACATAGAACAGTTTCGCGATTTTTGCCTTACAGTGAAGGGTGTTGAAGAATGTTTCCCTTTCGGCAGCGACGTGCTTGTGTATAAAATTATGGGCAAGATGTTCACATATTGCGGTCTGGAGCCCAAAGACGGCTGCTTTATCGCCAACATGAAGTGCAGCACGGAGCGGTCGGCTGAACTCATGGAGCGATATGACGGCATATTCTTCGGTCGCCACTCTGACAGAAAATATTGGATAACGGTGGCTCTCGATAGCGATGTGCCCGACAGTCTTATCTGCGAACTTATACTTCATTCGGTTGAAGAGGTGGTGAAGAAGATGCCTAAAAAGATGCAGCGCGAATATGAGTCACTGACAGAATAATGGCTTTATTGGGCACTTGTGGCGTGAGTGTGCGGTGGACGGTGCTTATCGTCTGACTCTCGCCGGATAAATTATTTTATGTCGAATTAAATAAAATATCAGATATGCAGATTCTTATTGGATGCGCGAAGGATATGCGCGGAAGTGATGACGGCAATTATGGCATTATGACCGAGCCGCGTTTTGCCGGCGAGGCTATGCACAACGCATTGCAGATGGCGGGATATGATGAGGCCGAACTGGCTGATATGCTTCACTGCAACGCAGACATTGCGCGGCAGAACCGACTGAGGTATATGCACTTTGCGGGCGAAGGACCGAGGCTTCAGGCTGTTTTGGCATATACGGGCGTGGTTTATAAATATCTTGATGCGCCGGGCTTTACGCCAGAAGTTCAGACTTATGCACAGGAGCATCTGTGGATAACTTCGTTC
This sequence comes from Xylanibacter rarus, assembly GCF_001275135.1. GTDB lineage: Bacteria > Bacteroidota > Bacteroidia > Bacteroidales > Bacteroidaceae > Prevotella > Prevotella rara. Next base: position 67,242 of record NZ_LFQU01000018.1, on the reverse strand, counting down.
TTGTATGGCCTTTTGCGCCCCGCCGACATGATAAAGCCTTACAGACTTGAAGGCAACGTGGTGCTGCCGGATAATGGTGTGAGTATGTTCGACTATTGGAAACCGCTGCTCACCGATGTGCTTATCGATTCGGTTAAGGCTTCCGGCGGACTGCTTGTCGACCTTGCGAGCAGCGAGATGAGGCGACTGTTCAACTGGCGCAAGGTGGCGCGCGAGGTTGATGTTGTTCGCCCGGAGTTCTATGTCAGCAAGGGCGGACGGCTGAAGACTATTGTCATTTATGCCAAGATGTGCCGCGGAGCCATGACGCGCTATCTGCTTCAAAACCGTATTGACAATGCCGACAAGCTGAAGTCGTTCGATTTTGAAGGCTTCTCTTACAGCGAGGTCGACAGCAAACCCGGTTTCCCTGCGTTTGTCGCAAACCTATAAAGCGGCTGAAGGCATAGGTATAACGCCATAATAACCCACGATGCGGCTTGTTGGCCCATTGTGGTTATGCTTCTTTGTAGTTGAGTATCCGTGCCGGAATTGTGATATTGTTTATCTCTGTTTTTATATTTTCGGTAAGCGATAATAAACAAAAATGACTGCGGAGCAATGTTATAATTTGCTCAGCAGTCATTTTTATATTGTGAAGATTATTTTCGGTCTGTTTACTCAAGGTCAACCACCGTTATTCCGGCACCGCCAAACTGCACGTGTTCATCGCGGTAAGAAACAACATTTGGCACTGTTGACAGATACTGACGGATAAGCTGGCGCAGTATGCCCGAGCCTGTGCCGTGCAGAATGCGCACGCGGCTCATGCCCACAAGTATGGCATCGTCGATAAAATATGTAACGGCGTTTATGGCTTCGTCGCCCCTCATTCCGCGCACGTCTATGTCCTGCTTGAAGTTCAGCTTGCGGTTGTCTATCGTCTCGCGCGTTTGTCGTCCCACTGAAGCGTAGGTCTTCGGCTCCTCCTTTTTGGGCATTTCGGCACGCTCCAGGCGGTCGGCGCGCATCTTGGTGCGCATGTCGCCGAATATCACTGTGGCCATCTTGCCGTCGGTGCTTTCTATCCGTCCCACAGATGTAAGGCCCTTTATGCGCACTGTCTCGCCGGCTTCCAGCGGTGCGTCTTTCTCTTTCTTCTTCAGCGTGGCCTCTTTCAGTGCGGCAGCCGCGTCTTTGTTCTTCTCGGCCTTCTCCTTCTTGCGCTTCTCCTTTCTCTCCTTGCGCTCCTGTATCTGTTTTATCTTTCGGGCTATCATCTCGTCGTTGGCAGTAGTGTCAACCTCGTTGATTTCCTGCTTAAACGCATTTAGCTCTTCCCTTATGCGCTTAGTCTCCGCCTTTTCGGCCTGACTTTCGCGTATTTCCCTTATGGCGTTCTCTATCTTCTTGTTGCTCTCGCGCAGCAGTTCTTCGGCCTGTTCCTTCGCCTTGCGTATCACGTCCTTTCGGCTCTGCTCCAGTTCCTTCACCTCGCTTTCATATTTAGCAATGGTCTGCTCCATTGTCTTTTCGCGCTGATGAATGTTCTGTCGCTTGTTTTCCCAGTAGCGTTTGTCGCGCACAATGTCCTGCAGATACTTGTCGCTCTGTATATAGTCGCTTCCAACAATGTCGCTCGCGTCTTTTATCACCTCTTCGGGCAGTCCAATCTTGCGCGCTATCTCTATTGCAAACGAGCTTCCGGGGTTGCCTATCGAGAGTTGGAAAAGCGCCTTCATCTGCTGGCGGTCGTATAGCATGGCTCCGTTTACCACTCCTTCGTGGTCTTCGGCAAAGTGCTTCAGGTTCTGATAGTGGGTGGTTATTATGCCGTAGGCCTGTTTGTTGCAGAACTGCTTCAGCACGGCTTCGGCTATTGCACCGCCAATCTGCGGCTCCGTGCCCGTACCAAATTCGTCGATGAGCAGCAGCGTGCTGTTGTTGGCAAACTTCATCATGTACTTCATGTTCATGAGGTGGCTCGAGTATGTACTCAGGTCGTTCTCTATGCTCTGCTCGTCGCCTATGTCGATAAGTATGTTCTTGAATATTCCTGTGTGCGAGCGGTCGCCTACGGGGATTGACAGTCCGCACTGAAGCATGTATTGCAGCAGTCCGGCCGTCTTCAGACAAACCGACTTTCCGCCGGCGTTAGGACCCGATATTATCAGTATGCGCTTGTCTTTGGTCAGCATTATGTCGAGCGGCACAACCTTCTTGTCCTGCTTTTCTAACGACAGCTGCAGCAGCGGGTGGCGTGCCTGAATCCAGTCTATGTGGGGCTTCTTCCCGACTTCCGGCTCAATGCCTTTTATCAGCCGTGCCAGTTCGGCCTTGGCGCGTATCATGTCTATCGTTGCCAGAAACCTGTACGACTCCAATATGGGCTTTACGTGTGGACGTACAAGTTTTGAGAAATCGGTCAGTATGCGTATTATCTCGCGGCGCTCCTCGGCTTCAAGCTCTCTCACCTTGTTGTTGGCTTCAACCACCTCGGTAGGCTCAATAAACACGGTCTTGCCCGATGCCGACTCGTCGTGTACTATACCTTTAATCTTGCGCTTCAGTCCCTGCGTTACGGGTATCACCAGTCGGCCGTCGCGTATGGCAGGCGTAACGTCCTTGTCAACCAGACCTTCGCTCTGTGCCGAGCGCAGTATGCTGTATAGCGTGCGCGATATGCTGCCTTCGGTGCGCGACAGCTCGCGCCTTATGTTCTGCAGCTCGACCGATGCGCTGTCTTTCACCTTTCCGAACTTGTCGAGTATCTGGTCGATGCGCTGTATCAGTTGCGGAAATGTTATAATGTCTGCCGTCAGGCGGTGAAGCGCGGGGTAGGGGTATGTCCTTTCTTCCTCGTCGTCGTTGCCGTCCGTGCGGTTAAGATAGTTGACGATGTTGCATATCGTCTCGAGCGAGCGCCTGAGGTCAAACAGTTCGCCTTCGTCGAGATGAGTGCCTTCAAGTCGCAGGCGTGCCACCGACTCGCGCACGTCGAAGAAATATTGCATCGGAAAGTCGTCGGCTTCTTCTTGCAGCCGTCTGAACTCTTTCACCTGTTGCAGCCATTCGTTTATCACTTCTGCGTCGCTCGAGAATGTCATGTTGTCTATTCTCTCCTTACCGAGTGTACTGAGGCAGCGCTCGCGCAGAAGCGTGCGGATTTCATCGAATCCTATCTTAGTTTCAAACGTCTTTGGGTAAATCATGCTGCAAAGGTAGTGCAACCCTGCTGAAATGCCAAATAAAATCATCACATCTTTATATCGTGCGCATGTATGGCGCATTGATTTTCGCCGTGTCGCAGCATAAGAGTTGCCAAACTTCAGGCTTTAATCATGTCTGTTTTACGTTTTAAAATATGTCTTTTCGCAGCATGATATGTGCCCTTTTATATCTTAAAAGACATCCTTTTGCCTTCTGAAAGGTGCCCTTTTGCCGTATGAAATGTATCCTTTTGTATGTTGAAAGATGCTCTTTCGGCAGCACGCAGGTGTCTTTTTAATATTTCTCGGTTGTTGTTTTTTGTTTACAGTGCATATCCGTTCATATTGCCTTTTTCATGTTTTTCTGTATGTAAAGCATATAAATTCATTGCCGTTGACGCCTTTTCCTGATTTCGGTAGATATGTTTTTTGCTTATTCCTGCCGGAAGTTGACTTCTGGTAATCCTTTTACTGATATTGGTTGACTCTAATACTAAAAAAGTTTTGTTAAAAACTCGTCACTCGTCACAATGCGGTTTAACTCGTTGAATGTCAGCTTTATAAGGCGTGACGAGTTGATTTCTCAACTCATCACATCCCGCCATTTCTGCCCTTTTTTGCCCGAAAATCTTCACGTTTCGGCTGGTTGTGATAAGTAGTGTGACGAGTTGAAAATGAAACTCGTCACACTGTAACGTTTTGATTGTCAGTGTGTTAAGTCCTGATGTGACGAGTGACGAGTTTTTAACAAAAACTTTTTCTCGTTTCTCGTCGTGTCGCCATGTCCGGCATCAACGCATGCTTTTAAGCCATCCAAAAGCGTATGAAATCACCATGAAAACAAGAAAAACACACTTTTTTTGAAAAAAGTCGCCAAAAAATTTGGAGATTACATAAAAACCCCTTACCTTTGCACTCGCTTTTGAGACACAAAGCTTGTCGATCCGACAAAGGAGAGATGGTAGAGTGGTCGATTACAACGGTCTTGAAAACCGTCGTGCTGAGAGGCACCGGGGGTTCGAATCCCTCTCTCTCCGCTGAACGTGCTGGACAGAAATGGTCAGCAAACGGACAAAAAGCTACAAATCAATGATTTGTGGCTTTTTTTATTGCCCGAAAGTCCTGCTTCCAAGACTTCAAAAGTACGGTAAAAGACAAAGTTTCGTTACTAAATCGTTACCTATTCCCTGCCGGACAAAAACGGTAACGAATTGTCCATAAATGACCTGATAATGACTATATTAGTCCATAGTCTGCATAACTCGAAAACGAGAGGTAAAAACTAATTTTGCAACTAAAAATTTTGAGTTATGAAATCGACATTCAAGGTTCTTTTTTATTTGAAGAAAGGTTCTGAAAAGAAAAACGGCGAGGTTATGATTATGGCACGCATCACCATAGACGGCAAACTTTGCCAGTTCAGTACGAAACAGAGCATCCAGCCCGACAACTGGAGCATTGCTGCGGGCAAAGCCAAAGGCAGGGATGCCGGGAGGATAAACGCCCTTTTGGACGACATACGTTCTTCCCTGAATACCATTTACCACGAAATGCAGCGGCGTGACAACTACGTGACCGCCGAGAAAGTGAAAAACGAGTTTTTAGGTCATAGCGAGAGCCACGAAACAATCCTTTCATTGTTCCAAAAGCACAATGACGATGTGAAGCAGCTTGTGGGCATATCCAAGACGATAGCGACCTACCGCAAGTATGAAGTGACCCGCCGCCACCTCGCTGAATTTATCCAAAGCAAGTACAACGTATCGGACATATCCATAAAGGAGATAAGCCCGATGTTCATTACCGATTTTGAGTTGTATTTGCGTACCGCCTGCAAGTGCGGCTACAACACCACCGCCAAGTTCATGCAGTTCTTCAAGCGTATCATCATCATTGCCCGTAACAACGGCATACTGGTGGGCGACCCGTTCGCCAGCTACAAAATCCGGCTGGAAAAAGTGGACAGGGGTTATCTGACAGAGGACGAGATAAAAATCATCCTTAAAAAGAAAATGGTTTCCGAACGGCTGGAACACGTCAGGGATTTGTTCGTCTTTTCCTGTTTCTGCGGTTTGGCATACAGCGATGTCGCCAACTTGCGGCAGGAGAATATCCAAAAGTCCTTTGACGGCAACCTTTGGATAATCACCAAGCGGCAAAAGACGAATACGGACGTGAATGTTCCCCTGCTGGATATTCCCAAGATGATTTTGAAGAAGTACAAGGGCAAGTTACCGGACGGGAAGATACTTCCCGTAATCAGCAATCAGAAGCTAAACGCCTACCTGAAAGAGATTGCCGATATATGCGGTATTAAAAAGAACCTGACATTCCACCTTGCCCGGCACACGTTCGCCACGACCACCACGCTGTCAAAGGGCGTACCCATTGAAACGGTGTCCAAGATGCTGGGACACACAAACATAGAAACGACACAAATCTACGCCCGCATCACCAACAGCAAGATAGGCAGCGATATGCAGGGGCTTGACAAGAAGTTTGTCGGCATCGAGAAAATTTACAAGGAAGTCGCCATGTAATCTTGATTATTGGGAACTGGTCACAAATTGTGACCAGTCCTTACTATTATTCCAACATTGCTAAATCTCCTAAAATATACTATTATGGATTTGCAGATTATCCAAAACAAGATTTTTGAGGTCAGAGGTTGCCGGGTGATGCTCGATTATCATTTGGCAGAACTCTACCAAGTGGAAACACGAGCCTTGAAGCAGGCGGTCAAGCGCAATATCGAGCGTTTTCCAAGTGATTTTATGTTTGTTCTCACCCAAGAGGAAGCTAACTTGCTGTTATCCATAGGGGTATCACAAAATGTGATACCCCCTGCTTACAACTTCGGCGTTGCTATGCCTATGGCTTTCACCGAGCAGGGCGTAGCCATGCTTTCTTCGGTTCTCCGCTCCAAAGTAGCCATAGAAGTAAACATTTCAATCATGCGGGCTTTCGTCCTCATGCGCCAAATGGCAATCGGTTACGAGGAACTGTCAAGACGCATCGAGGAACTGGAGGTAAGCACCGATGCGCAGTTCAACGAACTGTACCAAGCCCTTACCCAGCTTTTGAGCCAGTCGAAACAACAGAAAGAACGCCGTCCGGTAGGTTTCGTTACCTATAACCGTGACAAAAACGAATAGGTAACGATTTCGGTAACGAAATTCCGACTAACAAACTATATCCCAATGAAGTACATTCTTCCACCTTGCGGGCAGTCCACCGACTACCCGCATTTTTTATATCCTTTTCCAACTGGCACATTCCCCGAAACGCCAGCCGTGCGTGGCATGGCTGACTGTATTCCGTGAAAAGAGCCGTTGGAAACCCGCACAAGCGTATTGCAAGCAAGCTCACAACACCCTTGCCTTTCCCGCCCGCATGGAGTGTTCCCTAAAAGATGAAAGAGAACAGGCACTTTTCCCCGGTTTCCCTATCTGTAAATCTTCCTCTTACGCAGTCCCCCAGCCGGGACAGTCGTTTTAATCATTTCAATAGGCAAAGGTAGTTACGTGTTCTTCACGATTTTGCAAGGTCGAGCCGTTCCGGTTTGGCGAAAAAATCTTCCCTGCCTTGCGAGGTATTTTTTGCCCAAAACCTTGCAAACTCTAAACACTACCCTTTTACGCCTATGTGAAACGAAAACGACCGACCCGACCGGAAGACGCATAAAAAAAAAGTCGGATTTACGGGAAACAGGAAAAAAGTTCAGTGAAACTTCAACTCCCTCACCTCTCAAATCCGCATAAAATTAAAAACTTAAAAATTACAGCAATATGGAAGCAAAGGTATTATCGGAAGCAAAAGTTTATGTAGGCACTTATGCCAAGTACAACAACGGTTCATTGTCCGGCGCATGGCTCGACCTTTCGGACTATTCGGACAAGGAAGAATTTTATGAAGCCTGCCGGGAACTTCACAAGGACGAGGAAGATGCGGAATACATGTTTCAGGACTGGGAGAACGTGCCGGAGGGCTTAATCGACGAAAGCTGGATTTCTGAAAACTTCTTCGCCCTGCGTGATGCGGTGGAGGATTTGAGCGACACCGAGCAGGAAGCCTTTTTCGTGTGGTGCAACTATAAAAGCCATGATTTGGGCGAGGAAGATGCGGACGACCTTGTACGGAATTTCCGGGATGAATATCAAGGGGAATATGACGATGAAGAAGATTTCGCCTATGAAATTGTAGAGGAATGTTACGACCTGCCGGAGTTCGCAAAGACCTATTTCGATTACAAACAGTTTGCCCGTGACCTGTTCATGTGCGATTACTGGTTTGATGACGGCTTTGTGTTCCGGGCGGCATAACAACCAATCCGGGCGGGGTGTCAAAGCCCTGCCCGCTTAAAACAACCAAGTTTATAACCATAAAAAAATAAGACATCATGCAGTCACTTAACAAAAACGGGGTAAGCATCACCCAAACACCGGGAGAAGAAAAGTTCGTGAAATGCCGTTTAGGGGCTTTCAGGGGACAGATTTATTATCAATATGACTACCGCCACACGGACGGCGAACTTTTCAGCACGGTAGCCAAAACGCTGGACGAGTGCCGCCGCAGGCGTGACGAATGGGTAGCGAAGAAGAACGGAGTAATAAACAAGTAAATTTCAGGGACATGAAAACGACAGAAGTAAACAAGGAGCTTATCGGCAGGCGTTGCGAGTGCATTTTTACGGGCTTAATGGTAACGGGCGTTATCGAGGACACAGAAGAAAACGAACACACCATAGAGGTAAAAGTCCGTTTCGACCACCCGCACCAGTGGGGCGATGATTTGTATAATGATGTGTGGGCGTGGGGGCGCAAAATAGACGAGTTCGGCACGCTGCACCATTTGCAACTGTTGGAGGACAAACCGGACTTTCAGATAATGACGGTAGTTTTCGGCGAGCCAATCAGCCGGATAGACCGCAGTGTTTTTGAAGATGTGGACACGTGGGGCGTCTGTTCCCTGCAAGGCTGGGTAAACAGCTATGAAAGTGTCCGGTTTGTAGCCATAGACGACCATACGGCAATCATCACGGGCGAATATAACATGGAGCAGGTAAAGGTGTGGTTAGAGAAATACACGTCCATAAAGAGCCTTAAAACCAGTTGATAGAGGACGGCGGCTGCTTGCCGCCGTTACTTTCTTCCGTGAGCCTGCCAGCGGGTGAAGAAAGTAACAAAGAAGCCTTTCGTTTTCCCTATCATGGAAACAGCCCGCCGATGCTTCCCGGCGGGCTGTCTGCCCGATATTTACGCTTTGCGTATCATTCCATACCCGGTTTCCCAAGAGGATGATAAAAACGGATGTCGCAACTATAAATCCTCATAGTGAATAAATTTTACACCAAGTATGCACACGGTTTCTTCTTCCTCGATGTCATATTTCCATGTCCGCTTAGTGACAAGCATTTCCGTTTCGCAATCGAACCATACCATTACGGGCGCATCATCTTCTTCGTCCGCCCATTTGAAAACCTGATTGGACGGCGTTTTCCATAATTCAGCACTGTCACGTTCGGAAATACAGTCCTTGTCCACAATGATGATGTCACCTACTGCCGGAACTGTATCTGTTTCCAACGTGGTTTCTATGTACCACGAGATGCCTTCTATATCCAATTCTATTTTTACCATGTCGTTTTGTTATTAGGGGGTTATTGTTTCCGTTCCTTCTTCGCTGTTGTCATTATTGAATGATAGTGTAAGTTGCTGCATCTGCCCGAAGCTGTCGATGATATAAATGTCAATCGTCTGCTGGTCGGTCGATGCCGAGGTGTAGTAGAGCCTGAACGTTTCTTTCTCCAGCGGGTAAAGGTCGTTGGGCAGGAACACCGTGCCGTTATCCATTTCCAGCTTTCCTTTGCCGTCCGGCTGGAAATACCGTATCTGATAGGTAGTCGGCTGGTAATAGCCGCCACGCACCAGTCGGCAGCGTATTTCGGCGGTTTCCCCGACTTTCAGCCTTTTGGGTACTGGCAGTGTTTCGATGCTGAACGGGTACGCCTGCTGAATATCCAAGTTGTCATTACAGGCGGTGACAAGCACGAGGGCGGCCACGATGTAACAGCCCATGATGATTTTATACATTACATTCTTCATATACATTATTATATAGCGGTCAGTTGATAATGAATTTCAGTCCCAAAGATACCTGCGTGTGGAACTTGCCTATGTCCGAGCCGAACAACGCCCGTTCCCTTGCGTTCAACAGCAGAGCCACCCGGTCGGTCAGGTAGGTTTCCAGTTCCAGCGTCAGCGCACCGCCGTAAATGAAGCAGTCCTTATCCAGCAAGGTAGAGCCGTCCGGCAGCAGCTTTTCGCTTCGGTTGCTTGTTTCGTACCCGGCGAGAGCCGACAAGCCCAATGAAAGGAAAAAGGTCTTTCGTCTGTCCGATAGGAATTTCAGGTAATAGCCGCCCTCTGCGGTGAACTGTTCTACGGGTATCTGCATATCCTTGTAGTCATACTTCTTGTGCAGGTATTCGCCGCCAATCACCCAGCGGTTGGCGTTCTTGGTGTAAACGCTGTACGCCGCCCCGATGTGGTAGGCGAAATCACTGCCAGCGTTCCAATGCACCCCGTCAGTCATGCCCGCCGTGACCTGCAAGCCTTTCATGCCCGGCAGGTATCTTTGTGCGTGTGCCTGAAACGAGGTCAGGCACAGCGCAAAGAGCATCATTATAAAGATGTGTCTTTTCATTCCCTATTTGATTTTGAGTTCGTCAATCACTTCTGCGTTCACGATGTCGGCGTTTTCCACCCGTATGGTCTGATGCCGCCCGCCGTTCTTCTCGTAGAGTTCCACGACCAGCAGCTTGTCGTCAGGAATGGTGAACTTCGGCAGGGCGTACACCGTGCGCACGGTCGATTTCCCGGCAATCTCTATCACCTCGTTGTAGCTGCGTACCGCATCCAGTACCGTTTCCTGAATAGCCGTGCGTTTGGGCACTTTCTTATCGGTTATCTTAAACCTGATGAAGTCCGTGTCGAAAGGCACGTTGGAACTGTTCTTTGTCTGCGTGTGCACGTAGAGCATCCCGTTATAGGTGTAAATCCCCTTGATTAAGAACTGTATGCCGAAACGCTTGCTACCCAAGTGGCGCACTTTCCGGTCATTGTTCTTGTAGATGCTCTGCATTATCAGCTTCACCAGCAGCGGGCTTTCATTCCCCAGTTCCCGGAAATGGATGTTCATCCGGGTATGCGAGAAGTCGGACGTATCTTCATTCTCCAAGAAGTCCTTCATTTCGATGTTGAGCATTTCCGGTTCACGGGCGTACTTGGCGTTGAACGAAAAGAAACTGCCGTCCTCGCAGATAACGGAGAAGTTCGTTTCTCCCGGAAAGCCCTCTGTCGTGGCTTTCACCCTGATTACGTTCTCCGCACCGTCCGCCTTGCCCGCTATGATGTGGTTGCTTCCCAAATCGACATAGCGGACGGCGGCGGGGAAGATGATATGCACCGTCTTGGCAAAGGTCACTTCCACGCCGTAGGGCGTAACCATTTGGCGGTACGGGAGTTTCCGGGTAATCCCCCGGTACAAGTCGTTGCCAGCCGCATACTTCACGGTGTCAGCGGTTTGTGCGTTTGCCGCACACACGCCCAGCAAGAGGGCGAACAATCCAAAAATCTGTTTCATTGCTAATTGAAATTTTAACGGTTGATAAAATGGTTATTGTTGTTTGGCATACAGCATGACTTTATAGCCTGCTTTCAGCTTCACTTTCACGGTTCGGAACTTCTTGGCGAGGTAGCCGGACGTTCCTTGCAGCAATCCCCTTGTCACGTCCATAGCCACCTGCTGCCCGGCACTTTGGGCAAAGGAAATGCTTGTACCCAGCCCGCTTCCGATATTCGCCATAGCTTCGTTGAACGCTTCCTGCTCCATAGAGGACGGGACGGAAAGCCCCTTTTGCCCGTCCGTGTCGAACACGGCGAGTTCCACCGGGATGATGTTGCCAGCGTACTCAATCGAGGACACCAGTATGTCGAGCCGTTCGCCCTGCACCTTTGCCGTCCCCGCCACAAGGGTATTCTTCGGCACAACGATATTTCCCGCCTGCATGGGTTCGAGCAGCCGCAGTTTCACCGCCTGCCCGTCCACCAGCGTTTGGTCTTGGTGTATGCAGGCGGCTACCGTGTTCTTTCCCATAGCGTACCCCGTGCCTACCGCCGTGTTGAAGCCGTAGTTTCGTGGCTGGCTGTAAGCCCGGATGAAGTCGGCATCGCTCATGGGCTGCTGCAATCCCGAAACGGTCGTTTCCCGGATAGCCTGCACCGGAATAGCCGGAGTGCCGATACCGCCGCCGTTCTGCCCGGCTGTCGGTATTTGGGCAATCTGCCCCCTTTGTCCGTCCTGCCCGTTCATGTACTTTGCCGCCAGCTCGTAGGACTTTTCCAAGAGTGCCATTTGGTCGTCAGCCGTAGGCGTGGCGTTCTGCTGCTGTTTCAGTCGGTCGGTCAGTTCCGCCACCTGCCGTTTCAATTCCTCTTTTTCCTCGTCCACAGGGGGCGTTTCGTAGAACGTGCTTAACTGGCGGTTGATGTCCCGGTAAGCCGCCCTTGAAGAAGCACCGCCGCCCCTTTGTGGCTTCGGATCTTCTTCCGGCAGCAGGTTGATTTCCTCTTGTGGTTCTTCCGTATCATCATCCAGCGTGAAACCGAAGTCCTGCAAGGATTGTATCTTGTCCTGCTGTTTGCGGCTTGTCACCGCCTGCTCGTAAGCCTTTTGCTTGTCGGCTATAATCCCGTCCTCTGCGGGCAGGGGTATGTCGGCATTGAAGCCGCCCACGCTTTCCACATTCACGTCCTCTTTGCCGGAGGGTGCGAATATCAGGTACATGCACCCTGCAAAGGCAAGGAACATCAGCGGGAAGACTATCATTTTCCTGCGCTGCTGCACCTGCTGCGGGGTAAGTTCCCGTTTGGGCTTATTTTCCTTTTTCGGCTTCCCGTCCGCCTGCTGTGCGGTCGTGCCGTTCTCATTCTTCTGTACTTCTTCCATATTGCGGTCTGTTTAACGGGTTGATACTTTGGGTTGTGTCATTGCCGTGCAACGGCAGTTGTCTGATGTGTTCTATTTGCAGCCTTTGCCCGTCCCGTTTCCCGATATTGTAGATTGATGAAACGGTGATGTAGATAGACAAGCCGCCGAAAAAGAAGAACATCAGGAGGATAACCGCCAGCCTTTTGCCCGGCGTAATCCGTCCGCACATCCGGCGCAGGCGGTCGTCCGCCCAGTCCCGCACCTTTTCGATGTGGTTTCGTTTTCTCTCCATAAGGCTATCTTTTAATGGTCTGCAAATCCTTGTTCTCGGTAATGGTGAACGCTTCGATGATGAAGCCGTGCGGGTTGTTGTCGCTCCGTGTGGCGTTAAGCAACCGGCACGAGGTGACAAGGCTTCGCACCGTCAGGCTGCTTTCCCGGACAATCAACTGGCGGGCATACGTGTTCACCTTGTAGGGGTACTGGTCGAAGTCGCACTTCACGCTGTCAATCTCCACCGTCTGCGTGACGTTTCCGGAAATCACCCGGTTGTAGTAGCCCTTTTCCGCCAAGTCCTTGTAATAGTTGAAAGCGGTCTTGTCGGCGAGAAACAACGAGCGTTTGATGTTGCTTTCGATAGCCCCCTTTTCGGGTGATAAGGTGAAGAAAAGTTCGTGGAAACGCCGCACATGCGACTTCGCTTCCACGGGTCTGTTCTGTGCCATGTCCTGCGAGAGTGCCAGCATCAGGCTTTTGCCGTTGTCAAGGACGTATATCTTCTGCCGCTGCTTCTCGGCGAAGCTGTACGAGTTCCACACGGCAAAGCCCGTCACCAGTGCGCACAGGCAGATGAATACCAGCGCAAAGAGCCGGATTTGCCGGAAACTCGTTTCGATGTTCGTTAATGACTTAAATTCCATATACTAAATATTGATGTTGGTTATTTGAGTAGTTTCCCGGTTACTTTCCCGCTTGCCGCACCGACCGCAGCCCCGGCGATTGAACCAGCCCGTGCCACGTTGCGGTTATAGGCAGACGTACCGCCAGCCGACACTATCCAGCTTGCCACCGTTGGAATGGTGAAGTAGCCCACGATGCCGATAATCATAAAGATTATATACACGGTGCTGCTCCCGTCCGGGATGAAATCCGGGTCTGAAAGCTGCTCGATGTCTTTTTGGAGCATCAGGGTTTGTATGCGTGCCAGCACGCTGCTGAACAAGTCCGACACGGGCAGCCACAGGTAAATGGAGATATAGCGTGAAATCCACCGGGTCAGTGTGCTTTGGAAACCGTCATAGACGGAAATCGCAAACGCCAGCGGACCCAGTATGCTTAACACGATTAGGAAGAACGTGCGCAGCGTGTCTATAATCAGCCCCGCCGCCTGAAAGAGCATTTCCAATAACTCCCTGAACCAGTCCCGGACGGACTTCTTTATATTATAAGCCGTCCTGTCCATGTACATGCCCGTCATGGTCACCATGTCGGAGGGCGACCAGCCCAGTTCTTCCAGTTGTCGGTCAAATTCCTCGTCCGATGCGAGGTAAGCCGTTTCGGGGCTTCGCATCAGGGCTTCATATTCCAGTCGGTCTTTCTGCGCCCGGTACTCGTTCATGTCGAAAGTCTGCGTTTCCATAAGCTGGTTGCACCCTTTCACCACTGGCGACAGCACCGTGTTGATAGTCCCCAGCACGAACGTGGGAAAGAACATGATGCACAGCCCCAGCGCAAAGGGACGCAGGAGCGGGTACACGTCTATGGGTTCGGCACGTGCGAGCGACTGCCACACTTTGGCGGCTACATAGAACAAAGCTCCCAGCCCGGCTATCCCTTTGGCTACCCCCGTCATGTTGCTGCACAAGGGCATCATTTCATCGTACAGCACCCGCAACACTTGGTGCAGGTTGTCAAAATCCACCGCTGCTAATAACATAGGCATACCGATTTATATGTTACCAGTAGCGTTCATCCGCCGAGCCGTAAAGAGCCAGCACCCGGTCTGTGTCGTTCTTCTTCTTTGCCCGCAGGTAGGACACGGATATGTTCTTTCGGGTGTAGTAGTTCACGAGGTTGCGGTAGTTGAGCAGGCTTTTGTAGGCGTTGTTGATTACCGCCAGCCTTTCGGCATCCGTCAGCGACATACCCGTCACGTTCACTACATTCTTCAAGTCCTGCAACACGTCCGCACTTTCGGAGAGCAGCTTGGCATACCCGGCTGAAATGGCGGTGAGTTCATCCGGCGTGTAGTTCGGGTCAGCCAGCATGTTCTGGTAGTTTCGCACGTAGATTTCGGATATTTCCGCCACCAGTTCAATGGACTTCTTCACCTTGATGCCGCCCTTGACAACATCGTGTACCGCTTTGAGCGCATCGTAATAGACTTTTCCCTGCTGGAAAATCTTCTGCGCTTCCATGAAGCCGTCCAGCGTGTTTTTGGCTGTGGTGGAAGTCTGCACTATCTGCTTGGTGGTGTTGATGATGCCCTGTGCCAAATTGCCGGGGTCTGACACCACCCACTGTGCGGATGCGTTGCCGATGAAGCAAAGGCATACCGCCATAAGGAGAATTGTTCTTTTCATGTTCCTGATTTTTAAGTTGTTGATGATTGGGGATTACGTTTGCTTTCTGCAAGCCTCTTGATAGCCAGTTCAAGGTTGCCGCCCAGCTTGTCGGCAAGTGCGAACAGTTCCATTTTCTCGCTTTCCTCTGTCGTGAAGGTGTAATATTCTTCCAATGAAACTTCTGTGGCGTACACCGCCGACTGCGTGCCGCCCAGCGAGAAGAAAACTTCCTTGTACTTCCGTCCGGGGTGGTTCGCCATGTTGATAGACAATATCTGCGAACGCTCCTTGTCGGTCAGTCCCAAGAGGTTCTGTATGCTGTCAAACTTGTTGAGATATTTTCTTTGGTCTAACAGGATTTTGCAGTCCGAGTTATTGATGATACTCTCTTTCACGATAGGGGAAGAAATAATATCCTCAATCTCTTGCGTGACTACAATCGCTTCCCCGAAATATTTTCGGACGGTTTTGTAGAGGTAGCGGATATAGTCCGCCATGTTCGCCGATGCAATCGCTTTCCACGCTTCCTCGATTAGTATTAACTTCCTTATTCCCTTTAACTTGCGCATCTTGTTTATAAAGGCTTCCATGATGATGATAGTCGTTACCGGGAATAAAATCTTGTGGTCTTTGATGTTGTCCAACTCAAAGACAATGAAGCGTTTGTGCAACAAATCCAGTTCCTTGTCGGAGTTCAGCAGGTAGTCGTACTCACCGCCACGATAGTACGGTTCAAGCACGTTCAGGAAATTGTTTATGTCAAAATCCTTTTCCCTGACGTTCTTCTGTTCAAGCTGTCGGCGGTAATCATCCCGGACAAACTCGTAGAACGTGTTGAAGCAGGGCGTTACCGAACGGTCTTTGCCTGTCAGTTCGATATAGGCACTCACGGCGTTTGACAACGCCACTTCTTCCGACCGCTTCGGGGCTTCATCATCCCGCTTCCACAGGGTGAGTATAAGGGTCTTGATGCTCTCTTTCTTCTCTATGTCGAATACCCCGTCCTCGACATAGAACGGGTTGAACGCTATCGGGTTCTCGTTGGTGTAGGTGAAATAAATCCCGTCCTCGCCGTGCGTGCGGTTGTGGATAAGCTGGGACAGCCCCAAGTAACTGTTACCCGTATCTACCAGCAGCACGTGCGCCCCCTGCTCGTAATACTGACGCACCATGTGGTTGGTAAAGAAAGACTTACCCGACCCGCTCGGCCCAAGTATGAACTTGTTGCGGTTGGTCGTGATGCCTTTCTTCATGGGCAAATCCGATATGTCGATATGCAGCGGGCGACCGCTCACCCTGTCCACCATTTTGATGCCGAACGGCGAAAGCGAACTCTTGTAGTTCGTTTCTTCCACGAACAGGCAGAGAGCCTGCCCCAAGAACGTGTAGAAACTTTCCTCTGCGGGGAAGTCCGCTTCGTTTCCGGGTATGCCCGCCCAAAAGAGCGTGGGCGTATCGACCGTGTTGTGGCGTGGCTTGCACTCCATTAGCGCAAGCTGGCTTCCCACATCGTTGCGTATGCGTTTGAGTTCTTCCCGGTCGTCACTCCATGCCATGACGTTGCAGTGGCAGCGCACCGATACAAGCCCCTTGCTGTGCGCTTCGTTCAGGTACTCGTCTATCCATTCCTTGTTCACTTGGTTGGCACGGGAATAACGGGAGAGCGATTGCATGTTCCGGGCGGTCTGCTCGAAGTTCTTCAGGTTTTCGGCGTGGTCGTCTATGAAGATGAACTGGTTATAGACGTGGTTGCACGACAACAGCACGCCCACCGGGGCGGCGAATGACAGTCGGCAGTCGCTCCGGTCAGTGGACAGCTTCTCAAACCGTGTGTCCGTCCCGACCTTTCCGGGCAAATCTTCCACGTCCGAAAGCGTGTGCAGGCACAGTATGTCGTCCCCGACACGCATTTCTTCCGGGTACAGCCCGATGTCTTTCAGGCAGGTGGTATCTGTCTGCGATAGCGAGAAGTATTTCTCGATGATGCCCGCCTTTCCGTCCTGCCCGGTGATTTCCGATGCCGCCAGCCGGGTAAGGGTGACAAACCCGCTGTCGTTCATAATCCTTTCAAACTGCCCGACCGCTTCGATGAACTTTGCCGCCGCTTCCTTGTCGGCTATCTCCTGCGGTACAATCCTGCCCCGGCATAGGGTGGAGAAGTCGCTCTGTCGGCGGCTTCTCTCCCTTGTCGTCTTTGTCAGGAACAGGTAGCAGTAATGGTTCAGGAACGGGCGTTCATTGAAGTGCCGTTCAAAGGAGCGGCTTAAAAAACTAAGCTCGTCCCTTTCCGTGTCGGGCTGGTAGTTCTCCTTGATGAAGAAGTCCTGCTTGTGTACTATGGAGTAGTCGGGCAGCACCTTGATTGCCTTGTACCATGCCGAATGTATGGCTTCGTACTCGGCACTGGTGACGGTGAACAGTTCGGGCAGTTCCACCCTGAAAGCCACCGTTATGTCCGCATCCTTTGAAATGATGCAGCCGTTCTCCACCGCCAAAAGGGGGAATTTCCTTTCCAGCGTGGTAGCCTTTAACATATTTCTCATGGTCTTTCTTCCTTTCTTTTTTTGTAGGTGAATAATCGGGGTATCGCCTTTCGGCTGATAATGAAGTGTGGATGCCGTTTGCGTGCGGCGGCTTTCATCAGCCCGTGCGTGCCGTACTTGGCGTTGAGCCGGAACGTCTGCCACACGAGCAGCAGCGAAGCCGACACGATGAAACCGATACATAGCCACTGGTTCACGCCCGCCATGAACAGGACGATGAACACCACGAAGACGGCGAGCAAGCCGCCGCAAAAGATAAAGAGGTACTGGCTTTTCAGCCCCTTGAACTCCACGGGCTTCCCGATACCCCTGTTTACCTGATATTTTTCGGGCTTAGCCCTCAACAACTCGTCAGACATAGCCGCAGGTTTAGAGGAAGAACGAGCGCAGGATAGTGGCGGCTACAATCAGGAAGATGCACGCCCCGAACCAACTGGCGGCGGTCTTTGAGGTGTCGGGGTCGCCGCTTGAAAACTTGTTATATACTTTTACCCCGCCAATCAAGCCGCAGACCGCCCCGATTGCGTACACCAGTTTTGTTCCGGGGTCGAAATACCCGGTGATTAGGTTCGTGGCTTCGGTGATGCCCGCCTGCCCGTTTCCTTGTGCGTAGGCACTTACCACGGCGGCAAGTATAGCCGCCGACAAGAAGATTTTCTTTCTCATTGTGATTTGTTTTTAATGCCGGGCGGCGGGTGGATAGTCCGCCTTTCCCGGCTGGTGAATAATTTGAAATTTTAGTGGTCGGGGATAGTCCCGTTTGTCTGTTTGGTTTTCAGGTTGCCAATCAACCGTAATCACGCTGTTTCATGCTGTCAGGCTTATACATTATTATATTATAGGAAATCGTTCATGTCGAACGCTTCGTGTTCCTTGCTTTTATTGCCAGCTTCGGCAGGGACAGCAGCCGCAGCCAGTTCCGCTTCGTTGCGTCCCAGCAGTTCCGCCACCTTTGCCAGCCCGCCGTTGATGTTCTCCACCACCGCATCGTAGAGGTTCGTCCCCTCAATCCTTGCCAGTGTCCCGGCGGCTTGCCGCTGTTCCGTTTCGGTGGGGTTGTCGGCGTTCGCCGTGCGTACCGCTTCGCCCAGTTCGTCAAAGCTCACGCCCGTAGCCCGCCCGGTATCATCGTCACCGTCCATGTACCCGGCTATTTCCTCGTCCTCGTAGTCGGGTTCGTCATTCTCGTAACCGGGCGTTTCTTCCGGCAGTCCGTCAGCCTGCGGCGCAAAAATAGTATCATTTTCAGCCGCTTGCGGGAGGTGTCCCGATTTGTCCTGCGCTGTCTGAAATTGTCCGCTCTTGTATCGGCTTTCACCTATCAGCGTGTAGCCTGAAACCCCGTTTCGTGGAAGCGGCGCATCATCCGTTTTGCCCGGTGATGTCCGGCTGTCCGTGTAGCGATACCACAGCCACAGGGCGATGTAGTACACCAAAAGCCCGGTAAGTATGCAATAGATTACCATAGTCAGACAGGCTTTTGGAAGTGGCTTTCGTACAGGGTGTTTATCTCGTCTTGGTACTGCTCGAAGTGGCGCAGCAGAATGTTTTCCACGTAGCTGCTTACCGTCACCTTTCGCCCGCCTATCACCGTCACGATACGCATCAGCTTCTCATGCGTGGTTCGGCTCACGTACAAGGGCTGTCGGTCTGCCAGTTCCACTTTCTGAAAGTAGGTTTCCCGGTAGTCGCCCGAACCGCCCTTGCGCTTGCGGGGTGTCGGTTTCTCTACTTGCACTGTTTCAGCCTGCCGTCCCTCGTGGGCGGTTTCCGTTTCGCTGCCGGGCTGCGGTTCATCATCCGGCTGGCTCTCCCGCTTGGCGGGTACACCCTGCGAGATAAGTTCCCGCATAAAATCCTCGTCTATCTTCGGCATCCCGCCGCTTTGCTTTGCCATATCATTTTAATTTGATGTAGTACACTATTTCGGTTATCAGTTCTTCCAAGTTGCTTCCCCTTACCAACGGGCGGCTGGCGGGAAAGAGCGTGGAGCGGAACACCGCCTTTTTATCCGCCACCAGTTCCTTTTTGTAGCGTTTGGTATCGGGGATAAAGGTTTTCATCAGCGGCAGTTCCAGTTCCTTAATGGTCTTGTCGTAGGCGGTGTAAAGGTCTGTTTTCTCCCTACCGTCCACCATGTTCCAAAAGAGGTACAGCCCTGCAAGTCGGCAGGCTTCATTCTTCACTAATAGCTTTTGGATAGCCATTGCGAACGACAGGCTGCTTTCCAGCACCACCTTGTCGGCTGAAATGGGGGTGAAAATGTAGTCCATGCCCGCAAGGGAGTTTATCACGCCCTCGCTGTTCACCGTGCCGGGCAGGTCGAAAAACACTATATCCGGCACGTGTCCGGCGGCTATATATCCGTCAGCCGTTGCAATCGCCTTTTCGGGCGAACTGCACAGTACCGGGTAGGCTTTCTTCCCCAGCCGGGTGAACTGTTCATACGCCATGCGCTTGTAATCTTCATCCGCCCCGACCTGCTCGGCATCCCGCTTGCGCATCCCGGCAATGGAGTGCTGGGGGTAGTCGCAATCGACCACCGCCACATTGTAGCCTTTGAGGTAGTATAGGTAACTCGCCGCCAGCACGGTAAAGGTGGTTTTGCCGACCCCGCCCTTTTGTGTGGAAAAGGCGACATAAAGGGGTGTTTTCTCGTTTTCCATATTGCTTCCGTTCATTATTGGTTGATAGATTTGTTTATTGCTTTCAATCATTCTTTCCATATTGCAATCTTGAAATATTGAAAGACTGTTTTATTTCAATCTTGTTTTCCTGCTTTCATTCTTTCTTGAAATATTGAAATCCTGCAATCATGTTTTATTGAAATCCTGCTTTCAATCATTCTTTCCTGATTGGAATATTTCTTTCAATCTTGCTTTCAATATTGAAATCCGATGCAAAAAAAGGGAGAAAAAACGTCCCCTGAAAACCTTGTCCCGATTTGTCCTGCGCTGTCCCGTTTTGTCCACCAACCACCTATTTTACAGCATTATAAATCACCGTTACTTTGCAGCGGAGTAACGAACCGCAGGGGGCGCAGGTGTAAAACAGGGCTGGTGAATGGCTGGGCTTACCGTTCCACGCTAACCCCAATCCGTCCGTGACGGATTTCGATTTTCGTCAGAAAATAGCAAGGTGTGTTCTATGGCACATAGAACCGTTTTCCGTGCCTGAAAACGCCTTGCCCCTGTCGGGGGTAAAAATCACTCCGAAGTCGTAATTTTTTAATCCAAAGAAGCATGGAAACAAGAAGAACCAACAAGGGCGGTCGCCCCGCCCTCGCAGACCCGGCGAAGCATCGCCATGTCCTTTACCTGAACGACCGGGAGAATGCCCGCTTCCTCTCGCAATGGGAGCAGTCGGGCGTCACGAGCAAGTCCCGTTTCATCGCCGCCCGGCTGTTCGGCGAGCCGTTCCGGGTGGTGAAAGTGGACAAATCGGCAGTAGAATATTGCGCCCGGCTGACCGAATTTTATGCCCAGTTCCGGGCGGTTGCGGTCAATTACAACCAAGTGGTAAAGGCTCTGAATAGTAACTTTTCGGAGAAAAAGGCACTGGCTTTTCTCTATAAACTGGAGAAAGCGACCACCGAACTGGCTGTGTTGAACCGTCAGGTTATCGACCTGACAAACGAGTGCAGGGAACTATGGTTGCCAAAATAAGCACGGGCGGCAATATGTTCGGCGCACTGGCATACAACCAAAACAAGGTGGACAGCGGGGAAGCAAAGGTGCTTTTCTCCAACCGGATGCTGTTGGGCGAGGACGGGAATTTCTCTATCGGCGAGTGTATGCGCAGCTTTGAAATGCAGATGCCCGTCCAGCTATCCACCAAGAAGCCGATACTTCATATTTCCATAAACCCGCACCCGGAAGACGTGCTGACCGACCGGCAGCTTTCCGACATCGCCAAAGAGTATATGCGGAAGTTGGGCTATGGCGACCAGCCTTATCTGGTGTACAAGCATACCGACATCGACCGCCACCATATCCACATCGTGGGGTTGCGGGTGGACGAGAACGGCAAGCCGCTGAATGACAAGTTCGAGCATCGGCGCAGCAAGCAAATCACCCGTGAACTGGAGCAGAAATACAACCTGCACCCGGCAGAACGAAAGGAACGTGCCGAACGCCCCGAACTTAAAAAGGTGGACTATGCCGCCGGGGACGTGAAGCACCAAATCGGCAACACCGTGAAAGCGGCTTGCTATGGCTACCGCTTCCAGTCGTTCGGGGAGTACAAGGCTTTGCTTGCCGCTTACAACGTGTGCGCCGAGGAAGTCAAAGGCGAGATAAACGGCAAGCCCTATCAGGGCATTGTCTATTCCGCCATGAACGACAAGGGCGAAAAGGTGGGCAACCCGGTAAAGGCTTCCCGCATCGGCAAGTCGGTAGGTTATGAAGCGGTGCAGCGCAGAATGGAGAAATCGGGCGAAGCAATTAAGAACGGGAAACTGAAAGAGCGCACCCGGAAGATTGTAGCCACTGCCATGCAGACCGCCCGCAGCCGCAAGGAACTGGAACGACAGCTAAAGAAGCAGGGCATTGATGTGGTATTCCGTCAGAACGACAACGGGCGCATCTATGGCGTTACGTTCATCGACCACGACAGCCGGGTGGTGCTGAACGGTTCACGCTTGGGTAAGGAGTATTCGGCGAACGTGTTCAACGAACGTTTTTCGGGCGAAACCGGAAAGATACACCAGTCCGAAGTGGCAGCACCGCAGCAAGACCAGCCCACGCATCAGGAACAGCCGGGCTTCACGCCGAAAGCCGACATCGTTTCGGGCATGGCTTCCGTGCTGGGTGCTTTCGGCGGTTTGCTGGGCGGCGGTGCATCAGGCGGTGACGAGCCGCAGGACACCGACCGCCAAAAGAGAAAGAAGAAAAAGAAGCGCACAAGGCGCATCAACTAACTTAAAAACATTACAATCATGCAACAGGAAGATGATTTGAGAGGGCTTGCAAGGGTCATGGACTTTATGCGGGCTGTCAGTATTCTATTCGTGGGAATAAACGTGTACTGGTTCTGTTACTCCACCCTGAAAGAATGGGGAGTGACGTTTGAGGTGATAGACAAGATACTGTGGAACTTCCAGCGCACCACCGGGCTGTTCTCGTCTATCTTATGGACAAAACTATTTTCGGTGGTGTTCCTCGCCCTGTCGTGTATCGGCACTAAGGGCGTGAAAGAGGAAAAGATAACGTGGGCGAAGATACATTGCAGCCTTGCGGCGGGTGTCGTGTTGTTTTTCCTGAACTGGTGGCTGCTGGAACTTCCGCTGCCACATACGGCGGACACTGTGTTTTATATCGCCACGCTGTCGGCGGGCTATATCTGTATGCTCATGGCGGGTACGTGGATGTCCCGGTTATTGAAAAACAACCTCATGGATGATGTCTTTAATACCGAGAACGAAAGTTTCCAGCAGGAAACAAGGCTTATCGAGAACGAGTATTCTGTAAATCTGCCTACCCGGTTCTACTATAAGAAGAAGTGGAACAATGGCTATATTAACGTTGTAAACGTTTTTCGTGCGAGCATCGTGTTAGGAACGCCGGGCAGCGGGAAGTCATACGCAGTAGTAAATAATTACATAAAACAGCAAATCGAGAAAGGTTTTGCGCTCTACCTGTATGATTATAAGTTTCCTGACCTTTCGGAAATCGCTTACAATCATTTGCTTAACCACTTGGACGGCTACAAGGTCAAGCCGAAATTTTACGTTATCAACTTTGACGACCCACGCAAGAGCCACCGATGTAACCCTATAAACGCCAGCTTCATGTCGGACATTGCGGATGCTTATGAAGCCAGCTACACGATTATGCTTAACCTCAATCGAAGCTGGATAAGCAAGCAGGGCGACTTCTTCGTGGAAAGCCCGATTATCCTGCTTGCAGCCATTATTTGGTATTTGCGCATCTATCAAGGCGGCAGGTATTGCACGTTTCCCCATGCCATAGAACTGTTGAACAAGAAATACGCTGATGTATTCACGATTTTGCGCAGTTATCCCGAACTGGAAAATTACCTTTCCCCGTTCGTGGACGCTTGGGAAAGTTCGGCAGTTGAACAGTTGCAGGGGCAGATTGCCAGTGCAAAAATCCCGCTTTCAAGGATGATTTCACCCGCCCTTTACTGGGTAATGACGGGCGATGATTTTTCACTTGACATCAACAACCCGAAAGAGCCTAAAATACTGGTTGTCGGCAACAATCCTGACCGCCAAAATATCTACTCGGCAGCACTGGGATTATATAATTCCCGTATCGTGAAGCTGATAAACAAGAAAGGTCAGCTTAAAAGTTCGGTGATAATAGATGAATTACCAACTATATATTTTCGGGGGTTGGATAATTTGATTGCCACCGCCCGAAGCAACAAGGTTGCGGTTCTGTTAGGCTTTCAGGATTACAGCCAGCTTACCCGTGATTACGGGGACAAGGAAAGCCGGGTTATCCAAAATACTGTGGGTAACGTGTTCAGCGGTCAAGTAGTCGGTGAAACGGCGAAAATCCTTTCCGAGCGTTTCGGAAAGGTGTTGCAGAAACGGCAGAGCATGACGATAAACCAACGGGAAAAATCCACCTCGATAAGCACCCAAATGGACAGCCTGATACCCGCCAGCAAAATATCCAACCTCACGCAAGGTATGTTCGTGGGTGCTGTGGCGGACAACTTCGATGAACGGATAGAGCAGAAGATTTTCCACTGCGAAATCGTGGTGGACAACGAAAAGGTGAAGCGGGAAACCGCCCATTACGTGAAGTTGCCGCAGATTATCGACTTCACCGACAAGGACGGCAACGACCGGATGCAGGAGGAGATACAAGCCAACTATGACCGCATCCGTCAGGAAGTCAGGCAGATAGTCGAGGACGAGATAACCCGGATTAAGAACGACCCGGAGTTATGCCACTTGATTAAGGAGGAAGAATAGCTATATATAATAATGTATGGAGTGAAGAACAGCCGATGTAGCTTTACGGTTGTTCTTCATTTTGCTTTTTGGTGCGGTAGGCTTCAAAACGCACTAATATTTCGTGCAGGTTCTTCAATGCTTCCACAGCCTTGCCTATCGGCGGCATCTTGCTTTTGTCGAAAGTCAGTTTCTTCAAATCGGTAGTGTACGCCGTAGCCACTTCGGGTAACGCCATGACCGCTTCGGCATCCTTGAATATCGGTGCATCAGCCAGCGACAAGTGCGAACGGGAGTTTTTATTTAGTCCGTCCTCTATCGTCACCCGGTACATGGCATCCAAGAAATCTTCCGAATGTAGGTAATCGTTATATTCCTGATTGTGGTAGAGTGCCGACAAGTCGTAAACGTCACGGATATGCTTTGCCAACAGTGCGGCTGCATCCTCATTGTAAGACAGCTTTACCAGCCTTGAAACCTTGTCGCAGATAGTCTTTCGGGGGTTGATACACTGCGTTTCAAAACTTTCCAGCCCGTAGGTGCTTATCAGTTCCTCTTGCCCGATGCTTTCAAGAAAGGCGGTCACAATCGGTTTGATAACCCGCTTGTCCGCCGGGTAGAACATCAGTTTTTTGTCCGGCAGGTCACAGGATTTTATCTCTACTTCCAAATGTTCTTTCAGTCCCACGCCTTGAAATACATTGTCATACGAGAAATACAGTTTACGGTAATTACCGCCCGTTTCCGACAAATCTTCCTTGTATATGTCACTATTGAGTTCGGCTATGTATTTGGAAAGTTTCTTGTTCAATGTCTTTTCTGCCTGCTTGGACGCACCTTTATCACCCGTGAACACGAACAAGTCCAAATCTTCCGAGAAACGTTCTATCAGCCCGTAGGCTTTGGAAAGTGAAGTTCCGCCTTTGAAGTAGGTCTTATCCGCATATTCGGACATGGAAATATCCCGCAGTATCTTCGATACCCAGTAATCCTTTTCCACGTGCGACTGCTCGTAGCCGAAATGGTCAGCCGCCAGTGCGATGATTTCCTTGAACGCTTCCTTGTCCGAATGTAAATTCATATTTCTGTCCTATGCTGTTTTATAATCCAAGTTGAACCGTGTCGTGGGAAGAATGGTCTTTGCCATTTCCGTTTGCAATACGGTTTGTCTGATGTCGCCCAGTATATCCGCCACCACCTTTCTGACACGTGGCGGGTAACTTTTCGCCAAAGATACGATTTTTTCCAGTTCCGGCAGGCTGTACCCGTTGAAATATTGGCTTTTGACCCGGTTGTAGATGTCCTGCCCGGTTGTTCCGGGTATGCGCTTCATATCCTTTATCGCATCGAGCAGCCGCAAGTACGGGACAAGGCTTTCATCCGGATAGACCATGCAGTAGGCTTTCACGCACTCTATATCCAAGTTCTTGAAACGGAAACGGCGAACCGGGTTAGGAGTGGCTATCGTTATGGTTGTGGCTACCTGTTCGGTCAGCCCCATTTTGTTATAGATGTAAGCCCCCGTGATATAGCCGTTCAGTTTTTCAGTCAGGTAGCGGAACTGTTCATCCTGATAGACAGGCAGCTTTCCCAGCCCCAGCACTGATTTCTTGGGACGGTAGTACGCCCCCTTTTCAACCCGTACCAGTACCCCTTTGCGGCTCTGTTCGGAAAGTAGCACCGCAACATTGGCGGTCTTTTCCGTTTCAAACGATAAATCCCGGAACGTGAATATACGCCCGGTATCTATCCGTTCAATCTGCCCAAGTATCTCTTTTCTGAATGAAGCCATATTTATGTCCTTTGTTTCTATATGCAAAGATAGTATATTATGTAATCACCTGCAAAAACATAACAAAGATTTTGCCGAAGATGTTTTCTTTTTGTCGTGTCACCTGATAATAGGAGAATAACGGAAACTCAATCAAAGGCTTGCCATACGCTTCATAAACGCTTCACAAATGGCTCACAAGTATAATGCGATTTTTGTAAAACTGTTGATTATAAGCCGAAAACAATATATACAAATGGCTCACAAATGGCTCGTTTAAAGCAAGCGATTAACTTCGGTCTGTACCCGTTTTAAATCTCCAACCAACAGTTGGAGATTTACCGCACCCGGATAATTTCAAGCTCCGCAGGACAAATTCGGGCATCCCTTGCCCCCGTTTTTAGTCGCTATCTGTAGACTGGACTATTATTATACCATTCAATAATCAAATCATTATCGTTATTATGGACATTTAAAGTGAAAAAGATATTCCTATAATGATTAAAGCAATAGATGCAAATATGTATCTATATCTTTTTGTAGAAAACATTGCTCCTATACAAGAGATAGATACAGCAAATTGCATACATTTTAAACTTAACTCTGTAGTCTTAAATATACACATAGACAAAAAAGATAATGCCAAAACAAATAGTATAGCATTCAATATATATTTCAGTTTCATATTCCTTTGATTTACATTGACCTTATTAGCAGTAGCATATAAATTGCTCATCCTAACCCAATAACCAATCCTATACAAAAGAACAAGGTGAATCTCTTTTCCTTGTGTTTCAGCCCATAGACCAGCCCGATAATAGCACATAAAGGAATATTAGATGAATCTGCATTTTTTCCTTTATTTACAAGGTATTTATGACTTTCTTTGCTCAATTTGCAAATCTCACGGTTCTCATTGTTCTGTTGTAGCATACATTTATGCAACTTAATGTTCCCATGATTCAGTTTAATCTATTTTCTCTAATTCAATTGTAGCTACTTTCTCTTTATCTGGACTAATTTCATTCTGTATAATGGTTATATGTTTTTGGGTATAGCTTTTGATAATCCAAGGGGCTCCACCCAAATATAAAGCATTGCTATTAAATGTGATATATTTCCCTTCTATTGTATAAGTAATATCAATTTCATCGTAACCTTCCCAATTTACTTTCCCTTTCCGAGTATCTACAAATTGCATACCGACCCCCATATTTTGTACTGTCCAAGCCTCACAATGCCCTGTTCCACGCCATGAAGTCTGATAAAGTGCTTCGGGGGTTAATTCATTTGTCTGTTCATTATCATCGTCGCAGCTTATAAAGCTGAATGTACAGAGGAATAGCATAAGTATTCCAAGAATTTCTTTTGTTTTCATATTCTTTTTTTAATCTCTTGTTTAACTCATTCAATCTTTATTTTGTCTCTTCGTTGAACCAACCAAAGATAAGACAAAGATAAAAAGAAGAATTCTTTGGCAGATTAAGATACTCTTGGAATATTGTTATGAATGTAAATTTCTAAACCTATGTTTATTTTTTGTTGTCAAAACTTTGCTTGCGTCTGATTCGGCTCATGTGTATGGGTGTAATTTTAAGGTAGGATGCTATTTCTTTTAGTGATACCATTTGAAGGATTGCAGGGCATTTTTTTAAAAGTTGGAGGTAACGCTCTTCCGGTGTGAATCTGAATAAATCCAAATAACGTGAATATGATTGGAAAAACATCTGTTCGGCTGCGATACGGGCTATCCGTTGGTTTTCATTATTTTCCTTGAATTTTTGCTGTAAGAATGTAGAAGAACAGATGTAAATCTCGCACGGGATTATCGCCTGTATATTCAATTCTGATTTCATGCCATATAAGCAAGTGGGATAATCGGCTATAAATTCATTTGGAAAGGAAAAACCGACATTATACGGCTTGTTTTCTGTCCGGTTGGTGCAACTGTATTTGACTACGCCTGATAAGATAAACCCGAAGAAAGAACAGGCATCACCTTCATGGAGAATAAACTCATTCTTTTTATAATGTCGTAACTCTCCATGTTTCAGACACAACTCCTTGAAGAAGTCTATGTCTATGTTACTCATATATGAATTGAATTCGGCTATCATTTGTATATAAGAGAAATGTATAAAAAATATCTGAATTTCCATGTTTGGAGTTTAGTCTGTTTTTTGTCTATATATCCAAACCGTACTAAACTTTTTTCTGTTGACTGCAAGATATAAGTACTGGCGAAAAGAGTAAGAATAAAAGGTATTTCTTTTTGACAGTATTACTTTTAATAATTTGAGGAGGAAATAATACTCTAAGTAAAGGCTTATTCTACCGTCCGAGAGCTTATTTTGCTCCAGCTTGGGGTTTTCTTTCGTTTTATTTTCTAACATTGCCATTGTTTAGAGGTTTTATCTCGATTTAGGTGCCGTAACCGGGTAATTACACTAAATAGTTGATTTTCTTTTGTTTTCTGCGGATGCAAAGGTACAAAAGAAAATGATATTTCAAAGTGTACTGAATAACAGAAAATGGCAAAAATAGAGAAAAACAGAAAATATTCAAATGACTGATAATAAGAAAGATGAATTATTTTTATTCTATAATCTCCATGTCTTGTATCGGCATTGGCATTGGGTGGTAAAGAAGCAATAGATAACATCCATATTCTAAAAACTATTCCCTACATAGAAATGTCACTCCAATCTATCGGGGATTTGAAACGAGTGCAATAACAGATTACTAACGAAGCGCGATGACGCTTAAACAGTGTTCCCCGCTAATCCATTAAAGGGTTCACATATGGTTCATACTCGAATGATTTTCTTTTGCAAAATATGCAAATTACTTGAGTTTTAGCTATTTCAAAAAACGACCAAAGGGTTCACAAAGGGTTCATCGAAAGAGAGTGAAATCATTCACTCTCTTTTTTTATGCCCTTTTCAATTCTGCAACCAATGGTTGCGGAATTTCATCCCACCCGGACAAATCGGGACACCGCAGGACAAATTCGGACAGCCCTTGCCGCCCGTCCAAATATAGCATATTTAGTCGCTACCTTTGGGCGGGACTATTCCCGTAACCACTAAAATTCCAATTATTTATGGCAAACAGAATGACCCCGCCCGCAGAGGGGCAGGAAAAAGACGTGCTGCTGGTCTTGGATAAACAGCAGGGCAAGGTGAGTGCCGTTAAGGGTATCGACAAGGAGGGCAATTTGCAGACCGTGCCGCCGACACACGGCGGCGAGTTCATGCAGGTGGACAAGAACAGCGATGTGTTCAGCAACTTCATTTCCAACTTCTACCGCAAGTATCAGGACACTTCCGGGCTGGAACTGTTCAGCGTCAAGGCTTCCGAAGCGGAGCGGGACGCAAAGGCAATCGAGGACAACCACCGCAACCCTACACCGGAGGGCAACAAGCGGGCTGAAATGCTTCGAGTTCCGAAGCCCGACTTCCACGAGTTCAAGCAGGGCTACCGCTTCGACCCGTCAAAAATCGACTGGGAGAACCTGAAAAAAGTCGGCATCACCGCCGACACCCTGAAAAACACGAAGGACTTCGACCGGGTGATGCGTGGCTACAAGTCCCGCAACACCTACACCGTTTCGGGGACGGTGGGCGGCTTCTACCTCAAACCTACCGATGTCAAGCTCTCTTTCTATCAGGCTAAGGACGGCACGGTAGTCCCCAAGCTGCACGGCGTGCAGCAGGACGAGAAACTGTTGCAACGCCCGTTCCATGAACACGGGTTCACCAAGCAGGAACAGGGCAACTTGCAAGGCACTGGCAACTTGGGCGGCATCGCTGAAATCAAAGACCCGAAAAGCGGCGAGCAAATCCCCGTGTTCGTCAGCCGGGACAGGTACACGCACGAACTGGAGTATATGCGGGCTGACAAGTGGAAATGCCCCGATACAATCTGTAACGTGCAAGTCAGCCCGGAGCAGAAAGCCGCCTTTGAAGCCGGGCAAGCGGTGAAAATGGAAAACCTGCAATTCAGGGACGGCACGAAGCGCAGTGCCTATTTGCAGGTCAGTGCGGTGGAGCGTGGCTTGGAGTTCCTGCCCCGTGCCGCCGTCCAGTTCTTGCAGCAGGGACAGCAGCCCGCAGAGCAGCAGGTAGCCGGGCTAAAGGACGGCAAGGGCGTTGAGTTCAACGGTCATGTACAGCCCGGCGCACAGGGCAAATCCCCCGACAAGGTGCAGCCGAAAGACGTTACCCCCGCCGCCGAGAGCCGGACGCAGGTAGCGGTCAATTCGGGGGGCAAGACCAACGAAGCCACCAAGCAGGGCAAAGAGCCGCTGAAACAGGGTCAGGACAAGCCCACCGCCAAGCAGAAAGAGAAGCAGGAGAAAGCGCAGGACAAGAGCCTGAAAGCGGACAAGCCCAAGAAGTCCAGAGGAATGAAAATGTAGTACCCACCTTAAAAAGTAAAGAATTATGATTGCATTGATAGCAGAGAAGCCCAGCGTGGCAAAGGACATCGCCCGCATCATCGGTGCGACCGGGCGTAATGACGGTTATCTTTCCGGCAACGGGTATATGGTGACATGGGCGTTCGGCCACTTAATCCAGCTTGCCATGCCGGAAGCCTACGGCGTGGCGAACTTCCGCAGGGAGAGCCTGCCCATACTGCCGCCCGATTTCCAGCTAATTCCCCGTCAGGTGAAAGCGGAGAAAGGCTACAAGGCAGACCCCGGCGTGCTGAAACAGTTGAAAGTGATAAAGGAAGTTTTCGACCAGTGCGACAAGATTATTGTCGCCACCGATGCCGGGCGTGAGGGTGAGCTAATCTTCCGCTATATCTTCCATTACCTGAACTGTCGGAAACCATTTGTGCGTCTGTGGATAAGCAGCCTTACCGACAAGGCAATCCGTGAGGGGCTGGATAACTTGCAGCCGGGCGAATATTACGATAACCTCTACCTTTCTGCCAAGTCCCGCAGCGAAGCGGACTGGCTGATAGGGATAAACGCCACCCAAGCGTTGAGCGTTGCCGCCGGGCAGGGGGTGTTCTCACTGGGCAGGGTGCAGACACCCACGCTCGTGATGATATGCAGCCGCTATTTGGAGAACAAGAATTTCGTACCCGCCAAGTTTTGGCAACTCAAAGCGGCGACCGCCAGCGGGGAAATAAGTTTCACCGCCCAATCGACCGCCAAGTGGGAACAGCAGCCCGAAGCCATAGCCGCCCTGCAACGGGTAAAGGATGCCGGGCAACTTGTGGTTAAATCCGTTGAGAGGAAAGAAGCCTGTCAAGAACCGCCGCTTTTGTACGACCTTACCACGCTGCAAAAGGAAGCGAACACGAAGCTGAACTTCTCGGCTGACAAGACGCTTTCCATAGCGCAAAGCCTGTATGAAAAGAAAGTGATGTCCTACCCCCGAACTGGAAGCCGCTATATCCCGGAGGACGTTTTCGATGAAATGCCGGAACGTGTCGCCCTGCTGGGGCAATACCCCCGCT
The DNA here is from genome assembly GCF_001275135.1 of Xylanibacter rarus. Taxonomy (GTDB): domain Bacteria; phylum Bacteroidota; class Bacteroidia; order Bacteroidales; family Bacteroidaceae; genus Prevotella; species Prevotella rara. Next base: position 35,788 of record NZ_LFQU01000018.1, on the reverse strand, counting down.
TTGCCGGGTATGCCGCCGGGCTGGACGGTGCGGCACTGAACCGCCGCAGCGTGAACGATAGCAAAGTGACCGACCACCACGCCTTAATCATTACCGAGAACCTGCCCGGCGAACTTTCCAAAGACGAGCGGGCGGTTTACGAGCTGGTAGCCGGGCGTATGCTGGAAGCCTTTTCGGGCAAGTGCGTGAAAGACGTTACCACCGCCTTGCTGTCAGGGGGAGATACCGACTTCACGGTGAAAGGGTCTGTGATGAAAGAAGCCGGGTGGCGTGCCGTGTTCGGCGAGCAGGAAACGGGCGGGGATGAAGAAGCCGCCAGCCTGCCGCCACTCCAAGAGGGAGAATATTTGCCACTCTCCGGCGTGGATCTGCTCGAAAAGCAGACCAAGCCGAAACCGCTGCACACGGAAAGCAGCCTGCTTGCGGCAATGGAGAACGCCGGAAAGGAACTGGAAGATGCCGAACTGAAAGCCAGCCTGAAAGATGCCGGGATAGGCACACCCGCCACCCGTGCGGCGATTATCGAAACGCTGTTCGCCCGCCAGTACATCGTGCGTGAGAAGAAGAACCTTGTACCCACCGACAAGGGGCTTGCCGTTTACAGGATTGTCAGGGACAAGAAGATTGCCGATGTCGAAATGACGGGCATGTGGGAAACCGCCCTTGCCAAGATAGAAGCGGGCAGCATGGATGCCGACATGTTCCGAAAGGGCATTGAGGTGTACGCCGCTCAAATCACGGCGGAATTGCTATCGGTGCAGTTATCTATCGCCAATGGCGAAACTTGTTCCTGCCCCAAATGCAATAACGGGCGCATCCTGTTCTACCCGAAAGTGGCGAAGTGTTCCAACGTGGACTGCACGCTTACCATATTCCGCAACAAGTGCGACAAGCAGCTTTCCGACAAGCAGATTGTCGAGCTGGCGACGAAACGCAAGACAGGGCTAATCAAGGGCTTCAAGGGCAAGAACGGCAAGGCTTTCGATGCTTCGCTTGTGCTGGACGAACAGTTCAATATCGGTTTTTCATTTCCCGAAAAGAAAGCGAAACCGAAGAAATAGCCTATCTTTGCCACTGAAATTTCATTGTGATAGGTTTTACAACTTATAATAATTGAAATTTTAGTGGTTGCGCCCGGCGGGAACCGGGCGCATTTTTTATACGCTCCCGCCAAACAGGTAGGTCGAACAGACCACCCCGTTATCCAGCACCCTGCTTTCCGAGAGTTTCCAATGTGAGCCGAATGTTTCCCCGATAAAGCCGATGCCTTTGCCCGCCATGACTGGGACGGTGTAGATAGTCAGGCTGTCCAGCAATCCGGCTTTAATCAATGAAGTAAGCAGCTTGCCGCCGCCAACTACCAATATGTCGGTTTTCTGTTTCAGTTCATAGACCCTTTGCAGCGGTTCTTCGGTCAGGAACTCCACGCCGCAGTCCGGCGTCACGTTGGTGTCGTAGTGTGACACCACAAAAGACCGCTTGCTTTTGTGCGGCCACCCGCCCCAGTGTTCAAAGATGTAGTTATAGGTGTTCGCCCCCATAAGCAGGCAATCCGCATCCAAATAGTATTTGCCGATGATAGCTTTTACTTTATCAGGCAACCAGTCCAGTTCATAGTCCGGCGTGGCGGTATGCCCGTCCAGCGATACGGCGATGTGCGCTTTGATTTGTTCCATATTGTCAGGTATTAAAGTGATATAAATCCCTACTGTCTTGGCACGTTAGCCGCCACCCCAAAAAGAAAGCGTGGCATGACGCTGTTTCAAAGTAGAGGTACTGGCATACCCAAATGTGGAAACAGTGCAGCCACGCTATGACAAACGCATAGCATATCCTGCGCTGAATATCCCCACATTTTGAAAAGTGCCAGTTTTCTACTTTGGGACGTTCGGCGAACGTATATGTTATATATAAAGGCAATATTCCGGCAACCGCCGTCCAACTGCCGTTACTTTTTTCGTGTAACTTCTGCAAAGTTAAGCAAATACCCTGAATTTTCACGTGCAAACAGAAAAAATCCTGCCGTGTTTCACAACAGGGCAGGACACAAGCACATGAATTACACAAGTTTTATCCATACGCTTATGGACAACTTGTGTTCCATCGAAGATTATATGAACCGATGACAAAACAGCTTTGGTTCGCCGTGTCTTTGGTGATGATGTCCCTTTCCCGCATGAAGCGGATATAGCTCTTTGCGGTGCGTTCCTTGATGTCCAAGACCTGCTGCAACTGCTCGCAAAGGTCTATGTAGGTGATGCGTGTCTGCCGCCCGAAGATGTCACGTGCGACATTCACCAGTTCCCTTTCCTTGCGCTTCTCCTTTTCCTCACGGGGCTTCTCGCCCTTGTACACGTGCATCCCGGCTTCCTCGTCCCAAGCAAAGAGCATCAGAGGAACGTCCAGCGGGCTTCCGTCCCTTACTTTCAGGGCTTTCACGACCGACTGGGCGGGTTCTTCGTCTTTCTCTATCGAAAGGATTGTAGCCGCCTTACGCTGCAACTCGCTGCCCAAATGTCCCCGCAGTTTCAAGCCGTTCGGTACAAAGTGTAGCACACAAAGAATACAGGTGTTGTAGATGCCCGCCAACCGATAAAGTTCATCTATTACCGCCACGCTTTCCGCTTCATCGTTGGCACTCTTAACAAGGTCGGCGATGCCGTCAATGACGACCAACTGGATGCCGCCGTACTGGTAGTAAAACTTATCCATGCTCTGCACAATGGCGTTCAGGCGTTCCTTGCGTGACATACCCGTCAGGCAGAACGCTTTCAGCTCATCGGGTTTGTCCGGCTGTTTGGCACGTGCCAGCAGGTTGCTTACATTCTTGAACAGTTGCACTTCCGACTGTTCGGTGTCATATAGCAAGACCGCCTTGTGCCTGCCGTTGGCGGTTATCTGTATGCCCAGCGTATCTATGTCCGCACCAGCCGGGCAGATGCAGCCCGCCACGATTGCGGCTACATAATTGCTCTTTCCCGTTCCCTCGCCCCCGGTGATGCCGAACAGGTTGCCTTGTGTTCCTAACGGAACGTCACCCGCCGAAATAATCTCTTGCGCTTTGGCGGGCGGGTTGTTGAAATCTATCTCGCACGATTTAAGCATAATCAATGTGTCGCTATACAGGTTGTCTAAAAATTCGATAAACAGTTTCAGGAAATCTTCACGGGTGTTCCCGGCTTTGAAGTAGTCGGATATGTCCTTTTCCTCTTTCGTTCCCGGAAGCGGGAGCAGCAGGCGTTTCACGCCAAATTCTTCCAATAGTTTTTCCTGCTTGCGTGAGCTTTCCCTGCCCGTCTTGTCCATGTCAAAGAGCAGGACGATGTGCTTGAAGCGGAACGTCAGCCGATAAACCAGCGTTGGCGGTATCGTCACCGTTTCGCTGTTGAAGCAGATAGCGTGAAAACCATGCGCCGCCAGCGAAAGCACGTCTTTCTCGCCGCCCGTGATGAATAGCGTGTCGCCTTTGGCGGGCAGTTGCTCCAGCCCGAAACAGTAGTTTTCGCCGAAGCTGCCGCCATAGAGGAAGCGGGGCGTGGAGAACGGGCGGTGCAGCTTGATGTACTGTTTGCCCTTGTAGCCGTACATGGGTTCTGCCACCGATGAAGTGTAGGTGTACGGTTTGCCCTCTGCCGTTTCGCTGTTGTATTCCCGGAGCGAGCAGACCTTGTAATGTTCCAGCAGTTCGGGCGTGATGCCGTACTGTTGCCAGTACACCAGTTCGGCAAGCGGAAATTTCTGTTCCCGGAACTGGTAGGGCTTGACGGGCTTTTCGGGCTTTTCTTCGGGTTTGTCCGGCTCTGCCCGGCGGACGGTTGCCGGGGGAACGGAAACCGGAGTGCCGGAAGCCAGCCCCAAGCCCAAATCCCGGTCAATGATTTCCAGTATCTCCACGAAGTCAGCCGCCCGGTTGCAGTCCAGCCCCTTTAACTGCCCCACGAGGAAGAAGCAGTCGCCGCTGTAACTGTCGTTGCCGAAGTCTTTCATCTTGTAGATACCGCCCCGGCGGTCGAAGTAGATGTTGCAGGAAGCCTTGCTGTCCTCGTACAGCGGGTTAAGGAAGTTGCGACCTATGCGCCAGTTTCCGGGCAGGTAGTGTTTGAATACCGCCAGCCCGTTACTTGTTCTTTCTAAGATTTCCTCTTTCCTTAGCATACAGTTGGTGGTTGGTTATCAGGTTGTCGATGTTCTCTTTGTTGCTCCTAATCAAACGTTCTTCCAGCATCCGGCGTATCTCGCTGACCTTGTAGAAATAACGTCCCCTGATGTTGGAATAGGCGATAGTCCCCGATACCCGCAGGCGTTGCAGGGTCTTTTCGCTTATTTTCAGGAACGTGCAGACCTCGTAGCTGTCCACCCACATATCTTCTTCACTTTGTTTTGCCTTTTCTACATGATTGAATATGTAATCGGCAATGGCAGTAATTTTGTTGTCCAGTTCCTTGTAGGCTTTGGACTCGAATGTTATTATTTCCATAATGGTAACTAATTGATTTGCCGCAAAGTTCGGGTGTCCTGAAAAATAAAACGCCACAGGCGAACCCACCTGTGGCGAAATAAATTTTGTTAAAGAACGGTTGCCTAATCCTGTTCCCTCATGCGCAGCAGCAACCTGTCTTTCAGGGTGGAGAGGAAGCCTGTGCGGTCTTTGGTCTTGGCTTTGAGTTCCATGTAGGTATGGTAGAAGTCGCCGAGGTCGATGTCGAAAACGTATTCAAAATAGGCTACAATCTCCTTAATATCAACCGTTCCCTTGTTCAGACAGCCGCAGGCGTCCAGTGCATAGACAAGCTCCACCAACGCCCTTTTCGTCCCCGTCCAGCGTAGCACCTTTCCTGTGAAGCCGTTCTTCACCCGCTTGCGCTGTTCCCGGCGTTCCAGTTCGTGCAGTCGGTTGGTGAGGTATATTTCCAGCAGTTCGTTGGCTAAAATCTTGGCTACCTTGAAGTCGTGACTGGTGCTGAACTGTGGGTCTGTTTCGTAATAGAAACTGTCCACAATGATTTGTATGTCAGGCTTCCCACGCATGAAATACTGCCTGTCCAAGTAGGTGGCTTTCGTGCGGTGGTACTGGTAGAACGCCAAGTTCCGCTGGAACGACTTTGAAATCCGGTCGGTTTCCGACAGCAGGTAGTCCCGCTGCACGTCCTCGCTGCCGCTGGGAAAGCGCACCTCTATCTTGTAAACGGTGTTGTAATAGATGATTTTGCTTGCTAAAAGCGGTTTCAGTTCCTTGAAGAAGTGTATTTCTTCTTCCGTGCTGGCGAACGGGTAGGAGATTATAAAGGTTTTGAGTTCGCCCAGTATCTCTTGCAGGTAGTCCACGCACAGGCGGCAGAGCGTCAGCGTGTCCGCTGCGGTGTCCTCGTATTCCTGTATCTGCCATTCCACTTTTTGAAGCAGTCCGGCGAAGTATGTTTCCAACGGTATCTTATGTTCCATAACCTTGTGCTTATCTTTTATGAAGCACAAAGTTACGGGCATAAAAAATCTGTTTTATTCTTGATTTTTCACATTACGTTCTTGTAACTGTGCATTTTCTTGTTTCCTGCGCTTTTCTGCGTATCTCGCCCGGTGTGTCCAGCAAGTAAGCCTTGCAGAAGTCGTTCAAGTTCGATGTCGATGCGAACCCGGTGGTGAACGCCACTTCGGTAAGCGTGAGGTTTGTGTTCATCAGGTAGTGTTCCACGTCCTTTACCCGTTCCTTTATCACCCATTCTTTAGCCGTGTACCCGGTCATTTTCTTTACCTTTCGCCGGAACGAGCCGTATTCCATGCCGCATTTATCCGCCAGTTGCTCGGCATCATAGACCATGTAGCCTTTCAGACGTACCATTTCGGTGAACGTCTGCCTGCCCAGTTCCGGCAGCATCCGTTCGGCGTGGCACAGCTCCTTTTCCGTCACCAGCAGGCGGTTGTCCCTTACCGGGTTTCTCCGCAGCAGGTGGAAAGCGTGGCATACCGTGTTGTACACGTTGCATAGGTACTGCCGTCCCGGTCGCATCCAGTGGAGCGCATCGCAGTAGGCGGTCAGTTCGGGTATGTCGTCCCGCTTGCGGTGCTGTTCCGCCAGTTCGTCCAGTATGGCGTAATGTGTGGTGGACATACCCAGCAGAATGATGATTGTCTTGTAGTCCTTGTACGCCGCCAGTGTCGGCGTTTCCGGCAGGCTTTTGAGCGTGTCGCACACGTGGGCGCACAGCCGCCCGTCCTTGCTGAACGGTTCAAGTTCCAAGTAGTTGTCCATTTTCCGGCTGTTGTGCAGCAGCCATGTTACCTTTTCGTCCAGTTCCTTGCAGGACGCTTCCAGTTCCGCTTCGGGAGCGGGCAGCAATAGTGATGTAATCCGTTGTTCCATATCTGATGTTTTATATATGAATGACATATCATTTGTTCCACCTCACGCAATCCGTCCAACCCCATTCATCGAACAGCCATGTTTCTAAGAAGAAAAGTACAAAGGGCAGCAGGAACAGAAAATATGCCTGTAATGCGCTGATATGCTTAGAGCGGCGGTAGCGGTTCAACAATGCCTGTACACGGGCTTTCCTGTATCGTGCAAGAATAAATACACAAATAAACAAAAACATTGCACCTAAATAGCCAAGATGTAAGGACGACCATTGCGGTACATTGTTAATCAGGAGAAAGTTACCGGGCAGAACTACTATCCACCACCAATACCAAAACAGCAGTATAAAACCTGACATCCGTCCTATCTTCTTGCCCCAAACCTCTCCCTTGAAATATAGGTAGTCAAAAAAATAGTATCTGTAATTCGTCCGGTTTGCACGCTGCTTCACTCGTTCAAAATAGTTATCTGTCTTTTTTATTCCTTTATTCATAATGGTTTGGTGAGGGAAAGCGTTCAGGGGTTATCTTTCCTTGTTACCAATGAATTTACTTTTATATATAGCGTACTCTACTGTGTAAGTAGCCAGCTTCACGCCCAAGAACATACCTACAAGCAATATATATGCTACTAAGCAATATTGATTATACAAGAGGTCTTTTAAGAATACAGGTATCAATAAGGCTATGATTGTAGCGTTCTGAAACCACTTCTGTACTTTCAATAAGAGGTTAATGTATAAATGATTTCCTATGTAATTGAACCCCCATTTATAATTATACCGTTTCAGATAAGATAGTGAAAACCACAATCCTACAAGTGAAGTAATAAGGGCTACTCGCCACCATGCTCCCATGTATGGGAACATACCTTTTAAGAATGTCAGCAAAACAACACCTATTATGCTACATTCATATACAATTCTTACTCTTGTTACATTATTCATATATGTACGCTATTGGTTAGAAAGGAGCATCGTCAGATGCTATCTTTCGTTGTTACTAACTTATTAAATCTTTATTGTATAATTTTTAGCCAATGACGATGTGTTATTATAAAATAAAGTAATACAACCAAAATGGGATAAATCATCCATGATATGAAGGAAGAAATCTTTTGGCTATTAAATATTAGAGGTTTACTCCTTATAATTTCCATACCTTTTTTCCTTTTGATATAATACGAACAGAATGTCTTGTATAGTAAAACATAGATTATGATAAAAAACACAAAAGGGGTTTTATAATTGAAATTCTCCTTTATCAGTAGATACGTCAATACTATAACAGGAAGAAATAATATTCCACATATTATCTGTATCGTCCGCTCATGTGGATTTTCCAATATAAATTTATCCCTATTAAATATGAATATCTGATAATACATCGCATCTAAAATGAATTTTGTCATAAAGAGTTATTCGTATTGTTAGTAATGGCTTGGCGGGGAACGGCGTTAGTCCGTTATCCCGGCTTGTTATGAACTTACTTTACCCCTTGTGCCTTTTATAATTTGCATAGCGAGCATTTAGAGTGTCCCGCCATTCTTGGCTTGGGCAAGAGTTTATTAACTGAATATACTTATTCTCATCATCAACGCAAACAGACTCTACAAGTTTTAATAAACTCCACTGCAAATCATAAAAAGCATTTTCAGGAAAGATTTGTACCAACACCATAGCTTCATCAAATGATATGGGAAGTTGTATTTGTTCTAATAAGGCATCATAAGTATTTACTAATTCATCAATACTCTCTGTATCATTGATGCTTTCATTAGGCATACGACCCAAATCTTTCAACTGTAAAATTTCATTTCTCATATCGTGTACTCTAATTGTTCATAATGGTTCAGCAGGGAACGGCTTGCCGTTATCCTGCGTTGTTATCAACCTATTCTATATTCACCATTTATCTGCAATTTCAAATTCGCCGATTGTTTGGGTACAAATGTCAATGTACGGAATAGTCTTGACTATCTTGATGTTTTCAATATCTTCACTTCCTCCCAAAGCCAAAAGTAGAGAATATCCAAAACACTCGTCATAATCTGGAGTTCCGAGTTTTTCTTGTATTATAGGATAATTTTCTAAATCAAACCAGCCTTTCAAGAAACTTTCATTTACCATTACCTTATTAAAAATCGCACGAAGATTGGCAGGAAGTATTAAATATGTTCCGTATCTGACATTCAGATAAACGACGTAATTATTCAGTCTCGGATTCTTTACATAGGCAAAGAGATCGCCGAAAGCCGTACACATGAATGGTAGAAATGATTGGTCATCCTCCTTTTCAAAACAGGAGTTTATCACATCCTGATAATCGGATGGATTGATGAGCTTAAACAGCCCATTACAAAAACTTCCTAACCCGACCTCCTGCCATAAAGTATTCAGTTCGGGATAAGACAAATCAGCATATTTAGCAATAAAAGTATCATCTACTGCTTGCCTCTTGCTATTGAGGCTTTTTTCTAAAAATTCTTCGTACATATTTCTACGTTTTATGGTTGATAATTTATTTATAACCGCACCTTATGGTGTCGTTCCTACACTTCTATAACTGCACCTCACGGATTATCCAGTGTATCAAGGGGATTAGGGATTTTTGCTTTATGGGCACTTGACACATGAAGATAAATGGTTGTGGTCTTGATGTCGTTGTGTCCCAGCAATTCCTGTATCGTGTGCAGGTCTGTTCCCTGTTCCAGCAAGTGTGTGGCAAAGGAGTGGCGCAGCATGTGTACGTGTACACGGTGTTTGATGCCAGCACGATGTGCGGCTTCTTTCAGCACTTTCACCAATGCACTTGCCGAATATTGTTCTCCGGGTGTTTCGCCCTCAAACAACCATTTTTGTGGGCGATATTCCCGGAAGTAGTGCCGTAGTTCTTCCAGCAACTTGGGCGAAAGGAGCGAATAACGGCATTTCTTCCCCTTGCCCATGATGCGAACCGACATTGTTTCACTGTTGATGTCCTGCGGGGTCAGGTTAAGCAATTCGCTTCTTCTAAGTCCGGCAGAGTAAACCAACGAAATCATGCAGTGATGCTTGATGTTGGAAATTTGTGCAAGGATGCGCTTAATTTCATTCTTGCTCAACACTTCGGGCAGGCTCTTGTACTCTTTGGCACGGGTGATACCGCCGTAGTATTGCCGTTTGCCGCCTTTCACCTGCTCGTAATAGAACTTGATAGCATTGATGCGCATATTCTGTTGCGACACCGAGATTTTCTTCTCGTTCACAAGATAGAGTATGTACTTGTTGATGTCCGGCACTTTCAGGCGGTCGATGTTCCGTCCCTTGTGATATTCCATGAAGTCGCTGAAATAGGCACGGTATGTTTTGACGGTCGAGGGGCTGTAACGCTTCTGTTCCAGCAGTTCGAGGTAGCCTTTCGGCAGTGTGTATTCCCTTTTAGGTTTGGGATGCCGCACGTAAACCCGGCTGTAATCAATATAGGCGTGGGGTGAATAGCGGTCGTAGAAATCCGGCAGGCTGAAAGCGGCTGACGCTATGTATGCAGAGCCGTTGCCAGCCATTTCCATGCCTGTGTCTTGGGCGAGCAGTTGGGCGACAGCCTGACTGCTCGCATATTCTATCCGTATGTAGTCTGCACCGTCCCTTGTTTCTTTGTGCAGCACGATGCTTCCTCTTTGTTTCTGAACCTTATCCATGTCGCTGAATTTTGCTTCATGCTCCAAAGATAGAACAAAAATGCCACATTTTGAACATACGTTCAAAAATAATAGAGGTTAAAAAAACAAAACTGTATCAGGCTTTAAGCAGCGAATAGATATAGCGAAAGTTTTCTGCCAGTTCGTCCACGTTCAAACCGTTCAGGAATGCTTGTTCGTATGACAGTCCTAAAAACATTTGCCGGAACATGGTAGCCGTTTTCTTCACGTCCGTGTCACTTCTGATTTCCCCGCTTTCTTTTGCTTTCTGCACGACTTTCGCCCACAGGTCATGGTCATGGCTAAATACTCTTTCGATTTTCTGCCTGATGCCCGGATAGTACGTACGCACTTGTGACAGGAAATGAAAGTAGTAGAAGCTGGAGCTACAATCATGCGGGTCGCCATTGTCGCCAATCAGTTCAACAATCCTTTTCATGGAAGCGGCTACCCCTGCCACGTATTGCCCGATGAACTCTGCCAACGTATCGGCAGGAGTGGCAAACTTGTTTCCCGGTTCGTGCATTTTTAGCACGTATTTGTCTGCCACAGCCATGAATAAATCCAGCTTATGCGGAAAATAATAAACGATACCCGTTTTTGTCACCCCGCAGGCTTTGGCAAGCGTGATGATGCTTGCTTTCTCGTAGTTCATCCTGACAAATACCCCAAATGCTTTATCTATTACTTCTTCACGGTTAGTTATTATCATACACGTTTGTTTTTAATCGGTTACGAAGATACGGATTTTGTTTTAACCATTTGTACCCCAGTGCTTTTTTTTAGTGCAAGGTGCAAGTATATATTTATATATATAGCTTGCACCTTGCACTAACCCAAAAATATTTATTATCAGATATTTGCGAGTTTCAAAAGAATGCAGTATCTTTGAACCCGAAAGTTAGGCAGACAAACACGGTCAAAGTTGGACAGGCTTAACGATTAAAAATCGTTACTGTTTCGTTACCTATTTGAAATTTTGAAAGCAAAGTAGCTGACATATAAGCGGTTAGAGTTATAGGTTCAAAACCCTCTCTCTCCGCCACTTGCAAAGATGCGAATCACATTTGTGATTCGCATCTTTTGTTTGTGATTATTAGCAATGTATTAAATATAACGTGATTGTAGAAACTGAATATGATAAATATATATCCAGTCTTTCATAATAAAAAGCAATATCTGGATCTGCTGCTCCTTGCTGATGAGCAAGAGTCCATGATTGATCGCTATCTTGAACGTGGGGATATGTTTGTATTGTCTGATAACAATGAGGTTAAAGCTTCATGCGTTATAACAGAAGAAGGCGCAGGTGTCTACGAAATTAAAAACATTGCAGTCTATCCACAATTCCAGCGTCAGGGCTATGGAAAGAAGTTGATATCCTTTCTTCTTGAACATTATAAAACTCAATGTCATACAATGCTTGTCGGAACTGGAGACTCTCCTATAACCATATCCTTCTACAAGAATTGCGGATTTGTGTATTCACATCGGATACCCAATTTTTTCATTGATAATTATGATCATCCGATTTTTGAAGATGGTAAACAATTAAAAGATATGATCTACTTAAAAATCAGTAAAAGTAGATAGTTGTAGTTTTTAGAAAAGTTAGGCTGGTCAGAAAGTGGATATAATGATTATATTGTATGCAACCAATTCGGCACTAGCCGTACTTTCAAAGAATATTAGCCCAACTTCATCATGAAGGTGGTTAGGAAGTTGTTTTCCGCAGTCTGTTTAATGTAATCACTTTGTTGGGCTTATGCCTATGTGTGACAAAATTATGTAGAGAAAAAGGTATGTAATAGAATGTATAAACGAATCGTTGAAGAATAAGGCCATTGAAACTATTGAGGTTTCATTGGTATGTTCACCGGTATGATGTTTAAAAGTCCTATCACGGAAATCGAATATTGCAAGTATTCTCTGGACGCAAAAGTTGTATTTGACTCCCCATATTGGTGAGAAGATGATAGTATGAGTCCGATTGGACATGGGGAAGAAAATCCGATGAGTTCTGACCTCTTAAATATCTCAAGTTTATAGAATGAAGGTGGGCGGAATTTCCGCCCACTACTTTTTATAGTGAGCTTCAAACGGCACAAAAAGTAGCAAAAATCCATCCCTTTCTTTTTGTCTTTTTTATGACAATGAGTTGCTTTGGCACAGAATTTGCTTATTTCAATATAAAGAAGTAAAAAGCGTTGTCACAATTATTATTTAGAGTATGAATATTAAAATTGTATTATTTTCTTGTTGTCTTATTTTGGTATCTTCATGTGTCAGTATTCCAAAGGAAACTGCTGAAATGTCTATTTTGCTAGAACATCAAATATCTGTATTAAAAGAGGCTAATAATAACCTTATAACAACTGTATACAAAGAGAAAGAGAATAACTTTATTAATTATTTAGATAATGTTTGGTATCCTCAACATATACAAGCAACTTTTAGTGACTCTATTATTATTAAAGCCTGGAATGAAGCAGTTGAAACTGATAGTCTTCAATATAGGATGAGATTAATACAAAGTATAACAAATTTGTGTTTAAATGAATATAAACAACGAAAGGATTTGGGATTAAAATCAATCCATACTGTAAGGGATTCTATAATAGAAACATTCAATCAGCAGTATGATTTATCATTGAGAATGAATTCTATAATATTAAAAAATACCAAATCCGCTTCAGATTTGCAGGAAAATTATAGAAATTTTATTGATAAAATCTTGCCTATAGAAAAATTGGATTCTATAAATAGTTCGTCTTTGAATAAAATAGATATCCAATTAAATAAAATAAAAAATGGAATTCAAGAAATAGAAGACAAAGTAAATGGTTTAACAAGTAAAAACGACTAAAAATGATAGATATTAAAGAATTGGAAAAAGCGATAAAAAAAGCAGCAATAACTGCAGACGCTAAGACTGCCACAGAAAAAGAAAAAGTAATGGGTAAACTTTTATTTGATAATATTATTGTCGAGTTGCGTAATTCTAGTGTAAGTGAAGATATTATAAATGAACTAGAAAAGGAAATAAATAATGCGACAGATAAGAATGAAGCAATTTTAAGAATTATTCAAAATGGAGGTGAAGTTGCAGATAAGATATCTGCTATAATAAAAAAGATAATTTAGCCATTAAAAATAGCTATAATGCCGAGTTATCTTTTACGCTTTAAGAAAATAAAAGAACAATAAGTCCCCTTTTAATAATATGACTTATTGTTCTTTTAATACATATAAATGACACGGTCCAAAATATTTTATAGTGTCTTTAAATGTATTCTTTTCTCTAATTCAATTATAATTTTATTAGCAACTAATAAATTTTCTTCCAATTCTGATTTGGAAAAAGTTTTACCTTTGTGAACAATGGCATTTCTTGCGATTAACAACTCTTTTAAATCAAGAATGTTGATAACATTAACCAATTGTTGAGAAAGAAATTCCACTATAAAATTTATAGACTTTGCTCTGTCGCTAGGAATCCCATCTTTTAACATCAGTGTTGTACTTAATTGTTCGATAGTACGCCACTTCCTAACAATTTCAAATTCCAAACTATTATTGTCTGCTATATCAGTTCTGACAATTATTTCTTGGCTCTTTGTATTTGTTAATTGAGCATAGATAAACCCTATTATAGTCATAAATGTTCCTAATGCCGCAATTACAAGTCCAATGTCTTTGGTAATATCATACGTGTTGTTCTGATAAATATAGAACATAATACCAAAAACGGCATATACCATTCCCATCATAGAAATCATCAAATATATTCTTCGTCTACGATATTCTTTTGTGATTTCAGAATGTTTATTTGATAATATTTCTTGTTTCGCTTTCAATATATCATGTAAAGATATTTCATCTTCGGTCTTATGAGAACAAGCATTCTGTTTTGCTTTTTCTAATATCATTTCTGTTATTTCTTGCACAGACTGATTAAGAGCCGATTTTGCTGCGTCTGTAAGTTTATTCTGTATATTATCCATTATTATCCTGATTAAAAGTCAAATATATAGTTGTCCCAATAGCAATAAATGTCATTATAATGAACCATGTTACATGGTTAGTATCTTTAAATTTATCCGTATCAAGTAAACTACCCATAATTATAGATGATATAAATGATGCTATTTGGACAACTTTAGTCCACAATGTTTTTTTCTTTACAACCATCATTCGTGGCTGATTGGCAGCCTCTTTTACATTTGATTGTGTAACTTCTGAACTGGTATCATAAATACGCCGACTAGCTTCTATACGACTAGCCTCGTCCACAATATCACTAACAATACGCTGGGATTGATGTACAAGTTCATTTCTAGCTCCTAAGCTAAAGTTGACAATTTTATCGTCGGATATATCAAATTCTATTTTCATTCATGAATTATCTAATAAATACGTTTCTAATATTTTATATGATGTTGCGAAGTTATAAAAAAGAGTCTTAAGTACAAAACATTTAGGAATTTTTTGATGCTATTCTTCATATACAGTTATCATTATTAAACGAGAACGAAAGTTGGTACCTGCCCGAAACAGTCGATATTATATATGTCTATCGTTTGCAGGTCGGTCGATGCCGATGTGTAGTAGATCCGGAACGTTTCTTTCTCCAGCGGGTACAGGTCATTGGGTAGGAACATTGTACCGTTATCCATTTCCTGTTTTTCTTTGCTGTAAGCCAAAAAATAGCGTATCAGGTAGTTTGTAGGCTGGCAGTTGCCCGTTTCAATAGCCATTTGCAAATAAAGATGTGGAAAGGACGGATGACAAAGAAATATATTTTGCCTAAAGAATTATGATATTTTACAAATGTCGTTATTCTAATGAGTTGAGAGTTTTTCAGTGTATCGGGAGTATCGCATTGCAACAATACATGAAAGTCTAAATGTTTGTCGGATTTTCCAAAGATTAGTTTATCTTCGTCCTCTTCTTTTATTAACTCTGTGAATCCGCCACTTCTTTTAATACCAAAAGGTTTTACCATTTGGTCGCGCAGCTTGAGTAAATATTGTATAGGTTTAGGGTGATGAACAAACATTAGGTTAAATAATTCTTTAGCATTTATTCTATGAGAATTTTTTACTATTGCCGTATAAGAGTCAGTATAATCAGCTTCCATTATCGTTTTAATTTGTGAGTTTCAGACTTGTTCTTTTACTTCAATTTTAATTTTGCAATTCTGCTCTCCTTGCAGAATCGAGCCGCAAAGCGTTACAGAGAAGGTTTTGTTGTTCCATAATGTATGTAGAACATAAAGGATGCTTTGCCTTGAACATTCGCAAAGCAAAGGCGTTGATACATAACCTTTTTTGTGAAGCGCACAAGTACATTCTGTGAAATACAAATAGTAGGCTGCACCTTTCTCAATTGTTTCACATTTAACTCCCGGCAATTTGTCTGCATTATGAAAGAAAAGGTCTATATCGCCACTTGCGCTGTCATATAGATCTTTATAAACTTGCAGTGTACCACATTTAACACAGTTGCTTCCGCATTCTGCAAAAAAGGCCTTTCGCTGTTCAGTTGATAGCCGGGCTAATCCTTTTTCAAATCCTTTAAACCAATCAGACAATTCCATGATGATAACGTAAGTAAGGATACAAAGGTACGAAAATGAAATAATAAATGGATAAGTTGATAGAAGTATTTTTACATTGTCCGTTTTAATATAAAATTTATCTTTTGATTAACCTTTGAACTTGCATATTCTATTCCTTTAGTCTTTTCTGAGTCGCGAAGCTGTTATTCGCAATAGCAAAATATATTACTTTCTTGCATCTTTTTTGCCTTTCACTTATCAAATTTCGCATTAAACTTATAACTTTGGGGAGAGTTAATGTTTGATGCTTATGATACAGAAATTCTTGCAGAGATACAGAGAGGCGTTTGGCGATGGCGTACCGTTGCCTGTGGCCTTTGGATATAGTGACACGCCTGTTGAGAAGATAAGGAAGATACCGCGCTGCATGATTGGGGCGATACGCAAGGTGTGCGACGGTCAGGCGCTGACGTTGAGCGTTGACAATGTGCTGTGTGGCGGCGGAAGTCTGTATACACGGTTTGCACCGATGCAGGAACGCATACCGCGCTTTGTTTCGGAACAGGAACACTATAAGCAGACGCCCGAACAGGTTAAGACGTATGTTAGCCGTCTGGGTATCAGTCTGACAGAAAAGCCGTATCTCAACTTTGTGCGTATGGATAAGCTCGCTTCTTTAGATGACGCAGAAGGCATACTGTTTTTTGCCACACCCGATGTGCTTTCAGGCTTGTGCAGCTGGGCTTTCTACGACAATGATGCCGACGATGCCGTATGCACACGCTTTGCTTCAGGATGCTGCAGCATAGTGACATTTGCCGTAAATGAGAACAGAAAACAGGGGCGCAGCTGCTTTATCGGAATGTTAGACCCGTCAGCCCGTCCGCTTGTTCCTGCCAACGAACTGACATTTGTTATTCCGATGCACCGCTTTAATGAAATGATGCAGACGATGGAGCAGTCGGCGCTATTTCAGAAAGCATGCTTGATAGTAAGAAAACGTATTAACGGGGAGATTGGGAAATGAGACAAGAGCTTATACACACCTGTCCGGAACTTGTCGACTATATCAACGATATAGGTTTTCTGCCTTTGCTCCGCATGGGCATTGACGGCTGGTCGGCAGAAGATGCTGTAGACGAAGAATGTCAGTACACACGCCTGCCTGACGGAGGATGGGAATGGCCTTTGTGGGAGTGGAAAGGCTCTGTGCTGCGTGAGAGCCGTTGCGCCTATGGCAAGTTCTTCAAGCATAAAGCCGCGTTCGTAAGCAGTGAGTGGTGGCCTGACTTCTGCAATTATCGCCGCAGCCTTTATCCTTATCCCGAGGAGGGTAGCGTAGAGGAGGCCGTTCTCGCCACGCTGAAAAGCGAAGGGAGCCTTATCACACGCGAACTGCGCGCTGCATGCGGATTTACGGGGCCGAAGATGCGCAGCCGTTTCGATGCCTACTTGACACGACTGGAAATGGGCTGCTATATTGTAACCGAAGACTTTATCTATCCGCGCGACAGACATGGGCGTGAATATGGTTGGGGATGGTCGCTGCTGACAACGCCCGAAAGTCTGTTTGGGCGAGAGGCATGTAGCCCTGACCGCACACCACAGGAGTCATACGATAGGCTGCTTGATCATTTCAGAAAAATATTGCCGTATATGCCTGAAAAGACTTATAACAGTCTGCTCGGGATAAAGTCATGACATCTGCCGAATGCGTCTGCCGGGGCTGTATGCTCTCCGTAGCTTATCCTGCTTATGTTGCCAGGCGGCGTCATGTATCAGCTAAAAGTGAACAAAACGCAGTCATGATTTTGTCTGTAGCGTAAATTATTGTACATTTGCATTGCGCATGCACGAAACATGCTACTGACGACAAAAAATATGAGAACACAAGTGTTGATGGCGAAAGATGCATTCATCAGGCTGCATGCACATGCTCAGATGTATGGCGGCTTCATACATCTGAGCGGTAATGACTGTGATTAAATGCCTTTGATGCCAACAAGGCCGACCGTCGCCCTGCACGACCTTCGGACAGATATATGCTTAAACATTGTAACTAATATGAAAACCGAAAAACAACATCTTTTGAAGAAAGACGGGATAAGCTATGTTGTTCCGTTCATACTGATTACGTCATGTTTTGCCCTGTGGGGCTTTGCCAACGACATAACAAACCCGATGGTAAAGGCCTTTTCAAAGATATTCAGAATGAGCGTCACTGACGGCGCTCTGGTTCAGGTGGCCTTCTATGGCGGCTATTTTGCAATGGCATTTCCCGCTGCCATCTTCATACGCAAATATTCTTATAAGGCAGGCGTGCTCATGGGGCTGCTGCTTTATGCCGTAGGCGCGTTTATGTTCTTCCCGGCCAAGTACACAGGCTGCTATTATTCGTTCCTGCTGGCCTACTTCATACTTACCTGCGGCCTGTCGTTCCTTGAGACGAGCTGCAACCCTTACATTTTGTCGATGGGCACCGAAGAGACGGCTACAAGGCGTCTTAACCTTGCCCAGTCGTTCAATCCCATCGGGTCGCTGCTGGGTATGTATGTAGCAATGAACTTCATTCAGGCGCGCCTCAATCCGCTTGACTCCGATGCACGCGAGCAGCTCAGCGAGGCCGAGTATGCCGTGGTGAGAGACTCCGACCTGAGCATTCTCATACAGCCTTACGTGATAATAGGCGTGGTGATTCTCTTTATGGTCTTTCTGCTGATGATTGTGCGCATGCCGAAAAACGCAGAGAAGCAGGACGGCAACTTCATGTCTACCATCAGGCACATCTTCCGCCTGCCTCATTATCGTGAGGGAGTGATAGCCCAGTTCTTTTATGTCGGTGCGCAGATTATGTGCTGGACGTTTATCATACAGTATGGTACTCATCTGCTCATGCAGACAGGTATGTCGGAGAAAGACGCCGAGGTGATGTCGCAGCATTACAACATCATAGCCATGGTAATCTTCTGCTGCAGCCGCTTCATCTGCACGTTCTTCCTAAAGTTCTTCAATGCCGGCGCCATGCTTGCCACGTTGGCCGTGGTGGCTGTATTTCTGCTTATAGGAGTGATATTCATGCAGAACATCTATGGTCTTTACTGTCTTGTCGGCGTTTCTGCCTGCATGTCACTGATGTTCCCCACGATCTACGGAATAGCCTTATATGGATTGGGCGAGTCGGCCAAGTTTGGTGCCGCCGGACTTATCATGGCCATACTTGGCGGAAGCGTTCTGCCTCCGTTGCAGGCTCTTATCATCGATCAGGGATATGTTATGGGGTTGCCGGCTGTCAACGTGTCGTTTGTGCTGCCGCTAATCTGTTTCCTCGTGATAATATGGTATGGCGTGCGCTCTTATTCGCGCATCGCTTCTCGTTCGTAAAAACAGAAAAAAACAATGCGCAATTAACAACTAAAAATTAAAAGTGAAAAACGTCTGACGGAAATGAAAAATTAAAAGTGAAGAGTGAAAAATCCAATTGCATAGTGCTACAAGTAGAAACCACAATACATTTGGATTTTCGTTTTTCACTTTTAACTTTTCACTTTCGTAAGACGCACTACGTTTGCTATTGTGCCGGCGGATCTGTGCTCCGCCGGAAGTGAGTATAAGGATTTTTTAATCCGATTACTTCCTATTTGCTATTACATCATGTAGACTTCATTTAAACATGCGGTATTTTAAGCGGATTGAAAATCCTGATAATATCTACCGGCAGATTGCAAATCAGCCGGCACAATAGCAACGTAGTGCTTGCGACAGAAGTCCTCAAAGCATTTGGATTTTTCACTCTTCACTTTTCACTTAGAAAATGCTCCTTTAACTACTCTAACTACCGAGAAACAAAAGCCTCCCCACGGGGGAGGTTTGGTGGGGCTTTCACTTTCGTGTCAGCAGCGAATACAGATATTTGAAGTTTTCTTTAAGTTCATTGGTGTCGAGGCCGTTAAGGAAGGCGTGTTCGTATGATATGCCGTAGAATACCTGCCTGAACATCCGTGCCGTTGTCGTAACGTCCACGTCGCTCCTTATCTCGCCCTTGTCCTTAGACCTCTGTATCACCGTTGACCACATCTCATAGTCCTTGCTGAAGATGTCTTCAATCTTCTGTCTTATGCCGGGATAATACATGCGGACCTGCGAAAGAAAGTGGATATAATAGAAGTTCGGGCAGCAGTCGTATGGGTTGTTGCCGTCGTTCACAAGACTTACAATTCCGTTCATTGCCTTCGACACTCCAGCCACATACTGATCTATAAATTCCGCCAGTGTGTCTGCCGGCTGGTCAAACTTGTTTACGGGGTTCTGCAGTTGTATGAAGAACTTGTCGGCCACGGCAACAAACAGGTCAAGTTTATGCGGAAAATAATACACTATTCCGGTCTTTGCAAGTCCGCAAGCCTTCGCCAGTGTGCTGATGCTTGCCTTTTCGTAGTTCATTTTCAGGAAAACCCTAAAAGCCTTGTCTATCACTTCTTCGCGGTTTGTTATCATAATCGTTTTTGTTTTCAGCTGCGAAGATACAATATTTTTTACTTTTCAGCTGTATGTTGTGATGCTTTTTATGGAGCAAATGGCCGATAAGGAATGTCTTTGGCCATGCATTGTTGCATGTATGCTATTTGTCTTATTATCAGATACTTAACGACGCCGTTGTAAAACATGCCCTTTTAGCGTGCAATTTGCCGCTTTTTATGAGCTAAAAGACGGCAAATTACAATGCAAAAGGTATGCTTTTATATTTCAGGCCTTTTGCATGTGCTAAATAGGCGGCATATTCGTGATGTGGATAACAGGATTGTTATACAATTCCTTTTATGCAGGCAAACCTGCCGTCAGGTATATGTCCTGTCAGAACCTCTCTGTTATGCTCCGTTCTTATTTATCCGATGCTTTTTCCTGCATTCTCGTACACTTCTGTTATTTCCTCCTCGGTGGTGAGGTTGAAGTCGCCGGGTATGCTGTTCTTGATGGCAGATGCGGTGAGGGCGAAGTTGATGTCCTTCGGGCTGTCGTCGCCAAACTTCAGCAGGGCATGAATGTATGCGGCTATGAAGGCGTCGCCTGCACCCATAGGGTCGATGACGTTGTCTATGTCGTAGATGCGTGCAGGATAGATGTTGCCGTCTGACCAGAGAACGCCTGACAGTATGTGATGGTTGGCCGAAAGGGTGTTGCGCAGGGCAAGAATCATCTTGCGGCACTTGGGGAACATGTCTTTTGCCTTGCTGAAAAACTCTTTATGGCTTTGGATGTCGAAGGTGAAAGCTGGCGACGTGGCAGTAAATTTCGGCGGAGTGATGCCCGTGAGAAGTTGCCATTCGCCTTCGGTGCCGAACATTATGTCGCATTTCTTGGCCAGCGGCAGCAGAATGTCGTGAGCGCTCTTGCCGTATTTCCACAGATTCTTGCGGTAGTTTATGTCGAAAGATATTGCAAGGCCCTGTCTTTCTGCTTCGCACACGGCCTCTTCGGTAACGTCGGCAGCGCTTTGTGACAGGGCGCAGGATATGCCCGACCAATGGAAGACGGATGCATCGGCAAATGCGTCAGCCCAGTTGATTGTGCCTTTGGCAACGGTGGTCATTGACGAGTCGGCACGGTCGTAAACTACGCTCGAGCCGCGCATGGCTGCCGCATTCTCATAATAGTAGGTGCCGAGACGTATGCCGCCGCGGGTTACAAAGCGAGTGCCTACGTTGTATTTTCTGAGTTCGTTAAGGCAAGCCTGACCTAATTTGTTGTCGGGCAGGCGTGTAACATATTCGACATCATCGCCTAGCATGGCCAGCGACACGGCAACATTGGCCTCGCTGCCTCCGAAATATCCGTCCCATGTGCTTCCCTGTATGATGCGCAGCTTCTCCGGACGTGTCATGCGCAGCATAATTTCACCAAACGTAACTATTTTCTGTCTCATGTCAATTTTTGTTTGTCCTGTCTGTTTCTTCAGGCAAGTGGTGTTGTAGTTTGTTTATCTCTTTGCACGTTTGTCTAAAAAGCAGACTGCTGTTTTCAAGATGTAAAGATAGCTATTTTTGTTTGTTGCCATAGCGGATGAATGTGAAAATAATGTGAATGTTTAGAATATTTATGACAAAATGCTTTTAGAAAGCCCTCTGCCCATAAGGCGGATTATGCGGAATGAAGGGCGACGTAAGTTAGTTTCTTATAGCCGGACAATAAAACAGCCATTATTTTTTGTTAAGTAAATAATTTCTGCGGTTATCGTTATTCTTTGTATTTTTGCAGGGTATAGACAGGCAGACAGTTGACTATAATTTTTTGTTTATGGAGATAATAATTCAGAACGACAGCTTAAGCCATAGAGAATGTTCTGTTCTGGGACTTAATGAGGTCTTTGCTGAGGACTGTGAGAGGCAGGCCTTGCTGTTCGACGGCTTTATTTTCGGCGTCTGCCTTCGGGGCGAGGCGTCGGTGAGGATAAACGGAACAGTGTTTGATGTGGTGCCCGGCAAGGTGTTTGCCGTTTTGCCAAAGCATTTGTTCTCAGCCGTGTCATATTCAGCAGATATCGACGTAAGACTGATTTTTGTTCCTATTGACATTGTCTGTAAATTGCCGTTGTCGCCTAATTTTGACTCATTGAGGAACACGGCGTCAAATCCCTGTGTCGACGGTGGAGAGTGGACCGCTGATCTCGGGGCGCTGTGCGACATTATGATGAGGCATGACTATACTGCGGGCAAGGGCGAAGACATAATGATGTCGCTGGTATGCTCGGCAGCACTGATATTGTCTGATCTCTTTGAAGGCAGCGGCCATGACATAAAGAAAACGCTGTCGAGACAAGAAGCTTTGGCAGGAAACTTCTTTGAACTGCTTTTCAGCCATTTCGAATCAGAACGTAGCGTGGCTTTTTATGCCGACAAGCTATGTGTAAGTCCAAAGTATCTTTCTGTTGCCGTAAGGAGCGTCAGCGGGTGTTCCGTACAGAAATGGATAAACGAGATTGTACTGGCCGAGGCCAAACGCTATCTGTGTACAACGGAAATGACAATACAGCAGATATCAGAAAAACTGCATTTTGCAAGTCCGTCTTCATTTGTCAGGTTTTTCAGGCAGCACACGCTGACAACTCCTTTGGCGTACAGGAAAGACTAATTATGATTATTGCAGTTTCTTGGCGTTTGTATGCTTTCTGACAATTTGCATGAATTCGTCGCCCGTTATGGTTTCTTTTTCTATCAGGAAGCCAGCAGCCTCGTGCATTATTGTCATGTTGCCGGTTATTATTTCTTTTGCCTTTTGATGGGCTTTCTTAATCAGTTTCAGCACCTCGCGGTCTATTTCGGCTGCCGTATCAGCCGAACATGTCAGCGAAGAGTCGCCGCCAAGATATGCGTTGCTGACGGTTTCGAGCGCCATCATGTCATATTGGTTGCTCATTCCGTATCGGGTAACCATGGCACGGGCCAGTTTCGTAGCTTGCTCAATGTCGTTAGACGCACCTGTTGTGACGGTATTCATGACTGTTTCCTCGGCAGCACGTCCTCCGGTGAGCGTCACGATGCGGTTGAATATGTTTTCTTTGCTCAGCAGCACCTGTTCGCCTTCATCTACCTGCATAGTGTAGCCCAGGGCGCCCGACGTGCGCGGTATTATCGTTATTTTGTGAACCGGAGCCGAGTTTGTCTGCATTGCAGCCACCAGCGCATGTCCTATTTCATGATAAGCTATGATTTTCTTTTCGTCGGCAGATATCACCTTGTTCTTCTTCTGTGCTCCGGCAATTACTGTTTCTACGCTTTCTTCAAGATCAGACGTTGTTACACGCTTGCGGCCCATGCGCACGGCACGCAGTGCAGCCTCGTTGACGATGTTTGCCAGTTCGGCACCTGACGAGCCGGCAGTGGCTCTTGCAACAATGTCGAGGTCTATTTCCTCGTGTCTTACATTAGCCAGATGCACCTTAAGTATGGCCTTCCTGCCTTCAAGGTCGGGCAATTCCATCTGTATGCGCCGGTCGAAGCGGCCCGGACGCAGCAGCGCCTTGTCGAGAGTTTCGGGCCTGTTGGTGGCAGCAAGGATTACCACACCCCGCTTTCCGTCGAATCCGTCCATTTCCGTAAGCAGCTGGTTGAGAGTCTGTTCGCGCTCGTCGTTGCTCGAGAAACCGCTGTCGCGTCTTTTTCCTATAGCGTCAATCTCGTCAATGAATATTATGCATGGTGCCTTCTCGTTGGCCTGCTTGAACAGATCTCGCACCTTTGCTGCACCCATGCCTACGAACATCTGAACAAACTCTGATCCGGATATGGCGAAGAAAGGCACTTTTGCCTCACCGGCCACAGCACGTGCTATGAGTGTCTTGCCTGTTCCGGGAGGTCCTACAAGCAGCGCTCCTTTGGGCAGCGATGCTCCGATTTCGACATATTTACGCGGATTATGAAGAAAATCGACGATTTCCTTCAGAGTGTCTTTTGCCTCGTCTTGTCCGGCAACATCAGCGAAAGTTGTCTTTATGTCAGCATCGGCATATATCTTGGCTCCTCCGTTGCCGAACGACATGAAGTTGCCGCCGTCGCCCATCCTGCTTCTGATGCTTCTGGCGGCCTGTCGCCATATGAGATAGAATATGATGCCGGGGAGAATCCACATGAGCAGGAAGTTGAGCAGAGGGGAGTTTTCCTGAGGTATAATTTCATTGAAAGAAATCTTGCCCGACTTGTTAGGACTCTTGGCAGACAGCAGCCTGTCTACCAATTTTGGGTCGTTAATCTCACCTGTCTGATAAGTTATTGTCTTGCCGTCGGTTTCTTTCGCCGTGAAGTAGATGTGGCTGCTCTTAATCATAACGTCCTTCACCTTTCCGCTGTCCACCTTTCCGACAAAAGTGCCGTAGTCGGTTTCGATTATGCGGCCACGTCCGAATTTAGGGAATATAAGGCCGTTGAGAAACAGCACAAGCAGAAAGCCCCACAGAAGTCCGTAGTATGGATTTGTCTTTTTCTGGTTCTGAGTGTTTGTCTTCTTCATAAAAACTGTTTTTTCCGGTTGCAAAGATAAATACATGCGCTGCATGAACCGTTACCGGAAAAGAATAAAAAATGTGCAATATTTCACATAAATGAGGCGTATGAAGGTTTGTTGATGTATGTCTGGAATTTGTTGAGTGTTAAACCAAAACCAGATATTGGAATCAATAAGGATTGTAGTTTTATGTGGAATGTTTTGCAGCCTGTTTTCTCGAAACTGTGTCGGGTTGTTTAGATAAGTGGTAAATGGCAAGATGAAAATAGAAAACAGAGAGTGTGTTGAGAATATAAATGTACTTTTAAAAGTAAGACAAATGCGGACATATGGCCGACGTTGTTAGGTTATAAGGCATGTCTTGATGACATAAAAAATCCGAAGCTGACAGAGCCGGACGTGGCTGAGGCATGTTGCCTTGTGCTGTTAGCTTCGGATGATATGATGTTACAGTGCATTCAGGGCTACGGCCGGCGTGGCCCCGGATGCTGTTGTTATGTCTAGATGAAGAGGTTGACGCCTGCTTCTTCAGCCTTCTGCATGTAAGAGGCTACGCCGCCCACGGTTACGCCGTCGAGCAGTTCCTCCTTCTTTATGCCCATCATGTCCATTGTCATCTGGCATGCTATAAACTCGACGCCGTTGTCCATTGCCTGACGGATGAGCGACTCGAGTGAGTCGATATTCTTCTTTTTCATTATTCCGCGTATCATTTTGCTGCCCATGCCCATCATGTTCATCTTTGACAGGGCAAGACTGTTGCTGCTCTTGGGGAGCATGTGGGCAAACATCTTCTCGGTGAGAGTCTTCTTTACGGCCGGGCCGTGCTTCTTCTTTATGACGTTGAGGCCCCAGAAGGTGAAGAAGATAGACACTTTGCTGCCTGTGGCGGCTGCGCCGTTGGCAAGAATGAATGTGGCTATGGCGCGGTCGAGGTTATCGCTGAAGCATATAAGGGTCTTGTTCTTGCCGGCAGGAGCGCATGCGGCGGCAGGCTTGTCGTCAGCTTGCTGCTTCCTGATGAGGACGGTGTGACAGCCGTCGGTGCACGAAGCCGAAAGGAAGGCGTTGCCCGTTGACTTACACCACGCCTTTGCGTCTGACGGGAAACCGGGGTCGGTGGCCTTTACCTCTATAGTCTCACCGGGCTGCATGTCGTCGGTGGCCTGTTTCAGCTTAAGTATCGGACCGGGGCACTGCAGTCCGCAGGCATCAATGGTAAGCGTTGCACGGCTGTCGCTGCATTGACTGCCCGGAGTGCAACTGCACGAACAAGAAGAATCGTCGTTGTCATCGTTGCCGTCGGCACACTGAAGGTCTTGTGTGGCCAGCTGATAAGTCTTGTAGCCGCCCGAAAGGTTGCGCACTTCGTAGCCGTTGGCCATAAGTATGCGTGCGGCGATGTAGCCTCTGAGACCTACGGCGCAGAACGTTACTACGGGCTTGCTCTTGTCTATCTCGCCCATGCGCTCGCGGATGTCGTCTACGGGAATGTTGACGGCCCCGCTGATTGTGCCGAGGCTGAATTCGGAAGGTGTACGGGTGTCGATAATCTGAACCTTGCTGCGGTCGAGACCGTCGATGTCGCGCCAGTAGATAACAGGCATCTTGCCGGATATGATGTTGGCGGCGGTGTAGCCAGCAATGGCTATCGGATCCTTGGCCGACGAGAACGGAGGAGCATAAGCCTGCTCAAGGCGGATAAGGTCGTAGATGGTGCCCTTGTGTTTGATGATTATGGCCAGCTGGTCGATGCGCTTGTCTACGCCTTCGTGTCCTACGCACTGCGCGCCGTAGAGCGTGCCGTCTTCAGGATTGAAGGTGAGCTTGGTGGTGATGAAGAACGCACCGGGGTAATATTCGGCATGAGACATGCTTGTTGTAGTGCTGCTCTGATATTTGATGCCGAGTTGCTTCAGGCGCTTTGCAGGAAGGCCCGTAGAACCTACAACTACATCAAACACTTTAGCAATAGACGTACCGATGGCTCCTTCATATTCGGTTGTATTGCTAAACACCATGTTGTCGGCCACGATGCGTCCCTGACGGTTAGCCGGTCCGGCAAGATAGTTGAGCCACGGCTCGCCATATTCTGGATGCGGATATTCTATGGCATCGCCTACGGCATATACGCCCTTGGCCGATGTCTCGAGATATTTGTCTACCTTGATGCCACGCGCGCCAAGCTCTATGCCGGCACTCTTGGCAAGCGCCGTATTGGGGCTTACGCCGATGGAGAGCAGCACGAGGTCGGTTACAATGCTCTTGCCCGACTTGAAGAACACGCGTATGCGTCCGTTGTCCTTCTCGAAGCGCTCAACGGCTGTGTTGAGATGAAGCGAAACACCCTGACTGAGCAGTTCGCGGTGGACATGAGAAGCTATGCTGAAGTCGACCGGTGCCATTACCTGCGGAGCCATCTCGACAATAGACACGCGGGCACCGGCATGACTGAGATTCTCTGCCATCTCGAGTCCGATGAATCCTCCGCCTACAACAACGGCGCTCTTTACGCTGTGCTGCGTAAGATAGTCTTTTATGCGGAATGTGTCTTCAACGTTGCGCAGGGTGAATATGCCCTCGGTGTCGATGCCGGGGAACGGAGGTCTGACGGGCGACGAGCCGGGCGAGAGCAGCAGGCGGTCGTAATGCTCGTCAATAACAGAGCCGTCGGGGCGGCGCAGCGTTACGGTCTTGGCCTTAGTGTCGATGCTTATGGCCTCGGTGTTGACGCGCACGTCGACGTTGAAGCGGCGTCCGAACGACTCGGGTGTCTGCACAAACAGCTTGTTCTTGTCGGCAATAGTGCCGCCGATGTAGTAGGGCAGTCCGCAGTTGGCATATGAAATGTGCGGCCCCTTTTCAACCAATATTATCTCGGCCTTTTCGTCGGCCCTGCGAATGCGTGCGGCTGCGGTGGCTCCACCGGCAACTCCGCCAATGATGATGTGTCTCATGTCAGTGTGCTTGTTTTAATTATTATTGTTTGTTGTTATTTCTTTTTCGGTCATGCTTTCGGCTATCAGGCGCAGCTCTTCGGGCAGCGAAAACTGCGAGCAGTGTATGCGGTCGATAAGTTCGCGGCCCTTCTTGGTGAGGTGGAAACTCATGCAGCGGCTGTCGTGTGGGCACACGTTGCGCCTTATGTAAGCCTCCTTCTCGAGCGATGCAATCACCTTGGATGCGTTTGAGCGCGAGAGTTGAAGTTCGTCGGCTATCTCGCCCGAAAGCATCTTCTCTTTTTCAGACAGCACGCAGAGCAGCATGGCCTCGTTGAAGTTGAGGCCGAAGGCCTTCTGTAGCTGTAGTTCAAACTCGCTTATACAGCGGTATATCTTTCTTATCTTGCAGATGCAGTTGTTGTTCATGTCGATATTATTTTGCCGTTACATATTATGGTGAAAGATTTTTTAATCCTTATATTATTTCCATTGGAAAACATTGCAAATATAGATATTTGTTTGTTATAAAGATAATTTCCGATAGAAAATAATTTGTTTTGTAACATTTATTTGCTAAAAGGCCTGTCTTTTAACACTTTCCAATGGAAAATAAATCTGTAATAGGCGGACGTGTGTATGTCATGAGCCATGCGGTGATATTGCCAGTGAGCAGTAGGGCAGGCAATTGTGTTGTGCGTTCAAGTCAGCAGAAGCTGGGCATAAAGATGCTTGAGGCATGCGGATATGAGCATGGACGAAGGTTATGCATTAGGCTGCATGAATAGGTATAATGGCTATGAAAACGACGCCACGGATGAAAGACCGCAAAACGGATTGTGAAAGGTGTCCTTTTGCATTGTAATATGCCGTCTTTCAGGATGCAAAAGGATACATATCAGAAATAAGGCAGGAAGAAGAGTTGTGTGATGAGTTGGAAAAACAACTCGTCACACTGTATGTGTTTGAAAATAAATGACTTACATACGAATGTGACGAGTTATGAGTTTTTAAAGAAAAATTTTATTTGTTTGATTGCCTACTGGTGCGGCGCGTCTTGTCCGCATCATACCGCAAGGGCATGGCCATTATGCCTTCATGATAATCTGGTTATAGTAAGGATACGGAATCTCTATCTTCTCGACGTCGAAACGCTCCTTGATAGCCCTCAGCAGGTCGCACTTCATGGCAAAGGCGTTGCCCGTGGTAGACGCCCACGCCCATGCACGCAGCGTTATGGCAGAGTCGCCAAGATTGATAACGCGTATGACAACCTGCGGCACATTGTTGGCTTTCTCCTCGTCGGTGCGATGGTCTATGAGCATCGGGTGCTTCATAATCTCGTCTCTCATCACGTCGATGGCATGGCCGAGGTCAGTGGTGTAAGACACGCCGACTTCTATAAAAGAGCACGTGGTGGTTTCGCCATAAGACGAATTGACGATGGTGCTTGAGTTGATCTTGTTGTTCGGAATGAGAATCATGCGGTTTTCGGCGTTCTGTATTACCGTATGGCGGAGCGTAATCTCCTTGACTGTTCCAACGATGACGTTGTCAACCTGGATAAAGTCGCCCACCTTAAACGGACGCGAAAAGATGATGAACAGTCCGCCTACGATGTTAGACAAGGCCTCCTGAGAAGCAAGGCCGACGGCCATGGCCATGATACCGGCACTGGCGAGGATTGAGTTGCTGACCTTCTCCATGCCCGGAATGAGCGACAGAAATGCAGCCACACCTATGATGTATACGGCGGTGGTGATTATCTGGCGTATAAAGCTTATCTTTGTCTCGTCGAAGACAATGCGGCCGCGCTTTCTCTGCGAACGGTTGAACAGATACTTGATGAACGCATTGAGTATGCGCACGAACACGTAAATTAAGAAACCCTTGATTAAGAACACGACAATCCAGCGGATTGACAGTCCGAAGACTTCCATGTTTAGCATTTCATTGATATTCATGGCGTTATGATTTAGTTTTATTTATAATGATGTGTCATGTCCAGCCTTTGCACATTGCTGCCGGATATGTGGCCCCGACTGCATGTTGAAGCTTGGTATATGCAAAGATAAGAAATAAAAATATAAAAGATGAAATAATATGCATAAAATGTGCTACCTTTATTTACACATTTTATGCAGCACGGCCATTTCGCGTAGCTTTATGTCTTGCAGGTTAGAGGATATTCTGATTTTTTGTCGTATCTTTGTGCTTGCCGGCAGAATGTGATGTAGATGGCTGTCGGCAGAAAAACATTTGAAATGAGAAAACGTACTAATAATGGAAGAAAGCCTGTGGAAGGAAGTCTGTTTGGCGATGACGATTTTGAGCCTTGCATGCCGGCCATAGACCTGAGTAAATACAATTTTGATGAAGTGTTCGGGCGGTTGGCGAAGTCGGACTTCAGGCGGCGCTTCCGGCTGAATGATGAGATGAAGGATTATGTAACGGAGAAGGGACTTGGGCGCATTGGCATGCATGCAGCTGACATAATAAGAAAAAGACTTGCACCGGCCGTTATACCAAACGACGGAAAGCAGACACCGATGAAAGGACATCCCGTGTTCGTGGCACAACACGCAACAGGATGCTGCTGCCGGGGCTGCCTGTCAAAATGGCACGGCATTGAGTCGGGGCGTGAACTTAAGGCCGCTGAGCAGGAGTATGTAGTGGCTTTGCTGCTGACCTGGATATCCAGACAATTATAACGGCATAAAGACTACACCGGAAGATTTTCTGCGGTGTGCTTTATGCCGTCATTTTCGATATAACGTTCCGCTACGAAACGTTTAAGTGCAGACAGGCTGTCTGCATGATGTTATCCCTAAACCTCAAAAAACTTATAAGGCATTAACTATTGTCTTAGTTCTTGTCGCCGGCCCAGTCCTTGGCGTTTATTGCCTCGAGGAGCTTGATGGCGTCTACATACTGAGCTATGCCGTCGGCAACGTTTTTGGCGTCGCGCATGGCAAGTACGACGGTCGAGGGGCGGTTTACAACGTCGCCTCCCGCAAACACACCCTTGCGGCTCGTCATTCCGCATGGAGTCTCGCGTGTTAGCACGTATCCGCTTTCGTCAACCTCAATGCCCTTGGTGGTCGACACTACGCGGCTGGCGGGCACGGAGCCGATGGCCATGAGCACCTTGTCGGCCTTTTCTGTGCGGCGCTCGCCGTTGTGCTCTATGACTACGCCGTTGAGAATGCCGTCCTTGTCGAGAATCTCCACAATCTTTGACTGCCAGTTAAACTTGACACCCTCTTCGACAGCTTCTTCGTATTCGGAGCGAAGGGCGCTCATCTCGTTCACCGTGCGGTGATAAACAATCTCGACATCCTTTGCACCCATGCGGATGGCCGTGCGGGCACCGTCCATGGCTGTGTTGCCGCAGCCGATGACAAACACACGGTCGCCTTCTTGTATGGGCACGTCTTCGCGCGCAATGTTTCCTTCGTTGTATAGACTCACCTTTCTTAAGAAGTATACAGCCTGACGTACGCCTTTGAGGTTTCGTCCGGGAATATCCGGTTTCTTCGGCTTTACTGTACCAGTGCCCATGAATATGGCGTCGAAGCCACGTTCAAAGAGCTGGTCGATGTTTATGTCGGTTCCAACAGTGGTGTTGCAGTGGAACACCACTCCAAGTTCTTCAATCTTTTTGATTTCGCGTCTTACTATCTCCTTCGGCAGTCGGTATTCAGGGATGCCGAACATGAGAACGCCGCCTGGTTCGGGTTCCATCTCGAATATCTCAACGTTGAAACCTTTGCGTGCCAGGTCGCCGGCAATGGTAAGTCCGGCTGGTCCAGAACCGATTACGGCTATGCGTCCGCGTGTCTTTGGCTGCAGGTTCTCGCGTATCAGGCCCATGCCGCCGTCGAAGTCGGCTATGAATCTTTCCAGCTTGCCAATATGTATCGCCTGTCCTTTCTTGCTCAGTACGCAATGTCCCTCGCACTGCTTCTCGTGCGGGCATACACGTCCGCATACAGCCGGCAGGTTACTCTTGTCGTTGATTATCTTCATGGCGTTACCGAGATTACCTTTCGAAAGCTCGTGAATCCAGTCGGGAATGTCGTGGCTTATGGGGCATCCTTTCTTGCACTGCGGAACTTTGCAGTGAAGACAGCGCTTGGCTTCGTTTATGGCTTCGAGCATGGTATAGCTCTCGTTTACCTCGTGAAATAACTCTTTTTGTTCTTCCATTTGCTTTAAAGTAGTTTGAGTATTGTAAAATTATTTGCAAAGATAGTGTAATTTTTGACTTAAATAAAAAAATAGTGTGACGAAAATGAAAAAAGTCATCATAAAATGTTTTTACAAAATAAAATTTAGTATCTTTGCGTGCAATTTTTTTGGTAAATATTATTTATTTGCGTCTTATATGGTGGTTGTGTAAATCGGCGAAAGACGTATATTTTATATAAAAACAATATTAGACTATGATCTCTGCATTTGACAAAACATTTAAATTAGGTATTCTCTTGTCAGTTATCGACTGGCTTACATTTAATGTAGTATTCTTGTTGTTCACGCTGTTTTCAGGAGCAGATACGAGCGGAGAATTTGTGGCTGATTTGTTAATGGCAAATGTCTCATATGTTGTTGCATTGCAGATTGTTACCATAAGCCTGCATCACAGACAGGCTCAGCCGGCAAAAGTGCTCAGCAATACTTCACGTACATCAGCTATATTCATAGTGCTGTATGCGGCAGTGTTGGGTATCATGGGATTTTCCGTACCGGGGCTTGCTTATTGTATCGAAATATCTCTACTTGTTTTTCTTGTTACAAGTATTGAGCGACTTTTACTTAGAACATACATTAAGCATAAGCGAAGTGTTGGCCGGAACAGAGTTGATACCATAATACTTGGTACAGGACAAATGGAACAGAAAATTGCTGACGTGATGACTAACGTCTGGAACGGATACAATCTTTTGGGATATTTTATCAAAACAGATTCTGACTCAATGACAAACAGCTCTACAGGTGAGGAACTTGCTTATCTGGGAGAGGAGAGCGAACTGCTGCCTTTTATAGAGAATAATCATGTTGACGAACTCTATATCGGCGTAATGCCGGATAAACTGAAAGAATATAAGGCTCTGATGAGGCTTTGTGAAAAGCATATGATCAGAACATATTATGTGCCTACCATATCTTACGGAGAATTCCGCAGTGCGAAGGTTATGGAGTTTGGCGACATTTATGTCATGTCGCAGTATAACGAACCGCTGAAGGATATGCGCAACAGGATACAGAAACGTGTATTCGACTTTGTGGTTTCGCTGCTGTTTATATGCACATTGTTCCCGATAATATTGATAATTGTGGCGATAGTGTCAAAGATAACGATGCCCGGACCGTTGTTCTTTAAGCAGAAACGTACCGGATATGACGGAAAGGACTTCGTGTGCTATAAGTTCAGGAGCATGAAGGTAAACAAGGATTCTGATAAAGTACAGGCTGTCAAGGATGACCCGAGAGTGACTAAATGGGGCTTGCTGATGCGTCATACCAACATTGATGAGCTGCCTCAGTTTATAAATGTACTTAAAGGAAACATGAGCATTGTCGGTCCGCGTCCGCATATGCTTGCTCACACCGACTATTATTCCCAACTTATATCAGACTATATGATACGCCATTACGTAAAGCCCGGTATAACAGGATGGGCTCAGACTCATGGTGAGAGGGGAGAGACAAAGACTGTGGATGACATGAAGCGTCGTGTGGAAAAGGATATTTGGTATATTGAGCACTGGAGTTTCTGGCTCGATATTCAGATAATATTAAAAACCGTTTCTGATGCCATTCATGGTGATGAAAAGGCTTATTAGAAGGATAGTAGTGCTGATTGCATTTAGGCTATATATAAACGGGGATGTCGATTTGGGACGCATCCCCGTTTGTTGTTGAAGTATTAGATGTATCTTGATTTTATGATAGATGTGATAAATTCGTTTGTCTGTGGAGCAGTGGCGTCCTTCTCGCGGATTTTTCTTGTTTGGAGATGAGGGATAATGCGTTTGGATAAATTATACCTGATTGTAGCTATGACGCTGTGTCCATATTCTTGATTATCATGTTTTATGGTTGTCTTTCTGTGATTGTTTTTTGCGTATGGAGATATAATTCCGAAATAATAGTACTGTTGTCGTTTCCTGCTTAATCTTGGTGCTTACATTTTTAGCAGATCTGCGTTAATAAAAAAGGAGAAAACAGTTTTTACACCGCTTTCTCCCTTGCAAAATTTAACCCTCTATTTATTATTTATCATAGGTAAGGAACTTTGTGTTCGTGATTTTTACGTCAACGTTATTGTCAAAGTCCTTATCTTTTTTCGTGTAGAAGAATGTACAGTTGTCTATTGTAACGTCATGTACGCACTTCAAGCCCGGTAGTCCGTGTGCCGAAATGGCTGTTTTTGTGTTTCGGCATACGACGTTTGATATATGTATGTCTCCAAAGTCAGGTGCAAAAGGTGCGTCGGTGTAGGTGGCTGTTTCAGCCTTGTCTTCTTTTACGCTGTATTTCTTGTCGATATAAGTGCACTCAAATACAATGGCTTCATCTTTGATGTCCGTCATGAAGATGTCGCTGATATACAGCCCTTCAACCTTTCCGCCGCGTCCTATGCCGCTCTTGAAGCGCAGACCTGTGTCAGTGCCGCTGAAGCGGTTGTTGCGTACAACAATGTTCTTTATGCCTCCGGTGAATTCGGAGCCTATGACAAAACCGCCATGAGCATGGAACACCGCATTGTTCTCAATGAGAATGTTCTCACATGGTCCATATTTGAGACCAGACTCTCCGGCTCCCGCCTTCATGCATATTCCGTCGTCTCCGGCGTCGATGGTGTTGTTGACAATCAGGACATTCTTGCAGCTGCTGATGTCGAGAGCGTCGCCGTTCTGGGCGTTCCACGGGCATCTTATTGTAACGTTGTCAACTATCACGTTGTTGCAGCGTGTAGGGATGAGGTGGAATTTGGGCGAGTTCTGAAGTGTAACGTCTTTTACGAGCACATTCTCGCAGTCAGTTATTCTGATGAGGTGTGTGCGCATCTTTTCCTGTGCCTCGGGTGTGGCTGCTATGTTTTCGTAATGCTTGAGGTTGAACGGAAACCACAGTTTGCCTCCTTCTGTCTCTGTGCCTCCCATATAGAGAAACTCTTTCCACTCGGCGTCGCTTACTTTAGAACGCTTTACAGGACGCCAGAATGCGCCGTTGCCGTCGATTACGCCTTCGCCGGTTATGCTGATGTTCTTACGCTTGCTTGCGCTTATCAGTGGAGTGCATTTGTCGTCTTTCTTGCCGTTTTCTTCTTTTATAAACAGACTCTTTTCGGGTGAAGCCATTATTATGGCGTTTTTCTCTATGTGCAGATCAATGTTGTCCTTAAGCGAAATCATTCCCGTCAGCCATATTCCGGCAGGCACCACAAGATGGCCTCCTCCCTGCTTGTTCAGTGCGCTTATTGCTTTTCTGAAAGCTTCTGTATTAAGAGTTACGCCGTCTCCTACGCCTCCGAAGTCTTTAAGATTAACGGTGTTTGCCGGTATGACCGGTGCAGTTGCTTTAGGCATTTCAACCGGAAGGTTTTGGTAATAAGTGTCGTAGTCAC
This sequence comes from Xylanibacter rarus, assembly GCF_001275135.1. Classification (GTDB taxonomy): domain Bacteria; phylum Bacteroidota; class Bacteroidia; order Bacteroidales; family Bacteroidaceae; genus Prevotella; species Prevotella rara. The sequence continues at coordinate 632 of NZ_LFQU01000018.1, read as the reverse complement.
TTGCCTGGGCAAAGTTTAATGCAAGCATAAATGCTACGCATAGAGATAAAACTTTTTTCATTTTGATTAGTTAATAAGTTTATTTTTACTTTAGTATTTAATATTCCAATTTATTTAATATGTTCATGTCCGGGTGTTTTGTCCCCGTTCATGTATGGGCTGTTCAAATAATTATGTATATACGTTGATGTCGTTTGATTATTTTTATAGTTTGCGGTAAATTTTTTGCAAATGTAATGCAAGTTGGAGACATTTCCAAATAATAAATATTCTAACATGATAATTTTATGTGTTTTTAAATTTTACATAAAATATTGTCCATGTGTTTTTACGGGTAAATTATGGGCAAAATAGGGAGATTTTGGGCAAAAATAAAATTTTTGTAAAAAAAGTTGCTGAAAAATTTGGTGGTAACAAAAATAATGCCTACCTTTGCACTCGCAATTGAGAAACAAACACCAATCAGTTGTTAGGGACGCGCTTGTAGCTCAGTTGGTAGAGCATCTGACTCTTAATCAGAGGGTCCAGGGTTCGAGCCCCTGCAGGCGTACAAAGAGACACTTTCGAGTGTCTCTTTTTTTTGTTTGTGCATATTGTGTTTTTGTTTAAAAACGGCTAATCCGATAAATAGT
>NZ_LFQU01000017.1 GCF_001275135.1 Xylanibacter rarus | reverse complement strand
AAATATAAGGATCTATGATCCGATTACTTCCTATTTCTTGTAGTAAAACATTGAATTGACTAACGTAGAACTTCCTTTGTCATTATTCACTTTCATAATATAGCGGTACTTTTAGCGGATCTCATAAGACAGCGGTATTTTAAGCGGATCAAAGATCCTTATATTATATTCCGGCAGATTGCAAATCAGCCGGAACATTACCAAACGTAGTGATTATGAAGTTATGATAAGAATCAACAATGCATATGACTCTAACTCCTAGCTCACCTTAGTGAGCGATAACTCCTGTAACTACTTTAACTCCAAATGATAATCCCATAAAGCGCATATTTTTTCACTTTTAATTTTTCATTTTTAATTGCACTTTTGCGCCTGCTCTTCATTTATTATGCTATACGATTAAAACTCGGAAATGGTGGGGCGGCCTTCTAGCCAGGCTATCATGTTTAAGACTAAGAAGTTCCAATTCTGGAAGCCTTTATTGAGCACCGGCTCTCCGTTTTCAGGCAGGTAATACTCATGTAACGCACCGAAGCGCTCGAAGTCGCGGCCAAGCAGGATAACGGTCTTTTCAGCCAGCTCACGGGCTTCAGCGGTGTAGCCATAGTTAAGAAGACCACGGAAGACGAGGTAGTTGACATTAATCCATATTGGTCCCTGCCATGACGAAGGATTACCGCTGGCACGAAGATTATACATCTTCTCTAACGGAGACAGTGAACGGATGCCGGCAGGGGCATTGAACGACGTGGTGTCACGATAATGAAGACGGACTATGTCAGCAGCCTGAGACGGCGTAGCTATGCCTGCCCACATGGACATAAAGCCACTCCACACGCTGAAACGCTGGATAAGGCAGTCGTAATTACGCGGCTGACCGACATGCAGATAGAGGTCGCCGGGATTAAGACCGCTGATGGACGGCTTCTCGACAGGCAACAGATTGAGGTCGACGCTGTAATAAAACTTGTCGCGCGGGTCCCAACAGTGCTCCTGTATCTTCGACTTCAAGTCGGCTGCCTCTTTATCATACTGAGCCGCTATCTCGCCCAAACTGAGACATCGGGCAATGTAAGCCATGGCCTGCAGTTCCTTATACATAAGGGCGTTGAGGAATATTGAACCGGAACTTTCGTGGGGACGATAAAACGTGCTGGGATCGTTATCTACGCCTATAGCCTCATCAGTTTCCCAATAAAGAAGACCTGTAGCCTTATGGCGGTGGAAGTTCATATATTTAGACACAAAGGCCTGCAAATAATAGAAATCGTCGCGCAACCACTCAGCATCTCCGTTCATTGTCCTGACGATAAAGGCTGCATGCTGAGCCAGCGTTGGCTTGTGCATATTCGACTTCCAGGGATTACGCTTCTTGAGCATCTCTTCGCGTGAAGGTGCGTTGCGCTCTATCCATATAGGTATCCAGCCGTCCATGCCGCAATAGCTCAACGAATTGAGCACACAGCCGCGCTCATAGTCGAGAGCCTGAATGCTGTCTTTAGGCGTGCCGTTGTCGAGAAGAATCTGCCTGAGAGCCACGTTGCTGAGCCATGAGTCCCAGTCCCAAAGCATATCGAGATACTGACTGCTGCCGGGAGCAAGAAACTTATATTTAAGTGAGCCGCCTGCCTCGCGATACATTCCGCGCATCTCCTTATAAATGTTGCGCTTGCAGATGTCAGCATACTTGCTGACGTTAGCTGCGGTACGCTCGGGCAAAGCGGAACGGAGCTGAGACGAGAATGACAACAAGACAAAGAATAAGGCAAGGCGCAAGGGCATGCGTGAAGGGCGCAAAGATGACATAAGAGACGAAACGGACATGAATGTGCGGCAAGAATAGCTGTAAGCGTTCATAACATTTGATTAAGGTTAATTATTTTTTAAGCAATGCAAATATATAGCTTTTCAGGAAAAAAGCAAAGACATAAGCAAATAAAAAGCGACTGTATACAAACTGACGATTTATGGTCAACGGGAAAATATGCCTATATGTAGACATTTAACATAAATTAAACGACAAAATCGTCATTGACGAACAAACAGACATTATCTTTGCAAAAAATGTTTTGTAAGAATTATTAAAGAGAATGATAACCCACGATAAAACGTGGAATATAAGAAAAACACCATGAAAGAATTTACATCAAAACTTATTACGTACATGATGATGGTGTGCGTGGCATTATGCACAACAGGATGCGGAAGTGACAGCGACGAAGACGGCACTACAGACGGAACACACGAGGACATGGCTTTAGAAAACCTGAACGGACACGAACTGAAGTTCTATTATGAATATGAAGGAAAACTATACAGGGCCATGGCATTGTATGTAGACAAGCAAGGTACGCCAAACGTGCTGAGCTATTCGGCTGTGCAGATGATAGGCGTAACGAAATATGCATACGTAAAGACGAGCCAGAGCAAGGCGACGGTAAGCATGACGGTGATGTATTATCAGGCATCGCCAGACCCTGAAGGATGGAGCGACCCATGGCACCAATATGACATGGAACTTAACTTTGTGTCGGGAAACCAGGGATATGCCAAGGTTACAACGCAATATAAGACGCTTGTTAACGGTCTGCTGACAACGGTAAAGAAAGATGACCTGTGGTATTTCAAAATTGACAGCGATGAACTGCCAGACAAGACTCTGATTGACATCTGCATAGGCAACAGTGAAGGTAACGACGACGGAGATGGCGAAGGCAACTCTGAAAACGTGGTAACATCAAAGGCACTGAAAACAAAAGTAAACTTTGTGCAGGACGGTGAAAGACCATGTATAGCCGTGGGGCTGACAAAAAACAGCACAACAGGACTGCCTGACAAAACAGGATTCTGCATTGGAACATCACCCAAACCCACTATTGAAAACGCAATAATAAAGCTGAACGAGAATGATGAATGTCTGAACGGTTTTTCACGGATTATCGGCAACAGCGGAACAACGCTGAAACGTGGCACAACATATTACATAAGACCGTATCACAAGACGGGCAATAAAATAATATATTATGAAGAGACATCGGTTGAGACACCGGGAAAGAATTATATACTGACCATTACGCCTACGCTGACAAAGTATTACAACCTTGACTATAATTTAAAGAAGGAAGGCACATACACACTGGGCATTACATGTAAAGTGAAAACGGCAAACGGCGACAAATATTATAGAGAAGAACTGAAAACCGTAGGCAAAGGCTCTGGCTCAATGTCTTGGGACTCTTCAAAATCCGGCTACGACCTTGAAGATATCTACTACATAGAATTTAATGCAAGGGACAAAGCTACCGGAATATTGTATATATCAGACATGGCATCAGGAAGAGCCGGCGCAAAAGCGCAACTAAAAACTAAAAATTAAAAGTGAAAAACGCCTGACGGAAGTGAAGAGTGAAGAGTGAAGAATGAAAAATCCAAATGCTAACGTAGTGCGTGCGATAAGAACCAACAAGGCTAATGTGCCGGCTGATTTGCACGAGTTGTTGAGCACAGCGAAAAATCGGTCGGAAATGAATATCAGAACCGAAGGTCAGCGCAGCTAATTTTTTAATCCGATTACTTCCTATTTTTTGATTAATAGGTATGAGTCTCGGATCAAAGATCCTTATATTTTTTGCTGTCGGATAGCATATCCGACAGAACATTAGCCCCGTGCCGCCGGTTATGTAGCAACAAGACTAATGTGCCGGCTGATTTGCAATCTGCCGGAATTGAGTATAAGAACCGAAGGTCAGCACAGCTAATTTTTTAATCCGATTACTTCCTATTTAGTATCATCTTATACTTTTAATGCAAACATAGCATTAAATTTTACATTATTCACTTCATAAGACAGCGGTACTTTTAGCGGATCATAGATCCTTATACTCAATTCCGGCGGAGCACAGATCAGCCGGAACAATAGCCAAACGTAGTGATTATGAAGTTATGATAAGAATCAACAATGCATATGACTCTAACTACTAGCTCACCTTTGTGAGCGATAACTTAGCGTAGTGCGTGCGATAAGAACCAATAAAGCTAATGTGCCGGCTGATTTGCAATCGGCCGGAAATGAATATCAGGATTTATTTAATCCGATTACTTCCTATTTGACATCACCTAATATTTTTAATGCAAAATTATCATTAGATTTTTCATTACTCACTTCATAAGGCAGCGGTATTTTAAGCGGATCATGAGATCCTTATACTCAATTCCGGCAGATTGCAAATCAGCCGGAACAATAGCAACGTAGTACGTCTTACGAAAGTGAAAAGTTAAAAGTGAAAAACGAAAGATCCAAATGTATTGTGATTTTCAGCCCGCCTTTTTGTTTCTATTGGCGCAAGGCACTAAGCGCAAACGCAGTTCAGCGATGCTAATTATGAAACAAAAAATATATTATATAATAAAGAAAAATAGAGAATTGGGCATGTAAAGAATCCCAATTCTCTAGTTTTTATCTTATTGATGCTGCTCGCGAAGAAGGTCGTTGACGGTCTTTACGGGGTTGAATGTTGACAGAGGAACTTCTACGAACACTGTGTTCCAGTTGCTCATGGCACCATTCCACAAGCCCGGCAACTCGAGAGCCTTCAGTTCCTTGCCGTTCTTGCTCTTGCTGCTGATAAATCCTGTTGTCTTGTCAACATAGTCAGGCAGATTGAACGGCTCGCCCTTATAATTTTTAACGGCACAAACGAGGTCAACGGGATTGAAATGTGTACCCTCGGTGAACATCTTCATGTATTCGGTGTTGCTCTTGTCAATCTGACTGCTCTCAAGTATCTGCAGACTGATGGTGCCGTCCTGATTGTAGGTAAGGAACGGACCTCCGCCCGGCTCGCCAACGTTCTTTACAACTCCGCAGACACGGATAGGACGGTTGAGCTTTGAGCGCAGATAGATAACGAGGTCGGCATCCTCAAGATTCTTGATGTCTGGCTTGCGGCAGCACAGATCGTTCTGAACGAAACGTATGATTTCTTCAATCTGTGAATTGCTATACTCACCGCTGTCGAGCAGGCGCAGATAGCTGAACACCTTTTCCTGCAACGTTACAAGAATTCCGGCAATGAGCTGCTTGTAGGTTACGGTGTCGTTCTTAAGACGATCGGGCACAACGTTGTCGATGTTCTTTACAAAGATTACGTCGGCGTCGATGTCGTTAAGATTCTGGATGAGAGCGCCATGACCTCCGGGACGGAACAACAGAGAACCGTCGGCATTGCGGAACGGAGTGTTGTCCGGATTGGCGGCAATAGTGTCGGTGCTGGGCTTCTGCTCAGAGAAAGAGATATTGTAGTTGATGCCGAACTTGGCAACATATTTGTCTTTCTTCTCAGCCACCTTCTTCTCAAACAGAGCCTTATGCTCATGGCTTACGGTGAAGTGAACATTAGCCTCGCCTGCGCTTGACGCATATAATGCTCCCTCAACAAGATGCTCCTCGAGAGGAGTGCGCACGCCGTCTTCATATCTGTGGAAGAGCAGCAGGCCCTTAGGCAGCTGTCCGTAGTTAAGGCCCCTAGACTCGAGCATATTGGCAACAACAGCCTTGTAGTTGCCGGCAGCAACAAGGGCAGCGATGTCCTTGCCCTCATTCTTTACGCAAGCTGCGTTAAGCTCATCATAGAAAGCAAACTTCTCTATGTTGTCGAAGAATTTCTTTTCGAAGTCAGTACGCGGTTCGTCATAGTCAGCGCCGAGAAAAGCGAACATATCCTTGAACATACGGCTGGCAGCTCCACTGGCAGGAACAAACTTTACGATCTTCTTGCCTTCTGCCTTATAGGCTTCCCACTTTGCGATATAGTCGGCACGCTCACTGTCGGCAGGAGCAATGACGCCACGGCCTATGCCTGCTGCTGCCTCGAGCTTCAGGAAAGGAAAGCCTTTTTTAAACTCTTCGAGTTGGGTTGCTACTTGTTCTTCGGTTATGCCTTTTTCGGCAATCTGCTTTAAGTCTTCTGGTGATAACATAAGTATTATAATTTTATAAGGTTTCAGTAAATCAGTTACAAATATATAGTTTTTTTCTTAAAAAACATAACTTTAGATATTAAAAAGTTATTACTTATTGTCAGAAATGCCTTATTATTTAATTTATTTGAAAGAACATCCGAAAATATCAGGAAAAATGTGTAAGTTTGCATAACAATGTACTCCGGCAGACCATGAAAAGTTGCCGTGCAAAGGCATTATTAACCTGTAAGCATACACGCCGGCACGCATGCTGAAACATGGAAGACAAGCCAAAGCCGGACATTTAAAGATAGATTCATCAACGGCAGACGCCAACAGGCGGCAATGCCCTTAACATACAAGAAGGATATGGCTGAAAAACTGTTCTTTACCAAAAAAGAGAGAAACGACATTGTAAACATAATACGCGGACTGCGCGAGAACGCACACGGCATGCTGAAAAGAGAAGACGAGAAAAACATCTTCAGGCATCTGAAGACCGCTCTCGAAAACGACCTTATACAGCGCGATGTGTTTGGAATGAACCCCATACTGCTGAGTCTGCAGACCGCACAGATTGCCGTGAGCGAGATTGGACTGAAGCGCGACGGCGTGATGGCCATACTTCTATATACAAGCGTGGCTGAAAACGACAACTCGCTTGAGGAAATAGAAAAGAACTTCGGGAAAAACGTATCTACCATAATTCACGGACTCAGAAGCATACAGGAACTGTATAAGAAGAATCCGGTGATAGAGAGCGAAAACTTCAGAAACCTGCTGCTGTCGTTTGCCGAGGACATGAGGGTGATACTGATAATGATTGCCGACAGGGTAAACCTGATGAGGCAGATAAGGGACACCACAAACACTGAGGCAAAGATGAAGGTGAGCGAGGAGGCAAGCTATCTGTATGCCCCGCTGGCACACAAACTGGGACTGTATAAGCTGAAAAGCGAGCTGGAAGACCTGAGCCTGAAATATCTTGAGCACGACGCCTACTACATGATTAAGGCGAAACTCAACGAGACAAAGAAAAGCCGCGACGCCTATATAGAAAAGTTCATAACGCCTATAGACAAGAAGCTGAAAGAGGCCGGACTGAAGTTTCACATGAAGGGTCGCACAAAGAGCATTCACAGCATCTGGCAGAAGATGAAGAAACAGCAATGCGGCTTTGAAGGCATATATGACCTGTTTGCAATAAGAATAATACTCGATTCGCCGGCTGAACTGGAGAAGATGCAGTGCTGGCAGGTGTTCGCCATAATAACAAACATGTATCAGCCTAACCCGAAACGTATGCGCGACTGGCTGAGTGTGCCTAAGTCGAACGGATACGAGAGTCTGCACATAACCGTGCTCGGACCTGAAAACAAATGGGTGGAGGTGCAGATACGCACAGAGCGCATGGACGAGGTGGCAGAAAGAGGACTGGCTGCCCACTGGAGATACAAGGGCGTGAAGGGCGAAAGCGGACTTGACGAATGGCTCAACAGCATAAGGACGGCGCTGGAGAACAAAGACGACCTGCAGGTGATAGACCAGTTTAAGATGGATCTTTATGAGGACGAGGTGTTTGTGTTTACGCCCAAAGGCGACCTTATGAAGTTTCCGAAAGGAGCCACCGTGCTCGACTTTGCCTACCGCATACACTCTAACATAGGCAACCACTGCACGGGAGCAAGGATAAACAACAAGGCGGTTACTTTCAGATACATACTGAAAAACGGCGACCAGGTGGAGATTATGACGTCGAGCACGCAAAAGCCGAAACAGGACTGGGTGAACATCGTGAAGACAAGCCGCGCAAAGTCGAAGATAAGAATGGCCATAAAAGACCTTATGGTGAAAGACGGAGCGTATGCAAAGGAGATGTTTGAACGCCGACTGAAAAACCGAAAGATCGACTTTGACGAGAGTGCCGTGTCGCACCTGATAAAGAAACTGGGATATAAGGAGGCAAACGACTTCTACAAAGACATGGCTGACGGAAGCCTCGACGTGAACCAGACAATAGAAACGTATCAGCAGGTGCTGATGTTCGACAACAACACCGCACCAACCGCTCCGGCAAGAAGTGCGAAAGAGTTTAGCTTTGAGAACCCCAACGAGGAGATTGCCTACTCGAACGACGACGTGCTGGTGATTGACCAGAACCTTAAAGGCGTGGACTATACGCTGTCGAAATGCTGCCACCCGATATACGGCGACGATGTGTTCGGATTTGTAACCGTGAACGGCGGAATAAAGATTCACCGCACCGACTGCCCCAATGCACCCGAACTGAGAAAGCGATTCGGCTACAGAGTGGTGAAGGCGATGTGGAGCGGAAAGGGCAAATCGCAATACTCTATCACGCTGAAGATTATAGGAAACGACGACATAGGCATCGTGAACAACATAACGAGCATTATATCGAAAGAGGAGAACATCATGATGCGCAGCATAAACATTGACAGCAACGACGGACTGTTCCGCGGTAATCTCGTGGTAAACGTGGAGGACACATCGAAACTGGAACAGCTGATAAAGAAGCTGCGCAACGTGAAGGGCGTGAAGCAGATTATAAGACTATAAGAAGAATGAGGATGCGGCAGCAACGCCGCACACAATGAAGACATACAAAAGGCCATGATGTCTTGACAATAAAAAGGAAACGGACAAATGCACAGGCACAACAGCCGGCATTTGTCCGTTTTTATATTAACCTTTCTTTAACTTTAGCCACAATAGGTTATTAGCCCGCACACAGCATTATCTGTTTTGTATATTCATGTTTTCAGCCGTCTACTTGCTGAAGAATATGCGGAGCGATGACCTGTTTACGGTTAAAGAATCTGCTGCAGCATGTCTTTGTTCAGGAGCTTCATGGCGTCTTCCTTGCTTATCTTGCCGGTAACGTCGATAAGGGCACAATCTTCATCGTCTGAAAAGGCGATGAAAAGTTCGGTAACATAGTCGCCCTCACACTTGCCGAATACTTTTATTGTGTCTGACTCGTCAACGAACGAAGCCATGGCTTCGTAGGCTTCAGAGTCTATCTCTCCCACCCTGTCATTGAATGTCTTTATCTGTTCGTCGGTGCCCTCAGACAGCAGGACGAGAGTGCCGCCGTCAAGATTAGACAGGAGAGCCTTGACATTTTCAGGCATGGCGGCAGCCTGCGCTGCAATAAGGTCCTTGCTGAGCGTTATGGCCTGCGCACCTGTAGACTTTGTGATTTCGTTGATTACCTCTTGTGTGCTTTTGGCAAAGCCGGCCATGCAAAACATTGCTGCCAGCGCCAGAATAAACAGCTTTTTCATAATAGTGTCGTTTTGTTGTTAATTATGTCATTTGTTTCTATTGTCATAGACGTATGACAAGGCCGTCAGTGACATGAAAGATAAAGTTTTTCACACTTTTTATATTATACACACCTCATTCAGTTAAAGCCGCCAGGCATGGCGTTGCCCTGACATGAGGCATAAGCCCAAATCAGCAATCAGGATTTGGGGTAAAACGGACGACGGCTCCGATGACATGTCGTTACATCATTGGAGCCGTCATACATAATGTTATATCGCAGGCAGCTGCGCCGTTATTGTCTGTTCTCCTTTATCTTCTGCACGTAAGCGTCGATAACGGCCACGGCTGTGATGTTGACAACATCGCGTACGCTGCACTCGAAGTCGGTGAAGTGTATAGGCTTGTTAAGACCCATCTGGATAGGACCGATAATCTCAGCGTCAGAATTCATTGCACGCAACAGCTTGTATGCGTTGTTGGCACTGCTGAGGTTAGGGAACACAAGCGTGTTGACATCCTTACCCTTAAGGCGCGAGAACGGATACTTGGCGTCGCGCAGCTTATTGTCGAGAGCAAAGTTTACCTGCATCTCGCCGTCGATGGCCAGGTCAGGATAACGTGTCTGCATAGCCTCAACGGCAGCATGAACCTGAGCCGGACTGCCTATCTCGTCGGAACCGAAGTTTGAATAGCTTATCATGGCTATCCTCGGCTCTTCGTTGAAGAATCTTACGGTCATTGCGCTCAGACGTGCAATGTCTACGAGCACGTCCTTGTCAGGATGGCGGTTGATAAGCGTGTCGGCCATGTAGAACACACCCTTCTTGGAGTTGATGATATGCATCGTGCCGAAATGGTTGTATCCGGGCTGTATGCCGATAACCTCCTTTGCCACCTTGATGGTGTTTGAATACTTGGTGTAAAGACCCGTGATGAAGGCGTCGGCCTCGCCGGTCTCAACCATCATCATACCGAAATAGTTGCGCTCAAACATCTTGTCGTTGGCTTCCTGGAATGTGTAGCCCTGGCGTTTGCGCTTCTCGGCAAGTATGCGTGCATAGCGCTCACGGCGGTCGTTCTGGTTGTCGTGGCGCAGATTTACTATCTCTATGCCATCGAGATTAAGATCGAGTTCCTTGGCAAGCTTCATTATACGCTCGTCGTTGCCCAGCAGGATAGGCTGGCAGATGCCCTCGTTCCTTGCCTGTACGGCAGCCTTGAGCATCGTTGGGTGTATGCCTTCGGCAAAGACAACGCGCTGCGGGTGCTTGCGTGCTGTATCATATAGCTTCTGCGTGAGCTTGGTTTCCTGTCCGAGCATCTCGCGCAGATGGTTCTTGTATTCGTCCCAGTCGGTTATCGTGGTGCGTGCCACCCCACTCTCTATGGCTGCCTTGGCAACGGCTGCCGACACTTCGGTGATGAGGCGCGGGTCGACAGGTTTCGGGATGAAGTAAGACGGACCGAAGGTAAGGTTGTTTACCTGATATGCGTCGTTAACGACATCTGGCACAGGCTGCTTTGCCAGGTTGGCAATGGCGTTGACGGCGGCCAGTTTCATTTCCTCGTTTATGGCAGAGGCATGAACGTCGAGAGCGCCTCTGAAGATATACGGGAAGCCGATAACGTTGTTAATCTGGTTAGGATAGTCAGAACGGCCGGTAGACATGAGCACGTCGGGACGGCTGGCCATGGCTTCCTCATAAGAGATCTCGGGCACGGGGTTAGCCAAGGCAAACACAATGGGCTGGTCGGCCATCGACCTTACCATGTCCTGAGTGAGCACGTTGCCCTTGGAAAGACCGACAAACACGTCGGCTCCCTTGACTGCCTCCTCGAGTGTATGCACGTCGCGGCGGTCGGTAGCAAAGAGTTTCTTCTGCTCCGTAAGGTTCTCGCGGTCGCTGGTGATAACGCCCTTAGAGTCGAGCATAACGATGTTCTCGCGCTTTGCGCCGAGAGCCATATACAGCTTTGTGCATGATATGGCTGCCGCACCTGCTCCGTTGACAACAATCTTAACCTTTGATATGTCCTTGCCGTTCACCTCGAGAGCGTTCTTCAGTCCGGCGGCAGATATGATGGCCGTGCCGTGCTGGTCGTCGTGCATCACGGGGATGTCGAGCGTGCGCTTCAGTCGCTCTTCGATGTAGAAACATTCAGGAGCCTTTATGTCTTCAAGGTTGATGCCGCCGAACGTGGGGGCTATCTTCTCTACAGCCTCGCAGAACTTTTCGGGGTCTTTCTCGTCAACCTCAATGTCGAACACGTCGATGCCGCCATAAATCTTAAACAAGAGTCCCTTGCCCTCCATGACGGGCTTGCCGCTCATGGCTCCGATGTCGCCCAGACCGAGCACGGCGGTGCCGTTGCTTATCACGGCAACAAGATTGCCCTTGGCGGTGTATTTATATGCGTCATCGGGAGTTTTCTGTATCTCAAGGCACGGAAACGCAACGCCCGGCGAGTAGGCCAGACTAAGGTCGGTTTGCGTACTATAGGGCTTTGTCGGTTTAACTTCTATTTTTCCGGGTTTCCCGTTCTTGTGATATGCAAGAGCGGCCTCTTTTGTTATGTTTACCATAGGCGTTTTCTGTTATCTTATTTTGTATTGTCTTTTACCTTATAACCATTTCACTTTATCATGAAAAGTCATGCAAATGTAATAAAAATAAAGGAAAGCAAATAGTTTTTTTAGAAAAATTATTAACTTTGCAAATAAAATAAGAATAGTGTTTATGCGCAAAACAGGCAACATAACAGTTTATCGTGAAAATCTGAAAACAAGGATACTCGAAACGTCGATGCAGCTCTTCAAACAGAAGGGAATTAGGGCTGTGAAGATGGACGATATTGCCACGGAAATGGGAATATCCAAACGCACCCTGTATGAGATTTACAGCAACAAGGAAGACCTGCTTTACGAGTGTGTAAAGCACGACTCAGAGAAGATGACCAAGCAGCTGCAGGAGTATGCCGAAAAGACGGACAACGAGATGGACGTCATAGCCTTCTTCCTTAAAGCCAAGCTGAGAGACCTGGGAACCATCAATCCGCGCTTCTTTCTTGAAACGCAGAAATACTCTAAGATTGTAGCTTTTCTGCAAGAGTATAACGAGAGGCAGCGCGCCAACTCGTACCTCTTCATGAAGAAAGGCATAGAGCACGGATTCTTCAGGGGCGACATCAACTATGACATCGTGCACAAGATGAGCGACGCCGCTATGAACTATGTTATGCAGACAAAGATGTACCGCAAGTATTCGCTGAAGGAGATATTCCACACCTTCATAACGGTCTACATGCGCGGGTGCTGCACAAACAAAGGGCTCGACTATCTGGAGAAGTATATGGACGAAAGCAAGATAAACAAATAGGACACCGACAAGAGAATGACGCTGCGCGGACGGCGGCCCAAGGAGCAGGACAACAAAGATAAGATTCAGGACGAAGCGCAACAGGAGGGCTTAAAATCCGAGAACGATCAGTATACTAAAACAATTCAGCCACATACGCAACCGCATCAAGGAAGCAAAGGAAAATCATAACATCAGCAGAAAACGGCATACGCAACCGTGACGTCTCTACACACGGAGAGCATCAGCACACCCATGAAAAAACATTATAAAATGGTGTGCGACAACGGTCTGTGCATGCTGACATATTGCCGGCACGGCGGACACGGTGCTTACGTTGTGATTTCTGTCAACGCTCCAGAATCTTGCTATTATAAAATTTCTTTCAACAGGGCGTAAAATACCGCTGTTTTTGTGTGCAAGCGTAAACTGCTATACAGCAACATGTTGGCACGTCAAAGAGCATCAGTGTGCATTTTTCTTACACTAAAACAGCGGCATTTTGCCTCAAAATTCACTCATGACACAAGGCATAACGCATGGCAAAAGGTGGCTTTTTAGGATGCAAAAGGCCACAAACGGCAACACGAAAGGCGGCATTTTGCAGACCGGGATGCAGCCGGATGCACAAAAGCGGCATATTATCGGGCACATATTTTCTATTTTGTCTGAAAATCCATACAAAGGCAAAATATCATTATGAACGGCATAAGCCTCAATATGCTTACACTTATCAATATTCAAATGTCCCAATCATAAACCAACACTTGCCAAAGAATGGCATACCGTCAATACACACTAAAACTCAGACAGAAGCATGCTCAATATAAAAACAAAAATCCTGCGGATAATAATTGGCCTATTTAGGATAAAAAAGTAACGCTCACACAGGAGCCAAACCTGCATGAGCGTTTCAGTCACTATGTTTAAACAGAATTAAAATATATAAAAACAAAACACTAAAGTTTGTTCATTCCCGGCTTGCAGACCACGTCTGCACCATTGCTGCGGATGACTATGCCCGAAGCCTTGCTGCCCTTTATGTCCATGTTGAGCGCGCCGCCGGGCACATAGAACGTAACATTGTCGAAGAGCACGTTGCGGCTGTCGTCTATCACCATCGTGTTGTCTGTGGCCTGTATCTCCATGTTGCGCAGCGTCAGTCCGTCGGCATCGTTGAGCGTCTTTATTATCCTGTTGGTCCTGACACTGCCGTTCTCAAGTAGCACGCCAGAACACGGAATCTCAGGTATGCCGTTGACGGTCATTAGCCTGTCGGCCGACTCAACTATGAAGTTGCGTATGGTTATGTCCTTAACCGTAGGCGTAAGCGGAGTGATGTCGAGCGGCGGATAGCGACGCGCAAGCTCACCCATATACATCTTTGAACCGAGCAGATCCCACGTGAAAGCCTCGCGCACGTTCACCAGTCTTATGTTCTCATAGGTGATGTCTTCAACGGTGCCGCCGCGGTTGCGTCTTGTCTTGAAGCGGAAGCCCGTGCGTGTGCCGTAGAACACGCAGTCGTGAAGATACACACGGCGTATGCCTCCTGCCGTCTCGCTGCCGCAGGTGATGCCTCCGTGACCGTCCTTGGCGAGACAGTAGCGTATGAGCACGTTCTCCGTAGGACGGTTGACGCGCAGTCCGTCTTCGCATCGTCCGGCCTTCAGCGTGAAGCAGTCGTCGCCGCAGTTGAGCGTAGAGTATTCTATAAGCACGTTCTTGCATGAAGAGATGTCTATGCCGTCGCCGCTCGGCACGTCTGTAGAGTTTACGGTTATGCCTCTTATTATCACGTTCTCACAATAAACGGGATTAACGTTCCACAGAAGGCTGCGCTCGAAGGTTACACCCTCAACGAGCACGTTCTTGCAGTTGATGGGCGAAAACGACTTGGGACGGTAGAACGTGCGGCCTTCCTTGCCGTCGCACAGACGCTCTTTGACGGGCATACGGTAGTCGATGTCGTTCTCAACTACGCTTTTGCCGTTAGGGAACTTGCGCATGGGAACGTCCATCGGCGGACCCATAATCACGCCTTTGCCCGTAAGGGCTATGTTCTTTGCGCCGTTGGCATATATAAACGCACCGGCACCCATAACCTCGACGCCCTCATGACGCGTGAACACGGCAGGCTGATAGTCGTCCACCTCGCCCGAGAACTCTATCACGGCACCTTCATCCAGGCGAAGCTCCACGTTGCTCTTCAGTTCTATTCTGCCTGAATACCACTTGCCGGCAGGCACAACCACGGTGCCGCCGCCACGTTTAGAGAGGCGTTCTATCTTTTCATTGATTGCAGGAGTTATCTTGCCCGATGCCGAAATGTCGGCCTTGTCCACGGTTTCGCGGCGGTCGGGAAATTCGGGGCGCCTTATCTTCTTCAGCTTGAAGGGCGCTTCGTCTACAGGAGCTATGCCGGCAGGCATTGCGGCTGCTCCTACGTTCTCTTTCTCTGGCACTACAATAGTGTTGCCGGCATCAGCCCCGTTGGCGAACACCGGCAACATTAAAATTAATGATAATAAAGATTTTGCGTATCTGTCCATTGTTATGTTTCTTTTAAAGAAAGAACGTAAACAGATTTGATTTGTAACGTTATTTATGCTGACAATTTTCACAGAATGTTTCTATTTTGGTTAATGTTTCGTATATTTTAAGCCAAATCGGTTATTTTAATCCGGCCTTATTGTCGTTTTGACATTTAGCTGGCTGCCGTTTGATTCTCCGCAAGCACTGCGGGCAATGTCAAGAAAAGGCAGACGGCAAGACGCCAACAGAAAGCAATAAGACTGCCGGAAGCCTCAATCTGCAGATAGAAGTAAGACAATGACCGATTTTAGACTTGACGCATTTCTCTTCAACATGCATCCTTCAGAAACAGTCTGTAAGGCTGTCAATGTGTTGTTTCAGTCTGTAGGCCAGACCATTATTTGTATAAGGCAGGCAGTGCCCCGGCTGTTTCAACCATGCCAGAATGCATCCGGACTGCACTGCCTTTACCATTATGTATTATCCGCGTGTGGCATACAGGCCGATGGTGGTGCCTGTAAATCCGCCGGCGTTGCGTGTCGACAGGAAGCCGGCGTCTACGTTGTTCTTCAGCAGTTTCCATTCGCCTTTGCCCACTGCATAGTAGAAGTCGAACGTCAGACCGCGTGAAACAATCTTCAGGCGTATGTCCTTGTCGGCCTTTGCGAGAGCCGAACTTGCCAATATTTCGTCTTTGCCTCCGTCAGCTGTCTTTCTAAGTTCAACGGCCTTGCCTGCTGACGTCTTGGCAACGCAAAGCAGATACTGATGTGTCTCGTCCTTAAAGAGCAGCATGCCTGCGCGCTCGTTTACAGTCTGAGGCTCGAATACCAGACGTGAAGAGCACTCAAACTTATGATGCTGTATGCGGCGGCCTACGTATGCCGGAACAGCTTTCTCGGCAGTTGTGGTCTCAATGCACTTCATTGACAGATAACCGGGCACGGCATTTGTGCTGCAGATAGAGTCAACAGGACCGCGAAGCGAGAACCAGTCGAGCGGCAGTGTCTTTTCAGAGAAATCGTCGTTGTATGCAAAATTACCGAAGGTTACGTTCTTTCCGCGTACAGCTCCCTTTACATTGCCTGTCATAGGCACGGTTTTTCCCTGTTCAAGTATGAGCGGGAAACCTTCGTCAGTCCAGCTTACAGGCAGGAGGAATGTCTCACGTCCAAGATTCTCAAACTTGCCCTCACACGGACGGCATGCAAGGAACACAGCCCACCAGTCGCCGGAAGGAGTCTGCACAAGGTCGGCATGACCTGCACATGTAACAGGGTCTATGCGGTTAGGATCAAGGTCGCGCTGAGTAAGTATAGGATTCTTCTTGGCGGGAACGAAAGGTCCAAACGGGCTGTCGCTTCTGAAAATCACCTCTGAGTGCATGTCGCTGGTTCCGCCTTCGGCCGACATCAGGAAATATTTGCCGTTAATCTTATACATATGAGGACCCTCAATCCATATCGGCTTGTCCTCCGGATGCACGCCCTTGTTCACGAGAATCTTCTCAGGACCAACAGTCTTGTCGGTATTTACGTCAAATTCGCGCACGCGGATAGCCCTGTGGCCGTCGTATTCAGCCTTGCCTTCGGGTTCGTCATTGTTTACGATATAGGCCTTACCGTCGTCGTCAAAGAAGAATGAGGGGTCTATGCCTTTTACATCAGGCAGACGGATTGGCTCCGACCATGAGCCGAACGGATCTTTTGTCTTAACGAAGAAGTTGCCCCACCCCACGTTTGTGGTTACCATATAAAAGGTCTTGTTGTGAGGATTATACGATATTGCAGGAGCAAAGATACCTGCTGAAACCTTCTGGCCGGCAAGAGGCAACTGCGACGGACGGTCGAGGATATAGCTGATCTGCTTCCAGTTCACCAGGTCCTTGCTGTGGAACAACGGCACTCCGGGATAATAAGAGAAGCTTGAAGTTACCATAAAGTAGTCGTCGCCGACACGGCAGATGCTCGGATCAGAATACCATCCGGGAAGTATCGGATTGTAGAATCCGCCCTCGCCTTCGAGCTTCACTTTCTTATAGATGTCGTCATCTCCACTATAACTGAAATAATCGAACAATGCCGTATGGGCAACAGTGGCAGGCGCCTTTGCGGCACTTGCAGCTTGAGCGCCGGCTGTCTGTGCCGAAAAGGCAAGCAATGCAGACGCAAGAATGCAGCTAATTTTAGTTTTTTTCATATCTCTATATATCAGAATATTAAAGTTTTTCATGTCCATGCATAGGTCTTCGCCATAAATATGCGCCATCCGCTTATGGCTTATGCCGTAAAAGACCTGTACCGAGTACAAAGGTAAAAACTATAATCAATTAGCGCCCCACTATTCGTCACCAATACATTAATATTTGTTTCATGCACATGATTCATCACCATAAAACACATGAAATCAGGACAAAACAGAGATTTTCATACTAAATCTGCAAGTTCAGGAAAGATTACAGATATGCCGTAAAGTAAACAAAAAGGCGGCGTAATAAGCTTACACCGCCTTTTGTGTGGAGCTGGAGGGATTCGAACCCTCGTCCAAACAGGGAAACCATACGCTTTCTACACGCTTATTCCGGCCTTCGGTTTTCGAGCTGCAGCAAGACCCGGACCACCAACTGCAACCTTATCCCCTAAAACTTCATCTTGAGTGCGGGGCCGCACAAGACTATTTCCGATTTAACCGCACCGCTTTACCGAAACGCTTCGGAACAACAGCTTTCGAGCAGTGTCTCGTCCTGTCACCTTGTGACTGGATTAAGCCGATAATCTACTATGCTTCGATTAGGCAGCGAGAGCGTATTTGTTTTCGCCAGATAAATTTTTGACCGCTGAGATTTAGGAGCCAACAGACGACGCTCCGCGTGCTTACGTACCATTCCAACCCGCTGTCAAATCCGGTCAACCCCAATCTGCCAAACGTGCCGGAGCTACGTTTTATCCGTGCAAAGATAACTCTTTCTGTAAGAATACGCAAATTTATGGCTATTTTTTCAATAATCAGAGAGCAACTAACATTTTTTTCAAATTATTTGTGTTACCTTTGCAACAAATTTGAATATTTGGGGTTATTATAGAGAAACAATATTTTTTAGAAGGTGAACAACGTCTATACGAAAGAGGCGGACTGCATAAACTGCAGCCATGATGCTATGAATGCTACACAAAGGGCAATAAAAAGGGCTTTCGACTTTATATCAGCCTTTTTAGGACTGATTATATTATCACCATTGTTCCTCATTATATATATAATGCTCAAAAGACAAAAGAACGGACCTGCAATATTCTCGCAAGAACGCATAGGATACAGAGGCAAGCCGTTTACCATATATAAATTCAGAACTCTCAGCAAGGCTGAGGACAAACCACAGCTGGTGGCTAAATGTGATGACAGCAACTCGACCAAAACCGAAAGATTTTTAAGAGAGCATCATCTTGACGAGCTGCCGCAGCTCTGGAACGTGCTTATCGGCGACATGTCGCTCGTAGGACCACGCCCTGAACGCAAGTACTATATCGACCAGATAATGGAAATAGACAATTCGTATGTGCTAATATATGAAATGAGGCCCGGACTGACATCCGAGGCTACATTATATAATGGCTATACTGACAGCATGGAAAAGATGCTGAAACGTCTGCAGATGGATATTCATTATCTCGAGAACCGCTCGCTGGCGCTCGACTTCAGCATAATAATGCGTACAGCCGCAAGTATAATTAGTGGCAAGAAATTTTAAGTGGAAATTAATTTAATATGAAAAAATATATCATTCTTTTCTTATTCGCACTGCTGTTGCCTTGTTATGCAACAGCACAATCGTCAATGACAGACGAACAGATACTGAAATTTGTAATGAAAGAAAACGCCGAAGGCACATCACAGGCACAGATTGTAACAAAACTGATGCAGAAAGGCGTAACTATAGAACAGATCAGGCGCGTAAAAGACAAATATGAACGCCAGGCAAAAAACAAAGGCCTTGGCACCGTAAGCAGCAAAGACTCGGAAGAAGATAACGGACGCCAGAGAAAGAATAACGGAAAGAAAGGCTCAAGCAAAAACGACGATGACGAAGAATCACCGCAATACAGAATAAAAGATACAAGAGAAAAGAAAAAGAGCAAATCAAAGGAAGTTGTCTATGACGAGACAAACGAAGACTGGCTGATGATGCAGGATGAGCTGAACACATTCATCCCTGACACAACGGCCATGCTGGAAAAGCTCCTTGCAGAAAAAAGAAAGAAAAAAGTGTTCGGACGTGATATCTTCAACAACAAGGACCTTACGTTCGAGCCCAACATGAACATCGCCACCCCGCAGAATTACATCTTAGGCCCGGGCGACGCTGTCTATATCGACATATATGGCGCATCACAAAAGACTATAGAAAGTACCGTTTCACCCGACGGAGAAGTAACAATAGAAGGTTTCGGCCCCGTACAGGTAAGCGGTCTGACCGTGGCACAGGCAAATGCACGCCTGCGCTCCACGTTAGGAGCAAGATACAGCAGTTCGAAGATAAAGCTAACTGTTGGTCAGACACGCTCGATAATGATTAACGTGATGGGTGAGGTGAAAAACCCTGGAACCTACACTCTTCCTGCGTTTGCAACAGTATTCCATGCCTTGTATATGGCAGGCGGTACAAACGATATAGGTACGATGCGTAACATCAAGGTATACAGAAATAACCGACTGGTGTCTGTCGTGGATATCTATGACTATATCCTAAACGGAAAACTCACAGGCAACGTCAGACTTGCCGACAACGACGTCATTTCCGTTGGTCCTTACGACTGTCTGGTAAATATTACCGGAAAGGTGAAAAGACCGATGTACTATGAAATGAAGCGTAACGAAAGTGTTGGCACCTTGCTGAAATACGCCGGAGGGTTTACAGGAGATGCATATAAGAAATCTGTACGCATTGTCAGAAAGACAGGAAGAGAATATTCTGTCTACAACGTTGATGAATTTGACATGAGTGCATTCCATCTTGCAGACGAGGACTCTGTAAGCGTTGACTCTATCCTGCCCCGCTTCTCTAACATGGTTGAGGTCAAGGGTGCCGTGTTCCGTCCCGGAATGTATCAGGTAGGAGGCGACATCAACAGCGTAAAAACACTTATTGAACACGCCGACGGTCTCCGTGAAGAAGCCTTCACTGCACGTGCCGTAATGCACAGAATGAAGAAAGACCGTACACTCGAGGTCGTTCCTGTTGACGTTGAAGGCATATTAGACGGCACCGTTCCTGACATACCTATACAAAACAATGACGTGCTGTTCATCCCGACTAAACAGGAGATGATGGAAGAACAGACTATCACAATACACGGAGAGGTGCAATACCCGGGTATTTACAGATATGCCGACAACGAAACCCTTGAGGACTTCGTCTTGCAGGCAGGAGGCTTAAAGCAGACAGCCTCAACAGTAAAAGTGGATGTGTCAAGACGAATTGTAAACCCGAAGGCACTGACAACCGACTCTGTCATTGCCCGCACTTACACATTCGCCCTGAAAGACGGTTTTGTGATTGACGGTACACCCGGCTTCAAACTCATGCCGTTCGACGAAGTGTATGTCCGCAAGAGTCCCGGCTACTACAAGCAGCAGAATGTTGTCGTTGAAGGCGAAGTAATGTTCAGCGGTACATATACGCTCTCTAAGAAGAATCAGCGTCTGAGCGACCTTATAAAGAGTGCCGGCGGCGTTAACGACCGTGGCTATGTTGCAGGTGCACGCCTCGAAAGGAAGGTGAACGAGAGCGAACGCGCACGTATGGAAGCCGTGCTCAAAAAAGCCAAGGAAGAGGCAGAACAGATGGAAATAGAAGCTGCTAAGGAAAACAAGAAAATAGATCTTAAAGACAGCGAGAAAATCAAGAAATTTGAAATACCTGAGTTCTATTCTGTCGGAATAGAGCTTGACAAGGCCCTAGCCAACCCTGGATGCGATGCAGACATCGTTTTGCGTGAAGGCGACAAAATCATCGTACCGCAATATAACGGAACAGTAAAGATAAACGGTGCTGTGATGTATCCTAACACCGTAGGTTTCCAGAAGGGCAAGAAGGCTAAATATTATATTAACCAGGCCGGCGGATTCAGCGAAAAGGCAAAGAAGAGCCAGACATACATTGTTTACATGAACGGCACTATTGCAAAGGTTAGCCAAAATGCCAAGCCAAAGCCCGGATGTGAGATTGTTGTACCTGAAAAGGAAATCAACAAGATGACTATTGCGGAAAAGATGACTATCGGAACATCTGTTGCATCAATAGCAACTATGATTGCGACACTGGCAAATATATTGTAAAAGTCAACAATTTGCTATATTAATATCAAAAAATTATGAAAAAAGAAATAACACCTATTGACTTCAATTTTATATTAAAAGCCATAATAAAAAATAAAAAAGCATTTTTTTATACAATGCCAATTGTCTTTATTGTGTCATCCCTCATCATTATAAGTATACCAAGAAGCTATACTTGTGAAGTAAAACTTGCTCCTGAAAGCACATCTTCTGGTATTGGTTCAATTGGTGCTTTAGCTTCATCTTTCGGAGTAAATTTAGCAAACAAACTAGATAATGAGGATGCCATTTCTCCTGAAC
The DNA here is from genome assembly GCF_001275135.1 of Xylanibacter rarus. Lineage (GTDB taxonomy): Bacteria > Bacteroidota > Bacteroidia > Bacteroidales > Bacteroidaceae > Prevotella > Prevotella rara. Next base: position 65,603 of record NZ_LFQU01000017.1, on the reverse strand, counting down.
TTTATCCAGACCTCATGAATTCTATTGACTTTAAAGTAAGTCTTTTCCCTATAAAAATTCAAACAAAAGACAAAAAAATAGAAACAACATACTATAATTATTTGGAAAAGCACCAAAAATACGCATGGTGGCTTATTCCTATAAACTATATAAAAAAATTGTTTGAAAAAAAAGAAGACAAGCCATTTGATAGTTCAAAAAAAATTGATCCATTCATACTAACAAAAAACAAAAAGATATAACATCGTTAATTGAACAAAAAATAGATTGCGAAGTTGACAAAAAAACAAATGTCATATCTATTGTCGTCACAGACCAAGATCCGTTAGTTTGTGCAACAATGGCAGATTCCATTAAATCACGACTGCAATTATTTATTACAGACTATAGAACAAATAAAGCAAAAATAGACTTGGAATATACAAAAAAACTTTATGTTGAAGCCAAAAGCTCATACGATAAGGCTAGGCAGCTTTACGCAACATTCTCTGACGGAAACCAAGAGCTAATATTGGAAAGCTATAAAGCGAAGCAAGAAGACCTTGAAAACGAAATGCAACTAAAATATAACAACTATAATAGTATTTGCCAACAACTATTAGCCGCAAAAGCAAAAGTTCAAGAACGAACTCCTGCATTTACAACACTTCAAAGTGCATCCGTACCAAATAAGCCTTCTAAGCCCAAAAGAATGCTTTTTGTATTGGCAATGCTATTTTTAACATTTATAATTACATCCATATATTCTATAAATAAAATGCAAAAACAAGAATAAATCAGCTCAATGATTATTGCAATATCCATCCTATTCTTTCTTTCTTGTCTCGTTGCACTTTTTGAAGAAGAATTAGCCAATATAAAATGGAATATATATATTGGTATAGGGGTCTTATTGGTGCTTTTTGCAGCAATACGTCCTATAGGAATGGATAATGACTCAGAAAACTATGAATTATATTTTGTCAGATATGATCATCCCTTATTAGTCATAACTGTAGAATATTCTTTTAGAGTAATCAGTAAATGGTTCTATTTATGGTTTCATGATGTTCATAGCATTTTCCTTTTATATGCTGCATTAGGATTATCATTAAAGTTTATTGCTTTTAAGAGATTAACAGCTCTACCTTTACTTGCCGTTGCCGTATATATTGGCAACTACTACATTTTGCATGAATTTACTCAAATTAGAGTTGGAGTCGCTTCAGGCTTATTACTATTAGCCATTAAACCTCTAAGTGAAAAGAATTACAAAAAAACATTTGTATTGTTTCTACTTGCAATTGTTTTTCACTATTCTTCTATAATTCTACTGCCATTAATGCTGTTAAGCAACAAAGAACTAACAAGGAAGAATAAAATTATTTGGGCATCATTGATACCCTTAGGATATATTTTCTATTTTCTAAATATAAATATCACCTCTCTTCCCATACCTTACATCAGTGAAAAACTGGATGCTTATCAAGGACTTAAAGATCAAGGATATATTGACGAGGTAAATGTTTTCAATTTAGTATTTTTTGTTAGGATTATCATCTTCTTTTATATCTTATACATGTATGATTTAATAAGAGAGCATAACTTATATCTTTCTTTGATGATAAAGCTTATGGCGTTATCTTTGTTTTCATTTACCGCATTTTCTTCACTTCCAGTATTAGCATTCCGCATAAGTGAACTTTACGGTATTACAGAAATCATACTTTTTACAAATATTTTTTATATGATAAGACCAAAGCCATTAGCAAAAATAATTGTAATAACAATCAGTATAACATTATTCTGCATCAGTGTTTTCTATAACAACATCATACAAATAATGTAAATATGAAATTAAATTTTTCATCATACATATTAAAAGGGAACCAGCGTACAATATTATTAAAGAAAAATATTATTGGTTCTTTTATAATTAAAATGTGGACATGCATTGTACAACTTTTGCTTGTACCTGTTACACTTGGATGCCTAAATCAATATGAATATGGAATATGGCTTACCATCAATAGTATCTTATTATGGATTGACTCTTTTGATATAGGTTTAGGAAATGGGCTGCGTAACAGATTAGCCCTGTCAATTGCAACTGGAGACAAGATATTGAGCAAACAACAGATTAGTACAACATTCGTAATGCTGTCTGCTATTGTAATACCATTAATAATCATTTTGTGTTTTGTAACTAACAACATTGACTGCTACGCACTATTAAACGTAAAAAAACTTACGTTCCAAATCTAAGCAATATAATAATACTTTCATTTTCCTTAGTAGGAGCTACATTTATATTTAAATTCATCGGGAATGTTTATTTAGCACTACAACTTCCTGCAATTAACAATCTATTGGTAGCTTTAGGGCATACTTTGTCATTATTAGGCATATTCTGCTTGTCACAAACATTCAAAACAATAAATCTGATGCACGTGGCTTTAATTTATACTGCATCACCTCTAATTGTTTATATATTATCATATCCCATTACTTTTACAAAATACAAACACCTTCGTCCATCCATTTTCTATTTTAATAAAAAGAACTACATAATTTATTTGGTTTAGGAATAAAGTTTTTCTTTATACAGATTGGCGCATTAATTCTTTTCGCATCGTCTAATTTCATTATATCTCATGTATTCTCTCCAAAAGAAGTTACTCCATATCAGGTTTCATTCAGATATTTTTCATTGGTAAATATTTTATTTACAATAATTTCTGCTCCTTTGTGGACTGCAACCACAGATGCATATGCTAAAAATGATTGGGATTGGATTTCAACTATGACAAAAAAAATGAATTACATTCTTAAAATATTTGTTATAGTCCTTATTATAATGTTGGCATTAGCAAATCCCATATACAGTTTATGGGTAGGTAAGAGTGTCCATATACCTTTCAGCATGTCTGCAATGATGGCGTTATACACAAGTGTTTTAATATACGGCACTTGCTATTCAAATATTTTATGTGGAATAGGAAAAATCAGACTTATTACCATAATTACGATAATTGAAGCAATAATATACATTCCGTTGGCACTAATTACAAGCAAACATCTGGGGTTAGTTGGCATTATAGTCGCACTTACTTTAGTAAATATGCTAAGTGCCATAACAAATAAAATACAATATACCAAAATAAGCCAAGGAAAGGCAAACGGTATTTGGAATAAATAATAAATCACAAGAGTCATGAATATTACCCACTTTTTAAGAATAAAATTGGAACCAATAGCCCGCATAATGTGTACTATAATTCATTTTATATATAGTTATAAATTCAATAACTATTTTGGACTTTTAGTTTCATATCTTTATACTTTCTGGATAATCCCTAATTTTAAGAAGGTCGGACGAGGTTCAATATTTTATCGTCCGTTAAAACTTATTGGAGGCAAACATATTGCAATTGGGGATGGTACTGCTTTCGGTAAACATTGTATTCTTTGTGCCTGGGACAAATACAACAAGATAAAATTAAATCCATATATTGAAATAGGAAACGACTGTGATTTCGGAGAATATAACCACATAACTTGTACAAATAAAATCATCATAGGACATAATGTTCTTACAGGCCGTTGGGTAACTATTTCTGATAATTCTCATGGTACTTCAACTCATGAAATGATGGAAATTCCACCAACACAACGTCCTGTATACTCTAAAGGTCCTGTGATAATAGGTAACAATGTATGGATTGGAGACAAAGCAACCATTTTGCCAAATGTTTCAATAGGAAACGGAGCTATAATAGCAGCAAATAGTGTTGTCACCAAAGATGTTCCTGAATATTGCATCGTTGCCGGAAATCCTGCAAAAATAATTAAACAGAAATAAATACCCATCAGATATGAAAAAATGCTCATTTACAATAGTTGCTAAGAATTATATAGGATTGGGTCTTATCCTAGAACAGTCCTTGCAAAAATTTCATAAATCAGATATTGATTTTTACATATTTGTTGCCGATGAGATTGATGCTTCCCAAATAACCATACCGGAAAATGTCATTTCTGTAAAGAAAATATCAGATTACACTGATGCAGAATGGACTGATATGACATTCAAATATGATTTAACTGAATTTTGTACATCTATAAAGCCATTTTGTTTCCAATATATTTTTTCAAAGGGATATGACAGTGCATTGTATTTTGATCCAGACATTTGCATTTTTTCTCCCATAACAGAAATTCTCGAAAAGCTCGAGACATACGATGTTGTACTTACACCACAAGTTTCAGGAATACATATAAACTATACAGGAGAGCATCCTGAATGGGCGATGAATGTAAATGGCATATTCAACCTAGGCTTTTGTGGAATGAGAAAAACACCTATATCTCAAAAAATTCTTTCATGGTGGAGAGAAAGACTCAAGAATGAATGTTTTGTAGACAGAAGTGTCGGGGATTTTACTGACCAGAAATGGATGGATTGGCTTCCGGCTTTATTGGGAAACGAACATCTTTATGTAATAAAAAATCTCGGTATGAATATGGCTCCATGGAACTATTTTGAGCGAGAACTGTTTCTAAAAGATGGAAATATCATGGTCAGATTCCGCACAAATGACAATGAAACAAAAGAAGATCAACTTGTGTTTCTACATTTTGCAGGATATGATTACGGCAAAATGAAACAGGGCATTATTTCAAGAAAAAGAATAGAAAATTTAGGCGAATATGAAGATCTGAAAATTGCTACAGACATATACATGAATCTAATAATAAAAAATGCAGAAAAGTTCGACAAATTTCTGCCAATGAAATATACTTATGCTACATACGATAATGGAGACAATATTTCATCATTTCACAGACGATTGTATCATGGATTAACTTTATCTGGTAAAAACATCACCAATCCTTTTTCTTCCAAAGAAGGCACTTTTTACAATACGATAAAAAAATATAATATGATAAACAATGAAAATATTGATAAACTTACACAACGCAACATCGATAATATCGGGAAAAAAAGAAAAATGATAGGCATAATGTTCAAATGTTTATACAGGTTTGTTGGATACAAGCGCTATGTACTTTTTGTAAAAAGTCTATATAATTATTGCCGTCCTGAACTTCATACATTTTTAATTGACAAAAAATGAAAAGAATTATATATATCAGACAGTCTCCTAAAGGAGGATGCGATGGAACAGCCACATACTGTCAGTCATTATTTGACTTTTTTCATGATGATAAAGACTGCATGGCAGAAGAAATAAAAGATTATCCAGAAATAAAGTCACGGATATTTCATTATTACTATAAGCCTAAAGCCTTATCAGCAGCTATAAAAAAAGCCGATATCATACACATCAATGGATATACCGCAATGGGGACAGTTCAAGCACTAATAACAGCTAAACTGCTTCATAAAAGCATTGTATATACAGCGCATTGGCATCCTTTTAACAGATTGAGACATCCATTGTTTGGAAAATTGTTTTTCAATCTTTTTCTAAAAAATACCATTAAGCATTGCGCCACTGCTGTAACAGCTATCAACAACGAGGATTTCGCATATTTTAAATCTTTCCATAATAATGTAGTTAAAATACCACATTGGTATAAACCACAAAATATAGAAACAAATGTAAAAAAGAAAAAGAATATGATATTATTCGTTGGACGAACTGACGACCCAGTAAAAGGGTTTCAACACCTATATTCACTCCCTGAAGGTAAGTTTGAAATTCATTGTGTTGGAAAAGGTAAAATTAAACATCGCAGCGACATCACACAACATATAAACATCCCAAACGAAGAACTCACCCTACTTTATGCACAAGCTTCTTTGGTTGTGGTTCCTTCAAAATATGAAGCGTTCTCATATGTAACATTAGAAAGTCTTTGTTATGGAACACCTGTTGTCATGTCAGAAAACGTCAGAATTGCCGACCATTTAAAAGACGCTAAAGGTTATAGTATTTTTAAATATGGTGACAATAATGATTTTTTAAGAAAAATCAATGAAACAATAGGCAAAGATGTTGAGATTACAAAAATAATGAGTATCTTTAACCCTGAAAAAATACGACTTGCCTATAAAGAACTATACTTGTCACTATGATTTCATATTACGGAACATTAATACGGACTTGACGTAAAGTCAATAAAAACTTAAATCATTATGGAAGACATGCATTTCTCAGTTTTAATGTCTGTTTATATAAAAGAAAAGTCTCAATTTCTTAAAGAATCCCTTAACAGTGTTTTCAATCAGACATTACCTCCTGATGAGGTTATATTAGTAGAAGACGGTCCATTAACAGATGAACTATATTCTACAATTAATGACTTTACCGAAAAACATAAGGAACTCAAAATAATTCCTCTTAAAGAGAATCATGGACTCGGATATGCCTTGAACATCGGACTTAAACATTGCAAATACAATTTGGTTGCAAGAATGGACAGTGACGATATCTGTAAGCCATACAGATTTGAAAAAGAGATAACGTTCATGCATGACCACAAAGACATTGACATCTGCAGTTCTTGGATAGATGAATTTGAAAACGACAAAAAGAATGTCGTATCACAAAGAAGAATTCCAGAAACCCATGAAGAAATAATAAGATATGCAAAATTCAGGTGTCCTGTTAATCATCCTACCGTTGTTTATAAACGTGATAAAATAATACAACTTGGGGGATATCAAGATTTTCCTGAAGATTATTATTTATGGATAAAAATGATAATGAACGGTTGCAAATTCTACAATATACAAGAAAGTCTTCTGTTTTTTAGATTTTCCTCAGATTTATACAAAAGACGCGGAGGTTGGAAATACGCCAAAGATGATATTCGCGCACAAATAAACTTCTATAAAGTTGGATTCTTAAATAAAAGAGAGCTCTTATATAATGCTTCCATCAGGAGTACCGTCAGATTGATTCCTGTGCATATTAGGGCTTTCATTTATAAATATATGTTACGTAAGAGAAAAATATTCAAATAATACAAGTTGTATTAAATTAAAAATTTGAATGCCCTACAAATTATAGTCATCTACATATAAAATAGTCGTCCTTTAAAAACCCTTTTTTGCGAGATATTGTTCTGACACAGTATCTCGCATATTTTTTGAAGCATGCAACAGAGAGCTTTCATGGTTCTTTTGAAGTTATAAGCCGCTGCCGCCAGGGTAGTGTTTCACAGAGTGTGTCTGAGGCAAGTTTGCCTTAGACACACTCTGTGAAACACTACCCTTTAATGACTTATTGTTGGTTCTATACCTGCACGCTTGCAGAAGAGTTTGTGTTTTTTCTGCTTCTGATAACGGCTGTCTGACTTCTTGGGTACATCGGGAATTATAATCTTCATCCCGTTAATTTTCTTCTTGCCTCTGTATCCTCTGTCACCTGCCATCACTTTGATTTTTAGCCCGGTTAACCATTCTACCTGTTCCCAGGAAGACCCGATAGTATGACCATCATATCCATTGCGGAAGGACATGGCACCAAGAATAATGCCTGTGACTGAACGTATGATGGATACCTTGTTGCCGAATTCGTATTTCTTATGTTCTTTGCCATTGCAGATACATTGTACTTCCGGCTCATGAATGGAATAGATCTTTTTCCGGCTGTTACGTCTTTGTGAAAGAATGTTTTCAAAGATTCCGAGCAATTTATCATAATCGTAATTTCCCTTAAGATTACGCTTCAGCTCTCTGACAAGTATTCCGACTATTGTACGTAAACGCCTGTCTGCCTTGAGGGCTTTCTTCCTGTTATTGGGATGATTTCGGAAAAGTTGTCACGATAGATTCCCTTCATAGCTTTGGCGCAGAAGAAGGCCAAGCTTTCTCACAATGCCAAGAACCTTTTTCACGATCTTCTTATGCAACTTTGCATCCGTGTTATAAGTGATATTCTTTTCCTGAACAGTAGAATCAATAAAGGCTGTATCATGATGATGGTCTTCAGCATCCTCCTCGTTATTCACACGAATGCTTTCCTGAAAAATAAGTTCAATTCCCTCTTTACCGATACGCTTGCGGAAATGAATAAGTTCTGAAGAGGCACATGGGGCAGACGGAGTGAACTCCTGCATACCACAAAAATACTGATAATAATTCGCTCCATTATTCTACCAAAGAGTCATCTGACAGATTACGAAGGTGCTTCAGGATGAGCATAGCACACATTAAACGGATTGGCTTGACGGGACGGCCGTTGGACTGACTATACAATGGCAGAAAAGCTGTTTCAAATTTTCCCCAATCCATTTTGTCCGCCAACCGGTAAAGTGGGTGCGATTGGTTCAGCATGTCAGACAGGTTGCAGAATAAAGAAGAGCTGTTATTCGCCTTTTCAATCATAAACTCTGCAAGTATATTACCCTAAATGTAAGAGAACTTGCAGATTTGTCAAAGACTTTTATTGTTTAAATAACTGAATACCAGTAGATAATGATGTTTTAAGAGGCAACTAAATAAAGATTTTTTAATGGGCGACCATTCTAAATTAGTCGAACTCACGTTAAAATAACTCGGCTGCATGAATTTATAAACGGCAATTTATAATACAGAATATATAAGTCAGCCCAACTGCTCTTTTTTGAGTTCAACCCATATCCACTTATTTTGTTTTTACGGGCAACAAAAGTTTAATTGCATTTAAACTTAAAAAATCAGAAAGTAATAGACGTATTTTTATTAAAAGTTAGATAAAATACTGCCAATTTCAATAAAGACTATAAGCTAAATCATATCCATAGATTTCAAATCATTAACCTATTGTTTATGAGTCAAAACTCGGCCACTTTTGATGCAAAAGTGGCCGAGTTTTCTGTTGCAAACAAGTGGTTATTTTTGAGTAAACCAGATATTTCGGACTCGCCGATTTATTTTCTATATTCGGATTACCGCCATTTTGTCAGAATAAAGCCTGCATATACCGAATAACACAAGCTTTGAAAAGACTTATCTACTAATATCCGGCACAATACAAAAAAGAGTATGAACGCCATGAAAAAACATACGCGCTCATACTCCGCTTTATTTCTAATTCAAGCCAGCAAACGTCTATCAGTGAGACGGATGCTCCTGAAGATAGTTCTTAGCCTCTATTGCCGCACGGCAACCGCTTGCAGCTGCTGTGATTGCCTGACGATAGTGAGGATCGGCAACGTCGCCTGCAGCAAATACGCCGGGCACATTGGTGCAAGGAGTATTGCCTATGGTCTTGATATATCCTATCTCGTCGAGGTCGAGCCACTCTTTAAACACATCGCTGTTAGGCTTGTGACCGATAGCAAGGAAGAAGCCGTCGATAGGCAGATCGTATTTCTCCTCGTCGGGTTCGCCCTTGCGCTTAACGAGGTGGGCACCCTCAACACCGTTCTCACCATAAAGGCCGAGCGTGTTGTGCTCAAACAGAATCTCTATGTTCTCAGCCTCTTTTACACGGCGCTGCATAACCTCTGAAGCACGGAGGAACGGCTTGCGCACAATCATGTAAACTTTCTTTGCAAGACTTGCAAGATAAAGAGCCTCCTCGCATGCTGTGTCGCCGCCGCCAACAACGGCAACAACCTTCTTGCGATAGAAGAAACCGTCGCATGTGGCACATGCAGACACGCCTTCGCCCTTATATTTCTCCTCGTCAGCCAGTCCGAGATATTTTGCCGAAGCACCTGTGGCAATGATTACTGTGTCAGCAGCAATAACATGTCCGTCGTCTGTTGTCAGCTTGTAAGGAGCCTCGCTCAGGTCGGCCTTAACGATAACGCCGTCGCGCATGTCTGTACCGAAGCGCTCTGCCTGCTGCCTCAAATCCAACATCATCTGATTGCCGTCAACACCCTCGGGATAGCCGGGGAAATTCTCTATCACTGTAGTCTGTGTCAGCTGTCCGCCAACCTGCAGACCGCAATACTCTACCGGATTCAGGTTAGCACGTGCTGCATATATCGCAGCCGTATATCCTGCCGGACCGCTGCCTATGATAAGGCAGCTCACTCTCTCTGCGTTTTCCATATTAATTTATAGTTTTTTTAAAAGACAAAGAAAAGCCAACAATACACCACCATGCCCCATAAGGTTGCACCGCGCTATATCATTGGCTTTTCATTTCATCTTATACAAATATGAATGTATATGTTTTTATTTCTTCAACAGTTCTTCAATCTGCTTCTCTATGTTCTCTATCTTCTCTGTAGGCTCGAAACGTGCCACAACTACACCGTTCTTGGCAACAAGGAACTTTGTGAAGTTCCACTTGATGTCTGCCTTGCTCTTATAGTCTGGATCTGCCTTTGACAGCATATCGTCAAGAATCGGAGCTATAGGATGACTCATGTCCCATCCGGCAAAGCCCTTCTGACTTGTAAGATATTTATACAGAGGATCTGCGTCTTCTCCGTTAACCTTCAGTTTCTTAAAGCGGGGGAACTCTGTGCCATAGTTCAGCTTGCAGAACTCATGTATAGACTCGTCTGTGCCCGGAGCCTGCTGTCCGAACTGGTTGCAGGGGAAATCGAGAATCTCAAATCCCTGGCTGTGATATTTTTCATAAAGTTTCTCCAACTCCTCATACTGCGGTGTGAATCCGCACTTTGTTGCTGTGTTTACAATCAGCAGCACCTCGTTGGAATACTCCTTTAACGATACGTCTTTTCCTTTTCTGTCCTTGACAGTGAAATCATAAACTGTTTTCATCTTTTGTTTTTATCGGTTTATATATAAAATCTTCTACAAACTTTATGCCAAACGCTGCGACAACTGTTTATCAGTAAACTTTTGGCATGATATTTTTATCTTCTGCAAACTTACACAAAAGTTTTGAATATCCCACATCCTTTGAAGAAGTTTTTTGAAATATTTATGTAATTGCACAAAGTCAAAAATACCTTTATATCTGTTTCCGTAATACAGGAATATTTACAAATGACGGCAGGCATACCAAAAATAAGGCGGCGCAGCTATGACAAAACTCAAAAAACTACGTCTTTTATTTGACTTTGCTCTCGCCTTTCACTATCTTTAAATAAGATAGGAGGCGGCTCGGCTAAGACAAAATTCAAAAAACTGCGTCTTTTATTTGACTTTGCTCTCGCCTTTCACTATCTTTGTATGTCATTAAAAAAACTATATGTGCCAAAAGCCTGATATGAAACAATATGCAAAACACGACGGCTCTGCCGTTACAAAAGACATAAGACCGCAGATAAAACTGTGCCGCAAAGAGGAATTTGAAAATCTGTGGCCACAGATAAACGATATATTCGACAAGGCGCGGCAATATATGCGCCGCAACGGCAACAACGTGCAGTGGACTAACGGCTATCCGCAGAAACAGACCGTGGCGAGTGATGTTGCCGACGGGTGTTTCTATCTGATATGCCTAAACGGCCGCATTGTGGCATGCTTCTGCATGCGCCCGTCGCCCGAGCCTACTTATGCCAAGATATACAACGGTCAATGGCCCGACGACGAGCCTTATAACGTGATACACCGACTTGCGTCTGACGGTAGCGTAGGCGGCATAGCACTGCTTGCCATAAGGTTTGCCCTTGACAAAGGCAACCTGAGGGTGGACACTCACGAACTTAACTCCACGATGATCAGCATCCTGGAGAAAGAAGGATTCATAAGATGCGGCACTATTTACGTTGCCGACGGCACCCCGCGCATAGCATTCCAAAAACAAGGAACAAGACATACAAACCAAATAAACCATAATACCATGAACGAAAATGAATATAATCTGCAAAGATTCGTCGATGCACAGGAAACTGAATATGCAACAGCACTTAGCGAAATACGCAGCGGAGGCAAGCGTAGCCACTGGATATGGTACATATTTCCGCAGCAGAAAGGTCTTGGGCACAGCTACAACTCTGAATATTACGGACTCGACGGCACCGGCGAAGCACGCGCATATCTGGCACACCCGCTGCTCGGAGCGCGACTGCGCGAAATATCAGCCGCACTGCTCAAACACAAAGGCCGCACCACAATACGAAGACTTATGGGCTCACAAATAGATGTACTGAAGCTGCGCACATGCATGCAGCTGTTTGACAGCATATCGCCAGGCGACATATTTGCCGAAGTGCTCGACGCCTTCTTCAATGCTAAAGAGGAATAACCTGTGGCCAGCAATGCGGCAATCAGGGTTTTACCCTAACTCATTACATACCGAAACATATTTAATATAACCATAAAACCAAGCAAAACGATGTTAGCATACACATACATAGAGCGCGGACGGTTTGAACTTAAAGAAAAGCCCGTGCCGCAAATTAAAGACGCGCGCGACGCCATTGTGCGCGTAACCCTCGGAAGCATCTGCACGAGCGACTTGCACATAAAGCACGGCAGCGTGCCGAGGGCCGTGCCCGGCATAACCGTTGGCCACGAGATGGTGGGCATAGTTGAACAGGTGGGAGCTGAAGTAAGAAACGTTAAGCCGGGCGACCGCGTTACGGTGAACGTTGAAACGTTCTGCGGCGAATGTTTCTTCTGCAAGCACGGCTACGTGAACAACTGCGAAGACCCCGACGGAGGCTGGGCGTTAGGTTGCCGAATAGACGGCGGACAGGCCGAATATGTAAGAGTGCCGCACGCCGACAACGGACTCAACCGCATACCCGACAACGTAACAGACGAGCAGGCACTCTTCACAGGCGACATACTTGCCACAGGATTCTGGGCAGCACGCATATCCGAAATTACATCAGACGACACAGTAATGATAATAGGTGCCGGTCCGACAGGCATATGCACCCTGCTGTGCGCCATGCTCCATAAGCCACGGCGCATAATCGTCTGCGAGAAGTCGGACGAGCGCATCCGTTTTGTACGAAGTCATTATCCCGATGTACTCGTAACCAAGCCCGAAGACGCCGAAGCCTTTGTAAGAGCCAACAGCAGTCACGGCGGCGCCGACAGAGTGATTGAAGTGGCAGGAGCCGACGACACTTTCGAACTGGCATGGCGATGCGCACGTCCCAATGCTATAGTTACCGTTGTAGCTCTTTACGACAAGCCGCAGACACTGCCGCTGCCCGACATGTATGGCAAAAACCTTACGTTCAAGACAGGCGGCGTTGACGGTTGCGACTGCGACGAAATTCTGCGTCTGATATCCGAAGGCCACATAGACACCACCCCGCTGATAACCCACAGCTATCCGCTAAACGAAATTGAAGAGGCTTACCGAACGTTTGAAAACAGGCTTGACGGAGTGATAAAGGTGGCTATAACCGAGAGGCAAAGGCCATAGGCAGCGCATGCCTTCACGTTGCCGGCAGACACAGCTGAAACGGCTATGCAGCCGACGTCTCAAAGAGTGATTAAAAAAGTCTGTAAAAGTGGTTAATCTATCCGTAATCCATATCCTCTTCACTCAGTTATTTATTGCTAACTTTGCAAAGTGAAAGAAACATTTTGCTAAACATAAAAACGAAGGTAACATGAAGACAATAAAACTGAACAACGGAATAGAGATGCCACAGATAGGCTACGGCGTATATCAGGTTTCGCCCGACGAATGTGAACGTTGCGTGAGCGACGCACTGAAAACAGGCTACAGGATGATTGACACGGCACAGGCCTACCACAACGAGGAAGGCGTGGGACGTGCCGTGAAGAGCAGCGGAATTAACCGGTCGGACATTTTCATCGTGAGCAAGGTGTGGATATCCAACTACGGCTACGAAAAGGCAAAAGCATCGATAGACGATAGTCTGCGCAAGCTGCAGACCGACTACATCGACCTGATGCTTCTTCATCAGCCATTCTGCGACCGCTACGGAGCCTACAGGGCACTCGAGGATGCCTACAGAGAGGGCAAGCTGCACGCCATAGGCGTGAGCAACTTTTATCCCGACCACCTTATCGACCTGGCCAGCAACGTCGACATTGTGCCTGCGGTCAATCAGGTTGAGACGCATGTGTTCAATCAGCAGACTGAAGCACAGAAGATAATGGAGGAGTTCGGCACACACATCATGTCATGGGGTCCGCTTGCGGAAGGCCGCAACAATCTGTTCAGCAACGAAACTCTCACAAAGACAGGCAACAGTCACGGCAAGAGCGTGGCACAGATTGCATTGCGCTGGCTGATTCAGCGTGGCGTGATAATAATACCGAAGTCTGTTCACATAGAGCGCATGAAGCAGAATCTCGACATCTTCAACTTTGAACTTTCAGACGAGGAAATGGCAGAGATAGCCACACTCGACACAGGCAAAAGTCTGTTCTTCGACCATCATGATGCCGAAACTACAAAATTGTTTATGAGCTGGCGATAGATCAGAAAATTAGCCGCTCTGATTTTGGTTGTTATATTTAATTCCGGCAGATTCTCGCTACACACAACAACACCCGCGCAAATCAGCCGGAACGTTTGTCTCGTTGATTATCATCCTAACAAAGACACCATAAACAATCAAAGGGGACGTTTTTTGATTCGCTCAAAAAACGCCCCCTTTGATTTTCTTAATTCACAAAAATATTATTTTTCTGCAAGTTTCTCCTTAAACCATCTAACCACGCGGTCGATGACAGGCTGCTGAAACCAGTACATGTCGCCATGCCCGGCATCTTCAACCTCTACATAGCTTACGTCGTTGTCTGCTTTCTTCAGCGCGTCATACAGCTGCCTGCTCTGCACAGGCGACACCAGCGCGTCTGCCGTGCCGTGCATTATCAGGAACGGAGGCAGTCCCTTGCGTATATGCCCCATCGGACTTGCCTTCATGGCCTTTGCCGTATCGCTAAGAATGCTTGCGCCAGGATAAGAGGCAAACGCCGTTCCGTGAACGAGCAACGCCTCGGTAACGGCCTTCGATGCGTGTATGTCCTGTATCTCCTTTGAATACCCCTCGCCTATGTTCATCAGGTTGCTTATGCCATAAATTGTCGCTGCGGCCTGCACATCCGAACTCTGGTCGAGATAGTCGCCCTGATCATATTCCTTGTCGCCGCCCGTAACGCCTACCATCTGCGCAAGATAGCCTCCTGCCGAATCGCCTATCACGCCTATGCGCTGAGGGTCGATGCCAAACTGACGGGCATGGGCACGAAGATAGCGGACGGCCGACTTGCCGTCGACCAGCAAAGCCGGAAACATGTCGGGCACGGTGCGATACTCTACTGATGCCACCACAAAGCCGGCCTCAGCCAGAGCCATGCGCATCTCTACATATCTGTCGTGTGCTGCCGAAAGAAATCCGCCGCCGGGATAATATATTATGGCCGGTTTTGGCTTGTCCGTACACGGCACGAGCAAAGTCATCTGCAGCGTGCGGTTGTCTGATGCCGATGTTATCTGCGAATATACTATGCCCGTAACGGCATCAATGCGCCCGCGCTCAATGTTCACCTTCATTGTTTCGTGTACGGCCTGCGCCTGTGCGCACACCGGGGCAGCCATAAGGGCTGCTGCCATAATCAAGTGTTTCTTGTTTTTCATCCTTCAGTCTGTTTATTATTCTGCACGAATGCAAAGATACTAAATTAAACGGAGCTTTAAAAACTTACTCCCCACTATCTCGCTCTACACCGGACTATAAAGCCTTCTGCCGTTATCGCGCCCTCACTTCTGCGCGTCTCTCACGGCACGATTCATCTATGAAAGTAGGCTTTTGGTAACATAAAAATAGGGAAATTCCTAAAAACAATATGGATTTATGCTTGCACAGGCAGACACAATGAATTATATTTGCAACAGAATATTTAAAACAGCGAAACAGAATATTAATAATTTAAAGCGATATATTATGAAAAAGTTTACATCTATCCTTGCTATGATAATGATGGCAGCCATGTCATTGACATTCGTAAGCTGCGACGACGACGAATACATAGCCGACACACTGTGGGGCGTTTGGGAAGGCGACATGTACGTAACGAGCGAGTGGAACGGACACACCTACTACTCTTCTTACTCAATCCTGGCCTTCGACAAGGATCCTTACGAGTATGCTTCGGGCACAGGCTACTGGATTGACTATTACAGCGATGCCCCGTGGGACTATTTCGCAAGCCACATAGAATGGAGAGTGAACAACCGCAACATCGAAATTTACTCACGCGAGGACGACACCTATTTCACAATATACGACTACTCGCTATCTGAAAGCTGGTTCAGCGGAACTATCATAGGCGAATATGGCGACCCAATGCAGTTCAGGCTGCGCAAGACGTCATCACCTAACTGGGGTGACTTCGAATGGGGCTGGGACAGCTGGTATGGCTACTCTTATCCAGACTACTCGCCTTCAACACGTGCTGACGGCAGCAACAACGCCGACAGACCTGTAAGAAAGTTTATGAAGAAGACGGCTGAATAACAAAATCTTTATTATCATATTCTATTCCCCGTAAGCACAGTTGGGTGCTTACGGGGAGTTTTTTATCATAAGACAGCTGTGGCTAAAAGCTTAAACACAAACCGCCTTATGCATATAATTTAATTATAAATTCTCAGTTTTATCATAACCTTATGGATAGCATAAAAAAAGTCATAGGATTACGACTAAAAACTCGGCCACTTTTGATGTAAAAGTGGCCGAGTTACGATGCATAAACGATAGGTTAATGATTTAAAACATTTGCACATAATTTTGCTTACAGTCCACATTAACAATATCACATTTTCAGGCATACGTTAAGCAAAACAATGTGATTTAGTTACGATTTTCAGCGTCTTTTTCAATAACCCGTCTGTAAGCATCTAAAAAAGACCTAAATACCGAAGCCCAATATGAAGTTGGCACCATTATAATTGTCTACGCCGGCTGTGCGCGAACTGATGTGGCGGAATCCCACACCGACGTTCATATGTATTTTTCCGCGTCCTAACTTCATCATCAGCGCAGCGTCGTATATAACATTTTTCCATTCAGAACTAAGTCCTGCTGCCACCGTGCCACGCACTTCGAGAGCCACGGCATCTGCTTCATATAATGTATAGCCTGCTCCACCTCCGTAAACTTGTGTCCTTGCGTAGCTTTTCAGTTCGTCATAATGCCCATACAGCGTTTCTGTGTGCAGGAACAAAGACATACGAGGAAGGAGCTTATAACCTAAATTTACACTTGGCGAAAGCAGCGTGACGCCATTACACTTAGTTCCGCCACCAACTTCAAAATCTACTAATAACCTGTCAAAAAACTTTTCCGCATTTGATGCGTTCTGCGCCCCGGCTGATGTCATTACAGCCAAAAGCATAAATAACATGATGATTTTTTTCATAATACTTTTTTAATTTTGCTACTTCCAAAATTAGTGTTATCCAAAATTACATCCAAACTTTTTCGGCTTATCTTTTCGTGTGTGTTACATTTTTCATTTAAGCATAAAGCATTATGCATCAACACGTTAGCGCCTATATTACAGAGTTTACCAAACTAAAAATGTAACACGATGCAATGATAAAACGTTCATTTTCTTGCTCGATTGGTATTATTTTCATACCTTTAATCAAAATTCTGAAGCAATGACAAAAATTATACTCTGCCTTATTTTATCCGTTTTAATATTAACAAATTGCAGTAACGACAACGACACACATGAAAAGCTGTCGGAAATAGAAAGACTGCTTGAAAAGGAGAAATATGAACTTGCCATGAATAACCTGTCGGACATAAATGTCAAAAGGCTAAACGAAGAAAACAAAGCATATTATGACTTGCTGATGACGCAAGCAAATTTTTGTCTCGACAAGCAAACCGATTCAGACTCCTTGATTAATGAAAGCATAAGGTTCTATGAAGAAAACAACAACAAGAGTTTGCTGGCCAAGGCATATTATTATAAAGGCATAGTATGCTATCAAAGAGGAAACAAAAGCGAAGGCATAAACTTAATAAAAAAAGCGGAACACTTGAACAACGGAACAGGCGACCTTAACTTCATTACGAAAATATATATCAACTTATCTTTTATAAATATCGACACCGGCAATTATCAAACCGGACTAAGCTATGCAAAAAAGGCTCTTCAAACAGCCCGAAAAGCTAACAACAAAATTCTTGTCGCCTTATCAATGAATAAGATTAATTTAGCTTTTAATCGTATTGAAGAAGTTGACAGCAGCATAGTATATTCAAAAAAAATAATTCCTTATTTAAAATATTTGAATAACAATGAACATATTGCAGAAATATTGACAAATATAAGTATAAGTTTCATCAACAAAAACATGTATGACGAAGCTATCCTTTATGCGAAAAAGTCTTTGGAAATTAAGCCAAATGCGCACGCATATTATATCATAGGCTCAATTTATTTTGAAAGAGGAGAGAACCGGAAGGCATGGCAACTGCTGAACGACGCACTAAACACTAACGAACTTGAACTTAAGGCAGAAGTGCTGTTATGGATGGCAGACCTTAAAAAAAAAGAGGGAAAATATAAAGAGGCGTCTGAACTTGAAGAAAGGGCTTTGGCCACAAAAGACAGCATAAAGACTAAGCAGCAGACAGAACACATGCTCAGTCTGCAAAACAATGCCGAAAGAAAGGCGGCTGATGAGCAAGCCCAAAACAGACTCGTGATTGCCATATCAGCCGTAATGGTTGTGGCTGCGGCTGTAATGATATCCATGCTTGCATATAACCGCAGAAGAAGAAATGCGACAAAACGACAAATTGAGGACATAAGCAGAACGACGGAACAATACAGACAGAAGATAAGCGAACTCGACAAGGAGAAAGACAAGAACGAAAAGGAAATAGAGAAACTGAACAAGAAAATTGAGAGTCTGAAAGAAAGGAGAATGACTATTCTCGGCCACGGACGCACGCTTTACGATGAACTGGAAAAAGGAGGTAAGACCATAACATGGAAAAAGGACGACTATGAGGCCGTGATTGAATATTACAGGACTATAGACCCTAAAACCATAGAAAGCATAGAGCATAACTACAAAAAGCTGAC
Source organism: Xylanibacter rarus (assembly GCF_001275135.1). GTDB lineage: Bacteria > Bacteroidota > Bacteroidia > Bacteroidales > Bacteroidaceae > Prevotella > Prevotella rara. The sequence goes on along the minus strand of NZ_LFQU01000017.1, from coordinate 46,693 downwards.
TCCGTATAACATTTTCCTGCTGATAATGATTAACAAAGGCAAAACCAACGACGAAATTATGCTAACCACCGGCATATCATACAGCGCACTGAGAACAATGAAACACAGAATAAATAAAGTGAAGAACGAAGAGTGAAGAACAAAGAAACAGTGTTCGACGTTAGTCAATTCAAATGCATAGTAATTGCCAATAAAATCTATACGGCAAAGCTATTGAATTCTTCGTTCTTCACTCTTCGTTCTTCACTTAAAACTTTCTATCTCACGCAGTTTTTTTACGGCTTCGCCAACGGTATTAATGCCCGTAACCATCATCATGCGCTTACCGGCCACTTCCTTCAGATTGCATGTTCGCGGATTATGACCGATATAGTTTAAGACTGTGTCGAACACGTTGCTACGGTAATATGCGCTCATGGGGTTGCTCACAAACTGCATGCGCATCTGCCCCTGACGCAAGATGATCTTCTCACAGCCAAGACGCTTGCCTATACGGCGCAGCGGAACAACATGCATAAGTTCTTCGCCTTCGTGAGGCACAGGACCGAAACGGTCGACAAGACGAGAACGGTAAGCGTCGAGGTCGGCATCAGTCTGAATGTTGTCAAGTTCACGGTAAAGGAGCATACGCTCGCTGCTGCTAGGCACATACTGGTCGGGCAGATACATCTCGAGGTCGCTCTCAATGGCGCAGTCCTCAACAAAGTCGTCGCCCGTAAATGTCTTGCCCTCGGCCATCTCGTCCTCATACATATCGCTGAACTCATCGTTCTTCAGCTCGGTTACGGCCTGATTCAATATCTTCTGATATGTCTCATACCCAAGGTCTTCCATAAATCCGCTCTGCTCGGCTCCAAGCAGATTGCCGGCTCCGCGGATGTCGAGGTCCTGCATAGACAGGTTAAATCCGCTGCCAAGTTCAGAGAACGTCTCGAGAGCCTCAAGCCGGCGACGGGCCTCCTGCGTAAGCACCGACTTAGGCGGAGCAAGCAGATAACAGAATGCCTTGCGGTTGCCACGGCCGACACGGCCTCGCATCTGATGAAGGTCAGACAGTCCGAAGCGGTGAGCATCGTTGATAATTATGGTGTTGGCGTTGCTTATGTCTATTCCATTCTCAACGATGGTGGTAGACAGCAGCACGTCGTATTCATAGTTCATGAAGTCCATTATGATCTTCTCGAGTTCCTCGGGCTTCATCTGTCCGTGACCGATGGCCACACGCGCGTCGGGCACATACTTACGTATCATGGCGGCAAGCTCAGGCAGGTTACTTATGCGGTCGTTAACGAAATACACCTGTCCGTTGCGGCTCATCTCAAAGTTTATTGCATCGGCTATCACTTCCTTGTCAAAGGTGTGCAGCTCGGTGCATATAGGATAGCGGTTGGGCGGCGGAGTCTGCATTATACTCATGTCGCGCGCACCCATCAGCGAGAACTGCAGCGTGCGCGGTATCGGCGTTGCCGACATGGTCAGCGTGTCTACGTTCACTTTCATCTTGCGCAGTTTCTCCTTTGTTGCCACACCAAACTTCTGCTCCTCGTCTATTATGAGCAGTCCTAGGTCTTTAAACTTCACGCTCTTGCCTATCAGCTTGTGCGTGCCGACAATGATGTCAATCTTGCCGTCGGCAAGGTCAGTCAGCACCTCACGAGTCTTCTTTGCGCTGCGTGCGCGCGACAGATAATCAACACGCACTGGAAAATCCTTCAGTCGCTTTGAGAACGTCTGATAGTGCTGATAAGCCAAAACAGTTGTAGGCACAAGCACTGCCACCTGCTTAGAATCGCAAGCTGCCTTAAATGCAGCACGCACTGCCACCTCGGTTTTGCCAAAGCCTACATCACCGCAAACAAGCCTGTCCATAGGCCTGCGGCTCTCCATGTCGGCCTTAACATCGTTAGTGGCCTTCAGCTGGTCGGGCGTGTCCTCATATATAAAACTGGCTTCAAGCTCATGCTGCATAAACGAATCGGCACTGAAGGCATAGCCCTGTTCGTGTCGGCGCGCCGCATATAGCTTTATAAGGTCGCGCGCAATGTCCTTTATCTTCTTCTTGGTGCGCTCCTTCAGCCTGTCCCATGCACCTGTGCCGAGTGTGCTCAGGCGTGGCGGAGTCTCGCTGTCGCGGCGCTTGTATTTTGATATCTTGTAGAGCGAGTGGATGCTCACGTCCACCTTGTCGTTGTTCTGATAAATGATGCGTATCACCTCCTGATAGCTATTGCCTGCCGGCACACGCACCAGTCCGGCAAAGCGCCCGATGCCGAAATCCACATGTACGATATAGTCGCCCGGCTCCATCTCCTGCAACTCTTTCATGGTGAGCGCCATCTTGCCGCTGCGTGCGGCGTCAGAGCGCAGACTGTATTTGTGGAAGCGGTCGAATATCTGATGGTCGGTAAAGAAACATGCCGGCATACTGTTGTCGGCAAATCCTTCATGCAGAGTCTTGTCAACAGGCAAGAACTCTATCCGTCCGGCTTTGCCTTCGTCTGCCAGCGTGGTGAAGATGTCTTTCAGGCGTTCGTTCTGCTTGACGCTGTCGGCAAGGATATAAAGTTTATATCCGCGCAGCATATAGTCTTCAAGAGCCTTTGTCAGCAGGTCGAAGTTCTTATGGAACAGCGGCTGAGGCGTCATGTCAAACTTCAGCGTTGCCGTCGGTGTGCCCGTCGGCTTTGTGCCCATCTCCATACGTCTGAAACCAGAAGCATCGGTCATAAAGCGTGCTCCGCTTATCAGCATGGAGTCGGCCCTAAGCTCCTTCATCACGGCCTGCTGCTCCATCTCGGTCAGTCCCTCGAGACGTTCTTTCTTAGCCTGCTGCGAAAAGCCGTCATGATAGGTGCGGTCTATAACGTCGCGCACATACAGAATGTCTTTAGCCACAATGATGGTGTCTTCAGGCAGAAAGCGCATGAACGACACTTTCTCGTCGGTCAGCGTTGCCAACTCGGGCACTATCTCTATGCGCTCGCGCTTGTCGCGCGACAACTGGCTCTGCACTTCAAAAGTGCGTATAGAGTCGATTTCATCACCGAAAAAGTCGATACGGAAAGGATATTCGCTGCTATATGAGAAAACGTCGAGAATGCTTCCGCGCAGGGCAAACTGGCCCGGCTCGTAAACATAGTCAACCTCTGTGAAGCCAAAGTCGCGCAGCGTTCTTTCCAGTTGTATAACGTCGTGCGTGTCGCCTGTGCGCAGCAGCAATGTGCGCTCATCGAGTTTCTTGCGCGACACAACAAGCTCGCTCAACGCCTCTGGACATGTAACCACATAAAGAGGATGGCCCTCAAGCGGCGCCGACAAGCGGCTGAGCACCTCGGTGCGCAATATCTCGCTGGCCGGATCGCGCTGTCCGTACTTCACCTGACGCCGATAAGACGAGGGGAAAAACAGCACATCTGTGTTGCCCATTATCTGTGTAAGGTCGTGATAAAAATAGCCGGCCTCCTCGGCATCGTTAAGAACAAAAAGACACATAGGACTGACACGGCGTGCGGCCGACGCAAACATCATTGGAGCGGCCGACGCAACAAGTCCCTGCAGGAAAACGGTCGGAACAGACTTGTCTTCCAGCAACCTGACCAGTGCCGCAACCTGCGGCGACTTGGCATATAAATCAGATATTTCCTGTATATTCATCGCGAATCCGCTGACAAAGATACAACATTAAAACGAAACGTGAATACAAATCGAAAGAAGAATGCAAAAGAACAATTCATAATTGGCTGCACTGAACTGCGTTTCACAATTTAATTAAAACGATCCATGTTTCTTAGCTATTCATCCTTAATAAAAAAGTTTCCGCCATGTCAGAGATTCATCACCTCATTTCATGGCGGAAAAAATTGTGAAACGTGGTTCAGTGTAGCCAATCATAAATTATGAATTATCATCGTATCTTCCGGCCATCCTGCGTATCACCTCAGCAACTTTTTTACGGAAACTTTCGGGCGATACCACCTCTACATCCGAGCCGCGCGACAATATCTCCTGTATCAGGTCGCACGTAGGGCGCATATAATACTCAAACACCGAGTAACCTTCGGCAGTCTCAACTTCCTGCTGCGAATGATGCAAAGGTTGAGAGAGCATATACGACGCATGCATTCCATACACCTTCAGGCGGATTTTTACCGGATTGTCGTCACTTATAACTATGCCGAAGCTGTCTTCAAAAAACTTCTCCGGGTTAAAGTCCTTGGGATAGACAAACTCCTTGTCGGTGATGTGCATATCTATTATATGGTCTAACGCAAATGTGCGTACCGAACCGCATTCGACACACAGCCCCACTGCATACCAATGCTGCTTGAACAATTTTACGCAATAAGGTCTAAAAGTATAATATCCTGTCTCTTCACACCAGTAACACCTATATTCGAGCCGTGCCTCATGTCCGTCGCGCATGGCTTCAAGAATCTTTTCGAGATGCACTTTGTCCGAAGGCATATATTCAAACAATATGCGCTTGTTGAGGTTATGCCCGTCTACAAGCAGATTATTAACCGAAAAGGTGTTCAGCAGCCAGTTTCGCAACCCGTTGTTTTCCAGGTCGTCTACATTCTCGATGTAATAATAGTAGCCTCCTTTTCTGTTGCATTCAATGTTTATGTCGAAAATCTGTTCTATGGCCGCACGCCAGTTGTGGAATGTCCTTAAAGGTATGTCCTGCCCGTCGCTCAGGCTCGACCTGAGCCACCGCTCATTGATTTCCTCAAACGTTATTTTTCGCGAGCGATAAATTACATCAACAAGCCATATATACTTGTCGAATAGGTCTTTTGTCATAATTAATTGTCTATTTATTTTTTGGTTCTAATATCAATACACAACCGACATCAGCCGTAACAATAACGGCTGACACCGGCAACACAGCATCAACAACAGCCAGCTATTTATTATTTATACGCCAAGCTATAAGCCGCAACGTACAAAAAATGTAAACCGCAACATGCACGTGCCCACAACCATGCAGACAATACTGCAGCCTGTGTACGCCAAACATGCTTATTCATAAGAAACAAAAACCCACAGCCCACCCATTTCTTTCGATTGCAAACAATATCTTACCCCAAAACAAAACCTATCGCTTCTTCTCAGCATAAGCTTATCATTATGCAAATAACAAAGCTCCGCAACATACGGATATAATCACAGAAACTGCCTCAACGGCATCATTATCCTGCCAATATTGTCTGAAATCAAGAAATTACACCATGACATCACCTAACCAAAAGTCCAATTAAGTCTTATATTTCCTAAAAAATATTTTCTTAATGCTGACTCATTTTTTATATATGTGTTTGAAAGTATCATACGAAGTTATTTAATTTTTGTGCAAAAATAAATGCCACTTATGCCAAACCGCAGCATAAGCAGCAAAAATTTTTCGATGAATTATATGTTTTTAATCCATGTCAAGTGAGAAATTCAGGCTGTACCCATACTGTATACACTATACAGCCTGTCTGTATAGGCATGAAAACCGCCTCATACGGCCTACAGCCTCATTCCTCATAATAATATTTGCCGTTGCGCAGACAGTCGCAGAAGATTATCTTGTTGTCATTATATCCGCAGCGCTCCGTAATGTCGTCAACGCGGTTGTGGCCAACGATCTGCGTATATCCATGCAGCGGATCGGTCAGTTCGCTTATGTCTGCCCAGAATATTCCTCCGATTTTGCCTATGCGTCCTCCCCTGGCATGCCCAAGGCGCAACATGGCGTTAAACTGGATTGACTCGGGATTATTTAGCTGATGCGCTATAGGCTGAGTAAGGTCGCCCTTAAAGTCGTCTACAAACCAGCTGTGCTGTATGCCGGCATGCGTAAATATCCGGTTGCCCTGCTGATAGGCATACTGAAACAGCTCTATGTTGGCGTTGAACATAGCCTCGGCAAACCTCTCTATCTGAAAGTCGTAGCGCGAGCCGGGCAGGGCCCTGTCGCAGAAATAATGCAGGTCATGGTTGCCAAGAAGCAGCACCACGTCGTCCATGCGCCGCTTCTTAAGTTCTATGATGTCACGCAGGTTATCCAGCTGTTGCCTGCGCGTAATGTATTCATACGGATCAAGATAGTCACCCAGAAACACGATTGTGCAGTCTTCGTGCTCATCAACTATGCTTCTCCATTTTTCAAGACCGTGAACATCTCCTATGGCTACAATAGGTTTCATTTTTCTTCTTTGTTTAGCAATTACACACTCGACTTGTTTCTTACTCCGTCTTTTATTCATTCTCAGTATATGTGCCACAACATTGCAGCATCACAATATCTCTCTTGCAATACATGCACAGGCCTCGGCATCAGCAAGGGCATTGTGGTGCATCGTTAGGTCGTAGCCGCAAAGGGCAGCAACAGTATGCAGCTGATGATTCTCTGCACAGGGAAAAGCCCTGCGGGCAGCGGCAAGGGTATCGTAAAAGCAGTAGTCGGGATAATCCATCTGATAAACCTTGAACGCGGCTTTAAGGCAGCCCTCGTCAAAGCCTTTGTTATGAGCCACCAGCGGCAGCCCCTCAATGAGCGGCTCCACCTGCTTCCACACCTCGCTGAACACCGGTGCCTCCTCGGTATCTTCGCGCGTCAGGCCATGCACTCTGCTGCACCAATAGGTGTAATAGTTTGGCTCGGGCTGTATAAGCGAATAGAACGTGTCGGCAATCTCACCGTCACGCACAACCACCACGCCCACGCTGCACACCGAACTGCGCTCGCCGTTGGCCGTCTCAAAATCTATAGCCGCAAAATCTTTCATCTACACAATACTTGTTTCTGCCGCAAATTTAGCAAATTCTACACTTAAAACGTAAGCTATTTAGTTTTTTAACTCATACAGTTGTAAAGATTTATTTTCTTGCTTCCGGTTTAGCTGTTAATTCTATGCGTTATATCATCGCCCCGTCGTCATCATCCGCCGCCCCATATTCAGGCTCGGCCTCTGCAGCCATCATGCCGCAGTCGTCTTCCGGCAGAGAGTATCTCACGGTGCGGTCGCCAAGATATATATGGTTCAAGGTGTATTCGAGCGACGTCAGCGTCTGTTCACGCCTGTCTGTCTTCAGCTCACACTCCCACACCGTCATGCAGTGCCATCCCATGGCGGCCAGCTCCTGCTGCACCCTTTTGTCGCGCTGCCTGTTGCGGTTTATCTTGGCTGCCCAGAAGTCAACGTTGCTCTTTGGCATCTTGAAATACTTGCACCCTTCATGTCCATGCCAGAAGCAGCCGTTCACAAAGATGCACGTGCGATACTTGCGCAGCACTATGTCGGGATGTCCCGGCAGGCGTGGATGATTCAGCCTGTATCTGAATCCGCGTGAAAACAGATACTTCCTGACTATCATCTCCGGCTTTGTGTTTGCCGAATGTATGGCGGCCATGTTTTTGTGCCGCTGCTCCTTAGTACATCTGTCCATCCCCCGCCCCTTTTCGTCAACTGCATGCTGCCGTTTTTGTCCGGCATAATGCCGTAAGCCTTTCAGCACGCCGTTATGACATGTACGGGTTTTCTGCCCTTACTTGTCTAACTGCAAAGATAATATTTTTTTATTCTTCATCAAAAACATCCGTACTTATTTTCTGACGGCAATAAAACAAAACTGCCACAAATGTTCTCATCCATATAAGCCTGCATAAAAAGCCTCATAGAAATTAACGGCAAAAAACTGAAAGGAAAACGCACTTTCTTCATTAAGAAACAATCAGAGAAAGAATCTCCATAAAGAAAACTGTAAGCAAAACAACGAGTATATGTTTCAAATCATTAACCTATCGTTTACGGTCTAAAAACAGGCCAATTTTGATGCAGAAACGACACAGTTTTTACCGGCAAACAGGCCGGTATTTATGGCTGTCAACTACAGTCAACATTCCAGCCTGTACATTTATGCCGCTGATACGTTTTTCTTATGCCGAGTTTAGGTTTACATTAAAGCCAAATCGTTATAAGAATCCGGTCTGTATTTTTGTTTTATATCGTTCTTCGTCATTTTTTTGCAGACACTTTTATAATTTGCTAACGCCGAACAGCGTTTCATAATTAGCTGCGCTGAAAACGAAGTTCGACGTTAGTCTAGTCAATGTTTTACTACAAGAAATAGGAAGTAATCGGATTAAAAAATTAGCTGCGCTGACCTTCGGTTCTGATACTCAATTCCGGCAGATTGCAAATCAGCCGGCACAATACCAAACGTAGTGCTTGCGAATGGAAACCACATGCACTTGTTTTTCACTTTTAATTTTTAATTAGCTAGCGCTGAACTTCGTTTGCCCTTAGCGCCTTGCGCCAATAGAAACAACATAACGGGCTGAAAACATTAATGCACAAAATTGATAAAACTATGTACGGCATAATTACCGATTTCAGTTTAACACCTTGAATTGCTCATTCTCCTTTTTCGCCACATCCGAGAAGAAGGTTATGACATGCGGATAGAAGTTCTCGAAGTTGCCATATTTATGCTGTTTCTTCTCATATTTTCTCAGCAGACTCACCAGTTCAGGCATCCATCTGAAGTTGCGCTGAATCTGCTCCGACAACTCCTGTTTCACTTCTTCCGGTTTATAATCATTGTCCAACATATAACAGATTACGGCTGCGCGCACCAGCGATTCGTTTATCATTGTCTTCCAGTTGCCGTATGCCTGCTTCGCCATTGCCCATTTAGACAGCTCAAATATGCCTGTTGCCGCCTGTTCCATATCTTTCACATGACCGGGATATCGTTTCTCGTCAAGCAGATAATTTACAAAGGAGTGATTAAACTCATGCACAAGCGTAGGCAGATAGTCCTTGCTGTACATAGGCCTGTCGTCCTTGTCAACATAATAGCCCACAACGGCAAACACTTCTTTCTTGTTGCCTCTTACGTGTCTGTTAACTCCATAGTTTCCACCGCCGTTACAAAAGCCAATAATCACAGAAAATATTTCCTGCGGCTCTTTACCATAAAAGGCAGAATACCAACTTGTATCAAGATACTTTATCACATTCTCACGATAAGCCTCAAGTCCTTTTTCATACAGGGCTTTATGTGCATTGAAAAAGTCGTTGAACCTTGAATCTTTATAAAAGTTGCCGAGCTGTGTCAAAAACTCCGTCTTGTCCACCTTGCCCCATCTCTTTTCAAGCGTCGGCACTTCTTCGTCTATCAGCGAGAACGTGCCGTTCTGATTATTAAGATGTATCGCCATCGACATCACGGCATCAAAAGATATGCCGTACTTGTTTCTGAGTTCTTTCATATACTGCACAGCCGGATGCTTCGTTTGACTCTTAAAATATTCATCCATGTCTTTTATATATTGCCCTGCCATATCCATCTTATATTCAGGGTATACGGCCATGCGCGCCAATATGCTCATCAGTTCAACATTCTCATTCACCTCTGGTTCTATTGTCTGAGCCTTCGTGTCCAGCGCGTAAACACAGAAAAGCAAAATACATAATATTGTTGTTCTCATAATTTTAGATAATTATTTATGCCGTTACCGTACCATTCATCATACATACCCCCTTTCAGGTGTTTTCAATAAATTTTTCAAGCCATTTTTTGAACAGCTCCAGATGACATTTCCACGTACAGTTATTTGTATTTACAGGCAAAAATAATTTAATATAACCATAACGGCAAGAAAATAGACTTTTATTGTAATTAATTTATTATTTTGTCAATAACATTCTCTGTAACTACAGATAAAGTATTCACACTTAAAAGATACCGGAAATAAAGAACGAATTAAGAAGCATGCCAACTTTAACAAGGTGATAAAAAATAAAATCAAACATAAAAACTATACCTTATGTGAACTAAAGTTATTCATTTTTTCAGAAACAAATCATAGTATTTAACACAAGAACTAGAATCATGATTAAATACTTTCATTTTGTCTTACAATTCATAATGCATCATTTTTTAATACGATCTTATTTAATTTCTAATTTGGCTACAAAATCATATATTTTATGTACATTTGCAGTCATCATAAAAAACATATTTTTATATGAATCTTATACGTCTCAGACAAATAAATTAAAATAACATGAAAAGATTTTACGTTAAATATATTTTTCTGATTGTATTACTTATATTACCTCTTTATGCTAAAGGACAAAAGTATAATTTTATGCCTATTGATAAAGAATTTGACTCCATTGCAAGTAAATTATGTCGCATGGATTTTGAAAACAATCGTGTTAAAATAGAAATAAAAGACCTTGACAAACTATATAAAATTGCAGAGGAAAAAGGGAACAAACAATTAAAAGCCCGAGCTTTATTTTGGAAAGCCAGGACTATACAGATGAATGCATCGGCCCAACAATGCATACCTTTATTAGAGCAAGCAAAAAAGCTTTGTTCAATCAACTATGACTACGACATGGCATGCATTAATTACCAATTGGCAGGAAACTATGAACGCTACGGAAGATATCTAGAAGCATATAACCTGCTAAAATCAACCATACCTGTTTTTCAAAAATACGAAGATCATTACTTTCTCGGTAATGTATATTTACTTTTTGTACAATTATATTTAGATATTAACGATCCTGAAAACGCCAAAAGCCCACTTATGCTTGCAGGCAAAGAATATGAAAAAGTAAAATTTCCTCTTAACAGAATATATTTTTTTCAAGCTTACTTTGCTGAAGGAGAAAAAAAGTTACAACTATATAAAAAATCTGTTGAAAGTGGCAAAAAAGACTGGGGTATGACATTTCAAGCATTAACGAATATAAGCATGCTTTTCCTCGAAAAGAACCAAATTGACAGCGCAGCTATATATGATAACCATGCATTAAGCATTTTGGAAAAGAATGCTTACGGAAATCTTATTTTTACCACGCTATATAATATTAACCACATAAAGGTTCTATATGCGCAAAAGAAATACTCTGAGGCCTTGACATTGCTTCATGAGCAAGAAAAAATTACAGAAATGTTAAAGGGAGAACAGTTTCTAACCGAAATATATGAAATGCTATGGAAGGTATCAGACAAACTTGGTAAAAAAGATGAAGCATACAAGTACCTTGAGAAATACATGAACGAATATAAAGCAAGAGAAACAGAGATACGAAATCAGGACCTGCCCAAGGCTAAGGCAAGAGAGGCAATCGCGCGAAGCAACGACAGAATAAACCTACTAGAAAAAGATGCCGAGCTAAACCGTACATTAATGTACGTTATGATTCTATCTATAATTATTTTAATACTTGTCGCCGTATCTGTATTTGTATATTTATACCAACGCTATAAAATAAGGAAGATAGAAAACCGAGAATTACGAAACAGCTTACAGCAAGAATCACTTATTTACAGTATAAACCGACAAAATTTTGAAAGAGACATAAAACAAAAAGACTGCGAAATAAGTTCATCAACATTACTTTTAGCAAACAAGAACGAAGTGTTACAACAGATAAGTGACATAACAAAACGATATTCAGAGCAAAACCTGATACCAACGGAGTATGTCAAGCAAATTAATAGTGTCATTGGCGACAGTCTTAAAAATGATGACGAATGGTCTCGTTTTAAGCTTCATTTTGACTCTGTTCATCCTGGATTCTTTGTAAAGTTGAAAGAGATAAGTGCAGAACTTACAGAAAACGATTTAAGATTATGTGCGTATGTCAGAATTGGCATAAGAGCAAAACAGATAGCCGGTATGTTGTCTGTAAGTCCAGACAGTGTTAACAGCAATCGCTACAGATTAAGAAAAAAACTCGGCTTACAGCACGGAGAAAGTCTTGATGATTTCATACGCAAGATATAACATCTGATTTACAATCCGGCACTATAATAAAAAAGGCACTATAAAATATTTTGCATAAATGGACAAATATTCTATAGTGCCTTACAACAAATACGTCTCAGTTATTCAAATATAACAATGGCATTATTATTTTAAGATTTTCTTACCCTTGTGAATATATATACCTTTACCTGGATAATTCACACGCATGCCATTAACATTATAATACGCATCATCTTCATTTGCGACGTTATCATCCCTTACTGTATAAATACCGGTTGTAAGTCCATCAATGGCTACCTTATCGGCGTTATCAATTATTCCATTCTTATTTATCAACAACACTATAAGCTCTGTGTTTTTCTTTTCAAGCACATTCTTTGGTATCTCAAAAGAGCATGAATATGAAAAATGGTCTCCTTCTTTTATTGTTTCCGGTATAACTCCAGATACACCATTATAATCAGGATATATTGTTCTTGCCACATCATTATACCACATCTGATCTGCAGGAATCGTTGACGGAAGGTTTTCAAATCCGCCCATCTCTCCCATTGCGTTATCTGCATAATAATTATTCTGCTCATATCCTGTCGGTTTTCCTTCCGGAACACCAATGTCTTCATTGGTACGGTGTACGTTGTTTTCAACGAGAACGTATGCCAGACGATAATCAGCTTTATCTATATCTGCTGCAAAATAAATGTCCGTATTTGCAGTAATCCCATTTGTAGCCTCATCATACGAAGCATTAAGCTGTATACCGCAATTATTTGTCGAATTATCCATAATCTGCTTATAATATGTTTCCATATCTCCCGGATCAATCGAATACATTGTATTTCGGTTATACACACAACGAGGATACCCAGAAAGATTACATCTTGAGAAAAGCAAGTCATGATAGTCTTCAACACCAAATGACATCGCATCTGTCCATGCTGCACTACTGCAGTGAATAGCGATGCCGATGAATGAGTCCGGATATTTTTCGTTCATCTCTTTCATTGCCACAATACCTCTTACACAATAACCACACCATGTTCCGGTAACCTCTTCTGACACAAGTTTTCTGGGATATGCAGACACACGCCCTTTTACGCCAGTGCTGTCTGTGCCGCTCTTTATCCATACTTCATATTCAGAAGTCTGATTACGCGAGATATTAAATTTCTTGTCTAGGACGAAATCTGTCTTTTTGCCGGGCTCCAGTGTTCCGTCAAACTCCTGTTCATAAGTTTCACCGTTAATTCTATATCCTACTTTATAGGACGTTATGCTTTTTTCCCCTGTGGCAAAAACTTGTCCTGATACAGCCACATCACCATATTGCTGTATCACACGTCCAAGATTTGTCGTCAATCCGACATTAGACTCCACACCAACAAAGATATCATCGACATAAAGACAATTTTTATCCTGACTGTCGTTAACAAAAGCTATATATACAGTTTTTCCTGCATATGCCGAGAGATCTACAACATGTTCAGTCCAGCTGTAGCTTTCTTTTGAAACTTCAAACAAAGGCGCTGACTTGTCAAAGTCTTCAACTGCAGTACCTTTTTCTGATATGTATATTTTATACCCGTCACGATAATCTTTGTCACTAGCCCTCGAGCGCCATGAAAGCACTGTCTTTTCAGATTCTATTGCTATGGCCCCTGTCACCATCCAATCGTCCGATTTTCCTGCGTTTTTATACCAAGACGTGCTACATGCTACCATATTGCCATCATTGCCCTCCTCGTATGCAATCCATGGAACTCCAACAGTAAATCCAAGATTTTGCATATCCGTTGACGGTGTACGTCCGTCAACATCATGCAAAGTAAAAGCTGACGGTATGCCTTCATCAAACCCTGTGCTAAAATAAGTAATCTGTGCCTTCGCACTGCCTGCAAGCAGTAAGGCCGTACATGCAATAATAACATTCTTCTTCATGTTCATAATATTTAGGGTTAATATGTCGCTATTTTTCTAACAGTATTTCCTTTCTTAATAATATAAATACCTGGAACGTTCATATTTTCAACCTTTCTTCCATCAATGGTGAAAATACTTACAGGTGCATTGTCTAAACCATATTTATCATTATCGGGCATCGTTATAGCCGATGACTCGTCTGTATAAACAACCACTTCTTCAGAGAATGCCGATTCAGCATCACTGCTTACAGCTTTTACAGCAAACGCGTAATATGATTTTTGCTCCAGATCCTTGAACGTATAATAAAGCTCTTTCACGCCATCAACTGTAACAGTGTCAGTATGCAGGAAGTCTGTATCTTCAACTTCACCCTCAATTACTTCAGGTTCGCCGCTTACCTCAACCACTTTGGCGTCATCAAACAATCCATCGTCTTCACCTCTTACAATTGTTATAGAATCTATTATGGCACGTCCTAAATTAGTGGCAAAAGTAACAGGTGTTTTTGAAATACCGTTGTTGAAACGGAACAAGTATGTACGGCATACGCTGTTTATTCTTGTCTTGCCGCTCATTCCATTTGCGCTGACGCTGAAAACAGGCGTTTCACCAGAAGCAGCCTTTACCGTTACTGCCACCGCGAAATTACCATCATATCGTTTAAGATTCAACACAGGTGTGGTGAGCATACCGCCTTCTGAAACATTTCCAATCTGACACCAGCCGCCTGCCTGATAAACCTTACTTCCTGTCCAGCCTTTTTCAGTTACATAATCATCAATACTTTCACTTATATCTGTAGAATTTGCTGATTCAGAAGTTCCTGATGTCATCATGTAAAAACCTTCCTGCAAAGCGACCTTCTGTTCTGATTTATATCCCAACTTATAAAGGTTGATCACATAGCTGCTTGCATGTTCAACCATATCCCAAGATGCCGTAAAACTATCATTGCTATTTACATCTGCCTTGATATTTTTTGGCGTTTTAAGATGATTTGACATGAAATTAAATACAATAGTCCCGTTATCGTCACTTATGTCTGTAATCCATTTATCTAAAGTTTCCCCCGTGTATGGCTGTGCTGCCGGAGTTGAAATGTCCGTAAAACTGTTATTAGACGAAATAGGATACAAATCCTTTTCCTCAGTATTACCACCGGCAACCGCATTATACGCAAGATGATTATCTGCAGGAACTAAATGGAATCTCGGGTGTGATGTGTCGTCGTTAACGCTATTGTTATTCCATACATTTTCATTATAGTCAACATGCGTTATCATAAGTCCTCCTGACGGGATATATCTGTCCCAGCCTTGCTGCTGACGGTTCTCCATAAGATAGAATTCATTTTCATTGCTTGTCGTAAGTATATATGCAGAGTTTGTCTCTGCCAGATGCCCCATCGTAACATTGTCGGTAGGTTCAGTCAACTCTACAGGAGTCAGCCAGCCCAAAGTCATACGTTCAAATGCATTATATGACGGAGGCGTCTTGCCGTCATTATTATAAGGGCCATACTCCATTATATCATATGAACCAAGTTTATAATCCGTGGCATCTAATGTGTTATAATGATCCGCAAGCCCCAGCACATGGCTGAATTCATGACAAACTGTGCCTATACCTGACGACTGCACACCACTGTTGCCGAAAAGTTCAGACGAACAGGCATACGTGTCAACCGTCTTGCCATCTAGATTCAAATTTATGTTATATGCAGACAAAAGATATTTATGTGGCCAGATTGTATTAGAGCCGCCGCCGGCATGCTGTCCATAACCTGCATAAATAACATATACCATGTCCACCTTTCCGTCACCATCACCATCATATTGCGAAAAGTCTATTTCATATTCTGAGTCTGCCAACTGACATGCCTCTTTTATCATAAGACCTGCATTTTGATCAGTTGTCATAAAACTGTCACTACCATAATATGCCGTATTGTGCGATAGTTTTATAGGACCTACGATATCAAAATGTGGTACGAATACCCCACTTGACTGTGCAATGTAATAGTCTCTCGCAGAGCCTGTAGCTCCATTGTCGCTAAATCCGCTTTCATTGAGCATACGGTCATGAAAGTCTTTGTCAAGAGAAAAATCCTTATCTGCAAATTCTACCAAAAGTACAAGACAACGCCCCTCTCCTGTAGTAGGATAATTTCCCACTTTAAAACGAGAGTTGCTGCCATTCTGCTTCATTGCCTTATTTATTCTGTCAGGCCTTGATATATTATTCATCAATTCTGTTGCCTTTTTCAGCTTGCCTACATATCTTATTTCAGCGAGAGAGCGCATACTTGGATTATGCGCCAAAGGCGAGTCCTGAATTGTCAGCATATTTTTATCTGTCAAGCTTGCATACCTGTATCCTCCGTCTTCGTCCTGCTTGAGCAGATATCCGTCAGTGCTTATGCATTGATGCCAATGCTCATCACCATTTATATAAAAAGTGATGGTTGTTCCGTCTGGCTGCAAAGCATTTATCGCACCACGATATGCCGGCACTGCTTCCACTGTCATGACATAGATGAAAGCAAAGAATAAAAATTGCAATAATCTTTTCATAGTTCTATTTTTTTAACGTTTAACTGTTTGCAAAGTTACTAATTTAAGATGACTTCATGATAGCAAAATATCACAATTTTTCAGCTATAACGCTCAAAAGTATATAGATAAAAACTGACAGCGGCCATTTTTTATACATTTTGTTACAACAAACAATGTTTTTATTTATCTTTGTATTGAAAAAATCAGTTAACTGATATAGTATTAATTTAAATTTTAAACACATGAAAAGCAAATTACATTATTATCTTGTGACATCGCTTTGCGTGTTATCCGGGGTCTTATGTCAGGCTTTTGCCTCTGACTTCAAGACCGCCTATGCATTGTCTGACAGAGAAGACTATGGTAAAGGTATCTACACATTCGAAATTGGAGACACCATCAAGAATGTAAGTCTGTTTCAAGCAATGACATACAACAAAGTCTGCGGTGGACAGATTGTTGACGACACCTATTATTATTTTGAGTATGAGCAGACTTATAGTGGAATTAAGGTGCACGGACTTTGGGCTTTCGACATGGAGAGCAAGACACAAAGGCAGATTGCTGACTACGGAGGCGTAGATAATGGGCAAGCTGTCAGCAACTTTTCGTATGATTATCAAAGTGGAACGATGTATGGCCTTAACAGTTTCAACGGCGGAGACGGTCTTGTTAAGGTTGACCTTGAAACCGGAGCAATAACAAATGTAGGAACATTCACTTATGATGTCATCAATTCTGCTGCGCAGGCATCTGACATGGAAGAGCACATGCACGTGATGGCAGCCACTTATGACGGAGAAATGTACGGAGTAAGCTACTGGGGTTCTTTATATAAGATTAATCAGCATACATGCGAATGCCAATATATAGGAACACTGGACTATAATCCAGGTGGTGCTTTCATGTACACAAGCGACTGTCTGTTTTATGATAATGACAGCGGAAAACTTTATCTTAGATTCAGCACTTATAATTGGTCTACATCATCATGGGTTTATGATGCTGTCATGATTGACACTAAGACAGCTCATGTAACTCCATTTGCTAAGTTTCAGGATTCTGCTCAAGCTGCACTTCAAGGCATATCCGTACCGTTTACAGTTGCTGAAGCCAGTGCTCCGGCAAAAGTGCAAAATCTTAGCATCACTAGAGGCCAAAATGGTGCACTCACAGCAACACTTGAGTGGGACAACCCGTCAAAGACATATGGCAGAGGAGGCACACTCGAGGAACTTAGCTATGTGCTTGTGCTGAGAGACGGCGTGAAAGTAGACTCTATAGTCAACCCGACAATAGGCGGCCATCAGACATGGACCGACAACAACATCACAGAACGCGGATACTACACATACAGAATTGTCCCCGGAAACAGCATTGGCCGCGGAGACAGAGCCAGCGTTGGCTCATATGTAGGAAAAGGAGATCCTCTGGGAGTTACCGACATCAAGCTTATTGCAGACGGCAACAATGGACAGCTGTCATGGACAGCGCCTACAGAGGGCAAGCTGAGCTCATACATCGACGTAAATACTCTGAATTATGATGTTATCAGATTTAAGGACAGCAGTCTTGAAGGCGAAAAGGTTGCTACAGCAATAAAAGAAACATCATTCACAGACGAAACTCTGACAGAAATGGGCAGATACACCTATGCAATAGTTCCGCATACAGACAACGCCACCGGCGACAGCGTAAGATCAGAAACAGTTATCCTCGGACCGGCATACACAAGCCCTATTACCTTTGAATTTAACAATCTCGATGAGTTCAAACTATGGACAACTATAGACGCTAACGGCAATTATGAAACATGGGCATGGTCAGACGGAATGTTCGGCACATTAAAAGGAGCAACATGTTCATATAATTATGATGAGGTTGTCGCTGCCGACTGGCTGATATCACCGCGCATAAAGTTTGAAGCAGGCAAGAGATATAAGGTTACATTCGATGCACTGCCAGGAAGCAATAAAGTAATGGAGACACTGGCCGTATCATTCGGACAGGGAACAGACATAGCTTCACAGGACAGCATCAACCAGTTTGAAATCGTATCTGATCAGGTTGTAAGCCTGCGTGCAAATCTTCCTGAGATTAAAGCTACAGGAGAATACAACATCGGTTTCTTATACCGCACATATTACGCAAACTATAAGCTGAGTGTCGGCAATATACAGGTAAGTGAGGACCACGAAGGGTATGTTGAGGGTATAATAACCTGTGACGGCAAACCCGTAGCAGGAGCAACAGTCATCACTAATGGCGGAGAATTTAAATCTGTTACAGACAATGAAGGCAAATACCGTCTAGAGTATCTCCCCGAAGGAAACTACGACATAGACGTACAGGCCCTAGGATATGAAAATGCTTCTGCATCGGCATCAGTAACCGAACACAATGTTACTCAATGCGACATCGAAATGACCGCACGGCCTACATACAAGATCAGCGGTATTGTTGTCGATGTTGCAGGCGAACCGGTAGCAGGTGCAAAGGTTGTTCTAAGCGGATACGACAACAAAGAAACAGAAACAGCCACAGACGGAACATTCAGCTTTGCTGACGTATTCAAAGACGATAACTACGCTGTAAGTATAACAAAGAATAAGCTTCTCGAGGGAACTAAGAACTTTGGAGTTGAAAGCGACACAGACCTTGGTACAATAACACTTCTTGACAACCAGAAGCCAGCCGGCAAGGTTACTGTCATTGAAGACGGAACCTCTGCTAATGTAACATGGAACGCTCCTGCCAACGACGCAGTATTGCAGCGCATTGACGACGGAACCCTGACCACATCAGTTGGAATTGGAACTGCAACAGAAAATTCGATGTTCGGTGTTGTAAAACGCGAACCTTCAAGCATACACGGAGTAGAATTCTTTGTTAACTCAGCTTCTAGTATGTACAGCGTACGTCTGAGCATCTTCGATCTTGACGAAAACGGAGAGCCAACCGACAAGTTGCTCTACCAGAACACCTATGTACAGGCTACAGACGGACAGTGGAACTCATACACACTGCCAGCTCCAGTAGACGCCCCCAACGGCTATTATCTGGCTATATCTAACTCTAATTACGTTGGCATGACTGTCGGCATTGACGGTGCCGGAGACAAAGAGAAGTATCCTTTCGTGGAAGGCGTAAACTGCTTCACTGCTGATTATACTACGGGAGAGTATCTTTATCTTGAAGGACAGGCTGACGAAAGATTCCACAACAACTTCCTCATTCGTCCTATAGCCGCTCCGTTCACAGTGCCTGAAGACTCTACAGAATTCAAGTCTGCTGCAAACAATACTAAACGTTTCGTATACAGAAACAGCGCTGACAACAACGCTACTTACGTTGAGCTTGAGTCAAGAGACTGTGATGTTCAGCCTAATCTTGATGAATCTCCAATGATGAAGACTCCGCAGAGCCGCATACGCTATAATGTCTACAGAATGAAGTCATCAGACATTGCCAACGAGGCAAACTGGAAGCTGCTTTCTGAAAATCAGCAGGCACGCAGTTATGAAGACAAAGACTGGCAAAGCATGGAACAAGGCGTTTACGCTTATGCGGTAAAAGCGGTATACACAGGTGGCGATCTTGCAACAGCGTCTGTTTCAGACACTATCGGAAATAAAATGAACACTGATATTACATTCCGTATAACTACAGATACTCCTGAAAATGAGGCTTACGGCGCACATGTCGTTATTTCAGACGGAATTCACCTGTACACAGGCACAGCCGATGATGCAGGAGTCGTTGTGATAGAGAATGTATGGAAGAGCGTCTATGACATGAGCATCGTCCTCGACGGCTTCAACACGCATACTGATAAGATAAATGTAAGCACTGACGACTCTTACGAATTTGCATATAACATCACTGAAAATAGAGTTAAGCCTTACAACCTGATAATTGAGGAGGGTGCCAACGGCAATGAGCGCATATTTATGTGGAATTATCCTAACGTGTTCTTTGATGACTTTGAAAGCCATGAAGACTTCGCAATAAACTCTCCGGGCGCTATCGGATGGCAGTATATCGACGGCGATGGTTGCGAGACTGGCGGACTCATGGGATATGAATGGCCGGGTATATTTGAGCCTATGGCATACATGGTTTTCAACCAAAGCGCTACTACGCCTTCATCTACAGATATATCTTATCTTGCACCATACAACGGAAGCAAATGTCAGACTGCATGGGCTTCTTATGGAAACTCTAATGACGACTGGATGATAACTCCTAAGCTCTACTTCAAGGAAGACTTCAAGTTCACATTCTACGCTACAAGCGCAGAATATAGCTACCTTGAAAGCTTTGAGGTTCTGTATTCAACAACCGACATGCAGCCGGAAAGCTTCGTAAAGGTACAGGATGCAACTGAGGCACAGAGCTATTGGATGCAATATTCATATGACATACCTAAAGAAGCTAAGTATGTGGCAATACGCTGCATATCTGACCAGAAGCGCGTATTCCGTATTGATGATGTACGCTACGGACTCGCAGATGCATTGGCTGCACCAGCTTACATAAGCAGAAATACAGGTTATAAATCTCCGTCTCTGCGTTCTCCTTCTTTAGACGGTTTATATGAGGTTTACCTTGACGGCAATAAGGTTGCTCAACAAGATGCTACTACATACACGTTCACAAACCTTAGTGCAGGCAATCACACTGCAGGCGTGATAGCATCTTACACTTCAGGAAAGACAGAAATGAGCACTATCGACTTCTCTGTTGACGCTAGTGGCATTGTTTCTGTTGAGAATGGCGGCTTTAACATCTCTGCTGACGGACGCTCTATTACTGTTAACGGAGAATACGACTACATCGAAGTATTCTCAACAGGCGGAATGGCAGTCGCTGCCACCGAGGTTGCTCCAGGCAGTTACAGCCTCGGCAATGTTCCGGCAGGTGTTTACATCGTTAAAGTTTACATCGACGGTAACGTAAATACAATGAAGTTTGTCGTTAAATAACAATTTCACAAATAGTTTTCATAGGGGTTGTGCGCAAAATAGGCACAGCCCCTATTTTTCATCCAAATTGCTTATTATAATCCGGTCTGTATTTTGGACTTTACATTAAGCGGATTTTCGTAAGATTTTTCTTGATATAGCGGGCTATGTCAAGAAAAAGCAAACAATAAAACGGGCTGAAAACGTTAATGCACAAAATTGAAAAAGAGATGTGTGGCTTAATGACCTATTTACATGACATCTCTGTTACTGCTGTACAAAAGTTTCGTTTTCTGTTTTATTTCTTAAATTTATTACGCTATCTTTGCAGCATCATGAGATGCCGGTGCCGTCAGCATCACTGAAACAATGGCTCTTTTGCAACAGAGCCGCGAACGAAATAAGTCAGACAAAAGAATATACACTGAAACATGGGAAACATAAAAAAGACATTTCTCCACAAGACATTACGCATAGCAGCATTATTTATTGGCGGAATAGCCATAGGCTTCGGGGTTGGTTTCGTCATAGGCAAAATCATCAAGCCTGCGCTTCATGCCGACATATCAGCCGCCGACGTGTTTCTCACGATACTCCTGGCAGCGATATTCTTCATCTTATCTTTCATCATACACATCGTCATCCACGAAGCAGGCCACATGCTTGCTGCCATGGCGCGCGGCTGGAAGTTTCTGTCGTTTATGATTATGGGCGTTGTCCTGAGCCGTCGCGACGGCCGTTTCCGTCTGTCACGCTTCAGCATGGCCGGAGCCGCAGGTCAGTGTCTTATGCTGCCGCCCGAAAACGGCGACACGCCCTTCGGCATAGCCCTATATAATGCTGGCGGCGTATTGGCCAACCTTCTGCTCACGATGATTGCATCTGTCATTATGTTCATGCCGTCGACACATCATTCGCTCGTCACAACGGTCTTTCTGTTGTGCATCATCATCTCCGGACTGTATCTCATTGTCATGAACGGCATCCCGAACAAGCTGGCCGGACTGCCCAACGACGGTCTCAACATGCTCAATCTTCACAAAGACGAGTTTTCCACGATGGTGTTTCTGCGCTCCATGCGCCTCATCGGATATCTTATGCAGAACGACACATCACGGCTTGAGGCCATGACATACATGTGCGACGACCGCGACATCAACTTCAGCAACCCCATACACGTCATGGCACTTTCGTCCGACTTGTCGTTAGCCATGCTGCACATGGACTTCGGCAAGGCCAACGCCATCATGCAGCGCGCCGAGCCGCACATGAGCCGGATGGTTACTATCTACCGCAACGAACTGACCTTGGAACGCATTTACCTCACGCTGATACGTCCCCACTATCCTGAAGACATCAACAGGCTGCTGGACAAGTCAATCAGCAAATACCTGCAAGTGCAGTCTGTCTTCCGTCCTTCAGCCCTGCGCGTTCAATACGCCCTCACCATGATACACGAAGCAGACAGCTGCAAGGCCGAAAAGATATACGAGAAATTTCAGCGTGTAAGCCGTAAATATTACATTCAGGGCGAAGCAGAATACGAACAGCAGCTTGTTGATTTTGTCAGAAGCGGCAGATATCTGCAACAATAATCTTTCACGCGGATGATAGGTTAAAACCTGCTTTTATCAAAAATAAATGACCATAAGGTCATTACCTGACACCATCAATATGAAATGCTCCTCATCTTGCCCCAATTTACAGAAGTCTTACCGTTCTTGTTCCAAAGACATTCCCTCACTGTTATGACCCTGCTTTCTGTATCTATGCATACCACCTGATATGAAAGCAGGCTTTCATCGTCTGCCGACAACTCTCCCTTCATCGGCGAGTCAACCCTGAACACAGGCAAGGATATGCTTCCCTCCGTGCCCTTCCAGTCATAGAATTCATTATAGTTGCAGTCTCCGTGGAAATATGCCTTTATCTGAGGATGAGACTTTAAAAACCTCTCCAGCCTGTTCCAGTTGCCAACAGGCCTCATGTCAATGGCATTTACGCAACACGTATCGCTCAACAGGTTTTCAAATTTATCCTTACTGTTTATGTCATACGGAAAGTTAGGATTTGTAAAGTGTTTGGCATCAGCCTCAACCGGATCATGTGCGAAGAGTATTGTGGATGTTGCCGGGTCATCTTTAAATATGCTGTCTAACCAACAACGCATAAAGCCATCCGGCCATATCCCCACAAAGGCAAACCGGAGATTGTCTTTTATAAAAGTGTAATGAACTTTATTGGCAGTATAATCAAAAGACGAAATTTTCTGACTGCCAAATTCCGGCATGTTATGATTGTATATTTCTATAGCACTTGTTTCATCCTTGGCAGGTGTAAGTTTCTTCGGATATCCTATGGCATTTGATATGTCATGATTACCGGGAACAAGATATATGGGACATCCGAGGGTTTCTATCCAGTCTTTTTCAAACTGCCTCCATGATCTACATGCCTGCCACACCCCATCATGCATTCTGTTCGATATATCGCCAGTACACACAACAAAATCCGGCTCGCCAAACTTTGTTCCCTCACCTACTCCTCCGTCAGAGGGCAAATCTGTTTTATTGAGCAGACAAAACGACTTCACCATCTCGCCAATGACCTTATAGGCATCAACCTTCTCTCCTCTAAACTGTCGTTTTATTCCGTAGTGAAGGTCAGAACAATAAATAAATCTTATCTCATGGCCGTTTGCGGCAAATGCACTGACAACACCTACGAGGCATACAAAATAAAATAATATTATGCGTCTAAGTTTCATAATAACTTTAACTATTTTCAAAATTCAACCTATAACTGCAATCAAATCATAATTATGAATCAGTCCGTAATTTTAATATTACAAAACTCCATCTCTATTCTTCAGGCTCAGTTGCGCTGATTTATCATCAACCAATTACAAGGCCGTATAAACGAGCCGTCCATTGATCCGTTCCGACTTCATTACATAAATCTTGCTTACAGTCATGCTTTCGCTCTCCACGTCGATGTCAAGAGGCATTTCCGACGGCTGGCGCACAAGGGTGATATGCGGACTGAACTTGCCCTTTGCATAGTCAATGCCGCGTTGGTCAAGATTGCGTCTCAGCTGCTGCGCTATAGCCTTCACCTTGTCCTCGCCTTCTATGCCGAGCCATACCACCCTGCTTCTGCCGTTAAAGCATCCCATCTTGCCCGTTCTGATTACAAACGGCTCAAACTTAACGGCATCAACAGCTGCCTTTATCTCCTCCACTCTTTCCGTTTCGCCTATAAATGCCAACGTAAGATGCAGGTTCTCCGGCTGCGTATAGTTGCCTTTTACTCCATATTCCTTCAGTCCGTCCTGTGCATCCAATATTGAAGACTTGAACGCTTCAGTAAATCGTATTGCGATAAATATTCTCATGTCATTATAATTTTATACATCTGCCCCAGCAACGCATGATTGCCTTTAAATTGTGATCTTATCAGTTTTATCCACGTGCGAATACTTGCATTATAGGTAAAAGTAATTTAATATAACCATAACAGCAAGAAAAACAGGTACCTATTGGGATTATTAGTACAAACGGCTATTAGGAATAAAGCATCCTAATCTTTACACTTCTCGACAATGCTATTCATCCATTCTGCAAAGCGCGGGCATTTTTCTATTATGGCCTCTATTCCTACTTCCAGCGCAATAAGATTGCCTTCAAGCACCTTGTTGTAGTCAGGTTTTATTGCCAATAGCCGTTTTGACGGCGCACCTTCAGGAGAAGAGTTTATGTTCTCAGGATTGTCATAAGAAGAAATTATTGAGGCTGTTTTACTTGCATGCTCGTCTGAAAAATAACATTCAAAACCTTTGTTGTTTGAAAACAAAAGAGCCTCGAACTCATGCAACTGTATGTAAGAAAAGAAACGCGAATCACACACACAGTCATCAACAGCATTTTCCAAAGCCTCAACACATTGTGTTTTATCCTTAATAGCCGTACACTCTGCATAATTCGGCATATCATTAGGCAGTCTGAAAAAATCGATTAAAGTAGTAACAACAAAGTCTGTCTGCGATGACGCAAGCAGCATCTTTATAGTATTATACAGATGCTGATAGTTAACCATGCCTCCACGTCCGCTCCTGCTTGTGCGTATCAAAACGGGCGTGACGCAATATATTTCAGATTTCTGCAAATATGGAGCAATAAGACTGTTGACAAACTCTTGTTCTGTCTGCCCTTCCACAACGATATACAAACGTTTCACAGCTGCCCTCCTATCATGTTTTTCTCCCACAGGTCACTGATAGTGAGATTATAATCGTCCATCCATTTTTTCAATTCATCACTTGACAAATGACGGAACACCGACTGGCTGCCGGCACGGTCTACCACAATAATGTCGTCAACATCAAAGCAGTTGACAAGATTTGTTGACTGGGTAGACAAGATTATCTGACTCTTTACAGAAGCACTTTTCACCATCTCAGCCAACTTATTGATAGCAGCAGGATGCAGTCCGAGTTCTGGTTCGTCAATAATAATAACCTCTGGCATTTTCGGCTGCAACAACAACGTAGCCAAAGCAATGAAACGCAACGTGCCGTCAGAAAAACTGTATCCGTCGAGATACATGTCTGTATCCTTTTCCTCCCATTCCAGACGTATCTTGTTATTATTGTTGGCGTCAGGGCGAAGCTTAAAGCATTTAAAATAAGGCGCCACGGAACGTACGACACCCTCGATAAAGCGGAAAGCCTTTTCGTCGTTCTGCATCAGGTAATACAGATAAGCTGCCAGGTTTGAGCCGTTATCACGCAGACATTCATTGTCGTTTATGTTGCAGTCACCACGCATAGGAGAAGTGAAGCTTGTATCATGAAAATGATACACCATAAAACTTTTTAAATATGTCCTCAAATAGGCCGCTCTCCATTTAGTGTTATATGCCAACGAAGATTCTTCCACGGCAGAATCCCATAATGTTTTGTTCCACTGCGGATAATCTTTTATCTTGCTTTGATAACAATTAAAATAGTCGCCGGTATTCTCAAGATAGCCTTTGTTCGACTGTGCCGGTTTTATCTCAAAAAAGAAAGCATTGGTATTATCAAAATCTATCAATCCTTCTATTGACGCGGATTTCTTTCTTCCATGATACAACAAATTATCTATACCACCCTTTGACAACGTATAGCTTCCAAACCTTTGTTCATAGATAGCCTTAATCAGTTCAAAGAATGAAATAAAGTTGCTTTTGCCCGCACCGTTTGAACCAATAAGCACATTAAGTCTGTTCAACGGCAGCGACAAGTCTCTTATCGACTTATAATTCTTTATCAAAACTTGCTCTATCATATTTTTATCTTAAATTCAAGATTTTCCGCAAGCCAATGCATGCTTAACTGCAAAGTTAGCATTATTTTTTTAAATCAAAACCATATATCAAGATTTTAGATTCTTACGTCTAGTCAAACCTTGACAATATTCTGAATTAATGGAGCATGATTACCCGTATTCATTTGTAATTTTACTTATTTTTCTTATCCAATTGTAGAATCTATGGCATTACACCTTTTTCCTTTGATATTCCTTTTTTCAAAAGAGCTTCTGCTTCATCCGAGTTCACAAAATTATTTTTCAGTACATCGGGATATTTCAGTGCAATTTTCAATTGTTCTATGCCTTTCTTTATAAGAAAATCGTTTGTTATTGATAACACTCCTTGATAATAACAGAATATAGCTTTATCATCGGGATATATCTTTTTCCCGTCTTCTAATATCTTCCATGCCTTTTTATATTGCCCGAGTTTAGGTAAAACATTCAATGAGTACACTCTTCTCCAATACAGTGTTTCATGTTCTTGTTTCAATTTTTTATATCTGTCCAGACATCGTTGCAAGTAGTAATCTGCCTCTTTCCATAAGCCAAGCTTATTCATCAGATCTCCCATAACGCCTAATGCATTAGGATCAGAGTTTTCATTTTCCAAGGCTTTCTCATAATAAACGCGTAATTTGTCTATTGATTCTTTTTCGTCTTTTTGAATGGCCGTCCACAAGAAAGCAGAAATGCATGAACCTGAAACTGGTAATTCTTGTTTATAAAGAGTTCTGTTATTTTCATTTATGCTTGTAAAAGTCTCCCATAAAGGACAGTCCGAACGTTCTATGGCAGCGTATATACTGTCTATATTGTAATATTTGTCATACAAGCTTGTCAAGGCTTGCATAATCCCTGCCGGAATTACAGACATATGGTCTGCTTTAATACTGTGAAGCTTAACGTCATATTTCATTTTCTGAAAGTTCTCATACAAATTCCGGCCAAAAGTCTGTCTTTCTTCAGTATCATCCATAGCTGTAATTATGCGGACACACGGACTCTTTGTCTTGTACTTGGTTTCAAAGCCAGGCATCCGTTCCATCTTTTCAGGCGAGAATAGAATATATGACGTCATATTATCATTCCCTGCATCGATATAATAGTTCAGATAGCTTGCCGTATATGAATGGCCAACTAACGTATTAAAACCTGATGTTGGAATAATTCTGTCTATTTCCTTTGCCAAATCGGTATTAACATATTTATAAAACATTTCTCCGCTTGAATCAAGACTGTTGCCGGACAAGTCGTATCCTACATCATTTCTATTTCCGGGAGTTGAATAGTCGATTGCTACAACTGCCGTTGGAGGAATATAGTCAAAGGTCTGTAAATAAACGGCTGTCGAAGCGATCACATCAAAGGTATAATCTGCATCCAGGACAAACAGCACATTATACTTTACATTTGGATAAACCGAAGCTGGTAAAGCAATCCTGAAAGAACGTGTATCATTATAAGTTAATGACCTAAATGAATATTGTTTCACATCCATTATGTTCTGTGATATGGCGATATTACTGAGAATAACACACAAATATAAAAGTAGAAATATTTTTTTCATAACTCATATCTTAAAAAATTCATAATAGCCCATCAGCTGCGGTATAGATAATTATATTATTTTCTTCCATACTTCAGTACATTAGGGAACCTTTATATTCTTCATCCCAATCAAGTTGCAATAGGCCTTATTCTCCCTGGCGCTTTTTACTTTTTAAAGTCATTGTCTGCCAGAAAGAACACCAAGAAGCCGGAATCAATGCTTTTATATAAACAATAACCAACGATGACAAAGTTATAGATTTTTTCTGTATTGCGGATGCCTTTTGCAGAACTTTTTTTGACGCTCAAACAGGTAAACGTTAGCTGATTACATCAGCAGTCTGCCGTTATCGTTCCATTCACCATACATGACGCCATTTCGGGTGTTTTCTATAAATTTGTCAAGCCGTTTTCTGAACAGCTCGGGCTGACGTCTCTTTATAATGATTATGTTTTTCTTACTATTATAAAATACCTAAAATTTTAATTTGAATTCAAATTTTGTAATTTTTCTACGAAAACACGCATTATATTTTTTATATATAAACTTTATTCCTATCTTTGCATTATGTAACAGATAAATTCAACAAGTATGATAGCAGAATTCACCATTGAAAATTTTTTCTCAATAAAGTCTCCACAAAAGATAAGTTTTGAACCCTCGTCAGACACTTTTATGTCTGACGAATATTCATATGAAGTGAAGGATGGTGTAAGGTTGCTGAAATTGGGTATCATCTATGGTGCTAACGCTTCCGGCAAGACTAATATCCTGAATGCTGTAGAATTTTTCAAAATGCTTGTTCTTAGGATGCCAAAAGACCGGAATGAGAAGACAGGGGTTGTTCCTTTTATGCTGGATGACACGTCAAGAAATGAAAGGACGAAGATGTCTATGGTATTCTATATCAATAAATCGAAGTATATCCTTACTTTTGAATTGGACGCAAAATATATCTATTCCGAAACATTGATTGTTTACGACTCTGTTCGTCCTACCAAGTTATATAGCCGCAGTTATGATGCAACAACAGATTCCACAACAATAGATTTCGGCGTAAACCTGAAAATGCCACGGAAGAGTCAGGATGTGATTTCCGGCAACACTATCAATAATTGCAGTGTGCTTGCCGCATTTGGCAAAAGTAATGTGGAACGCACCAAGTTGAACGATGTGTACGATTACTTTGCCAAACAGGTAAAAGATGTATTGGCTCCTGGTATGCTGCTTTCGGGATATATAAAATCACGATTGGATAAAGATGAAACAGGAGATTTAAAGAAGTTCATATTAAACTTCCTGAAAGCATCTGATTTCAACATAGAAGATGTTGTATTGCACGAAGAGGAAGAACTGATTACTCCGGAATTGGAGCAACTGATTCAGAATGCCCCTATTGATAATGAGGCAAAAGCTGAAATGCTTAGAAAAGGGAAAATCACAAATGCTGAATTGACTTTCAAGCATAAGGTTGGCGACAAACTATACGATTTGTCTGAAGAATACGAATCCAATGGTACAATGAGATTTTTGGGAATGGCAGTAATTCTGAACTTCTTGTTGAAGACTAATCGGTTTGTATCAATTGACGAAGTAGAAACAAGCATCCATTACGAACTGCTGGCTTATTTTATAAAAGTCTTTTTAGCAAACAGCGAAGGAACATCCCAAATGTTGTTGACGACACACGACATCAATCTTCTCAACGAGGATTTCATTCGCCGTGACACAATATGGTTTACTGATAAAGACGAATATGGTGAGACTAAAATAGTACGTCTTTCATCTTTAGGCCTGCACAAGAATCTTTCCCCGTATAATGCTTACAAACAGGGTAAATTAGTTAAGCTTCCGTTCCTTGGCAGTCAATACATCAACCTAAACGACTAATGATATGAGGCGAACAGTGACGAAAAGTATCGCCATCATAGGCGAAGGAGAAACCGAGTGGTTCTATTTTGATTCATTGAGGGTGGCGTGTCGTTATCCTTTCAAGGTCGCACCTGACTTTCCACAGCATAGCGACATCAAGCATATACTGAAACTGGTTGAATCGTATTTGAACAAACAATATGATTACATCGTATGCCTGTTTGATATGGATAGGTTATTTCAGTTTCCCTCTGAAATGCAATTGTATCAACGGGCAAAGAAAAAGTATAGCGCAAAGAAGTATGCCGGTAAAGTGATGTTTGTAGAAACGAATCCTTGCACGGAATTTTGGTTCTTACTTCACTTTCTGCCCGGTGTGGTTTACCGGCGATATGAAAGTTACGACCAACTGCTTCCAGAGTTACAGAAATATATGCCGGGGTATGAAAAGACCAAAAGATATTTCATACGAACTAATCTCTATAAATACTTGACAGAGAATGGCGATTTGGAACGGGCAATGGTAAATTCAGAAAAGTTGTGCCAATTATGCCAAGAATCACCTGAAGATTTGAAGGCATATTCTGAGATTCATAATGTGCTTGAGTTATTGAATAATTGAATAATCAAATAATATAACCTTATGTATCTAAGTAAGATTTATATAAAGAACTTCCGAGGTATCAAAGAACTATTAGTGAAATTCGATAAGAAACTAAATGTAATTATAGGAGCCAACGGACAATTAAAGACTTCTTTGATGGACGCCATCAGGTTGTTTTATACGTGGGGAGAGCCGAACCGAGACATAGAAATAACAAAAGAGGATTTTCATGTTGAAATTACAGAAAATCCAGATGGGACTAAAACGTTAATAAACTCTACGAGAATAGATATATATTATCTATTTGAAGAATTATCGACACAACAAGAAGGTACATTCTATCAGTATTTGGTTTCCCAAAACAATGGCACTACAGTTGCCAGGATTCATGTAAGTTTTGAGATGAATGAGAATGGAAGAATCTATTCCTCATATATAACAGGTAAAGAGGAGAATGGTCTTCGTGCAGACTGGAATACGTTTCATTATTTTCATCCTTATTATCTAGGTGCATTACGTGACAGTACACGTGACCTTTTGAGTTCACGTAACAACCTGTTAGGAAGAGTTATTAAAAGAAAAATTGATAGGGCAGGTTCAGAAAATGACGTAAAAGGTATAGTAGATAATGCAAACGAGCAACTTTTGCTGAGACCAGAAGTAATAGAAACACAAACTGGCATAAACGATAACCTGAACCAGATAAACAGCTCAAGCCTTCAAAATGTAGAACTGCACATAGAACAGAGCAGAATTGAATATATCGTTAATATTATCAAACCTTTCTTACCATATTCTGCTGCTGACAAGAAAGGATTTGTACTGTCTCAAAATAGTCTTGGGTATAATAACATAATTTATATAGCATCTGTATTAAGTGACATTAAGGATTGTCATATTGAAGATAATGTTAGTATATACGCATTGCTTATAGAAGAACCAGAAGCCCATCTACACCCACAATTACAGGTGAATTTATATAACTTTCTTAAAGATGCAGATACAAATGAAAATAGTCAAACATTTATCACGACTCATTCTCCGACTTTGACATCAAGGATACCATTGGAGAATATAATCTTGTTGAAGGATAATACCACTTTCCTTGTCGGAAATTGTTTCAAAGAACGACACTCAGAAAAGATTGTCCGTGATGCTGCTAGTGGCAGATTATTGCAGGAAGAAGAAGTTGTATACTATAGAAAAATGATATCCCGGTATTTCGATGTAACTCGATCACAATTGTTATTTTCGTCTGGCTGTTTGTTTATAGAGGGTATATCAGAGTGCCAATTAGTTGAAACTTTCTCTAAGCTGATAAATAAGTCATTGATTGCGAATCAAATTGAAATAGTAGATACAGACGGAACAGCTTTTTATCAGTTTCTAATGTTGTTTAACTCTTCTGACTCAACAAAGCGTTTACCTATGAAATCGGCATTTATAACAGACGAGGATCAATTTACAGCGTCAAAGGATAAAGAATATAATCTGAATGAATTGGTGAAAAACAATTATGCAAAACTTCATCTTCTTAGAGAAGGAATTAATACAGGTAGAGTGAATGGTCGCATTAACAATATGACAGCCATGTCCAATCGTCAACCTGGTATTAAGATATGCTCTGGAAAGAAGACACTCGAATATCAAATATGTAAAGCAAATGTTTTTGCTAATAAAGAAATGACTAAAGAGACTTGGCTCTACGAATTGATTCAGCAAATGAATCCAAACGGTATGGACAAGGTAGATTTTTACATGTCAGGACTTGGAGATAGAGATATGAACGAAGATGAGCAGCAGAATGTTGCACTGCTTATGTGGAAATGTCTACCAGATAAAGCTGAGTTTGCTCAAACTCTTAATTCGTTTCTATTAGATAAGAAAGAAGAAGGTAGTGATATAAAATTCACTTTGCCAACTTATATTCAAGAAGCAATAAATCATTTAATACCATGAGTATGAATTACTATATAACACATCAACGACAGGCATATATTGATGCACGTGGTTATACTATACTCACGGCCTGTCCTGGTAGTGGCAAGACAACAAGCATTGTTAAAAAGCTTTTGACTGTATCACATTTTTGTGAAAAGCATTATGGAAGACATACAGGGTTTGTCTGTATGTCATTTACCAATAAAGCTTGTGATGAGTTAAAGCATAAATACCAAGAAATGCATAATGAAAAATTGACATTTCCCAATGAAGTTTTGACTATTGATAGTTTTATTATGCAGTATGTAGTACTTCCGTTTTGGTATCTATGTGATGCGTGTAAAAAGAAACCAATAGTAGTGAATGAAAAAGAAATATTAGAACGAATCTATTACAGAAAAGTTTTGATAAATGGTATATGGCAACAACATCTAATTATGGCACTACGACCCTATTGTAAGATATTTTATAAAAAAAATCCGTCTTTGATAACTAGAGAAAAAACTTCATTTAAATGGAATCACGATATTGTAACGAATAAAAATGAAATAGCCTATTGTAAGGAGGCATTTAAATATCGTTTAGAAAAAGGCTTTATAACAAGCAGCGATGCGCTGTGGATAGCATGTGATATATTGCAACATCATCAGAATATAGGCAAAGCACTTGTAACGCGTTTCCCATATATCATAGTAGATGAAGCACAAGATAATTCCGAATTGCATTTTGAATTCTTCAAACTGTTAAAGAGAGCAGGTTTGCAGAATCTTGAATTTGTTGGTGACATTTGCCAGTCCATATATGGATTCAATAATGCCAGGCCTGAATTACTGCAGAACATGATGTCAGAAGAAGAATGGAACGTATTGCCATTATCCGAATGCTGGCGTTCTAATCAACGTATAATAGATTTGTATAGCAAACTTAAATCAACTACCGTGCCTGCTATTACTTCGCATAAAGTGGAAGATAAAGGAATACCAATAATTGTCTATAAGTATGATGATGGAAATGTTAGGGAGATTATTCGGAATTTCTACCACGTTTGTGATGATAATGATTTGTCCAAAAGAATTATATTGGCACGTGGAATAGATAAATGTAAGGAACTATCTGGTGTTAATGACGTAAATTTCAAATACTGGAAGACAGAGAAACCGCTGCCTTATTTAATAATAGACGCCGTCTTTGCTTTTGCTTCAGATGATATGAATTCTGCTTTCAGAAAAGTAAGACTTGTATTAGCCGAACTTATGATTGGTGATAACCCTGATAAAAGGCGTGAGTTTATGCACGAAATTGAACATAATTTGGACTGGAATACTAAGATATTTGGTTTCATAAAACAAATCCCTTCATTTTCATTGAGTTTCAAAGAATGGTCAGAACAGACCTGCACATTATTGAAAGAATATTGGAAGCTTAAAGAAAAGCCTGTTTTTGTTCCATATCAAAGACAAAAAGGATATAAAATGAAAGAAATGGCTAATGTACCAGTAGAACAATATCATCAATCGAACGACAAAAATAGTGAATACCACAAGAGCATAGATACGATACATGCAGTAAAGGGAGCTACCTTTGATGCGGTGCTTTTGTTCCTATCATCTGATAGCAGAGGACAAAGTATTTCGTTAAACGATTTTCCAGATAATGGAATTGAAGTCATGACAGAAAGTCAACGAATGATATATGTGGCGTGTTCTAGAGCCAGTCAATTTCTAGCATTAGCTATACCAAGGTCGATAAAAGATGAAAAAATTAGGAGAGCCTTGTCTGGAATCGACATAGATATTCGTAATATTAATCTGCAAGGAGAATTGACATTTACTGATTAATGTTATTAAAAAGAATCAGTAATAAAAAAGAAATTCTGCTCATTTTCGTATTAATTTGGAATTATGAAGTTGCGGAAGTTCATAATAGGCAACCCATTAACGGAATTAATTTACGTTGATAAACATGATTAAAAAGACACTGCACAAAATTTTGGACAGTGTCCTGATTACATCAGCAGTCTGCCGTTATCGTTCCACTCGCCATAAAGAACGCCTTTTCGGGTGTTTTCTATAAATTTGTCAAGCCGCTTTCTGAACAGCTCGGGCTGACGTTTCTTTATCTGGATGGTGTCAATGCGCACACGCTTATACAGCTCGGGCAGGCGGCAGAAATTCTGCCACACCACAGGGTCCGACTTCAATTCTTTCATTAGATCATCGTCTATCACAAAGCCCTTGTCCGTCATATCCGGCAACACGGCTCTGCCGGCATCAGTCATCAGTCCGAGCCGTTCCATCCTGCGACATCTTTCCTTGTTCAGTTCCGACCAGTTGCTGCGCGGCTTTCTCGGGCACAGTCTCTGTGCCGTCACCCTGTCTGCCAGCTTCTTTGTCGTGCTGTCTATCCATCCGAAGCACATAGCCTCCTCTACAGCATCTATATACCAGAACGTGCCGTCGTCAACAGGTCTTCCACGTTTCACCACTACCCAACATTCCGGCTCCTTATCATGATTCTGCATCAACCATTCGCGCAGTTCATCACGAGACTTGACGTTCAGCAAATTATTTATTGTCATATACTGCTAATGACTATTCTTAATCTAATATTCCTTTATTTCTGAAACTGATATGAGTTCTATTCCAATAATCAATTATTCTTCTTGAAATTCTCGGCCTGCTCAAGAATTTCTTTGAATACTTCATCGTTTGTTACAGGCGGATAACCATGTTCAGCCAACACTACGATAAGATCCATTTTCAGTTCGGCTTTGATATCGTCACGAGTTGCCCAGTCTGTATATTTAGACTTATCATCCACAATCTTTTTTATTTCGGCAGCAAGCACCAGCAATTTATCTTCAGGATACTCAAATCCGAACTGTTTGGCTATTGCTTTCAGTATGTCATAAAAGGCCTTTTCTTCATAACTTATGCCGAGACCTTTATACGAAGATTTTTCCTTGTTAATCTCTTTCAGGAGCATAGCCATCTGGTTGGCAACTTCCGTCACCACTTCATCGGCAAATACAGCACTGTCGCGTCTGTCATTATATTTATCAACAAGATCGTTAAGCCTTTTTGAAAAGTCTACGCCCTGCATCTTGTTTACTTTCTTAAATTCGGTAATAACCATGCGCAACAGCCTTTCCATAAGTTTCACTTTTGTGTTGGGCATTTGCATCTTTGCCAGCCTTTCCATATATTCTTCGCTCAGCACATCAAGATTCTCCTTATCATTGCCTATGCGGATTATTTCTTCAACGCCTTCCGACTGAATAGCCTCTTCTATCATCGCCCTGACACGTCTGTTCATTTGTGAGGCGTCAGGAGCCTCGCCCTTTGTCAGTTTGTATATTACAGCACGCACGCCGGTAAAATAATGTATGTCTTCCCTGTCAGAGAAAGTTATTTCCTCGCTGTTGCTGCATAAGTTGAAAGCGGATTTCAGTTTCTTTGTATGCCCCATAAACAGATTTTCCTGTTCTTTGGTGCGTTGCATGAATTCAGCTCCACGGTTAAGACATTCCAACTGTTCCAACGGGCTTCCGCTTGTGAATTTCGAATAGTCAAAGCCGTTGAACATACGCCTTATTATGTCAAGCTCGTCTTTTACCATGACAATTGACTTTTCAAGACTTTCAACCGAATCAGAGTCTGTTTCGCCTTGAGCGTAATGCTTCAAGGCTGTATTCATATTGTTCTTTATTCCGATATAGTCAACAATCAGTCCCTTGTCCTTTCCCGGATATACTCTGTTTACGCGTGAAATTGTCTGTATTAGCGTATGCTGTTGCAGCGGTTTGTCAATATACATTGTGTCAAGACAAGGTACGTCGAAACCCGTAATCCACATATCTACCACGATGGCTATCTTGAAGTTAGATTTCGGATTCTTGAATGCTTCCGCAAAACTTCTTCTGTCGTCGTCCGTTCCCAACAGATTATACAAGTCGGGCTCATCGTCTTTGGTGCGTGTCATTATAAGCTTCATCCGCTCTATCGGCCGTTCCTTATTGCCGTATAGGGCTACAGGTTCGGCTGCCATGGCATAGTCTTTCTTTTCTTCTTCCGGCAGCTTCACCCATTCAGGTCTTAGGGCTGCGATTTTCTTATAAAGATTATACGCTATTGTACGGTTAGAGCATACAAACATTGCCTTACCAACTACGGTGCTGCCTTCTTCAACACGTTTCTCATAGTGCGCGATGAAGTCTTCTGCAACCGCCTGCAAGCGGTCTGAATCGCCAAGTATGCTTTCCATCTTGGTTACGGCTTTCTTGCTTTCCTCTATCTGATGCTCGTTGCTGCCTTCCTCTGCACATTGCTTGTAGTATTCTTCTATCTCATTCAGCTTTGCATTGTCGAGCAATACTTTTGCTGCGCGTCCTTCATATACGATTCGTCTTGTTATGTCGTCTGCCACCGATTCTGTCATGGTATAGGCATCGACAACTTTTCCGAACACGTCGATAGTAGCGTCTATCGGCGTACCTGTAAAGCCTACGTATGTGGCTTTTGGCAGCGAGTCGTGCAGATATTTGGCAAAGCCGTAGCTTCTCTTCAATCCGCGTTCAGTCTGTTTTATATTCTGTTGCAGATTTGTCTGCGAACGGTGCGCTTCATCAGATATGCAAATAATGTTTGCCCTGTCTGACAGCAGCTTGGTGTCTTCGGTAAACTTATGAATTGTTGTAAGAAACACTCCGCCGCTTGTCCGTCCTGCAAGATACTCACGCAACTTGGCGCGGCTCTCCACTTCAACCACACAGTCGTCGCCGATAAATGTCTTTGCCTTGGCAAACTGTTCAGAGAGTTGTACGTCAAGGTCGGTGCGGTCGGTGATAAGCACTATGGTTGGACTGGCAAAAGCCTTGCTGCGCATAAGCATACGGGTTAGAAAGAGCATCGTAAAACTCTTTCCACAGCCTGTCGCGCCGAAGTATGTACCGCCCTTTCCGTCGCCGCCTTCATGCAGGCGCGAGTGTTTAAGGATATTGCCAAACAGCTTATGCGTAGCAAAGAACTGCGGATAACGGCATATTATCTTGCTCTCCGTCTTCGACGAATCGGGCATGTAAACAAAGTCTTTCAGTATGCTCAGCAGGCGTTTCTTGCCGAACATGCCTTTCACCATTGTCATCAGCGAGTTTATGCCGTCGTCGGGCTTGTCTCCGCTGTTCACCTTACGCCATGAATAAAAGAATTCGTAAGGCGTAAACAGCGAGCCGTATTTGTTGTTCACGCCGTCGCTTATTACTACGAAGGCGTTATATTTGAACAGTTCTGGTATGTCGCGGCGGTATCTTACGGTCAGTTGCCTGTAAGCGTCCATTATAGTTGTGTCTTCCTTAACGGCGCTTTTAAATTCGAGCACAACCACCGGCAGACCGTTTACATAGACTATGCCGTCAGGAATACGCTTTACGTCGCCTTGTATTTCGAGCTGGTTCACTATTCGGAACGTGTTTTTGCCTTCGTTCTCAAAGTCTATTGGCTCGATAAACAGGTCCGGCTGTGTCTTGTCTTCACGCTTCAACGAAAAGCCCTCTGTCATAAGGCGGTAGGTGTTTACATTCTTGTCGTACAGCAAAAATCCGTTTGCTGCCGTAAGTTTTGCTATCACGCTTTCCACCTCAAGTTCCGTTATCCCGTCTTTCGCATAGCGGCTCCGCAGATATACGCACAGGTCTTCACGAAGAATAACATCGCTCGCCTCTTTGCTTATATCTTCACCGTTGGTATATATGTAGCCCTCTTGCTGAAACAGCTCCATAATGGACATTTCAAGGGTGTGTTCGTTGAAGTGTGACATAATGTTATCTTATTCGTTGAGCATTATCCAATCGTCTGTGGCAATATGAAATGATACCTAAAATATCAAGTGCATCTTGTTCTGAAATGTTCCAATCTACTTTGGGCTCATGAGCCGTTGGATTTCTAAACATAGAGCATAAACCTTTTAAAAGATTGCAAAAACCATTATGCTCATTTTGTTCTGAACTGGTTTGATAGTTATTGATTATCAGAATCGGATTTTTGCTAAATACTTCTTCTATAAGATTTATACCATCTTTTTGAATTGCCGACAAATCCCTTATTCTTTGGAATAAACCTTTATTAGCTTCCAATACAGCATGAAAATAATTATTCTGCAATAGTTCTGTTTTGCAATATTTAAAAAATCTCACGATGTGCAGTTCTTTTTTCTAATTCTATCTTTAAATTCTCAACTCTAATTTCAATATCTGATAATGTACTTGCTGGGGGTATCTCTTTATACTTTCCATTTTCTTGTAATTCATAACCAGCAAATGCCAATTGTTGATTTATTGCAGTTCTCATCCTTTCAAACTCATCAGGACTGTCAACATATCTTGAAGGTGCAAGAACTAATTGAATAAAAATCAATATCTGATTTGAACATTTATTTTTATTTTGCTCCTTAGC
This sequence comes from Xylanibacter rarus, assembly GCF_001275135.1. Taxonomy (GTDB): domain Bacteria; phylum Bacteroidota; class Bacteroidia; order Bacteroidales; family Bacteroidaceae; genus Prevotella; species Prevotella rara. Next base: position 7,697 of record NZ_LFQU01000017.1, on the reverse strand, counting down.
TAATGAATTAAATAAGTTTTTTCTTTTAGCAAGCATTATATTGGGGTCGCTCGTATCTTCAATATTTGCTTGTAACAAAAAACGATGAATTTCGCTTCCTGTTAATCCATTTTCTGTATCACCAATTATATTACTTATCATTTCCAAAACATTTGGAGACAAGCATTTTCGTAAAGTCGTCATATTTTAAATATTTTATTGCCCCATCTTCGCCAATAGCAAAGATTGTAATTTAGTTAATATGAAAATTTCTTTGTCAAAATATTTTATTTGTCTGTCTAATATTTTGCTTTTATTATTAAATTCTTGTACAAAATCATCTTGTGGAATTACGATATTCAATTCACATAAATCATTTCTTGTGATACTTCCAAATATTGTACCATCATCATTTGAAATGTTAAAATCATTTTTCTTGTTTTTTAACAGATAAAATAAAAAGAATTATAATTCTTTTTATTTCTAAGTGCAGATAAGCCACGTCCGATACAACAATTATGTGGAGCTACATTAATATCTCCAACTGGTGCACGAACGCTTAATAAAATATCACCACATTTTGCCATCCTTGTTGGATTTGTTGTATATATTCGAACAATAGGATATCTATATCTGAAGTCTGTTCTGCCTTGGTAGAAAATTTCTCCAGCTCCATTCTCATTATAACTCTCTCCATTTGGAGATTGCCCCATCATAATTTCCGCTATTTCTTTAAGTGTTCCCATTCTCCACCCTTCAGGCAAATTATTTTTGTCTATTCCATCAACAAACATTTTGCGGTAAATGGCTTGGGCTGTTTCTTCCAATTTTACGATTAGCTGTTCATTGAGCTTTATACGTTGCTGAATTGCATTGTATTCTGCAACTATTTTTTGTTGTTGGTCAATCGGCGGGATTGGTAATTCAACATCACACATTTCTTCCCAACTGAAAATCTCACGCGCACTGCCATGTGACTTGAAACGTGCATAGCGGTCAAACTCAGGACGACGGAACCACATCATCAGATATTCAGGGAGAAGTTCCAGCTTATTCGTAACCTCAAATATTGTATAGGCTTGTGAAACTATCGCTTTTTCACCATCCTTATATAATGCAATAGAAACCTTATCTCCGTTACGTGATGTAACCGGACCGTATGCAAATTGCCGAGGCTCTACAACCTTATAAGAAGACATATCCGTTCCTATGGTATTTGCTATGGATGGCATAAACTCTTTAGAGATACTGACACCTAATAGCTTCGTTACCTTCAAGTTTCGATTCCTCACATCCACTTCGCGGATATAATCGCCCAAGCGTTTGTAGTTTGTCTTACTCATAATTGTTCTTGTTTATCAGGTTTACAACTACTTTTACCATCACGTCCTTTTCCTCTGTGCGACTTTCGGCTATCATCAGCGTAAGGGCAACAAGAGTGTTGTCGGCTATGCGCTTCGTACCGTCAGGATTATAGAGAATGCCGTTACCTGCCATAAACCATAAGAAGAGAGTTGCGGCTATACGTTTGTTGCCGTCGCTGAACGAATGATTCTTTGTAACGAGATAAAGCAACATGGCGGCTTTTTCTTCTACTGACGGATAAAGGTCTTGCCCGCCGAAAGTCTGATATATCTGCCCGATGGAACTCTTGAACGAATCGTCTTTCTCATTGGCGAACCACTGGCTGCCGCCGAATTTCTCCTTCAGTTCTTCTATTGCCTTCATGGCTCCTTCGTATGTAGCACGAAACTTGGCTTCGTTAGTGGTCTGCTCCACAGCCAGTTGCTGGTAATCGTACTTGTCCAAAGTATCAAGGGCATAAGCATAATCGGCAACCACTTCCACCAGATTGAGCGCATCATCAGAAGTCAGTGCCTCTTGTGCCTTGACCGTTCTGCCCAATACATTAACAAGCTGCTTCAGCTCCGTATAGTGTTGTTCTGTCAGGGCTTTATTGACGGCATAGCCTTTAATTAAATATTCTTTCAGTACTTTGTTTGCCCAAATACGAAACTGCGTGCCACGCTGGCTTTTCACACGATAGCCCACGGAAATGATGACATCCAAAGAATAAAAGGCAACAGGCTGTTTCACCCCATCAACACGCAAAAAATGCGTGTTGTTCTCTTTTTCAAGTTCACCTTCGGAAAAGACATTATTGATATGTTTTCTTATGGTCTTTTCATCCCTGTCAAACAGAATGGCCATCTGGTTAGCTGAAAGCCATACAGTATCGTTTTCCAATTTCACGTCAATGGACGTTTGTCCATCAGCCGTTTGGTAGATTACAATCTTATCATTCAAGTCCATAGCCCAACTCCCTAAACAGGTTCAACAACTCCTTTCTGCTTTCCTCCTCCTGTTTCAGCAAATCTTTCATTTCAGTTTGCAGCTCTTTCATCTTTGTATCGAAGTCTACGCCTTCGTCACGGCTCTTGAACTCAATGTATTTGCTCGGTACGAGCGACCAACCTTTAGCCTCAATCTCCTCGAGCGTTGCCGAATAGCAATATTCAGGCACATCCTTATAAGTCTGCTCATAACCTTCGCGTTGCCAGTTATGGAAGTTTTCGGCTATCTGTGCTATCTGTTCTTTTGAGAACTGTATGTATTTCTTCTCGAACGGCTCACCCCACTGGCGCAGGTCTATAAACAGCACTTCATTCTCGCGATTACGGTATTTCACCGTCTTGCCGTTCTGCTCCACTGTGCGTGCCTTACGGTTGCCGGCCAATATCCAGAGAGTTACGCTTATGTCGGTAGAATAAAACATATTGCGCGGAAGAATAACAATGGCTTCGACCAGATGATTCTTCAACAGCTGACGGCGTATGGCAAGCTCCGTACCGTCGCCACTCAACGCACCGTTAGCCAGCAGGAAGCCGGCCATGCCGTTTGCAGACATCTTTGAAACGATGTTGAGTATCCATCCATAGTTGGCATTGCCGGTGGGCGGAACTTCATATCCTTTCCAGCGCGGGTCGTCAACAAGCTCGTTTTCGGCACGCCACGACTTCTGATTGAAAGGGGGATTTGCCATAATGAAATCAGCTTTCAGATCTTTGTGCTGGTCGTTATGGAACGTATCGGCAGCCTGCTCGCCAAGATTGTTGGCTATGCCACGTATGGCAAGATTCATCTTTGCCAGCTTGTATGTGGTGTTGGTATATTCCTGACCGTAGACAGAAATATCCTTTTTGTTGCCGTGGTGAGCCTCGATAAACTTCATGCTCTGCACAAACATGCCGCCAGAACCGCAGCAGGGGTCGTAAATCTTGCCGCGATAAGGCTCTATCATTTCGGCAATAAGGTTTACAATGGTCTTCGGCGTATAATACTCGCCCTTACCCTTACCTTCGGCAATAGCAAACTTGGCAAGGAAATATTCATATACACGGCCTATCAGGTCGTTTTCAGGGTCTTTCAGAGTGTCAATGTCATTTATCACGTCGAGCAGCGCAGCCAGCTTGTTGCGGTCGAGCCCCAACCCTGAATAATAATTGCTGGGCAGAGCACCGCGCAGAGTGGGGTTGTCTTTCTCCACGGTAGCCAGTGCCTTGTCTATCTTTATGGCAATGTCGTTTTGCTTGGCATTCTCCATGATGTAGTCCCAGCGGCTTATCTCGTTCAAATAAAAAACGTTCTTGGCATTATAAAAAACAGGCTGGTCGACAAACGCGCCCTTGCCGTCGGCAATAAGTTCGTTCTTGCGTTGCATGAAACGGTCGTAAGCATACTTCAAGAATATCAAGCTCAGAACAACATGCTTGTATTCGGACGGCTCTACCGAGCCACGTAATTTGTTAGCCGATTCCCAAAGGTTTTCTTCTATGCTTTTCTGTTTAGTCTGTTTCTTTGCCATAATATTTTTTATTAAATATAATCAACACTAAGTTCATTAATAACGCCACCATCAGCTGCACTATCAGAAGTAACATCAGCCGGATTACAAGCGGCGCACACGAAGAACAAAGATATAAAAATATTTTGTAAATACCACATCGTTCAAAAAAAAATTTTTGAATCAAAAATGCCATAATACAAAATCTGTTATTAAGATTCGGTATGTATTTTGCTTTATATTGAGCGGCTTTTTATTGGATTATTTACAGGCACTTTTATAATTTATAATTGGCTACGCCGAACTTCGTTTCATAATTCATAATTGGGTTAGACCGAACTACGTTTCATAATTAGCCTGCGCCAATAGAACCAAAAGGCGGGCAGAAAGCATGAATAAACAAAATTGATAAAGCTATGTGCGGTCTGAAGGCCGATTGGGGATTATACCGTTTCATGACAAAACTTATCTAAAACAACAATAACAACAAATACTTTCCTGCGTTTTATATCCACCTTATTATATCCCCAAAACAAACCTATGACTTACGCATAAAAAACCTATGACTTTTGATGCAAAAGTGGCCGAGTTACGAGGCGAAACTCAGCCGTTTACATTTTAAAAGTAAATACATTGGATTTGCTTAACAAGCAGCCATATACAAAGACACAATCTTTCAATTTAAAACATAAAACAACGCAAATACTTACGATTTTTCGAAATTGTTTTTATGACGCGAATGTATGGACGTGAAAAGGCGACCGGATTGGGGAGCTGACAAATATTAATCGGGCTATTGGGGATAAGAAATAACGCTCATGTCAATGTTGCGGACTACGGGGCGGCTATGGTTCATGGTATTGCGATTGATAAAAAAGTCATAAATAATGTTACGCAAGACGTGATGTAATAAAGCAAATTGACTGAAAAACGTCATTTTAAAAGGCAAGGACGAAAAATAATGGCTCCGTTGGCAAATTTTTATTTTGTAGTTATGCCAATTTGCATTATCTTTGCATAAGATAAGCTGCATCTCGGCATAACATTCAAGCAAGACTTGATGATTCTGCTCTCGGTTTGCATTATCTTTGCATAAGATAAGCGGCATCTCGGCATAACATTCAAGCAAGCTTGATGATTCTGCTCTCGATTTGCATTATCTTTGCATAAGATAAGCGGCATCTTGGCATTACATTCAAGCAAGACTTGATGATTCTGCTCCCGGTTTGCATTATCTTTGCAATAAGATAAGCGGCAGACAGGACTGACCGGGGAGACAGGACGCACGGGCACTACTGAGAGTTGCTTTATCAGAAGAAGAAGACAACAACGTTGAAGGCTCCATGACGACACCAGCCGGAGGGAGACAAGACATATATAGCACGCATAAACAAAAGACATTCAGGACATGAACAAAAGCGACAGCATAGTCATTATACCTACGTATAACGAGAAAGAGAACATCGAGAAGATTATAAGGGCGGTGTTCTCGCTTGAAAAATGTTTTAATATTCTCGTGATAGACGACGGCTCGCCCGACGGCACCGCGGCTATAGTTCACCGACTGATGGAGAGCGAGTTTGCCGACCGTCTGTTTATCATTGAGCGCAGCGGCAAGCTGGGCCTCGGCACGGCATACATAACGGGCTTTAAATGGGCCCTGGAACACGGATATGACTATATATTCGAGATGGACGCCGACTTCAGTCACGACCCCAACGACCTGCCGCGCCTCTATTCGGCATGCCACGACGAGGGCTACGACGTTGCCATAGGCTCGCGCTACGTGAGCGGAGTGAACGTGGTTAACTGGCCTATAGGACGAGTGCTGATGAGCTATTTTGCATCTAAGTATGTGCGCATGGTGACGGGCTTCAAGGTGCACGACACCACTGCGGGATTTAAGTGCTACAAGCGCCGCGTGCTCGAGACCATAGAGCTGGACAAGATACGCTTCAAGGGCTACGGCTTCCAGATAGAGATGAAGTTTACAGCATACAAGATAGGCTTCAAGATTAAGGAAGTGCCCGTGATATTCGTCAACAGACGTGAAGGCGTGTCGAAGATGAGCGGCGGCATATTCGGCGAGGCTTTCTTCGGTGTGATGCGTCTGCGCTGGGACGGATGGACACGCAAGTATCCCAAGATTAAAGACTGACAGCAGGAAGGGACATTCAGCAGGGCCGCTGCCCTGCTGCAACACCATAACCGCAACAACGCCGAACGGCCTGTACGGACGCAAGACGATACAGACATAAAGCGCAAGCCGCGCTATATCAGAAGAAGAGCAAGGGGAAAGAGCGCCCCGGCTTATCAGACACGACAACGCTCACCGAGGCAGACTAGGCTGCCACAGATGCAGCAGGCATCACAGACAGGTTAACCGCAAATATTATTCTAACGAAAAAACGATAAAAACAACTAACAATGAGATACATCTACCGAATATATCAAATATGCATCGCGCTGCCGATAATACTCGTGCTCACCATACTTACGTCGCTCACCACGAGCGTGGGCTGCGTGCTTGGCAACGGCCACTTCTGGGGCTACTATCCGCCTAAGCTGTGGGCAGCAGCCATACTTAAGGTGCTGTTTCTGCCGGTAAAGGTTGTGGGACGCGAGAACCTGAAGCACAACGAGTCGTATGTGTTTGTGAGCAACCATCAGGGCTCGTTCGACATATTTCTGATATTCGGTCATCTGGGACGCAACTTCAAATGGATGATGAAGCACCAGCTGCGCAAGATTCCTCTCGTTGGCTTTGCCTGCGAGATGTCTCACCAGATATTTGTAGACAAGCGCGGCCCGAGCAAGGTAAAGGAGACATACGACAAGGCACGCCACACGCTGAAGGACGGAATGAGCGTGGTGGTGTTCCCCGAAGGCTCGCGCACGTTTACAGGGCATATGGGTACGTTTAAGCGTGGCGCCTTCATGCTTGCCGACGAGCTTCAGCTGCCCATAGTGCCGCTGACCATCAACGGCTCTTTCGACGTGCTGCCAAGGACAAACAAATGGTTCTGGGTGAAATGGCATCCGCTGACGCTGACTATCCATAAGCCGATATACCCCGAAGGACAGGGTGCCGAAGACATAAGCAAGCGCATGGACATAAGCTATAAGGAGATTATGGCCGGCCTGACTCCGAAATATCAGGGGTATGTGAAGAATCCGAATCAGTAGATTCGTTTTAAGTAGTTAAAGTAGTTAAGGACTTAAGGAGTTAAGACAATAGTCTTGTGGATTCGAGTCGGAAGTTAAAGTAGTTAGAGAAGTTAAAGTCATATGCTAACGTAGTGCGTGTTTAAGTGAAGAACGAAGAGTGAAGAATGAAAAATCCAAATGTTAGCGTAGTACGTACGATAATAACCAACAAGGTATTATGCCGGCTAAAGGTTGATGCTAACTTATAGCCCGAAGGGCTACACTTAAGTAACCGTGGGTGTATCACCCACGGCCTGTAACAAAACAAACTATGAGCACCCGAAGTGGTGCTATATCGGAGCAAATAACGGACACAAAAGCAAACAAGTAAGTAACATAAAAACAAGAATAGCACCACTTCGGGTGCTCGCATTACCAGGACTTTAATCCGTGAGTAATGACCCACGGTTACCAAAGTTAAGCCCTTCGGGCTACCGGCAAATTAAGCCGCAAAAGCGCAATGAAAAATTAAAAATGAAAAACTCTTGTGGATTCGAGTCGGAAGTTAAAGTAGTTAGAGAAGTTATCGCTCACTAAGGTGAGCTAGGAGCATATTTAAGTGAAGAACTAAGAGTGAAGAGTGAAAAATCCAATTGCAAACGTATTGCTTACAAGTAGAAACCACAATACATTTGGATTTTTCGTTTTTCACTTTTAACTTTTCACT
>NZ_LFQU01000016.1 GCF_001275135.1 Xylanibacter rarus | reverse complement strand
TTATGATAAATGTAAAAATGATAAATCTATGACTAATTATATTGAATTAAAAAATATACGAGTAAATAATCTAAAGAATATTTCACTAAAAATTCCTCATAATAAGTTTATTGTTATAACAGGTGTTTCGGGCTCTGGCAAATCATCATTAGCCTTTGATACTCTCTATGCAGAAGGTCAAAGGCGCTATGTAGAAAGTCTTTCGTCATATGCAAGACAATTTCTAGGCAGAATGAATAAACCAGACTTTGATTATATTAACAATTTGCCTCCAGCAATAGCTGTTGAACAGAAAGTTAATACGCGTAATCCTCGTTCAACAGTAGGTACCAGCACTGAAATATACGATTATTTAAGAATGCTTTATGCAAGGATTGGGCATACCTATTCGCCTATAACGGGCAAAGAGGTAAAAAAACATTCATTAAAAGATGTAGTAAATTGTATAATGTCCTTTTCAAAAGGTACAAAATTTGTAATATTATCACAATTGCATATAAATGAACAATATACACTAAGGAGGCAACTTCAGATATATCTTCAGCAGGGTTTCTCACGTATTTATCATAATCACGAGTTTTACAGAATTGAAGATATTTTAGAGTCAAATATAGAAATATCACAAGATGAATCATTTTTATTAATTGACAGACTATCTGTAAGTGACGATACTGATACGTTATCGAGAATCTACGATTCATTAGAAACTGCTTTTTTTGAAGGAAGCGGAGCATGCAGACTTGTATTTATCCCATCATATATTTCTTATGATTTCTCTGATAAGTTTGAAGCAGATGGAATACGTTTTGAAGAACCTAATGATAATATGTTCTCATTTAACACCCCATTTGGAGCCTGTCCTGTTTGTGAAGGTTTCGGTAATGTCATAGGAATTGACGAAAAACTAGTTATTCCAAATCCATCGCTAAGTGTGTATGAAGGATGCGTACAATGTTGGCATGGAGAAAAAATGGCAAAATGGAAAGATGAATTTTGTTATCTTGCTGCAAAAGACAACTTCCCTATTTTTGAACCATACTATAATCTGTCACAAAATCACAAAGATTGGTTATGGCATGGCTTACCGTCACAAAAAAATAAAAATACAGAAGAAAAAATCTGTATTGATTCTTTCTTCCAAATGGTAAAGGAGAATCAGTATAAGATCCAATATCGTGTTATGATGAGTAGATATAGAGGGAGAACAATATGTCCTGAATGTAAAGGTACTAGATTGAGAAAGGAAGCACATTATGTTAAGATTGGTGATAAAAGTATCAATAATTTAGTAGAAATGTCCATTGACAACCTTAAAAAATGGTTTGACAATTTAGAACTAAATGAAACAGAGAAAAAAATCAGTAAGCGACTTTTAGCTGAAATTAATAACAGACTACAATTTTTGTTAGATGTAGGATTAGGATATCTAACATTAAACAGGGCGTCTAATAGTTTGAGTGGTGGTGAAAGCCAACGTATTAATTTAACAACAGCTCTTGGAAGTAGCTTGGTGGGATCGCTATATATATTAGACGAACCTAGTATTGGTCTTCATAGTAAAGACACATATAAGCTTATTCATGTCTTAAAAGAATTACAATCACTAGGTAATACTGTAATTGTCGTAGAACATGACGAAGATATTATAAAAGCTGCTGATTATCTGATTGATCTTGGACCCGATGCAGGTGCTAATGGCGGAGAAATTGTTTTCAGTGGAAACCCGGCAAATTTAAGAAATAGCGATCTAGAGAATTATTCAAATAGTCATACACTGAAATTTTTATTTAATACGGATAAAATAGAAATCCCAAAAACACGTCGTTCTTGGAATAAAAAAATAATAATCAGGGGAGCTAGAATGAATAATCTAAAGGGGATTGATGTAGACATTCCTTTAAACATTTTAAATGTCATTACAGGAGTGAGTGGCTCGGGTAAATCTTCATTAATTAGGGGTATACTCTACCCTGCCTTAAAACGAAGATTAGATGAAGTAGCAGATACTCCAGGAGAATTTGCTTCTTTAGATGGAGATTGGGCTGAAATAAAACATGTGGAAATGGTTAATCAAAATCCTATTGGGAAAAGTTCTCGCTCAAATCCTGTTACTTATGTTAAAGCTTTTGATGATATAAGACAACTTTTTGCGGAACAACCTTTGGCAAAACAAATGGGATTCACAGCACAATATTTCTCATTTAATGCTGAAGGTGGAAGATGTGAAACATGCAAAGGCACAGGAATAATTACTGTAGAAATGCAATTTATGGCAGATTTGGAGATCGTATGTGACAGCTGCCATGGTAAAAGATTTAAATCAGATGTTTTAGATGTAAAGTTTGCTGGCAAGAATATCTTCGACATATTAAATATGACAGTTACTGAGGCTATAGATTTCTTTACAAAGAATAATAAAGTTAATATAGCAAACAAATTAAAGCCTTTAGACGATGTTGGTCTTGGATATATAAAATTAGGACAAAGTTCCTCTACCCTATCAGGTGGAGAAAATCAACGTGTAAAATTAGCATATTTTCTTAGCCAAGAAAAATGTGAACAAACTTTATTTATTTTTGATGAACCTACAACAGGTCTTCATCTTCTTGATATAAAAAAATTACTAAAAGCTTTTGATGCTCTTATACAACATGGGCACTCAGTGATTGTTATTGAACATAATTTGGATGTCGTTAAATGTGCTGATAATATTATAGATTTAGGACCAGAAGGAGGAAATAAAGGTGGAAAACTTATTTTTGAAGGAACTCCCGAAGATTGCATAAAATGTGAATCAAGTATCACGGGAATATATTTAAAAGAGAAACTTATAAATTAAAAATAAGTTAAAACGCTAAAAATGATTATCTTGGTTTTTCTTTAATACATAAAAAAATATTACCTTTGCACTGCTTTGAAAGGAATGCCGATATGGCTCAGTTGGTAGAGCAATTCATTCGTAATGAATAGGTCCCGGGTTCGAGTCCCGGTATCGGCTCTTTGCGGTAATAGCTCAGTTGGTAGAGCACTAGCTTCCCAAGCTGGGGGTCGCGAGTTCGAGCCTCGTTTACCGCTCGAAATCAGATTAAAAATAGTTCTCTACTTTTAATTATTTATTGAAGATTGTTTTCTTTACTTTCTAACCCAATAAATATAAACCCTATTAGATTTTTAAATATTATTGTCTGGATATCCAAAAAATCAGAGTGTTTTTATCAAAAATTGATAAAAACATAAATTCTTTATACAGGCGTATTTGTACAGAACAGATAATAAGTCAATTGAAATCATATTACAGATTGAACCACAACCCTTATAAAGGTGGATGTGAGATACCATGAAGTTTTTCTGGGGCAGTAGAAATTTAATGGGGGTATCCGTAGAGCTTTGCGATTCTAAAGAGGAAAAACTTTTTATCTGTCACTCCATGAAGATTAGCTCTGAAAAGTTTGATTTTAGCATTGAATGATTCAGCAGCTGCATTCGTGGAACGATTGTTATAAAAGTTCAATATTTCACCATAATGTTCATAAAATGTTGCAGCAATCACATTAAATTGCTTCATGCCTGCACGTTCCACTTTATCATACCATTTTGCCATACTGAGCCTTGCGGCATCTTTGATTGTGTTTTTGGAAAACATCATTCTTAGTGAGTGCGACAGTCCGTAAGCAACTTTAATATCCGGGTATTCGTCAAATAGGATTCCGGCCCTTTCTTTTTGTCTTTCTGTCCATTTATCTGCTGATTTAAACAGCAGATAACGACTTCTGATAAGCAGTTCGGGGCGTGTGTCTCCGTTGGGGAAACGAAATGGCACATAGGTTTTACCCGACAGTTTGCATTCTTCCATTTCCTCGTTGCTCTGTTGCAGTGCATCCCAACGATGTGCCACGCGAATTTCCTGTACAGCATCACCAGCCAGTTTCTGTATGTGAAAACGGTCTATTACCCGTTTGGCATTAGGAAAGGCTACAGAAACTATTTTGCGCATCGAGTCTGAAAGATCAAGAGTGACCTCCTCAACCTTCATACGTTCCGCTTTATCAATCTGTTTTAAAGTCTGTATTATAGCCTCAGATTTTGTTCCGGCAACGACCGCCACCAGGCTTCCTTCAAGGGCATGGCGGTCACGGTTGGTAACAAACGTATACAGTTCGTCATTAGACAGGGAGGATTCGTCTATTGCGAGGCGGGGACCTATGTTTTCAGGAAACAGCAGCCATTTGTCGGCATGATCCAGCTCATCCCACTCACGGTAACCACTTAATATTTCTTTGTACTGCTTCTCAAAAGTATGTGCATTTATATGATAAAATGTTTCAAGCGTACGGCAAGTCACCTGGGATGTCTCCATACGTTTCTTTTAAAAAAGCCCCAAACTCTTTGGAGTAACGGGTGCCCTGGCAGGCCACATCAAACGTAATTGGGAGGCTGAAACTTTTGCCGGTGCGAAGGTCTGTCCATCTTCGGCGGCGGATTACCAGTATAACCTTATGGCCACGGATTGGGAAATCAGTAACGTTGACAGGACTCATAAAACCCTTTGATTCAAAATGAATATCATTTGATAATTCAGTATTCATTAATTCATCAAGGTGAATATGAATCTCACTCGAAGATTCTTCAACACTTACTATACTAAAATAATCTAGTATTTCTGAAGGCAGCACCAGTCGGGCTAACACTTCCAATTGATTCGTTTCCATATTGCAAAGGTCGGAATTTCTATGGAATTGCAACAAAAATCTCCATTAAATTTCTACTGCTCCCTTTTTAGGGACGAATAAATATAAAAATATATGCTACACTTTATTGCGGACTAAACAAATATGGTGTAGCATATCAAATCAATTATATCTGTAATACTTACTTCTTCTTCAATCCTTTATATACCAATACGCCAATAACAACTACAGCCAGCCCTAATAGCACATATCCAATCTCATGACTATATTGTGTTGCACGTTCATAAACATCTGCTGTCGTCTTTAAGTCTGTAAAGCGATAAATCAAATATCCCAACAGAGCAAGTATGGAGTTCCATACTCCAGCACCGAGCGTTGTATACAACAAAAAATGATCTAGCCTCATTCCAGCCAAGCCTGCAGGAATACTGATAAGCTGACGAACGGCTGGTATAAGTCTGCCAAAGAATGTTGACGCTGCACCATGTTGACGAAAATACATCTCAGCGTGTTCAACTTTTGCACGGTCTATTAAACACATATGCCCCAAACGGCTGTCGGCAAACTTATAAACAATTGGTCTGCCAAGCCAACGTGCAAGATAATAATTAACCAATGCACCAAGATCTGCACCTATAGTGGCAAAAACAACAACCATGAAAATATTCATGCTATCATCTGCCATTGCTTTCCATGCTGCTGGGGGCACAACCACCTCAGATGGAAAGGGTATGAAAGAACTTTCTATTGCCATAAATACTGTTACAACCCAATAGTTCAAATTCTCAAGTACCCATCTAAATAATTCTGCTGAATCCATTTAATTAAAATATTTTTTTGCAAAGTTATTGCTTTTATACATAAAAAACAAGAAAGACACTGATTAAGAGCAAAATTCGTAGTATATTCCCACCATGACCGGTAAATCAAAATTCCTGTAGTTCTTTATATATTCTCTGTACAGGTAGTCCCATGACATTAAAATAACTGCCTTTAATAGAGGTAACCCCTATATATCCTATCCATTCTTGGATACCATAAGCACCGGCTTTATCTAAAGGTTTATAATGCTCAACATAATAGTTGATTTCTGAATCAGACAATGACTTAAATGCAACATCAGTTACAACGGAAAAATGCTTTTGCTTAACCAAAGACGTAAGACATACACCTGTAACCACGTGATGAACTTTTCCGCTCAACTCATGCAAAATACGTTTTGCGTCATCTAGGTTTTTAGGTTTACCCAAGACCTCATCACCTAATATTACAACTGTATCAGCTGTAATAATCAAATTATTTGGTTCTATTATGCTTTTATATGCTTCTGCCTTTTTTGTTGAAATATATTCAGCAATTTCCATGACTGGCATATCTTCAGGATACGATTCGTCAATACCTGGTATTACATGTATGTCAAAATCAAGATCTAGCCCGGCTAAGAGTTCCTTTCGTCTTGGACTATTACTACTTAATATTATATGATAATCCTTTTTCATAACATTATTCATAAATTACCATCCAAAGGCAACAGCACTATCAAGCCATTTACCCTGAGCCCTAAGAACCTGTTCAATTACATCACGGGCACATCCATACCCTCCTCTATGATCGCTAATATACTTACTTATAGACTTGATGTCTGGACAAGCGTCTGCCGGACAGCATGGACAACCACAACGTGACATAACCTCATAATCAGGTATATCATCACCCATATATAAAATATCTTCATCTTTTAAGTCATATTTAGCCAAAAAATCATTATACACCTTTATTTTAACAGAACATCCCATAAAGATATCGGTTACTCCCAAACGTTCATAACGTATTTGTACACTTTGTGTGGTTCCTCCTGTAAGTATTACTATACGCAGACCTTGTTTTACTGCCAACTGAATAGCATATCCGTCTTTTATGTTCACTGTGCGCATAGGTTCACCTGATAAATGAAGGGGTATTGTTTCTGCGCTTAAGACTCCGTCCACGTCAAATATTATTGCACGTATCTTTTTTAAATCATAATTAATCATTTATTATCTCCTTTCTTCTGTGCCACATGATGTATGCTTATGCTCATGCATTCATATATTTGTTTGAAAATAGGATTATCTCGTAACATTTCAGACTGCATTCTGATGATATTCTGATCATATCTAACAGCAGGCCCAGTCTGTGCCTCATCCGGTTTCATATGATGAACCTTGTTTGCTGTTTCTTTAATTAAAGGCAGCATTACATCAAACGGTATATCATGTTTACCCAAAAGCTCTGAAGATATTTCATAGCAATGATTTACAAAATTACAAGCAAAAACGGCTGCCAGATGTAAATGCTTACGAGCCTCGGACGACAGGATATACACACGCTCAGATATGCTATCTGCTAAATGATGGGATGTTTCAAAGGCTAAATCATCAACACCTTCAACAAAGAAAGGTATGTTCTTAAAATCCAATAACTTAGTCTTTGAGAATGTCTGCATTGGATAAAGAACTCCATAATGTTGTGCCATACCCTTAAACACATCCAAAGGAACACTACCTGATGTATGTAAGAATATCTTATCGTCGCGCCCGTTACACAACGAAGGTATTATATCGGCAATAGCACTATCTTTTACTGAAATTATATAAACGTCAGCATCCTTTGTTACGTCTTCAATATTTATCACTGGAGCCCCGCCTAAAGCAGTTGCCAGTGTTGAAGCAGACTCAAATGTACGACTATATACCTGTAATATGTCATTGCCGGCACTATGCAGAGCATTTCCTAAATTCGTTGCAAGATTACCGGCACCAATAAAGACAATTTTCATCATTAAAATTTATTTATATGCACATTCTCCCATTTTAGAGCCTCTTCATCTTGCAAGGCACGGCCTTCATTCTTATGGCCAAATCCCACAACGCATAAAACATTGTAATTTTCAGGAATATCTAAAATACCTCGGATTACAGTATCGGCAGATGTTCCGTCAGACAGGCCACGTCCGCGCATCTGTGCCCAACAAGAGCCTAATCCGAGTTCTTCAGCCTGAAGCTGCATTGCCAAAGCTGCAATAGCTCCATCTTCAATCCAGCAGTCATTCTGTAAAGGCTCACCTAATACGACTATTGCCAAAGACGATTTCGCAAGAAATTTTGCACCCATGTCTTTCGCATCAGATAATTTTTCGATTGCCATCTTATCATCTACGACAATAAAGTGCCACGAACGTCGCCCCTTTGAAGTTGGTGACATCAATGCTGCGCGTAATATCAGCTTAACATCTTCTGAGTCTATTTCTTCGTTGGTAAAATTCCTGTAACTACGTCGTTTCTGAACTAATTCTTTAAAACTATTCATCTATGTAAATGCATTTGATTTATTAAAGGTCTGCAAAGTTAGACATTTATAATTCAAATCAAGACATAACTTATTGATTTTTAGAAAAGATTTATTATTTTTGCGGTATGAATGAAATAAAAATCGTCATTATTTCAAAAAGTGAGAACTTGCCGCCAATGCAATGCAAAAAATTGTTTCACAGCGACGAAATGTTTAAAATCATAGAAAAGACCCCTGGTCAAAAACCATATATGGTCATTGCATATGATAAAGAAAATATCGTTGCACACATGCTTGTAATGTTAAGGCGCAGGGGTTCATTATTTCCGCCATATCTCTTTACACAGGGAAGAGCGTATGGCGAAGGCGAATATTCTCCTGATTGCAATAATAAAGAAGAGATATTTGGCGAAATGCTGAAAAGCATCACAAGAGAATTACGCAAAGCTCTTTGCCTTTATATTGAATTCAGTGACCTCAGTACAAAAATGTTTGGATACAGCAAATTCAGAAATAATGGCTTTTTCCCTGTTCACTGGATGGAAATACACAATTCGCTGCATAGCATGAAACCAGAAAAACGACTCACATATAAAATGAGGAAATTACTTATTAATGCAAACAGAGCCGGATTAAAGACGAATATATCAACAACGGACAAAGAGCTAAACGATTTTTTCAAAATATTGAAGAATTATATTTCAATAAAGATCAGAAGATATATACCTGACATAAAATTATTTCGTGAAATGCTGAATAACGGATGCTGCAATCTGTTTACCACTACGCATAAGGGCACAATGGTTGGCGGGTGTATTTGTGTTTATTCAGAAAGTAATTGTTATATGTGGTATCTTGCAGCTAAAAAGAATTTCTTTACGAAACGAACGAATGCAATAACCGCTTGGACTGCAATAAGACATGCATATGCCGAAGGGTACAATCATATTTATTTCATGGACGTAGGACTGCCGTTCAAAAGAAATAATTTTAGAGAATTCATATTAAGTTTCGGAGGTAAACCTGTCGGTACATACAGATGGTTCAGATGTTCAATAAAATGGATTAACAAGCTTCTTTCTTGGTCATACAGAGAATAATCATACCTGCTGAAAACAATAATCGTGAACAATCCTCGTTATATACGAGATGAAAATAAAACAATTATATATAACATTATTGATGCTTTTATGCGTTATAAGCATAAAGGCGCAGACGTTCACCCTGCAGGGAAAGGTTACTGACAGCAACATGAGTCCTGTGGAATTGGCAACTGTTTCTGTAATTGAGCAGGGAAAAATGACAATGACTAATCTGAAAGGAGAATTCTCGATACAACTGCGCTCAGCTGACAGTGTTGTTGTCAGATTCTCCATGGTTGGCTATAAGACAAAAACGCGAGTATTAAGACGCCCAAGAGGAAAACAGACTCTTCTGATTCAGCTATATGACGATAATCAACTCGCCGGAATAACTGTCACAGAAAAAAAGAGGCAGACCGGAAGCACCCAACAGCTTGAAACTAAGGATATAAAGAATACTCCAAGCGTTACAGGTAATGCCGTTGAAGAGCTTATTCAATCACAAGCCGGTGTATCCACACATAGTGAGCTTTCTTCACAATATAACGTGCGAGGTGGAAGCTTTGATGAGAATAGTGTATATATTAACAATGTAGAAATTTACCGGCCTTTCCTGGTAAGAAGTGGTCAACAGGAAGGTTTGTCAATAATCAAT
The DNA here is from genome assembly GCF_001275135.1 of Xylanibacter rarus. Taxonomy (GTDB): domain Bacteria; phylum Bacteroidota; class Bacteroidia; order Bacteroidales; family Bacteroidaceae; genus Prevotella; species Prevotella rara. The sequence continues at coordinate 82,097 of NZ_LFQU01000016.1, read as the reverse complement.
CCTGACATGGTTGAATCAATTGGCTTCTCAACAGGTGGTTTCGAGGCAAGATATGGTGATAAGATGTCGTCTGTTCTTGATATAAAATACAAGAAGCCCAAGAAGTTTGAAGCTAACGTTGCAGCCAATCTTCTTGGCGCCAGTGCATTTGTTGGCTTTAGCACAAAGAAGTTTTCATGGAGCAACGGCATCAGATACAAGACAAACAAATATCTTCTTGGTTCACTTGATACAAAAGGAGAATATCAGCCTAACTTCCTAGATTATCAGACGTATCTTACTTATGAACCGACAAAAAATTGGTCGATAGAGGTTATCGGTGACATCTCAGAAAACCATTATAACTTTTATCCGGAAGACCGCGAAACAAAATTTGGCACAATGGAGAATGTCAAATCGTTCAAGGTGTTCTTCGATGGTCAGGAAAAAGACGTATTCCGCACATATTTCGGTTCATTGAGTATATCAAGAAAGTTTGGCGAGAAAACAAAGTTATCACTTATCGCATCTGCTTTTCATACTAATGAGCAAGAAAGATATGATATACAAGGCCAGTATTGGCTAACACAGACAGAAACGAGCGAAAACCTTGGCGTTGGTACATATATGGAGCATGCACGCAACTACCTTAAAGCGACTGTCAAAAGCATAAAGTTTGCTCTTGAACATAAAACAAAGAAGCATGACATCCAAGCCGGACTGACTTACAGAATAGAAAATATAACTGAAGACAGCAAGGAATATGAAATGCGTGATTCAAGCGGTTATAGCATCCCTCACACGGGTGAAGATCTTTATATGATTTATTCTCTAAAAGCGAAAAATACGCTTGATGCAAACAGACTGGAGACTTACATACAAGACACATGGCGTTTCAGCAGCAAAGGTGAACATACATTCTTTACGCTTAATTACGGAATAAGATTTAGTCATTGGAACTTTAATAAAGAAAGCATCATTAGTCCACGAATATCTCTAGGTATAGTTCCGGCGTTCAATCATGACGTAACAATGAGATTTGCCACGGGTATCTATTATCAGGCACCATTCTACAAGGAGCTCCGAGACACAACAACTATAAACGGAATAACATACGCCACTCTGAACAATAAGATAAAGAGCCAGCGCTCTATTCATTTTATTGCAGGCTTTGACTATCGCTTCAAGATGAAGGATCGTCCGTATAAGTTTACAGCAGAAGCTTACTATAAGGCCTTGTCGAATCTTGTTCCTTACACGGTAGACAACGTAAAGATTGTGTACGATGCCAGCCAGCAATGCAGCGGACATGCCATGGGACTTGATTTAAAACTTTACGGAGAATTTGTACCTGGTACAGACTCATGGGTAAGCCTTTCGCTAATGAACACCAGAATAAATATTAACGGAAAGAGTATACCTCTGCCAACAGACCAAAGATATTCGTTAAATCTATTCTTTACCGATTACTTCCCTGGAACAGACAGATGGCGGATGTCACTTAAATTGGCATTTGCCGATGGTCTTCCTTTCGGTGCACCTCACAGACAACTTGACGAGCAGCCTTTCCGTGCCCCAGCGTATAAACGTGCAGATATCGGTATGAGTTACAGGCTTTTGAACAATGAGAAAGGTGACCGCAAGTCTATTTTCAAGAATATATGGCTCGGTATTGACTGTCTTAATCTTTTGGGTATAAATAACGTCAATTCATATTATTGGATTACAGACGTAACCAATCAACAGTATGCCGTACCTAATTACCTTACCGGACGGCAGATAAACATCAAAGCGTCATTTGAATTTTAAAAACAAGGATGCATAAGAGCAATAAATAAAAACAGATTTGGCAATTCTAGGCTAAGTACAAATTGCAATTCGGAATCAGATATGATTAGCATGTTACATGCCTGATTTCATAAAAATATTTGTTCTTATGCATCCTTTCTTATATTTTATATTTTCCGGCATAAACACAAAATGTCTTTTAGTTCTCTTTTATTTTGCTTTTAGTCAAAATTGCATTAATTTTGCAATTATGATTAACTTGCGTGTCTTGTGAAACAAAAGCGTGCATTTAAAGTGTATGCTCACAGCACATCAACAATATTTCAAACTCATGACCGAGAACAAGAAACTGATATTGTCGCTTGGAAGCAATTACGATCAGGAGCGAAACATCATAGAAGCAATATCGCTGCTAAACAAGATGTTCGCCAAAAACGATATTGTTTTCAGCAGACAGATGTGGACCAATCCTGTAGACATAAAATCGGATAAATTTCTTAATTGCATGCTGTTCACCCATACTTCATGCGGACTTGATGAAGTGGAACGCAGCATAAAAGAAATTGAATGTATCTGTGGCAGGAAAAATGATGAGAAAGACAAGAATATTGTAAAGATTGACATTGACATCCTGCTATATGGAGATAAAAGACTGCACGACAAAGACTGGACACGCGGATACGTGAAGGAATTGATGAAAGAATGTCCTTTCTGAAAGTTGCAGACGAAATAACTTAAATGATTGAATATAAACTTTTTACATAATATATTATGAAAAAATATAGCGTAAATATTTTAACGATATTGTCAATGCTCCTATTCTGTGCCACGAACGGATTTTGTCAGACATTTGACGAGTATTTTACAGATAAGACCCTGAGAATAGATTATATATTTTCAGGCAACGCAAAGCAACAGACTATAAGTCTAGACAAACTAAACACTATGCCACGATGGTATGGCAAAAGGCAAAGGTTGGCCCAGGTTCCCGTTGAAGGCAATGGTCAAATAACAGTCAGACCACATAATTCGGACAAAATCATATACAGAAACTCCTTCTCTACCCTGTTTCAAGAATGGCTGTCATATTATGAGGCAAAAACTACAAGCAAATCATTTGAGAATGTTTTCCTTGTACCAATGCCCAAGGACACCATCGATATTACAGTTGATTTATATAATAACAGGCGTGAAAAAAGTGCTACGTTTACACACACAGTTGCTCCTTCCGACATACTTATAAGGCACATTGGTGAGCATGATATAACTCCATATAAAGTTATCCAGCAGGCAGCTGACACAACAAAATGTATCCATATTGCATTTGTTGCCGAAGGATACACAAAAGATGAGATGAATGTTTTTCTCAACGATGTAAATATTGCCACAGAAGCACTCTTTGCCCATGAGCCTTTTAAGTCTAAACGTAAGTGTTTTAATATAGTAGCAGTAGAATCAGAATCAAAGGAAAGCGGAACAAGCGAACCTTCAAAGGGTATATGGAAGAATACGGCACTGCACTCTCATTTCGACACATTCTACAGTAACAGATATCTTACGACCTTAAATATTAAAGAACTCCATGATTGGCTTGCAGGCATCCCTTACGAGCATATCATCATATTGACAAATACAAACGAATATGGCGGCGGCGGTATTCTCAACTCTTATGTTCTGTCAATGACACATCACAAACAATTCAAACCGGTCGTTGTACATGAGTTTGGCCACAGTTTCGGAGGACTTGGCGACGAGTATGCTTACGAGCAAGAACAGATACCGATGTATCCTCATGACGTAGAGCCATGGGAACCCAATATCACCACACTGAAAGACTTTCACGGCAAATGGGAGAACCTTATAAAGCCAGGAACCCCTACCCCAACTCCAGAAAGTACAGATCCACAAACAATACAAAACAGGGTCGGACTATTTGAAGGGGCCGGTTATAGTCTCAAAGGTGTTTACCGAGGCGTACAGGACTGCAGAATGCGCACAAACGAAAATCCTGAATTTTGCATCGTCTGCCGTAATGCCCTAACCAACTTGATTGACTTTTATACAAAATGAGATATTTACTGATTCTGATATTCTCATTACTAACATTGCAAAGTCATTATGCTGTCGGACAAAGCGACAAATCAGACTCAAAAATATTGGAACGTGCCTTAGACTATTTTGCAGGTGAAAAATATCATGAGGCATTGTTGCTACTGAAAAAGCTTGATGAAAAGTATAATCTAAATCCTAGGTTCAAGGCATATTTGGGCGTCTGCTACTTTCATGAATTCGATTATGAAAAAGCGTGCAGTTATCTTGATGAAACGATAAATCAGCTCGATGTATATTCGCCTGCAGAGAGAAGTGTCTATTATAATGTTGCCGCTGAAAGCCATTTCATGCTTAACGAGTATGAAAAAGCAATTCCTTTATACGAAAAGAAACTGCTGGTTTGCTGCAATGAAGAAAAAGGCGACATATACTACAGGCTTGGCTTCTGCTATATGTTTAACAGCAAATGGGAATGTGCAGCTGAATATTTCAAGTCCGCCATGAGCTATTACACCACTTTCAATGCAGGGCAGAAAACTACAAGAATGGCTCAGCTCGATAAGATGATTAAAGGATGTGAGGAAAATGCAGGCAAGCTATAATTACAATTTAAAGATATTGCCGGATATGTTTGTGCATATCCGGCAATATCTTTTTATATCTTCATTATTTGCAAATAACGTTCTTTAGAAGAATATCATTGTTCATTTGAAATTTATAAAATTTTTATACAGAATGTTGCAAGATAATGAGCTATATCAAGAAATAGCAGATGGTATGGCAACATATATAAAGTATAAAATGTACTTAATGAATAAAAATACACATCAAATCCAATAAATTATCATTATTATTGCTAAAAATAAATTTTAATCATATCTTTGTAGAAATTAATAAGCGGACTCCATGATGAACATAGCAAAAAGTAAAATACTGCAATTGACGGAAAAATATGCAACGTCCTCACATATAAATTTTATAGTCAGAAGAATATTCTTCTTCTTTATAATTATCGGAACTATGGCAATGCTATTCTCTTTCACATCTATGCCACATAAAAGACTTGCAGATGAAAGAGAAGATTCTGTAGCACAGAATGAAGACTCAGTAGTGTCGGTAATCGCATGGTTTAATAAAAATGACACCATGACATATTGGATAAATGAGAGCACATGGGATATAAGAAAAGGTGACACAATAAAGACAGCCGGAATAAATACTAAAATTATGATAACCGTAACAGACTCCACCAAGAAGGGATATGATATGGAATATTCCTTTCTTGACTTTAAAACTGATTCTGTTAAAGATTCATGGAAACAAAATCTCCTAAATGAGGCACTTGATAAATATAAAGAAGCAATAAAAGGCACAACCATAAAATTCAGGACAGACATATATGGCAAAATTATCAAATATGATAACCTTAATGAGATAAAAAAGCAGTCAAAGCAGCTTTTCATGGAAACTATTAAAGAGATGTCTATCATTGATAGTTTGGCTGTTGCAGGTATTGATCTTAAAACTTTATTAAAAGATGTTGACGCGGATAGACTTGTACAAGGATATATAGATGAACTTGAGTTGATGTTTAAACATTACGGGACGACATATAACATCGTCAGTATAACAAATCATTCAGATGCCACTGAAGATGATTATGAAACAGACTCCTATGTGTCTGTTTCGGAAAACAATGAAACTTATGACTACAGAATCGTGGTCGACGTTAACAAATACATTCCGAAAGATGACATAAAGGCTATAATCGAAGGGGTGGCCAGTGCTTATTTGGATGAAGATAAATTTAATGAGGTTAAAGAGGATATGGATGAAAATTTTGATAAGCAGGTATCAGATGATTTACTATATAATACTTATCTTTCAATAGACTATTTCTATGACGGCTGGCCCAAAGAAATAATTAAGCAAGAGAAAAGAGTCATAGGTAAGATAGGAAAGCTTTCTCAAAAATATATCACGTGGGACTGCCGTAATGTCAGACATTAATTTTAATACAGAAAGCTAAATTTAAATTTTCTTTTTGATACATGAGACGACGTTTTTACTGTTATTATGTCATTCTCGTTTTGTCATAAATTCCTGCAAAATTAGAAAAACAAGAACCTTAAAATATGCTGATTAGGTAAAATATATTTACGTTATTAAATAAATGGCATACTTTTATAATGCAATTCAGCCACTTTTATGATTCAATTCAGTAGTTTTAATAGTGTACATAGGCAAGTTTTCATATTAAAATAAGGTCATTTTTGCATAATATCAGGCTTATTTTATTGCACATAAATTCATAAAATCATATAATCCTCTGTAAATCAAACGCTTGCTTATGCACACATAGAAAGACGATTTTTACAGACAAATGATTTATATTTTCAAATATCTCAATCTGAAAGCTTTATAGGAAATCAGATGGAAAGCAACTGCACGTTATTATTGTCATTATGATATTTAAGGAAAAAGTGTGTTGCAAATATCATAATAGATCAAAGAAACGGGATGAGCATATTATCAATCCAATACGGACTATAAGCAAAAAAATACATGCACAGAAAATATTTATTATCGAGTATTGATGTTCAAACAAATTACAAAATAATGATATAGATACGAAATAAATAATGTACTTTTGCCATCAGCAAAATTTAAATATATAGACAGCATGGAAAAAGGAATAAATAATGAGCATAGTTGCGTGGATTGCGGCACACAAAACTGCAAATATAAAAATCGTACATATCCAGAATTCTGTCTTACAACAAATTTGGATGAAAGCGACAGGTTATGGGCATTGGAAAAATATGAGGAATCCAACAATAAAGCCATAATGATTGCAAGTGCCGAAGTAGAATATGAAGGGTATTGCAAATGGACAAGAGTGCAAGAAATTATGGAATTTGCACATAAAATAAATGCAAAACGTATCGGCATAGCCAACTGTATCGGTTTAATTAATGAAGCACGTATCTTTGCAAAGATATTGCGCGCAAATGGATTTGAGCCATTTGCTGTTATTTGTAAAGTTGCCGGGCAGTCTAAAACGTCGGTCGGAATACCTTCTGAATGTGAAAATATCGGTGCTGCTATGTGCAATCCTATATTACAAGCCCGCTTGCTCAATCAAGCCAACACAGATCTAAATGTTGTTATCGGATTATGCGTTGGTCACGACAGCCTATTTTATAAATACTCCAACGCTTATGTAACAACACTTGTAACTAAAGACCGTGTCACAGGAAACAATCCTGCAGCAGCATTATATACAGCAAATTCATACTACTACAAAAAATTCTTTAAAAAAGCTATTGAATGAGGGCGTGTCAAAATGTACATTAACATACATTTTGACACGCCCTCGTATTATTGACAAAAACTATCCATAATAAATCTCAAATAAATAATATATACTTATTTTTATCTTATATATTACTGTGCGTACCCAAATAACACATATATCAAATCAAATATATAAATTTACACTTTGATACATCAAATACGTATTATGATATCACATTAACAGTCATGGAAAATACAATTTTCACGTTTCTAGCGACAATCAAGTTAATTGTGTCAAATTATCAATCTTACTAAGGTGTAAAAAATGATTATGGCAAAAGATGTTTTATTACAAAAGTTTAATTTTCTATTATTTTTTCATCACATGCTTGTTGATAAACAATTAATTATTTATCTTTGTATAGGATTTAAAATTATCCTATTCAAGTTTAGAACCTAAAATCTGCATGAAAAATAGTGACTTAAGCCACTACATACTTGCAGAAGAAACCTTAAAAAGAAAGACAACAATTATATGGTATACATATCTCTACCGGAGAATAGCACAAGGCAGTTATCTTTTTATCTTGCCATGGAAGAATACGCAGCCAGAAACATCAATGAATATGATTGTTTCTTTCAATGGCAAGTTGAGCCATCTGTGATATTTGGGCGCAATCAATTGATTGAGAATGAAGTAAACATTGAATATTGTCGCAAGAATGGCATAAAGATGTATAGACGCAAAAGTGGCGGAGGGTGTGTATATGCAGACATGAGCAACATCATGTTTTCATACATAACAAGTGAAGAAAGTGTAGGCTTCACTTTCAACCGATACATTAACACCGTAATACATTTACTTAGAAAATTAGGCGTCGAAGCCACAACAAGCGGGCGTAATGACATCCTGATTGATGGTAAGAAGGTATCCGGAAACGCATTCTATCATATACCAGGACGAAATATAGTACATGGTACCATGCTCTATGATACAGACATGCAAAACATGGTAGGAAGTATTACTCCATCAGACGAAAAACTGATGAGCAAAGGAATAAAGAGCATAAGACAGAGGATAAATCTTCTAAAAGACTATATCAGCCTTGATATTGATGAATTTAAAGAATATGTGAAGAAGAACTTATGTGATAAGGAAATTGTACTAACGGAAGAAGATGTCGAAAAAATCAAAGAAATTGAAAAAGAATATCTTTCAACCGAGTTCATCTACGGCAACAACCCCAAATATACTGTTATTAAACGTAAAAGAATTGAACATGCAGGAGATTTTGAGTTGAGGATGGATATAAAAAATGGCATAATAAAAGATATTGAAATATTGGGTGATTTCCTAATCACAGGTGACATAAACGAAAGCATTAAAAACCGGCTTAAGAATGTAAAATTGGATAAAGAGTGTATTGAAAAAGCGTTGCCGGAACAGCTTGATGATGTCATAATGAACTTAAATAAAGACGAATTTATTAATATCATAATAAACTAAAAACATTTAAAAACCTTAGAAAATATGGAAAACAAAAAAACCTGTCTGCATGACAAGCATGTTGAGGCCGGAGCGCTAATGCAACCCTTCGGCGGTTTTGATATGCCAATTCAGTACACATCAATCATCGATGAACACAATGCGGTAAGACAGCATTGTGGAGTGTTTGATGTGTCACATATGGGCGAAATAACCGTTACAGGTAATGATGCAGAGAAATATGTAAGTCATATATTTACAAATGACATTAAAGACGCCACAGTAGGCAAAGTTTACTATGGCATGATGCTGTATGAAGATGGTGGTGTTGTAGATGACCTTTTAGTATATAAAATGGGAGAAAACAACTTCTTCCTTGTAATAAATGCAGCCAATATAGATAAAGATGCTAAATGGATTAACGATAATGCAAAAGGTTATGACGTTGAGATAACAAACCGTTCAGACTATTACGGCCAGTTGGCAGTGCAAGGTCCTGAGGCAGAAGATGTCATGAGAGAGGTTTTAGGTCAAGAATGTAGTGATCTTACATTCTATACAGCTAAAACTGTAATGATAGATGGTGTAGAAACAATTATAAGCCGTACTGGATATACTGGCGAAGACGGATTTGAGATCTATAGTAGCCATGAATATATTAGAAAAGCATGGGATGAATTAATGAAGAGCGGACGCTGTAAACCATGTGGTCTTGGCTGCCGTGACACTTTACGTTTTGAAGCAGGACTTCCTCTATATGGTAACGAACTAAGCGACAAGATAACACCTGTTATGGCTGGTCTGAGCATGTTCTGTAAACTCGACAAACCAGAATTTATTGGAAAAGAAGCCATTGCGAAACAAAAGGCAGAAGGAATTAAGCTAAAGGTAGCAGGTATAGAACTGCATGACAAAGCGATACCACGTCATGGATATACAGTAACATGCAATGGCAAAGAAATAGGAAAGGTTACAACAGGCTACCAATCAATATCCACTCAGAAAAGTGTATGCATGGCCTTAATTGATGCAGAATGTGCAAAACTTGGCAATCAAGTTGAAGTGCAAATTCGCAAGAAATCTTATCCAGGAACTATTGTGAAAAAAGCATTCTATCAAAAACATTATAAGAAATAAAAATATAGCTCATTATACAGCAATATTTTATAAGATTAAAACATAAATAACAACTAAAAATAAAGATAATATTATGGCAAAAGTTATTGAAGGACTCTATTACTCTGAGTCACACGAATTTGTAAGAGTTGAAGGTGAATATGGTTATATCGGTATCACAGACTACGCTCAAAATGCACTTGGAAACGTAGTTTATGTTGATATGCCTGAAGTTGACGACGAAATCGAAGCAGGCGAAGACTTCGGTGCTGTTGAAAGCGTAAAAGCTGCAAGCGACCTTATATCTCCTGTAAGCGGAACTGTCGTTGAGATTAACGAAAACCTTGAAGATACACCAGAACTTGTTAACAAGGATGCATATGAAAACTGGATCATAAAGGTTGAACTGACAAATAAAGAAGAACTCAACGAACTTATGGACGCAGAAGCTTATAAGAATTTCTGTGAGAAATAAAAATTACGTCAATATTTTGGGGTTAATTGAAGCGTGCATGTCTTGTTTCGTACAAAAGGGTGAATAAAAATCTAAAATATCTGATTTTGATAGCCATAAATATATGTACAACCTAAAGATTAAAACTTCAATTAACTCCAAATACTTCTTTATATTTATCGTAAACATATACAAACTCTTACACCTTAAATCCTAATGGCTTACAAATATTTTCCTCATACAGAAGAAGACATTGAACAAATGCTCAATGTCATCGGAGCTAAATCGCTGAAAGAACTTTATGCCGAAGTACCTGAAGAGATTATCTTTAAGGACCAGTATGAATTACCTGAAGCCAAAAGCGAAGTAGAAATACGTCAATTATTCAGCAAGATTGGCGAGAAGAACAAGAAATACACATGTTTTGCCGGAGCTGGAGTATACGACCACTATACCCCAGCAATAATACCACAATTAATACAACGTTCTGAATTCCTGACAAGTTACACGCCATACCAGGCTGAAATTTCACAAGGAACGTTACATTATATCTTTGAATATCAAAGTATGATGACAGAACTAACAGGTATGGATGTTTCAAATGCATCAATGTATGATGGTACGACTGCTACTGCAGAAGCTGTAATGATGGCATTCGGAGCTGCAAGAAAAGCTGATACAGTGCTTGTATCTGAAACAATAGATCCAAGGACTCTTGCAGTTATTAATACATATGCTCATTTCCACAATATCAAAATAGAAATGGTAAAGCAGGAAGAGGGAGTTACAGATATGAAATCAATGTCTTCTCTGCTTGAAAAAGGAAATGTCGCAGGAGTGGTTGTACAACAGCCCAATCGTTACGGAATAATTGAAGATTATGATGGCCTGGCAGATAAATGCCATGAACATAAGGCCTTAATGATTATGAATAGCGTAGCAGCTGACTTAGCACTACTAAAGACCCCAGGAGAACTTGGAGCTGATATCGCTGTAGGTGAGGCCCAGTCTTTAGGTGTTCCAATGTCATTCGGAGGTCCATATATCGGGTATTTATGCTGTACAGAAAAGCTTATGCGCAAAATGCCAGGACGTATTGTCGGAGAAACACGTGACAGCAGAGGACAACGCACTTTTGTACTTACATTACAAGCAAGAGAACAGCATATACGCCGCCAAAAGGCAACATCAAACATTTGTTCAAATCAAAGTTTGATGGCATTATTTGTTACAATATATATGTCAGTGATGGGCAAAGAAGGCCTTAAAGAAGCTGCAACTCTATCATATTCCGGAGCACACTATCTTTGTGATCAACTTAAAAATACGGGACACTTTAAACTCGCATACGACAAACCTTTCTTTAATGAATTCTGCGTCAAATATGACGGGAACGTAGACGAGCTGCAGAAAAAACTAATGGACAATGGTATTCTGGGCGGTATAAAAGTAGCAGATGACACAATAATGTTTGCAGTAACAGAGAACCGCACTAAAGAAGAAATAGACAAATTAGTTGATCTATGCAAATAAACATGTAACCGTTATTTTAACAATCTGAAAAAGCACAATCATGAATAACAAATTATATGGCAAATTAATATTCGAGTTATCTCACCCCGGAAGAAAGGGCTACTCGATGCCAGAAAATAAATTCGGCAATTATACTCTGCCCGCAGAAATGAAAAGAAGCAAAGATGCCATGCTTCCTGAATGTGATGAACTTACAGTTGTACGTCATTATACAAATCTTAGCGGAAACAACTTTGGTGTTAACAACGGCTTCTATCCCTTAGGAAGCTGTACCATGAAATATAACCCTTCAATAAATGAAGAAATGGCTGCAGCAGACGCATTTACAGCTTTGCATCCACAGCAACCAGAAAATACATGCCAAGGTGCATTGGAGGTTTATTATAACCTACAAAAATCACTTGCTGCAATAACAGGCCTTGAAGAGTTTACATTGAATCCTTTTGCAGGTGCACACGGAGAGTTGACCGGTCTTATGATTATTCGTGCATGGCATGAGAGCCGAGGCGACCACAAACGTGTAAAAGTAATCATACCTGACTCTGCTCACGGAACAAATCCTGCTTCTGCTGCAGTATGTGGACTTGAGATTGTTGAGGTAAAAAGTACAGCAGAAGGAATTGTTGACGTAAACGATCTTCGCGGACTGCTTGATGATACAGTCGCTGCAATGATGATGACAAATCCTAATACATTAGGATTGTTTGAAAAAGAAATTCCGGAAATAGCTAAGCTAGTTCATGAATGCGGTGGACTAATGTATTATGATGGTGCAAACCTTAATCCAATGCTCGGTGTATGCCGTCCTGGTGACATGGGTTTCGATGTAATGCACATAAATCTTCATAAAACATTCTCAACGCCTCATGGAGGTGGCGGTCCCGGCTGTGGTCCTGTAGGCGTAAGAAAAGGGATGGAACATCTACTCCCCTGCCCTAAAGTAGTCAAAGAAGGTGACACCTACAAAGTTCAGACTCAAGGTGAAGGTGATATTCATGTAGGAGCATACCTAGGAAACTTTGGTGTTGCGGTAAAGGCTTATTCATATATTCTGTCATTAGGAAAAGAGAATATAAAGATGGCAGGTCCATTAGCAACACTTAATGCTAACTATATTAAAGAACGTCTAAAAGATGTATACGACCTACCGATTGCCTCTATTTGCAAACATGAATTTGTGTTCAACGGACTCAAAGACAAATCGACAGGTGTGACCACTATGGATGTTGCCAAGCGTTTGTTGGACTATGGATTCCATGCTCCGACAATTTACTTCCCTCTGCTATTCCATGAAGCAATGATGATTGAACCGACTGAAACGGAAAGCAAGGAAACTATAGACGAATTTATCAACATTATGCGTATAATAGCCCAAGAGGCAAAAGATAATCCTGAACTTGTTAAAACTGCACCTCACAACACCCCAATAGGACGTGTAGATGATGTGTTGGCAGCCAAACAACCTGTGTTGAGATATAAAGGATAATCTCTTTACAGACTATTTTGGCAGTAAGTCTTGTCGATTTCTGAAATACACGAAGCCGGCAAGACTTACTTTTATCCCATAAAAATGTTTTAAAGAAGAATATCTTTATACAATATAATTAAAGAAAATACTAATAAATGAAAACAGACCTTATTATAATTGGTAGTGGGCCCGGTGGATATAACACTGCATGCCATGCAGCAAAAAATGGCCTCAATACAATAATTTTTGAAGACAGACAAGCAGGTGGAACATGTCTTAACAGAGGATGTATACCAACAAAAACACTATGCCATGAAGCAGACATGATAGAAGCAGTTGCAACAATGACAGGTTCACGACCAGAAGTTGATTTCAACAAAGCCATGACTCGCAAAGAACAAGTAACCGCCCAACTCCGTGAAGGAGTTGAGGGACTTATGAAATCTCCTGGCATAACATTTATAAAAGAACGTGCTTCATTTAAAGATTCTAAGACTATTATTGCAGGCGGTGAAGAATATACAGCTGATAACATTATAATTGCAACCGGTTCGGAATCAAAATTACCTCCAATCGAAGGCATTGACGAAGAAGGAGTTGTTACGTCAACAGAACTTCTTAATTTGGAAAAGCTTCCAAAACATTTATGCATAATTGGAGCAGGAGTAATAGGGATGGAGTTCGCTTCAGTGTTTAAAACGTTTGGAAGCGATGTTACTGTCATTGAGTTTCTAAAAGAATGTCTCCCCGCAATTGACTCTGATATAGCAAAACGCATGCGCAAAGTTATGGAGCGCCGCGGAATTAACTTTAATATGCAGTCTGCTGTAAAAAGCATACATAAAAATAACAATAAGTTAATAGTATGCTTTGACAAGAAAAACAGACCTCAAGAAGTTGAAGCCGATATTGTACTTGTTGCGACAGGCCGCAAACCAAACATAGAAGGACTTGGGCTTGAAAATACAGATATCAACTATGATAACAAGGGAATCAAAGTTGATGACAATATGCAAACCAACATATGTGGAATATATGCTATTGGTGATGTTAACGGACGTGCAATGCTTGCACATGCTGCCACTGCTCAAGGCATGAGGGCAGTAAATCATATTTGCGGAAAGAAAGATGCTATACGCATGGAAATTATGCCCGCAGCTGTGTTCACTAATCCTGAAGTTGCAGGAGTTGGTTTAACTTCTGACCAATGTGACTCAATGGGTATTGAATATAATACCCGTAAAGGATTTTATCGTTCTAATGGTAAAGCTCTGGCTATGGATGAAAGCGAAGGCATGGTAAAGTTGATAACAGATCAAGATAATAAGATTATCGGATGCCATGCATATGGGGCTCATGCTGCTGATTTGATTCAGGAAGCAACGGCTATTATGAATTTCAACGGAACAACAGAAAACTTAGTTGATATAATTCATACTCATCCAACGCTTGAAGAAATTCTTCATGATGCAGCATTATAGCTTCTGACTATAAGCAGATTACTACCAAACGCCAAAGAGGGTGTCTTTCTTTTTTAAGACGCCCTCTTTGTTATAATGTATTTATCTTATCATGATTTTACTTTATACATGCTGATTGCAATGTTTGCATGACACATAATTATCACTATTTCACAAATAGTTTATCTGCAGATGAAGCCTGAGACGGTACACCAACACGTCCACCAATATGGCAACTTCGCATCTCAACGTTCAACGTATTGTCAAAACTTACAGCATTATCCACCTCTTGAATTTCAACATTGCTAAAAATAACATCTGACATCGGTTTCTGAGACGTACCCTGTAATACTAGTCCTGCCTTTCTTACTTTACGGCAAAAAAGACTGTCAACATAAATATTCTTTACATCTGTATAATGAATATTATTAAGTCCTTCGCCAGCATACATACTTGTAACATAGAACAAGTCTTCTACTTCATCAAACCTACAATTCTTCACATATAGATTTTTGATAAATCCACCACGATCAGGATTGGTCTTAATATATATTCCACGTTTACAATAACCACCATATGTGCAATTCTCGACAAAAATATTTTGAACTCCTGAAGACATTTCGCTGCCAAGCACTACAGCATGCAAACCTTTAAAACGGCAATTACGTATAATAATGTTTTCAGAAGGCATAGTTGATGCCCATCCGTCATTGTCTCGTCCACTTTTTATTGCAATATTGTCATCACCATTATTAAACTCAATATTCTCTATCAAAATATTTCGTGAACACTCAGGATCGATACCATCATTATTCACAAGTTTTGCATCGTAACGAAGGGAACAGCATATGACATTCTCGCTCTTAAGTAAATGAATACACCAAAAAGGCGAATTAGTTATAAACACATCAGATAAGGTTATATTTTTACAATTGTAGAATTGTATAAGCTGTGGTCTTAACCAAAAACCGTTTCCAAAACGACGCAATTCAATGGGAATCTCTTCATGATTCATTTTACGGCTGAGAGCCTGCCCTTCCTTCTGCTTTGACTTCCATGTTGCAAACGTTGAAGAGGCATTGCCATCTATTTTTCCTTTGCCAATGATTGATATATCATGAAGATTATATCCATAAATAAACGGACTGTAATTATATAAGAATGTGCCTTCCCAACTTGTTTTAACAAGAGGAAGATAATATTTAGGATTAGAATCAAATTTTATAATAGCCCCATCCATTAGTTCAAGACAAACATTACTCACAAAATGTATGGGTCCTTTAAGCAGGAATGTTCCAGGGGGCACTATAATATGAGCCCCACCCTGCTTCGCTGCACTTTGCATTGCTTTGTCAAAAGCCGGCTTATCATTCCTAACCCCATCTCCAATGGCCCCAAAATCTGTGATACTAATTATATTGTCTGAAATTTTTGCTCCTGTAATAATGGACAATAACGAATCACGCTTGTTAATCCGCTCTGATTCTATACAACGAAAAGTGTCAGCAGATATTTTTTGAAAGCCCAAAAGCACAAATAAGAATGCATATAAAATTATCCTCATAATAAAAACTTATAGTAAAAAATAGATTAGTTCAAAAAATACGACAACCGGATAGCTTCTTTTATATGCTATCCGGTTGTTATCTATTTGATATAATTATTTTCAGGCATTAGCATACCTTCTCCAAACGCTTCATTATAGAGAAGATAAACACTGCAGATATTAAACAGAGTACAACAAGAATACCCCACAAGATCCACAATGGCAGACTGCCCCATAGCATACCGATAATAGAAACTAAATAGTTACCAATGGCTGTTGCTGCAAACCATCCGCCCATCATAAGTCCCTTATACTTTGGAGGAGCAACCTTTGATACAAAAGAGATACCCATCGGAGAAAGGAACAACTCGGCAAATGTAAGAACAAGATATGTGCCGATTAGGAGGTTTGGAGTTACACGATAATCACCCGTAGTTGATGCAAGTGCATCTGGAACAGGAAGTCCAAATGAACCAAGAACCATGATCATGAAACCAACAGCAGCGATAAACATACCTATACCTATTTTACGCGGTGCAGAAGGTTCCTTGCCCTTATTAGCCAAATAGCTGAATACAGCCATAGAAACAGGAGTAAGTGCAACAACGAAGAAGGGATTAAACTGCTGGAACTTCTGAGGAAGAATACTTATAGACTCGTCCATTGCGTTGTAATTAAAGTACAACACAACAAGTGAAACTATAGTAACAATTGTAGAAATGATTTTACCTTTTGATTCCTTTGACTGGAATATAGCAAATATTCCGTAAACAGCTATTGCAATGAGTACCAGATTCCATACGTCAAAGCCAATACGTGTAAGTCCTGTGGCTGTTGCAGCCGTATAGTCACGCGCAAAGAACGTAAGTGTAAGACCATTCTGATGGAATGCCATCCAGAAGAAAATCACAACAGCAAACACTAAGCAAAGAGCTACGACACGTGACTTTGTCTCTGCAGGAGTAAGTTCTTGAACATGAACTGAAGATTCGCCGTTATTTTCTGCTTCCTGCTTAACATTCACATCTGCATGCTTAAATGTCTTACGGCCTAAAACATAAATAAGCATAGAAATAATCAATGATACACATGCTACAGCAAATCCCATGTGATATGACTGTGAAAGCACGTTGATGTAGTCGTTTGCAAAATTTGTAAGAGAAGAAGCGTCAGTTGCAACATTCTGAGAAGATGCCAAAGATATAAACTTCGTCAAAGCCTCTCCAGAAAGAGTACCATCAAGATACTGATGTGCAAGGGCAGGAATATCACCATTATAAACATAATTATGGGTTTTCATATACCAGTCTGTGATCTTCTCAGCAGCTGTAGGTGCAAAAAGTGCACCAATATTAATTGCCATATAGAATATTGAGAAGGCTGTATCACGTTTTGCAGAATACTTTGGATCATCATAAAGATTACCAACCATTACCTGCAAGTTGCCTTTAAAAAGACCGGTACCTAGGGCTATCAGGAATAAAGATCCTACCATGGCAGCAATTCCTACAGCATTATTGCCAGTAGGTATCGCCAGACATATATAGCCGATAAACATAACTACGATTCCGGATGTCACCATCTTACCGAAACCAAATTTATCAGCCAATATACCGCCTACAACCGGGAGGAAATAGACCAATGCCAAGAATCCGGCAAAGATATTGGATGTAACTGTGGCTGTAAAGCCAAACTTAGCCTGCAAGAATAATGTAAAAATTGCAAGCATTGTGTAATAACCGAAGCGTTCGCCCGTATTTGCAAGCGCTAACGCATAAAGCCCTTTAGGCTGTCCTTCAAACATATAATATCTACTTTTTAAATTATTAATATTTATTTCATTTCATAGTATTTTTACAAACATACAAGACAATAAACACAGAAAGTATTTTTATCTTATATTTTCATTATGCAAATATACACAATCCACACTATAAATGAAAATTATTGGTAAATATTTTTATATGAAAAACTATTTCTTTCATAAAGAAATAGAATCATTATGCAAGTTTAATACATATATTTTAACACAAAACGGATTTTATGTCTTCCATAATCTAAATATTCATACCTTATAAGTATCTTTATGTTTTCTCTATAATAAAGAAAATGTCTATATAAATTCTACCAAAAATCAATTGATAGAGAAAAGGAAACCTAACTTGGCCATCAAAGAAGACAGCAAAGTTAGGCAACTAAACAAAAGTCTTGCAGTTATAAATAACAGCAAGACTTTTATTATTTATTCATGAACATAAATATCCCAACCAAGATAATTTTCTACGGCCTCACTCAATATATCTACTACATCAGTGCGAACCATTGCCACATGATGTTCAAAGCCGTTCTTGCAAATAAACTTCATAAGTTTCTGCAAATTGTTCACTTTGGTGACAGCTATACATCCATCCATACCATATGGATCATTTGTAAGCTCTCCCTTTCCGAGATAACTCTTTATACAGCCGAGCGTATCATCCGTAGAGATGCGGAAGTATGTAAAATCTCCTTCAGTGCATTTTCCATACACAGCACCGAATGTATTAACCTTACCCAAGGTTCTGCCAAGAACGCCAAGCGGTCCAAGCTTAAGGTCGTTATTAACAAAACTCTTCGGGAAGTTTCCACAGTGAGTACATACACATTTATTACGGTCTTCAGCAAAGTTGTTATTCCAATCTAGCAATGCAGCCGGTTTGCCTGAAGCAAGACTCAGAGCATACATAGACACCGCTCCGGCGATATCAGTTTCACAAGCACAAGGAATAAGCTTTTCGCCAAGCATACTCATTGTAACGCATGCTGCGCATCCATAGTTCTGCTCAAGAGAATCCCAACACTGAATTGCAGCTGCATCAACCTCATTAGTCTGTATCCATTCTTCTACTGCCAATCCGAACTTAGCCTGTAATGCCAACTTTTCCTGATAAGCCTCTGGTACCTTTGCATAATGGCTTATCTCCTCCATTTTTGCCTTCAAAGCAGATGCTTCATTATCTATTTTTCTTGCATTGAAAAGAATCTCACTGAGGTCTACAGGCACAACAGTTATACCACTTGCCTGGAGAAGTTTCTCACTTGCACGACATGTGTTAAATCCGAGTGGACGTGTACCAATCTGGCCTATACGTGCATGAGTAAGTTTACGTACAACACGGCAGATGGCAGCAAACTTGTTGATATCCTTCATCAGCAGGTCGCTGTGTATAGAATAGGTATGGAATGTTGTGTCTGTAAACGGTATTCCATACTGATACAGGTTGTTACAAACAGATATCTTTCCACAGAAGGCATCACGGCGGCTATCAAGATCAACTTTGTCGTTTTGGTCGTCGCAAGCCTGCACCAGAACAGGTACATGCAACTCTGCGCGACTGATAGCATTGATTATTCCTACTTCAAAGCCAAAGTTAGGCAGAGACACAATTATTCCGTCGATGTCATCACGGTTAGCACGGAACAGCGCAGCACATTTTTTGCCGTCTTCAACCGTCTCCATAGAACCACCGGTAGGAGTGTCCTGCTCATCCAATATAACATAGCCGTATCCGGCTTTATCTAACTCTTCCAACAACGTCTTACGTACATCAACAGCCAACTCTGAGTTGAAATACGCACGGGTACCGATAATCAGTCCAAACGTTTCCTTTCCTGTTTTAGCTTGTTTCTTCATAGTGTTTTCGTCTTTATTATTTATGATTTATTATCTATTAACAGTATGTATGGCCTCTGTCCAACCTGCATAAAGGCGTTCACGTTCGTCACGTGACATGGTCGGGAATATACGATTGTCAGATGTGCGCAATGCAGCCACCTCATCCATATCCTTCCAAACCTTGCGTGCCAGACCATTCATAATCATAGCTCCCATTGCAGATGCCTCTTCTATATCAGAGCGATTGATGCATGCATCAAGCATATCTGCCTGAAATTGCATCAAAAGTTGATTCTTTGTTGGTCCTCCGTCCACACGCAGCTCCTTTAAAGTTATTCCGGCTTGTTTTGTCATCAGGTCAATCAAATCTTTTATTTGATAGGCTATTGCCTCCAATGCAGCCCTACAGATATGTCCTTTCTCTGTAGCCAAAGTCATTCCACATATCATAGCCTTTGCCTGAGAGTTCCACCACGGAGCACCGAGACCTGCAAATGCCGGTACCATATAAACTCCTCCGTTATCCGGAACTTCAAGAGCAAACTTCTCTATCTCCGCAGGACTTTCAATAAGATGCAGGTTGTCAGTCATCCATTTGATTGTCGCACCCGTACAATGAATATTTCCTTCAAAAGCATAGAAAATCTTGCCTTTTGCAGCAAAGCCAACTGAAGTTACGAGACCTTCGGGAGCAGCCACAGCGTTTTCGCCGATATTCACCATAACAGACGAACCTGTTCCATATGTTGCTTTACCCATACCAGCCTCAAAACACATCTGACCAGCCAAAGCACCATGTGAATCGCCAAGCATACCGGCAATAACAATAGGCTCATCAAAAACTCCCTCTACAGTTGTTTCACCGAACACAGAATCGCAAGGCATAGGCTTTGCCATCATATTGCGGGGTATTGTCAGCAAGTTGAGGAGTTCATCATCCCAGTCTAATGTATGGATATTAAACAACATAGTACGCGACGCATTGGTATAGTCTGTCACATGCTCCTTGCCACCTGTCAGTTTCCACACAAGCCATGTGTCAATCGTACCCATCAGAAGTTCTCCATTATCTGCAGCCTGACGTGCTCCCTGAACATTATCCAATATCCATTTGACACCACTAGCGGCAAAATATGGGTCAATGAGCAGTCCGCTACGCTCACGAATCAGGTCTGTATATCCACGCTCTCTCAATTCATTGCATATAGCGGCTCCACGCTGACACTGCCAAACCACGGCATTGTATACCGGCTTACCAGTAAAACGGTTCCAAACCACAGCCGTTTCACGCTGGTTTGTAATTGCCAAAGAATAAGATGCTTCGGCATCATCTACAGTCTTAACCACCTCACGTATGGCCTCGACCATATTATTATATATCTCCTCTGCATCATGCTCAACCCATCCCGGCTGAGGATAATATTGCTTATGGGCAACATTCTTACGACAGACCAACTGGCAATGCTCGTTAAAGAGCACTGCCTTTGTGGCTGACGTACTTTGATCAACGGTTATAATATATCTCATTTCAAAACCTTCTATAAGTTACTAAAGGCTTTTACTTCAAAAAGTCTTTAGCTGTAGCATAAATGCCTTCAGCATCTAACTTATAATAATGGAATATCTCCAATGGCTTGCCATGAATAGCGTTTTCGTCAGGAATACCGAGTATACGCATAGGAACAGGGCAATTCTGACTCACTGTTTCTGCAACAATTGCTCCCAAGCCACCATACATGCTGTGCTCTTCTACTGTCATTATTCGTCCAGTCTCGTGTGCAGCCTTAACTATAGCCTCAGTATCAGCAGGTTTAAGAGTATGCATGTCGATGACACGAGTGCTTATACCCTCCTCTGCAAGGCGCTTTCCGGCCTGAAGAGCATGCCAAACTGTTTCACCAGTAGCAATAATTGTCAGGTCCTTACCATCCTGAAGCTGTATAGATTTTCCAATCTGATAATCAAAATTATTATTTTCATAAACATCAGGAACAGCATTACGGCCAACGCGAACATAAACAGGATGAGGATAATCTACAAGCTGCTCAACAAGTTTACGTGTCTGTCGTGCATCGCAAGGAAGTACAACCTGCATGCCGGGGAATGTGCGCAGCACAGCAATATCATGCAAACTATGATGAGTGGCGCCCAAAGCTCCATATGCAACGCCACCACTTACGCCCAGGATCTTAACCGGTTGGCCTGAATAAGCCACGTCAACCTTTACCTGCTCAAGACTGCGTGCTACATAAAAGCATGCAGGACCACATACGAACACTTTTTTTCCGCATGAAGCCAAACCGGCAGAAATGCCTACAGCATCCTGCTCTGCAATACCGCACTCAACAAACTGCTCAGGCAATTCTTTTGCAAAGTCAGTCAGAGTAACCGAGCCACGGGCATCGGTCGTTACGGCTACAATATTCTTATCTTTTTTACCAAGTTCAACCAGTGCATCGGTAAAACTTTTACGGCAAGCAACACTTTTTATTTCCATTGTTAACAATTCTTTTTAAGTTCTTCAATACGGTTAGTAATCTCAGCGATAGCTTTCTCATACTCCTCTGCCGTAGGCACGCCATGATGCCATTTCAGCACATTTTCCATGTATGAAACGTGGAAGCCCTTTGTTGTATGAAGCACAACCATGTGAGGCTTTCCGTTGTTATAATCTATCGATTCAAGGCAGTTAACAATAGCCTCAATATCGTTGCCGTCAACATCATATACATCCCATCCGAAAGCCTTCCAGCGCTCGTTAAGAGACTCAAGTTTCATCACATTCTCAGTTGTGTCACTTATCTGCAAGCCGTTTCGGTCTATCATTGCAACAAGATTATCCAACTTATAATTGCTTCCGGCCATGGCTGCCTCATATATTGAGCCTTCGCCCTGCTCGCCGTCGCCCATAAGTACAAATGTACGATAAGGCTTCTTATCCATTTTTGCGGCAATGGCACAACCTACACCAATTGAAAGACCGTGACCTAATGCACCGCTGTTAAATTCTATACCCGGGACTTCAACCGTAGGATGACCTGCCAACACAGACAGATAATCACCATAAGTGTCGACAAGTTCTTTTGTTATGAAACCTTTTGCCTCGAGCACACAATAAAGTGCTTCCACACAGTGACCCTTGCTCATAATGAAACGGTCGCGCCCTTCCATTTTCGGATTCTCAGGGTTTACGTTCATGACACGCATATACAATGCTGTCAATACATTCAAAGACGAGAGATCGCCGCCGATATGACCGGCTTTGGCTTTATATACGACCTCTAACAAACGTTTTCTGATTTCCTCGCATTTCAATGTCAACTCAGGAATGCTCATTAATTTGTCCATATTTATATTGGTATTATTAAAATATATCTACTTGTAAATGGTTTTCATAATGTAATTACAAATTTAAACATTATTTTTTATAAGCTATTGCAATGTAACAAAAAACAAAGCAGAATAACATAAAACAAGGATGTTTCAACCACCCTAAATATTCGACTGACTTTTCGTCAAATTGTACTATTACGGAACTGTTAAATTTATTCTATTTTCATTTAAAGCGCTCAGAATAGCCATGCTCAAAGCAAATACGACTAAAACATCAAAATTTTAGGCAAAACACCACTTATTCGTAATCATCTGAAAATCAATGTATTATATAATTCTGTATTTTGCATCAATGACAATACCATCGTCATTAACGGCCTTTTACAAGATAAAAGGTCATCTTTTACATAATAAAAGAATGTATTTTGCAACAAAACTCAGCACATTTTAAGTAAAAAACGACTGATTTTTCAAAGTAAAATCAGTGAAAAAGGACATAAAACTCAATAAAAGCCGCTTTACATTACGGCTTTTATTAAGAATAACACGGAACATTTTTTCTAGAACAGAAAAAAATAATGACAAAACTTTTTACTACTTACGCTATTAACAATTGTCCTATTTACGAACAACCGCATATGACCATTCAACATCATACGCCCTGAACTGGACAGCCTAATTTGTAACAAGATATCACAAGATGATGTTGAACAAGTAACCGGAGATAATTATAAATAACGTTATTGTCCCAAAGAAAATGCCGATGAGACGCCATGTCATAACTTTTTTAAGAAGTGTTGCTTCCGGCAAAGACAAGCCCACAACTGCCATCATAAAAGCAAGAGCCGTGCCCACAGGAATGCCTTTTGCCACAAACACCTCAATAACAGGCACTATTCCTGCTGCATTGGCATACATGGGAACTGCAAACAGAACAGAAAGAGGAACAGCAAACCAGTTTGTCTCTGACATATACTGTTCAAAAAAGCCTTCTGGTACATAACCATGCATGAAAGCCCCAATGCCAATACCTATTACCACATAAAGCAACACACCCTTAACTATACCTAACGATTCTTTTACTATTATCGGCAAACGCTGCATGAACGGAGTATTATCTCGTTCCCATGCATTAGAACCGGCGATGGAATTAAGTTGAATCTGCCTTACCCAATCGCTCAGATAACGCTCCAATCTCATTTTTCCCAGAATGTAACCGCCAATCATTCCAAGTAAAATGCCGCTTATTACATATATGGCAGTTATCCTTATGCCAAATGTTCCGATAAACATTGCTACAGCCACCTCATTTACCAATGGTGAGGTTATAAGATATGCAAAAGTAACTCCCAATGGTATTCCGCCCTTTACGAAGCCTATAAACAATGGTATTGACGAACAGGAACAGAATGGTGTTATTGCACCAAACAGCGAAGCGAAAAAATACTGCAAGCCATATAACTTACGCGAAACCAGATATTCGCGCAGACGCTCTATTGGAAAATATGCATTAATAATGCCCATGATTATACTAATCAGAAGCAACAGCAGCAATATTTTAATCGTATCATAAAAAAAGAAATTAACTGACGATCCCAACGCCGTACCTGCATTAAGACCAAACACATCATACACAAGCCAATCTGCAAAACTTTGTATCATAATATCACATCTTTTATGTTTGTAAAAATACGAACAGAAAATATAAAAAAATACTATTCACACACGTAGCGGGGCTGTTCCGCTTTTTTTATTTCTGTCAGATAAAATCTGGCAAAGGCATTTTTAATATCGTCGCGCACTCTCCTAAATTCCGTCATAATAAAATTTACGTCACCCGACAATCTTGAAGGATCATCAAAACCGATATGCAGCCTCTTGCCCACCCTGCCTTTAAATGCCGGACATGTTGCATCGGCATCGGAACATACTGTTATGACGTAATCCCAATACTCATCAAGATATTCCATCACATTCACAGGAATATGACTACTTATGTCAACTCCGGCCTCTTTCATTACGGCCACAGCTTTCGAGTTTACCTGTTCAGCCGGCTTTGTTCCGGCTGAACGTACATAAAGACTATCGTCAAACGACTGTAAGAAACCATGCGCAATTTGACTCCGGCAACTGTTTCCGGTACACAATATCAAAATTTTCATATCAAATTATACATCATCAAGCCATAATATATTCCGACAAATATAAACACAACTGCAACTATACGGCTGAACCATTTCTGAAAGACTTGCATTTTATTATAGAATTTTCCTATTCCGGACACACTATAGGCTAATACCCATGCCGCCAGCATGACCGGCAAGCCTGTAGCCAGGGCATAGACAACGGGCAGGAAATAGCCCTCACCTTCCATAGCAGCCATAGGAATAAGCATACCAAAATAAAACAGTCCACTTGTAGGACAAAATGCCATAGCAAATAATATCCCAAGAAGAAGGCTGCCCCATGCTCCTTTCAGCCTTTCAGTCCTTTCCGAGGCACTGAAGCCAAATTTCGGCAAATGAAGTTTGTCGCTAAAAAGCATAAACAAGCCGATTAGAACCAATGCTGGAGCAAGAAGCAGCTCGCCCCACTCGCTAACACCTTTTTGTATAAAAAACATGTCGGCTCCACGCCTAAGCAACACTATAAGTATTGCGCCAAGGACGGAATACGCAATCATACGGCCGGCTGTGTATAACAAACCATTCAAGAATATGCGATTACGGCTGTCAAGATTTTTACTGATAAAACCTATTGCAGTAATATTGGTTGCAAGAGGGCAAGGACTTACAGCTGTAAGCAGCCCAAGCAAAAATGCTGTAACAACAGGTATCTCGCTGCTATCAAGCAAGCTTTGCAAGTATTCCATACGTAAATGCTATTTCAACAACTGATTAATCTTTTTCTTAAGCTCGGTTTTAAATTGTGCCGTATTATTTCTGGCATACTTAAAACCCATACGTGTCAGGTCGTTCCTTTTTTCTTTTCCGTTATTCCATCCGTTTACATATAACGAAGACCAGCTGACACGATATTTATCGGCTATCTTTTCGCCTTGTGGTGTAGAAATATCAACCTCTTTGAAACGTACTTTGCCGCTCTTGACAAACTTGGCAAAATCGTTATACACAACTTCTTTGGTGTATTTTTCAATAGCTCTACATGTCGGACATCGCTGTTTGCCATGAAAATAAATAACCTCAACATACTTGCCGGTTTGTGCAAAAGCCCATCCTGTAGACAAGAACATGCACAATAATGAAAGCAACACGAATTTCTTCATAATTTCAATATTCTTATTTTGTCAAAATTGTGCGTATCTCATCTTTAGTTATACGTCCTTTGGCTACAACTTTTCCATCAACAACCAAAGCAGGAAGACTCATGACGTTATATTCCATTATTTTCATCAAATCCTCCTCTTTCACTAAATCAGCTTTTAAGCCTAACTCATTAACAACCTGCTCTACCGCAGAATAAAGTGCTCTACAATTTGCACATCCAGTACCTAAAACTTTAATTTCCATTTTACAATATTTATTAGTTAAACGTTATTCGCAAAACAACGAACATAAGACATAAAAAGAGAAGGTTGTCAGTCGCAACACCCTCCTGCTTTACATATGCATTGCCCAAAGAATTCTGAGAATAAGGCTTTAGCCAAATTCCAATTCTCATTATTAATACAATATTTCACTTTAGGAGCCTCTACCTCACCCTGTATCAGACCGGCATCTTTAAGTTCCTTTAGATGCTGAGAAACAGTAGCCTTTGCAATAGGAAGCTCTTCATTAATGTCACCAAAATAGCAAGTTTTTTGCTTTGCCAAGAAATTCATTATGGCAATACGTGCCGGATGGCCCAATGCTTTTGCAAATCTGGCAAGTCTTTCCTGCTTTATTGTATAATCCCTTTTTTCATCCATATAATCAAATATTGTTCGCAAATATACGAACATATTTTTAAATCAACAAATATTATTATATTTTTTTTGACCAAATGGCTTTAAAAAAAGAATAATGACGGAAAGCAGAACAAAGTCTATATTCCCCGCCATTATTCTTTTCTGGCACATTCAGAATAAAACTATCTAAATATGCACGAAAGTTTATATTCCTTATCTGTTCTTATTTTTAATATACCAAGTATGCGTAAACAGCAGATACATCAGCATGGCCATACACAATATTGTCAATGCCACAATGTACATAGCACTAATGTCATTATAGAAAAAATAATATCCCAAAAATATTCCTAAGGAAATACCAAATTCCCATGACAAGAAAAACGTGCTTTGCGACGTTCCACGCTGACAATGAAGGCTTAACTTCAGAAAGAACAAAAGAAAACGTGCTCCAATTATGCCAATTCCACATCCCAACAATGTTGGTGAAATTAAATTAATCGCATTCCTGTCACCCGAAAAATACATCAGGCACGCTGCCATCATCAGCAATATTCCAGTGACAACCTCACTCTTTAATTCTGCATTTACGAACACAAAACGCTGCGACAACATAGCAAGAATAAATCCCGCCATCAGCATGGCGTAAAAAGTGGACGTATGTTCTGCGGATAGAAACAACCCTACGACAACGGCAACCAATGAAAGATTTAGAAACAGCCATTTGCCTTGAGGGAGAAAGAATCTATCTAATGAAACCTTACATATCACATCTTCAGGTGCTCTGAACGGAAACTTCACCGATAATATCAAAAACGTTGACAATAAGCACAATACAGCAGAAATTAAAGTAATAGTGCTAACGCTCAACATTGGCATGAGTAATATCGATATTAATGGTCCGACAGATAATGCCAATCTGGAAAACCAAGCAGAAGAATGATTTGCTTCTGTACGTTGGAAAGACTCGCATGTATCAATTATTAATGTACTGGACAATACCATCTGAGCTAAGCCAAAGGCGGCTCCCTGAATAAACCGAAGTACAGGAATCAGTATGTATCCCTCTATCTGAAATACATGCCCACGCTGTATGTAGTAAAGTGCGCAAAAACATATGACCAATACCCAAATCGATCTGATACATACAAGATTTCTGCGATACTTCTGCACAAGATAGGAACAAAAAAAGCCAAGAGAAAAAACTCCCAGGCCAAATATTCCTAATGATACAGCTACTACACCAGGCGAAAATCCGGCATCCTTTATCATCCATATTGGCAATAAGGGTATTTGGATATAAACGGCAACTGTCAATAACAAATTGGCTACCGCCATTAGCCAAAAATCCTTATGCCAAAGCTTTACATGTACTGGAGTATTTTGTGTGTACATTAATAAGATTCGTTTTCATTCGGGAAGGAGCAATCTTTCACGTCAGTGATGTATTGTCCTATTGCATCAGTCATGATGCTATTAAGATCTGCATATCTACGTAAGAAACGAGGATTAAATCCTTTTGTTTTACCTAACATGTCATCAACAACAAGAATCTGACCGTCAGTGCCATTTCCTGCACCAATACCAATTGTAGGTATATGAATTTCCTTTGAAACTTCTGTAGCTAAAACAGATGGAACCTTTTCAAGAACCAAGGCAAAACACCCTGCCTCAGAAAGCAACTTGGCATCTGAAAGCAATTTATTAGCCTCTGCATCATCTTTAGCACGTACAGCATAAGTGCCAAACTTGTTGATGCTCTGTGGTGTCAGACCGAGATGGCCCATTACAGGAATTCCGGCATCAAGTATACCTTTTATCGTGTCTATAATTTCAGCACCACCTTCAAGCTTTAAAGCATCGCATCCGCTTTCCTTCATTATGCGGATAGCATTCTTTATGCCTTCCTTGCGGTCAACCTGATAACTGCCGAACGGCATGTCGCATACAACTAAAGCACGACTAACTCCGCGTACAACAGATTTTGCATGATAAATCATCTGATCTATTGTTATAGGCAACGTAGTTCCGTTACCAGCCATAACATTTGAAGCTGAGTCACCAATCAATATTCCATCAATACCGGCTCCGTCTACAATGCTTGCTGTCGTAAAATCATAAGATGTCAGCATAGATATTTTTTCTCCACGCTGCTTCATCTCAATAAAACGATGGGTTGTTACCTTACGGGTGTCGTTAACCAAATATCCTGTCATATTTATCTTTTATTTGATATGTTTTGAGTATTTACAATTAAACCCCTATCTTAAAATTGGCTGCAAAATTAATGCTTTTAAATTAAGTTACACAATATTTTGCATAAATTTTGATAATTAAGCCCTTTGAAATCAGATATGACATAATCGGAATATGGAGAAATCGACTCTTTTGTATTTGTTGTAGCCAATCCGACAACCATCATTTGTGCGGCCCTTCCCGATTTCAATCCGTTAAAACTATCTTCAAAAACGACACATTCATCATGTGACAGACCAAAGTGTTTTGCACCTTTTAAATAACAATCAGGATCTGGCTTGCTTCTCTCAAAATCCTCAGAAGTAAGTATAATATCAAATAATGATTTAAATTCTGGTCTTGACTCATACACTGAATTCATTTTCATTATATTAGAACTGGTAACTACCGCTGTCTTTATATTATTCTCCTTAAGATCCTTGATAAAATCAATAAATCCGTCTACATACTCGAACTTCATTGTATGCTCAAATTCATCGAGTCGCTTTACTATTTCAGACTGTTCTTTCTCCATTCCTGCAAAATACTTATCAAATATTTGCACAAGAGTTTGTCCTTTAATGGTATATTCCAATCCAGGTTTATCAGGATGATATAAACGGCACTGACTGCCCCAGAAAACAGTATACTGGTCCTCTGTATTAAAGACAACACCATCTAAATCAAAAAGTGCTGCACGAATCTGTTTACTTGCCATAACTAATATAATTTTACGACTGCAAAATTAATCAATTTATAAAATAAAACAGAAATTATTTGTGGTTTTCCTTGGTTTGATTTAATTTTGCAATTAAATAGTGATAAAATGAGAAGATTAATAATTTCCTTATGCTTTGTTTTTTCCGTATTATCAATAATTTGTTCATGCGGAGGCACATCTAGTTCCAATAAGAGTGGAACGGACAGCATCATGTTTGACAGTATCAAAATGGATTCTACAGTATTTCTTACAGAAGATACGGCAGGTCCACGATGCCATATCAGTTTATGTCTCACTTATGCAAAAGGGAAAAACGCTGAATATATAAACGATTCTATTATAAGATCTGGAGTATTGTGTCCTGACTACTTTTCTATAACACCACAGAAAATATCTGTACCTGAAGCTGCAGATTCTTTTATGACAAGGTATCTGAATGATTATAAGGTTGATTATGGTAGTTTATATAAAGCAGACAAAACTCATGGCAGTTCATACAATTGTGAATATATTGTCAAAACATATGTCAGCCAAGAAGCTGAAGATTACTATACCTATATAGCAAACATTTATAGTTATGGTGGCGGTGCTCATGGGAGTTCTGTTATAATAACAAAGAACATAGATAAAAAAAGCGGTAAAATTGTTTCATTAAAAGACCTTTTTGTACCTGGTTATGAAATTGAGCTGAATGATTTGATTGTAAAAAATCTATGTAAGACATATAATGTGAAAAATTTGAATGAACTTAACGAAAAAAGCATCTTTATGGGTATAGATGTTTACCCTTCAGATAATTTTATAATTAATGATAATGGAATAACTTTCATTTATTCGCCTGACGAAATTGCATATCATGCAGCAGGAGAAATTAGAGTTGATATTAGTAATTCTGAATTGGAAAATCTTTTTAAGAAGAAATAATGCCTAATGGAGACAATATTAAAATATTTCAGCAAACTTACAGATGCTCAAAAGCAGCAGTTTGAAGCATTGTATGATTTATATCACGACTGGAACAATAAAATAAATGTTATATCAAGAAAAGACATTGATTCTTTATATGAACATCATGTTTTACATTCCTTGGCAATAGCTAATGCGATAAAATTCAGACCTGGAACAAAAGTATTAGATTTTGGTACCGGAGGCGGATTTCCTGGTATTCCTCTTGCAATAATGTTTCCTGAAACTCAATTCAAATTAATAGACGGTACAGGTAAAAAAATATTAGTTGTAAATGAAGTCTCGAAAGCTATCGGGCTGAAGAACTGTGAAGCTGAACAAATAAGAGGTGAAAACGAGCAGGGTAAATATGATTTTGTCGTTAGCAGGGCTGTAATGCAATTGCCTGATTTAATACGCATAATAAAGAAAAATATAAGTAATAATCACCGCAATTCTATGCCCAATGGCATATTCTGCCTCAAAGGAGGAGACGTCTCTAATGAAATAAGCAAGTTTAAGCATATTGCAGAAGTTACAGATATAAGCAAAATGTTTAATGAAGAATGGTTTAAGAATAAATATCTTATTTACGTTCCACTTTAAGTTATATTAAATGCAATGCTGAACATACAAAGAATCGTATGTAACATGTTTCAAGAAAACTGTTACATTGTAAGCGATGACACCAAAGAATGTGTTATCATTGATTGTGGTGCTTTTTATGAAGAAGAGAAAAAGGAAATTACAAATTATATAAGAGACAACCAACTCATTCCAAAACATCTGCTTTGTACACATGCACATATTGATCATAATTTTGGGAATTATGCTATATGTAAAGAATTTGGGCTTAAACCGGAAGTATGCATTAATGATAAAATATTGATGCATAAATTAAAAGAACAAGCCTATACTTTTATCGGATTAACTTACAACGAAGAAATCCCTGAAGTTGAAAAATATTTAAAAGAAGCAGATACAATTTCATTTGGTACACATTGTTTCAGCATACTGCAAACCCCAGGCCATACGCCCGGTTCCGTATTGTTTTATTGTAAAGATGAATCTATAGCATTTTCTGGAGATACCTTATTTAGAATGAGTATAGGCAGGACTGACTTTGAATTTGGTAGTTATAATGAAATAATAAATAGTTTAAAGAAAATTGCCTCGTCTCTCCCTGCAGAAACAATAATACTTCCTGGGCATGGCGACAAGACAACACTCAAAGACGAGATAACATATAACCCATATTTTAAATAAATATTTAAACAACGTAATGACAATTAAACCGGAAAAGATTATATTAGGCATAGACCCCGGAACAAATATAATGGGATATGGGTTACTCAAAGTTAATGGCAACAAAGCTTCAATGATGGCTATGGGCGTCATAGATATGAGAAAAATTCATGATCCATATCTAAGACTAGGACGCATCTTCGACCGAGTGAGTAGTCTTATAAAAGAATTTTTACCTGACGAAATGGCGATTGAAGCACCTTTTTTCGGTAAAAACATACAATCGATGCTCAAACTTGGCAGAGCACAAGGAGTTGCTATTGCAGCAGCGATACACTACGATATTCCAATACACGAATATGCCCCATTAAAAATTAAAATGGCAATAACAGGACAGGGGCTTGCCTCAAAAGAACAAGTTGCCGGTATGCTCAAACGTTTATTAAATATAAAAGAAGAAGAATTGACCCCATTTATGGATGCAACAGATGCATTGGCTGCTGCATATTGTCATTTCCTGCAGTCTAACGCCCCAACTACAAGCCATACATATAGAAGTTGGAAAGATTTTATAAACAAGAATAAAGAAAAAATACATGCCTAAAAGAAGAGATTTAATTTTCTCATAAGCAAATATAATAAAAGAAATAGTAAACACACGTTTTAATTCAGTAAACCACATTTGTCCTTTTTAGAAAGAAGATTAAACTGCTTATCAATGTCGATAAATTAAGATTCTAACAATTCTATAACAATATCAGTGGTAAGCTTTTTCTAATTTGCATCTCAAAATCAATAATCTATTTCAGTCGAAATTTCAACATGCAGATTATCATAGTAGCAATAATACTCATCTCCGGCATCGTATATATTGGTATAAAAATATATCGAACATTTACACACAATAATGGTCCATGTACAGGATGTCCTCTTAGTGATGCATGTTCAAAAGGAAAAAAGAAAGACAATTGTAAATCATCCGAAAAATCAAATAACATAAAATATTAGACTATAATTTTAAGTTTTTAAATTCTAGAAAAACATTATATATAATTTCGATGAGATATGGAATAATTGAAATTATGCAATAAATTATATCCTAACCAAACGACACCGCACACGTTTTATATTATAAAATAGATAGTATCTCAATGATAGAAAAATTGAGACTTGCCACAAATTAAATGACAAGTCTCAATCCTTTATTCATCAATAATATAATTGTCAAATATTATTTTTCAGTATCAGGAGTCTTCGAGGCGACCCTTTTTGTTGATGTTCTCTTTGCTGCTGGTTTTGCAGATTTTGCCTTTTCCATCTTCACCTTTAATTTTTCTTCAGCAGCCTGCATCTTTTCAACTTTAGCTTTTAGGCGTACAATTTCTTTATCCTTCATTTCGATTTCATCACCTTGATTCTTTATGGTTGTAAGTAAAGAATTAAGTTCTTCATTGTCTATCTCCTCTGGATAAAGCGTATTCACACGATTCATGAAATCACCTAATATATTCATGTAATTTGTAAAGGCATCAAAAGGAGAACTATAGATACCTCTATCTAAACCAACATTTGATGGTTTGGTTGTCATAAATCGGAAATTATTACTTGCCTGTAAGTAATCCCAATCCTGGTTAATGCGCGGATCATTTGCTATCCTGACACGATCTGCAACACTATATAATTTGTTGAATGCTTCTCTTTGCATCGGATTTCCGAGCCAACAACTTACGTCACGCTCCTCGTCTACCCAAGATAAAGTGTCGGGAACATCCAAATCACCAACACTATTCATCTTTAAACAAATTTCTGTCGGTGTAGAGAAATTGATGCCTCTAGCTTTTGCACATGCCGGCAATGCTTTTATAAACTCAAGTATATTTGAAGATAATGGTTGAGCAATTCCTATAGCAGAAAGCTCCATAAAAATATTAATTATTTGTTCATTTTCCGGAAGAGATGCAATTCGGTCCATATAATTGTCAGCAAACAAAGGATACCCATCCCATTCACTGTTATTAAAACGTAAACTTACATCATCACTAAGTTCAATATCTCTTAATAACAGTTTAAGATTTGGAGCCATCGGACAATTATAAACATAATGTGGAGACTTCCATCCCAAAACATGTTTTGCACCTTCAGTAAGCATTCCCTTGAATCCCATCGCTGCCGCTTGTGCACCAATAGAATCTGTATAAATCAGAGAAGAGTTACGCAATACAGTAGGTTTCTTACCAAAATATTCCTGCATTTTTGCAGCCTGTTTCTTAACATCATCTGCAAATGTCTCTTCGTTGACAAGAGAAGACAAACCATGCGAATATGGTTCTGCGAGAAATTCTACACACCCAGTGTCATTTAATTCTTGCAATTTGGTTATTACCTGAGGAGCATGCATCTCCAACTGCTCTAAACCTACGCCAGAAATAGAAAATGCAAGTTTAAAATATTTTCCATTATCACGAATCATTTCTTGAAATGCATTTAATGCAGGCATATATGAGCGCTCCGCGATATCACTTATACTACGCTCATTTTCAAAATCATCATAATAATAATGGTCAGTTCCTATATCAAAGAAACGATAACGTTTTAAATGAATAATTTGATGTATTTCAAAATATAGGCATATTGTTTTCATAGCAAAAGTCTTTTTTATTTGTATTTGTCTTAAATATTATTTGTTGTATATGATTATCTGTACCCTAAAGTACGTTCATAAAGTTCACGTATCCATAAACCAACTTTCTCCCACGTAATATCGTCAACTTCACGCTTACCCTCACTTTGCAGATATTTAAACAGGCTTTCATTGTGGCAGATTGAATAAATTGAATCTGCAAGTGCATGGATATCCCAATAATCAACTTTAATACAATTGGTCAGTATTTCAGCACATCCACTTTGCTTTGATATAATAGTTGGAGTACCGCATTGCATGGCCTCCAGCGGAGATATTCCAAAGGGTTCACTAACAGACGGCATTACATATACATCAGAATCCTTAAGGCATTCATAAACTTGCTTGCCACGCATAAAACCAGGAAAATGGAAACGGTCAGCAATACCACGTTCTGCTGCAAGATATATCATTGCATCCAACATGTCACCACTTCCAGCCATGCAAAAACGCACATTTCTTGTACGATGTAATACCATATTTGCAGCTTCAACAAAATACTCAGGTCCTTTTTGCATTGTTATTCGTCCCAAGAAAGTCACAACTTTTTCCTTATTCGTATGATCTGGACGCGGGATATCTTGTAATTCCTGACGCAATGGATATACAGCATTATGTACAGTAAAGCATTTACGTGGGTCTTGATGATACTGATTAATCACCGTTTGACGTGTGAGTTCACTAACACACATTATACAATCAGCATTATCCATACCATCTTTCTCTATAGAATAAACAGTAGGATTCACCTTGCCACGGCTACGGTCAAAATCCGTTGCATGAACATGTATACACAAAGGCTTTCCACTAATCTTTTTTAGCATGTATTCCAGCCGGATATGTAAGCCAATCATGTGCATGTATAATATCAAACTCCTGTTGACGTGCAACGACGCCAGCAACAATTGAATAATTGTTTATTTCACTATGAAGATTGTCTTGATATTTACCGGAAAATTCAATACAACCAAGGTCATTTACCAACATGTAATTGAAATCAGCATATATGTGATCCCGCATTTTGTAGTACAAATCCGGATCCATTATATTACCGACACGTTCTTTCACATAATCATAATTTACATCACGATAAACTACAGGAACGGCATTCATTGCAATAACATTCAAGAAACTGCGATCTTCATCACCCCATGGTTTAGGGAGACAAAATGTTATTTCAACGTCTCCCTGAGCAGCCAAACCTTTAGTTATACCATAACTTGCAGTTCCAAGACCTCCCAAAATATGAGGAGGATATTCCCAACCAAACATTAAAACTTTCATTATAGTCCCTCCTCGATTATTTTACATATGAATATTTTTCCAAAAGATTTAAAGTACGAAGAATTTCAGCGACATTCATAGCATAAGATATCGCTCCTCTAGCCTTGAATGGCGGATTACCATCGAATAGTTCCGGAATAGTTCCTAGACAATTAATAATCATCTCATCCTCGTATCCAACCATCTGCCTTTCAATAAAACTTAATCTTGTACGTTTATATAGTTTTAGACAAGCCTCCATATAGAATCCGCCAAGCCAAGGCCATGCTGTACCCTGATAATAAGAATAATCACGATTTGCTCCTGAACATACAGGACTATAACCTCCGCTCTTAGGTGAAAGCGAACGTAATCCTTTAGGAGTTAACAATTCACGTGTACAAATATCCAAAACACTTTTTTTCTGTTCTGGTGATAAAGGAGAATAATCAAAAGCGACCGGGAATATCATGTTCGGGCGCACACTCCAATCCATCATATTGCCATCCACATAATCAAACAGATATCCATAATCATTCAAGAATGTCCTTACGAATGATTGTTTACATGATTCTGCCAAGTCTTCCCATTGGTTAGCTTTTGTCTCATTGTTATTCTGCTTTGCTAATTTAGCTCCAAACTTAAGTGCATTAAACCATAGAGCATTAAATTCCACGATATAACCAGATCTTGGTACAACCGGCTTACCATTAACAATAGAATTCATCCATGTTATCGGCTTATCATGGCCATTTGCATAAAGAAGACCATTAGTGTCGAGACGCAAATTTGGATGTTTGCCGTCTATGATATAACATATAATATCACTTATCAACTTACCATACATGCTTATGCATTTTTCGTCACCGGCAGACTTTGCATATTGCTGTATAGCCCAAATTGCCCATAACAAAACATCCGGCTGATCTATCTCCGTAATTTTAACTGTAAGTGGCTTGTTTTGCATAAACTCTCTCAACCCCTTTTCTGCCGTTTTCATAACAAGTTCAAAATAATCTTGCTCGTCTATTGAAAGGGTTAGTCCTGGAAGAGATATAAATGTATCACGAGCTCGGCATTTAAACCACGGATATC
This sequence comes from Xylanibacter rarus, assembly GCF_001275135.1. GTDB lineage: Bacteria > Bacteroidota > Bacteroidia > Bacteroidales > Bacteroidaceae > Prevotella > Prevotella rara. Next base: position 44,839 of record NZ_LFQU01000016.1, on the reverse strand, counting down.
CAGCAAGAAGATACCTCTCTGTCTTATTGGCACTATTATGAAACTGATGGGCCGCATTCACTAAACAATGAAAAAAATTGTCACGCGGAGAACGGTCATCTACTTCTTTGTCAAAAAGGTGCTTCATTGTACTTGTTTTAATTTCTGAAGTTGAAGCTGCAAATACAATACTTTCACCTTTCTTTATGTTCATCTCAAAATATCCGGGGACATATAGGTCTTCAACATAAGAATAGCCGCGTTCTTGCTCTTTCGGATATTCGATACCACGATACCAATCAGGAACAAAAACAAATTCATTTGCCTTACTAAACTGCATATAGAGATCAGGATAACCTGCATACATACAAGTTTTAATACCATTGTCAACCATCTGAAAGTCGCGGCTGGCTGTATTGTTCTCATGCGTGCATTGGTTAACACTTCTAAATGCCATGAAAGGCTTGAATCTTAAGGTTGTTTCACTATGTGCATCCAACAATGTATAACGTATCAATATACGATGCTCGTAATGCTGAAAAACAACTTCTTTTTTCAAGAGAACTCCTCCAACACGATAAATTGTTGTAGGCACTTTTTCACAATAAAATTCACGAATGTATTTATGCCCTTTTGGACTAAAGTTATTACCTTGATACTTATGCAGTCCTAAATTGAACTCAGCACCATGCTGAACCACAGTAACGTCTAACGATGAAAGCAAAACATGATTATCATCATCTAGTTCCGGAACAGGAACAACAAGTAAACCATGATACTTACGAGTGTTACAATCCACAATTGTAGAACATGAATAAGCCCCTGAACGGTTTGTACGCAACAACTCTCTTGAAAGAGATTCTTCAAGATTAGTCATAAGAGCTTTTTCGAATCGAAGATAACTCATAGTTGTATATATATAAGATTTAAAGTTTGCATTTCTTAAATCATTTTGAGACCAATTGATCCTATCATCTCAAAAGACAGTTCAAAAGTACTAAAATTATTTTTAAAACAAGAACAAATTCTATTTTTTTTAATTGAATAAGCCTACTTATAAACAATTTATCATTAAGGATTCTATTTTATAGGCGTATTCTAATAAAATCCGTCTGTGATTAACAGATTTCACGTCAACTTTACTTTCAAAATTGAGCAAAGTTTTTAAATATAAAAGTAATTTTATGTACCATTTAAATATATATACTACGGAGATATAAACCGCATCTTATATACATAAAATTACACTATGTTAAAAACCCTCCTTTACAGAAGATTGTCATCACAAGTACAGCATTATATATTTGAAAATATTTTTCTTACAAATATTTTCAAAACCTATTAAATTAGCAGGCCTCAAGAGCTGATAATACCACAAATATTTAAAATGTCTTTTATTTCTACCCATTTTAGATAGAAATAAAAGACATTTAACCTAATACTATATTAGAACGTACTCGACTTAATGTTTCGGGAGTCATCTGCAAATAGCTTGCAATATAAACCAATGGGGCACGAAGTGTTACTTGCGTAGCCAGTTTACACATTTTGCGATATCTGTCTTGCGCAGTTTCAAACCTAAGTAAATCTGCATGTATCTGTGAGAGGATTAATGACTCCTCCAATATTTTCCTGTACAATATTTGTATATTCACATTATGCAGAGCAACTTCCTCCAAACGCGCTTTTGGTAAAGCATATATCAATACAGGCTCCAAAGCCTCCACCTGCAGACTCGTAGGTTCTTCTTTAAAAAGGCTTTCTATACACATAACGATATTGCCCTCAACAGCCATATGCTCTGTAACTTCTTTACCTTTTTTAAAATAGAATTGCCTGACAAGCCCCTTCTCTATATAGTAAATGTGCTTACATATCTCGCCCTCACTTAGAATCATCTGCCCCTTTGCAAATTTCATCGGCACAAGGATATTCTCTAATATGTCTAGCTCATCATGAGTCATCGTACTATATTTACGCGCAAGCTCACGTGCAATGTCACGTGTTGTTTTCAATACTTCCTTCATTGTGTCCTCCTTCTTCTTGATTAAGATTAATCCAATTTCAATACTGCAAGAAAAGCCTTCTGGGGTACTTCGACATTACCGATTTGCTTCATTCTCTTCTTTCCTTTCTTCTGCTTTTCAAGAAGTTTACGCTTACGGCTGACATCTCCTCCATAACACTTTGCTGTTACGTCTTTTCTGACACATTTAATTGTTTCTCTTGCTATTATTTTTGCTCCGATAGCAGCCTGAATTGCAATATCAAATTGCTGACGCGGAATCAGCTCCTTCAACTTTTCACACATACGTCGCCCAAATGTTGCAGCATTATCCTGATGAGTTAAAGTAGACAAGGCGTCTACAGGCTCACCATTCAACAATATGTCAAGTTTGGCAAGTTTTGAAGGACGGAAGCAGTCAACATGATAATCAAAAGACGCATAACCCTTTGATACACTTTTTAATTTATCATAAAAGTCTATGACGATTTCGCCCAAAGGAATCATAAAATGAAGTTCAACTCTATTGCCACTAACATATTCTTGATTTATGAGCTCACCTCGCTTGTCAAGACACAATTTCATTATCGGGCCAATGAAATTAGAACTTGTTATTATTGAGGCTCTGATATATGGTTCCTCTATATGGTCTATCAATGTGCTGTCAGGTAGTCCTGACGGATTATGTACTTCTTTAACATTGCCGTGCTTATCATAAACCATATATGAAACGTTCGGCACTGTTGTTATCACGTCCATATCAAACTCACGGTCAAGACGCTCCTGAACTATCTCCATATGAAGAAGTCCCAAGAAGCCGCATCTGAAGCCGAAGCCTAACGCTACAGACGATTCCGGTGAGAAAGTCAAAGACGCATCATTAAGCTGCAACTTCTCTAATGATGCTCTCAAATTTTCATAATCCGACGGGTCTATAGGATAAACGCCAGCAAACACCATTGGCTTCACTTCCTGGAATCCAGAAATAGCTTTCTCACATGGACGTGCCACATGCGTAATAGTATCACCGACCTTAACCTCCTTACTGTCTTTTATACCGCTGATAATGTATCCGACATCTCCAGTTGACAGCCTTTGTCGCGGAATCATATCCATCTTTAATACGCCAACTTCGTCAGCAGTATACTCCATTCCGGTATTGTAAAACTTAACTTTATCACCTTTTGCTATACTGCCATTTTCAATCTTGAAATAAGCAATAATTCCCCTGAAAGAATTGAATACAGAATCAAAAATAAGAGCCTGTAGAGGGGCATCAGGATTACCTGACGGATGAGGAATACGTTCTACAACTGCATTAAGAATTTCCGGAATACCTTCACCGGTTTTTCCTGAGGCACGAATTATTTCCGTTCTGTCACAACCCAACAAGTCTACAATTTCATCTTCAACTTCGTCGGGCATAGCAGAAGGCATATCTATTTTGTTTATAACAGGAATAATTTCCAAATCATGCTCTAACGCCATGTAAAGGTTACTAATAGTTTGAGCCTGAACACCCTGAGTTGCATCAACAACCAGCAAGGCTCCTTCACATGCTGCTATACTACGTGAAACTTCATAAGAGAAATCGACATGCCCCGGAGTGTCAATAAGATTAAGTATGTATTTTTCTCCGTTCAGCTCATACTCCATTTGTATTGCATGGCTTTTGATTGTTATTCCACGTTCACGCTCTAGATCCATATCATCAAGCATCTGACCTTCTGTTATCTGAATGGTTTTTGTATACTCAAGAAGTCGGTCAGCTATAGTTGATTTTCCGTGGTCAATATGTGCGATTATACAGAAGTTTCTTATTTCGTTCATCAGTAATTTATTTTTGGAACGCAAATATACAAAAAAATGCATTTCGTTCCTAATAAATTAGCCGTTTTTATGAATAAAATAAAAAAACAATATACATTGGTTCTTATCAAAAGATATTAATTACTTTTGCAAACAAAATAAAGAGGATTTATGAAAAAGTATTTGTTTATTCCATTTGTTGCCGTCTTTCTGGCCTCATGCCATGAAAGCCTCGAGGAAAGGGCCGAGCGTGAAGCCAAAGAGTTTACCAAAAAGAATTGTCCCATGAAAGTATCTGAATATGTCACAAACGATAGTATGACATACGAAAAAGACTCCCGCACGATACACTATTATTACTCAATAAAGGGCAAGGCTGATACAACTGCATTAGACAAGAAGCAGGCGAAAGCAGAACTTATAAAAGGAATAAAAGATGCAACAGGAATACGCAACTACAAAGAAAACGGTTTCAACTTTGCATACACTTACTATTCAACGAAGAACAAAGGCCAAATACTATTGGATGTAAAAATCACTCCAAAAGAATACAATACCAAATAGAATCAAACCTGATATATAATTTTGCCGTTAACCCAAGTTCTAAGTGCATTTGGATTAACGGCAAAAAATTGACTATTTTTTACTTATAAAGTTCATCAATAGCCCTACAAAGCTGATCAGGACAACTTGTCGCCTTGTAGCCACAACGTATTCCGTCTAACCGCGCTTTAACATCGTTGACATTCATCCCTCTTACCAAGGAACATATTCCCTGTAAGTTTCCGTTGCAGCCGCCTTCAAAGCTAACGTCTACTATGCAGCCATTATCATCAACCTTTAGATTAATCATCTGGCTGCAAGTGCCTGAAGTCTTATAAGATATACTTTTCATTATTACAAAAAGTCAAGGAATGATTATTCCGGTTTCATGTTTGTATAAACGTTCTGAACATCGTCATCATCCTCAAGCAGCTCAACCATCTTATCGATAGTTTCACGCTCTTCCGGTGTAACGTCTTTCAGGTCGTTAGGTATGCGTGTAAACTCCGCACCGGTAACTTCAAAGCCATTCTCTTCAAGGTGTTTCTGAATTTCACCGAAACATTTCGGATCGCCATAGATGGTTATTTCACCAGATTCCTCATCTGTGTCGTATTCGTCATCAACACCATAATCGATAAGATCAAGTATCAGCTCATCCATTTCAACACCATCCTTTTTCTTGAATGTGAACACACATTTATGATCAAAAAGGAAAGACAGACTTCCCATTGTGCCGAGGTTACCGCTGAATTTATTAAATATAGCTCTTACGTTTCCTACCGTACGTGTTGTGTTATCTGTGGCAGCATCAACAAATATGGCTATTCCGTGAGGACCATATCCCTCATATGTAACCTCCTTATAATCACTCTGATCCTTACCCATAGCATTTTTGATTGCACGCTTAACATTCTCAAGCGGCATATTCTCACGCTTAGCGTTAAGAATGATAGAACGAAGATGAGGATTGTTGTCCGGATCCGGTCCACCTGCTTTCACAGCTATAGCTATCTGCTTACCAATTTTTGTAAATGTTCTGGCCATGTGGCCCCATCTCTTTAATTTCGTAGCTTTACGATACTCAAACGCTCTTCCCATTATATCTATATTTTAATATTCAACAAAAGTTTTATCTAAGTTCGGCTTTAAGCTCTTTCTTCAAGTTAGCTATAATCTTTGTCATTATAGCATCTATCTGCTTGTCGTTCAATGTCTTGCTTTCATCTTGCAGGATAAAGTTGACGGCATAGCTCTTTTTGCCTTCCGGAAGATTCTTACCTTCATAAACATCGAAAAGGTCAACTTCCTTAAGGAATTTCTTTTCAGACTGATATGCAATACGCTCAATTGCTTCAAACTTTACATCCTTATCGAGCAACAAAGCCAGGTCACGACTCACAGCAGGATATTTGCTTATCTCGCGGAAGCTTATTGTCGATTTTCTTACAGCCTTTGTAACAGCAGTCCAATTGATATCTGCATAATAAACCTCGTTCTCTATGCCCATAGCCTTTTGCAGCTTCTTGCATATAATGCCTAACTCTGCCAGAAGTTTGCCTCCACGATTCATGACAGAAAGTCCCTTATGGTAAATATTATTAGAACACTCCTTGAAAACAACGCTTCCCAATGGCAAACCAATACGGCGGAATATATTCAACACATGAGCTTTAAGTTCAAAGAACGAAGAATCTTCATCTGCATGAATCCAGCTTCCTGACACTCGCTTACCTGTTATCCATAGTCCAAGATGTGTTTCTTCCTTATAAGCCTGCATTGGATTGTCATTGTTCTTCTTTTCGGGAGAATAATGATAAACATTGCCGAACTCAAAGAATTTAAGATCAGGATTCTTTCTGTTTGCATTGTATGCTATGCTCTCCAAGCCGCCGAAAAGCAATGTACCTCTTAAAACATTCAGGTCAGAACTCAGCGGATTCATAATCTTAACAAGATTTTCCTGACTATAACAATTAAGGTCTGTATAATATGCTGCCTTTGTCAGAGAATTGTTAAGAATCTCGTTAAAGCCATCACCTACGAGCTGTTCGCCTATAAGGTTTTCAAGCTTATGCTTGTTGTCTTCATCGCCCTTAATAACCAATGAGCTTTTAAGCTGTGTAGAGATTTCCACATTATTATAACCATATATTCGGAGAATGTCCTCTACAACGTCACATGGACGCTGAACATCAACACGATATGGCGGCACGCACAGTTCAAGCCCTTCAGAAGTTTCGCTTTCTATCTTCATTTCAAGGCTTGTAACAATGCTTTTAACCGTTTCTGCAGGTATTTCCTTACCCACAAGGCTATTGACATAGTCATATTTCAATGACACCTTGAAGTCCTGTATTGGCTCCGGATAAACGTCCTTTATCTCCATTGAAACCTTACCACCGGCAAGTTCTTTACACATTATGGCGGCCTGTTTCAAAGCATAAATTACTCCATTGGGATCAATACCACGTTCAAATCTGAACGACGCATCGGTGCTAAGTCCATGACGACGCGCGCTCTTTCTAATCCATGTCGGATGGAAATATGCACTCTCAAGAACTACATTTGTAGTTGAATCATATGTACCACTACCCTTTCCACCAAACACACCGGCTATACACATGGCATCTTCCTCATTGCATATCGCGAGGTCATGATTGCTCAGCTTGTGCTCCTCGCCGTCCAGCGTAACAAATGGCGTGCCTTCCGGCATTGTCTTAACGACAATATGATGTCCTTTAACCATGTCCGCATCAAAGCAGTGCAGCGGCTGTCCATAGGCCATCATGATGTAGTTTGTAATGTCAACTATATTATTTATCGGTCGCAGACCAATTGTGCGTAATTTATTCTGAAGCCACTCAGGACTTTCCTTTACGTCACATCCAGTAATACTTACACATGCATAACGCTTGCAGGCCTCGTTGTTTTCAATGGTTACTTCTACAGGCAAATCTTCATTGTCAACACTGAATGCTTCACAATCAGGACGATGAAGTGATGTTTTGTATCCATTTTGCACGAGCCAAGCGTACAAATCACGCGCTACGCCCCAGTGAGAAAGGGCATCTGCCCTGTTGGCTGTTATATCTACTTCTATCAGCCAGTCGCTTTCCAGATTATAATATTCTGCAGCAGGCATACCGACCTTGGTATCTTCAGGCAAAACTATTATGCCGTTATGATCTGTGCCAACGCCTATTTCGTCTTCAGCACAAATCATTCCAAAGCTTTCTACTCCACGTAATTTTGACTTTTTAATGACAAATTCCTTGTCACCATCATACAACACGCATCCTAAGTCTGCAACAATAACTTTCTGACCGGCAGCAACATTTGGTGCGCCACAAACAATTTGCGACGGAGTCTCACGACCCAAGTCAACGGTCGTAACATGCAGATGATCAGAATTTGGATGCATTTCACATGTAAGCACCTTGCCTACATACAGGCCTTTCAGGCCGCCTTTGATGCTTTGAACCTCCTCAAGAGCATCAACTTCAAGACCTTCTGACGTAAGTGCGTCACACACTTCTTGTGGAGTCAGGTCGAAATCGACATACTCTTTGAGCCACTTATAAGATATATTCATTGAAATTAGTTTTATACTTTCCTTTAATCGGACGCAAAAGTACTAATTTTAAATCATTTATACAAACGTTTCAAATAAAAACTGACTTATGTATTACCTGATATTCCATGCAAATAAAAACATAGCAATAGACCGGCAAACATTCCGTATGTCAAGTAAACGTATATTAACCTAATGTCAGTTAAATTATCTCATTTGTGTTAAATTCAAGCCTTATATTTCATATTATTTCCAATATTGGCTATAGTTTTCTGCAAAACAGACGCAAAAACAGCACCGATATAACAGCCTGAATATCAAGCACTTATAATATCGCTTGAAGAACACATAAAAAACGCACCTATAATATACCGCCTTTTACCGGCTAATTAAGCATGTTTCATAACACAAATCAATGTGTTTTGACTTATAAGACAATATGTTTTTGTGTAGAAATAATCATAAATCAATGATAACATCCCTACTAAAAACAGAAAAACCGAACAGAAACTGTCCTATCGGCATTACTTATCGAACAAAAACAAAGCTAGAGCACACGCAATAAAAGTGTTAACGCAAATCCGCCGTAAGTTAATTTTTGCATACAGCAATGTTAACCAGCCTTAAACCCGCTAAAAACGACATTGTTTGATTAAGACACAAAATGCAAATTATATAATACTACCATTTGCCTAAACACAGATTATTATATGCAATAAAAATACTTATTAAGCAATCTGTAATGTTGCAAATTTGCAAATTAAACATTAATTTTGCAATTATGAATACTAGTTTTGACAGCAGCAATAGTCCCTTAGTAAGTTTTATTATTACATGCAGAAACCTGCCTGTAAAACAAATAACTGAATGCCTAGACAGCATCACAGGCCTATCGCTTAGAACACAAGAGAAAGAAATAATCGTTATCGACGACGGTTCTGATGTTTCGATAATTGACTGTTTAGAAAAATATCGCGATGAAATAATATATGTCAGACAGAAAAAGAACGGCGTCAGTTCAGCAAGAAACCTTGGCTTAAGAATGGCCTCTGGTAACTTTATACAATTTATAAATGGTGAAGACAAACTAATCCCTGATGCATACGAACATTGTTTGGATATAGTCAGATATAACGTACCCGATATTGTACTGTTCAACTCTTCCGGTAAAAAGAAGGAAACATCATCTTTTTATATACCGGAGCCTATGGATGGTGCCCACTATATGCGTCACAACAATCTTCATGCCACGGCATGGGGTTATATATTTAACCGAAAAATATTGTTGGACTTACGTTTCAACCCAAGCTTATTGAATACGGATGAAGAATTCACCCCACAACTGTTTCTACGTGCTGAAAAAGTTTACAGCACAGACATTGTCGCCTATTCATACAAGAAACGACCATCTGATTCGATAAAGGATAAAGATCCCCGACTTATACTAAAACGCCTGAATGACATAGAACACATTATATTTCATTTGAAAGAACTATCTGAACAATTGCCAATCGCAGACAGCCAGGCATTACAAAGACGTGTTTCACAACTTACGATTGATTACATCTTCAGCATTATAAGGCTTACACGTTCTTCTAAACAGCTTAGCTCACGCTTGAAACGCCTTGAAGATTGCGGACTGTTCCCATTGCCGGATAAAAGATATAGTCGCAGTTACACTATATTAAGAAAACTGACAAAGAACAGAATGCTGCGGAAATGTTTGTCTTTAGTTCTAAAATAAGATTGGTCTCCATATATTTTTATATCATAAAAGCCCATTGAACGGAAGACTGTAACCAATTGTAAAAGATATATAATAGTTCTTTTCATACAAAAGACATTCAATAACTGAACGTAATAAAGCCGAAAAAGAATATTAAAATATTTCTCTTTCGGCTTTATTGCTAAGATACTAGGCATAAACATTGCCCAATTATCCAAAATTATCATACATTATCGACTCAGGTTCAACTCCTAGACTGTCGAGCATTTTTACTACTGCATTACTCATTGGGCCAGGACCACACATATAATATTCAATATCCTCAGGAGAGTCGACAAACTTAAGATAAGTATCATACATTACCTGATGTACAAATCCTGGCGTATATTTTACACCGGCCTTATCTGCCTCAGGATCCGGTCTATCCAATGCCAGATGGAAATGGAAATTATCAAACTCCTTCTCTAATTCCAAGAAATCATTAAGATAGAACACTTCTGCAAGCGACCTTGCTCCGTAAAAATAATGAAGTTCACGATCTCTAACATTCAAAGTTTTCGTCATATGCATTATCTGTGAACGCAAAGGAGCCATACCAGCTCCACCGCCAACCCAAATCATTTCTTTCTTGCTGTTGAAAATAGGATGGAAATCTCCATAAGGTCCGCTCATTATTACCTTATCACCAGGTTTACGGCTAAAAATATAAGATGACGCTATTCCTGTAGGAACATCCTGAAAGCCGACCTGAGGCCTTGGTTTGAATGGAGGCGTGGCAATACGGACTGTAAGCATGATCCTGTCGCCTTCTGCAGGATAGTTTGCCATTGAATATGCCCTAATTGTTGGTTCTGGATTATTTGCCTTTAGCGAGAATATATTAAACTTCTCCCACATAGGAAGAAATTTTTCCCCTATGCTGTCTTTGTCAATATCCTTGTCATAATCAATACAATCATATGCAGGTATTTTAATTTGAGCATATGATCCTGGAACGAAGTCCATATGCTCGCCTTCAGGAAGGGCAACAATAAATTCTTTAATAAAAGAACTTACGTTTTTGTTGCTGATTACAGTACATTCCCACTCCTTTACGCCCAAAATGCTTTCTGGAACTCTAATCTTTAAATTACCCTTCACCTTGCATTGACATCCAAGTCGCCAATGATCTTTTATTTGCTTACGTGTAAAGTGTGGTTTTTCTGAATCAAGAATTTCTCCACCTCCTTCAAGCACCTGAAGCCTGCATTGTCCGCAGCTTGACTTTCCACCACAGGCAGACGGAAGGTATATACCATTTTCTGTCAGTGTAGACATCAGCGACGCTCCTTGAGGCACCGATATAGTTGTCTTGTCATTTATATTGATACTAACATTGCCGCTTGGCGACAAATAGCGCTTTGCAATCAGCAAAATAGTAACGAGCAAAAGAATTATTATAAGAAATACTGCTATACTCGTAAAAATAAACTGTACCATATTAAATTTATATTTTAAATCCAGAAAAACACATCATTGCCATCGCCATGAGACCTACCGTTATAAATGTAATGCCTAGCCCTTGCAAGGGACGTGGCACATCACAATATTGCATTTTTTTCTCTTATAGCTCCCATAGAAACAATTGCTAAGGTCCAGCCAATTCCGCTACCTGCCGCATATACCACAGCATCTACAACAGAACCGATATACTGAGAATTAGACGGATCAAGATTTATTCGCTGCTGCATAAATAAGGACGCTCCCATAATAGCACAGTTAACAGCTATCAAAGGTAAAAATATTCCTAAAGAAGAATATAAAGATGGTGAGAATCTTTCTACAACCATCTCCACAAGTTGCGTTATTCCGGCTATAACGGCAATAAATAGAATAAAGCTCAAATATGACAAATCAACGCCTTCCGCAAGACAGTCTGGTCCTAATACATAGACCTGCAACAAATAGTCAACAGGTACAGTGATAATAAGAACAAAAGTAACTGCCACACCAAGCCCTAATGAGGTCTTAACATTTTTTGAAACAGCTAGAAACGAACACATTCCAAGAAAGAATGCGAAAATCATATTGTCAACAAATATTGACCTGAAAAATAAACTTATAATGTGATCCATAACAAATATCTTATTCAAAACATTTAATCTTTTTCGGAAAAGAATGCCCTATGTATCCAAATAACACACCCCAGAAGTATCAATGCCATCGCCGGCATTGTCATCATACCGTTATTAATATAACCGGCATCATAGAAACTGTCAGGAATAATCTGTATTCCCAGCAAAGAACCTCTACCAAGAAATTCTCTCACAGCACCGACTATTACCAATATCATCGCATATCCAAGACCATTTGACAAACCGTCTATAAAGCTTGGAATGGGTTTATTTATCATAGCAAAAGCTTCCAGACGTCCCATTAATATACAGTTTGTAATAATAAGACCGACATATACAGACAACTGCACACTTACGTCATATGCCACAGCCTTTAGAATCTGACTTACTATAGTTACTAATGCCGCAACAACTACAAGCTGGACTATAATTCTGATTCGGTTGGGTATTGTATGTCTTATAAGAGATATTATTACATTTGAGAAAGCCGTAATGATTGTTACAGCTAGTCCCATAACTATCGCAGGTTTCAATTGAGAAGTAACAGCCAAGGCTGAACAAATACCAAGGACCTGAACAAGTATAGGATTATCTACACTCAACGGCGTGGTGAAAATCTTTTTATTTTCTTTTGAAATTAACTTTCCCATAACACATTATTTTTTATTTGTCATTAAGAAAACTCATATATTTGCCTAAACAATCCTTTAGCATTAAGTCAACACCATTAGATGTCAATGTCGCTCCAGTTATGCCATCACATTGCGTGTGTTTGTCTTTAACGTCATTCTTTTTTACCACAGAAAGAGCTATACCGGAAACACCATCTTTTGTAAGTTTTTTACCGATAAACTGTTTTTGCCATTCTATATTATCTTTAATTTCTGCACCCAAGCCTGCCGTTTCGCTTTCATGTGTGAAATATGCTCCGAAAACGGTGTTCTTGTCATAATCAATTGCTATATATCCGCTTATCGGTCCCCAAAGGCCCATTCCATATATGGGTATAACATATTTTGTTTCATTATTAATCTTGCAGACATACAAAGCAAGACGCCCAGCTTTGAAATCTGCACTATTTAATTTAAATCCGGCCTGCTCTCCTCCTTTTGTTCCTTTTGTCAAAATCTGATTATCGGAGTTTATAACATCATCACTTTCTACAATACTTTTGTATTGCTCAGCTACCTCATTATCACTAAGCCCACGAATATTAAGTGCTGCCAATATCTGCTTTTTCTTATCTAATGCGACGTTTACGTCTTGTGCAGGCTTCAGATAACTTGAAATAAATGCAAGCAAAAAAGCAACAACAACAACAATTATCGCAGAATAAACGATGGTATAAATATTTGAATTAGTATTCAATATCTTTTTATCTTTTGCCATAATGCTATTAATTTAGATTTTTTGTGAAGTACGCTTAGCTCTCTTTGAAATATTGTGCTGAACGACACAATGATCAATAAGAGGCGCTAACATATTCATTAATAATATGGAGAGCATCATTCCCTCCGGATATCCTGGATTCATAATCCTTATTGCTATTGCAACAACGCCAATAAGAAATCCATAGATATATTTTCCGGTTTCAGTCCTTGCAGATGTAACAGGGTCAGTAGCCATAAACACAGCACCAAAGCAGAAGCCTCCAAGGAACAAATGTTCATACCATGTAATAGATGTCATACCTAATTCTTTAAAGACAAAGGCCATAAATGCCCCACCAAAGAAGACACTTAACATTGTCTTCCAACTTGCGATGCCCGTAAACAATAGTATTAATGCTCCTATGCCTATAGCAATTACGCTTGTTTCACCAATAGAACCAGGAATTAAACCTACAATAAGCTCACGAAGGTCATATCCAATACTCATATTCTGTGCTGTCAGAGCCAAAGGTGTTGCCTGCGTAAATGTATCAGGCAAAACATTACCCAAACCAAATATTGTGTCATTTGCTACCCACACGCTGTCACCACTCATTTCTGTTGGATAAGAGAAAAATAAAAATGCACGTGCTCCCAACGCCACATTAAAGATATTCATACCTGTACCGCCAAAAATCTCCTTCACAAAGATTACAGAAAACGCTACAGCTATAGCCAATATCCACAGCGGGCAATTAATTGGTATAATTAAAGGTATTAATATTCCACTAACAAGATAACCTTCTTGAATTTCTTCTCCTTTCATCTGAGCCCAAATAAACTCGATGCCCAAGCCAACAATATAACTAACAAGAATTTTAGGCAAAACGGCGAGAAATCCATATATGAAGAGATCAAAAAAAGTTGCATCAGCTAACCGGCCAGCAGCCAAATAATTCTGATAACCGACATTATACATACCAAATAATAAAGCGGGCAGCAATGCTATCACGACAATGCTCATAATACGCTTTGAATCAATAGCGTCATGTATATTTGTCCCCGTCTTTGATGTGGAATTTGGAACATATAAAAATGTTTCTATACCTTCAAAAACACTACGAAAACAATGGAGCTTTCCATCATCCTCAAATAAAGGCTTTATTTTATCTAAATAATTTCTCAACATATTAAGTAATATTTAAGCATTCTCTTTACGCAACATATCCAACCCTCTTCTCACTATATCTTGAAGTTCCAGTTTTGAAGAATCAACAAATTCAGGCAAAGCAAAATCTTCAGGAGAGACTTCGTATATACCCAATGCCTCCATTTTGTCAATATCTCCAACAATTATTGCTTTTATAAGATATTCACCTAAAATATCCATGGGCAATACGCTGTCATACTCTCCACTCATTATCATATTTCTTCTGCCACCTTTTACTCTCGCATCTAATGCATATTCTTTATTCTTCGTCAACCAGCTAAAATAGCTTCTATTAACAGAATAGTCCTTGAAACGCGGCATAATCCATCCAAACAGTTCATTTGTTTCATCACCTTCAGGAATCACAGTCAGTTCTGAAGCATGAGCATCTACAAAATCATTTAAAGAACACTTACGTCCTGTAAGTACATTTCCATTAATAATTCTGACATTTCTTTCGTGTGAAATTTTATCTTTCAATAAAGTTTCTATCTTCTGCCCTACCAAAACATCAGCATAACAAGGCTCATGCACTTCACTTCCAACAATAGCTATTGTGTGATGTAAGTCCACTTTACCTTTATTAAATAATCTTCCAATATAAATGACAGTAGTAGGATCTACGGTCCAAACAACATCTCCCTTATTCACAGGATTAATATGATTTATCTGAACGCCTACATTACCTGCCGGGCACGGACCATCAAATATGTTTACCTCAACATCCTTTACACGGCGCAAACTTTCAGAACACTGATTACGTCCAATGCCTAAATATGTCTTAGATATCCTTGATAAAGCAGTCAAACCCGTTTGAAAATCTATTTCATTACCTATCAGTTCATACTCAAAATCACAAGCAAGGGGTTTATCGCGTAATGCGCTAATAAATATTCCTTTTGGCAAAACATCTGGATTTGTAGATATCGCATAAGGTAATTGATTTATATAACCGAAAAGCCCAGCACGCAGCAATGAATCGATTATTTCTTTCGAAGAGACATCATTAACATTTCTTACTCCAAAATCAACGTATTCCTGATTTTCGTCCAAACTAATAACAACCTGTAAAACCTTTCTTCTTTCACCTCGTACAATTGAAGAAACATTTCCACTGACAGGAGAAGAAAAACCCACTGATGGGAATTGCTTATTGACAAATAAGATTTCACCTGCTTTTACATGTTCACCTTCTTTTACAACAACTTTAGGCTGTATTCCGGGAAAAGAATCCGGGCAAAGCGCAACTTCTTTGCCAATATTGATTTTCATTTTTACTTTCTCGGCCTTGCCTTTAAGGTGAATGTCTAATCCTTTACGTAATTTAATAACTTTTGTCATAGTGTCAGTTAAAAGAACTGGATATTTTAATTTATTATGGCGCAAATCTACATAAAATCAACGTAAAAAACGAACAAAATTTAAGAAAAGTGTATTATTTACATGCGCAATAACTAATCTAAATAAATCAAAAATTAAAGTTTGTGCTATCCAAACAAATTAATCATACTCATAATACATCCAATGTAAATGTTGTTTATACCATTTTCCATATTTTATTCGTTTATTACAATGAATTCATGTATTTTTGTAGGAAATTTCGAAATGGCTATACCACTTTTGCCTTTAAACATTCATTAAAGCATAACGAATATTGAAAACATTAAAGCATATTGTTAATGGGATATTATGGACTGCAATAATTGGATATTGGTCTATAATCATATTTATTCATATACCGTTTATACAAAATTGGTTCGGTACACGCATAAGTAATGCCCTATCAACAAAACTCAACACACATGTAAGCATTGGAAATGTTGACTTAGGTTTTCTAAATAGAATAATTATCGATGACGTTGAAATATATGATCAGACATCAAAAAAAATGATTTCAGCATCACGCCTTGCAGCAAAAATAGATTATTATCAACTAATTAAAAACGGATGTATATACATATCTTCTGCACAGATATTTGGATTTGACGGGAACTTTTACAAAAAGACTAACACTTCAAAACCAAATTACCAATTCGTATTAGACTCACTTTCATCTAAAGATAAAAATAAAAAATCAAATTTAAAGCTAAGTATTAATTCATTAATAATCCGACATGGCGCCATTAGTTATGATATCTATGACGCACCTTATACATCATCACATTTCAATCTCAAACACATCAAATTAAATGACATCAGCGCTCATATTATTATTCCATATTACACACAGGACAGCACCTACATTTCTGTAAAAAAACTTATCCTTTAAAGAGTCTTCAGGCTTAGACCTGAGAAAGTTATCGTTTGATTTCTCTTTCAATAAGAAGTGCGCTAAGCTTCATAATTTCAACTTATCTTTACCTAACTCCAAAATTGAATCTGAATCACTATCTTTAGTTTACAAAACAATTAACGGCAAAATCGACAATAAGACCATCGCTTATTCAGGAGCCATAAATATCAATAGAATTAATTTTTCTGACCTAAAATGCTTTCTGCCTAGGATTAAACATAACATCACGCCTTTATCATTAAAAACCACATTTACAGGAACTTACAATAGTATTAACATAGAAAGCTTTAATCTGCATTCTATAGATAAAGGATTGGTCTTTATTGGTAATGGCAAGCTAAAAAAAGATAAAAACGGTTTCATTTGGAATGCTAATATCAGAAAGATAGAAAGTTCTGCTGAATGGATTGCACATACTATCAAAGAAATAAATCCAAGTATAAAAATACCTGATTTTATAAATAGTATAGGTAAAATCTACTATACCGGCAACACTAATGGACATGATAAATATATATCGATTAATGGTAATTTAAAAACTGACATAGGAAATATTTTAGTCAAATTAAGCAAAAATGTTAACGACATTTATGCCAATATTGATACAGATAATATTAATTTGGGCAAATTGTTTCCCAATAAGCATCTTGGGCAAATCTCATCAAAAATAACAGTTAAATGCAATAACATATCAAAAACAAATAAAAACATATATATTGATGGCATTTTTCCAATATTTGAATATAATAATTACCAATACAAGAATATACTTGTAAAAGGATTATATGACAAAAATATATTTGATGGCCTTTTCAAACTGGATGACCCCAATGGACAAATAAACATTGAAGGCAGACTATCAACAGATATATCAAAAGAAACATCCATAATTGCATCTGTCAGAAATTTGAATTTGTCAAAACTTAATATTACAAATAAATGGAAAGATACAAAATTCAATTTTGATATAAACTCAAACATAACTTATAATCATCAAAATATAAATCCGTTTAATGGTAATTTAGCCATAAAAGATTTCACAATGGTTTCCCCATCTGATTTATATACAATCAAAACAATAAGCTTAAATGCTTGTAAAGATTCCATGTCACTGCAAAGCGATTTTGGGAATATCGCTATAAATGGCCAATATAATATTAGCACATTAGCTAAAAGTATAAACAATTTGCTCCATGACAAATTACCGACAATGTTTACGGAGCAGCCTAATGTAGGCAATAAATTTCAAATTAAAGCAAATATATCTAATTCTGAATGGGTTAATAAATTTTTCAACGTTCCTTTAGAGTTAAAAGCGCCGATGAACTTAACCGCTACAATCGATGACGAAAAGAAGACATTTTCAATGTATTGTAAAGCGGATAAAATTATATACAAAAATAATCCTTATGAAAATATCTTCATTAATGCCCATACCCCTAACGATACATTATTATTAGAAGGTAAAATTGATAAAATCATGAACAATGGTCAAAAGTTGTCTCTTGATTTAAATTTAAGTACCATTAACGACAAATTATTAACAGAGATTAAATGGAACAACAATCAAAGTAAGCCTTTTTTAGGGTCGCTAAATGCAGAAACGAGATTTATTAAGAATGATGCAGGTAAGCCAGACATCAACGTTGACATCAAGCCTTCAGATATACTTATCAATGATACCACATGGCATGTACAACCTGCAAGCATAAAATACAATAATGGCAATTTAATGATAGATCATTTTTCTATTGAGCATAATAAACAACATATCAAAATATATGGCATGGCAACAAAGGATTTGTCAGATTCAATCGTTGTCGACATGCAAGATGTTGATGTCAATTATGTATTGAATTTGGTAAATTTTCATTCTGTCGACTTTAAAGGCTATTCAACAGGCAAAGCTTTTATAAAATCTGTTTTTTACGATCCTGAGTTATATGCAAATCTAAATATCAGTCAATTCAAATTTCAAGATGGCCGTATGGGAGATTTAGCTGCCCACGTATCATGGAATAAATCAGAAAAACAAATTGATATCAACGCTATAGCTAAAGATAAAGATAATGTAGAAACCAGAATTGAAGGTTATGTTTCTCCTGACAGGAATTATATTGATTTAAACATTGGTGCAAGGAATACAAACATTGAATTTCTTGAAGGCTTTTGTGGATCATTTATGAATAATATTATAGCTAATGCAAACGGAAACGTTAGACTACACGGTCCATTAAACAACATTAATCTAACAGGAAATCTCGTAACAAATGGCAGCATAAGAATAATCCCCTTAAATACAACTTATACGTTAATAAACGACACGATACGATTCCGTCCAGACAATATTATCTTTGCTGCAGACACAATAAGAGACAGAAATGGAAATATTGGTATCGTCAGCGGGGCACTCCACCATAAACATTTAACAAACCTAACATACGATTTAAACATAAGGACTCACAACTTGCTGTGTTATGACACACAAAGTTATTCTAATAATACATTTTACGGTACTGCATACGGCACCGGACTATGTACGATAAAAGGAGGTAACGGAAGAATAGACATAGATATAAATATTACTCCGGAAAAAGGCTCCTTTATAGAATATAATGCCGCAAGTCCTGAAACAATATCAGACCAGCAATTTATTACATGGCATGACAAAACGGCAATCAGCCAAACAGTTAGTAAAGACTCTATAGCCAAAGAGTCTGTCAAGGAAGCAGCAGAGATTGACAAACCTTCTGATTTATATATTAACTTCCTCGTTAATATGAATCCAGATGCGACATTACGCGTATTAATGGACCAGTCAAACTATGACTATATTGCTTTAAACGGAACTGGCAGCATTCGTGCCACATACTTTAACAAAGGCTCATTTAACATGTTTGGTACATACCAAATTGAAAATGGTATATATAAACTTACGATACAAAATATAATTAAGAAAATCTTCCAATTCCAGAATGGTGGCACCATTGTATTCGGAGGCGACCCTTACAATGCATCACTTGACCTTAAGGCCTTATACACCGTAAATAGTGTGCCTCTTTCTGACTTGCAAATCGGCAATAGCTTCTCGAGCAACAACATCAGGGTAGATTGTATCATGAATATTAGCGGTACGCCACAAACACCTCACATCGACTTTGATCTTGACCTGCCAACCGTAAGCAATGAGGCAGAACAGATGGTTCGCACTGTAATTAACAGTGAAGAAGAAATGAATCAGCAAGTTGTATATTTGTTAAGCATTGGACGATTTTATATGCAAGACAACAACAATTCATCAAACCAAGAAAATCAACAGAACCAAACAAGCCTTGCAATGCAGAGTTTGCTGAGCGGAACAATAAGCCAGCAAATAAACTCTCTTTTAGGAAATCTAGTTAAAAACAACAATTGGACATTTGGAGCCAACATTAGCACCGGTGATGAAGGTTTCAACAATGCAGAATATGAAGGCTTATTATCCGGAAGACTATTAAATAACCGCCTGATAATTAACGGACAGTTTGGATATCGCGATAACGCAAATGCTACGACATCGTTTATCGGTGACTTCGATGTGAATTATTTGCTACTTCCAAATGGAAATATATCGCTCAAAGTCTACAATCAAACAAATGATCGATATTTTACTAAATCATCATTAAATACACAGGGAATTGGACTAATCATGAAAAAAGACTTCAACTCACTAATGGAATTATTTGGATTTAAAAGAAAAACAGAAAAAGTATTTTACAAGACAAATAATTATCCATTAAATGGAATCGGACATAAAGCAATTCCCCCCTATTATGTATTTTAAATAAACAGTCCATCTCTTTCCTATATAGAGACGGGCTGTTTATTTATCTAAAACAATTACAATTCTACTGGAACATATTCTAAATTGAAGACATCTGCAACGGCCTTATTAGTTACCTTACCTTCAACAATATTCAATCCCTTGCATAAAGCAGCATCATCCTTGCATGCTTTCTTCCACCCTTTATCAGCTAAAGCCAAGGCATACTTCAGTGTTGCATTAGTCAAGGCATATGTTGATGTGTTTGGCACCGCTCCGGGGATATTAGCTACAGCATAATGTACAATTCCATCAACGACATACACAGGATCGCTATGCGTTGTTGGATGTGATGTTTCAAAACATCCTCCCTGATCAATAGCAACGTCAACCAAAACAGTTCCAGGCTCCATTATCTTTAACATGTCTTTTGTAATCAAATGAGGGGCTTTATCACCGGGAATAAGCACAGCACCAATAACGATGTCAGCATCCTTAATCTCATTAACGACATTATGATGCGAAGAATATATAGCATTAACATTTGCAGGCATCGTAATTGACAATTCTCGCAGTAAACTTAAAGAAATGTCTGTTATAACCACATCTGCACCCATTCCTGCAGCAACACGTGCTGCAGCCTGACCAACAATTCCACCACCAAGGACTACTACTTTAGCCGGACGCACACCAGGCACTCCGCAAATGAGTTTACCCTTACCGCCTTTGGTCTTCTGTAGATAATATGCGCCGTTAATTGTCGCCATTCGACCGGCAACTTCACTCATTGGTGTCAACAACGGAAGTGAATTATCATCTAATTGTACGGTCTCGTATGCAAGACATACGCTTTCACTTTCAATCATTGCCTCTGTTAATTTCTTATCACATGCAAAATGGAAATAAGTGAAAACCAGTTGCCCTTTTCGTATAAGTTTATATTCCGATTCTATTGGCTCTTTAACTTTAACTATCATATCAGCAGTCTGATAAACATCTTCAATAGTCGGCAATATGGTTGCTCCTACATTTTCATACATTTCGTCTGAAAATCCACTATTTACACCCGCAGTATGTTGAACATATACAGAATGGCCATGTTTTACTAACTCTGATACACCAGCCGGAGTCATACCGACCCTACTCTCGTTGTTCTTAATTTCTTTTGGAATTCCGACTTTCATAATAAATAGGTTTTAAAGTTAAAAAATTAATTCAATGGCAAATATAAGAAAAAGAATGATATACACTTAGAAAAAACAAAATATTTATACATGATTTTTACATAAAATAAATTATAATTTCTTTTATTTTAATTTGCAAAATAAAATTACATTACATTTTTGCAACTTTATTTAAGCGTAGAAAGAACACTTTAATGTTATTATTTATTATTTTTTAACCACAGAACGGTACAACGTATTGATATTTTTTGTAATTTTGCAGCGTTTTCAGAAACAATCAAGCTATTGGCTTGAAAATCAGATACTTACAAAATATAAGGCAAATAGATGAGACAATTAAAGATTCAGAAAAGTATTACCAACCGTTCAAGTGAAGCCTTGGATAAATATCTTGTAGAAATAGGTAGAGCTCCTTTAATTTCAATTGACGAGGAAATAGAGTTAGCTCAGAAAATAAAAAAAGGCGGACCTGAAGGCGAACGGGCTAAAAACAAACTTGTAACAGCAAACCTGAGATTCGTTGTATCTGTGGCTAAACAGTATCAACATCAGGGACTCACATTAACCGACCTTATAGATGAAGGTAATATTGGTCTGATTAAAGCAGCTCAAAAGTTTGACGAGACTCGCGGATTTAAATTTATCTCTTATGCAGTATGGTGGATTCGTCAAAGCATTTTGCAGGCTATTGCTGAACAAAGCCGTATTGTCCGCCTGCCATTAAATCAAGTTGGCTCTCTAAATAAGATCAATCATGAAATAAACAAGTTCGAACAGGAAAACCAGCGTCATCCATCTGTTTCAGAACTATCAGAAGTAACAAAACTTGATGAAGCAAAATTGGCCAATCTTTAGCAGCTGACGGTCATCATGTTAGTATTGATGCTCCATTTCAGGATGGTGAAGACAACTGCATGCTTGACGTAATGCCTAGCGGAGATGACAGCCGAACAGACAGACACGTTGATCATGAATCAATGGCACTAGAGCTTAATACAGTATTAAGCAAAGTTCTGAAAGAGCGTGAAATAACCATTATACGCGAATGCTTTGGTATCGGATGCCATGAGAAAGGTCTTGAAGAAATCGGTGACCAATTAGGTTTAACACGAGAGCGCGTACGTCAGATTAGAGAAAAAAGTATCGCGAAATTGCGTGAAAGTGGAAATGCAAAAATATTAATAAAATATTTAGGATAAGCATATTTTTCACACTAATAATATTTTAATGCTAAAATAGGAGATTAATATATTTACTCACTATTTTGGCATTATTGTTTACAACTACCCCCTATCATTTTTACATAACTATAGTCAAAACAAAAGTCAATGGTTTCCATTATAAAACTCAGTGTATTTCAAGATAAAACTCACTGAATTCTGCCCCATAAACCTATGGTTTTTAATCTAAGTCACAATATAGTCAAATGTCAATACTTTAGACGAGCAAATTACAGTACGACATCATGCCGGAATAAGAAAATTAATAACTTCTTGTTCAACAGTAATTTTATATGAGCCGACCGGTGTTTTCATTAACCGACCGTCAATACTCACCATTGCCTTAACCGCTTCATTAACGATAATTTCTCTAGTTCTATAAGGATGTACGCTATGATGATTGAGAAATTTACCTGTAAATAACAAATAAAATCCTTCAAAAAGCTGTGTCATCTCCGGATGGTAAACAACAGAAACATCAAGGAGACCATTATATGGAACAGCATTGGGAGTTTGACCATAACCAGACGCATTCCCAATACACACTGTCATAATTTTCCTTTTAATAATATCCGAATTAATTTTTAACGACATTTTATAATCCAAACGTTGAAAAATCATCAAAATTAATGAAAACAGAAAAGACAGTGTTCTGGAGCCAAAAAGTCTGTGTGTGCGCTGCCTCAAGTTCATTATTGCCGAAATGAGTCCAATATTAACGCAATTCAAGAAGTATCTATGACAAATATCTCCTTCTGAGTTTGTATAATGAATACAGCCCAAATCAATTTTCCTAACACGACGCTGTTTTATCCATCCGATTATCTGATTAACGTCGTTTTCTTTCAATTGCCAGTAATGAGCAAAATCATTCATCAGTCCATTAGGTATCAAACCCAAACATATCTTTTCACGTATAGAAGAATCTACAGACATAAGACAATTTACTGCGTCATTTAATGCAGAATCACCGCCAACAATTACAATGGTTTTATATCCATTGTTTATAAACATATTAATAAGTCTTGTAACACTGCTTTGATCCTCACTTTGGACAAAATCAAACTTTATATCATTATCCTTCAAGCAGTTCTCAATTTTTGCCCATCTCTTTTTAGATGCCGTTATACCATGTTTCGGACAATATAATATTCCCCAACGATTATCTTCACCTGACATATTATAATCTTATTTTATAGTAAATAATTAGACTATTAATTATAAATAGCTTTTTACATATTTAATTTTTTGTTCCATCGGAAGTGAAAAATCGATCCAATGTATTTTAAATCCTCTTCTTTCCATGCCTCTGAACCATGTCATTTGACGCTTAGCAAACTGATGTATCGCAATCTCCAATGAACGGAACATATCATCATAAGTTATTTCATTTATCAAATATTTGGTGACATATTTGTACTCAAGTCCATAATAAATCAAGTCTTCAGGCAAAATACCTCTGTCGAGCAACATCTTAACCTCATCTACCATGCCATTATTAAGGCGCTGCAATAGCCGCTCTGTTATTCGCTTGCGCCGTAAATCTCTATCTATTTCAATTCCAAAAATCAACGAGTCAATTGGAGGAATATTACGTTCTTCAAGATTGTGGCAATTTTTATAATATGTTTCAATTTCGATTGCCCGTATCGCCCGCTTCTTATTATCAATATCGGTAGAATTATGCATATTAGACTTATTGTCTCTTTTTAGCTGTATAAGTAATTTTGTCAACTCATCCAAATCCTTCTTCTCTAATTCCAAACGGAGTTCCTTATTCTCCGGCACAGGCAACAACTTATATCCATTCAACACAGCCTCAATATACAATCCTGTTCCACCACATAATATCGGTGTGACTCCTCGCCCTATAATATCATTGTATGCATTATAGAAATCCTTCTGATATTCAAATAAATTATATTTTGTACCAGGTTCAGCAATATCAATTAAATGATACTTTATAAGCTTATCACCAATTTTATAATCGTCAAGATCCTTACCCGTACCTATATCCATATTACGGTAAACTTGTCTACTGTCTGCACTAATTATTTCAGCATTAATTTCTGCAGCTAAAGCAGCCGCAAACGATGTCTTTCCTGATGCAGTCGGACCTAAAATGGTTATCATATTTTTATGCAATATAAAGTTTAATGATACTGTAGTCTGTACAAAATTAATAAAAAAAACCATACCGACAATGTCGAATGGTTTTTTTATCAAATTATAATCAAGTATCAATTATCCGTTGTGCTTCTTCATAATCTTGATGAGATCTACAACCTTGTGTGAGTAACCAATCTCATTATCATACCAAGAAACAACTTTTACAAATTTATCTGTAAGATAAACACCTGCATCAGCATCGAAGATTGATGTCAAAGGACAACCCAGGAAGTCAGAAGAAACAACCTTATCTTCTGTATATCCTAAGATACCTTTCAGTTCACCTTCAGAAGCCTCTTTCATTGCTTTGCAGATATCCTCTTTTGTTGCTGAGTTCTTCAGATTAACAGTCAAGTCAACAACTGAAACATCCAAAGTAGGAACACGCATAGAGATACCAGTAAGTTTTCCGTTAAGCTCAGGGATAACCTTACCTACAGCCTTAGCAGCACCAGTAGAAGAAGGTATGATGTTTCCTGCAGCAGCACGGCCACCACGCCAATCCTTCAAAGAAGGACCGTCAACTGTACGCTGTGTAGCTGTTGTAGAGTGAACAGTTGTCATAAGACCGTTCTCAATACCGAACTTGTCATTCAGTACCTTTGCTATAGGAGCGAGACAGTTTGTTGTACAAGATGCATTTGAAACAATCTGCTGGCCAGCATATTTATCTGTATTAACACCACAAACGAACATATCAGCCTGACGTCCGTCCTCACCCTTCTTTGAAGGAGCAGAAAGAACAACATATTTAGCACCAGCCTGAAGGTGTTTCTCTGCACGGTCCATTGTCAGATAGAAACCAGTTGACTCAACAACATATTCTGCACCGATTTCATCCCACTTAAGATCAGCAGCGTCTTTTTCAGCTGTAACACGGATGTGGTTTCCGTTTACTATCAATTCATTTTTTGCAGTGTCAACTTCAATTGTACCGTCAAACTGGCCGTGCATTGTATCATACTTCAGCATATATGCCATGTAATCAACAGGCAGAAGGTCATTGATACCTACTACAACTACATCGTTCTTGTTTGCCTCTTCAAGAGTTGAACGGAATACGAAACGACCAATACGGCCAAATCCGTTAATACCAATTTTAATCATCTTTTTTATTTTAAAGGGTTAAAATAATTTCCTTAAATAATTATACCTAATGTTTGTTAAAAGCGCTGTCTAATCAACGTTAATTACTCCCAAGTGTCCGCATTAAATACGGCCTTTCTTTTTTCGCCCGCAAAGTTACATTATTTTTTTATAATAAAGTTATTTCATATTATTAAATTATATAAAATATTGGGTACGATTGGCCGAAAGTACAAAATCGACTAATTATTAGTGTCATTTTGACATGTCGAGTTTCTAAATTAAGGCTACTGTCAGACCTGCCATCACAATACTAACCATCGACATCAGCTTAATTAATATATTTAAAGAGGGACCTGAAGTATCCTTAAAAGGATCACCAACCGTATCACCTACAACTGCCGCCTTATGACAAGAAGAACCTTTACCGCCAAAGTTACCTTCTTCAATCATTTTCTTAGCATTATCCCATGCCCCTCCAGCATTTGACATAAAAATAGCAAGAGTAAATCCAGTGGACATTCCACCTATTAAAAGTCCCAGAACGCCGGAAACACCTAGAACTATACCTACTAACACAGGAATAGCTATAGCCAATAAAGAAGGCAATATCATTTCACGCAAAGCTGACTTTGTAGAAATTTGTATGCATCGGCCATAATCCGGAGTTGCTATACCTTCCAAGATACCCTTTATCTCTCTGAATTGTCTTCTAACCTCTTCTACCATTGAACCTGCTGCACGTCCAACAGCTCCCATCGTGATACCACTGAATATAAATGCAGACATAGCACCAATAAAGATTCCTATTAAAACCTTTGGGTTCATGAGGTTAACCTGGAAGAAACTTATCATATCTAACAGCTGAGCATTTTTAGGTTCAAAAACATTTCCTAAATTATCAATAAAGACAACACCTTCGTTAGCCGCTCTTACCATATTTATTTTTATTTCCTCAATATATGACGCCAATAAAGCGAGAGCAGTCAATGCTGCACTTCCTATAGCAAATCCCTTTCCTGTTGCGGCTGTAGTATTTCCTAAAGCATCAAGTGAATCGGTCCTTTTTCTTACATCTTCTCCCAATCCACACATCTCGGCATTACCACCTGCATTATCTGCTATAGGGCCATAAGCATCCGTCGCTAATGTTATACCTAAAGTTGAAAGCATGCCGACAGCAGCAACACCTATACCATATAGTCCTTTAGAAATACTTTCTGAATTCATAGACATGTCAAAGCCGTTCGCACACAAATAACTTAACATTACAGCAACAGAAATTGTAATTACAGGAATCATGGTAGAAATCATTCCTGTGCTTATACCTTTAATAATTACTGTTGCTGATCCCGTTTCGGAAGACTTAGCCACATCCTTTGTCGGACCATAACTTTGACTTGTATAGAACTCGGTTGCTGCTCCTATTATAACACCTGCGAGAAGTCCACTAATTACAGAAAACGAAAGTCCGATCCAATTTTCAACTTTTAACAAATACAAGATTAAAAATGATGCAACTGCAATAAGAACAGCCGAAACGTTTGTACCTAAATTTAACGAATGCAGCAAATCCTTCATTGTAGCATTGTCCTTTGTCTTAACCACAAAAATGCCGATTAAAGATAAAAATATTCCAACACCCGCTATTAGCATTGGAGCTATAACTGCTTTAAGCTGCATTTCATAATTAACCCCAAAAGCCATGGCACCCAATGCAGCAGCACTTAAGATACTGCCACAATAACTCTCATATAGATCAGCACCCATTCCTGCAACGTCACCGACATTATCGCCTACATTATCTGCAATTGTTGCCGGATTTCTCGGATCATCCTCCGGTATGTTTTCTTCAACCTTACCGACAAGGTCTGCACCAACATCTGCAGCTTTAGTATAAACACCTCCACCAACACGGGCAAACAAGGCTTGAGTAGACGCACCCATACCAAATGTAAGCATTGTTGTCGTAATTGTAACAAGAGCATTGGCTTCACCATCATAAAATGCATTTAATATGACAAACCACAATGCTATATCCATAAGGCCTAAACCAACAACGACCAAACCCATCACAGCTCCACTCCGAAATGCAATTTTTAATCCTTTATTAAGGCTATGCCTAGCTGCATTTGCAGTACGTGCCGATGCATATGTAGCTGTCTTCATGCCAAAGAAGCCACATAATCCAGAAAACAAACCGCCTGTAATAAATGCAAACGGTACCCATGGATTTTGCACGTGTAGTACATAAGACATAAATGCAAATATCAGGCTGATAACAACAAATATAATTATTACAACTTTATACTGCTGTCTTAAATATGCCATTGCACCAGTTCTTACATACCCTGCAACTTCTCTCATTCTTTCTGTGCCCTCATCTTCTCTCATCATTGACTTATAAAAATAAAAAGCCATTATTAACGCACAAACAGATGCGAAAGGCACAATCCAAAATACTGACGGTATATTCATGGTATTACATTTTTTAAAATCTGAATGATAACTGTGTATCAATCATACTATAATTATGTTTTTCTAAAGAACGGTCATTAACCAATATGTATTCTGCTGAAATCTTCAAATTCTTTACGAATTCATAATCTGCACCAATTTCATAATATGTCTTGCTATTATTCCATTCTGCACTTGGCCGATACATATCATAACGAGCTTTTACATGAAACTTATTTTTTATTATTGGCGCTATAGCTAATGCATAAAATCCATCAGCCTTATTACCTTTTTCATAATCTACTTCAGTTTCACTTAAATTTGTTTTATCATTATAAACAGTTTTAAAGCCATATCCTGTAGAGTGTATGTATTCAGAACGGAAAGTCCAGTCATTTGTAACATACTCACCACTAATGGCATAGCGACGTTTAGATAAACTTTTTATTCCATTATTGTCTTTACGTGCATATGAACCAGTCCACCCGAATGCTCCCAAACGCATACCAGATATTGGCATAACCCACAATCCCCCAATAATATCCTTCTGGTTATCTACATCCTTCGTATTTATACCCTGGCCATTAAACACACCGATCTGATAATGTAACAGTGCCCTCCCTTCTTTTATTTTTAGTAAATCACCTTGTAATTGTATTCCAATATCACGACCATTCGATGAATGTTCACCTGTTCTATCATTAAATCCCGAAAGATTAGTCACATTTTGAGCATAGCTCATAAATCCCTGGTCAATGGGATTCATAGGATTCTCAAACGTAAACGGACGTTTAAACTGTCCTACTTTTATCTTGATAAAATCATATTTCTGCCATTCAATAAAGACATCAACGATTCGCGGACTTTCACCAAGAGTTGTTGTATTTCCATTAACTTGTCCCTGGAGTTTATATGCAAAGTCATTTAATATACGTCCGTCCAAAGACAATCTAACCATTCGTAAACTAAAAGTATTGCTTTCTGAATTATATTTACCAGAATATTGATATTGCCCAATTGCATAACCGCTTAACTTAGGCATACTAAACACTTCTTTCTTTTGCGCACACACATTGCAAATAATCGCACAAAATACAAAAAATGATATTATTCTTTTCAATTTTCTATAAATTTAAACCTATAAAAGCTAATAATTCACACACAACATATAAAATGAAGGTATAACCTTATCATCAAAATTTAATTTACACGTCTGTTTAATAACACGACGTTTTCAACATGAGGCGTATGCGGGAACATATCTACAGGCTGTACAGCAACGACCTCATACAAATTATCCAAAAGAGATAAATCACGTGCCTGTGTTGCAGGGTTACAACTTACATACACTATTCTCTTTGGAGCTGTTTTAATTATAGTTTGAACCACATCAGGATGCATTCCTGCTCTAGGAGGATCTGTAATTATTATATCAGGAGTACCATTTTCAGATATAAACGATTCTGTTAATATATCTTTCATATCACCTGCAAAGAATAAGGTATTAGATATGTTATTTATTTCAGAATTAATTTTAGCATCCTCAATAGCCTCCGGAACATATTCAATACCTATAACACGTTTAGCATATCTAGAAACGAAATTAGCAATCGTTCCTGTTCCTGTATATAAGTCATAAACAAGTTCGTTACCTGTAAGATTTGCAAAATCACGTACTACAGAATAAAGATGATAGGCCTGCTTCGTGTTTGTCTGATAAAAACTTTTAGCTCCGACTTTAAATGTCAAGCCGTCCATAGTTTCATATATATAATCATTACCTTTAAACACTTCAATATTTAAATCATTAAAGGTATCGTTACCTTTTTGATTATTAACATATAACAACGACGTTATCTCAGGGAAACTGTCTGCAATATGCTGAAGTAAGTTTTTGGCAATAACCTCATCTTCATCCTTTTCATAATGAAATTGTATTAAAACCATCCACTCACCTGTATCAGAGTTTCTGACCATAATATCACGCAACAACCCGCATTGTTTCCTGATATCATAGAATACGATATCATGTTCATAGGCATAGTCTCTGATTGCATTTCTGATTTTATTTTGCAGATCATCCATTAACCAACATTTTTCTATCGGCAAAATTTTATCAAACGCACCTGTTATATGGAATCCAACAGCATTCATCTGTGTAAAATCCGAACCTGAAGCTATTTCATCTTGAGTTAGCCATCGTCTATTCGAACAGCCGAATTCCAATTTATTACGATAGCCTTGGGTTTTAACAGAGCCTAATATCTGATTGAATTCCGGTAGATTAACTTTACCAATACGAGTCAACTGATCATAGACCTGCTTTTGTTTCATTCTAAGCTGCTCATCATATGGTATGTTCTGCCATTTACATCCTCCACAAATTCCAAAATGTTGACAGAATGGCTTAACCCTCCTTTCGCTATATTTTATAAATCTTATTATCTCTGCTTCACAATAGCTATGTTTCTTTCTCCGCACCTGCAAATCAACAACGTCACCAGGAACAGCAAATGGGACAAACACGACAAGTTCATTTACTCTTGCCAAAGCTTTCCCCTCTGCTGCATAATCAGTTATTGTTATATTTTCTAAAACCGGTAGTGATTTTTTCTTTCTGCTCATTTTAATATTAATTAATGTAATGCAACACCTCACATACATATTAATAAAGCGGCCCGAACCAGCCCATATTTATACGCATGCATATAATTATTATGCAAAGTTAACTGATATTTTTAAAATACAACAACGTATAATCTAAAAATTAAGAAAATAACAATTTACCTTATTAATAAAGAAGTCAATAAGACATACACAAATGTGTGTATGATTAAAACTTTACATGAATAGCACTAAATGTCATAACAATTTAGGCGAGTACAATCCTGCTAAGCGCCATCATCAGAACACTACTTAATTATAACAAATATAATCAAAATACACCCGAACGGAATATATCCTAACGCCCAAAATACTTTATGTCAGAATAAAAAAGCAAATACCCTTAAATGATAATCTGAAATCATCTAAAGATATTTGCCTTTATACTAAAAATAGCTAAACTTGCTTATCTATAAATTATCCGCAATAGAAAGAAGACTCAACTAACTTCTGCATCAGTTTGCTATCCTTTTCTGCAGACTCACGCAAGTTAGAGTCATCCTGTTTGTTTAAAGCTCTAATGATACCATCTATCATTCTTGCAGAGAAGACACCTTTGTCCTCATATAATCCACGCTGCTTCTCAAGCCATTTTGCAGAAGCTACACATGAATCAGGAAGCTGCTCAAATTTTGACAGACCTTTTTTAGCTTCATCAATTCCGACATACTTATCTGTAGCAATCTGTAAGGCCTCTTCTTTTTCCATCTCCAAGCCATATCTACATGCTACGCACAAACCTGCCATAAGCTGATATATATCTGCAGAAGCGTCAGGTGAGCGCATCTCAACAGTCTGTTTGAGAGTTGTATCATTATTAGCTTCTGCTTCAAGAGTGTTAACCTGAACAGACATGTCACGGCCAGAAGTCCATCCAAGGGGAACGCGCACAAGTACAGATCTGTTGCAATCACCCCAACAAACATTTGTTGGCGCTTCCTGATGAGGAACCAATCTGAAGTATGACACAGATGTCTTATTGCCAAATGCTGTAATAGATGGAGCTAAAATCATCATACCGGCAATAGCTCTTCTAGCCTCTTCTGAAAGCTTGTGGTCTTTAATCATGCAGTTCTTTCCGTCTTTCATCATACGCATATGTATGTGTAAACCTGAGCCGGCCTTTCCTACAGTTATTTTAGGAGCGAAAGTAACATCAAGCCCATTCATTTGTGCAAGATTTCTGATTACCCATTTTGCCAACACCAACTGATCAGCTGCTGTTTCTACAGGGTTTGGCAAGAACTCTATTTCATTCTGCTCATAAACTTTTCCATCCTGAGTAAAGTTTCCAACCTCAGAATGTCCATACTTGATTTGTCCGCCAGTCTGAGCAATGTATGCCATACACTGCTTACGGAACTCATTAAACTTTGCAAAAGGACCTGATTCGTGATATCCTCTCTGATCTACAGCAGGGAACATTCCATTGTCATCTGCTATAACATAATATTCCAATTCGCCCATCGCCTCAAAAGTCATGCCTGTAGACTCTTCAAACGCTGCTGCTGCTCTATGCAATGTACGTTCAGGAGAACATTCAAATGGTTCACCATTCTTGTCAAAGAATGAGCATAACATGCACAAAGTAGGAATCTCTGAGAACGGACTTACAAATGCAGTGCGGAAACGTGGTATTACATACAAATCACTACTTTCTGCCTCTATAAATGAAGGGAACAAGCTAGAACCGTCAACTCGCTCGCCGTCTGTTAATATAGTTTCAAGATAAGCATAATCATTAATCATAAAGTTTAGAGTTTTTATGCGTCCGTCTTCAGCCGGATACATAAAATCTATCATACGTATACCCTTTTCACGTATAAATGCAATTATGTCTGCTTTAGTAAAGCATTTTGAAGGTTTACGCAGGAACTCAACTAGTGGGTTCGCATTCATTTCAATTGTCTTATCCATACAATAAAGTGTTTAATATAAGTAATTTAGATTTAAAATATAATCACATTAAATTTATAAAGGGCATTACACCTATTTTGTTTCCGCTATCCTTATATAATAAGGTATATTTAGAATTACAATTATAAAGTGCAGAATCGAGCGGAAGCCCCATACAACAGGGCGCACCCATATCATCTCCATACCCATTTACATTCTTTTACAAAGGTAGAAATTTTAATTAGTAAAACAAATTTTCCAATTCTATTTTAGCATACATTCAAATATAATCACATTGCTAAGGCATAATTGACATTTATCAGCCGGCCACCTAAGTTTCACATTGAAACTTTTATTTGCATCATGCTTACTTTTTGGATTTACGAACAGCTAAAAAAAACAGTAACAGACCTTAATATAACAAATTACATCCACAAAACGCACAGGAATTCAGACTCAATAACACACTGGAAATCAACACATTACAAAAAACACAAGAATCAAACAGTACAAATCCATATTAAACACATTGCCAAACATATGCTTTTACATATAAATTTATATTGATTTAGAGTCCGAAACCCAATGAATTACATGTTAAAAAGCGATTAATTATCAAACACAAGCCACAAGTTTCGCACAAAAATATTCATAAACCGCCAACGTAACCATGACATTAAGTAAAGCAAAGTCTATTTCATCCCATTATTCTTACACACAGCAACTAACACATTGGACCATTTTTTAGTAAATACATTACAAATTGTCAATTAACCATATAACACACGCAAATTACATTATTTAACATTTAGATAATTAAACTTGTAAAATGGCCTGTTTACAAAAAAAACGAGTATGCAAACAATAATTTCCAAATGACATAATAAACGCATATCTACAAAACAAATTATATTGATTGTACCTAAAAACAGAGAAAAAAATTTGTTAGTTAATAAAATTTAAGTATATTTGCACATAACAAAAATCTTGGATAAAAAATATACATGAAAACCATAAATTAATATGACAGAAAAAAGAGTTTACACCTTCGGTAACGGAAAAGCTGAAGGAAAAGCAGATATGCGTAATCTGCTAGGCGGAAAGGGTGCCAACTTGGCCGAAATGAACCTTATCGGAGTGCCAGTTCCTCCTGGCTTCACTATTACAACAGATGTTTGTAACGAATATTTTGAAAAAGGCAAAGAAAGTGTAGTTGCACTTTTAAGCGACGACGTAAAAGCATCTGTACATCATATAGAAACTTTGATGAACAGCAAATTTGGCGACGTAGAGAATCCTCTGCTCGTCAGCGTACGTTCCGGAGCACGTGCTTCAATGCCTGGTATGATGGATACAATCTTGAACCTCGGTCTAAACGACAAGGTTGTTGAAGGTTTGGCAAAGAAAACCGGAAATGAACGATTCGCATACGACAGTTACAGACGTTTTGTACAAATGTACGGTGATGTGGTTTTAGGAATGAAACCTGTAAACAAAGAAGACATCGATCCGTTTGAAGCTATAATTCAGAAGGTAAAGGCTGTACGAAATATAACTCTTGACAATGAAATGACTGTTGACGAACTCAAGCAACTTGTCAAATTATTCAAAGAGGCTATAAAGAAACAAACAGGCAAGGAATTCCCTGACGACCCAATGGAACAGCTTTGGGGAGCTATATGTGCCGTATTCGACAGCTGGATGAATGAACGTGCCATCCTTTATCGTAAGATGGAAGGAATACCTGCAGAATGGGGTACTGCTGTAACTGTTATGGCCATGGTATTCGGAAACATGGGACAGACATCAGCAACAGGCGTATGCTTTAGCCGTGACGCAGCCACCGGAGAAAACTGTTTCAATGGTGAATACCTTGTTAATGCACAGGGTGAAGACGTTGTTGCCGGAATACGCACACCTCAACAGATAACAAAGGCACGCTCTATCGAATGGGCTAAGCAGCAAGGCATTTCTGAAGAGGAGCGAATATCTAAATACCCGTCAATGGAAGAAGCTATGCCTGAAATATATGCACAGCTCAATGCGCTTCAGGAAAAGCTTGAACACCACTATCATGACATGCAGGACATGGAGTTTACCGTTCAAGAAGGAAAGCTTTGGTTCCTGCAGACACGTAACGGAAAACGTACAGGTACAGCAATGGTTAAAATTGCGATGGACCTGCTGCGTGAAGGAGAAATAGATGAAAAGACAGCCTTAAAACGTTGCGAGCCTAATAAGCTAGACGAGCTGCTCCACCCTATTTTTGACAAGAACGCATTAAAGACCGCAAAGGTACTCACAAGAGGTCTTCCTGCTTCACCTGGTGCAGCTTGCGGACAAATTGTTTTCTTTGCCGATGATGCGGCAAAATGGCATGATGACGGCAAGCGCGTAATAATGGTCCGTATAGAAACTAGTCCTGAAGATTTGGCCGGTATGGCAGCAGCAGAAGGTATTGTTACAGCAAGAGGCGGTATGACTTCTCACGCTGCAGTTGTTGCAAGAGGCATGGGTAAATGCTGTGTGTCTGGTGCAGGAGCTTTGAATATTGACTATAAAGCACGTACAGTTGAAATAGACGGCGTAATGCTTAAAGAAGGCGATTATCTCTCTATAAACGGATCTACAGGTGAAATCTATCTTGGTGAGGTAAAAACCAAGCCGGCAGAGGTTACAGGTGATTTTGCTTCACTTATGGATTTGTGCAACAAATACACAAAACTCGTCGTACGAACAAATGCTGACACTCCGCACGATGCAGCTGTAGCCCGTAATTTTGGTGCAGTCGGAATCGGGCTCTGCCGCACAGAACACATGTTCTTCGAAAATGAGAAGATAAAGGCAATGCGCGAAATGATTCTGTCGGATACAGTTGAAGGTCGCGAAAAAGCACTTGCAAAACTTTTACCATATCAGAAACAAGATTTCTATGGTATATTGAAAGCAATGGACGGATATCCTGTCAACATCCGCTTACTTGATCCTCCTTTGCACGAGTTCGTACCCCACGATCTTGAAGGTCAGCAAATCATGGCCAAAGAAATGGGAATAACCGTTCAGGAGATTCAGCAGAGAGTAAACTGCCTAAGTGAGCACAATCCTATGCTTGGTCACCGCGGATGCCGCCTTGGCAACACATATCCCGAGATTACGGCAATGCAGACAAGAGCCATATTGGGTGCTGCAGTTCAGTTAAAGAAAGAAGGATTTGATCCTAAACCAGAAATCATGGTGCCTCTCATCGGTATCGTCAATGAGTTTGATATGCAGGAGAAGGTCATTCGTGAAACGGCAAAAGAGATTTTCGAAGAGGAAGGTATAGAAATAGCATTCCGTGTTGGAACTATGATTGAGATACCGCGAGCAGCTTTAACAGCTGATCACATTGCTGCGAAAGCAGAATACTTTAGCTTTGGAACTAACGACTTGACACAGATGACATTTGGATACAGCCGCGACGATATCGCTAGCTTCCTGCCTGTATATCTTGACAAGAAGATACTTAACGTTGACCCATTCCAGGTTCTCGACCAGAATGGTGTTGGACAGCTTGTTAAGATGGCAGTAGAAAAAGGCCGCGCAACTCGTCCTGAACTTGTATGTGGAATTTGTGGAGAACATGGAGGTGAACCTTCATCAGTTAAGTTCTGCCATAAAGTTGGCCTAAATTACGTCAGCTGCTCTCCATTCCGCGTGCCTATCGCACGTCTTGCGGCCGCGCAAGCTGCTGTTGAGGAATAAAGACTAAAAACAGTTAACAATAAAGATAGGCGGCAAGTAATATACTTGCCGCCTATCTTTATTGTACATTCGTATTCAAAATAATATGAGCATGGGCATTATTCACATGAATAAAGGAACTTATCATGTCATTCTGCTCTTCATTACCACAATTTCACCCACATAAGGATAAATACGTATATCATTTAAAATATAAATTACATAAATATCCCCAAGTAGCCTTCTGTCTATTATTGCAAAATATGGTTATCAATAAAACTTTGGAACTGATTTTTATAACTTTCTGAAACAGGAATAATCGTACTGCCAATAATGATGCGCCCACGATCAATCATCTCCACTTTTGTCATATTGACAATAAAAGACCGATGAACTCTCATAAAAGGCGGATGCGGAAGAAAATCCTCCAACTTCTTCATGTTCATAAGAGACAATACTGGTTTCTTGTTATCAACAAGATACACTTTAATATAGTCTTTTAGGCCTTCGATATAAAGGATATCATCAAATCTAACCTTTACTAGTTTATACTCACTTTTAATATACAAAAACTTGTCTTGAGACATTGTCTCCTGACGGTTCATTGTCTTAAACCATTCAACAGCCTTATTGACAGCCATAACAAACTGCTCATAACTTATCGGTTTTAAAAGATAGTCTATAGCATTAACCTTGTAGCCATCAATAGCATAACGGTCAAAAGCCGTTGTAAAAATAATACGAGTTTCCTTCGGTATAATATTAGCAAACTCAAGCCCACTAAGTTCAGGCATCTGAATGTCTAGGAACAACAAATCAACAGGATTATTTCTTAACACTTTCATTGCAGAAACAGCACTATCATAAGTTCCTGTAAGTTTTAATTCAGGAGTCTTCTCTGCATAACTGGCAAGCAATCTCGCTGCTAATGGTTCATCATCTATTATCGCACAATTTAATATCATAAATAATAATTTTAGAGTAATATACTTTATTTAAATCATCTACACCTTTTATCCATTCATATTTATCTTTATATGCAAGGTCCAAACGTTTCGCAACTTGCTTAAGACCTATGCCATGACCACTTTTATCTGAATTATTTTTAGGGAAATTGCTGTTTTTTATTTCAAACTCAATTTTTTCACCATCAGAAAACAGATTGATTGAAATAAAGCTAGTCATAGTAGGACTAATACCATGTTTAAAAGCATTCTCTACTAATGAGATTAATATTACCGGCGCAATGAATATATCATTAGAAGGCGGTATGGATATATTTAATTTTATATTAACGTTTTCACCTGTTCTAATACGCATTAAATCAACATAATGTGTAATAAAATCAGCCTCTTCTTTCAAGGTTATAGCATTTTTCTGTGTACCATAAAGCATCTGACGCAATAAAGCGCTCAAAGAAAGAACGGCCTTCTGTGCCTTTGTCTGATCAAAAGAGATAAGTGCATATATATTATTTAATGTATTAAGCAGAAAATGTGGATTAATTTGGTTACGCAAATTTTTTAATTCGGCCTCTGTTTTTTGTATTTCCATTTCGCGTCTTGCGGCTTCGGCTTTTTGCCATTTCATCGCAAGACACAATAAGGTTCCCACTGCTGCAGAAAAAGCAAATGAACAACCATTGCGAATGGTCAATGATAAGAATACAGACATTTTTGTAAAGCGTTCATGTTGTGGTGGCGTCCAACCAGCCTCCATCTCACGTATATGTATATAATCCATCATAAATTGCATACATATCGCCAATATTGTAATAACAAAAGCGTTAATTACAATATAAACATTTTTTCGACGACTTGAAATTATGCAACGTGGAGCAAGCCAAAAATAATTAAGATAAAATATGACGCACATAAACGCAGGAAAACACAAGCGGATAAGATACATCACGGCATCATACTGTATGCGCTGTGGAACAAAGATAACCGAAGGCAAGGCAACGATAATCCAACAAAACAGATGAAAAATAATTAAGAATGCGTTCTTTTTGCTCATAGTTTCCAATCAATTCTAATTTCTTAATCAATTCATATTAGCCTACTCATACCTAATAGCTTCTATCGGATCAAGTTGAGCAGCCTTCTTGGCCGGATACCATCCAAAGAAAACTCCAGTTGCCGTACAGACAAAAAAGCTAAGGAATACACTCCAAGGCTGTATAAGCACTGGCCATTTGGCAAATATATTTACTCCAAAAGTAGCACCGATACCAATGAGTACCCCAATTAATCCACCAGTAACACTTAAAAGAATTGACTCTATGAGGAACTGGCTCAGGATGTCTACCCCTCTTGCTCCGACACTCATACGCAAACCGATTTCACGAGTACGTTCAGTAACACTGACATACATGATGTTCATTATTCCAATACCTCCTACGACAAGAGATATGCCTGCAATACATGCCAACAAGATTGTCATTAGGTCTGTCGTTGAGTTCATCATGGTAGCCAACTCTTCTTGAGAACGTATATTAAAATCATCCTCATCGCCTTCAAAATCATCTGTGGCATCCTTTAGTTTATGCTGAGAACGTAAAATCGATGTAATTTCTTCTGTAGCTTTATCTGTCAAGTCCTCAGTAAGAGCAGAACATGAAATACTCTGTACGTAGGTTATAGCAAGTATACGTTTCATAACAGCCGAATAAGGCGCAAGCACCAAATCGTCCTGATCCATACCCATAGAATTGTATCCTTTACTTTTCAGGACACCTACAATACGAAAAGGAATCGTGTTAAAACGTATAACCTTCCCTACGGGATCAGATTCATCAGGAAAAAGATTATCAACAACAGTTTTTCCAACAACACAAACTTTTGCACTAGACTTTATATCTTCATCTGAAAACATCTCTCCGTCTTCAACGTCCAATTTTCGTATTGTCAAATAATCCTGGTTCACTCCATATATCGTTGATGGTGTATTGTTATTACCATTGATAAACTGGCCAGAACTATTTACTACAGGACTTATTGCACTAATATATTTGCATTGATCTTTTAGTGCTTCATAATCTGTCAATTTAAGCGTTTCCATTGAAGAAGCTTCTTGTCGCACACCTCCACGCATAT
The DNA here is from genome assembly GCF_001275135.1 of Xylanibacter rarus. GTDB lineage: Bacteria > Bacteroidota > Bacteroidia > Bacteroidales > Bacteroidaceae > Prevotella > Prevotella rara. Next base: position 4,920 of record NZ_LFQU01000016.1, on the reverse strand, counting down.
CCTGCCCAGGCATAATCATTATCATATTTGACCCCATTTCGGATATTTGTTTTTGTATACTTTGCTTGCTGCCCTGTCCTATTGCCAACATGGTAATAACCGATGCCACACCAATTATTATACCAAGCATCGTAAGAAAAGAGCGCAGCTTGTTTGCTGCTATCGCACGTAATGCTATCTTAAATAAATTGGTTATACTCATTTGTTCTTTAATCTCTTTTTAAACCTCAGCTTTTAAATTTCCCAAAGGTACGATAAATCTACATTATATGAAAGTCCAAGCCCATATAAATACGAATTAATCTCACCATATAAATAAATCAATCATCTCGAGAAGGCGGCAGCTCTGCAAGAGCCTTAGCAGCAGAAAGAATATTATTATTAACTTCATCACTTCTTACAATACCATCACGAAGGACTATATTCCGACTCGAATAATTCGCAATATCAGGATTATGCGTTACAAAAATAATAGTTCTTCCTGCTGCATGCAATTTTTGGAATAGGACCAATATCTCGAAAGACGTGCGCGTGTCAAGATTTCCTGTAGCCTCATCTGCAAGTAAAACAGCAGGATTGTTGACCAATGCACGCGCAATGGCGACACGTTGCATCTGACCTCCAGACATCTGATTTGACTTATGATAAAGACGATTGCCCAATCCTACAGCTTTCAGAGCTTCTATTGAACGCTCACGACGTTCTTTTGCACTAATACCAGGATTGTACATTAAAGGAAGCTCAACATTCTCTATACTGGTTGTCTTTGGCAAAAGATTATAATTTTGAAATACAAAGCCTATCTTGCGATTCCTCAATACAGCCCTTTCCGGCTTTTTCATTTTACGTACAGATATGCCGTCAAGATAATACTCACCACGACTAGGAGTATCGAGACATCCTAATTGATTAAGAAGAGTTGATTTACCAGAACCAGACTTACCCATTATGGTAACGAATTCTCCTTCATATATTTTAAAAGATACACCTCGCAGGGCATGTACAGTCTCATCACCAACATGAAAATCACGAAACACATTCTGAAGTTCAATGACTACCTTACGATTATCTGAATTAATATCTGACATTTCCTTATTAATTATTTTTTCTTGTTTTGACCAGGCCCTTTTGGAGCAAACGGACTAGACTCCTGCATTGAAGCCTCAGATGGCGGAACAGCATTGCCCCCATTGCCCATACCGACTTTTATCTCTGTTATTATTTTTGCACCTTTTTTGATACCACCAAGCAACTCTGTATTAATTCCATCACTGATTCCAACAGTTACAGGATGAGCCTCAAAAACATTATTACTAAATGTCCAAACTTTTTTACTGCCTTTACAATCTTTTATTACAGCATCTCCTATCAGTTCCTTTGTAGGAGTAAACCTTAATGCCTTATTCGGGACACTCAACACATTAGATTTCTCAAGTGTATAAATTGTAACATTGGCAGTAAGACCTGGTTTTAACTTTAAATCCTTATTAGGAGCACTAATTACCACCTCATAAGTAACGACATTATTAGTTGTCGTGGCCTCCTGCCTAACCTGAGTAACGGTACCTGAAAAAGTGTCATCCGGATAAGCATCAACTGTAAAAGAAACGCGTTCTCCTTCTTTAACATCACCAATATCAGCTTCATCAACATCTGCAATCACTCTCATGTCCGTAAGATCTCTTGCAATAGTGAACAATGTAGGAGTTTCAAAGCTAGCCGCAACAGTCTGCCCTTCTTCAACCTCTTTTGACAGTACGACTCCATCAATTGGTGATGTGATAGTAGCATATCCAAGATTAGTCTGAGCTTTCTGAACGCTCTCTTTTTGCTGTCTGACTGCATCTTGTGCCTGACGGTATGACAATAATGCATTCTCATAATCATCAGCGCTAATTAGACCTTTTTTATATAGCGCATTATAGCGTTTATAATTAGCCTGCTGGTAACGCAAGTTACTAGTTGCATCGCTCAAATTAGCCTTTGCAATATTTAACTCGCTGATAAGATTTGTCTTATCCAGTTCAGCTATAACCTGTCCTTTTTTTACAACAGTATTATAATCGACATAGATTTTATCAACTATACCAGAGACCTGTGTACCAACGTCAACAGAGGTCACAGGCTCTATCGTACCTGTCGCTGTAACACTATTAGAAATATTGCTCACACCAACTACAGCAGTGTCATATGAAATCTCATGCTTTCCTTTGCCGCAGAAAAACAAGCTGCAACAAACAACGATAATGACAACGACTGCCAAACTAATGATAATCTTTTTCTTCATTTTACCGGGTTATATTAAATTCATTTCTTCACCTTTATAGAAATTAAGTAGTTGCAAATAAAGAATGGTCATATATTTGCTCTCTAAACGACTCTGCTGAGCATTAAGTAATACTGTTTTTGCATTAGTAAGCTCAACAATATTTTTAAGACCTAAACGAAATTGTTCACTTAAAAGCCCATAACTTTCTTTTGCACTACTAACACTAACTTGTGCCGACCTAAAACGCTGTTGATTTGTCATCGCATTTATCCAAAATCCTTGAATTGTTAAAGCAAGATTACTTTGAGCATCTGCAACTTCAAGCTCTGATTGCTGAAGCCCCATCTTTGCCTTATTAATTGCTGTTTTAGTTGAACGATTGTCAAATATTGGTATACTTAAGGTGACGCCTAGCGAACCATTAAAATTGCTTTTCATTTGATTTGCCCAATTTTGCCCGATACCTGTTAGCGTGTTTGTCCCCACTCCTCCAGAAAGACTTATTGTGGGACTATAACCAGCTTTAGCAATCTCAATATCCAAATTACTGGCCTCAACACCTAATTTTGCATTTTGCATTTCCGGGCGAAGCGAAAGAGCATTATCTAAGACTTCTTTTGCAGAAGGTATAACTCCAAGAGCCTGTTCATCTGTTGAACTAGGCAATGCTATGTCAAAAACATAATCATAGTTTAACCTAAGAAGGTTTTTCATCTGAAGCTTATAATCTTCTAATTCACCTTTAATATTTACAAGATTATACTCATCTGTAGCGACCTGCGCATCAAGTTGAGCCAAATCAGCTTTTGACAACGAGCCGACATCATACATTTCCTTTCCCCTTGCCGCATTCTGTTTACTTATCTCAAGTATTTGAGCGTTTACATCAACAGCTTCGCTGACATATAAAATCTGAACATAAAGCTGGACGATCTGCTCCTGAATACTATTAACATTTTCTTCTAAGCTTAAATTGGCCTGCTGGCTTGTTATCTTCTGCAATTTTATATTGTTATGATTTTTATTTCCATTCCATACAGTCCAAGTTGCATTTAATCCATAATCGCCAGCATAGCTACCTTTATCCGTTTGAGATTTATCACCACTTAAAAAAGGTTGATAACCGGCCTGATGAGTAGTTGAAAACGACAATGACGGAAAAAGACTTGCGCTTGCCTCTTTAACATCTTCTTTTGTAGATGCAACAGAAAGGATACCGGTTTGTATCTTTATGTTGTTCTTAATCGCATAATCAATGCATTCCTTTAAAGTCCACTGTTTTACCTCGCCAGCGAACGCTATCGCAGGTGTCAAAAACAATGCACCGATCATAAAAAATTTTGTTATCTTCATATCCTTGCATTAAATAATCTGTATGCAAAAATAAGAAGAAAAAAATACATAAAAAACAAAATGGATATATGTAACTACTTAGTAGAGACAATTATCCATTTTGTCGATTTTCGCCAAAAGTCTTAACAAAAGTTATTTAATTATGATAAAGAACTTAACCTGGCTATATACTTCCCAAGAATATCAAACTCGATATTGACCTTACTTCCTAATTTAATATCACAAAAATTTGTATGTTCAAATGTATAAGGAATTATCGCGACCTGAAATGTGTCCGCGGTCGGGTTACATACAGTAAGAGAAACACCATTTACCGTTACACTACCTTTATCTACTGTAAAATATCCACGACGAGCCATCTCTTTGTCAAACGGATATTTAAACGTAAAATAAGTACTGCCGTTGGCGTCTTCAATATTAATACATTCAGCCGTCATATCAACATGGCCTTGCACAATATGCCCGTCAAGACGTCCATTCATTATCATTGAACGTTCAACATTAACTTTATCACCAACAGATAACAAGCCAAGATTTGAACGCTCCAATGTCTCCTTCATGGCTGTAACAGTATACTCATCATTATCAAGGTTCACAACAGTAAGACACACGCCATTATGTGAAACACTTTGGTCTATTTTCAATTCATTTGCAAAAGAACATCTGAATGTATAATTTACATTATCTTTATCTTTTTCAATTGCAGACACTATAGCCATATCTTCTATAATTCCAGAAAACATAATAATGATAACTTTTAAATTAAACAATATGGGCAGGATACAATCCTGCCCTTTATACTGAAAAAGACCGTACCAGTGATGTGATGAAACTCCGAGCAATATAAGGATTTGAGAGCTCTCCGCCTTTGTAATCCACCGGCTTTACAGCTATACCATAAGATATTGTGGCCCGCCATTAGCAAAAGAAGTCTTCTCGGTTTTCAGTTTTAATTTGATGAGTATCCCGATCGAACTAATACGGTCTGTATTTACATCTTTTGATGATGCAAAATTACATATTTATTCTCAATGCTGCAAATATTTCAATACGATTTTTATGAATTAGCATATAATACTTTTTCATTAGCAAAAAACTTTTAGTATTCCACAATACATAGCATTAACATTTATTTTAGACTGAATAGAATACGTCCTTAGTCACAAGCATTTCATTATAAATCATTTATCTTGCTTGAACTACTCCCTTACATGCATTAATCACTCACCTTATGTACAGCCAAATAAAATGACCCGACAAAATAAAATTCAATATCACAAAACATTAAAAAATAAAAT
>NZ_LFQU01000015.1 GCF_001275135.1 Xylanibacter rarus | reverse complement strand
AAAATAATTTAATTTTATCATATTTATTACAAATAATCAATACTTTTATAAAATAATTTTGTATCATTGCAAACAGAAACTAAGAGCAGCACATAAGTTTTATATTCTTGTTGCTGCAAATCTACGCAAATTAAAAACCAACTAAAGTGCTTATGAAAAAATTACTACTTTTAGCAGCAATGGCAAGTTTAGCTTGCGGTGCATCAGCCCAAGAAGAGGCAACCCTTTACAACTTTAACGATGCAGTTTTCATAATCGAAGGCTATGAAACACCGGTTTGCGGTGTATTTAATCATGTGTCAAACAATGGCAAATATGCCGTTGGCGTGGACGATTTGATTTCGATGACGAGCTACTACTGGAATGCCGACGCACCAGACGTCATCAATATGGCCTGGGATTATTCCAGAGGATATTCAACTCTTAACGACGTAACCAACGACGGACTTATGGCAGGTAGCGTTGACTCGCTGCTGACAGGTGAGACTTATGTAAGACAATGGCCTGCAACATTTACGCCTGACGGAGGATGGAAACTATTGCCTGTACCTGAGAATTATTCTTCTGACCAGTCGAACGAGTTCAGCCCAACGCGCACACTCAACTGCGTACGCGCCGTTTCATCTGACGGAAAATATATGGCCGGACAGGTTTATGTATCAACAGGTGAGATTGACGAATACTTCGGCATTGAGAAAGTTAAGTTGCTGCCTGTCGTATGGGAGAACAACGAAATAAAGAAGGTTTATGACGACCTCGGAATAAACACTTTCTATGTGTACGGCATCAGTGAAGACGGCAACACCGTTGTAGGTGTCAATACTGCTGAAAACGGCGGACAGAATCCTGCATACATCAAAGACGGCAAGCTATACAACGTGTTCAGCTGCGACGACCCTGAAACAAATACATTCTACGGAGGAATACTTTGCAGCATCGACGCAGAAGGAAACATGTACGGCTACTTCCTTGACGACTCTGACGTGTACAAATACTTTAGCGTAAAGGCAGACGGCAGCATCGTATATTTCGACCAGCTGGTTACTTGCGCAGGAGGCGGATATAAATTCGGTCCGTCTGTTGCCTATGACGAGAACGGCGAGGCACAGGCTGTTCCGGCAGGCGGCATGTATTCACTTCTCGACTGCAGCACTGACGGAAAGGTTCTTGCCGGCGGCGAGACTATAGACATTGGTTTCGGTGTTGTAAACTGCCCCGCTATGATCGTTTCAAAAGGAGCTACCGGCATATCTAAGCCTGAGGCTGTAAAGAGCGATGTAAGCATCGACTACCGCAAGGGCGGAACACTGTACGTAAACGGCGAATACAACAGCGCTGAAATATATGGCGTTGGCGGCAACCTCGTAATGAAAGGCGGCCAGGGAGAAGCATTCAACCTGTCATCTCTGCCCTCAGGCACTTATGTTGTAAAGGTTTCTTACAACGGCGGTTCTAAGACATTCAAGGTGTTACGCTAAAACAGCACTAACATCAGGCTGATATAATGTCGGCTGAAAATCATTTTTACATAATGTGACAGGCAGTGCGTCCTGTCACATTTTCAGTTTTGTCTGCAAGTTAATTCACAATGAACATTTATGCATAATTATATTTTATCGTCAGCAACGCGCCACGTCAGCAAGATTATCTTAACGCTGGCACTGATGCTGGCTGCTACACAAACGATATATGCCAACAGCATGAAGCTGGGCTACTGCGAGGGCAATGCCGTGTCTTTCTACCCCGCCGCCAAAGAATCTCCGGCTGGCGGCTCGGCGGTATTCTTTCCCGAAACGCTTATGCAGGCATATAGCGGCACGGACATCGTATCGTTCCACATTTGGTCAAGCATCATGGAGCCTTCTACCGTACACTTCGCCATCAGGAGCAGCCTTGACGGAGGCGAGGCACTTTATGAACAGACAGCCACCCTTGAAAAATACGGATGGAATGAGGTGCGTCTTGACAAGCCGTTCAGGATAGACGGCAAGGCGTTTTATATGTCTTATCTCGTAGAAGGCATACTGAACATTCCGTATGCCCTGAGCCTTGTGGACGGCGAAGAGTATATCTGCACCGACGGCTCTGAATGGAAGTCGAGCGTCGAGGGATTCAGCGCTGCGTTTTATGCCACAGTAGAGAGCGACAATCTGCCGCGCTGCAACGTCAGTCTAGGCAACATTGTCATGCCGGGATACGCCCGGCTGGGCGAACCGCTGGCCTTCTCGGGCGACTTTATCAATCTTGGTTCCGTGCCGGTTGAGAGCCTCACGTTCACCTATCACGTTGGCGACAGCCTGGCCACAGAGACGGTAAGCGTGACGGAAGTGAAGCCGCGCGGCACAGGCACCTTCGAGATGAACGGACTGCGCATCCTGTCTGAAGGCGAGCCACAGGTAAGCGTGGAAATATCGGCTGTAAACGGCGAGGCCGACTTCGACCCGTCTGACAACACATCGCGCACGAAACAGGTGCTCTGCCGCTCCGTAATGCCGCAGCGAAAGGTGCTGCTCGAGGTGTTCTCTACGGAACGCTGCACCAACTGCCCTACCGTTCACAAGCAGATTTCTGCCGTTGCCGACACATGCGAAAGAATCATAGAACTGGGCCATCATGCCGGTTTCTACGAGGACAACTACACCATAGCAGCAAGCAAGGAGTATGAGTGGTTCTACAAGGAAGGCAGACTCTACGCTCCGGCAGTGATGCTCGACCGCACGGAGATGTCGGACAACTATCCCGACATTTATTCAGACGGAGTGCCTGTGGTGAGCGTTGGTGCATCAAAGCTAAAGACTCTCTATGCCGAACAGAGCTGCGCACCGGCATTCGTATCGGTTGAACCTACGGTGAAAACGGACGAAAGCGGCAACATACTCATCCATGTTGAGGGTGAGCAGCTTATAGACACTGACGTAGAATCGCCACGCCTGTTTGTCTTTGTTTCTGAAGACAGCGTCTACTCTACCAACCAGAGCGGTGCATCCGGCGGATATTACCATCGCCACATGGCAAGACAGAGCGTAACGCCGACATGGGGAGAGCCTATTGACATAAAAGGCTATACAGCCGACTATACTGTTCCGGTGCAGACCGGATGGGATGCGGCCAGATTAAGTGTGGTGGCGTTTGTGGCCAACTATGATGCTGAAGACAAGAACAACTGCCGCGTGCTCAACGCAGAAGAGGCAAAGGTGCCTTATGAGGGCGTTGCAGGAATAGAAAACGCCATTGCTAAGCCCATGCACGTATCATGGGACGGCAGCACACTCATGGTAAAAGACGGATTCAGCCGCCTCACCGTATGTGACATGTCGGGCCGTCAGGTCTACTCCGCCACAGCAGACGACACTGCCGACCTCGGTTTCCTCGACCGCGGATATTACATTGCCACAATCATATGCGGCAACGGACAGAAGGTGATGAAGCTTATGGCCGACTGATTATGTTATGACGAATAACAAAATCAACGAGGACAAGCAATCTCGCCACAGCGGATATAATCCCGCAGCAGGCAGCATCTCTATGTCGGACATCATACAACTATCCTGATGTAATAGTTGGCGTGCCAGATGCATCTACAGAGGAATGTCGCCAGTATGGTGCATGAGCATGTTAAACAACAAGGTAAATGGCACACTTTGCAGATGCGATTATCGCGGACGCCAACTTAACACTACGAACCACACACATCAAACATATATGCCGCCATGCGCAACAGGCTGGACCGATGCCGGTTCGACAGCGCAGGGCGGCATTTCTTTTTCACTATTTTACAATGCCGATAACGCAAGCCATAATACAGCCAGTGGGCAATGCTGCATGAAAGCATCATTGAACATCTATGACGCAGGCAGAAACAAGTTTATTGCATGAATTTCTCACACGGCATATGCACCGCAAAAGAAGCATAGCTTCAAGCGGCCGAAAAATCGAAAGGGATACACGTCTTTTTAATTAATAAGCAATCACCTGAACAGCGATTAAAGTATAAACCGAAAGCAAAATATAACGTATTGGTTTCAAATCATTAACCTATTGTTTTCGGGTCGTAACTCGGCCACTTTTGCATCAAAAGTGGCCGAGTTTTTATGTCTAAACCAGTGGTTTGTCTGTCGGCAACAAGACATCCACACGCAGCTACAACGCTGGCAAGCTACAGAACGGCTTTAATTCAGCTATGCAACCCCTTTCATGATGCTGTCACCGGCATACATTCAGGCTGCATCACTTCAGCAAAGAGCGGCATTTCTTCAGCGACATGATAAACCATATGCAGGCTGCCAGATGCAGCAGTATGGGCATCTCAACCGGAAGTATGGTGGCAAAGAATGCTATCTGGGCTTCGGTTATGGCCTTTGTCTGGCGCATGTCCAGGTCGCGCTCTATCACATATGAATAATATCTGCCAAGAAGACGGAGCGGAGCGTTAAGCATACTGGTTGTCTTTTTTATCATTGAATTAATCTTGCCGCATGCAGTGCCGGCTTGTTCCAGTGTTATCTGCTTTTCCATAATCGTATGTTTTAAATGTTTTTTGTTTCGTTGTAAATATTGTTTTTTATATATGTGCCACGCTTTGGTGTGGCTTTCCGTGTGCAAAATAAATGCTTGTTTGTGCACAATAAGTTCAAACTCGGGCCGTTATCTGTTAAATAAGCGTAAAATCTGTGCCTAATGAACGGCACATGGCTGTCTGCCAACTGCAAGATGGCGGCCGGGGCACATGGCTGCGTGACATGGCTTATAACAATAAACTGAAAATAAATATGCTTAAAAGTTCGCTGAACAAAGGATTGATTGAGGCCGGATGCGACGAGGCCGGGCGCGGATGCCTGGCCGGAAGCGTGTATGCGGCGGCCGTTATTCTGCCCGAAGACTACAGGAACGACGACCTGAACGACTCGAAACAGCTTACGCCGCACAGGCGCTACGAGCTGCGCAAGATAATAGAGCGCGACGCCGTGGCATGGGCCGTGGGCGTGGTTACACATGAGGAGATAGACAAGATTAACATACTTAATGCCAGCATCCTGGCCATGCACAGGGCGCTTGACGGACTGAAGGTGCGCCCGGAGGCCATCATCGTAGACGGCAACCGCTTTAAACCTTACAACTTCATACCCTACACCACGGTGGTAAAGGGCGACGGCAAGTTTATGTCGATAGCGGCGGCAAGCATCCTGGCAAAGACTTACCGTGACGACTACATGGACCGCCTGGCAGAGGAATATCCGCAGTATGACTGGATATCAAACAAGGGTTATCCCACAAAGAAGCACCGCCAGGCCATTGCCGAGCACGGCATTACGCCATATCACCGCAAGACGTTCAGGCTGCTTTAACCAAACGTCTGAGTAGATATCAGCATCTGAAGCGCAGGACAAAGCAGACAATGGCACAAAAGGAAAGCGGCAAAAGCCATTTATGCACGTTCTGACGGCTTATGACGTATGTAAGGGCAAAGACACGCACCGGCAGGCAACAACGTTTATGCCGCAAATTATCACGTTAATAAAGAATTTATGCGACACGACAAACTCGAACGCGAACTGTATCTGCTGCAGCTGCTCACCGAAAACCGCACATACACCATTGAGCGGCTGTGCGAGAAGCTCGGCATATCGCGCCGCAACCTGTATTACTATCTTGAGTTTTTCCGCGACAGCGGATTTAAGGTATACAAGCACGGTAACTGCTACAGTATCGACCGCAATTCGCCTTTCTTCAACCGCCTTATAGAGCGGATATCCATAACGGAAGAGGAGGCGGTGATGATAAGGCGCCTGCTGGACAAGGCCGGACAAGGCGATGTGCTGGCGGACAACCTCAGGAAGAAACTTGAACGCTTCTACGACTTCGACATCATAAACAACGACGAGCTGCGAGAGCAGAAGGTGTACAACATCGGCGTATTGTATGATGCCATAAAGCTGCAGCGTCAGGTGGTGATACATGGCTATGCATCGCCTCACAGCCGCACCACAAAGGACAGGCTCGTTGAGCCGTTCCTGCTGATGAACAACAATAACGAGGTGCGCTGCTATGAGCCGTCGTCGAAGCTTAACAAGACCTTCAAGGTGAGCCGCATGCAGGAGGTAGAGCTGCTCGATACGGAGTGGGCATACAAAGACCGCCATCAGCAGATGTACACCGACGTATTTATGTTCAGCGGTGAAAAGATGATGCCCGTAAGCATGCTGCTGGGCCAGTTGTCTTACAACGTGTTCCGCGAAGAATATCCCGCGGCAGAGGCCAACATGACCACGTGCGGCGACGGACGCCACAGGCTTGATCTGCCGGTGTGCAGCTATGCAGGCATAGGACGCTTTGTGCTTGGCCTGTTCGACGACATTGAGGTGCTTGGCGATGAAGGTTTCATAGCATACCTGCAGCAGAAAGTGGCAGCCATGGCTTCGTCATACACCCATAAGGAGCAATAAGCCGGGCTGCATCAATGCGAGTCAATTTACATATAGGCGCCCTGCCCCGTCCGCTGTTTATCACCAACTGTTTCAGACAGCAACTTTAAAATCATTAAGTTTCTTGCATACGTCAGCTTTCAGTAGCCATACTTCATGACGGATGAAAGCTGAGGGACGGCGGAACACATCAGCGTGATGCACATAAGATGAAGTAGGTATATAATGCATTATTTGAAATTCATCCTTTTTTGCTATTTCTGCCATCTAAATATCATAATTTATTACTTTTATAGCGACAAACAATTAAAATGTATAAATTATGGAAAGAAAAACTATCAAAGAAGTCTATCTCGCATGGCGTGAGATGAAAGTAAGTCTCGTCAAGGAATCGACGTTTGCCACTTATGTAACCAATGCAGAGAAGCACATTTTGCCGGTGCTTGGCGACATGCACTCGGTAAAAGAGAGCAACGTTCAGCAATTTGTTCTTGACAAACTGAAGGCAGGCTTAAGCCAGCGCACAGTGAGAGACATACTGCTCGTGCTGAAGATGATTGTGGCCTATGGGACACGGCAAGGATGGCTCGAACATTGCGAATGGGACATCAAGTTCCCGACAACAGCAGAGAGACACGAGTTTCAGGTTCTTACTATTAACGAACAGCGAAAGCTTATGACATTTCTGAAATCACATTTCTCGTTCAAGAACCTTGGTCTGTATATCTGTCTTTGCACCGGACTGCGCATCGGAGAAATCTGCGCTCTTAAATGGAGCGACATATCCGTAAAGACTCAGACCATCTGTATACGCCGCACCATTGAGCGGGTTTATGTCATAGAAGACGGACATAAATACACAAAGCTCATTATAAGCACGCCAAAGTCAGCCAGTTCAATACGCGACATACCCATAAGCGGCGATTTACTACGGCTGCTGAAGCCGATTATTGGTCTTATCAACAGCACATACTTCGTATTAACTAACACCGAAAAGCCGCTTGAGCCACGAATTTACCGTCACTACTATAAACGCTTCATGAGCAAGCTGAACTTGCCCGCAATGAAGTTCCACGGTCTGAGACATACCTTTGCAACACGATGTATAGAGAGCAACTGCGACTACAAGACTGTAAGTTCAATTCTCGGACACTCAAGCGTAAGCACGACGCTTAATCTGTATGTCCACCCGGACATGGGCCAAAAGCGCAAATGCATTGACAAGATGCTAAAGTCTGTAAGATAATTCTTGACGCATCAGCAAAGACCGATGCCTACAGACTCAACGTACAGAACTGATTAGTATGTCAAGCGTACAGTCTGAATCCCAAAGGATTACTAGAATATTATTAAACCCCTAAATTTATTGATTTCATAATTTGCCTTGATAGACTGATTATCACGGCCGCTAACATTAAGCCAAATCTAATATGTGTTAAATTAAATATAATAGTAAATTTTTATATTTAACATGCGTCAGCAAAAATATTTTTTCCTTCTCATAAATAAGTTTTTATGAGGAGAGACTGTCGTCTGTCCCATCTGAAAGGGCGAATCAAGAGGCGAAAAAGCACATATCTGATGAGATACAAATACTAAAAACAGACAAATTCTTAACATTTATAGCACTATATATCTCACTCATCTGAGAATGTTTTATCCCGAATGACAATACTTGTATTATTATAATTATATCAAAAAACAAGAGGCCCTGCCTCGACACATTGGTCAGGCAGGGCCTTTCTTGTTATTTAATGATGTCTGTAGTATTGTCAAGTCTTACAGTGAAGAACTTGACTCACAGCATTCATCACATTATTTCTTGATAGTCAGTCCTCTGTTGCTGAAGAACTTAGAGTCATAGCTTCTGTCAACTTTAGCATTGAGCACTTTCTTAACACCCTTGACAGCCTTATAACTCTTAACACCTTTCTTAGCAGCCGGCATCTTAACCATTGAAGGAGCACCGCTCTGTGACGGAGTGAATGTTTCTGTTGCACCACCCATCCAGCCTTGCTGGCCGTTCATGTTAACATAATACATCATACCGAATGCGAAGATACCTTCCTCAGCATAGAAGCTGAACGGATAGTTAGGATTATCAGCGAACATGTCGTTAGCGTTTACAACAAGCACATTACCATAACCTGTCTGAGAGTCTACGCCTGTATCGATGACATCGAATGAGATGATACCTCTATCGTCGAGAGTGAATTCAAGGCTACCTTCCTGTGTCAGCCAAGGCTCAAGTTTGTAGTGAGTCTGGTCGTTACCGTCAACATAGAGAGTTGTTGAATATGTACCGTCACCAAACGGGTTACCTACCGGCTGACCGCCCTCGTCAGTGATGAAGTTCGGGAAGTAGTTCTGGTCGTATGTACCAGAAGTTACAGGCTGCCAGTTAGCTGTACCTGAACCGCCACCAGTGCTGAATGTGAATGTTGTAGCAGAACTGCTTCTCATGTTGCCTTCAGCATCGAATGTAACGATAACCATTGTATACTTACCACCTTCTGCTATCTGGATGCTTACATCATCGCTTTCAGTGATACCTGTTGCCTCGAGAGAACCGTCAGCGATAGCTTCAACAATAGCATTGATATCGTCACCGTCAGCAGCCAATACATATTTTGCGTTAGCTACATCCTCACCAAGAGTGATAGTACCCTCAGCGTAGTTGTTGCCTGCAACGTCGGTGAAACGGCCTTTGTATGTGAACGAAGAAGAGTAGTCAGTAAATTCGCTGCCCGGCAGAGCAATTGCCCAACCTGTTGTGTCAAGATAGCCAAGCGGAGTGAATGAATCGTCGAAGTTTACATAGATGCACACTTGAGGCAGAGTGATCATACCGTCTTTCAGAGTTCCGAAGAGATCCGGTTTAGCTGCTTTGATATCCTCAAGGCTGTTACCCTCCTTAATATACTCGTCAACGATGCTGAACAAGTGCATTACACCATATCCCTGAGAAGCCATACCGTCGTCTGTGCCAGGATAGAAGTCACCTGTTACATAAACGAAGTTAGGATCTGTTGCGTTGATAACCAGGCTTGTGTTATCCTTGTTAGCCCATGCCATCATACCTGTAGCAACATAAGTGTTATAGAATGTTGTGCCAGGTCCATAAGGAGTTACGATACGGTAGTAACCCGGTTTCAGGATGTTCTCCTGAATCTCTACGTTGTAAGTCAGCTGATCTGCGCCATAGAAGCCCGGATAGATTGCATCGCGATAAAGTCCTGTACCGATTGAGTTCCACTCAGACAGTCCGATAGTGAATGTATAAGATGAACTTCCGTAAGGAGTTGTATAGTTAGCATCTGCAATAGCTACAGTAACATCATCAAAGTGACCCATCTGTATTGTCTGAGGATCGTAAGTAACAGTCAGATATGCTACAGAGTCGCCGTCAGCAAATGTTACAGAAGAAGGAACACTAACTGCACAGTTTTCAGATGTAGTTACATTGAAGTTTACAGTGAGTTCACCGGTACGCTGGATGCGGTTTACCGGTATTTTCACCTCACTGGCATTAGGATCAAGGTTCACTGTTGAAGAAAGCGCATTGCTGAAATACACCTGCTCTCCTTCAATCGTTGCTCCTATGTACTCAAACTCTTCGGTACATGAGCCCAGCACGAGTGCCAGTGCCGAAAAGAGGAGCATCATGGAATGTTTGAATATCTTGTTCATGATATTTTCTGTTTTATTATTACTTATTTATTAATTTATTTAGCATAAGGCTGATCTGCGAGTGTCGGGTTGTTGTATCCCGTTACTCCGCTGTTGTTCATCTCTTCCAGACGGCTCAGCTGCCAGTTCATCCATGAAGGACGAGTTGTTGTGTTATACAGATAAGGTGCTGTATGGTTGGTTCCGTTGTAGTCCTTTGTAACAGTCTTGTTCAGACGCTTAACATCAAAGAAGTACTGACCTTCACCCCAAAGTTCAACAGCCTTCTGGAATACGATTTCGTCGATAACATCAGCAGCGCGGCATGTGTAGTTCGGGTTACGGTGACGCTTCATGAATGACTCAAGAAGTTCCTTACCTCTAGCCTGGTCGCTGTGTGCAGCAGCCTCAGCCTCGATGAAGTACATTTCCTCAATACGCATGAACGGAACACCTACAACGTTACCTACAGTGTAGTCATTGATGCTACCACCGCCCGGACGGAACTTCAAAGAAGCATATCCAGGAAGCTGTTCTCCAACTTCAGCGCTGATAAACTGGTTCTTGCCTTCGAGAGATGTTCCTTCTGGAGCTTTCCACAGGAGTTTACGCCAGTCGCCGTCGCTGATACGGTTATACATGTTAGCGTCAATCTGAACATAAGTTCCGAGCTGAGTACCTGTATATCCGTAGCTGATTTCGTTACACATATTTGCTGTCCAGCAGTATAGGTTGTTAACGTAACCTGTGTAGTACTGTGTACCCCACATCCACTGGCTCAGGTCGTTGAAACCAGATGTTGTGTTAAGAGCCTGTGCCTGTGTTACAGGTGCAGATGTTGAGTTGTCGATAGCCAGACGTGCATACTTCTCAGCGTTAGGATAATCCTCAAGCCACATATAGCAACGTGCCATCAAACCATAGATACAGTCGAGATGAGGCATTGTCTTGCTTGCGTCGTCAAGATAGCCTATCATGCTTGCAGCCTTCTGAAGGTCGCCAAGGATGAAGGCAGCCATATCTGCTTTATTTGCACGAGGATTGTTCTGCCACTGCTCCTCTGTCATGCCCTCCTTAACGATAGGCACTGTAAGACCTGTGATGTCTTTTCCTTCGGGGCTGACACCCTGAGTGATGTCGTTGGGCAGCCACTCATACTCGCGTGCCATATCGATATAAAGCATTGCGCGATAAGCCAGAGCTGCAGCATAATAGCCCTTGTTGGCATCGCTGGCAAGAGTATCAATCTTTGCAATAGCGTTAGTAGCAGCGCCTGCATACTGTGTCTGATAATACCACAAGAACTGGTTTACCATATACTCACGTGACAGATAAACATCTGCAAGCCAGTTAAGGAACAGACATCCGTTAGCTTTCTCACCATAAGCAAGCTCACCAGACTGAATGTCACGGATTATCATAATTGCAGGATAACCGAAACTTGCGGGGAAGCTTGATGTATTCCAAATATTTGTAGCGTATGAGTTAAGACCGCTAACCAATGACGCCACCGCTGATTCTGAACCCGAAACCTGGCCGTCTGACGCTCCGTCTGTGGGCTCAACCTCGTCGATACAGCTTGTGAATGACATTGAAGTCATCAGAGTTAAAGCTGCACCAAGGCATATTGTCATGAATCTTTTCATAATGTTCAATTTGTTTTTTAATGTTTTTAGAATGTTACAGAAATACCACCTGAAATTGTGCGCATTGCAGAGTAATATGCAGAAGAAGCACCACCAGTAATGCTCTGGCGTGGGTCAAGTCCCTGACGCTTAGACCACAACCACAAGTTTGTAGCTGTAAGGTAAACACGAAGTTTGCCGATACCTACCTTGCTTGTCATCTTTGTCGGGAATGTGTAACCAAAGTTGAGGTTCTGCAGGCTCAGGTAAGAAGCACCGATCAGGAAGCGATCTGAAGTGGTTGTTGTACTTGTATCGTCGATAATCAGCTTAGGTATGTTTGTATTAGGATTCTCTTCTGTCCAAGAGTTCAGCAAGTCAGCGTGGATAGCGCTACCTCTACCGCTGCTGGTGATACCCATCATGCCGGCATAGTCTGAATCGTAGATCTGACCGCCAAGCTGATAGTTGAAGTCAACAGCGAGGTCGAAGCCTTTGTAAGAGAAGCGTGTTCCGAAACCTCCGTATGCCCATGGAAGAGCTGTACCACAGAGATAGTATGTAGCTTCACCCGGAGTTGTTGTTGTCTCACGACCAATTATGTTTCCGTTTTCATCCAGCTTGTCTTTATAGAACATAGACTTACCGTTCTCGTCAACACCTGCATATTTAGGCATGTAGAATGTATAGAGTGACTCGCCTTCACCATAGAAGTAGCTACCGCTTGCATAACCTTCAGAACCCTCAACAGTCTGAGTCTTGTTCTTATCAGCGATAGATGTGATTTCGTTCTTATAAGCAGTGAAGTTAAGGTTGAGTCCCCACTCGAAGTCCTTTGTACGGATCAGTGTTCCGTCGAGTTCAACTTCAGCACCCATGTTCTGCATGTTACCTACGTTGTCATAGTATCCGCTCCAGCCTGAAGAAGCAGGAAGTGCGAAGAATGCCAACATATCGCTTGTACGACGATAGAAGTACTCGATGCTACCGGCAAGACGTCCGCGGAAGAATGAGAATTCGAAACCTGTATTGAAGTTACCGTTCTTTTCCCAAGTAATAGTTTCGTTACCCTTAGTTGAAGAAGGTTTCACGCCAGCGCCATCGCCAGAAGGAACAATGCTGTATGTATCTGTGTAGAGGTAGCTGCCGATGTTGTCGTTACCCTGCTCACCATAAGAAGCCTTGAACTTCAACTCGTCAACCCAAGGAGCGTTGAACCATTTTTCCTTGCTGATGATCCATGCACCACCTAATGACCAGAAGTTACCCCAGCGGTGATCCGGGTGGAAGCGTGAAGAGGCATCACGACGATAAGAAAGTGATCCGAAGTACTTGTTGTCATAGTTGTACTGAACGCGTCCGAACCAACCCTCAACGTTGTAGTCAGTTGTGTAAGAGTTCATTGTACCAGTGTTAACAGCACCTGCCAACTCATCGTTGAATACAGAGAACATATTGTTCTTAGATGCTGTCAGATAATAATAACGTGTACGGTAGTACTCATGACCGAGCATAACCTCTACGTCGTGCTTGTCGAACAGGTGATGCCAGTTCAAGAGTTGCTGGTAGTTGTAAGCCCATGTACGTACGTGTGCCTTCTGAACAGAACCGTTGTTGGCAGCGAACTGACCATAATACGGGTTGTTTGTATATGTGAATCGAGTTTCGTCGAGCATTACAGTGTTAGCTGATGTGAACTTGAAGTCCTCGAGGAAACGGATTTCAGCTGTACCTGTAGCGTCGAGGCTGTTACCCTCGTTCTGGTTCTTGTCAAAATAGTTAGCGAAGATAGGGTTAGAACCTGTCATTGTAGGACGTGTAAGACCTGTTACAGTGCCATCACCCCAGTCGTACATAGCGAGACCTGTCTTAGAATCCTGCAGGATGTTGCCTGCTGCGTCACGGATGTACAGAGGATAGATAGGAGCCATGTTCTTAACCATAAACACGTTTCCTACTGTGCTGCCACCATCGTCAGCCAGTGAGTTAGCCTTATAGTGAGCATAGTTGAAGTTACCAGAAAGTTTCAACCAAGATCTGAGCTGGTAGTCAGCCTTCAGACGGCCTGTGAAACGTTCATAGTCAGAACCGATACTGATACCTTCGTTCTTCAGATAACCTGCAGAACCATAGAAAGAACCTTTGTCGTTGCTTCCTGTAGCAGTAACGTTATACTCCTGACGTACACCTGTCTGATAAGCAGCGTCGCGCCATGAATCAGGATAGAGCAGGTATTCTGTGCCATTAACGTTAATAACGCGGCCGAGTGTTGCGTTAGGATTCAGTTTTCCGTTCGGGCCGATGAAGTCCTGTCCTTCAGGAACAGTGTAAACGTTATAGCCAAGGTCGTAACCGCCAGAGAACATATTGTTCAGAGCCCATCTGTGAGCTGTTGCAGCATCATCGCCGAGACTTGTACGATAGTTCTTCAATGACTGATAGTATGCCTCATAATATCCGGCAGGACTTTCTACTGTATTGTAGAACTCAACGCCACGTGTGTTAGCACCCCACTTAGCGTCAACAGTGATTGAAGAAGTACCCTCGCGGCCGTTCTTTGTTGTGATGATGACAACACCGTTGGCACCACGCGCACCGTAAAGAGCTGCAGAGGCAGCATCCTTCAGGACGGTCATTGAAGCGATATCGTTCTGGTTAAGGTTGTTGATGTCTCCGTTGTAAGGAGCACCGTCTACTATGATCAGCGGGTCGTTACCGGCGTTGATAGAGCTGATACCGCGGATGCGGATGCTGAAGCTCTCCTGACCAGGAGCACCTGTAGCAGAGTTGATCTGCACACCAGATACTTTACCGCTAAGTGCAGACATTGCGTTAGAACTTGAAATCTTCGCGATGTCATCCGACTTTACAACCGCTGCAGAACCGGTGAAGGCTGATTTCTTAGCCGTACCGTAAGCAACGACCATCACTTCGTCAAGGTTGGTCTGATCCGGAACGAGCACAACGCGTACGCTGTTGCCCTTTACCGTTACGTCTTGATCAACCATGCCGACATAGGTTACTTTCAGCTTGTTGTGCCCTGCGGGCATGCTGATAGAGAACTTACCGTCAGCGTCTGTCACGGCACCGGCGCTGGCGCCCACAACGCGGACAGTAGCACCGATAATCGGCTGACCGTCCTCCTGAGACACCACGGTTCCCGTAACTGCTGTTTGTGCCAGTGCCATTCCCAGTGACAGGAACAGGCAGGCCAAAATCATAGTTAGTCTTTTTTCCATAAATACTCTCTCTAATTAAATAAATAAATTATACTTTTGTTACAATATGCAAAAATAAAGATTATTTCATAAAGTCCAAAAAATGAAAGAAAAAAAAGTGGGTTTAAGTCGGGTTTTTAACATAAATCTGACAGAATCACATAAAAATTCATGTAAAATGAAACTTTGAGTGTTATTTTACTTTCATTTTGATTTGTATATAAAGTGTATATACACCACTTCTTGACTTTTAGAATGCATCAAAATAAAGGCAATTTACACCTGAACATTCATATAAAGAAATTTAAATCTATATGCATAAATAATTAATTATATGCTTGCATTATGTTTATTCGCACATTTTTTGAGTTAAAATTTTACACTTTAAATAATGCTTAATATCTGTTTCGTCTATGTTGACATGCAAATATTTAAGATATTATGCACAAAATGCATGTAAATTGCTTATTTACTGATATTTAATATCGCCCGGCAGACATTATGACACAAAACTATTTCAATACATCAAATAATGCAGGCAGTAATTATGGTTCATTGTATATATAATAAGGTGTAATTAACTTAATTATAACAATATTGGATAAATATGCAATATTTTCTGCATAAATATAAATAAAGCACTGACAAAATGTAAGCAAAAACGATTCAATATGGCATAATGTAAACGCAAACACAGAGCAGAATGTCAACAAAAAGTATTATATAAAGTTTAAAATTATAGTATTTTAGCACTGCCTCAAACACTCGGCAGCCACATTTCATGCCACATTCCTATACAGAAATTTTAGTTTCATAGCACATAAAAACAGCAAAGACAGATTACATTATCAATAACTTTTTGACGCGATGAGATATGGATTTATTTCAATATGCAGCTCCGGACAAGCAAAATCATGACTTATAATCATAAAGTTTTCTGCTATAAATTATGCAAAACAGATTTGACATTACTTACCACAAAACTGCGACTACCGATAAAATAACGCTGAGCAAGCCTTTGCAACGCCACTTGGCACAACCTTTCCACAAGACTTTTATATCGGTGCAAAATGCAAGACGACATAACATCCTGACCGTTTAAAATTAATATGCTTATTTAAACAGCAGGCAAGCTCCATACAGACAGAAGCCTCTGTTAGATACAAAAAGCCATGTTTCATCGTGCAAAAGCATACATATTGCACGCCAAAAAGCCACGTTTCGCAGGGCCGTAAGCAAGCTTTTACGTAATCGGGATCTTACTTATAATAAATTTTCGCAGAAACTCGTCACTCGTCACAATCGGCCATAATTCATTGACAAACAAGCCGTTACGATGTGACGAGTTAAAATCTCAACTCGTCACAGCACTGTTAATCAACGCAAGTGTGACGAGTCAGGGGAAGCAACTCGTCACACCATATTTAACTGACAGTCAGCATTTTACCCGTCGATGTGACGAGTGACGAGTTTCTATCGAAAACTTTTTTATCCTGTAGCTATATGTCCTTTCCTTATTGGGGTTGCCCTCAAATAGCCTTTTCACTGATTAAAGTTGACTTCTGTTAAACATATGACTATTATTGATTGACTCTGGCATTAACAGAAAATTTTACTTACACATGTGACAGGACAGCCATCAGCAGACATAAGTGCCGCAGCAATAAACCTTTGGATAATTATGTAACTTATTTATTTAATTAGAGAGTATTTATGAAAAAAAGACTAACTATGATTTTGGCCTGCCTGTTCCTGTCACTGGGAATGGCACTGGCACAAACAGCAGTTACGGGAACCGTGGTGTCTCAGGAGGACGGTCAGCCGATTATCGGTGCTACTGTCCGCGTTGTGGGCGCCAGCGCCGGTGCCGTGACAGACGCTGACGGTAAGTTCTCTATCAGCATGCCCGCAGGGCACAACAAGCTGAAAGTAACCTATGTCGGCATGGTTGATCAGGACGTAACGGTAAAGGGCAACAGCGTACGCGTGGTGCTCGCTCCTGACGAGACCAACCTCGACGAGGTGATGGTCGTTGCTTACGGTACGGCTAAGAAATCAGCCTTCACCGGTTCTGCAGCGGTTGTAAAGTCAGAGGAAATAACAAAAACCTCTAGTTCTAACGCAGTAACAGCATTGACCGGTAAGGTTGCAGGTGTACAGATCAATTCTGCGACTGGTGCCCCCGGACAAGAAAGTCTAAGCATTAAAATCCGTGGTATCAGTTCTATTAATGCAGGCACATCACCGCTTATTGTCGTTGACGGTTCGCCTTATGATGGTGATATTCAGAATATAAACCCTAACGACATCGCCTCAATGACCGTCCTGAAGGATGCTGCCTCTGCAGCTCTTTACGGTGCGCGTGGTGCCAATGGTGTTGTCATCATCACAACAAAGACCGGCCGCGAAGGCACCTCATCAATCACTGTTGATGCCAAGTGGGGAGCCAATTCAAAAGGCACTCCATATTACAAGACTGTAAACAGCCCTGCGGCATACTATGAAACGTATTACAAATCACTTTACAATTACTATAAAGATTGGTATCCTAACCCCAATTGGCAAGAAGGGATGCCTGCAGAAGACAGATACTTAAAGCATACTGACAGAGAATCTTATATATGGGCAAACAACAACCTTTGCGCCAATAATTCCTATGGATTGGGCTATAATGTCTATGCTGTTCCAGAAGGACAATATCTAATTGGAACAAATGGAAGAATCAACCCTAACGCCACATTAGGAAACATTGTAAACTACAACGGCAATTCTTATATGCTCCTCCCTGACGACTGGCGTGATGCCACATTCCAGAACGGTCTTCGTCAAGAATATAATATTACAGCAACAGGAAGCAACGAAAAAGGTTCTTTCTATGGTTCTGCAGGTTACTTGAAGAACGAAGGTATCACAATCGGTTCTGACTATGAACGTTTCACCGGTCGTCTTAAAGCAGACTACCAAATAAGAAATTGGCTTAAAGTTGGTGCAAACTTCAGCTATGCACACTATGTATCAAATTATCTTGGAGACGACGGCAGCAGCAGTTCAAGCGGAAATATTTTCGCAGTAAATTCTATTGCGCCTATTTATCCTCTTTATATCCGCGACGCAAATGGGAACATATTACAAGATGCCCAGACAGGACTTCCGTCTTACGACTGGGGCGACGGAAAAATTAACGGCCAACAGCGTTCCGTATTTGCAGGTTCTAACCCAATTTGCTCAAATCAGCTTGACAAGAGTTACGCAGAGGGTAACAACCTCAATGCTACAGGATTTGCGGAAATACGTTTCCTAAGAGACTTTAAATTCACAACGACAAATAGTGTCATGCTTAATGAGAGCCGTGGAACAAGTACACAGCAGCCATATTTTGGACAGTTTGCATCACAAAACGGTATCGTAAGCAAATCGCACGGACGTGACTGGTCATATAACTATCAGCAAATATTGAATTGGCATCGTCTGTTCGGCAAGCATGATGTTGAGATTATGCTCGGTCATGAGTATTATCGTACAAGATCTTACATATTGTCTGCATCAAAAAGCAATATGTATTCATTCCTCAATGATGAATTGGCAGGAGCTGTAACTGACGGAACTATGGATTCGTACACTACCGACTACAATACAGAAGGTTTCTTCGGACGTGCACAGTATAACTATGACAACAAGTACTTCGGTTCAGTATCTTATCGTCGTGACGCTTCTTCACGCTTCCACCCGGATCACCGCTGGGGTAACTTCTGGTCATTTGGCGGCGCATGGATCATCAGCAAGGAAAAGTGGTTCAACGCTTCTTGGGTTGACGAGTTGAAGTTCAAGGCTTCTTATGGTGAGCAGGGTAACGACAACATCGGCAACTACCTCTACTCAAACACATACACAATAGCACCTTCAGACGGAGTTGCCTCACTGATACCAAGTACCACTATGGGTAACAAAGAAATAACATGGGAGACAGGCGGCAACTTCAATACAGGTTTCGAATTCTCTCTGTTCCGCGGACGTCTTGCCGGCAGCATTGAATATTTCTACCGTAAGACAACCGACATGCTTTCATGGTTCTCACTTCCTGGTTCATTCGGATATACAGGATATTATGACAACATTGGAGATATGACTAACCAGGGAGTTGAAATAGGACTCGACGGAACAATCTTCAGGACTAGAGACTTTGAGTGGGGCGCAAACATAAACTTTACAGCTTATAAAAACAAAATTGTAAGAATTGCAGATGAAAACAAGACAACAACCACTTCTGAAGGCGTTGAAGGCTATGCAAGCGGCAGCTATTTCTATGGTGAAGGAAAACCTCTTTACACTTTCTATATGGCTAAATATGCCGGTGTTGACCCCGAAACAGGTAAAGCACTTTACTGGAAAGATGTCCTTAAAGACGTTGTTGATGAAAACGGGAATCCTGTGTTAGACGAATACGGAAACAAGAAGACTTATGTCGCAGGCAAAGAAACGACAGAATCATCTTCTGATGCCACACAATATCTTTGCGGAACAGCACTGCCATGGGCCTATGGAGGCTTCGGCACACGTTTCTCATATAAAGGTTTCGATTTATCATTAGACTTCACGTATCAGCTTGGTGGTCAAATTTACGATTCTGATTATGCAAGCATGATGAGCATGGCGACAGGAGGATCTGCTATCCATGCTGACTTATTGAATGCATGGACACCGGAAAACAAAAATTCGAACATTCCCCATATCGTCTATGCAGATCAGGACGTCAACTATACTTCAGACCGTTTCCTTACCGATGCCTCATATCTAAGTCTGCAAAACCTCAATTTCGGATATACTCTGCCCAGCAAGTTCACTGCAAAAGCAGGAATAAGCAAATTAAGACTCTATCTTACGGCGACAAATCTTTGGGTTTGGTCTAAACGTCAAGGACTTGACCCACGCCAAAGCATAACAGGAGGAGCTTCAACTGCCTACTATTCTGCAATGCGCACCATATCAGGCGGTATAACAGTTACATTCTAAAAACAATTACAAACAGAAAAAATATGAAAAAGATATTTATATACGGACTTAGCATGCTGATGGTCTTGGTATCGTCATTTACGCTTTCAAGCTGTATTGACGAAACCCTGCCTACAAGTGGCGTTACCGATGAACAGGTGCCACCTACAGAAGAAAGTGCAGAAGCACTTGTCATGGGTCTGAACAATCAATTTTCAAAAATATGGACGTCAAGTTACCATTGGTCAATCGGATATGCCGGTTTGATGATTATTCGAGATATACAGTCTGGCGAATTGGCATTCAGTCCCAATGGCTACCAATACAACCAATGGGGCAACTGGTACTATGATTTATATTGGGGACGCGAATACCTTACAGCCCAATTCATGTGGCAATATCAAACAGGTTTTGTCCTGGCTGCTAATAACGCTATTGCTGCAGTTGACACAATAAGCGGAACTGACTCTGAAAAAGGTCTTGCCGGTGCAGCATTTGCCTACCGCGCTTTGATTTATCTCGATATGGCCCGCGAATACGAGTTCCTTGAAAATGACAAGACGAAGCCAATAAGTCCAGAGGGAAATGACATTTCCGGTCTGACAGTACCTATTGTAACAGAGAAGACAACAGAACAGCAAGCACGTAACAACCCGCGTGCAAAGAAAAAAGACATGTTCAATTTTATCCTCAGTGACTTGCAGGCTGCAGAAAAGTTTGTACCCCTACTGAAAATATCAAGCACATCCGTACCTAAGATCGACTGCGTTTATGGTCTTTATGCACGTCTTTATATGTGGATGGAAAACTATCCTATGGCTGAAAAATATGCACGCATGGCAATAGATGCCTCTACGTCACAGCCAATGACAAAGGAAGAGGCACTCAACATAACTACAGGATTCAACGATGCTACAAAATGGATGTGGGGAGCAACTTATTCACGCGGCAATGTCAGCAATCTTATGAATTGGGCTGCATTCATGACATCAGAAAACACGTATGGATACAGTGGTCCTCTGTCAATGGGAGGAGCTGGTGTTCTTCCACAGATTCCTTCAGCTACTTATAATAAAATGAGCAATACTGACTGGCGTAAACTTATGTTTAAAGCTCCAGAAGGTTCTTCACTGTATGGAAAGAATACATATTGCGATGCAGAAATAGGCGAAGCTCTTGAAGATTATACTTCAACTAAATTCCGTCCTGCCGGTGGAAACGTTAGCGACTATACAGCAGGAAATGTCACGGCATTCCCGATAATGCGAATTGAAGAAATGTATTTCATTGAAGCTGAAGCTGCTGCTCACCAAGACGCTGAACGTGGAAAGAAATTGCTCGAAACCTTCATGCTGTCACGTGACACGAAGTATTCTTTTAAAGGTACAAGCCAAGACCAAATTATAGAAGAAATTGTTTTCCAGAAACAAATTGAGCTTTGGGGTGAAGGCCAGTCGTTCTTCGACATTAAACGCCTAGGCTATGCTGTTGACAAGACTACATCTGTCAACATAGAATCTCGGGCACAATTCAAGACTACTTCACGTCCTGCATGGATGAACTGGGCTATAGTACGCTCAGAAGAGACAAATAATGCCGGTGTAAGATATTATAACAACCCTGACCCGGCAAATAACTACGCAAAATAAATAGAAATAATTTAAATAGACAATATTATGAATAAAATATTCAGTTATTGCACGATGTTCATTTTCGTGGCGCTTGCACTCGTTATGGGGTCATGTACCGAAGAATATGAGCATACTGCTGCAACAGCCGAGGGTGAACAGGTATATTTTAAAACAACCCTTGCCTCAAATTACGACTTGGATCCTGCAAAAAACAGTTTTCAGGTACAGATAAACCGTATTCAGAGCGAAGGTGAACTTACCGTAAAAATAAACGCTGTAACTAAAGACGGCAGTATCTACACTGTCCCAGCAACAGTGACTTTTGCAGACGGTGCGACAACAGCAGACATAAATATTGCATACGACCCCAAAACCCTTCTGTCAGACAAATGCGGATATGGATATTATGAAAACATTACACTCAGTATTGGAGATGAAGCTTATACCACTCCATACGGAGATTCATCATGCACAATATCAGCTGGTCTTACAGAATGGATTGATACAGGAGAAGAAGTAACTTATCGTGAAGGTCTCATATCTTCTGTTTTCGGTATAGAACCTCTAACCTACAAAGTTCCACTACAAAAAAGTGCTCTAAAAGAAGGCCGTTACCGTCTCAAGAATCCTTACGGCGAAGATACGGAAATTTATAAAATGTATAATGGAAGTGCTATCACATTTAATAATGACAATGGTATCATCTTCGATGTTTCGGATCCAGCTCATGCCTATGTAGATGGAACAATACTTCCAGGAAAATACGGTTCAGACAATATTCTTCTTTACAGTTATGTAACTGCACTAAATGTACTTAACGGATACGATGTAGAAACGTTAAAGCAGATTGCGCCTGAATATTTCGGAACATATCAAGATGGTATAATTACCATGCCTGCACAAAGTTTCTTAATGGAGCTTGGACCTTCACAGATAACAAGTCCAACCTATTATACAAATTCAGACGGAATGTTTGCAATAGCAATGCCAGGGTATGAAATAACCGACTATACATCTTCATTCACCTATACGGGAAGATTTACCGATGCAAAAGACAACAGCTATGTACAAGGTACAATAACTCTTGGCAAAGATGTCGCTTTTGCAAGATGGGTAATCGCTGCAGAAGGTGATGACATAAATGAAATTGTAACAGCCATAAATGATGGTAATATAGAGTCAAACTATATTACATCGGGAGAAGACATACAGGCACAATTAACAGAAAGCGGTAATTATATTATGATTATAGTTACATATGACGCTCAGGGCAACATGAAAAATCATTCTGCAACACCATTTAAATTCTCATTGGGAGGTGAATCAAGTGCCGCAGACTGGCAACCTGTTTATTCTGGAACATTTACACATAATGTACAACCGGCATTTATAACAGATGGTGAGGGCAGTGATAATTTCGTAGGTAATCCTATAATCAATGATATTACTCCATCATACTCTGCCACAATGTATCAGGATAAGAAGAATCCATTTAACTATAAGATTGAACCATGGATAACACAAGAAGGCAGTTTAACATTCACTATGGACGATCAAGGCTATATTTCGTTCAAAGATGTTGACACCGGATTCTCTCATCAGACATACGGACCTCTATATGTAGGAGATGCTGCGCTTCTGTTCGGTGTCACAGACCAACATACAAGCGGATATGACCAAGAAGCCCAAATGTTCGTGTTTGGTACCATTTATTACGTTTATGTTAATGGTGAGTATGGCTGGCTCGGTGGTGCATACGAAACATTTGAAATTAATGGAGCACAAGGAATCTCTACCAAGAATAACATTAAGATTAGAAATTTCGTTCCAAGAATGTTTAATAAGAATTCAAGATACATTTATAAGACAAAGATGTCTAGCAATATCATGCTAAAGGCAACAAAAATCAAAGGCAGCATTAAGAGGAAATAGCCCTTGAAGCATGAAACAAACAAAAATCCTGGAAGAATAAAACTCTACACTTCCAGGATTTTTCTATTATATAAAAAGTAAATACTAAAGTCAAAACATCTTGCTTACGCGCTTTATGCCTTCAACAAGAACGTCTATCTCCTGCTTTGTGTTATACATGGCAAACGAGGCTCTCACCGTGCCCTGTATGCCGAGACGTATCATGAGGGGCTGGGCGCAGTGGTGACCGGTGCGAACGGCTATGCCGAGACGGTCGAGCAGCGTGCCCATGTCGAGATGGTGGATGTCGCCTACGAGGAACGAAACCACGGCGTCTTTATCATTGGCCGTGCCGAAGAGTCTGATGCCGTCTATCTCCTGCATCCGCTCCATGCAGTATCTTGTGAGTTCCTGCTCATGACGCGAGATGTTGTCGATGCCTATCGAACTGATATAGTCGATGGCGGTGGCAAGGCCGTGAGTGGCAACATAGTCGGGCGTGCCGGCCTCAAACTTAAACGGGAGATGCTCAAACACAGTCTTCTCAAAGCTTACACTCTCTATCATCTCGCCTCCGCCCTGATACGGCGGCATGCGGTCGAGCCAGTCTTCCTTTCCGTATAGCACGCCTACGCCTGTAGGACCATACATCTTATGCCCGCTGAAGGCAAAGAAGTCGCAGTCGATGTCTTGCACGTCAACGGCAAAGTGAGGAGTGCTCTGTGCACCGTCAACCATAACGGGAACGCCGTGCTCGTGGGCTATGCGCACAATCTCCTTAACAGGATTTACCGTTCCGAGGACATTGCTTACATGCGTAACGCTGACTATCTTAGTGCGCTCAGTGAACAGCTTTTCGTATTCGTCGAGCAGCAGTTCGCCTTTGTCGTTCATCGGTATCACGCGCAGCGATATGCCTTTACGCGCTGCCTGAAGCTGCCACGGCACGATGTTGGAATGATGCTCCATGACGGACACGATAACCTCGTCGCCCTCGCTCATAAACCCGTCGCAGAACGACGAAACCACAAGGTTAAGGCTCTCGGTGGTTCCGCGCGTGAAGATTATTTCGTTAACCGAACCTGCATTGATAAACTTGCGCACCTTCTCGCGTGCCTGTTCGTGCAGGTCGGTTGCCTGCTGCGAAAGATAATGCACGCCGCGGTGTACGTTTGCATTGACATTGAGATACTCTTCGCGCATGGCATCGAGCACACACAGCGGCTTCTGCGTTGTTGCACCGTTGTCGAGATATACCAGCGGACGGTCGTAAACCTTACGGCTGAGTATCGGGAAGTCTTCTCTTATTTTGGTTACGTCGAACATACTTTTTTAGGAGTTAAAGGAATTAGAGTAGTTAAAGTCAATAGCCTAAATAATTTTATACAAAGTAACGTGGCCAAAGACTAACGAGAATATTCAGTAAACTACAGAAGTCAGAGCAGTTGAAGTATACAAGCCTTGAAACTTTATATTGCAAGAGATGAAAACATGCAAGTATCCGAGCTTATTTTCAGAATTAGAGCAGCCAAAGCCAAATTCCAGTCAACATTATTACATAAAGAATGACGACATCAACAAAGGTAATGACTTTAACTACTCTAACTCCTTTAACTACTTCTAACTACCGAATTTTATCTGCACAGCTTGCATCCCTCGCACTTGTTGAGTTCGCCGCGGAAGCGTTTCTCTACGAGATAATGCAGACGGTCGCGGAGCGGCTCGAGCTTTATGCCGTCTACGACCTCGTTGACGAAGGCAAACTCAAGCAGGAGCTTGGCCTCCTTAAGGCTGATGCCGCGCTGGCGCATGTAGAACAGGGCCGCATCGTTGAGCTGACCCACGGTGCTGCCGTGGGCACACTTAACGTCGTCGGCATATATCTCCAGCATCGGCTGCGTGTACATACGCGCCTCTTTGGTTGAACAGAGGTTCTGGTTACGCATCACCGAGTCGGTCTTCTGTGCACCATGACGCACCAGCACTCGGCCGGCAAAGGCTCCCGTGGCGCTCTCGTCGAGAACGTATTTATACAGTTCGTTGCTCGTGCAGTGAGCCACGCGATGATCTATCAGCGTATTATTGTCAACATGCTGTTTCTTGTCGGCTATAACACATCCGCTGAGGTTACACTCGGCACCCTCACCTGCAAACACGAGGTCGGTGCGGTTGCGTGTTATGCCGTTGTGCAGCGTTATTATGTTATGGTTGACTCTGCTGCTGCGCTGCTGCTCAATGAACAGATTGCTCACGCGAACGTTCTTTGCGTGAGTTTCCTCAAGGCAGTAGAGGTCAAGTCCGGCATTGTCGCCCACATAAGCCTCGATAACCTGCGTGGTGAGGAAACGGCGGTCGTCGGCGGCATGATCGCAGAAGAGCAGCTTGATTTCAGCCCCCTCCTCCACTATTATCAGCACACGGCGATTAACCATCAGGTCGACGTCAGAGCGCAGGATGTTGATCACCTGCACGGCCTTGTTTACCACAACGCCCTTGGGCACATAAACCAGCAGTCCGTCCTGTGCCAGCATTGTGTTGAGAGCCGTTATGCCGTCTTCAGAAGTCTTTGCCAGCTTGGCATAATATTTCTCTATCAGTTCTGGCCTTTCGGCAGCCACCTTGCCCAGCGAGTCGACAATCACTCCTTCGGGAAGCGGCTGACCCTTAGGCGTAGACTTGCCATAGAAGCCGTCGTTCACTATGAAATAGAGCGATGTACTGAGGTTAGGCACGTCGCATCTGAAAGCCTCATACGGGTCAACCGGTATGTTAAGGCGGTTGAGGTTAAGGCCGTAGTCGGGCTCAAATAGCGACGGAATGTCGGTGTATTTATATCTCTCGACCTTCTTTGTCGGGAATCCCATCCGCTTGAAGTCGTCGAACGCAGCATCGCGCACGGCGTTGAGCGGCGCTGAGCTGTGCGCGCATATCATGTCGCGGCACTGGTTGTAAAGGTCTATATATTGTTTTTCGCTATCCATCCGTATATTAATTATGAAACGAAGTTCGGCGTTAGCCAATTACGAATTAAGAATTGTGAATTATGAAACGAAGTTCAGCGCAATCCAATTATGAATTATGAATTGTGAATTATAAATTAAATTCAGTCCACCTCTTCTTTAATCCAGTCGTATCCGCGTGTCTCTATCTCCTTCGACAGTTCCGGACCGGCGGTCTTTACGATGCGTCCCTTGTAGAGCACGTGAACGATATCGGGCTTGATGATGTCGAGCAGGCGCTCATAGTGAGTGATTACGATGCAGCTCGACTCCGGTGTGCGCAACTTGTTGACGCCTTCGGCAACAATGCGCAGCGCGTCAACGTCGAGGCCAGAGTCTGTCTCATCCAGAATACTGAGCTTCGGCTCGAGCATTGCCATCTGGAAAATCTCGTTACGCTTCTTCTCGCCGCCGCTGAAACCTTCGTTCACAGAGCGGTTAGACAGCTTGCTGTCAAGCTCAACAATCTTTCTCTTCTCGCGCATCAGCTTCAGGAAGTCGGCTGCGTTGAGCGGCTCCTTGCCCTCATACTTGCGCTTCTCGTTTATGGCGGCACGCATGAAGTTGGTCATCGACACGCCCGGAATCTCCACGGGATACTGGAACGAAAGGAAGAGTCCTTCGTGTGCCCTGTCCTCAGGCTTCATCTCGAGCAGGTCCTTGCCGTTGAAGGTTATCGAGCCTGACGTAACCTCATAAAGCGGATTACCGACCAGCACAGCGCTCAATGTACTCTTGCCCGAACCGTTAGGTCCCATTATGGCATGTGTCTCACCGTCCTTTATGGTGAGGTTGATGCCCTTCAATATTTCCTTGTCGCCAATCTTGGCGTGTAAGTCTTTTATTTCTAACATAATTCTTGCTTATAATTTATTCCGGCCTTACGGCTTTCGCCTGCCGTGATTGTTTATTTCAGATATAGATATGTCAGCAGAGTGTCCAGCAGTCCGGTGACATCACTGTTTGTAAACTTGAACGGGAACGTAACTTTCAGTCCCACCGACAGCGCGTGGCGGTGCATCGGCGAGCGCATTGCATAGGGTGTTGTGTCCTTTCCGAATGTCGTCTGCGACGATGTATGTCCGTCAACAGCCATGCGGAAGCCATAATCGACCTCAAGAGCCACACACGAAAACAGATATATGTCGAGACCCACCACCGGCGCCACACTCAGCACGGGGCTGCTCACGCTGTACTTGCGCTCATAGCTGCCATACATTCCCGACATGCTTATCGTACCTGCATCCTTGCGCCCGGCAACGTTCCAGAAGGTGCTTACGCCGAGATAAGGCTGCAGCGGGCATGACTTTGACAGGAAATACCAGCGGCCGCCAAGCATAATCTGCGACAGATCGGCTGACACGTCGCCTGAGTAGAAATCCATCACTTCGTGGTCATAGCCGCCGACAACAGAGAAGCCTGTCTGCGGAATGAAATACTCTAGGTGAGCAGAGAAGTTAGGACCGCCGCCTGCCTTCAAAGGGTCGTAATACTTGTCGGGAGTTTCGTTTAGCGACACAACCGGCTTTACAGGACTTAGCCTGAAGTCTATTGCCCATCGCCGCGAGTCATCGTCCTGAGCGATTGCCACAGGTCTTGACAGACAAAGCAGCAAGGCTAAAACAATCAATGGTCTTGTATTCATCATAATAATATTTTTAATATATATCGTTGATGAACCGATAAACCCCTACGGCACTACCCCACCAATTTTTAATTTGAAGAACTATCCCACAGTGCCTTCCAACGACACGCTGAGCAGCTTCTGAGCCTCAACGGCAAACTCCATAGGCAGCTTGTTCAAAACCTCCTTGGCATATCCGTTGACGATAAGGCCCACGGCCTGCTCTGTAGGTATGCCTCGCTGATTGCAGTAGAACAGCTGGTCTTCGCTTATCTTGCTCGTCGTAGCCTCGTGCTCCACTATCGCCGAGTCGTTGTGTATGTCCATATACGGGAACGTGTGGGCACCGCAGTCGCTGCCCAGCAGCAGCGAGTCGCACGACGAATAGTTGCGGGCATTGTCGGCATTAGGCGACACACGCACCAATCCGCGGTAAGAGTTCTGGCTGTGTCCGGCGCTGATGCCCTTGCTTATTATAGTGCTCTTGGTGTTCTTTCCCAAGTGAATCATTTTCGTACCCGTGTCGGCCTCCTGATAGTTGTTGGTAACGGCTACGCTGTAGAACTCAGCCACAGAGTTGTCGCCGCGCAGGATGCACGAAGGATATTTCCACGTGATGGCCGAGCCTGTCTCAACCTGAGTCCACGACAGCTTTGAGTTAACTCCACGCAGGTCGCCACGCTTTGTAACAAGGTTGAACACTCCGCCCTTGCCGTTCTCGTCGCCCGGATACCAGTTCTGCACCGTAGAATATTTCACTTCGGCGTTGTCCTTTACGATAATCTCAACGATGGCGGCATGAAGCTGATTCTCGTCGCGCATCGGAGCCGTACAGCCTTCGAGATAAGACACATAGCTGTCGTCCTCGGCAATAATCAGTGTGCGCTCAAACTGGCCCGTGTTTCTTGCGTTGATGCGGAAATAAGAACTAAGCTCCATCGGACTGCGCACGCCTTTTGGTATGTAGACGAACGAGCCGTCGCTGAACACAGCGCTGTTCAAGGCTGCGAAGAAGTTGTCGCGGTAAGGCACAACCGTGCCGAGATACTCTCTTACCAAGTCAGGATGTTCCTTTATCGCCTCACCGATAGAGCAGAATATGATGCCCTTCTCGGCCAGCTTCTCCTTATAAGTAGTCTTCACCGACACCGAGTCCATAATGGCGTCTACGGCCGTCTGGCCGCTAAGGATAAGGCGTTCTTCGAGCGGAATGCCCAGCTTGTCGAAAGTCTTCATCAGCTCGGGGTCAATCTCTTTCTTACCCTCGTCCTTCTTCTTTGCCAGCGGGTCGGCATAATATGATATAGCCTGATAGTCTATCTCGGGCACGTTCACGTGTCCCCAGGTAGGCTGCTCCAGCGTCTTCCAGTAGTTGTAGGCCTTCAGGCGGAAGTCAAGCATCCAGTCGGGCTCGCCCTTCTTCTGCGAAATCAGGCGCACCACGTCCTCGTTAAGGCCCACGTCGATTATGTCCGTATGCACGTCGGTGGTGAAGCCGAACTCATATTTCTGCTCAGCCACCTGTCTTACGAACTCGTTGTTTTTATTTATTTCTTTATTATCCATCTCTATTTGTCGTAATTTTGCAGAAAAATAAAAATCTGCTGTGGTCTGCAAAGTTACGAAAAAATATAATACGGCAACATAGGAGAATGAAAAATTGAGAATTGAGAAACGAAGTTTAAGCGCAGAGGCGCAAAGCTCAATGAAAAATTAAAAATTGGAAGTGAAAAATCAAAGTGCCAAATAAGTGAAGAGCGAAGATACGAAACCCGGCGTTAGCCAATCAAAAAGCAAAGTGGTTGATAAGAATCCACAAGGCTGTCAATTTAACTTTCTAATCCAAATAGTTATTATGAATCGGTCGGGATTTTTTACATTAAGCGAAAATCTAACTAAAAAGACGACAACAGAAATAAAAAGACAGGCTGAAATCATAAATGCACAAAATTGATAAAGCTATGTGCGGTCTAATGATCTATTTGGATTTAACCACTCAAACAGGTATGTATCTCGGATTGCATACTGCTTATACTGTCTGTCATTGATAAATTTATATTCAATAATGCTATGCTTATGGATTTTCACTTTTCATTGTTCGTTCTTCACTTAACCATAAAAAAGTTAGCGGATTGAAAATTAGCTTCGCAGACAATTGGTTCTTATACTATATTCCGACGGATTGCAAATAAGCCGGCACAATATTCTTGTGGATATATACCATACGGCACAGAGTAGTCATTTTCATTTTGGCACGCCTTCTTTTCATAATAAAAAGAAAGTGCGCCAAAATGTACTTTAGCATACATATTGACACACTCTCTTTTGTTTGAATGTCCTTTAACTCATGGGATTAACGTTTGATTATCTTGTGCAATTCTGCACGGCCGTCTTTCCTGAGTTCAAGAAGGTAAATGCCATGGCTTAAGCCAGAGATGTCTGTTGTTGAGCTGATGATGTTCATGACCTTACATCCGCCAACAGTGAAGAGTGATGCAGAATCGAACTCACCTCTAATGTTTATTACGTCATCTGTTGGGTTGGGCCATATTGAGAAGGAATTGCCGATTTCGTCTTTGACGATAGGCAAATCTGTGCTGTCGTAGCTATATATATCAGAGATCGGGGATACTCCTCCGTTGTTGTAGAATGCCTTGACTTGATAGTCTATATTCAAGGATGACTCGGAGTCGACGAACCTTGCTTCCTGTGCGGATATAAGTTTTTCATTAATCTGCTTGCCGTTTGAGTATATGTTGTACGCCACGAGCGAATCGTTTATTTCTACGTCCGCATCAATATTCGGCTCGTCAGTAATCTGCCCGGAGATGTACCATGATCCCCATCCGTCTTCCGGATTTTCTGTGCCGGCATAAGCGTCAGAGAGAGTAAGCCATGTTTTTCCGCCATCTTCGGAATATATATTACTGTATCCGTCTCTGTACTGATTTGAACATACGTACACGAGTGGTATCTGATGTTCGTCGTAGTCATATACTTTTAAAGCTACTTTCATGGATTTTGAGCCGTCAATTTGTATTGGGCTTCCAAGTATCAACAGGGTGTCACGATTGAACGTGGTGAAGTTATTTACGGGTTCCTCAAGTATCAGCTCATCATCAGAATATACCATGACGGAGACTTTCGTTGTCTTCGTGTTATCTTCGCTTTCGTAGTTGTTTATTCTCGTCTTGACAGCTGTGAGGTATTTGCCATTGAACTGAGAAAGATAATCAGGCGTGAAGAGATTGGCGCCAATGAAATCTTTTCCAGCGTTGCCTGCTGTTTTCGTATAAACATTGCCGTAGATATTTGGAAGGTAATTGAGTTCGTATGCGCCGATGGAATTCTTCCACGATATGATGCGCCCGTAACCGTTGATTGTATGTCCGGTCAATCCTTCAGGGGCTTCACCTTTTTCGACATCGACAGATACTTTGTCAAAAACAAATTTAGAATTTAGCGAGTTCTGTCCGTGGACACGCATACGTATGCGGAAGAGTTTGCCGGCGGCATATTCTGTCAAGTCGGCATCAAAGAATTTGTAATAGTAATCCATATCTTTGAGCGAGATGGATTTCACGTTGTGCCACTCGTCAGTGAAAGCTTCTGCGACATCAATACTTATGGAATCCTTGGTGAAGTCTCCGCCTACATTCTCGGCAGGGACAATCGGATATATGGCGAAAGAGAAGTGGATATTGTCGCTTATCCCGGTGGCATCAATAGGGCGCGACAACACTGTGGCACAATATGGTTTGGATGGATCCACTCCTGACATGGACACACTGGCACCTACCATGGAGTTTCCGAAGCCACAGTGCTTCCGCATACCCCATACAACACCATCGTCGTCATGAAGTTCCCAATAGTTATCCGTCCAGTTTTCGTTCTCATAGTCTTCAAAGAAAGGAAATGAGAAGTTCTCCGGGACGCAGACTTCACATGAATGGGAATGCGGAGATTCGAGACTGTCTGTTGATTCGGAACGGTAGTTGCATGCCAAAGAGTACCGGATGTAGCCTGCGTCCTCGTCAGATGCAATATATTCGTATTCATCCTTATTGTCTTCAGCTTTAACGGTAGCTATTAAACGTCCGTTGCTGTAAACGTTGTATGACATAATGGTGAAACCTTTTGAAGTGCCGACACGTTTTTTTCCATTTCAGCTTCACTGTCCTGTCGCCGATGAGTTCTCCCGTTGGTGATTCCGGCACGTCGGGTATGTCTGTCTGGTTCTCGTCTATACGGAATATCCATGATTCCATAGCACGCGGCATACCGCTGTGTATGAGCGTGCCTGCCACGAGAGTTCCGTCTGCGGATACGGCAGTTGTGCTAAGCTGTTGTTTGGCTTCGAAAGCAAAGTTGAGACTGTCTGCGGAAGGCTTTACATTCGGGGCGTAAATGGAGAGGAAGTAGTTTAGGTCCACGCTGCTGCCAGATTTGGCCGAGTACCACATAGGCCTGCTGTAATTGCCGGTAAATACGCTGCCATACATCAAGGTGTAAAAGAGGTCGCCGTTGTTATCGGCTATGATATTTTCAGTAGTCTTTGCGCCGTCGTCAGGAACTTCCATCTTGACATAAATCTTGTTTTCTATGTCATATATGCCGGGAATGCGTTTGCCGTTGAAATAAAAGCCCATGAAACGTCCGTTGGGAGATACAGATGTCGCAAGGTTCTGCTTCTCGTTCATAAGCGAAGTCCAATCCCCCATGTCGTACTGCATGCGGAATATCTGTCCGTCTTTCCAATAACATGGGTATGATGTGTGCTGCATTTGGAACCATCCCACTATTACGCTTCCGTCTGCGCTTACATCGACGGCCGACGCATCCTCAATAGGGATGATGTTGCCGTCATCGTCGGCAGGATATTCGGGGAGTGGAAGCGGCTCGTATTTCCATGAGCCGTCAGCCTGTTTGCGCCAGCAGCATGCACCGAACTTGCCTTGACCGTTGTATTCGCCCACAACTACCGTGCCATCGGCAGATATTGCGTTTGCAACCGTACCGTGGCTTGTTACTTTTATGTCTTCAACTGTGAGGTCATCGCCGATACCTAGATTAGTGACATTTCCGTTTTCGTCCCATACTGCAGCCACTTTTATCGGGGTGGACGTTCCGTCTACAGTTATCGTGTATCGGGTATCACGGTATTGTCCGGTAATGGTCTTGTTATCGCTGATGTCAGTAAAGACCCCGGATTTTGAATAGTCTGTCGAGCCTGGTTCAAAACTGGTTAGCCATGTTTTCGTGTCGTTGTCAATGTCCCAGATGAAACTGGATTCTGTCAAACCATTATAGCCTACCGCGTATTTTCCGTTGGATGAGACTCCGGTAATTACAGGGTTAGCTGTTATATCCTTCCAATGGAGGAATTTCTCTTCGGCATTAGCCGATAGGATGATTAGCATGATGAGTGCGGTTGAGAGAAATGTCTTCATACGTAACATAATAAATAAAGTTAAGGGAGGCTCTATAATTCGGTTTCTGGTTTTAGTAGACAGAACCTCATTTAATCTACACAAAAACCGTTTAGAAATAAAAAGAAATATTCTGCGAATTACATAAAAGGAATTTAAAAGTTAGAAGAGACTCCAAATCTTCCTTGAAAATTCTGGTATTATCAAAGAACGGTCTGATAGTCTTTCTCTAGTTTGAGGCTGTCAGCCTCACTTAATTCATACACTTTTATGTGTTTCATGATTTACATTTATCAATTACATTGATACAATATCAATCCGTAGGCAGAATTAAGTATGCACTAACTTTATTCCCCGAACAGATTATCATACAGATAACTGACGGTGTAAGTTTCTCCAACGAGATATGATGGATACGCTCCTACAAGATATTGTCCGCAGGGTGAGATTGCCACTCCAGAGGTTAACTCTGCTGATGTTTTAAAGTTTTTGTCTGCCCATGCGCTTTCAGCAAATGTTGCAAGCACTATAGCCAATAATAGTAACGGTTTTTTCATAACAAATAAGTTTGGTTAATAATAAACTTAACATAAGCAAAAATAAGAACTATATTATTTTTTTGCAAAATAAGGCGCTTCGAATACATGAATCCGAAGCAAAAACAAATATTTTAACCAAAACTATCCTCCGGATTTGGCAGGATTACCGTTTGCCTTTCAATAAATATAGCCGGTTATGTCAAAAGAGCAAACCGCAAGACAACTATTAGAAACATTAATCTACCTGCAGGAGCAAAACATCTGCCTAATGATTTTGGCCTGATGCCATTTCAGTAAAATGACACCGCCATAGATAAAAATCCTACACAAGCAGCATACATCTCAGACTTTGTCTTTCAAGGCCATATTCTGATAAAGCGATGGCGTGATGCCGGTAATTTTTCTGAACACGCTGACGAACGAGGAGTAAGACCTGAACCCTACGCTCTCTGCAACAGCTTTCATCGTGAGATGACCATAATGCTCCGTATCTTTAAAACGGGCGCAAGCCAGATGGATACGATAGGGGTTTACATAATCATAAAAACTTTTATGGAATGTGTCATTTATAACCTGCGACACATATTTACTGTTGGATCCCACCATTTCAGCCAGCATTGCGAGAGAGAAATTCACATTACAATATGCCGTCGTATTCTCCATCACGTTACGTATGGCGTCTGCCAGGATCTGCGCCTGATCTCCGGTGAGTCCCTTTTTCTGGCATTTCGCCTGTTCGTCCTGCGCCCCCTCGCCCATTATAGCCACATCAGCCCGCTCCGCTTTCATAATCTCCAATTCCTCATCTTTAGCCTTGATGGTCTTGTCAGCCTGACGCAGGCGACTTATAAGTTCTTCCTGCGTATCAATGAAATTTCGGTTCACCGAGTAAAGATCCGCGTAACTTTGATGAAGTCGACGTTTCTGACGCCACACAACAAAAAGAAATGTCATAGTGACAATGGCCACAATCAGTGCTGCATATGTGACGACACGCTGCAAGCGTATGGTTTGCAGGCGCTGTTCTTCTCGTGTGTGCAAATCTGAAATCTCACGCATGGTCTTGTCTACTTCATATGTAAACAATGAATTTTTGGCTGCGTCAAACTTACGTGTATTATAAATCGAATCCATTATGCTGAGATAACGCGATTTGTAATAATTAGACTTCACCACATCGCCATTGTCCTCATAAAATTCAGAAAGGCTTTTCAGTACAGATGCAAAATTATGCTGCAGGTTGTAACGGCGAGACGTAGTATCACAAAGGTTCATGTATTTCAACGCAGAATCAGACCGCCCTTGCTGAACATATGCATAGCATATTTCCTGATAAGCGAAACATTGGTACTTGGGTTCCAGCTTTTTTTGGACGGCATAAACAGCCAAACTTTTAAGTCGGGCCACACCCTCTGCGACATTACCTTTATATATCTGTATCAGGCTTTTCGCATATCCGCTCATATAAACATCTTCAGGATCGCCAGGGTCTTTAGTCTGTTCTGACATTTTATAGTATTTTATGGCATTCGGCAGATCACCCAGGAATGTATACATTCCGGCCATATTCAATAAAATATCATGTTCCACCTTACTGTCGCAACTATATTTGCTTAGCTTATAAGCCTTATGGTAATATCCAATACCTTTCTCCCATTCAAAGAACAGGCAATACACATTTCCTATATTATTGTATATGCGGGCGGCAAACTTGGGCTTGTCGCACTGCTCGCTTACTTTAACGCCACAAATAAACTCATCAAGAGCTTTTGAATAGTCTGCTTTGTCATAATATATTTTGCCGGCTTTCAGTCTGGCCATGGCACATTGATTTTTTTCGTCATCGTTCATACTATCCTTAAATCGGCCATAAACAACAGCATAAAGCACCAATGCGTCGCCGTGTCTGTTCTGCTTTTCGTATTTGTCTGCCAATTCTATAATCTTTGCAGACGGCATATTGTCAACCTTATGCACAAGCCTTGAGTATTGGGTACCGCCTGCGGAAAAAACAGTCTGCGGCAATAGTGACAGCATGAATATAAATAATATGATTATTTTTTTATCATTGTTAGCATAAGTTTTCCGCAATTATATCATTACGTAATTTGGAAGAATGGTGGAAGCGAAAAACATTGGAACACCAAACCAATGCTTTCAGTTCAGCAGTGCCTATATGCACAGATTCTTTATGCAAAGATAATAAATTTACCAAAATGTATATAAAAAATAAAGGAAAAAGTCTGAAAACTGATATTATAGGTATTAATTTAAAATGAAGAATTATTATTACCCATACAAATTAACAAACGCCATCAGGCATCATCAGATGACAGGTTGAAAACAAAGTTCTATGCAGCCAATAATGGATTGTGGCTTATAAAATATGTAGTAAAAAGTCATGACAAAATATTTTTTCAATCTAGGGAAATAATGTATAACGGATGTTAATTTGGCCGTATCAACAGCGCAAGTTAATTAACATACGTTTACACATGAAGCGTTTAAGGACCATGAAATGGCTGATTTTTATATCCAAAAGCTGCACTTTCAGGCTGCAAAAGCATAAGTATTATATCGTAAACGGGCCACTTTTGATGCAAAAGTGGCCCGGTAATTCAGAAGGAAGCGTAAATAGAAATTGCGGTTAAGCGAATAAATCACATTTATTGCCTAACCGCATCCTATAAACTAAGAACCCTCAAAATGAAGAACAATTACTTCATTTCATAATTTTTATTGTACGTCCATCAGAAAGTTTCACGATGTCAGGTTCCTTACAGATACCGACACCCTACATCCGTCAGCATCACAGCTTGTAATTTCTTTCACAATAACTTTTTCATGATTTATTTTCAATAAACAAAACCATGAAAATATTAGAAATTATAATCAATCAAGACCCTGAAAATGAAAAACAAGCTCATTTCATAATTTTCCCAGCACTGCTGGTGCCGTCGGCATATCTCGTCACCCTTATTATAAGCCCTTTGTAAGCATCGCTGACCCGACGCCCAGACAGGTCGAAATATTCCGTACCAACAATCTTTCTGTCTGCCTTTACGTCTGATATGTCTGCAGATAGTCCGCTTATGGTCATCCTTGCATATACCTGCGTTGCATAAAAGTCCGTACCGTTGTCTGAATACATATCCATCAAAGATATATTATCCTGCAATGAATGAGTGTCAGCCTCAGCGTCATATACGAACAGGCCTTCGGGCTGGTTGTAGTTCAACTCGTCTACAAATACAGCAGCCACGTCATCGCCAAGCACCTGATATGAAGGAATTTTTATATCTCCGTTCTCACCATACAGGCCAACCACCCACGAGTCGTCATATCCTCTCATAAGGCCCTTTATATAATAACCGTCCTCTACTTTTATCACCTCTAGCGTCTTGCTTATGTTTCTGTCATAATTATCCACCGCTGTCAGTCTGCACTGCACTGAGGCAGGAAACGCGCCGGCAGGAAGATAATTAAGCATGGCGCAATAAGAATAAAGATTTTCAGGGATAAGTTCATCTACATAAAGTCCCAGCAGCGTGTTCCCGTCTGTTTTCCAAATGCCAGTGGCAGGATCTTTTGTCAGCGTGAAAGCCTCATTTTTAGGACTTCCTGTCTCAGGGTCAACCTGAGACACATAATAGGTGTTTTCGCCTACTGTGCCTGCATTGTGCGCCCCGCTTACTGTTATTGTGTTGTCTGAAAGCGTACCCTCGATATATCCCGGAAGCTGAGACATGAAAAACATGTTGGGGATATACACCTTGCCGTCGTTGCCAAATATGAAGTCAGACTTCACGTGCGACCTCACGCATAAATTCTCAAAGCCGTAAACTCTGTCGTAATATTCAAGATAAAAAGTCTCAACATCTCCTGCAGGCGCCTTTGCCGGCTTGTCTGCCTGAGCCTTGACACTCATCATATCTGTACGAGGGCTGCATATGGGCAATGTCCTGAAGGATTCAGAAACTCTTTTTACGTCAACCAGCCCTGTAATATTCTGTGCCGGCAGACAGAGCGAAATCATTACGGCAGCCAATAATAATATCTTTCTCATAGCATACAAATTATAACATCTACATTTATGAATAAGACAGAAAGAAAGCCGCTAAGGCCTTCTCTCCGCCTTACACTATATAATTTAATGCTTAACCATCACCTTGAAGCCTTTGTGCAGGCCCTTAGCCTCAACGTCGAGGATATACATGCCGGGCCTTACGTCTGTAACATCAATCTCATTGGTTGTGTTTTCCGTTTTCAGCGTCTTCACGGCACGTCCCTGAAGGTCGAACAACGTAACGGTTGTCTTAAGTCCTTCATAAGGCAGCGCCACATACAGGATGTCTGACACCGGATTAGGATAAATCTCTGCCTTGCACTGTTCGATAATCTCCTGACCTATGCCGGTAGACTCGCCCTTTGTATCCATCATATAGGCATATTTACCCATGCCGGCCATACCCCAACCGCACAGATAGCGCCAGTTTGGAGATGCATCTACGCAACTTATCATCGAGAATTCGCTGTTTGTATAGTCGAGTCCGAGTTCTGCGGCATAATCATTAAGATCTTTATATCCATCTTTCTCTGTCCATATAAAGGCACTAAGTCCTGTTGCACCATAGCCGACAGCCATTGTTCCTTCATTGTTCACTCTTACAACCGTACCGCCGTCTATTCCAAGATCTTTAAACTCTCCTGTCTCTATGTTATAGAGCCATGCGTTCAAAGTATAATTTAGCGACGTGCCAGCACCTCCTATCCACTTTCCGTCAGGCGACACGGCATGGGCAGGACCGAAGCAATAACGCTTAGTGTCATCAA
The DNA here is from genome assembly GCF_001275135.1 of Xylanibacter rarus. Classification (GTDB taxonomy): domain Bacteria; phylum Bacteroidota; class Bacteroidia; order Bacteroidales; family Bacteroidaceae; genus Prevotella; species Prevotella rara. The sequence continues at coordinate 56,257 of NZ_LFQU01000015.1, read as the reverse complement.
AATTATAAAAGTCAACATCTTTTACATCTACACCAGCCTTGAGCAGCATGTGCTGCGTGTAGCTTCCGTCGTCGTTGCGTGTCCAATAGCATCCGTTCCAAGGACCTACAAAGTCGTTCCATCCTGCAATTACACTTCCGTCATAACTTGTAGCATAGCTTTGAGTAGCACGATTGCTTTCTTCATCCAAAACTGGCAGAGTAACCAGACTGCCATCAACCCATGCAGCCGCCTGAGCACGACTCTGCGCATCGCCTCCTTCGCCTATCATCTGATAAGAATTACCTACCAGTACATGGCCGTCTCCAGATACGTTATATGAGCAACTATTAACATCCTGCGAGAAAACCCCACTACACTCCATTGGAGTCCAGGTGTCTGTTTCAACTTCATATTTTCCAGCTACATATCCAAAGCGTGAGTCTTCAAAGCCAAGACGGAAAACGCGGAAATCGTTAGCGCCTACGAGAATATATTTTCCGTCTGCCGAAAGAGTGGCTCGGTTAAGGTCATGGCCTTCAGCATCGTCTATATTCTCCTTTTTCCATTCTTTTCCATAGTTCTGCGAGCTGTATGCCATGCCGTTAGTTCCGAACACATACAGAGTGTTCTCTCTCCAGCAAGCATCGTTCCACACTGTTCCGGCCAGCGGATTCAGCTCCACGTCGTCAGATCCGACTTCACACCTTGTCCATGTCTCGCCTCCGTCAGTGGTTACATACACTGCGTCATCGGCCACGGCTACGCCGTTATCGCTGCCAGAGAAGTGGATACGATTGAAAGAACCTTCTATCTCACAAACCGTTGTCCATGTAACGCCAAAATCAACAGACTTCTGTATAGCACCTTTACTGTTTACCAGCCACATAACGGCATCTGCCTCAGTACCTGTATAGCAGAAGTCGGTTGCGGCAGCATCTGCATAAGTTCCGTCGGCCTTGCTGTAAGTGTCGCCTCCGTCGGCTGTATACCAAACGCTGCACTCACCATCTTTAGCCTCGACGCTTAAAAGTCCATATTTAGCAGGATCATAAGTGTTTGAAGTAACCACAAAATCAACTGCCCAATATGTGTCCACTTCACCATCAAATCCATTTAATACAGGCGTTATTGCATGTATGTCATTTCCATTTGATCCAATATAATACATAGATGCATTACGGCCACACATATAACCTATTAACGAAGTAAATCTACATCCGTCGAGCATAACACCCTCAACACTTTCAACAGGAAGACCAGATACGATAATATTACCCGCTCTCCAACGGTCACCATTATTCATTGTCCAGCGTATGCGCATATCACTTCCGTCTGCCGTACTGGCTGTGGTGACAAGCAAACTGTTAGCTATGAAAAACACATTGCTCACATGATGTGGCTGCGGAGCATCTGCCGGTTCTTCAAACGCCGAACAATTCCATCCTTTTTGTATGACAATATTATCCCATGGAGTTGTACCAGTTACGAACTTTCCATCTTCTGTCCATTTAGCTTCACCTCCTATACCATTTCCTGCAGAAACACCACCAATTTCTGTAATGTCATTGATGTCGTTTTTAGGTTTCCAAATATTATAAGGAGAGCACTGATTTTCCATTATCAGCACCTCACCATCATTATTTACTCCTGTAGAAAAGAACTGCCCTTCGGTTACATACACCTGAGCTGTAACAGGACTTGCTAACGAAAGCCCCAATAAAGCAACGTACAAATCTCTTTTTTTCATAATGCAAAACTTTTAGTGTGTTTTTACTTCAAAATAATGTTGTGGCCAAATTTAGCTTAATTCATTTATACCACAACAGGGATAATACGGACAATAAACCGGACAATTATGTTAAATAATATTTAATAGGACGGACAAATAAGGACAGACATGTTTCTTAAAATAAAAAAATTGCTAATTTTGTAATCAGAGCAATATTCCATATTAACCATAAATAAATGAAAATCTTTATACGATATATCACTTTTCTGCTTACGCTCACCGTCCTGTTGTCCTGCGAAACCAAACACGAAAACGGACGGTCGATATTTGACCAGGCAATGATTGAATGGGAAAATCAGAACCTCCCTGTGGCATACCGGCAGTTTCACCGTGCTGCGGCTGCATTCAAAGAAGAAGGAGACAACGTCGGGGTGTTTGAGGCAAACTCGCATCTCGGAATTATATGCGGAATAATAGGACAGAAACGCGAAGGATATAAATTGCTGAAGTCTACAAAGTATTATCACGTTAAAAAAAAGGTAACTACAGCTCACAATATTATTGGAGAATGATGGCGTATTATGCCTTTACCCTCGACAACGATTACAAAACAGCTCTTACGTGCATGAAAAATCTCCTTGAGCTGGACAAGAAAGACTTTCCGGGCAAAAAGACATGGCTGTATATGGACATGGCCAACATGGCCGAAATGTTCTATGTAACAGGACAAACCGCCAAAGCATGGGAAACTATAAAAAGGCTCGAGAGCAATCCGCTGAAAGACGACAGATATCTGTCTCAGACCTACTATGTACACTCAATGCTGCTGGAAAAAGAGGGACAGACGGACAGTTCGCGGATATATGCAAAGATGAGCATGGAATACTCGTCGAGATACGGCGAAATGGAAAACGAAGCCAATGCCCTGAAAATAATTATGCGCTCTGACAGCATCAACGGAAATCTGACAGAATACATACGCAACCGAGACAAATACGACAGCCTTGCGGGCGTGATTAAAAACGGAGAAACTGCACAGCGCATCGCCGTTATAAAAGAACAATATAAATATAACAGGATAATACGAGAAGCTGAAAAGACGCACATCATAAGAATACTGCTGTTCAGCGGACTCGCCTTAACGGCCATAGCCGCATGCATAATAATATTGCTGCTGTACAGACAAAATAAGATGCGGCTGAAGACAGAAGAGGAAGAGCACAAGCGGCTTGAAACAGAAGTGGAATACAAGAAACTGGAAAACGAGCTGATTTCGCTGAAGATGAACCAGACCATAAATGAACTGGAGAAGACAAAAAACAAGAACGCTGAAACCGTGGCACAGATTGTCGGTGAAGCCACAGCACGGCAGACAGCCATGACACGCCTTGACATGCTCGAAGCCACTATAAATACAGACTTTGTGGAATATATCAAAAAGACATATCCGCAACTTACACATAACGACATCCTTATTCTCGGGTTTATGCGCATGAAGATACCTGTAAAAGAAACGGCAACAGCCTTAGGAATATCAACCGAAAGTCTTCAGAAAGCACGCTACAGACTGCGTAAGAAAATGAACATAGAAAGTGTTGAAGAACTATTTAATCTGGTAAACGACTGGAAGCCACAGGTTTAAGACACTTTAGTAATCTTACCTTAAAAAGGTTGTCAATGATAGTTTAGACCTGAAAGTATGTGCTGACATAGGTATTGAATTATTGAGTAAATCAGACGGAGTATCAGAAATACGCTGTATACCGTGTTACACTGAGAATGGAAATCTACGATTAACTGCATAAATGGAAATTTATGACTTACAAAATCGGCAGTAAAAAGTCATGACAAAATATTTTTTCAATCTAGGGAAATAATGTATAACAGATGTTAATTTGGCCGTATCAACAGCGCAAGTTAATTAACATACGTTTACATCTAAAGCATTAAAAAACCCAGAAATGGCTGATTTTTATATCCAAAAGCTGCACTTTCAGGCTGCAAAAGCATAAGTATGATATCGTAAACGGGCCACTTTTGATGCAAAAGTGGCCCGGTAATATTTTTTAACTGTTGTTGTTTCACTTCACAAACAGCATAAATCACTAATAATCAACAACTTATCAAAAAGCACGATTTTCGGCCATTTTCACGCTAAACCACGCATCTGCGACGGGCACCGCCATTCTGAGAGCGTCAAACGTCCGGAATTTTTCACTTTTATTTACAAATATGTCTATCGCCATGAGGACTTGACAGACTATACTGGCATAACATACACAGCGTCAGACCATATCCTCGCCTGTCCTTACCACCGGTACGCGCACGGTCTTGTGGAACGGAATGAAGCGTGATATTATGGCTATTGCCAGCGTCACGGCAAAGAGCCAACCCAGGATATGCTTCAGCGCGAGCAGAGTGCCCTGCTGCTGCAGAATGGTGTTGAGCGTGTTAGTGGCCATCTGCACCGCCTCGTCGGCTCCGTGTCCCTGCGCCAGCGCACTGCTGAAGGCCGACTGCCAGCGCGACGCGGCAAGAGGGTCGGCTGCCGACATGGTCTCCGACAGCTCAACCATATAGCGCTGCTGCAGGCGATAGAGCGTGTTGCTGTAGAATGCCGAGGCTATGACCGGCGTAAGCACCGAGCGGAACGTTATGAGGAAGAAGGCGTTGGATAGAAGATACTTGGGTTGAAGGTCTTCTACGGCAAAAAGCGCGAAGGCTATTATCAGCGCAAGCATGCCCAGGCCTCGCAGGAACATCGGCAGATAGAGCATCTCGTAGGTGCTGTCGGGCGATATGCCGAAATAGAGCATGCCGAAGAAAAGGGCAAAACACGACATGCCGCCGGCAATGAAGAAACGGAAACGCCACCGCTGCCAGCGGAACCACCAGAAACAGATGAACGCGCCGAGGACATAGCCCGGCAGAAGCCAGATGTATATGGTGTAGGTGCGGGTGTTGTCGACATGCAATATTGTGGTCATATAACTTGTCAGCAGGCTCGTGGACGTGCTGAAGAACATCACGAGCATCATATAGAAATATCCGAGAATGGCTTTCCACTGGAACAGGGGCTTAAGGCTTACGAACGGACGGGGCGAATGAAACTGCTCCCAAAGGAACAGTGCCACGAGCAGAGGGGCTATGACGATGTAGATGCGTATGCGCGGAGAGGCCATCCAGTCGAGCGTCTTGCCGTAGGTTATCACATAGATGAGCATGAGCAGGCCGGTGGATATTATGAGCATCTCGCGCGGATGAAGCTCTTTCCAGGGTATGGGGCGTGCCTGACGGTCGATGCGGAAGAACATGATGACCGACAATATGGCCACGGCCAGAAGGAGCATCATGAAGTAGTACATATACTTCCAGTCGTAATGATAGGCCAGCAGGGCCGTGATGACCATCGAGAGCTGGCCGCCGCCGAACACGAGCGGATAGAAATAGGCATAGAACTCGCTGCGCACGTCTTTCGGACTGAATATGAACTTTATGCGGCGTATTATCCACAGCATGAGAAAGCCCTTAAGGAAGCCGATGATGAAACTTGCGGTTATCAGGAGGTCGATGTTGACCTGACGGGCGCAAAACCAGCTCAAGAAGAACTGCAGCACGAGGTCGACAAGCAGAAGCGTCTTTGCCGGCAGCGCGTTAAGAATCTTGGGCACTATGGGATAGGCCACAGCCATGCCGGCCGACGCGGCATAATAGCCTATGGTGATGTCCTCGGTGTATACGCCCAGCGTATTAGACACCTCCACCATGCTTCCGGTATAGGTGCCGTTGAGCATGGCTATGGGCAGCATGATAATAAACACGGCTGCCACGGCCAGACGGTCGGGCACCCACGACCTGACGGGTATGTCGAGCTCCTTGGCTGTTTTCATTTGCGTCTGAGTGCTTCTGTTTCAACCATCATGCCTGCACGCAGCAGCCTCATGCTCTCCTCGCCGGCGTCGTCGATGTCGATGCGCACGGGTATGCGCTGCTGCACCTTCACGAAGTTTCCTGCCGAATTGTCGGTAGGCACAAGCGAATATTTAGAGCCCGTGGCCTCTGATATGGCCGTAACATGGCCGTGGAACACGCGGCCGGGCACGCCGTCGACCTTTATGCGCACAGGCTGGCCTATATAGATGTTGGCTATCTGAGTCTCACGATAGTTGGCCGTTATCCACTTGCCCGACTGCCTGACGATGTACGAGAGCGTCTGTCCGGCGCTGACATACTGGCCCGGCTCGAGCGTGCGGCGGCCCATGTAGCCGCTGTATGGCGCCGTTACCACGGTGTACGACAGGTTGAGGTTGGCCATGTCGAGAGCCGCCTCAGCACTGAGTATGCCAGCCTCAACGCCCACCTGCTTCTTGCTTGTCTCGTCATACTGCGAACTGGCAGCCTCCTTCTGCCGCAGCAGAGCGTCATAGCGTGCCTTGGCAGCCTCATAGTTGGCCTTTGCCTGCTCAAACTGCTGCTCGGGCACCGACTCTTCATGCAGCAGGCGCTCGTATCGCTTATAGTCCTGCTGCGCCTGCCACAGCTTTGCCTTTGCCTCGGCAAGGTTGGCATCCTGCTCAGCTATGCGCGTGTGCGACGTCTGTATGCCCGAAGCCAGCACCCCGCGCGAACCGCGGGCGTTGAGCAGGGCGGCCTGTGCCTCCTTCTGCTTTATCAGATATTCGCGGTTGTCGAGCACAACAAGGGTGTCGCCCTGATGCACAAACTGATGCTCGCGGAAGCGCACTTCCTGGATATATCCGCCCACACGGACGTTTATCGGGGCTATATACTGGTCAACAAACGCGTCGTTGGTTATTTCGTAGCTGATGTATCGCCAGAAATAGTTTGCAGTCCAGGCCAGTCCAGAGCCGGCTATGATGACACACACTATGTTAAGAATGATATTGCGGCGGCGCCGTTGCTTCAGGCGCTTATATTTCAGATGGATTATAGACATGTCGTTTATGTAGGTTACTTTAATAAAATGTTGTCCTTACTACAGTTCGCCGACAGCGCGCTGCAGTTCATAGTAGGTGTATGCCACCTGCGTGCGTGCCGTGGTAAGCTGCAGCTCGGCGTTAAGCCTTAGGTTGTCGGCGTCGAGCAGGTCTGTCAGTATTGCAAGCTGGTTCATATACCTGTTATACATTATGCGGTAGTTCTCTGATGCCTGCCTCACCGAAAGCTTCAGGGCCTCTACACGGCTGATGGCCTCACGGTGGCGCAGCAGGGCCGACTGCACGGCCATGCGTATCTGCTGCTGTTTCTGCTCCTCGGCGTTATGCATGAGCTGAACGTTCTGCCGTGCCTCGCGCAGCTGATGGCGGTCGGTATAGAGTGCCGACAGCGGATAAGACACCGACACGCCCACGTTCCATGCGTTGTTATACATGTCGGCCATAGTGCGCGAAACGGGACGCGCCAGCGTGTTAGACGCCGTGAGAGATACAGAGGGGCGCAATGCCGACTGCTTTATGCACACGTTGTTTTCGGCTATCTCGGTCTGTTTGTGCAGCGCAAGCACCGAAGGGTCGGCAAGCGATGCGCGCTCAACATAGTATTCATAGCTGTCCACATGACGCTCGTCTGCCAGCAAAGCCGTGTCGGGCATGAGCAGCAGGCGCTCGTCGAGCCCGAGAAGGATGTCTATCTGCTGCGAGGCTATGCGTATGTCGTTGTCTGTCTCCTGCAGTGCCAGCCGGTCGTCGGTGAGCTGCAGTTCGCTGCGCAGCACGTCGTTGTTGGTTATTACGCCCTCGGCCTTCAGGCGGCGTATGTCCTTCAGCCTACGCTCCGACTCAGCAATCTTTCTGTCAAGCACCATGTGCTGCTTATACATGCTGAAGAGTTCAAGGTAGCGGCTGAGCATGGCAAGCCTTATGTCGCCCTCGTCGGCAGCAGTCTGCAGCCGCGCAAGTTCCTGCTCAAGGTCGGCCTTGCGTATGGAGTATTTTATCCTGCCGCCCTGATATACTGGCTGACTTACGTCTACCGTATAGTTCTGCTGCCAGTCGGGCGAGTCGGGCCTGGTGGCGTGGCTCAGTCCGTTCTCCCACACTATCGGCTGGCCCAAATATCCGGCACGCAGCCCCACGCTGACCGAAGGCAGCCTCGACATGCGTGCCGTCTTGGCGCGCTCGGCAGCCATCTGCTCCTTCAGGCGGTCGGCAGCCACCTGAAGATGACTGCGCGACACTTTTGACAAAAGCTCCTCAACACTGAGATACAACGTGTCGCACGCTGTCTGCGCACATGCCGGCAGTGCCGCCGACGATGTCAGGAGCGCAACGATAAAAGTTCTAATATGTCTCGATTGCATGCTGCAGGTCTTTTAATAGTTTCTCCGTCTGCTTGATAACATCTTTGCCCAGTATCTCGTCAAGCCGCGTATAATATGCCGACAGCTTGGGAGATATCCACCGTCTGAAGGCCTCGCCCTCATCAGTAAGATAAACCAGCTTGTTGCGCTTGTCCTTAGGGTCTTCACGCCTGCAGACATAGCCTTTCTTCTCAAGATTCAGCATAAGATTAGTAAGACAGGCCTTATCCTTCGACGTCCTCACCGCCAGCGTCTGCTGCGATATGCCCTGTTCTGTCCACAGACAGCTCATTATCTGAAGCATCTCGAAAGTGATGCCTGCGCCCGAATCACGCAAAAGGCGCTGCATGGCCTGACGTGATGCCATACGCGTACTTATAAGTTGGATGATGCAGTCGCGCGATGAAAAATGTCCGTTGTTATCCTCCATAAAATTCTTCTTTTTCTTTTCGGCTGCAAAAGTACATCTTTTTATCGAGATAGTCAAATATTTGACTAATTTGATTGCTTTCATTCAAGCACGGCATATTATGTGCAACCATGCCTAAAAGGAAATACTAAAGGAACTAATAGCCACGGAAAGGCAACTAAAATAAACAAAAAGAAAGCAAAAGAAGAAACAGCAGGACACGCCCAAAAGCCTCAATGGACAAAACTACAAAACGGATTTTTATCTTGCTGCGGCGTTATCCAAAATATTTCTTCTTTTGCTTCTGACGGCTTATAGCTCAAAAAGCGGTGATTATGATTAAGCCCATGCTCACTGTCTTACCCAGATAAGCTTAGTGGTGTCGTAGCCGCGACGACGCAAGTTGTCGAGAAGACCGGTCAGCACCGACTGCGGCAGGGCCTTTGTGCGGCTCATTATCCAGAGATATTTGTCTGAACTGCTGCCCACGAGCGCATAACTGTAGTCGGGCGCAATGTCGAGCACGTAATAGTCGGCATAGAACCACAGAAAGAAAGCCACCTTCAGCTTGCCCGGCTCAGACGCATCAGGCAGCTTGCCCTTGCCGTTGGCCGTCTTGCGCTTTCCGTCCTTCAGGCCTTCGTTCACCACCTCTATCCTGCCGTTGTCGAGCAGGGTGTATGTAGCCGTCACGTTTGTCATTCCGCGCTCAAACTTATGGTCGTAGCGCGCTATCTCATACCAGCGGCCCATAAACCGCTTGAGGTCGAGCTGTCTAACGGTGGTGTTGTCAACAGTAACCGGCTCGTCGGCACATCCGCCCAGACACATAAGCGAAAGCAAAAATAGCATTATCTTTTTCATAGGCAAAGGTTTTATGGTCAGCTAATCTAAGTCTGACGATTAATTTGACAGCAAATATAACAAATAAACGTCAAAATGACAAGATTTAAACGGATTTAGATAAAAATGCACGAAAACTTATGGCCGCATAATAAAAAACATCTGCATCATAATACTATCACTCCCAATTAGAATACCAACTTTAATCCAAGGAAATACCAGTTCGGTAAACGCTTTGCCCAGTTTGCCGCAAATCCATTGCCGCAGCATATTATATTATGTAACTTCGTAACGTAATCATCAAAATATTAGTATTATGAAAAAACTCCTACTATTGCTCGTCACTTTTATTGCAGGCATAACAGCATACGGCCAGGACGAGGGTAAAATAAAACTGACGCTGAACGTTGACAACCCCGAACGTGTCAGCGTTGCCATCTTCGGCGAACCGCTTGAAGGACTGAAAGAGGGCGACAACGAACTTGAAGTCAGCCCGTGGACAAACATCGAAATCAGTGCGGCAAAAGGCTGCACGCTAAAGTCGGTGGTGAACTCTGCCGGAGAGAGCATTGCCATCAGCTCTAACACTGCCACCATACTACTAACCGACGAGAAGACGGAAGAGACCCTGACCATCACATCTGAAAAAGAAGGCGAAGTGGCATTCACCATCGAGGTGGACAAGCCTTCGGAGGTAAGCGTGCTCGACTGCAACTACAAGAACATCAGCCTCAGCGAAGGAGTCAATGAGATGAGCATGCCGCAGAGCGAGCTGCCGCTCATAATAGGATCGGTGAACTACGGACAAGACCTTTACAGCGTTACGCTCGACGGCGTTGAGCAGACATATAACTACGGCTACAGCGTCATGCCCAAGGACGGAAGCAAGATTGTGATAATAGCAGAGTTTCCCGAAAAGGACTGCACGCTGACCTTTGAACAAGCTGAAGACATAGGGCGCTTCTTCACCGACATACAGGTGAACGGCCAGTCGGCAGGCGACTTCAGCAACGAACTGACCGTACGCTGCGGCGACAACGTAAGCCTATATTACAATCCGGCATGCTGGGAGGACGAACAAAGCGGCACGCCACTAACAGTTACGATAGACGGCAAGACCCCAGCGTGGTTCGGCCCTGGCTACAGCTTCGTGGTGAAACACGACACAAAAATAATAGTGGAACAGGCCGTCAGAAAGCCCGAAATAACAGTAAACGTAAACATCGACAACCCTGACAACGTAATCGTCTACCGCGTGAGCGAAAGCTATTATGACGTGCTGGAGCTTGAAGCAGGAGCCAACACTGTCACCGTTCCGGCCGACGAGCCGTCGATGGCAATAATGGCCGTAAACGACGACTGCAGCATTGAGGGCGTAACCGTAAACGGACGGCCGCGCACGGTGGAATACTCCAACTACTTCAGTCTGACCGGACTTGAAGAGGGCGACGAAGTGGGAATATTCACCGCAGGCACAACATCTGTTGACAAGGTTACGACAACGGACGAAATCAGCGGCAATGTCTACACAATAAGCGGCACCCTGATAATTAGCAACGCCACGCCTGCAGACATAGCCCGCCTGCCTAAGGGCGTATATATCTGCAACGGAAAGAAACTGATGATACGCTGACACCCTATGCGCAAGGACAACCGCAGGCTGACCTTGCACACGGCGAAGGCTCTGCAACAAGCATTGCAGAGCCTTTTGTCATGTCTGGTGCATAAAGCATAAGCGCCTGCATGACAGCAACGAAAAACAATACTAATGACCGTTTTTAGTTAAAATAAATTTAACGTTTACACCAATGAAATCGAAGAAAATAATTAACTTTGCAATAACTATGGGCAAAAAGCATAAAAGACTGATTTATAACGCCCTGGGCCTGATACTGATAATATTCTTCTATTCGGTTTTCTTTCAGGCCACATACTGCTGGATGCGCTTCGGCTCGCCGACATTCAACGGCGACTGGGGTTCGTTCATATATTCGCTGCCGTTCAACTTTGTTCCGTTCCTGATAATAGCCATAGCCGCCCTGTGGTCGGTATGGCTTACGCGCAACATTGCTGTTCTGTGGAAGAAGATAACGCTCGACCTGCTGATGGCCTCATGCATTGTGATCATCGTAAACATACTGTTCCTGCTCACCACCGGACTTGAAATCAACTGGGGCGGCACGGTGTTCAACGGAATAATGATATGGATGGGCATAGAGTTCTGGGCTGTGAGCCTGCAGAGGCAGCGTGCGCTGATACGCGAGAGCCTGCTGCTGAAGGAGAATGCCGCCCACAAGCTGCAGCTGCTGCAGTCGTATGTCAATCCTCACTTTCTGTTCAACTCGCTCGACATGCTCTGCTCTATGATAGAAGTCGACGAGAAGAAGCAGTCGCTCGAGTTCATAGAGAACCTCACGGCCTACTACCGCGGCATGCTCCGCCGCAAGAACGTGATGAAGGTAACGGTGAAAGACGAGCTTGAAACGGTGTTCTGCTATCTTAAGATTGTGTCGCAACACTATGGCGACAACCTCGAAGTAAAGGTTACGGGCGACAGAGACACCGACATGATGATAGTGCCGTTCTCGATACAGCTGCTCATAGAAAACGTGCTGAAGCACAACGTGATATCGGCCACGATGCCTATGACAATAACTATAAGCATCAAGGAGGATGCCATAACCGTGAGCAACCCCTGCCACCCCAAAAGCACCGAAACAGGCAGAAGCACGGGGATGGGACTGAAATATCTGAGCAGCATGTATGCCGCCAGCGGCAAGAAGACAGACGTAAGCAGATGCGGCAACATGTTCTCGGTAACGATACCGGCACTGTAGCCCATTAAAGAATATAATTAAAACACAGACGCTGATGAATTATGTTATAATAGAAAACGACTCTCTGAGCCTGCGGCGCATAAAGACCATGTGCGAGAGGCTGCGGCCCGAATGGCACCTGGCGTTCACGGCATCAACCGTGGAAGAGGCGTGCAGGCTGTTTGAGCTTAATCCAGACATCGGACTTGCCCTGTGCGACATAGAGCTCGACGACGGCCTGTCGCTGAGCATATTCAGAAAGATACCGGCGGAGTTTCCCGTAATATTCATCACGGCTTTCGACGAATATACGCTCGACGCCTTCAAGCTCAACAGCATCGACTATCTGCTGAAGCCGCTTGAGGCGGGCGCGCTCGAGAGGGCCTTCATAAAGTTTGAGAAGATAGAGCGCCGCGTGCAGCGGCTAGCCGCCGAAACCCTCACAAGGCTCGAAGCCTCGCTTCAGCGCAAGAACTACATAAGCCGCCTGCTCATATCCATCAACGACCGCTTTGAGTCGGTAGACATCGGCACCGTGGCCTTCTTCCTGAGCGAAGACAAGTATGTATATGCCGTATGCACCAACGGCAAGGAGCACATAACATCGTTCAGAAGCCTCAACGAGATTGACGACCAGCTCGACCCGCAGCGCTTCTTCCGCGTGTCGAGAGACGTGATAACCTCGATAGAGGCTGTGACGAAGGTGTCGAGATGGTTCAAGGGCAAGCTGAAGGTGAAGATTGAATGTATTGGCAACGAGCGCGAGGTGTGCGTAAGTGCCGCCCGCCGCGCCGACTTTCTGGCGTGGCTGGGCCGATAACGCCAAAAGCCCCGGACAGTGTTGCCGCCCGGGACCTTTCTGACACGAAGCCCATGATTCGTCTTTACTAATCAAAATCCAAACATTTCTAAAGTGCTGTTATATCTGTCACTTAATCACGATTGCCGTATCTGATGGCCGCCTGTGCCGTCGGCCTATTGCTCTGAGCTGAACTCATAGACAAACTTGCCGTTGTCGCAGTAGAATCCGTTGGTTGCGGCATTCGCAATGTCGAACTCCTTCCACACCTTGATTTCAGGACTCGTCGTGCAGCGGTTGCAATAGAACAGCCAGATGTTCTTGCAGTCGCTTATGTCCACCTGCTTAAATTTATTCTCGCTCAGGTTCATGTAGCCCATGTTGGTGCAGCCCTTCACATTTATCTCTGTCAGGCCGTTGCCCATGGCGTTGACCTCGTTAACGTCGGGATTGTTCGAAAGGTCGAGCCTGCTCAGCTTGGCATACTCGCAATATACGCCCTGCAGCTTGACACACTCAGAGAGATTTACCTCGGTTATGGAAGTGTTGTCGAAGCGCACGCTTGTAAGCAGCGGACAGCCTGAAAGGTCGAGAGTCTTCAGATTGTTCTGTCCGCACTCAAGCCAGTCGAGCTTAGGACAGTTTGTCGGGTCGAACTCTGTCAGTCCGCAGGCATTGACGTTAAGCAGCTCGAGCGTAGGCTTCACCTTGGTTACGTCTATCGACCTTATGTTGCTGTTGGTGTGTATAGCGAGCGTCTTAAGCGGTGAGTCGGGCAGCACGAGGTTTGAGAGGTTGTTGCACGAAGCCACGAACGACTCGAGCGAGGTGCATCCCGTGAGGTCTATATCCTGAAGCATGTTGGTGTCGCAGATAAGAGTCTTCAGCACGCTGTTGTTGCCCAGTTTGAGAGTTGTCAGGGCGTCGTGCGACAGACTGACTGTCTCAAGCTTGACAAGCTGCGAAAGGTCGAGCGTGGTGCATTTTGAGTTGTTCACAATCTTAAGATATGTAAGGTTCTTAAGCGCCGCAACGTCAAAGTCGGGGAAGGTTACGTTCTCGCTGACAAGGCGCGTAAGCGACGTGAAGTGTTCAATGCCCGTTATGTCGGTTATGTCGGTCTTGCCCGTTATGTCTATCGTGCCGTCGTAAGCGGCAGCCTGGTCGAGCGAATAATATCCGCTGCCGTCGCCCAGGTTCTGGTCTATCCAGTTGCGGAAGGCCTCACACGGAACATACTTCTCGCTCAGAAGGTTGGTCTCGTCATCGGGCTTCTCTCCCTCGAAGACAATCTTCTCTACATCGCTCACTTTATATTTCACGGTTTCGCCGTTCTTCTGGAATACCGTAACTGTCTGTGACATGGCAGGCATGCATACAGCCGCCGTCAACAGGAATGCTGACATTATTCTGTTCATGGTGTTCATCTTAATATTATTTTATATGCGGTTTTACTTGTCTTTACTATAAGGGGCTGTCTGGGCAGCGTGCCGGCATCGATGGTGCAGCTGCCGCCGTTGTCGGCAACGGCACGGGCAACCATCTGTCCGCCATAGGTGTAGACGGCCACGGCCTCGCCGGTTGCAAGTCCTTCGACGCTTATTGCCGAAGAGCTGAACGAGAAGCGCACGTCGGGTGCGGTTACTGACTTGACGCCTGAGGCATCGACAAAATCGAAGGTCACTGTAGATGTCAGCGGATATTCCAGCGTGCTTTCGCCTGCCGTAACCACAAGTGCCGTCTCTGAGAACGTAACCGTGGGCTCGCTGTCGAAAGCCAATGTTATACTGTTGCTGCCGTCAGTGATGCGCAGCTCGCGCGGAGCCGCCGAGAGCTTACCTGCCGTGATGCACAGCATCATAAGCGTGATTGTGTAGGTTAATATTCTTCTCATTGCTTTTTTTCACAAAGTTAGCCATACACAAGCATAAATAAAACAAATAAACGATGAACTGGGATTTTAAGACACCGAACTAGGAATATGGGGCATAAGGCACAAAATGGCATGACATGGTTTAAGCCAAGAGCATTTTGGCCCGGCCGGATTGCCGCTCGTCATCAAACAGGCAACGGCAGAAAACGCATGGACGGGGGCAACATAATTGCGGCAACTAAAATAACATGCCTGACGAAAGCTATTGAGGATAAACTATAACGACAGGTAAAAGACGGCAAATAAGGCTGCAATATGTGACCTTTCGCAATGCAAAAGGTGGCCTTTTATGATGTAAAAGACGGCATTTTATAATGCGAAAGGCGTGTCTTCAGGCTGAAAGTATAAACAAAGGCTTGTGGTTTATAATAAGTAGCGTCAACCAATAACAGTTATAAAGTATAACCGGAGTCAACTTTTATAAGGAAAAAGACCGCCTGAAATCAACCAAACTCAGGAAAGGACAGACTATTAAACGCGCACAAATATTTTTCTTAAAAACTCATCACTCGTCACAAACAGACATAACCGTCTGTATGTCAACGCCATAGAGCGTGACGAGTTAAAAATCCCACTCGTCACGCGTGATGAGTGGGACTTTCAACTCGTCACACCTTATACTGCTGATAATCAGAATGATACATGGAGATGTGACGAGTGACGAGTTTTTATCAAAACTTTTTTATATCAGCATCACCAGCACATAAGTCCAATGCGCCACCATGCCGGCTGCAATGCCGCCGATGGTATGCGAAACAATGGCCTTGGACGTCAGCTCGCGATAGCCGAGAGAATCGAGCATGGCTGTATGTGTGCTGAGGTATCCGCTCCAGCACATTCCGATGGCTGTGAACACGGCTATGGCGTTGCCGTCTACCCATCCGGCGCTCATAAAGCCGGGTATAAGACCGAGCGACGCGCCAACTGCGCCGAGAGCTGTTATGGGGAATGCCACCTGATGCGGGTCGTTGAAGCCGAAAAGCCACGCAAACAGGAAGTCGATCTTGTTGGCGAGCCACGGCAGAAGCTCTACGCCCTGATACGGCGAGCCGTCGTAGCCGTTGGCTCCGGCGCCGAACGTTAGCATCATGACGAGCGTAGATATAATGAGCACACCGGGAATGATGGCTATGCCGATGTCTACACCAGTGCGTCCGCCGTCGAGAAGCGAGTTGAGCGTGCGCAGGAACAGGCTCTTCTGCTCTTCCTTCTGCTCCTCTTCCTCCACCTCATGCGGGTCGCACACCTGCTCTTCGGCATACTGCGGATATGCCTTCAGAATCTTGCGCTGCATGAGGCGAGTGGACACGATGCAGCCGACAAAGGCTCCGAAGAGGCCTATCAGAGGCTCGATGTAGAAGCCCTGCCCCACCATGAACACCATGACGAGCAGACCCATACCGAAGGCCGTTCCGAAGTTGGTGAGCGAGATAAACTGATATTTCTTGAAATAACTGCTGAAGCGCTTGTCCTGCGACAGCGAGATGATGGCCGGATTGTCCGACAGGAAGGTCATTACGGCTCCGAGCGATGCCACTCCGGGCAGATTGAAAAGCGGACGCATGAGCGGGCGGAGCAGCTTCTCGAGCAGGCTCACCACGCCGAACTCTACAAACAGGCGGCCTATGGCGCCCGTGATGACGCAGATGCCCATGAGATAAAACACGGTGTTGAGCAGAAGGTCGTGGGCGGTCTTCATTATGGTGTTAAGCATATTGGGCACGCCCATGATTGAACCGATGTAACCGAAAAGCGCAAAAATTACGCACAGACAGACTATTCCGCTCGGTATGGCCTGCCAGACTCTCTTTAACATTGTCTTCATCATAGCAGTTATTAAGGTTAAGTTATATCTTTTGTTCTGCAAGGCGTCCGGCCGCATGCCGCTGTGTCAGGACAGCCGGACGACAGTATAACAGTCAGAAAGAACGGTCTTTAGTTGTCGTCTTTCTTCCAGGGATTCTTCAGGCTAAGCAGGTTGACGTTCCACGTAAGGCCTACGCTCATATAGTCGCGTCCGGGCTTCATGGTGCCTTCGGGGTTGCCGTTGGTGCCGAACGTATGGGCATACATGGCGTGCAGGCGGATGTTGTCGCGCGGATAAAACTCAACGCCGCCGCCAACTGATGTAAGCTCCGTGCCGTCGTACACCGAATAGTCGGCATCCTTGCCCGTATGGTTTACATCGTAAGTAACCTTGCCGAGCAGATTAAGCTTCTCTATCGGGCGATAGGCAAGCTCTGCCATTATAGAGCAGTCTTTAAACAGGAATGTGTGCCCCGACGAGGCGCGGTTCATAAAGTCGGCCTCGATGCACAGCTTGCCGAGCGTTAGCTTATGGCCGAGAGCAAGATAGCTGATATACTTGCCGGGCATATATTCAACAAGGTTGGCCGAATACATCGTGCCCAGGCAGCCGTGGTTGCCTATCCACATAAGGTTATACGAATACATGTCGGGAGCATTGGAGCGGTAGATGCTCTGGCTGCACTGCGCTATAAACTTGCTGTGCCTGCCTGGCGTGGTGTAGCTGACAGTGGCCGCGAGCTGGAAGGGCGATATGTTGTTCCAGTATTCAGATGCTGCGTAGACGTCCACGGGGTTCTTGTCATACTCATATCCGCCCACAGCGACGACATCCTTACCTGCCGAGAACTCCCACTGGCCGTCGGGAGTATATACTACGCGGGCCCAGTCAGTAGCATCAAAGAAGCTCATGTCTGAATGACCCACGTTAAGACGCTGGCGATAGGCATAAGAGAAATGCTCGTCTATCTTTCCGTCTATGGCAAACATAAGATATTTTCCCTTAAAGCCGGAGTTGTCGTGTATGGCCTCACCGTTGATGTATTCTCTCTGGTAGTCGACCCTTGTAAGCATCTTCAGCCTCAGTATTTCGTCCTGCGCATTGGCGGTCAGGACACACGCACCGAACAAAACGGCACCGATAAGCTTTTTCATTTATTATATCAGAATTTAGGTTAATCGCATTAAACGAGTGCAAATATAGTATAAATAGTGTATGGCGCAAAATAATAGTGAATTAAATATGAATAAAATTTCACGGCACAAAAAAGCGCCGCCCCTTAAAAGGAACGGCGCATAATGAAGAATCTATTTGTGAAAGAAAAATCACTCGTTATGTTATAGCTTCTGCTTAACCTCAATCTCCATGAAGGTCTCGAGGATATCGCCCACCTGAATGTCGTTGAAGTTGACCAGACTGATACCGCACTCGAAGTTGACGCCAACCTCCTTGACGTCGTCCTTGAAGCGCTTCAGGGCATTGATCTCGCCGGTATGAACCACGATACCGTCGCGCACGACGCGCGCCTTGTCGGTGCGGTGAACCTTGCCTTCGGTAACATAAGCTCCGGCAACGGTTCCGACCTTAGAGATGTGGTAAACCTCACGAACCTCAACCTGACCGGTAACAACCTCCTTCTTGACCTTCTCGAGCATACCCTCCATAGCCGACTTGACGTCTTCTATGGCATCATAGATAACCGAATAGGTGTTGATTTCAACGCCTTCCTGGTCGGCAAGCTTGCGGGCTGCTGCCGAAGGACGAACCTGGAAGCCCACGATGAGGGCGTCAGAAGCATCGGCAAGCGTAACGTCGCTCTCTGAAATCTGACCTACGGCCTTGTAGATTACGTCCACCTTGATCTTCTCTGTAGAGAGCTTGATGAACGAGTCGCTAAGAGCCTCGATACTACCGTCGGTGTCACCCTTGACGATGATGTTAAGCTCCTTGAACGAACCGAGGGCAATGCGGTGGCTGATGTCGCTGAGGGTGAGTCGCTTCTGTGTGCGCAAGCCCTGCTCGCGCTGCAGCTGCAGACGCTTGTTGGCTATCTCGCGTGCCTCCTGCTCGGTCTCAAGCACATGGAAGGTGTCGCCGGCTGTAGGCGCTCCGTTAAGACCGAGAATGATGGCAGGCTCTGCGGGAGATGCCTTCTCGATGCGCTGGTTACGCTCGTTGAACATGGCCTTGATGCGGCCGTAGCTTGTTCCGGCTATCACGTTGTCGCCTACGCGCAGTGTTCCGTTGCTTACAAGCACCGTAGACACATATCCGCGGCCCTTGTCGAGCGACGACTCGATGATGCTGCCCGTAGCCTTGCGGTTAGGATTGGCCTTGAGGTCGAGCATCTCTGCCTCGAGAAGCACCTTCTCCAGAAGGTCGTCAACGCCGATGCCCTTCTTGGCACTTATCTCCTGACACTGGTACTTACCGCCCCACTCCTCTACGAGCAGGTTCATGTTGGCCAGGTCTTCGCGTATCTTGTCCGGGTTGGCTCCCGGCTTGTCTATCTTGTTTATGGCAAACACCATCGGAACGTTGGCTGCCTGAGCGTGAGCGATGGCCTCGCGTGTGGTAGGCATGACGCTGTCGTCGGCAGATATGATGATGATGGCGATGTCGGTTACCTGAGCTCCGCGGGCACGCATGGCGGTGAAGGCCTCGTGTCCCGGGGTGTCGAGGAAGGTTATCTTGCGGCCGTCGGCAAGCGTAACGTTATACGCTCCGATGTGCTGCGTGATGCCTCCTGCCTCACCGGCAATCACGTTGGTGTTGCGTATGTGGTCGAGGAGCGATGTCTTACCGTGATCTACGTGTCCCATCACTGTTACGATAGGAGCGCGCGGCACGAGATCGTTCTCGTCGTCCTCCTCCTCGGTTATGGCTTCAGAAACTTCCGCACTTACATACTCTGTCTTGAAACCGAACTCGTCGGCAACAAGGTTGATGGTCTCGGCATCGAGTCGCTGGTTGATAGAAACCATGATGCCTACGCTCATACATGTACCGATTACCTGGTTTACAGATACGTTCATCATGCTCGCAAGCTCGCTCACGGTTACAAACTCCGTAAGCTTCAGCGTCTTGCTCTCTGCCTTTGCCTCGGCGCGCTGCTCCTTCAGATGCTCCTGAGCGGCCTCGCGCTTCTCCTTGCGGTACTTGGCTCCCTTCTTGTTCTGGCCCTTGCTGGTGAGTCGTGCCAGAGTTTCCTTTACCTGACGTGCAACGTCTTCCTCGTTAACCTCGAGCGGCTTGTGGTTGCGCTTGCGGTTCTTCTTCTTGGCGTTGCCCTTGTCTGCATGGCTGTCGCCACCGCCGTTGTTGTTCTGCTTAACGGCCTGGTCTATGTTTACGCGCTCCTTTGTTATGCGCGAACGTTTCTTCTTTCCGTCGGGATGAGCCTGCATGGCCTTCTCCTCGCGCTCCTTGCGGCGCTCCTCCTTGGTCTTCTTCTTCGGGCGGGTGCTCTGGTTGAGCGAGTCGAGGTCAATCTTTCCGAGCACGTTCACCTTCGGTGCGAGCTTCTTCTCGCTCTTCAGTGTGAAGATTTTGCTCTCTTCCTTTACGGGCTCCGGCTCTGCCGGCTTTTCGGGTGCTGCCGGCTGCTGTGCCTGCGGCTCTGCGGCCTTGGCCTCGGGTTTTGCTTCGGGCTGAACCTTTTCAGGCTCAGTCTTCTTCTCTTCGACAACAGCTGTAGTATTGCCTGCGGGCTGTGCTGGCTCTGCCGGCTTCTTTTCAGCCGCCGCAACCGGCTGTTCGGGCTTAGGCTCCTGGCTCTTGGCCTGCACCGTAGCGGCAGCAGACTCTTTCACCTCGGGCTTAGGCTGTTCTGCAACGGCAGCCTCCTGCGGCTTTTCGGCCGGCGCCGCCGGTTTGGCGGCAGGCTTCTTGCCCAGGCTGTCGAGGTCAATCTTTCCAAGGGGTGTATATTTCTGCGGCTTTACGCTTCTCACAGCGTTGTCCGCCCGGCGCTCCTTGTTGCCGTCCGACTGGCGTTTCTTCTCCTTCGGATGCTTGAGCAACAGCTTCTCGGCCTGGCTTCTCACCTCCTTGTCCGACTTGAAAGCCTCAACAAGTGCGTTATACTGACTGTCGCTGAGCTTGAAGCTCAGTTCTTCCTTGACCTCTCCAAGGTCACTTCTTTTTCTCAGGAACTCAACTGCGGTCTGGAGTCCTATATTCAATTCTCGTATTGCTTTATTTAATCTTATGCTCATTTTCTTAATTAAGTAATTGGCTGTTGCCGAAATTTGTTTAATAATTCATAATTCGTAAAATATCACCAGTGTGTATAATTCATAATTGGCATCTGTACCCGGCGGACGCCACTGGCGCCCGTCCGGCGGCCAAAGCCTCATAATGCCAACCCAAAAGCCCGGAGGCCTGATTATGAATTATGCATTATGAACTATGAATTACTTAATTTCCTTCAAACTCGGCTCTGAGTATCTTCAGCACGTTGTCAACGGTCTCTTCCTCGAGGTCGGCTTTCTCTACGAGCATGTCGCGCGGAGCGTTGAGCACAGCCTTGGCGGTGTCGAGACCAATGCCCTTGATAGAGTCGATGATCCACTGGTCGATCTCGTCAGAGAACTCGTCGAGATAGATGTCCTCGTCTACCTCGCTCTCGTCGAGCTCGCGGAATACGTCGATAGTATATTCGGTAAGCATGCTGGCAAGCTTGATGTTCATACCGCCGCGGCCGATGGCCAGAGACACCTCTTCGGGACGGAGATAAACCTCTGCCTTCTTGTTCTCCTCGTCAACGTTGATGCTCGAAATCTTTGCCGGACTGAGCGCACGCTGGATGAAGAGCTTGATGTTTGCGGTGTAGTTAACAACGTCGATGTTCTCGTTGCACAGCTCGCGTACGATGCCGTGAACGCGGCTACCCTTAACACCTACGCAGGCTCCAACCGGATCTATACGGTCGTCATAGCTTTCAACGGCTATCTTGGCGCGCTCTCCCGGCATGCGGGCAATGCGCTTTATGGTAATGAGTCCGTCGGCTATTTCGGGCACCTCAGCCTCGAGCAGGCGCTCAAGGAACATGTTGCTTGTGCGCGAAAGTATGATCTTCGGGTTGTTGTTCTCGTTGTTCACCTCCTTGATCACGGCGCGCACGGTCTCGCCCTTGCGGTAAACATCGTGAGGTATCTGCTCCGACTTGGGCAGGATGAGCTCGTTGTTCTCGTCGTCAACGAGCAGCACTTCGCGCTTCCACACCTGATATACCTCGCCGGCGATAACCTGGCCCACGCGGTCTTTATACTTGTTGTAGAGGCTGTCGTGTTCAAGCTCGAGCACCTTTGATGCCAGTGTCTGGCGGAGGTTAAGGATGGCGCGGCGGCCAAACTTGCTGAAGTCAACCTTCTCGCTCACTTCCTCGCCCACCTCATAGTCGGGCTCAATCTTTATTGCGTCGCTGAGGGCTATCTCCTTGTTCTGGTCTTTCACCTCGCCGTCGGCCACAACAATACGGTTGCGGTAAATCTCGAAGTCGCCTTTATCGGGGTTGACAATAACGTCAAAGTTCTCATCGCTGCCAAAAATCTTCGCGATAACGTTGCGGAAACTCTCTTCCAGCACACTCATCAGAGTGGTACGGTCGATATTCTTGGTATCTTTAAACTCTTTGAAGGTGTCAACCATGCTCACGGTTTCTTCCTCTTTCTTTCTTGCTACCATAGCTGTCTGTATATTTTTATTTTATTATTATCATCTGTCAGGGCGGCAGTGCCGCCTTAGGCTCATGCACATATCGGCGCCACGGGGCGCGCTGCTCCTACTTGAAGCTTATGAGATACTTGGTGTACTTAACGCTGTCCATGCTGAAATCGTGGTCTACGTCTGTCAGCACGGGGCGCTTTGAGCCTTCCTTCTTAACCTTCTCTCTCACCGTTACGGTAAAGTTGCGCCCGTCAACGGCCTTGAGCACGCCGCGGAACTTCTTGCCGTCGGCGTCGAGAACCTCAACTTCCTTTCCGACAAAGTTGACATACTGCTGCGGCACCTTGAAGGGCTGTCCCAGCCCGGCGCTGCCCACCTCGAGCTCATAGTCTTCTTCATCGCGGCTCAAATGGTCCTCAATGAAGCGGCTGAGCTGCACACAGTCTTCAATCCACACACCGTCGGCATGGTCAATTTCAACTACAATCTTGTCGTCTTGGCTGATTTCGATGTCTACCAGGAAATACTCCTTGTCCTTAAGCCACTCGTCAACTAAATTTTTTACTACGTTTTTGTCTATCATAAACGGGTATTTAAAATAAAATGAGGGACTTCGTAAAGCCCCTCATTCCACTGAACGCTGCAAAATTAACAATAAAATCGCAGGTTAGCAAATATTTTGCGGTTTTTATGCAGTTTGTAATACAATATTTATAGAGAAAGCGACTTTATGGCAACTTTCGGCCTCTCTTACCTACGGCATAAGCATGCCGGCGGATAAGCACGGGCAACCATGAAACGGGGGCGGCAAAGACGGCTATGCGACACGCCCTAAGCAAGCCACAAGGCGGCGCCGGCCGACCTGCGAAAAGGCTGCCTCATGAGCATGCAGAGCAATGCGGCGAAGAACAGCAGGGGCAGGGACGGAAACAGGGACTGATGCAAGTAAAATATCGTTAATTATGTTAATTAAGAATAGTTAAAACGAAAATATTGCAAGAGCGGCAAGCGTTTGGCAGAGAAAAGCGTAAAAACCGACATTTTTATATCATGCTGTATGTCAGACTGTTACATTCAACCGGCAATTCAACGACTGCAAAACGACTGCCAAAACAAGGCTTTTCGGCTTACAAAAGGGCATGTTTCGGGGCATAAAAGGCCATGTTTTGCGATACGAAACGATACCTTTTGCAACATGAAAGGCGGCAAACGGCGATGAAGAAGGCATGAAAACGGACGGAAAGAGCCGAAAAACGGAGCGAAAGGTTAAAAACATTAACACTCCGTCTCTATTTTAAGCCGAGACGAAGTGTTAACAAAATTTGCTAGAATGTTAAAAACATGGTTTCACAATCCATGTCATGATGTTTGGCATAGCCGTTGCTCCGACCGCCCCGTGCCCTGTCCCTGCGGGACCGAGATGCGAAGCAGAGAGCCGCGGCACTGCTGCCGCTGCAGACAGTTATCTGCCTGATATAACCACCTTGCGGTTGTTAATGATGTATATGCCCTTGCCGAGCCTGCCGATGTCGCTGCCGAGATAGCGGCCGTCGAGCGAGTAGATGCGCACTTGCTGCTGTGCCGGGCCTTCTATGCTCTCGATGCCCGACGAGCCTGACGACGGCGCTATGTCGATATAGTCGGTGCGGCAGCGCATGTTGCCGTTGGTGTAGAACTCTATCCTCAGCTCGTCGCCGGCATCGAGAGGCACGTTTCTGGTAACACGTGTGGCCATCTTGTTGTTGTTAGCCTTTGCCGTCCACTGGTCTTTCAGCTCTTCGCCAACGTACAGGCCAAACCATCCCTGCCCCGAGGCCTCGTCGAAGTAGGCCGTAGTGATGTCGTATTCGGCAGCATCGCCGGCCCACACAAAGCTCATGTAGCCGGGGCCCTGGTCGCCCACGTTGCACGAGTCGTTAGAGGCAAGTATCCATGAAGGCTGGTTGTCGAGCTCAGGGAAGCACAGCGCTCCCCTTACGGCATGCTCCACCTCGTTGCGCCCTTCATGTGCATGGCTTATGTCCGATGTAAAGCTCCACACGTCGCCCGTAGCCACAGAGCCGTCGGCGGCGGTGGCATCCACGCGCCAATAATATGTCTGACCGTAGCGCAGGCTGCCGGGCTGCCATTCCTCCGTCTCGACATAATTGGCCTCGGCGTCGTCAAGACTGCTGTCGGTGCCCATATACACGGTGTAGCCCTCAGCATCGAAGCCTTCGCGCCAGCGCAGGCTCAGCGGCACGCAGGGCGACGTGGAGCCGTCAACCTCACGCAGCGAAGCGTGCTGCTCGCCGTCAAAGGGCGTAGGATATGTGGCCTCGGCCGGTGCTGTGGTGAAGCGGAACACGCCCGAAGTCTTGCCCGAATATTCTCCTCCGTCTACCGTAACCTGCCAATAGTATGTCGTGGCGGGCTGCAGCTCGAGCGCCGCAGGGTCGCACTGCTGGAGCGCATCGGGCGAAGTGCCCACCTTATATATATAACCCGTGGCGCCCTCTATGTCGCCGCAGGCTATCTGCGTGCCTCTGACAACGCCTATTGCGCCGTCGCCCGGAAAGGGAATGATGTCGCTCTCTATACCGTCCACGCAGCCCATCTGAGCCACCAGGCCCGGAACGCTCTGCGCATCGTCCATCGCGAAGTCATACTGATAGTAGCGGCTCACGTCGAATCCGCTGCTGTTACCCTCGCCCCTGCTGCCCTCAAATACGTTGCCCTCGCTCTTCAGGAATCCCCAGTAGGCATCGTCTTCGCTCGTGGCGTACATCTGGCTGAACGGCGTCTTCACGTCCTTGAAGTAGCAGTTCTCCACATTCACCATGGCACGCGCAAACATGCCTATGGCATAAGACGTGTTGCGCTCGTTATAGTCGTTGAAGATGTGGCCCAGGCCGTAGCCTATGCGCGGATTGCGCTGCGTGCAGTTGATGAACGCGTTGTGATGATACGTCACGCGCTGTCGGCCGTAGTCGGCAATGTTACGCGTGCCCGAGCTGCATATAGACGACTTGTCGTGGTCGTGAAACTTACACCACGACACCGTCAGATAGCTCGAGCCGTAGGTGAAGTCAAGCAGGCCGTCATTGGCGCCGTTCTCCTCCTTCTGGCTCGAAAGGTCGCAGTGGTCAATCCACACGTGGTGGCTGTTTCTGAAGGCAATGGCGTCTGGGTCGGCCTTCGATATCTTCAGGTTGCGTATAATGATGTTCTGCCGGTCCTTGATGTCAAGTCCCAGACTGTCGAGCCTTGCGCCGCTGCCTCCTCCTATGATGGTCTTGTTGCTTGCCACCGACACCACGTCGTGCTTCTGCTTAGGGTCGGTGCTGTAGTCGTAAAAGCCCTTCAGGTCGGCATCCAGTATTATTATATAAGGTTCCTCTGCACCTGCATACTTTTCAAAGTCGGCGCGGTTAGTTACATGCACAATCTTTCCGCCAGCCCCTCCGGTGGTTCCGCGCAGTCCGAGGTCGGCATAGTTGGCAAAGCCCACAAGCCCATGCTGAGCCATGACGCATGCGGGAGCGCCCGCAACAGCAAATAAAAGTGAAAGTAAAAGTTTTCTCATCGTTTGTTTTTCTTTATAATTATTAAGGTAAAGCGTTTCGCAAGACTTGATTAAAATCAAGAGCAAATATAACCATTTATCGCCTAACACCCCGCCAAGATATCAAAATGCTATACACAAAAATCATTTTACAAATGAAATAAGGTGTTCAATATAACTAAATGTCAGACAGCACTCGTTAAAGGACATAAAGCCAAAGCATAGATATGTTTAACCAATTTATCATGATTACAAGTCAGTCTTTTCTTGATTTCAGCAGCACTATACGCTAAATTTTGAGTAAAAAACTATCTTTTTTGATACGGCCAAGTCTTTTTCATGTTATTCTGTAGATAAGAATAAAAAAACATTTATATTTGCAAAAAAAGAAAACAACCTGCCATAAAGAAAAACATAAACCTTTATCAATGGTTAAAAACAGATTGCTGTAAGAAAACATTTTACCTTGACAAGTTCTTGAAAACTTTACATACGTGATTTTAGATTAACTTTTTAGTCATAAGCCTATTAAAACTACTATAAGCAAAGCACCAAAAACAAACAATGGCGTGTTCTGGCACGTTAATCATGCGTGTCGTCTAATGCCGGCGTTTAGGTATATCTTTGTCACTAATGTTTAACAACAGAATTAAAATATGAAAAAGAACATGAAGCATTATTCAGGCAAAGCCTTGACAAAAACTTCTGTCATTTTCAGTCTTTCTGCCCTACTGTGCATACCCGCCTGCGGTTATGCAGAGAATGCAGAGGCTAAGGAAATGGCGGTACAGGTAGTTCAGCAGAGCCGCACGGTAAAAGGTACTATTACTGACGAAACCGGCGAGCCTATGATCGGAGTTACTGTCAGAGTGAAAGGCAGCAGAGCAGCAGCCGTAACAGACTTGGACGGTAAGTTCTCATTATCAGCAAACCAGGGAGACTTTATCGAAGTGTCTTATGTCGGCTATGAGACAACGACAGTGAAGGTAACATCAAACACCCTTAACCTGCAGTTGAAGCCGGTGGCAAGCGACCTTGACGAGGTTGTCGTAATCGGTTTCGGTACAGTAAAGAAGCGCGACCTGACCGGTTCTGTTGCCTCAATCAAGGCAGACGCTATCGTGCAGACGCCTACATCAGACGTAGCAACTGCACTTCAGGGACGCATCTCAGGTCTTGACATCAACGGCGACGACATGAGAATCCGCGGTAACCGCTCTATCAACGGTAGCAACGACCCGCTCGTTATCATCGACGGCGTACAGGGAGGTTCTATGAGCGACCTTAACCCTAACGATATTGAGTCTATAGACGTATTGAAAGATGCATCATCTACAGCAATCTATGGTTCTCAGGGTGCCAACGGTGTTATCATCATTACAACAAAGAAGGCCGAAGCAGGCAAGATGCAGGTGTCTTACGACGGATATGTAACAGCAGCATTCCGCCCCGACAGAGCAGAATACCGCTCGCCGGAGAACTATTACGAAACACTCAAGCTTGCAGCACAAAACGCAGGATTATGGAACAGCACCAACGACGACGCATCGCTATTCTCAGACCTCGAGAGCTATGCAGCATTCCGTGCAGGCGTATGGACTGACTATGAGAAACTGCTGCAGAAGGACGTGACATGGAGCAACAAGCACACCGTGACATTGTCTGGAGGTACAGAAAAGACACAGGCCAGATTCTCTCTCGGATATGCCAACGACGGCAACAAATGGAAGAGAAGTTCAGGAACAGACAAATATACACTGCGTGCAAACATTGACCATAAGCTCTACAGCTGGATCAATGCTGGTGTAAACTTCCAGCTCACACACTCACGCAACGCATCTTCTCCTTATGAGAAGGCAACAACTACCAGCCTGGAGCTCGGCTCACCCTATGGTGTATATGATGCCGAAACAGACACATATAACATAGGCAACACTTTGGTTGAGCGCCCGCTCGCAAGCGACGGATACGTGAACCCGCTTATCGACGGTGCCGGAGATGACTTATATAAGAACGAGTCATACTTCACAAACATCGTAGCCAACGCATACGTTGACATTCATCCTATAGAGGGACTCACCTTCCGCTCACAGCTCAACACACACATTACAAACTCTTCAGAGGGAACATACACTGACGGCAAGTCTGCTGCAAACCTTGACAAGACAGGACAGAAAAGCACTGCCGAAATGACAAAAGCCTCTGGTACATACATAGAGTGGAACAACATCCTAACATACAACTTCACAAAACTGCCTAACGATCACCACCTTGGCGTAACTCTTCTTACGACATGGAACAAGACTATAAAAGACGAAATGTCTGCTACATCAAAAGGACAGACAATACCCGGCAACCTGTGGTGGAACCTCGGAAGCAATGACGGAGAAGACGGAAGCTCTATACACTCAAGCCTCTATACACAGGCACAGAACTTCTCTTACGCAGGACGTATCTCTTACGACTGGAAGAGCCGCTACCTCGTAACCGCATCTTTACGTAGAGACGGTTCGTCAAAACTCGCCGACGGCAACAAGTGGGACTGGTTCCCGTCAGCAGCTTTGGCATGGCGTATATCTGATGAAGCCTTCATGAAAAAGACTAAGTCATGGCTGGACGATTTAAAGATACGTGCTACATATGGTGTTACAGGTAATGCCGGTATTGGTGTTTACGGAACACAGTCAGGAGTAACATTCGCAAACTGGAGCTTCGGCTTCCAGGATATCTCTGCAAACAGATATATTCTCGGTGTGGCAGACCAAAACGGCAGCGGATATTATGTTATCGCAAACAAAGACACAAAATGGGAGAAATCTACAACATTTGATTTAGGTTTCGATGCAGTGCTGCTGAACAACCGTCTGAGCGTAACATTCGACTGGTATAACACCAAGACTACAGACCTTATCCTGCTGCGCTCACTTCCGACATCAGCCGGTATGGACGGTAAATACGCTACATACACAAACATCGGTTCTACAAAGAACACAGGTTTTGAGTTCACCGTAAACAGCCGTAACATTGTAACAAAAGACTTCTCTTGGTCTTCAACACTTACATTCTCTGCAAACAGAGAGAAGATTACTGACCTTGTTGACGGAACAGACATCATGATCGGTACAGCAAAAGAGACACAGACTCTTATGATTGGCCATCCTATCAAGTCATACAACACATTCAAGTATCTTGGAATATGGACTACAGCTGAAGCTGACGAGGCTGCTAAATACTTTAAAGATGCAGAAAAGACCAATCCGTTCAAGCCGGGCGACATAAAGGTTGCCGACCTTAACGGCGACTACGTTATCGACCAGAATGACGACATCGGTTATGTTGGTTCAACATCACCAGACTGGTTTGCCGGATTCAACAATGATCTCAGATACAAGAACTGGGACCTCAACATCTATCTCTACGCACGCTGGGGACAGTGGGCTGAAAGCAAAGTTGCAAACTATGATCCTTCTACAGGCGGCATGACAACTAACTTTGACTATTGGGCAGCCGGAACAAATGAGAGCGGTTCACTCCCTGCACTGTACAAAGGACGTAACCTTTACGACTATGTCGGCTATCAGGCACTTGCCTACTGCGACAACTCTTTCATAAAGCTGAAGAGAATAACACTTGGCTATACATTGCCTAAATCGGCACTTAAGGCCATGAGAATAAGCAACCTGCGCATATACGCAACTATCAACGACCCGTTGTATTTCGTTAAGAATGAATGGCAGAAACATTATGATCCGGAAGGAAACCAGCGTAGCGTAACAATAGGTCTTAATGTAAACTTCTAATAAAAAGTAAACATGAAAAATATTATTAATAAACATATTGCCGGTGCATTATTTATCGGTGCTACTGCATTTTCGTTAACATCATGCAGCCTTGACGAATATAACCCGTCAGGCGAAGGCGCAGACCAGGTGTTCAAGACACCTGAAGGAATGGAGGATCTTGTCAACCAGATGTACTATAACTTCCGCTGGAAATATTACGGACGCGAGGATCCCTGTCTGTATATGGAAGGCAACGCTGACATCTGGCAGAACATCGGTTCTAACTATGAATACGGAAAGCAGCTGACACGCTGCGTCGACCTGCAGGGCGACCGCGGTCAGATAGCAAACGTATGGAACCGTGTTTATGACAACATCAATGATGCCAATGCCATAATCAACCGCCTTAATGACGTTGTTGGTCTCACAGAAGCTCAGCAGCTCGATTTCGAAGGTGAGGCACGCTTCATGCGCTCATACTGCTATTGGTGGCTTGTTGAATTCTTCGGAGACATTGAGTTACGTCTGGAAGAAACACAAACAGCAGAATTTACCGCAGTAAGAACAGACCGTAAGAAAATTTATGACGACGTTATCATACCTGATGCAAGAATTGCAGCAGAGAAGCTGCCAGTGACACCGTATAACGGACACATAGGCCGCTCTACAAAGAAAGCAGCCAAGGCTCTCCTTGCACGCGTTCTGCTGACTCGTGCTCAGTATGAGACAGCCGGAAGCGCAGAGCAGAAATACTTCTATGAAGAGGCGCTCAAGGCAGCACTTGACGTTATAAACAACAAGGCTGCTTATGGAATTCAGATTTACAATACTTACGATGAGATATGGCAGGCAAAGAACAACAAGAACAACACTGAGTTCCTGTGGGTTACTACATTTTCATCTAACTCAAGTCTGAACCCTGACAGCAAGCCAAACCGTCTGTACCGTTATTTCGCACCGAAACTTGTAGGTAACGCCGGTATCAGAAATACTGCAACCACATGGGAATATCCGTCAGAAGGCACACTGCTTATGCCTACCTATTACTTCCTCAACCTTTGGGAGGACTGGGACCTGCGCTATGACGTTATATTCCAGGAGGCATTCCCTGAAAATTCAAGCAAAACATTCACATGGACCGAAGCTCTTGCAAACAGATATCTCCGTCCTGACCTGATTGGCAAGCAGATTGAAGTAGGTGATACTGCATTGTATTTCACAAAGAAGAGTCTCACAGACGAATTCAAGCAAAGCAAGTCTTATGCAGCCATCGACATTGATGACGTTTTTGAAACAGAGAATGTCAATGCCTACGGAGGAGCACCGCTCCGCAACTACCAGGCAGACCCGACAGCCTCAACACAGTACATCGCAAGTTCATTCCCGCGCTTTATGAAATATCGCATATGGGACCGCGATGAAAACGGAACATTCCTCCTTGCCGCAGCAAACGGACAGTTTGGATATGCTGACGTGCCTGTTATGCGTTATGCAGAAATGCCTCTGATTGCAGCAGAATGCTACATCGCATTAGGACAAGCATCTGAAGCTGCTAACATCATTAACCAGGAAATACGTACTAGACGTGTGGTTAAACCAGACCATGACCTTAGCGAAGCTCAAGTTACAGCCTCAGACATGAATATCGAGTGGATTATGGCAGAACGTGCTCGCGAACTCTGCGGAGAATGGCTGCGTTGGTTCGACATGAAGCGAATTTATAGCCCACAAGGCAACTTCGCCTCTACTATAGTAGGACGTAACCCAAGTATGATTGGAGACGACTGCATGCAAGAATATCATGCACTGAGACCTATTCCAAATACATTCCTTGATAAATTACAGAATGCCGAGGAATTTGGTCAGAATCCAGGATATAACCCTTATACAAAATAAAAGCGACAAATGACGGAGCCGCTGAACAAGTAAGCGGCTCCTTTAAAAAAAATTCAAACATTTAAATTTTAAGAAGATGAAAAAGATTTTTACTTTATGTGCTACAGTTCTTATGAGCTTAGGTGCATTTGCACAGAGTGAAGTAGGTATTTATCGCCCATTGGACCTCAAGATTCTGGAGGTTGGCGATCCCGCAGTTAAGGAAGCCTATGGTGTAAAAATTACAGAGATTCGCGGTAAGGATGCAACATTCCGTGAAGAAGCCGGCCAGGAAACTCCTGATGCATCAGATCTCTACATTGGCTACAACGTAACAGGCGACCCAGCACAAAGCATGGCAGCTTCAGCTGTTTATGCTGCTGACAATGTTATTTATCCGAAAGTTGCAGAGCAGACTGAGCGTCAGGCTGAAGAATACTTTGGATTCACAATGGATATTCCTGAAGGAAAATCTGTAAACATCGAAGCTTTGGATGTATATCTGCTTTTGGGCAACGCATACTACTGGCAGGTTGAAATAACAGATGCTCAGGGAAATGTTGTTTACAAGACTCAGGACAAGGGTATCAAGAACAACAACTACAACAAGACAGCCTACACCAATGGTGTTCACGTAACAACAACAGAAGTTACAGAACCTGAATGGTCACAGAAACTTCTTGAGAGCTGGGGCCTGGCTACAAACTATGATGTTGCAGAAACAGAATGTCTGCCTGAGCTGAAGGATCTCACAGGAACATACACAGTAAAAGTATATTACTGGGGCAAATGGCAGAAGAACATGACATATGCCAATGTTTATCTGACAATATCTGAAGGCACAACAGGCATATCTTCTATAGAAGCTGAAAATGCTAACAGCAACAAGATGTACAACCTCGCAGGTCAGAGAGTAGACAAGAACTACAAAGGTATCGTCATTAAGGACGGTAAGAAGTTCATTGTTAAATAATAAGTTCTTCATGATAAAGAAACCGCCTTTCGCGTGAAAGACGGTTTCTTTTATAAATCTATGCGATAAAGAAAAACGTAGTTCCGTTTTTTATTATAAAAGTCATTACAAACATTAAAAACACTATTAAATCTTTAAGCATGAAATTCATATCAAAACTGGCATTTTCCGCTACAGTGTTATTATCTGCGGCACTAAACACGGGAGCTGCCATTGACGGAAGTCTTGACCCATCTTCGGTTGTATCCGAGTGGAGCAATTCGTCCACATATCCTAAAATAATCGACATAAACTTCAGTGACGAAAT
Organism: Xylanibacter rarus; assembly: GCF_001275135.1. GTDB lineage: Bacteria > Bacteroidota > Bacteroidia > Bacteroidales > Bacteroidaceae > Prevotella > Prevotella rara. The sequence continues at coordinate 23,469 of NZ_LFQU01000015.1, read as the reverse complement.
GTGGCCCGGACAGACATGGACAGGCGAGACCGGAATGGACTGCCCTGAATATGCAGACGGAGCATATGTAAACACCATTATCGAAGTTCCTGCAAACGGCGGCACAGAAGTAAAATATCCGGTGCTTTTTCACAACTGCACATTTGCTAACAAAAAATCATACAACGGCTATGCAGGTGCTACGGCTGCATTCTGCCGCCAATACTACCTTGGCCAGAATCCTTCAGGATATGGCACAGAATATGTAAACGACTGGACGGTCAAGGACCATACTAAATATATCGAAGACAACATAAAATACGGAGAAGACGGAAAGCCTGTATATGGCGAAGCCGGATTTGTGCAGTTCTGCCGCGATGCTTCAACAGAACGCGACCCTGAAACTCAGGAGAAAATCTCGATGCACGGATGGATGGAAATCGACCACATTCCTTATGTTGAACGCATTCAGTGGGCATGGTCTTCTACATCATGGGGACGAGGAATAAAGTGCGACATAAAGATTGGTGACGGTGAATGGAAGCACCTGGTATGGATGGGTTCAGAACTTCATAAGTTCGGCTATACCTCATTCAGCGACCAGGGATACTTCATGGAAAATATCATTGACGCACACGACGTGTCTATCCGCTGGCGCGTATGGGACGGAGAAAACATGAAAGATCCGGCTCAGACCAACGAAGAGGGCTATCCTATATTCGGAGTTCGTGAAGACCCCTACAGCCAGCAGCAGGCTGCCCGCGTACACAAGATACAGATTTTCGGATCTGAGATAACTGCCGAGCAGGCTCAGTATGCAAAGGACAACCCTGTGAGCGACGTGGGCGAACTGTCTGACATCGAGGGCGGCGGCGATACATCTGACGACAACGCTCCCGACGCAAACGCTCCGATAGAACTATACACCGTGGCTCAGGACGGCACGGGCGACTATACAAAAATCCAGGATGCCATCAACGCCGTAAGCGACGGCTCACGCGGTATTATATACATCCGTCCGGGCGTATATGAGGAAAACCTCTACTCGGGCACCAAGACTAACAAGAACAAGTTTATCAGTCTTATCGGTGAGGACAAGGCCACTACCATCCTGACTTCATCTGTAGACCGCGGCTCAAACAACCCGCAGAACACTTACAACGACTGCGCTGCGCTCAACGTGTATACATCACGCTTCTACGCCGAGAACCTCACCATACGCAACACCAGCGGCAACGTGGGACAGGCCGAGGCTCTGTTTACGGCAGGCGACGCACACATCTTCAAAAACTGTCTGATAAGCGGCTACCAGGATACATACAAGGCAAACATCGGCGCACGCGGATACTTCACAAGATGTACCATCGAGGGTACTACCGACTTTATCTACGACAGCGGTCTGGAGTGGTTTGAGAACTGCGAGATTAAATGTCTCAAGGGCGGCGGCTACATCACGGCTGCCGGCGATGCCGGACTGACACTCACAAAGACTCTGTATCCGGAACTCAGCACCGACAAGTTCTATGCCGGCCTGTTCTTCCGCAACTGCCAGGTGGTGCCGGCTCCGCGCGTATCTGCAGGCGACTACTATCTGGGACGTCCGTGGAAGGAGAAGTGCGGAACAATGTTCATACAGTGTACGCTCGACAAGCACATCAACACCAAGGGATGGACAGAATGGAGCGGAGCCGAGAACGATTGCTCTTACTTTGAATACAAGAACGTTGACAAGAGCGGAAACCTGATTGACACTTCATCACGTGCATCTTTCAGCCACCAGGCAACCGACGCTGAGGTAGAGGCATACATGAACCCAGAGTTCATCTTCTCTAAATTCTCTGACGTTTCTTTCGACTATAACGCAATCCTGAACGGCGCTGCAGAGCCTTCAAACTTCAACGTGTCTGAAACCGGCTTTACATGGGACGGCGACGACAAGGCTGCCGGCTACCTCATCTACAAGGACGGTGTATTCGTAGACATGACGGCAGAGCCTTCTTACACAAAGGACGCTGACGACAACGCTACATACACCGTGAAGAGCATCTCACGCCACGGCGTAACATCAGACGCCGTTGAAGCCAAGGAAGGCGCCATGATGCTTGCATTCCCGACGGCAGAAGGCTTCGGTAAATACACATCAGGAGGCCGCGGCGGACAGGTAGTTACCGTAACTTCTCTTGCCGACGACGGCACAGAAGGCACTCTGCGCTGGGCTTTCGAGCAGTATCCCAACGAGCCTATAACTATCGTATTTGCCGTTAACGGCGAGATTCATCTCAACGGAAACCTGCGCGTAAGCCGCTCTGACTGGACGCTGGCCGGACAGACAGCTCCCGGCGACGGCATAAGCATCGTGGGCGACAAGGTTAACCTTGGAGGTTCACAGAACTTTATTATACGTAACATCCGTTTCCGCTCAGGCGACGGCAAGCAGGATCAGGCATGCGGAACAGAAAACTGCTCTAACTATATCTTCGACCACTGCGCATTCGGATGGTCAGTTGAGGAATGTATGAACACTGCCGACAGCCACTTCCTGACAGTGCAGTACAGCATCGTTCACGAAGGTCTCTATCAGGCAGGCCACGACAAGGGTAACCGTGGATATGGCGCACAGTGGGGCGGATCACCCGTGACATACCACCACAACCTGCTCGCAGGCAACAACTCGCGCAGCCCGCGTATCAACGGCGCACGCGGCGAAGACTATGTCGTATTCATGGAATACGTAAACAACGTAAACTTCAACTGGGGCAGCGCCAAGGCTTGCTATGGCGGAGAGAACGCAGCCGAAATCACTTCTTACAACGGCAAGAACTCTGTTCACGAGTGCAACTTCATGAACAACTACTACAAGCCAGGACCTCAGTCACCATCTAACTCTGTGTTCGTATCAGTAGGTTACATGCGCGACATCGGTCCGTCATGGGCACCTTCTAAATGGTATATCAACGGAAACGTAATGGAAGGCAACGCCACAGCCACAGCAGACAACTGGTCGGCAATGGCTTCAGACCACTTCACATTCGACGAGTTGCGTGTTGACGAGCGCATCGTGACAGAGACTCCTTACTACAAGTACAACTCTGTTCTGGGCAACGAGGGCGAATACGACCCTGCACTCTACATGCTCACCGACATTCAGACAGCTGAAGAAGCATACAACACTGTGCTCGAGAAAGCCGGAACTGTTAACCGCGACGTGATAGAGCAGCGCGTCATCAACGACGTTAAGACCGGTACACCTAAGTACACCGGCTCGCTGGCCAACAAGAAGGGTATCATCGACTCTGTGAACGACGCTGAGGGCTTCGGCCTCGACCACGGCAACGAGAAGGCTCCTGCCGACACTGACGGCGACGGAATGCCCGACGAATGGGAGAAGGAGCACGGACTTAACGCCAACGACGCTGCCGACCGCAACCTGCGCAACGCCGAAGGCTACACCGCCCTCGAGGTTTACCTCAACGGACTCATGGGCGAGTTGCTCGACGACGACTTCACATCAGGCATAACACAGGCCGTTACCGAGAAGCCTGAGATAAGCTACAACAGCAGCAGCAACACACTGACCGTAAGCGAAAACGCCATAGGCGCAACGCTGAGAGTGTTTACAACCGACGGCAAGCAGCTGGCACAGATGCGCATAACATCTGCCACAACACAACTCAACAGCCTGCCTAAGGGCGTCGTACTGCTGTATGTAAGCGGCAACAACCTGTGCCCGAGAATATTAAAGGTGAACAAATAAGAATCTTGCATAAGCCTATATCATAAGAAATCCCGCCAGCCGTCATGGCTGTCGGGATTTTTTTATGTCTATAAAGGCAGCATGATGCCATCTGTCTGCCGCCATCACACGCCTGTCATGCCCCTATCAGAAGCTGCATGAGGCGCAACAGCCGCCTCTGCCCCACTCGTGCCGCCACCATGCCCTGCCGGCTTCCATACTCTAACAGACCGCACCATGCCTCACTTGTCTATCTGACTCTCGGTGAAGGGGTCGGCACGATGGCCCATCAGGTCGATACGCGAGTATTCCATGTCAAACTCGTCGGCCTCGTCCGGCGTAAGCCTTACGCCTGCCGCACCAATAAAGTCGTCGAGATGGGCAGCACTCGTAGTGCCGGGTATGGGCACAATCCATGGCCTGCGCGACAGCATCCATACGAGCGAGAACTGCGCAGGCGTGATGCCCTTGCGCCGCGCCCAGCGCCCTACCAGCTCAGTCAGCGGCCTGTTGTAGCGCAGCGCCTGCGGAGTGAAGCGCGGCAGATTGTGGCGGCGGTCATCACTGCCGAAGCGGCTGTCCTCGCCTATCGTGCATGTCAGATAGCCGCGGCCGAGCGGACAATAGGGCACGAAGCCTATGCCGAGTTCTTCGAGCGTGGGGAAAATCTTAAGCTCAGGCTCGCGCCACCAGATGGCATACTCGCTCTGAACTGCCGACACAGGACACACGCTGTGGGCACGCCTGATGGTGCGGGCGCTTGCCTCCGACAGTCCGAAGTGCAGCACCTTGCCCTCCTTTATCAGCTGTGCCACGGCGTCGGCCACCTCCTCTATGGGCGTGGCAGGGTCTACGCGGTGCTGATACAGCAGGTCGATGTGGTCGGTGCGCAACCGCCTCAGCGAGCCCTCAACGGCCCGGCGCATATGGGCCACGCTGCTGTTGAGAGCCGTAGGGCGACCCTCCTCAACACCGAATCCGAACTTTGTGGCTATCTTAACATTGTCTCTTATGGGCTGCAGGGCCTCGCCCACCCACTCTTCGCTTGTGTAAGGGCCGTAAACCTCGGCCGTGTCAAACAGCGTAACGCCCTTTTCGTAGGCGCGGCGTATCAGCGCCACCATGTCGCGGCGGTCATAACGGCCGCCATAATAGCCCACCATGGGCAGGCAGCCAAGGCCTATGGGCGACACGCTCATGCCGCCCAGATTGCGGCGCTCGGCCTTAGGCTGCCGCCCCGTGCGCCCTTTATCCTTGCCTGTGGCAGCCATGGCGTCTGTGGCGGCAAGCACTCTCGACGTGCCCGTCAAGGCTCCGGCAGCCATGAGTGCCAGGCCCGATGCCGACTTTAAGAATTTTCTTCTGTCCATATCTTTCTGTCTTTTGGAGGTTAGTTGTTGTTTCTGTCGCAAAGATATGCCACGACTGGGCTGGCGCGGTATACAATTCTCATGCATAAGTACCATTTTCATGGTTTATGTTTCGCCGTTAAGGATAAATAGCGATATATTTGCATCTGCAACAACCAAAAAAGTTAAGGGCATGGCAAAGATTGAGAAGGTAAACACGGTGCACGACTATAACGCATACGTAGGACAGGCAGACGAGCACAGGCTGGCAAGCGTGATAAACTATAACGACCTGCCCCCGATAAGGCACAGCCTCAACAGCTACGGCATATACGGCCTGTTTCTGCGCGAGGACACGCTCGTAGACCTGACCTATGGCTGCGGCAGATACGACTACGACGAGTCTACGCTGATATGCGTGGCGCCTGGACAGACGGGCGGCAAGGAGGACAACGGCGAGAGAGTGGCTCTGAAGGGATGGGCCCTGCTGTTTCATCCCGACCTGATAAGAGGCACGTTTCTTGAAGGCAGGATGCACCGCTACTCGTTCTTTGCCTACAATGTGAACGAGGCTCTGCACATGCGCCCCGGCGAGCGCGACATACTCGTGGCATGCCTGAAGCTCATCAAGCAGGAGTTTCAGGCGCCTGACGACGGCTGCCGCGACTCTATCATCGTGGGCCTGATAGACATCGTGCTGCAATACTGCTCACGCTTCTACAACAGACAGTTCAGCTCGCACAGACAGCAGAACAGCGACATACTGACACGCTTTGAGCAATTGATGCACAGCTACTACGACTCGGAAAGACAGCTTACGGACGGACTGCCTACCGTACAGGCATGCGCATCAGAGTTATGCCTCTCGAGCAACTATTTTGCCGACCTGATAAAGAAGCAGACCGGCATCACGGCCGGCGAACACATCCACCGCTTTGTGATGTCCATGGCCAAAAGCAGGCTGACGGCAGGCGAGCAGGTGTGCCAGGTGGCCTAGCCCTGGGCTTTGAATATCCGCAGCACTTCAGCAGACTGTTCAAGAAGATGGAGGGATGCACACCGTCTGAATATATAGCATCGAGAAACAGGCGGCCTGACCATCGCGCTGACAACGCCAACACCGGTGCAACAGCCGACTGATATATTCAGCATATCTGAACGGGCATCACGGCTGCTGAATCCATCAGCCGTTTGTAAACAAAAATGACATTTCCCGTCCGTTTGACGCCCTCAGAACGGCAACGGCGGGAGCGAAAGGGCGGGAATGACGGGAAATATGGCGAAAAACGGCAGAAAAGATAAGATACTGATGCACAATAACTTATACACAAACACACATCAAACGGACACGGCTCATGCTATGAAAGATGCCCTTTGAGGCTCTAAAAGGGCACCTTTTGCAGGCTGAAAGGCCGTATTTTATGCATCAAAAGGATGCCTTACAGACCGAAAAACAATGAGTTTCGGGCTGTTTCTGACGCTCTACAGCTAACAAAAGTTAAACAAAAGCATATTCGGACGGCAAGGCATTAACATCTGTTATACATTGATTTTCTATAACGGAAAAATATTTTGTCCTGACTTTTTACCTTGTCTCATGCATGATTTGCACCTCCATTTGGATTTATTATATGCCGGCAAGGCTATATAATACTCATGAAGGAAACGCAACGTCAATATGTCTTTTTCAAAATATTATGCCACATTTAAAATTAAATTTATTACTTTTGTGCGCTATTTGGTTTAGATACAAACCGGCAAACAGAGTCGCTACTATGAAAAAATACAAGATATTCATTATTATCTGCGCGCTGCTCACCACATGCGCGGCATTTGGTTCCGGTGACACGAAATATACTAAGCTCGTGAAGAAGGTTTCGGTCAAACCGACGGCTAACATAATGAATATTGCTGACAGATATGCGGCAAAGGGCAAAGACGGCGAAGCCCTCGTGCTGTATGCCATAGTATATAACAGGTTTGACCCCAATGCTGCCGACAAGGAAAAGGACATGTGCGCGCTGGCAAGGAAGAAGGCCGGCACGCTATACTATGACAAAGGCAACTACATAAACGCCCTCGACGAATTTATCAACGGCGTGAAGATCAGCGAGGCGTGCTCCAAGCCCACGTATGCGGCAAGTCTGTATAACTACATAGGCAACATCTACTGCATCTTTCTCGACTACGAGAAGGGCATACGCTACTATCTCAAGGCGTATGACCTGAGCAAGAAGTATCCCGACAGGAAGATGCAGCACAGCGTACTCGTTAACCTGACCGGCATGTACAGCTATTACATCAAGGACATCCCGAAGGCCAAGAAGTATTATCAGCTGTCTGAAAGCACGAGAGACAAGAGCAACAAGACCGACACGTTCATGAGTCTCTACACGCTAAGCCTGATACAGATAAGCGAGGGCAACATCAAGCCTGCCATATCAAGGCTGAAATGGCTCGCCGGATATGCCGCAAAGGAGAAGCTGGAGCCTAGGTTCCGCTGCTTTGCCTATCAGGAGATTTACAGCGCCTACAGGCAGCTGGGGGTAAAAGACTCTACGCTTAAATACATGCATCTGTGCGACCGGACGGCACAGAAATACAACCTTCAGCACACGTTCGTAACGACGACCAAGAGCCTTTCTGACTTTTTTCAGGAGAAGGGCGACATAGCCATGTCTAATCTCTACAAGTCGCGCTATCTCGACATCATGGACTCGATTTATGACATGAGAAAGTTCGACATGGTAAAAAACTCGCTGCTCAACTACGAGATATACAAGACGACAAAGGAGATAGAAGACCTGCGCACAAGCCAGCACGAGAGGATGCAGACCATCAGGATGCAATGGGTGATAATGTGTGCCGTGGCTGTTGTGGCGCTCACCACAATACTGTTTCTCTTCATCGTATGGAAGCAGAAGAAGAGAATACACAAGGGCTATATCAACCTGTATAAAATCAACCACGACTTCATAGAGACGCAGGAGCTGCTGACGAGCCGACTGCGCAAATGCCGTACAGAAATAAGCGAGAAAAACGACATAATAGACAGCCTGAGGCAGGAACTCGGCAACGCGAAGGACACGGAAGAGAGCACTGCCGAGGAGGGTATGAAATATCAGACGAGCAACCTGACCGACGGACAGATGCAGACCATAGCCGACGCCATAGGCAACGTGATGGAGAACACCACGGAGTTTTGCGACTGCAACTTCTCTCTCAGCAGGCTTGCCGACCTTGTGGGGTCTAACAGGTCGTATGTGTCGCAGGTTATTAACGACTCGTTCCAGAAGACATTCAACGACTACGTGACGCCTTACAGAATACACCTTGCCTGCAAGCGGCTCACCGACAGGGTCAACTACGGCAACTTCACGATGAAGGCTATAGCCGAAAGCGTGGGCTTCAAGTCGTACACCGCATTTGTCAATGCATTCAAGAAGATTACCGGCATCACGCCTTCTATATATCAGAAGATAGCCCTCGACAACAATTCTAAAGAGTAGTCTGCCTTACGCCTGCGCCGTCAAGGGGCATAAACGCCATGTCTGCCATAAGCATCAGGGCGCATCGCCGTTGCCGTATGGGGCTTTTGCAGTCTTATTTTTAGCATGCATGGCATGCAGTTCGATAAAATACAGCCGGCAGAACTATGCTGGAAAACGACCAGACGGCTGAAAACAATAATCTTATTACAGCGTAAGGCCATGCGCATGCCAGTGGTATGTCTTAGATTATGCAGGCCGCATAACAAGCAAACCCGAGCCAGTCTCACGACCAGCCCGGGCTGAAAATTATCGATATTCTACTTTACTGATGCTTAATCTTACAGACGAATCTCTCTTATGGCCTCTATCAGGCGCTTGAAGTCGGCAGGATGCACGTCGCCTATGTTGCCTATGCGGAACGTGTCGGCCTGCGAAATCTTGCCCGGATATATCACGAAGCCCTTGGCCTTGAGCTTTGTGTAGAAGTCCTTGAAGTTGAAGTCGGCCGACGGATAATAGAACGACGTTATCACGGGCGACTGCTCCTCGTCGGGCAGCAGCGTCTTGTAGCCAAGGCTGCGCATGCCCTCCACCAGCGTGCGGTGGTTCTCGGCGTAGCGTACATGGCGTGCCTCCACACCACCTTCAGCCTTCAGTTCCTTCAGTGCCTGCATAAAGGCGCGCACCACGTGAGTGGGAGAAGTGAAGCGCCACTTGCCGTGTCCGCTCTCCATCGTCTGCCACTGGTCATACAGGTCGAGCGACAGCGAGCGTGCAACGCCCTTGCATCCTTCGAGCAGCGAGCGGCGCGCAATGATGAAGCCGAAGCCCGGCACGCCCTGTATGCACTTGTTGGCACTGCTTATCATGAAGTCGATGCCCAGCGCCGCCATGTCTACGGGCACTCCGCCAAAGCTGCTCATCGCGTCCACTATCAGCGTCTTGCCGTGCTTCTTTACAACGGCTGCAATGTCGGCCAGCGGATTGAGCACTCCGGTAGTGGTCTCGCAGTGAACCACCGACACGTGTGTCGTCTCGGGATGACAGGTCAGATATTCGTCTATCTGCTTCGGGTCAACGGGCTGAGTCTCCTCAAAGCGCATCACGTGGCAGTTCAGATGATAATAGTCGGCTATCACGCCCATACGCTTTCCGTAGGCTCCGTTGGCAGCCACGAGCAGATGGTCGTCGGCCTTTATCACCGAGCCGAGCGTAGCCTCAACGCAGAAGCTGCCGCTGCCCTGCATCAGCACTGCCGTATATTCTTCGGGGCGGCTCGACGCCAGCTCCACAAGCTCTTTGCGTATAACCTCAACAATGCCTATATTATAGTCTTCGTCCCATGTACACCAGTCGCTCATCATGGCTTCCTTAACGGTGTCTGTGGTTGTCAGTGGTCCGGGTGTAAGTAATAAGTATGGTCTCATGTCGTTACTGTTTTTTATCGTTATTATCTATGCTCTGCAAGTTCCGGCCGCCGTGCGGCGGTTGTCATGCTTGTGTCTGCTTATCTGTTCATTCGTGCGTTAATACTGTCTATCAGTCCGGGCAGCTCAGTTATGTCGTCCACCACAAAGTCGGCGCCTGCTGCATACATGCGGTTGCGCACGCAGGCCATGCGTCTATTCAGTTCGTCGGCAGGCATGGCAGCCACCTCGTCGCGCGTCAGAGCCAGCTCGTTGCTGCCCAGTATCACGCCCACGCTCCACACTCCGGCGTTAGCTCCCTCCTTGATGTCGGCAATGGTGTCGCCGAATTTCACAACCGAATGGCGCGATGCCACATCCAGGTCGCACATGTTCTTGTATATCATGTATGGCTTTGGACGTCCGCCGGGCATGTTGTCAGACGTAACACAGTTGTCAACGGTATAGCCTTTCTCTGCCGCAGCCTTTATCACAATGTCCATCATGGTCTTGGTGTAGCCCGTGGTCGATCCCAGCTTTATGCCCTGTGCCTTTAGCGCAGCCACCGTCTCAACCACTCCGTCGATAGGCTCCGAATAGTCGGCCAGCGTAGCCATCAGCTTGTCCTGAAAGCCCTTGTAGCATGCCTGCACGTCGTCCTCGTTGTAGTCGCGTCCGTATTTTTCGGCAAACTCTTCCCTTACATGGTCTATGGCGAACAGAGCGCGTATCTCCTCTATCTTTGTCAGCCCCATGTGGGCGCGGGTTTCTTCCGCCGTAACGGTAAGTCCCATGTTCTTGAAACACTCAACGAAGGCTGCCACCGGAGCGAAGCATCCGTAGTCAACGGCCGTTCCGGCCCAGTCCATAATCACACATTCAATCTTGTTCATATTCTTATTACTGTTTAATGTTCTTTGTTTGTATTATTCCGTTTGCTTTTATTTAGCCATGCTCACCGTGCCGTAGAGCTGTGCGTCGCCGGCTCCGGCCTCGTCGGTGCTGCGCTTCGGCCTTCCTGCCTGCAGCATATACACCAATGCTCCGATAAACATCACGCAGCACGCAACTCCGATAAACATGCTCATCTGGTTGTAGAACACAGCCCAGTCGACATTCGACGCTCCCAGCTCCTTGAACATCAGCAGGGCGAGCGTGCCCACATAGCCGATGAAGTCGATGGTTATGATGAAGAATCCCACGTTGCCGCGAATCTTGAAGCAGGCAATGAAGCGCTCGAAGAATATTGTCTGGAAGCTCAGATATGCTATGTCGATGCAGAAAGTCTGCATGAACAGCCATGCCGTGGCGGGCATCGACAGCGCAGCATGCCTTGCTCCGACAAACGCCAGGGCTGCCATTCCGGCGGCAGACACGCCCAGCAGGATGCAGAGTGTCTTCAGATGGCTCTTCACTGTTGACATCACGGCGAACACTCCCAGCAGGACGAGCGTGGCAATGCCGTCGATATAGGCGAAGGCCCACGACGAAACGCTGTGAACGTCGATGATGCATACAATGAAGTCTTCCTTTATGTCGCGCTGCACTGTGAGCAGAAGGTTGGCTATGAAGAGCATAAGCAGCACGGGCATAAACCTGCGGAACAGCTGCATGCGCTCTCTGGCGTTGAGAGTCACGCGCTCCGAACGCGACGCTATGTCGGCAGCTGTGGGGCGCGGCAGCTTGGTCATCACCCATCCTGCGAGGCATAACAGCGGGAAAGCCACTGCCCCTATCAGGGCCGGCATCCAGAACTCGCTGACGTGGAGCGTGTGGAGCGCATAGAGTCCGAGCGACTTTGCCACGCCCGAGCTCAGGGCCATGCTCACTCCCATGATGCTCGCCAGTATGTCGGTGGTGCGGCGCCCTTCAAGAAAACTGAATATCACGCCCCACATACAGCCCAGCGACAGGCCGTTGAAGAAGAGTGCGAAGATGTTGAGCGGCGCGGGCACGAGGGCAAACGTCAGCAGCGACACCTCCGACAGGGCTGCCGAACCGACGATAAACTTCAGGCGGTTCTGCGGCTTAAGCTCTGATATAAACTTTATGCCGAGCATCTTGGCGCACACATAGCCTATGAGCTGAATCATGCTGACCACAATCTTGTAGTCCATGCCGGCTATCTGCATGCCGTCGAACTCGGCTGCCGTGAACGGCTTGCGCAGGGCATACACGAGCGAATATGAAAGCAGTGCCGTGCCTCCTGCCCAGAATACGAAAAGCCAGTCGGGCATTGCCTTGCCGTTGCCTCTCAGGCGCTGTATTATGTTTAGAATCTTTTCCATTTCAATATTTGCAGTCATTCGGTTTCGGGTGCAAAATTAGCATCGTGCAGGCAGCGCAAAAATGAATAAATCATGAATAATAGGCCGTAACAATTCAGTAAAATGATTGTAACCGGATAATAATTTTTCTGTTGCCGGAAAGAAACCCGAATGTAACACGGATGTAATATGTTTTAATACGAAAAGGCCTATCTTTGCAGTGCAATTACCATTCAGTGAAATTATGAAAGAGCTTAGAGAGATATACGACCGCATAACCTATCTGAGACAGAAAGGCATGAAAATGAAGGACATAGCAGGATGCATCGACTTTGCACCGAGTGTGCTTTCGGCCCTTTACACCACCGTGCTGCCGGCCTTCTTCAAGAACATAGAGAAGGGCGAGAGCCATGAGGCTGCGCTCGACAACGCCCTGATATGGGTCAACAATGTTTCAAAGAAGAAGCTGCTGGGCTCTATTCCGGCCATGAAGAAGGTGCTCTTCTCTGACGACATAATACCTGTTGTGCCTGAAAGCGAGACCGCCAATCCCTTCATATCCGAACTTGAGCGCAACATGAAGCGCACTGCCGGACAGATAGCCAACTACAGCGGCATATACATGAGCTACAGCGTGTCGTCAGGCTCGCTCGCAATGAAGCTCGAACCTTATATCATAACGCCGGCGGCCAACGGCAACTACGTGCTCGTTGGACACAACAACGCCTACGGAACTACACACTGGGGTATTGCGATGATGAACGGCATAAACCACATCTACCTGATGTTCAACGAGAACAAGGAGCCTCAGCTTGCCCTGTTCAACATCTGCCTGAAGATTCCGATGTACGACAGACCGCCGTTTCTGAGGGGCGTCTACACTTGCTTCGACTACAACTACAATCCCATTGCAAGGCGCATTCTCTTCGTGAAGCTGTCAGACAGCACCTCGCGCGAAGACTTCGCGAAGCTAAAGGGATGTCTCAAAACACGCGAGGAACTGAGCGAGCAGGAGCGCAAATATTATGAATATACGTGCGGACAGGAGGATGTGGTGCGTATGTGCAACATTCCCTCGCCCACCATGCACGAGGACGACCTGATAACGGAGAAGCGCATTCTGGCAATGAACACCGCCACAGAAAGAAAACCCATGCAGCTGCATGACGGCAGCAGGTATGATGAAGGCTGACCGCCGTATGGCTGAAAGCATTGTATGAATGCACTTTGCGCATGACATCGTCTTACGGCGGCAGCACAGACGGCAGCAGACTGCCCGACATGTAGCAGCATAGAGCCTCACGGCTACAGGGCAGAATGATTACGGCTTCCCGGCAGAAGCCGCTGAAAACAAGGCATAAAGCAACATATATGAACTTTTAACACTAAACCATAGTAACAAAAAGGGCACAAATGCGTTTTTATATCAACGCCCTGATTTAAGGGGTATAAGAACGGAAATAACGTAAAAGCAATATTGTTACTATGAACTTTTCCCTGAAACTTACAATTGTATCAGTAGCCGTCGCACAGACCGTATGTGCCGGCGGAAAGGCTATTAACGACGGCGTAGACCCGCCAGCCGTGGTTGCGGCATGGAGCACGCCGAAGGATTATCAGAAGATTATCGACATAAACTTCAGCGATGCCATGTGGCCCGGACAGACATGGGCCGGCAAGACCGGAGCCGACAGTCCGGAACAGGCCGACGGCGGATATGTCAACACGATAATAGACGTGCCTGTCAACGGCGGCAGCGATGTTACATATCCCGTGATGTTCCACAACTGCACCTTTGCCAACAAGAAGAGCTACAACGGCTTTGCGGGTGCAACGGCGGCCTTCAGCCGGCAGTATTACCTCGGACAGAGCGCCACAGGCAAGGGCAACCGCTATGCCAACGACTGGACGGCAAAGGGGCACACGGCCTATCTGGAGGACAACATAAAGCGCGACAAGGACGGAAACATCGTCTACGGCGAGGCAGGATTCGTGCAGATGTGCAGCGCTCCGGCCACGGCAGGACATGACAACGCTACAAAGGGCGAGTCGCAGCACGGCTGGGTGGAGATAGACCACATACCATACGTTGAGCGCGTGCAGTGGTCGTGGTCGTCTACATCATGGGGCCGTGGCATAAAGTGCGACATAAAGATTGGCAACGGCCAGTGGAAGCCGCTGGTATGGATGGGCTCGGGCATGGCCGCCTACGGCTACTCGGCCTTCAGCGACCAGGGCTACATGATGGAGAACGTGATTAACGCCAGCGACGTGTCACTGCGCTGGCGTGTGTGGGACGGCGAAGATCAGGACAATCCCGTGCAGCTTACAGCCGACGGCAAGGCCGTATTTCAGGCAGAGACCGACCCGCTGGCACGCCAGCAGCCGGCCCGTGTGCACAAGATAATGATATACGGAAAGAAGATTACGGCCGAACAGGCTCTCTATGCAAGGCAGAACCCCGTGGGCAGCGTGGGCGAGCTGACAGCCATAAGGGGACATAAGGAGCCGCACATAAGCGCGCCCGACGCCAAGGTCCCCGTAGAACTGAAAGTTGTGGCACAGGACGGCAGCGCGCAGTACACGCGCATACAGCAGGCCATCGACGCCGTCAGCGACGGGGCACGCGGCATAATATATGTTCGTCCGGGTGTATACAACGAGAACGTGTATGCCGGCAGACGCAACGACAAGAACAAGTTTATAAGCATAATAGGCGAAGACCGCAACACCACGATACTGACATCATCTGTTGACCGCGGCCCGAAGAGCAAGGGCAAGCGCTACTACGACTGCGCCGCGCTCAACGTCTACACCGACCGCTTCTATGCCGAGAACATCACCATACGCAACACCAGCGGCAACGTGGGACAGGCCGAGGCACTGTTTACGGCCGGCGACGCACACGTGTTCAGCAACTGCACACTGAGCGGATATCAGGACACATACAAGGCCAACGGCGGAGCGCGCGGATACTTCAGCCGCTGCACCATAGAGGGTGCCACCGACTTTATTTATGACGCGGGCCTCGAGTGGTTTGACGACTGCGAGATACGCTGCGTCAGGGGCAAGGGCTACATCACGGCTGCCGCCACATCTGAGCTGCCGCTGACACGTGCCATGTATCCCAAACTGAGCCAGAGCCGCCTGTATGCGGGTCTGTTCTTCAACCGCTGCCGACTAACCGCCGAGCAGGGCGTGGCCGACGGCGCCTACTATCTGGGACGCCCGTGGAAGGAGAACTGCGGCACGATGTTCATAAACTGCACGCTGGGCAGCCACATAAACAAGGCAGGATGGCTCGACTGGAGCGGACGAGGCAACACGGCATCATATCTTGAATACAACAGCACCGACGAAAACGGGCAGCCTGCTGACACAAGCCGGCGCGTAGGCTTCGGCCGCCAGGCCACCAAGGACGAGGTGGAGGCATACATAAACGCAGACTTCCTGTTCAAGAAGGCGTCTGACGTGCCCTTCGACTTCAACGCCATACTTCAGGGCGCCCCTGCCCCGTCGGTATTCACGCGCAGCGGCAACACGTTCGAGTGGAACAGCGACCGACTGGCTGCCGGCTACCTGATATACCGCAACGGGCGCTTCGAGGCTTTTGTGGCCGAGCCTGAATACACCATATCAGACGGCAATGCAGACGAATACAGCGTTAAGACCGTTTCGCGCCAGGGTGCCACGTCAGAGGCTGTGACCATGCGCGTAACGCCCGTGGCCTTCCCCACGGCCGAAGGCTTCGGCAAATATGCCACTGGCGGACGCGGCGGAAAGGTGGTTACGGTTACGTCGCTGGCCGACACCGAGGACGAAGGCACGCTGCGATGGGCCTTCAGCCAGTATCCGGGCGAGCCGCTAACCATCGTGTTTGCGGTGAACGGCGAGATACGCCTCAACAGCAACCTGCGCGTGAAGCGTGCCAACTGGACGCTGGCAGGACAGACGGCCCCGGGCGACGGCATAAGCATCGTGGGCGACAAGGTGAACTTCGGCAGTTCGGAAAACTTCATCGTGCGCAACATACGCTTCCGCGCCGGCGACGGCAAGCAGGACCAGGCCTGCGGAACGGAGAACTGCACCAACTTTATATTCGACCACTGCGTGTTCGGATGGTCGATGGAGGAAAACATGAACACAGCCGACAGCCACTATCTCACCGTTCAGTACTGCATAGTGCACGAGGGCCTCAACGATGCCGGCCACAAGAAGGGCAAGCGCGGATACGGCTCGCAGTGGGGCGGCTCGCCGGCCACTTACCACCACAACCTGCTGGCAGGCAACGACTCGCGCAGTCCGCGTTTCAACGGCGCCAGGGGTGAAGACTATGTGGTGTTTATGGAATATGTGAACAACGTGAACTTCAACTGGGGACGCTGGAACTCTTGCTACGGCGGCGAGAACTCGGCCGACATAACAGAATATAACGGACGCAACTCGGCTCATGAGTGCAACTTCATGAACAACTACTACAAGCCCGGCCCTGAGTCGCCTGCCAACTCGGTGTTTGTCATGGCAAGCCACGCCCGCAAGGGTGCCACGTCGTGGGGCCCGGCGCGCTGGTATGTAAGCGGAAACATCATGGAGGGCAACGACGCTGCCACAGCCGACAACTGGCAGGCCATGAGCGCCGAGAAATATACAACAGACCAGATAAGGGTGAATGAGCGCATCGTGCCCGAAATGCCTTACTATAAGCTCGACGAAACAGAAGGCGCCATAGGCAAATACCGCCCGTCGCGCTACATGCTGACCGACATACAGACGGCCGGCGAGGCATATAAGACGGTGCTGAAGAAGGCGGGAACGATAAACCGCGACGCCACGGAAAAGCGCGTGATAAACGACGTGAAGAGCGGCAACCCGAAGTTCAGCGGCTCGAAGACAGGCAAACGCGGCATTATCGACTCTGTGAACGATGCTGAAGGCTTCGGCCTAAGCCACAAGCAGGAGGCAGCACCGGCTGACACCGACGGCGACGGAATGCCGGACAAATGGGAGAAGAAACACGGTCTGAACCCTGACAATGCCGACGACCGCAACCTGACAAACCCCGACGGCTACACCGCCCTTGAGGTTTATCTGAACAGCCTGATGGGCGAAAAGCTGAGCTGCAAATTCAGCAGCACCGCCACTTCACACGGCAAACAGGCTAAATAAGGCGTGGCGCGCCTGCCTGAAAGCAACAAAGTAAAAACAACATTCATAAGCGCAGAAGAAGGTGGAAACCCGAGCCGGCTTGTAAACAACATCCGGCTGAAGGTTTCCGCCTTTTCTGTATCTTGACGCTTTTGTCAAAAAGAATAAAAGCATGAACTGCAACAATAGCCGGCAAAACGATTCATCATAAATATTTATAAAAAGACCAAGAAAGACAATTCAATGCCCCTCCATATTTTTTGACAATTGAAGGAATCTGCACTTGATAAATTCTACCTTCATACTGAGGAAATAATTTCTTTATATGATTAAGGGCTTCTGCATCAGTAGCCCGCCCCAGACCGGGAACGATGATAACATCCTTAGTATGAATCATGTTAATATACGCCCAACTATATTCATGATAGTCACTTAATTCCAAGTCTATAACCTTAAAACATGACTCCAGAATCTCACGCATCCTTGCAGCTATCTTATCCGGATAAACTTTAAGGTTCACCAGCAATTTATTTGGTCCTACGGCATGTAGAATTCCGTCTGTATGTCCGCATGCATCACCTCTATCCCACGGAAGAAACAATAACTTATGCTTTGGAAACAACTTTTCCAACTGATAAACAAGATTTTCCCCTGCCACTTCGGAGTTTTCAAAAAACACCTTTTCTGTCATCACAACAACAGGAGTATACCCTCGTCCCCTCTTGATACTTGCAAAAGTAAAATTGCCACCATCTGCAATAATTGGGGATGTTTCTATTGAAGCGGAAGTAAGTTCTTTAGCCAATTCAAGAGAAACTTCTGTCGGCGTCTCATAATCACGATATCCCTTCAAATAATCCGGATGATAACGAAACTGAACAAATTTATCATAATCTACCTGTATCGGCATATAATCCCTGCACCAATAGTCGGCTGTCCCTTTTAACACTCCATGCCTGACATTATGATGTGACAATATTTCCGACAACTCATTATATATTTGTGGATAATATTTTTTTAATTCCTCAGAAAATAGCACATAATCCTGCTGTTGTAAAGCCACTTGCATTATTTTATCATATCAAGGTTGGTAAAATGCCACATACGGTCTCCATTCTCACCACTTATTTTGTTAATATTAACCCTCGCCGAAGATGCAATATTTACTTTTTTAAACTCTGCGTTGTCTACCCATACAATATTCAACCCCTTGCCGAAGACTGACGCACTGCCCAACAAATCTTCCCACAGATACTGGGATCTGAATGGACTTTTCTTATTATTGGTTTTATTTGTATATTCCTCTTTCTCGCCGGAAACAGATTTATACGTATATCCTCTCATCAAAAATGAAGCACGGTATTTTCCTTCACGCTCAAACGTCATGTCAACACCCGAACTATGAGGATAAATAGATCCTACAGGAAAATACGGAAGATCTCCTTTATGATACATCTGCGGTTCAACAATAATGCCATTTTCTTCATCATGGAAATAAAATTCAATATCTATCGGGTAAATTTCATATTCACCATTGACAACAAAATGCCCATTAAAAACAACCTGAGCAATGTCTTCAAACTGTCTTGTAAGTCCATCTATAGTGTATACTGGCGTGAACTGTTCTAGAACTTCTTTTAATTTTTGTGGTGTTTTCATATTAATTCTTTTTAAATAAGTATATTATTCTCTTCTGTTTCCATTCTTAAGCAGGAAACAAAAGTAAGGAAATATGATGTATGTTTCAAATTTAAGACTGCATTTAACACTTTCGTATCTCAAAAAAGAATTCATCTATATACGGAAAATCACGTGCTTACAAAGCGAAAATCCATCTGCATGGTGAAAACGCCCAAAAATCCGTAACTTTTTCTTTTAATTATGTTACGGTTATGTTATACAGCGCTATTTAAAAACATTTTCTTTAAGCAAATTAAGCCGTAATAGTTTCAGACTGTTAGTGGCCGGTTTACGAGTCGTTAATGGGCCGTTTACGAGTCAAAAACCGGCCACTTTTTATACGCAAACGGCCCTGTTATTTTTCACATTCGACAACTTAACCTATTACGGCTTTTTGTTTTGTGGAATAAAACATCTGAACTGTCTGTCAGGAGTGTTATTTTATTTTGAATACCAAAAGGTATATGTTGCGGATCAAAGATCCTTATATTCAATGCTGCCGGATGACACATCCGGCAGAACATTAGCCCTGCTGTTTCTTAACATCGCTGCAAAAAAAACGAATAGCGAGAAAAAACACAAGGTATTTGAATTTTACTGTCTAAAAAGAAAAGCATTTGACATTAACTACTTTAAGGCTTTTATCTTATGGCATAAAACATCTGAGCTGTCAGTCAGGGGTGTTATTATATTTTGAACACCAAAAGGTATATGTTGCGGATCGCAGATCCTTATATTCAATGCTGCCGGATGGCACATCCGGCAGAACATTAGTCTTGCAGTTTCTTAACATCGCTGCAACAAGAGAACAATAGCGAGAAAAACACAAGATATTTAAATTTAACGGCCTAAAAAGAAAAGCATTTGACTTTAACTACTTTAACTCCTAATGAGACTCCATAAAAAAGGAGAGGCAAAAGCCATGCGGCCTTTACCTCTCCCGAAAAAATATATTCTCTCAACTTTTATTTCTTCTTCACTGCACCTTTTACTAATACAGCCTTATACTCGTCAGGACTGTTGAGCAGGCGACATGCCTCCTTCATCTGCTTGTCGTAGCGCAGACTGTTCTCCATGCTTCCAACCTGATAATAGTAGGCAGCAATGATGTCGTTGGATATTATCTGCTTTAGCACGTCCTTGTGATAGTCGAGGTCTTTAGCTATGTTGTGCTTCAGCTTCTTCTCCAGATTTTCAAATTCGGCCTTGGCGTCGTCATAATAGCCCTCAAACTCAACAACCTTTTTTAGCGACTTGAGCAGTTTCTCGCTCTCAGGGTCATAGGTGAATCCGCTCTTTATCACTCTCTGCTTGAAGTCCTCATAGTCGGCGTCAGAAAGCTCAAACTCAGAAGGCTTGGCTATCGTGGGGTGAGACGCTATATAGTCGACCTCATAGTCGAGCAGCACCTCGGTAGAGTCGAGTCCGCTCACGGTGAGATAGTAGGCAATGTTGGGCAGCGAGTCGGGGCGCACCTCTATGTCGGGCTTAATGCCTCCGCCGTCGCGCACCTCGCGTCCGCCTGCCGTATAGAACACCTTGGTCAGACTGTCGGGTATGTGCTCGGTATATCCGCCGCGCGCGTGCTTATAGTTTATTGCCTGTATGCAGCGTCCGCTCGGAATGTAGTATTTGCTTGTAGTCAGCTTCAGCTGTCCGTTGTATGATATGTCAACAGGCAACTGCACGAGACCCTTGCCGTAGGTGCGCGTGCCCATGATTACGGCGCGGTCGAGGTCCTGCAGGCTTCCGCTGGTAATCTCGCTGGCGCTGGCCGACTCGCCGTTGACGAGCACCACAACGGGCATAACCGTGTCGATAGGCTCAACGGTGGTCTTATAGTCATAGTTGGCACGCTTCAGCTTGCCGCGCGTCTTCACCAACGTGATGTCCTTCGGCACAAACATGTTGACAATGTTGACAGCCTCTGAGAGAGAGCCGCCGCCGTTGCCGCGCAGGTCGAGCACAAGGCCCTTCATGCCCTGCTTTTTCATCTCGATGAACGCCTTGCGCACATCCTTTGAGCAGTCTTCGGTGAAGCTGCTCAGATTGAGATAGCCTATGCTGTCGGGGCGCAGGCCGTAGTAAGGAATTGAAGGCATGTTGACAGAGCGGCGCGTTATTCTGAACTCCATGTTCTTGCCCGTGCTGGGGCGCTTCACCTTCAGCACGAACGTCGTGCCGGCGTCGCCGCGCAGATGCGAACTTACGTAGCTCACGTCCTTGTCGGTCATCACAGAGTCGTCGATGCTCAGGATGATGTCGCCCTTTTTCAGGCCCACCTCGGCAGCCGGGTTGCCTGCATAAGGCTCGTCGATGACCACGCGCTTCAGCTTCTGGTTGTAGCGTATCACGGCTCCTATGCCCACATAGCGGCCGGTTATCATCGTCTTAAGGTCGTTCACCTTGTCCTCGGGATAGTAGACGGTGTAGGGGTCGAGCGAGCGCAGCATCGAGTTGATGGCCGTGCCCACCACCTCGTCGGCGTTGAGCGTGTCTACATACATCAGGTCGAGATAGCTGTAAATCTCGTTGAACACCTGCATGTTCTTGGCCACGTCGAAGTTGTGGCTCTTGCTTTCCTGGGCCGACGCCGCCATGAAAGGCAGCATGAGCAGCACCGCAAGCTGAAATAGTCTTATTCTCATCTTATGTTCTTATTGTTTCTTTTTCTTGTTGCAAAGCAAATTCATGCCTCATACGGCCGCAAAGCGTCAACGCGAGAGGCCTCAGCCCTGTTGCCGGCAATGCCCACAGCCGCCTCCACCGGCAGCAAAAGCATGCGCACGTGCCCTAAGCGGCAGAAGCAGCACACGCAGACTCACCGGCAGCCGACCGTCCACAGGCCAAAAAGCATGAGCCTAAGGCATGGTCTCAGCAGCCGTATTGACTTATGCAAAGTTACATATATATATGGTGAAAACACCACTTTTCGGGGAAAAATTATTTTATTTTAGTCTAAAATTGAATTTTTTGCCAAAAAAGTTTGGAGGTTTCAAAAAATCTTCTTACCTTTGCATCGCATTTGAAAGGAAATGCATCACATGCTTCAATAGCTCAGTTGGTTAGAGCACCTGACTGTTAATCAGGGGGTCGTTGGTTCAAGCCCATCTTGAAGCGCAAAAAGGAGTTGCTTCGGTAACTCCTTTTTTGTTTTTGTATAATTCATCACTTTTAGCCGCAACGGCTACACCTTGCAGACAATACACCACATGAACAACAGCCACAACAAGATAATAATGCTGGGCACAGGCAGCGCAGGAGTTACAAGATGCTATAACACATGCTTCTTCCTGAAGACAGCCGACACATCGCTGCTCGTGGACGCAGGAGGCGGCAACGGCATAATGTCGCAGATAGAAAAGGCGAGCATAAACCTTACGGACATACACCACATGTTCATAACGCACGCTCACACCGACCACATACTGGGCGCCGTGTGGGTGGTGAGAATGATTATGCACAGGATTCTCGGCGGCGAATATAAGGGCAACCTGAACGTATACGGCAACGACAAAGTGATAAGCACGCTAAAGCAGATATGCCTCATGACGCTGCACAAGAACTATAACGCGCTGTTCGGCAGCCGCATCATGCTGTGCGAGAAGCTGAGCGGCGACGAATTTCAGGCCGGCGACATCAGCATGCAGTGCTTCGACGTGCTGTCGGACAAGGAAAAGCAGTTTGGCTTCCGTGCCATAATGCCTGGAGGAGCCACGCTGGTGTGCATGGGCGACGAGCCGTGCAACAGGGCCAACTACCCTATTGCGCGCGGTGCCGACTGGCTTATGTGCGAGGCCTTCTGTCTATATAAGGACCGCGACGTGTTCAAGCCCTACGAGAAGTTTCACAGCACGGCCAGGGACGCCGGAGCCGTGGCAGCCGAGCTGGGCGTGAAGAATCTGCTGCTATACCACACCGAAGACAAGACGCTGGCCACACGCAGGACCGAATATGCCCGCGAGGCGGCGCAGAGCTTCAAGGGCAACATCTTTGTACCTGACGACCTCGAAACTATAGACATCGACTGAACCGGGATGCGTAATAATGCGTGTGAAGACAATATAGCCCATGTAACACAGCCTGAACTTTGAAAAAATCGATATAAAGAGCACAAAACTGACCGGCTATCAACTATGCCACCGTCGGCAAAACATATCAATACAGGCTGCAGAATGAGGTCTGACGGCAATTAAACCCCAATCGGTAATTAGACCGCATATTACTTTATCAATTTTGTGCATTGATGCTTTCAGCCGGTCTTTTTGTTTCTATTGGCGTCCTTTTGTCAGATTATTCTTGACATAGCCCGCTATACCTGCGAAAAATCTAACCAAAATCCGCTCAATATAAAGCAAAAATACAGACCGAATACTAATGACTGATTTGGGTAAAAATCAGTCATCACATAATATAAAA
>NZ_LFQU01000014.1 GCF_001275135.1 Xylanibacter rarus | reverse complement strand
GTGTGATGAGTTGAAATCTTAACTCGTCACACTGCAAATGTTTGGATCACAGGCAGTTATGCTATGATGTGACGAGTGATGAGTTTCTTAAAAACGTTTTTTACAGTTATTGCATTGTCTTTTTCTAAATTTGGTTGACTTCAAAGAGTCCTTTCCCTGATTAAAGTTGACTTCTGTTAAACTTGTAACTGTTATTGGTTGTCAATACTTTATATTTGATACGCATATTTTTCCAAGCAACAATTTTATGTATAGGCGCTAAGAAAAGTGCTTTGTGGATATAATAAAAATAAAAAGGCATCTGTAGTAATTACAGACGCCTTTATTTATGCTGTTTAAGAATATATTATTCGTTGATAGCTGCAACACCGGGAAGAACTTTTCCTTCGATAGCTTCGAGCAGAGCACCACCACCGGTAGAGATGTATGACACTTTGTCTGCCATACCAAACTTGTTGATACAAGCAACAGAGTCGCCACCGCCTATGAGAGAGAATGCTCCCTTAGATGTAGCTTCTGCTATAGCCTCAGCAATTGCTCTTGAACCGTCTGTGAATTTCTCAAACTCAAATACACCGGCAGGACCGTTCCACAGAATTGTCTTGGCGTCTTTGATTGCATCAGCAAATGCCTTGCGTGTCTCAGGACCTGCGTC
This sequence comes from Xylanibacter rarus, assembly GCF_001275135.1. Lineage (GTDB taxonomy): Bacteria > Bacteroidota > Bacteroidia > Bacteroidales > Bacteroidaceae > Prevotella > Prevotella rara. The sequence goes on along the minus strand of NZ_LFQU01000014.1, from coordinate 95,063 downwards.
CATGCCTTCCCAGCCTTCGGGAATGTTGTCAGACATGCAAACCTGTGTGTTTGCATCGTTAGAGAAGTCGTCAGCAGCAACGCAGTCTGTACCCAGAACCAAGTTAACGTTGTTCTCTTTTGCCTTCTTGATAACATCAAGAGCAACGTCCAGCTTGTCGTTCTCGCAGATAGAGTTACCAATCTTACCGCCCTGAGCCTTTGCGAATGTATATGTCATACCACCGCACAGAATCAGGTTGTCAACTTTTCCGAGCAGGTTCTCGATGATACCAATCTTTGTAGATACCTTAGAACCACCCATGATGGCAGTGAACGGACGCTTGATGTTGCTGAGAACATTGTCAACGGCGTTAACCTCTTTTTCCATCAAATATCCCAGCATCTTGTGGTCGCCGTCAAAGTATTCGTCGATAACAGCTGTTGATGCGTGCTTGCGGTGAGCTGTACCGAATGCGTCCATTACGTAGCAGTCAGCGTAAGAAGCAAGTTTCTTTGCAAATTCTTTCTGACGCTCTTTCATTTCTTTCTTTGCAGCATCGTATGCAGGGTCTTCTTTGTCTATTCCTACGGGTTTTCCCTCTTCTTCAGGATAGAAACGCAGATTCTCGAGCAGAAGTGCCTCTCCTGGTTTCAGGGCAGAAGCTTCAGCACTTGCATTTGCGCAGTCAGGGGCAAATTTCACTTCAACGCCCAGGTGCTCAGAAACGTTCTTAACAATCTGGCTGAGTGACATTTTAGGGTTAACCTTACCTTTTGGCTTGCCCATGTGGCTCATCATAATAACGCTACCACCGTCTGCAAGAATTTTCTTCAGTGTAGGCAGGGCACCACGGATACGTGTGTCGTCTGTAACGTTACCATTTTCATCCAATGGCACATTGAAGTCAACACGGACAATAGCCTTCTTACCGGCAAAATTGAATTGATCGATTTTCATATTAGTTTCTATTTATTTTATATAAGTTATAAACTGTCAGTTTTTATTTTGCACGCAAAGTTAGCAATTTTAATTGATATACAATTAAGTGTAAATGATTATTTTAAAATTTTTGACATGATGTTAATCTGAATGTAACCTCTGCTTAGCAATCGGGCATTAAATATTTCTTTGTCGTTATTGCAAACCTCTGGTGTTAACTGTCTGCTGATTTTTTTATTCCTATGTGATATATTATTTCTTCACTTTTGAATTTTGGGTGTGCTGCGGTCTTAATGCGTACATGCCGTTATGCTGAATGCTGGAATTTCAAAGGCAATTATGAGCGTTCCATCTTTCTGCAAGCTGTGTAACTTGCAGCCATGTCTGATAGTTCCTGATTAGAAAGCTTTGTCTGAAGGCATAAACCTAAATCGGAAATTAGACCGCATATTACTTTATCAATTTTTGGCATTGATGCTTTCAGCCTGTCTTTTTGTTTCTATTGGCGTCTTTTTGTCATATTTTTCTTGACATAGTCCACTGTGCCTGCGAAAAATATAATGAAAATCCGCTCAATATAAAGCAAAAATACAGACCGAATCCTAGTGGCAGATTTGGGATAAAAAACATCCCCATCATCTCTTTATGAATAAGATATTTGATGGGGATGTTCTTTTGCTTGCGGTTTCACGACAACGCTTAGTTGGCGTTTTCCCCGATATATTCTGATTCAATTGCAGGAGTTGTTCCTGCTGTCAGTTTCCATATGTTCTCTGCTTTCCATGTAGAGCCGTCGGCAGCATTAAGGTCTGTTACGTTATCGATTAGTGCTTCGTAATTGTTTTCTCCGGCTTCAACGCAATGGTCAAGAGTATATGGTGTGGATTTGCCGACAAGCTTTATGGCTGTAATGCCGTCAGGCAGCACTGCATAGCAAGATGTGACATGTCCGCTTGTATATCCTGCGATAGAGCCTATGCCTGATTCTTCACCGCTGACACTGCCGTAAAATCCCACATGGGTTGAATAGCAACCATAAACATAGGCTGATTCGTTGTAGTTATAACCGACAATTCCTCCCATGGCCTCTGCCTGTAAAGATGCGTCTCCAATGGTTGAGTAGGCGGAGTAGCTGGCTACGACATCTCCACGTGTGTTATAGCCAACAATGCCGCCAAGACGCACACTTTCTTTTGATGTGCTTGATGTTATGTTTAAACGGTTTGCCACGCATTGGGCTACAATTCCGAAACTGCTTTCTCCGGCAATGCCTCCGGCCAATACGCCTGATATGGTTGCGCCGTCTACGGCACATTTCAATAGTCTGCCGCTTGTCTCAACTCCACTTTCTTGCGATGTTGAGCCTACGATGCCTCCTGCACGTGAGCTGGTGCCGCCAGCTGTAATTGTAGAACTGCCAGATACTGTGCAGTATTCAATTTTACCGTAACTTAAAGCGGCAATGCCTCCGGCGATGTTATTTGCACTGACGGTTGCGTCTGATACGTCGCAGTTGTTAACCTGCACGCTGTTGTTGCCCGTTATCGCCCCCGCGCAATATCCTGTTACCGTAGCTTTGCTTATGTCGCAATTGTTGATTATTCCGAAGCTTGCACCTGCAACAACGCCGGCATACGATGAAGATAGGTTTCCTTCTACCGATGCATTTGTAAATTTGATGTCATGCACTTTGGCATTGGAGGCCAGTCCGCTGAAGAACCCTATGTTTGAGGCTTCGCTCTTTATGCTTAAGCCGTTGATAGTTTTGTTGTTCCCGTTGAAGTCGCCTGAATATCCGTTTTGCATATTTGTGCCGACTGGTGTCCAGCTTATACCGGACATGTCAATGTTGTTTTCTATGACAACGTTGCTTGTAAGGCAGTCTTCTTGTTTTGCCCATTCCTCCAGGCCGGCGGCGTTGAATATGTGGTATGTGCCGTCCGTTTTAGAGTATGAAGCAAATGTTTCGGCATTTATCGTACCTAAATCAAGTATGTGTCCGGCAGTAAGATTTGTTTCTTTCTTGCCTGAACGCATGTAGCCATTGCCGTTTTCATCATATAATGTCAGAGTCAGTCCGTTGCTTAGCGTGCCCGGTGCTACAACGAGATAGTATGTACTGCCTGAAATGAAGTTGCCCGTAAGCGTCACTTCTGAAGCTGCTCCCTCTGCCTGTACTGAAGCCGAAGGATCGTTTGATGCTGCATCTATTACAATGGTGCCGGCTAAGGGTTCTCCGCCATTGCCTCTGAACACTGCCTTTTTCACCACATTGTTGCCGCTGTTCAGTGTGAACTTCACCACGGCGCATGTGTTCTTGAATACCAGTTCCCTGTTGGTGGTTGTTGCTACTGATGGATTAAGGCCTTTGGCAAAACTCCCTGTTCTTGATGTCTGAGTGGCATTAAGCGATGTAGTTATTGTTGTGCCTGAAATTGTAGCCTTCGCATCATAAGGATACAGAGCGTAATACGTTGAACTCGTTTCGTCTGCCATACCGGTAAACGTAACAGATGGTCCGCTTTGTGATGTGCTGAAGCGGTTGTTGTCAGACGGGTCGAATAATGAAATTTCATCACCAGTTTCCCATTCAACGCTGTTGCCTTCAGTGAGCTGAGTGCGGGTTATGCTGCCTGAGCCCGCAACAAAACTTGTAAAAACTTTTTTGCCTGATTGTGTGTCGTCCTTTTCGTCTTCGGTACACGACACAAATGCAGTCAGCATTGCTGCAAAACACAGAATGCTGATCATATTAGTGTTGCTTGTCATTTTTGTCTAAGTTTATGTCTTTAATTTCTTGTCTGAAATATACTTACCATTCATATTCTTCTTCTTCAAAGCCTTCGTGTGTGGCTGTTTTACCGTCTCCGCTTCCACAGATAATCTGTTCTGCTTCAATTTCGATGGTTTTGCATGATGGTGATTCGTAATTTTCTTCTTTAGTTTTCATAATTTTATAATTTTAAATTATTGTTATAGGCTTATTCAGGTAAAAATCATATTGTATATTGTAATGACTTTGTGCGTTTTGCTTTTTAATCGTTAATCTTATTGCGGTTTTAATAATATGATGTTATTCGTCTGCGGTAAAACAAAGGTATGAGGTTTTTTGCTATGTCTGCTATATTTAGTGTTATTTTTTGTAAATTTGATGAAACTTTTTAACAAGTAGACTTGGCATGCTTACGGAAACGGCTTTTAGTGTATGATAGTGGCAATGCATAGTAATAGTAGTGTATAAACAGAATTAACTTTATGTGTAAATTTATAGCTGAAATATATCAGATTTACATTTTTTATTATTAATTTTACGCCATAAATAAAAAAACGCAAGAACGTAGTTTACGTTGATTTGCCGGCGTGTTTAGTTGGCACGTTGTGTGTCTTGTGCTTATTTTGATGATTATAATATAAAAAATATAGACGATATGAAAGATTCTATTATTATCGTGAGCGGTGGAATGGACAGCGTTACGCTGCTGTATGAAATGAGGGAGCGGATAGCTTTGGGTATTTCTTTCGATTATGGCAGCAACCATAATAAGCGTGAAATTGCATTTGCAAAGTTGCATTGTGAAAGATTAGGAATAAAGCACATTGTTATTGACCTGGATTTCATGGGCAAGTATTTTAAAAGTTCGTTGCTTGAGGGAGCGGAGGCTATACCCGAAGGCCATTATGAGGCTGAAAACATGAAGTCTACGGTGGTGCCATTCCGAAACGGCATTATGCTTTCTATTGCTGCCGGTATAGCGGAGAGCAACGGACTTAAATATGTGTTGATTGCAAATCATGGCGGCGACCATGCCATTTATCCTGACTGCCGTGCTGACTTTATCAAGGCGATGAGCGACGCTACAAGACTTGGAACTTATCCGGGCATTGAGGTCATGGCTCCATATACCGATATAACCAAGACGGATATTGCACGCAGGGGAAAGGCTTTAGGCATAAACTATGCAGAGACATGGAGCTGCTATAAGGGCGGAGAGAAGCATTGTGGCAAGTGCGGCACCTGTGTTGAACGTAAAGAAGCTTTGCGTGATGCCGGGATAGATGATCCTACCATATATGAAGGTTGGCATCAGTATTATTGATTTTACATATTAATATAGGTTTATACAGGCTGTAGGTTCGTATAAATCATGTTGGCTTTGCCAAATTGAAGTGTCTGGATTTGCACTTTGGATATTAATTTTTGCAGATATAAAAAAACAGGTTGCGTCAAATAAGACGCAACCTGTTTTCTATTTTGTGTTATTATTAGAAACTTAGAAGTTATAATATACACCTAATGAAATATTGTTTCCGTCGAAGTCCATACCCCAGGCACTTACGTCTGTGTTGTCGTTCTTTGTATATCCGATGAAGCCAACACGTGCAACAAGGCTAAATTTGTCAACCTTGAGCTCAACGCCCGGTTTCAATCCTATAGACAATACGTCGTCAGCTCCGTTGTAGTGCTTGTATCCGAAACCACCTTCACAGAATACATTGATAAGTTTGCTGTGCAGGAATGTATAACGTGCATAGGGGCTGATTTCAAATGTGTGAGTAGTAAGACGCTCTGATGTAGCAAACTCGCCATTGTCAATCTGGAGTCCTGCCTTAGACCATCCGAACATAACACCGGCAGCCCAGTTGTCGTTGAACTTATATCCAATTTCAGGAAGCAGGCTATAGATTGTTTCATCGTCGTCGCCGCCGTAATCAACACTTGCAATACCAACATTACCACCTAAATAAACCTGTGCGTTAGCGCATACAGCAATCATAACGACAGCTAAAGTCATGAAAAATTTCTTCATACTAAATCCTTTCTTTTCTTTAATGGTTAATTAACTATTGTTTTTATGCAGGCCGTTTACCAAAACAGCATGCATGTGATTGCAAAGATGGATATTTAATTTAACATTAGCAAATGTTTTATCCCGTTTTTTTGTGCGTTTTGGCAATATGTGTTAAATATTTGGAATAAACGGACAAATTATTTATCTTTGCAAATCTTAATCAATATGTGAAACTTTTAAGATGCAGCGAGTTTTCATAGCAGGCCCATGTGTTATAGAGTCGCAGGATTTATTAAATCGTGTGGCAGAGTGTCTTGTGCGTATAAACAAGAAGTTTAACACTGATATTATTTTCAAGTCGTCTTTTGATAAGGCGAACCGTACTTCAATCAGTTCTTTCCGTGGTCCCGGTATCGACCGCGGACTGCAGATGCTATCAGACATAAAAGAACGGTATGGCTTGAGGATATTGACAGATATACATGAGAGCTGGCAGGCTAAGCCAGTTGGAGAGGTGGCTGACGTTATTCAGATACCGGCATTCCTTTGCCGGCAGACTGATCTGCTTGTTGCTGCGGCCAAGACAGGACGCATTGTCAACATCAAAAAAGCGCAATTCTTAAGCGGAAAGGATATGGTTTATCCTGTGGAGAAAGCAAAGGATGCAGGTGCAGTAGATGTATGGCTTACCGAACGCGGCAATATGTATGGCTATAATAATCTTGTGGTGGATTTTAGGAATATTTCCGATATGCTCGACATCGTTCCCACTGTCATAATGGATTGTACGCACAGCGTGCAGAGACCAGGCGGTGGAGGAGGCAAGACTTCTGGCGACAGACGTTTCGTGCCGTCAATGGCTCTTGCTGCCAAGGCTTTTGGTGCAACCGGATACTTTTTTGAAGTACATCCAGATCCTGATAAGGCATTGAGCGATGGTCCAAACATGTTATGTATTGACGATTTGGAAAAAGTTATTGAAAGTATTTGTAAATAAAGTATTTATTTTATGATGGTCGCTAACGAAAGATTAACTCATGTAAGAGAGTATGCCGTCCAGTGTATAAAGGATGAGGCTCAGGCCGTAATGGAACTTCTTCCGCAATTGGATGATAACTTCGATAAGGCCGTTGCCTTGATGTATGGATGCCATGGCAAAGTGATAGTTACTGGAGTTGGTAAGAGCGGGCATATTGGTGCCAAAATAGCTGCAACATTGTCAAGTACCGGAACACCGTCATTCTTCATTAATCCGCTGGATGTCTATCATGGCGACCTCGGAGTTATGACAAAGGATGATGTCGTCTTGGCCATAAGCTACTCCGGACAGACGGATGAACTATTGCGCTTTATCCCGATGGTGCTTCACATGAACATTCCTATTATTGGCATGAGCGGAAATCCCGGTTCGTTGTTGGCTAAATATAGCACGGTGCATCTTCATGTGCAGGTAGAGAAAGAGGCGTGTCCGCTTAATCTTGCACCAACGAGCAGCACGACTGCTACTCTTGTTATGGGCGATGCTTTGGCTGTTGCCCTTATGCGTGTACGGGATTTCAAGCCAAGAGATTTTGCTCAGTTCCATCCCGGAGGCGAACTTGGAAAGCGTCTTTTGACAACGGCATACGATGTTATGCGTACAGATGATATGCCTGTCGTTCCGCCGACGATGCATCTTGGTGAAGCTATAATCCATGTGAGCAAATGCAAACTTGGTCTGGCTGTGGCTGTCGTAGACGACAAGATTGTCGGTCTGATAACAGATGGCGATATCCGTAGGGCTATGGAAAAATGGCAGGCGGAATTCTTTGACCGCACTGTCAGTGATATTATGACGCGTACACCGAAGGTAGTTTCGCCGCAGACTAAGATTAGTGACATTCAGAATATAATGAACAAGTATAAGATACATTCGGTGCTGGTGGTTGACGACAACAATCGGCTTTTAGGAGTCGTTGACCATTATCGCTGTATGTTGTGATAATGTATAGCGCCTGCTTTGGGGCAGGCGCTGTTTTTATAAGGTATGAAGATTTGTATTTTTTCAGTATTATTATTTTTTACGTGTAACGTCTGTGCACAGACTTCTGACTCGTTAATTGTTGAGAATTTGCGCGATGAGGGCATAACATTCTCTCATAACAATTCCGTTACACTTTTGATGAGCGGACAGGAGAAGTTCGACGATATGTTTCAGGCCATACGACAGGCACGGAGCAGCGTACATCTTGAATATTTTAATTTCCGTAATGACTCAATAGCATCTTTGCTGTTTCGTCTTTTGGCGCAAAAGGCGAAAGAAGGTGTTGAGGTGAGAGCCTTGTTTGACGGTTTCGGTAATGATTCAAACAACCGGCCGCTGAAGCGTAAGCACCTTAAGCAGATGCGTTCAGTGGGGATTGAAATATATGAGTTTGATCCGGTAAACTTTCCCTGGGTGAATCATGTGTTCCATCGTGACCACCGTAAAATTGTCGTAATAGACGGTAAAATAGCATACACGGGCGGAATGAATGTGGCCGACTATTATATCAACGGAACTGAGGTCGTTGGCGAATGGCGCGACATGCATTGCCGTATTGAAGGGGATGAAGTGAACACCCTGCAGAAGATATTCCTACGTATGTGGAATAAAGTGACAGGTCAGAATGTGTATGGCGCAAAATATTATCGTGGTTATCATGGTGCCGACTATATCACAGGACTGAAGCCAGATACATGTTGTACGGCAGGAAAGAAGATGGTAGGCATTATAAACCGCGAACCGCGTGTGACGAATAAGATTATACGCAAGTTCTATACTGATGCCATCAATGAGGCCAAGGACAGCATAAAACTGGTAAATCCTTATCTTACTCTTAACAATACACTGAAACGGGCCTTGCGCAATGCCGTCAAGCGAGGCGTAAAGGTAGAGATTATGGTTTCTGCCCATAGTGATATTCCGCTTACTCCTGACTGTGTCTTTTATAACGTGCATAATCTTATGCAGCATGGTGTGGATGTATGGATATATAAGAAAGGATTTCATCATACGAAGATCATAATGGTAGACGGGCGTTTCTGCACAGTTGGAAGTGCTAATTTGAATGCCAGAAGTCTTAACTTTGACTATGAAGAAAATGCTGTAATCATAGATCCGTGTACGACAAAAGAGCTTAACGATATGTTTGAAAGGGACAAGGCCGAATCGTTTAAGCTGACAGAAGAGACATGGGATGAATGGCGAACTCCGTGGCAGAAGTTTGTCGGATGGTTTGCCAGTCTGCTCACTCCGTTCTTGTAGTAGGTCGTTTGCCGGCAGATGATAATTTGTTTTGGCCTGGTCTGCCATTTAGTCAAAGACCACAATGTTCTGACTATTGCCGTTAACATGTGTGTGGCTATAGATTAATAAATAAAGATGTCGCGCAAATTATAAGATTTTTTCTTATAGTTTGCGCGACAATTTTGAAATTACAAAGAAAACAGATAATTCCCTTTATTCCTTTATCAGGTCTGTCATCAGCAAGATGTCAATTTCATCAATGCCGTGTGAAAGCAGGAATTTTCTGTCTTTTGCCAACTCGTCGTATAAGGTTGTTGACGTATCCTTACTTTGGCAAGACATGAACTTCTTAAACATCTCTACGGCTTCGCTTATGTTTCCGAGAAGCCATTGGCAGTATCCGGCATTTAGCCAGTCGCCATTTTCTGTGTCGTTGCTCTTCAGTATGCGCCTGTATGCCTTTTCTGCCTGTTGAAGTTTGTCAAGTCCCATAAGGTTCCATGCAAGAACTCTTGTTACCGGAATAGAGTCGGGATACTCTATGTCGAGCTTAAACAGCAAGTTGGTAGCCTCAGAGTATCTTTCGGCTTTTGACAATGCAACACAATAGTTAAGTGCGTTTGCCTGGCTTTGTGGGTTCTCGTTATACAGAACCTCGTACAATTTAGCCGCATCATCATAGTTTTCTGCTTCAAAGCAGGCACGTGCGAGCATCGACTTGGCACGCCGGTTGTCAGGCTGAAGTTCCAGAGACCTTTCGAGATATTCTGCTGCAGATTTAGGGTTGCCGCAATAATTAAGTTCATAGATGCCGTGAATCAGCATGCATTTAGAGTCGTTCGTGTCGTTATATTTAGGCAGCAGATGCTCCAGGGCATTCTTGTTCTTGTGCTTAAGCATGAAATAGCACAGGTCGGGAAGCACCTTCTGTATTTCTGTTCCATTGAAAAGGTCATCGGCAACAAATATAGAGTTCGACTTGTCGAACGGGTTTACAAGTTGTCCGCGCTGATGGAAAAGGCGGAAGAAACGATACATATCCTGCAGAATCATGCGTCGTATATATGCCGGCTGCCTTTGGTCTTCATCGCTGACTGTCTGGCCGAGAGCCTCTTTCGTGTTGAACATCTCGCGCATGTTGGCCGGTATATGACTGATGACAGATGCCACGGCAAGCGTGAACGAATATTTGTCGCTGTCGCAGAACGGGCCGTTGTTTAGAATGTTTGTCAGCAACGGAGTGTCTTTCAGCTTGTCAACCGTAGATGATATTTCCGGATGCTCAAGGTAGAAAGGACAGAACCAGTTGGCTGCATGATAGAAGAACGGGAAACGCTTCATCTGAGAGAAACCTCCGAAATAGATGTCTGAGCCTGCTTTCTGCATGTTCATCATCTTTTGGAAACTCTCTTCCATTTTCTCCATTGCACGGTCTGACGCACCCGGATCAAAGATGTCGTTCATCGGGTCGTCTTCTTTCTCGGTAATGCCGAATCGTGTAATGTTCAGGTTATTGTTCTTCATCAGCTCCGGCATTATGTCGCGCTGAATGGTGTTGTTGTCCTGTTCGGCGTTCATGCAGAATATTATCTGCTTCTGCAGGTCGGCTATCTCGTTTGCCACGCCGTTGCCTTCAAGTACAGAAACTACCATCTCCCGCATCTGCGGATGCAGTCGCGGACCGGCTGAAAGCGCAAACACCCATCCGACCAGTGCCCGCTGACGCAGCTTGATGTCGGTTGTCTTCTTATAGACGTTGATCAGAACATGAAACTTGTTTATGTCCATGTTGTTCATCGTGGCCAGCATTATCGCACTTGTAATCAGCTGCGCGTCAATGATGTCTGTGGCGGGCGACAGCAGTATGCCTTCAAAGAAATCACGCTCGTTGTCGGTCCATTGTCTTGAAACTATGATATAGCCGAACAGGGCCTGTATGAAATCGTTGTGGCGACGGTAAATCTCTTTGCTCTTTTCTGTCCTTGCAGGTTCAGGCTCAAGACTTAGCATGGCAACATCTGTAACAAAAGTCTCGAGAGCTGTCTTGATACGCTCTTCGGAGAAAGACTGATTGACAGACTTTCGTGTGGCTTCGGTGTAAAAAGATATGTTCTGGGCCATATACGCTATGCGCAGGTTGCTAACGAAATTGTATAGCCTTGCCAGCAGTTTGCTGTAAATATCCTTGCGCTGCGGATCGTTGAAGCCCCGCTTCATATATTCCAGCATCAGGTTATAGTCGCGCTCGATGTTTTCAAGTTCATCGTCATACATCATGTATGGATGTGCGCTTACAAACGACCGTGTGGAATGAATGCAGTAGCCCAGTTTTTTTCTGCCGAGCTCTTTGATTATATTGTCAAGCTGTTTGATGTCCTTCGTGTCCATAGGTCTTTATTGTTTTTTAAGCCATTTGTCGGCTGTGTCGATGTCTTTCTGCCTTGGAGGCGTAGCATGCTCAAATTTGATTTTAGGCAGAGCCTTTATTGTACGGCTGTCTATTTTGTAATATTTTTCAAATATCGGTGCAAAGTGCTGCAGCCCATATTTATTTATTGTGTCGCATGCGGCATTGTATCCTTTCAGAAACTCCTGCAGTTGCTGCTTTCTCCTCTTGTCTGTCATGGCCTTGCTTCTGAATGCTATCACGCCCAGGCGCATGTCCTTGTCGCGGCTGTCCATGAGCACGTCGTTCTTATATATTCGTGCCGTCGTTGCCTGCGGCTCTGTCAGCAGCATTGCGTCCATCTCGTTGTTGAGAAGCATCTGCAGCCTTAGCGCTACGTCGTTAATCTGCACCTTGAACACCTCTTCCGGTTTTAGCTTAACGCTGTCTGTGGCATAGTCGGCAAGCAGGGCCGTGGCAGAAAATCTTGCCATGGCTATCATCTTGTCGTTAAGCTGCTTTATGTTTCTGATACGCGCCTTGCGGTTGCTTATCAGCTGCCAGTAAGTGTTGGTGGCACTGATGTAGTCGAGACCGGTGCCTTTGGCTTTCATGCGCTGTCCTCTTACCAGGTCTGTAATTCCGCCTTCAGTCTTTTCCGCCTTCAGGGCCGCGTCACAGTCAATCTGCGACATAAACTGCTTTAGCCTTATGTCTGCCTTGGCCGTGTCGAAGAGACATTGCTCCTTGGCAACATACATGGGGAGACAGTCGAGCGTAGGCAGCACTCCTACTTTAAGTGCCAGCGAGTCTTCTTTCTTCCTTTTCTCATATTCGGCCTTTGACTGTTTCCTGGCTTCCTCATACGATTGTCCGCATGCTGTAAGAATCAAGGTTGACAGTAGGAAAATGACAATATGTTTGGCTTTCATATTTTTTTATAAAGATTAAAAGGGCAGCCCGGCTTTTATACACGGGCCGCCCTTCCGGTTTTATTATTAATGTGCGATATTAGTCATCCGTATTTATTGATGTTGCAAAGTTAGCGATTTATTTTGTAACTCAAAAAATAATCACTAATTTTGTATCGAAAAGGATAGTGGGCGGTGAATGTCTGTTTATTGCCTGACATGTCGGCGATTAGTGACTTTTCGTTTTTAAGGCCTTCATGTGCCCCCTTTACGTTTTTATATTATATAAAGGTTATGGCTAAAGACAAGATAGCTTATGTATGTTCCAACTGCGGTCAGGAGTCGGCAAAGTGGATTGGCAAGTGTCCGAGCTGCGGCCAGTGGAACACGTTTAAGGAAATCAGAATATCATCAGACGCAGGCCAGATGGCTGCCACGTCGGCCGCTGCTACAGTGAGGCGCACATTAAGAAACGGCGAGAGCCGCGCCGTGTCTCTTTCGGAGATAACGGCCGTAGACGAGCCTCGCATGGACATGCACGACGCCGAGCTGAACAGAGTGCTTGGCGGCGGGCTTGTGCCTGGCTCGATAGTGCTGCTTGGCGGAGAGCCTGGTATAGGAAAGAGCACGCTCACGCTTCAGACGATATTGCGGATGCCCGAACGTAAGATTCTGTATGTTAGCGGTGAGGAAAGCGCCCATCAGCTGAAGATGCGTGCCGACCGCATTGAGCATGGCGACAACGACGGTTGCCTGATTCTTTGCGACACCTCGCTCGAGAGCATATTCAGACATATCAAGGAAATAGCGCCGGAGATAGTTATCATTGACTCTATACAGACAATAAGCACCGAGACCGTTGACAGCTCTGCCGGAAGCATCTCACAGGTGCGCGAGTGCGCATCGGCATTGTTGCGCTTTGCCAAGTCGAGCGGCATACCTGTTCTCCTTATCGGGCACATCAACAAGGAAGGAAGCCTGGCCGGACCGAAGATTCTTGAACATATCGTTGACACAGTGATACAGTTTGAGGGCGACCAGCATTATATGTACCGCATTCTGCGCTCAATAAAAAACCGATTCGGAAGCACTTCGGAGCTGGGCATTTATGAGATGCGCAACGACGGGCTGCGCCCTGTGAGCAATCCGTCGGAACTGCTGCTTACGCAAGACCACGACGGACTGAGCGGCGTGGCCATATCCTCGGCCATTGAAGGCGTGCGCCCGTTTCTTGTAGAGACGCAGGCGCTCGTGTCGACGGCTGCATACGGAACGCCGCAGCGCAGTGCGACGAGCTTCGATCAGCGAAGACTCAACATGCTTCTGGCCGTACTCGAAAAGAGAGTGGGCTTTAAGCTGATGCAGAAAGACGTGTTTATAAACATAGCAGGCGGACTGCGCGTAACTGATCTTGCGATGGACCTTAGTATTATTGCTGCCGTGCTGTCGAGCAATGTCGACACGGCCATCGAGAGCGGCTGGTGTATGGCAGGTGAAGTGGGACTGAGCGGTGAGGTGCGCCCTGTTAGCCGTATTGAACAGCGTGTGGCTGAGGCAGAGAAGCTTGGCTTTACGCATATAATAGTTCCGGCAAACAACATGCAGAGCCTTAACAAGGCAAAGAGCAACATAGAGATTGTGCCTGTGCGCAAGGTTGAAGAAGCGCTGAGAGCATTGTTCGGATAACAGTGTAGGGCGCCTTAGAGTTTTCTGTTTTTCTGACGTTTAACGTGTCCAGAATGGCTATGCTGACGGCAAAGTCGTTGCTTAGCCGTAAAATATACTGTTTAATATGTTTTTATGTAATGCGCTTATATACAGCGTGTTACATAAAACACAAGGAAAGGCCATGTTGCATTAATTTATAAAAGGTATGCTTTTACAGCCTAAAAGGTGGCCTTTTAGGTTGCAAAATGTATGCTTTTGGTCCTCTGTTTGGCTTGTTTAGTTCTTGAAATTCATTGGTTTTTGCCCTGAAACACACTGATTTTGGCGTTATATGGGCATATTTTTGTCATTTATTGCATGTAAAAGTGTAATATATTTCTCTATTTCGCAAATTTATATTGTAATAACTTTTTACTGCGTTCGGTGTGCCTTCCGTCAAAAAGTTTTCTGTTCTTGGCTTCCGTCGTGCAATGTCTCCAACAGCTGAAGCATGTTCATCAGTATGCCGTTTTTATATAAAAGAGAATTATCCTGCTAAACGTTGTGAGGCTGTTTTTGTGTCCTGCCGTTTCTTGTTTCGGCAGATTAAATCTTCGTCAGTATTATGCAGCTGTGGCAATGCCGTGTAAGTTGAAGCCCGTTGGCGCAAGATGCAAATGCAGCATTAATGCTTGCACATTTGCATGGATATGTGCCGTTTATCAGGTTAAATGCCGTGCGGGGCTTAAAGTTTTTTATGAAAATACGGCAGTTATTCAGACTTAATACTTATCTTTGCGAAATGTTTTAAACAAAAAATAATGTTATAAAATATGAAACTGATCGCTGACAGCGGAAGTACAAAAACAGACTGGTGTGTGATGGACGGCAGCCGTGTCGTCCAACGCATGGCGGGGCAGGGCATCAACCCCTTTCAGCAGTCCCCGCCGGTTATCCTTAAAACAATAACAGACGACGTGGTTTCAAAGGTTATGTGTGCCGGAGATATTGATGAGGTCTATTTTTATGGCGCAGGATGCCGTGAGGAGATGAAGCCCATGATGCGTGGCGTATTGTCAGAGTGTTTCCCGGGTGCCGTAAAGGTGGATGTAGAAACCGACATGCTCGGTGCTGCGCGTGCCCTGTTTGCCGATGAACCCGGCATTGCCTGCATATTGGGTACAGGGGCAAACTCGTGTATGTATGACGGTAAGAACATCACAGGCAACGTGCCGCCGCTAGGCTATATCCTTGGCGATGAAGGCAGCGGGGCTGTGCTGGGCAAGCTCTTTGTCAACGCGATGTTCAAGGGCGGTGTTTCTGATGCCGTGCGCGACGGCTATCTGAGCGAGTCGGGACTTACGCTTGCGGATATAATAAACAGGGTTTACCGCGAGCCTCTGCCAAACCGCTTTCTGGCAAGCATGTCGCTGTATGTTCACAGGCATCTTGACGATGAGAGAGTAAGGCTGCTCGTGGTGGACAATTTCCGTAATTTCTTCAGACGCAACGTTGCCCTCTATAGCCATGACGGCTATGCCGTAGGCTGTGTCGGCAGCATGGCATATTGTTATGGCAGTCAGCTGGCAGAGGCAGCGCGTATGGAAGGTTTTGAGGTGGCAAAAGTGCTTAAAAGTCCGATGGAAGGACTCGTGGCATATCATTCTCGTTGATAAGGTGCATCTTTTTGTAAAGATAAAGTTATTTGGCTAAATAAAAAATGTGTATTTATGATTAATCTTTGCAAAATAAATTGTACCTTTGCATGCGTTTGTATATAATTACATTTTTTAAATAAAATATATATGTATTTTATCTTGTTAGTTACCGTTTTGATAACGGCTGTTTTCTTGGTAGTGGCTGCTTTTGTCATCGCTAAGTTGATAGGTCCGCGTACGTACAACAAGGTTAAGGGAGAGCCATTCGAGTGCGGTATACCGACTCACGGTTCTTCATGGATACCTGTGCACGTGGGCTACTATCTGTTCGCAATCCTTTTCTTGGTCTTCGACGTGGAAACTGTATTCCTCTATCCGTGGGCCGTTGTAGTTAAGGAGTTCGGCGTGATGGCTATGGTCAGTATCGGATTCTTTTTGTTAGTCTTAGTGTTTGGCCTTGCTTATGCATGGCGGAAAGGAGCGTTGGAATGGAAGTAAAGAAACCAGTAATCAAGAGTATTCCTTATGCAGAGTTTAAGGATAACGAGACCCTTGAGAGAACCATTCAGGAACTTCATGAGGGCGGAGTCAACGTCATTGTAGGCTCTCTCGATGAAGCCATCAACTGGGGACGCTCAAATTCTTTGTGGTCATTGACTTTTGCCACAAGTTGCTGTGGTATCGAGTTTATGGCAGTAGGTTGCGCCCGTTATGACTTTGCGCGCTTTGGCTTCGAGGTTACACGTAACTCTCCACGTCAGGCCGACCTCATAATGTGTGCCGGTACGATTACTCATAAAATGGCTCCTGTGTTCAAGCGCCTTTATGACCAGATGGCAGAACCGAAATATGTTGTTGCCGTCGGCGGATGCGCTATATCAGGCGGACCGTTCAAGAGCAGCTATCATGTTGTGAGGGGAATCGACGAGATTGTGCCTGTAGACGTTTACGTTCCGGGCTGTCCTCCGCGCCCCGAGGCAATTCTGTATGGCATGATGCAGCTTCAGAGAAAGGTGAAGATAGAGAAGTTCTTCGGTGGAGTGAACCACAAGGAGAAGAAGCCTATCATTGTTGACGGTAATGATGTTGACGAAGAAAAACTGAAGCAGGCATCGGCTGCGCTGAACGATGTTGATTCGTCTGTTTCTAAATAATTAAAAGGGAAGCAATGAAATTAGAAAATAAAGTATTCGAACTGAAGGATTTTGCCCGCGAGATGGCAAAACTGAAGAATGAGAAGCATTTCGACTTCCTCGTTACTATCGTAGGTGAAGATTTTGGTGAAGAAGGACTGGGAGCTGTTTACATCCTCGAAAACACCGAAACACACCAGCGCATGAGCGTAAAGGCTGTTAATGCCGACCGCGATAACGCCTATATCCCAACAGTGAGCAATCTGTGGAAGAGCGCCGACCTGCTTGAACGTGAGGTTTACGACTTCTACGGAATAAAGTTCCTCGGACATAAGGACATGCGCCGCTTGTATCTTCGTTCAGATTTCAATGGATATCCTTTCAGAAAGGACTATGACATGAGTCCTGAAAACAACAAGTATACATTGGAGGATGACCCGGAGCCCGACTACACTGTTGAGTATAACCTTAACGAAGACGGCACGCTGAGCGAGACGAAGCACAAGCTCTTCACAGAAGACGATTATGTGATAAACATAGGTCCTCAGCACCCTGCCACTCACGGTGTGCTGCGTCTGCAGACAATCCTCGATGGTGAGGTTATCAGAAAGGTTTATCCTCATTGCGGATATATCCACCGTGGAGTAGAGAAGATGTGCGAGAGCTATACATATCCGCAGACATTGGCTCTGACCGACCGTCTTGATTACCTTTCAGCCATGATGAACCGTCATGCGCTTGTGTCGGTTATCGAAGAAGGTATGGGCATTGAACTTTCTGACCGTATTAAGTATATCCGCACCATAATGGACGAGCTTCAGCGTCTTGACTCTCACCTGCTGTTCTACAGCTGTTGTGCTCAGGACCTCGGAGCGCTCACTGCATTTATTTATGGTATGCGCGACCGCGAGCAGGTGCTTAACGTTATGGAGGAGACCACCGGCGGACGACTCATTCAGAACTATTATCGTATTGGCGGATGCCAGGCCGACATCGACCCGAACTTTGTCAAGAACGTTAAGAAACTCTGTGAGTACATCAAGCCGATGTTCAAGGAATATCACGACCTCTTTACAGGCAACGTTATTCTGCAGAACCGTTTCAAGGGTGTTGGCGTGCTCTCTAAGGAGGATGCTATATCTTATGGATGTACCGGAGGTACCGGACGTGCTGCAGGATGGCACAATGATGTCAGAAAGTATCATCCTTACGACCTCTACGGCAAGGTTGATTTCAATGAAATCACTTACAACAACGGTGACTGCTTTGACCGTTATATGGTTCGTATGGACGAGATGGAGCAGAGCGTGCGCATACTCGAACAGCTTATCGACAACATTCCTGAAGGCGACTTCTATATCAAGCAGAAGCCTATTATAAAAGTTCCTGAAGGTGAATGGTATACAAGTTGTGAGGGCAGCCGTGGCGAAATTGGTGTTTATCTCAGAAGCGACGGCGGCAAGAATCCTTGCCGACTCAAGTTCCGTCCTATGGGATTGCCGTTGGTTTCAGCCATGGATGAGATTTGCCGCGGTGAGAAGATTGCCGACCTTATATCAATCGGTGCAACTCTCGACTACGTCATCCCTGATATTGACAGATAATCAAAAATATAAAAGTGCATGATGGCCGTACGGCTCTTGAATGCCTTTTATTATTTGAATTTCATAATATATTTAAATTTAAGCAAAGTGTTCGATTTTAGTATAGTAACAACGTGGTTTGACAGCCTTCTCAGAGATACTCTGGGATTGGGCAATTTCTTGTCAATCCTTATTGAATGCGTTTTGGTTGGGCTTATTATTCTTATGGCCTATGCCATGCTCGCCATTGTGCTTATATATATGGAACGTAAGGTCTGCGCCTTCTTCCAGTGCCGTCTTGGCCCGATGCGCGTAGGAAAATGGGGTATCTTCCAGGTCTTTGCCGACGTGGTTAAGATGCTTATAAAAGAAATCTTCCCTGTTGACAAGGCAGATAAGCTTTTGTATGCAATAGCTCCGTTCCTCGTTCTTATCGGAAGTGTTGGCGCTTTCTCTTTCATGCCATGGAACAAGGGAGCTGCTATTCTCGATTTCAACGTAGGTATATTCCTGCTTACAGCTATATCAAGTATAGGTGTAGTTGGTATCTTCCTTGCCGGTTGGGGTTCTAACAACAAGTATTCTGTTGTGTCTGCTATGCGTGGAGCCGTACAGATGATATCTTATGAGATGTCTTTGTGCCTCTGCCTTATCACGGCTGTAGCCTTGACTGGAACAATGAGCCTGACTGGTATTGTTGAGTCGCAGAACGACGGATGGCTTGTTTTCAAAGGCCATATCCCTGCTATTATAGCTTTCCTCGTATTCCTCGTTGCAGGTAATGCTGAGGCTAACCGTGGTCCGTTCGACTTGGCTGAGGCTGAGAGTGAGCTTACTGCCGGTTACCATACAGAGTATTCTGGTATGGGATTCGGTTTCTTCTACTTGGCTGAATACCTCAACATGTTTATCATTGCAGGCGTTGCGTCAACAGTGTTCCTCGGAGGATGGATGCCTCTGCATGTAGCAGGACTTGACGGATTCAATGCCGTAATGGATTACATCCCCGGCATTGTATGGTTCCTGGCCAAGACTTTCTTCCTTGTATGGATACTGCTTTGGATCAAGTGGTCTTATCCTCGTCTTCGTATCGACCAGATACTGAAGCTCGAGTGGAAGTATCTTATGCCGCTGAGTCTGCTTAACCTTGTGCTGATGACTATCGTCGTTGCTCTGGGATGGCATTTCTAAGATGTTAAATTACTGAAAATTAAAAATTATTGAATTTACAGATTAAATGCAGAAAACTGTTGTTCATTGATTCTTTAATTTCTTAACGTAAAAATAATGGAAGATAATAATAAATCTTATTTTGGTGGAATTAAGTTTGGTCTGAAGTCTTTGCTTACAGGTCTTGGTGTCACCTTCCGTGAGTATCTTACAAAGAAGGTTACCGAGCAGTATCCGGAGAACAGAAAGACCACGCTCCATGTTTCGCCGCGCCATCGCGGACGCCTTATAATGCCACAGGATGCTGAAGGCAACAATAAGTGCATCGCATGCAAACTTTGCGAGATGGCTTGTCCTAATGGTACGATTAAAGTCGTACAGAAGACAATTGAGACAGAGGACGGTAAGAAAAAACGTGTCCTTGATGATTATATTTATGATTTGGGCGAATGTATGTTCTGTGAGTTGTGCGTAAACGCATGTCCTCATGAGGCCATTAAGTTTGTGAACGACTTTGAGAACTCAACCTTTGGAAGAGACAAGCTGGTCTTGCATCTTGACAAAGAGAAGTTTGAGCCTGCATTGCCGAATATCGAGGATGGCGGTACTCCATTGGAGATCGGTGTCTTTAATACTAAAATTAAATAAAAGGAGAACGTAGATATGGCTAATATGGTAATGTTTATAATTCTTGCTGTTGTCATTTTAGGTTCTGCACTTATGTGCGTAATGACAAAGCGGATAATGAGAGCGGCCACTTTCTTGCTGTTCGTTCTTTTGGGTGTTGCTGGTTTATACTTCCTTCTTGACTACACTTTCCTTGGCGCAGCCCAGATAAGTGTTTATGCCGGAGGTGTGACTATGATTTATATTTTTGCAATACAGCTCGTAAGCAAGCGCACATTGCAGGGACTTGTAGAGCGTTTGAAAGGTAGCCGCGTTGTATTTGGCGCGCTTATAACCTTGATAAGCCTTGTTACGGTCGTTGCAGTGTTCTTGAAGAACAAGTTTATCGATATGGCAGTGCAGATGCCTGATGAGGAAGTTTCAATGAATGTCATTGGCAACACTTTGATGGGTTCTGAGAAATATCAGTATGTGCTTCCGTTCGAGTTTATCTCTGTATTCTTGCTGGCTTGCATTATTGGTGGAATCGTAATATCTAGAAAGGAGTAATAATTTATGATACCAGTAGAATATTTCTTTGTGCTTTCAGCACTGTTGTTTTTTATCGGTGTATTCGGATTTATAACCCGTCGCAACCTGATTGCAATGTTGATTTCTGTTGAGTTGATTCTCAACTCTGTTGATATCAACTTTGCAGCATTCAACCGCTTGTTGTTCCCCGGACAGATGGAAGGTTTCTTCTTCACTTTGTTCAGCATCGGCGTAAGTGCTGCGGAAACAGCTGTTGCAGTGGCAATTATTATTAATGTTTACCGCAACTTCAATAGTGATCAGGTGAACTGTATTGAAAACATGAAAAATTAGTGCGTTATGGATTATGGTTTTGTATTTTTAATACTCTTGTTACCGGCGCTGACATTTATTTTACTCGGATTGGCGGGTATGAAGATGTCGCATAAAGTGGCCGGTCTTATCGGAACATGCTCTATCGCTGTTGTTACAGTGCTTTGCTACTACGCTGCGTTTGAGTATTTTCTGGTTCAGGGAAGAGACGCTGCCACAGGTCTTTATCCTACGGTAACGGCATTTGATATTACATGGCTTAGATTTTCTGAGCTGCTGACATTTAATATCGGTTTCCGCATCACTCCGATTTCTGCGATGATGCTTATCGTTATATCAACAGTCAGCCTGATGGTCCACATCTATTCATTCGGCTATATGCATGGAGAGAAGGGCTTTCAGCGTTACTATGCGTTCTTGAGCCTGTTTACAATGTCAATGCTCGGATTGGTTGTAGCTACAAACATCTTCCAGATGTATCTGTTTTGGGAGCTTGTGGGAGTTTCTTCTTATCTCCTTATCGGCTTCTACTATCCTATGCATGCCGCAGTGGCAGCTTCAAAGAAGGCATTTATCGTAACACGTTTTGCCGACTTGTTCTTCCTTATCGGTATTCTTATCTATAGCTTCTATGTAGGTACGTTTAATTACGATCTGTCTCAGATGTCACCTGCACAGATGACAGCGCTCAATCAGGCCGGTTGGATTATGCCTACTGCATTGTTCCTTATGTTTATCGGTGGTGCCGGTAAGAGTGCAATGTTCCCGTTGCATATCTGGTTGCCCGATGCTATGGAAGGTCCTACACCTGTCAGTGCTCTTATCCACGCAGCAACCATGGTTGTTGCCGGAGTTTATCTCGTGGCAAGTCTGTTCCCGATATTTGTCAAGTTTGCGCCGGAGGCTTTGCACTGGGTTGCCTATATAGCAGCGTTTACAGCTTTCTATGCAGCAGCTGTTGCATGCTGTCAGAGCGATATCAAACGTGTGCTTGCATTCTCAACAATTTCTCAGATCGGTTTCATGCTTGTTGCTCTTGGCGTATGTATGCCTGATCCTGAAACAGGAGCTGTTGCCATGACTGCAGAATATGCTGATGCAAACGGACTTGGTTATATGGCCGGAATGTATCATCTGTTCACACACGCCATGTTTAAGGCTTGTCTGTTCTTGGGTGCCGGTTGTATCATCCATGCCGTTCATTCTAATGAGAAGATGTACATGGGCGGACTGCGTAAGTATATGCCTGTAACACATTGGACATTCCTTATCTCATGTCTTGCAATTGCAGGTATACCGTTCTTCTCAGGATTCTGCTCTAAGGATGAAATCTTGGTAGCTTGCTATAACTTCTCACCTGTAATGGGTGCGATAATGAGCGGCATTGCTGCTATGACAGCATTCTATATGTTCCGTCTGTATTATGTAATCTTCTGGGGCAAGAGCTATTATGAAACTCACAAGGCAGAGGGCGCACATCAGCCTCACGAAGCTCCGCTGACAATGACAGTACCTCTTATCATTCTTTCTGTCATAACAATGTTGGTAGGTATCTTCGGTACATTGCATGTATTTGAGTTTGGCGAATTTGTTTCTGCCAACGGTGTTGCATTCGGCACACATACCAACTGGTTTGTTGCAGGAGTCAGCACAGTGCTTGCAATATGCGGTATCGGTCTTGCTACTTATATGTATAAAGGTGAGGAGACTCCTGTTGCAGACATGCTTGCCCGTAAGTTCCCGAAACTTCATCGTGCAGCTTACAAGCGTTTCTACATGGATGAGGTATGGATGTTTGTTACACATAAGATAATCTTCAAGTGTGTGAGCACTCCATTGGCATGGTTCGACCGCCATGTTGTTGACGGAGCTATGAACTTTATGGCTTGGGGTACGAATGAAGCCGGAGAAAGCATACGTGGCTGGCAGAGCGGTGACGTGCGCCAGTATGCAGTATGGTTCCTCACAGGTGCTATTGCATTAGTGTTGTTATGTATTTGTCTATAAAAGAAAACCGGTAAAATGAGTATATTAAGTTTATTTGTAGTTTTTCCCGTACTGATGCTGTTGGGTCTTTGGCTGGCCCGCACCCTTAATCAGGTACGTGGCGTAATGGTTGCAGGATCATCATGTCTTTTGATTTTGTCAATCTGGCTTACGGTAACATTCATACAGATGCGTGCTGGAGGCAACACAGACGAGATGTTGTTCACATACAGCATTCCTTGGTTTGCGCCGCTGAACATTGCCTACTCTGTAGGTGTTGACGGTATATCTGTGGTTATGCTTCTGCTTTCAAGCATCATCGTGTTTACTGGTACTTTTGCATCTTGGCAGCTGAAACCCATGACAAAGGAATACTTCCTGTGGTTTACTCTGCTGAGCACCGGTGTGTATGGCTTCTTCATCAGCACCGACCTGTTCACAATGTTTATGTTCTATGAGGTTGCCCTCATCCCTATGTATCTTCTTATCGGTGTATGGGGTAGTGGTAACAAGGAGTATTCAGCAATGAAGCTTACTCTTATGCTCATGGGCGGATCTGCATTGTTGATTCTTGGTATTATCGGAATCTATTTCGGTAGTGGTGCAACCACGATGAACATCCTTGAGATTGCAGCAATGCATAATATTCCTGTTGAAGTTCAGAAGGTATTCTTCCCGTTCGTGTTTATCGGATTCGGTGTTCTCGGAGCACTGTTCCCGTTCCACACATGGAGCCCCGACGGTCACGCATCAGCGCCTACAGCTGTGTCAATGCTTCACGCCGGCGTGCTTATGAAGCTTGGAGGTTATGGTTGCTTCCGCATTGCCATGTTCCTTCTGCCTGATGCAGCTCACGAGCTTGGATGGATATTCCTGATCCTTACAACAATCTCTGTTGTATACGGTGCTCTGTCTGCATGTGTTCAGACCGACCTGAAGTATATCAATGCATATTCTTCTGTTTCTCACTGTGGTCTTGTATTGTTCGCATTGCTTATGATGACCAAGACAGCTTGCACAGGAGCTATTCTTCAGATGCTTTCTCACGGATTGATGACAGCCTTGTTCTTCGCCCTCATCGGTATGATATACGGCCGTACACACACTCGTGACGTACGCAAGCTTGGCGGTCTGATGAAGATTATGCCTTTCCTCAGCGTGGGTTATGTTATCGCCGGTTTGGCTAACCTCGGTTTGCCGGGCTTCTCAGGATTCGTAGCTGAGATGACAATCTTTGTCGGTTCTTTTGCTAATAACGATGTGTTCCACCGTACATGTACAATCGTAGCTTGTACAAGTATTGTTGTTACGGCTGTCTACATCTTGCGTGTTGTCGGCAAGATTCTTTATCAGAAGGTTGCTGATCCGCATTATCTGACACTTACCGACGCAACATGGGATGAGCGCGTGGCTGTATGCTGCCTTATATTCTGCGTAGCAGGACTTGGTCTTGCTCCGTTGTGGGCCAGTGAGGTTATCGACAATGCAATGATACCAATCCTTGACCAGATTAACAATGTTTCAGCTATTGCATCAATATAATAAATCAGCAGAAAAATGAATTACAGTCAATTTCTTAATATGATTCCGGAAGCCACATTGATGGCTATCCTTATTATCGTCTTTATTGCCGATTTTGCATCATCGCGCAACAGTGAGCGCAAGTGGTTCAATCCGCTGGTTTGCATTCTGATGCTTGCTCAGGTGATTATCAACATCTTCCCTCAGGAGCCGGTTTCTGCATTTGGCGGAATGTATGTTACAACATCGGCTGTGAACGTTATGAAGACTATTCTGGCTGCAGGTACACTCATCGTGCTCATTCAGAGCCGTAAGTGGCTGAGCCGTCAGGATACATCTTTCAAAGAAGGCGAGTTCTACATGCTAACTGTTTCAACCCTGCTCGGTATGAACATGATGATGAGCGCCGGCCACTTCCTGATGTTCTTCCTCGGACTCGAAATGGCATCTGTGCCTATGGCATGTCTTGTTGCGCTCGACAAATACCGTCATAATTCAGCTGAGGCAGCAGCCAAGTTTATCCTTACTGCTACATTCTCAAGCGGAATAATGCTTTATGGTATTTCGTTCATCTATGGTGGAGTAGGTACTCTCTATTTCGATGACGTTGCAACAGTTCTTGCTCAGAAGCAGAACCTTACAATGAACGTAATGGGTATGGTATTCTTCATGAGCGGATTAGGATTCAAGATCAGTCTTGTTCCTTTCCACTTCTGGACTGCCGACACATATCAGGGTGCTCCTACAACGGTTACAGGTTATCTTAGCGTAATCTCTAAGGGTGCTGCCGCATTTACACTCATGGCTATCCTCATGAAGGTGTTTGCTCCGCTCACTCCGTATTGGACTTACGTTATGTACGTGCTCGTTGTGCTCAGCATCACCATTGCCAACCTGTTTGCCATCCGCCAGAAAGAGCTCAAGCGCTTCATGGCCTTCAGTTCTATCTCACAGGCAGGTTACATCATGCTGGCAGTTATTGGCGACAATGCTCTTGGCGTAGCTGCCCTGTCTTACTATGTGCTGGTTTATGTAGTGGCCAACCTTGCAGTATTCACCGTAATCAGCGTTGTTGAGGAAAACAACAATGGTGTTACAAAGATGGATGCATATAACGGCTTCTATACAACTAACCCCAAACTGTCATTGCTTATGACGTTTGCGCTGTTCTCTCTCGGTGGTATTCCTCCGTTTGCAGGTATGTTCAGCAAGTTCTTCGTCTTCATGGCAGCATTGGAGGAAGGTTCTGTACTTACTCACATAGTAGTGTTCGTTGCTTTGATCAACACAGTGATAAGTCTTTACTACTATCTTCTCATTGTTAAGGCAATGTACATCAAGTCTGCCGAGAATCCTCTGCCTACATTCAAGAGCGACTGCAACACAAAACTGGCTCTTGCCATCTGCACAGCCGGTGTGCTTCTTTGCGGTGTGTGCAGTTTCTTCTATGACTGGATATGGGCATCAATTTAATGTTGAAGTTTAGTTGACAAAAACATTATAACAAGCGTGGCCAAAGACATGGTTTTACACCGGTCTTTGGCCATGTTGTTTTTCAGAGCCTTGCATCTCAATTTATGTCTGCCTTGCATCCCATGTTTTCCTTTGGTTATAAATCGTCCATTTCTGATAGATTTGCCGGTAAAAAATATTGTCAAAATTATTTTCCGTTCTAGAAAAACAAATCCACAATATTCTTGTTTCTTGCCGTTTTTTCATGCACTTCAGCCTGCTTGTTCATGCATATTTTTGTTGTTTTCTGCCTGAAACACATTGGTTTGTGCAGCAAAAAGCAGCCTTTTGCGTTGCAAAAGACGGCTTATTGCATTGTAAAATGTGCCCTTTTATGATGCAAAACGTGGTCTTTTGCATTGTCTGATTTCCCGCTATATTTTCTTGTTTGGGCTAATCTGTTGATATACAGCGCGTTAAGCGTGAAGTGCGATTTTACGGTAAATCATTCTTTTAGGCTGTTATTTTCTCGCCATGCCACTTCTGGAGCCCTTAACCGGAAAGGGGCTATAAGCTGATTGTTCCTGAATATCCCATTCTGTTCAGAATGTTTCAGCCGCAGTTGCGGCTCATTATTCGTGCACGTAAGCTCATATTTGTTGGTAAATTATCGTAGAATGTCGTTATTTTTATGTATGTTTGCATCACGAAAAAATGATTTGCGATGGAGAATCTGAAAGATAAAAAGATTGCAGTGCTGCTTTCCGGCGGAGTAGACAGCTCAGTGGTGGTTTATGAGTTGGCCCGTCAGGGATTGCATCCCGATTGCTTTTATATAAAGATAGGTCCCGAGGAAGAAGAGGAGTGGGACTGTTCGAGCGAGGAAGACCTCGAGATGGCCACAGCCGTTGCTGCCAGATATGGCTGCAGGCTGCAGGTGATCGACTGTCATAAGGAGTATTGGGAGCAGGTTACTAAATATACTATGGACAAGGTGCGCAACGGTCTTACGCCCAATCCCGACGTGATGTGCAACCGTCTGATAAAGTTTGGAGCTTTCGACCAGAAAGCCGGGTACGATTATGACTTGATAGCAACAGGGCATTATGCACAGACCGAAATCATAGACGGGCAGAAGTGGCTCGTAACAAGTCCTGATCCGGTGAAAGACCAGACCGATTTTCTTGCCCAGATATATGACTGGCAGTTGCGCAAGGCATTGTTTCCAATAGGACATTACATGAAGGAAGAGGTGCGCGAGATTGCCGAACGCGAACATTTGGTCAACGCCAAGCGTAAGGACAGTCAGGGCATCTGTTTTCTTGGAAAGATAAATTATAATGATTACATACGGCGCTATCTCGGTGAAAATCCCGGCGACGTGCTCGAGCTGGAGACAGGAAAGAAGCTTGGCAAGCACAAAGGCTTGTGGTTTCACACTATAGGTCAGCGCCACGGACTCGGTTTCGGAGGCGGACCCTGGTATGCGGTCAAGAAGGACATGAAGCAGAACATACTTTATGTAAGTAAGGGATATGAGCCGCTTACGGCTTATAAGAAAGACTTCAGCATACATGATTTCCATTTCCTTACATGCAATCCTTGGGGCGATGCCGGTGAGGTAAGCGTAACGTTCAAGATACGTCATACGCCCGAATATCATCCGGCAAGGCTCGAACGTAAGGCAGATGGAGAATATGTGGTGCATTCAGAACATCTTATACAAGGTGTTGCTCCCGGCCAGTTCTGTGTGGTTTATGATGAAGACCATCACAAATGTTTCGGCAGTGCTGAGATTTCATGGAGCGAATAGCTCGCTCCACGGATATTGTCGTCAGCAATTATCTTGATGTAAAGGAAAGAAATGTGTAACAGAAAAATCATACGATTATGTTATTGTCAACAACTCAGACCATTGAAGGCAGACCTGTAAGGGAGTATCTCGGCGTAGTAACGGGCGAGGTTATTGTAGGTGCCAATGTGTTTAAGGATTTTCTGGCAGGCGTCAGAGATTTCTTCGGAGGCCGTAGCAGCTCTTATGAGGGAGTGTTGCGCAAGGCTAAAGACAATGCGCTGGCAGAGATGACGCAGCGTGCCGAGGCTCTTGGAGCCAATGCCGTTGTCGGTATTGATCTCGATTATGAAACCGTAGGCGAGTCAGGCTCAATGCTTATGGTGTCGTGCAGCGGAACAGCAGTGATTCTTTAGGCTGTATGTCAGTGGCGTTATAGCCAATTTTGCTTTATTGATTTTTATGACGGCTGCTTATTCTGTAATGAGTTTGTAAGCCGTCAAGTGGCTTGTGCTAATAATTCTTAACTTTAAATGTTTGCCTATTTTGTGTAAAAGTTGTAACTTTGCACTCTAAAATTAAATCAAAGAAATAAATTAAAGATGACTCACAATTTGTTGAAAGGTAAGCGCGGTATTATTTTCGGCGCGCTTAATGAAGAATCCATAGCATGGAAAGTAGCCGTGAAGGCTGTAGAAGAAGGCGCCTCAATAACCTTGAGCAACACAGCAATGGCGCTGCGCATGGGTACACTTGATCAGCTGAGCAAGCAGCTCAACGCTCCTGTCATAGCAGCTGATGCTACAAGTGTTGAGGATTTGGTGAAGGTTTTTGCCGAGTCTGTACAGCTGCTTGGCGGAAAAATCGACTTCGTGCTCCATTCTATCGGAATGAGTCCTAACGTGCGTAAGCACCGTACATACGACGATCTTGATTACAATTATCTGCAGAAGACTCTCGACATTTCTGCCATCTCTTTCCACAAAATGTTGCAGGTTGCCAAGAAGCAGGATGCCATTGCCGAGTATGGTTCAGTGGTTGCCCTCACTTATGTTGCAGCTCAGCGTACATTCTTCGGTTACAACGATATGGCAGATGCCAAGAGCATGCTTGAGAGCATAGCACGCAGCTTCGGATATATTTATGGACGTGAGAAGAATGTCCGCATCAACACAATCTCTCAGTCACCTACACCTACTACAGCAGGTAAGGGAATTAAGGACATGGACAACCTCATGGATTTTGCCAACAAGATGTCTCCGCTCGGCAACGCTGATGCTGAAGAGTGTGCAAACTATTGCGTAATGATGTTCTCTGACTTCACACGTAAGGTGACAATGCAGAATCTTTATCATGACGGTGGATTCTCTTCTATGGGTATGAGCCTTCGTGCCATGAACCAGTATGCTAAGGACCTTGCTCCTTATGAAGATGAAAACGGAAAGATAATCTACGGATAATACGTTTTTTCAACAGTACTATTATATGCGAAAGGACAATGCCCATGTGGGTATTGTCCTTTTATTTATGTTTGCCAACTAAAGATTTTTTGTTCTTTACAGTTATTCTGGTCCTGCGGTATTTTGTTTTTCGTTATCGGTTTTTCCAGTTTTCGCTTAGTAGATCCCACGAATCCCTGAATGAAGGCATGCTTTCAAATATCAAGTTGGCTCCTTCGTCTGCAAGCATCTTTTGTGGCAGCGGACCTGTGTTTACGGCAACGGTGAATACGTTGGCAGCAACTCCGGCTCTTACTCCCTGGGGAGCATTTTCAACAACAATGGCTTCCCACGGCATGACGCCCGCCTTCTTCAGTCCGCATAGGTAGGGCTCTGGGTTGGGTTTTCCGTGTTTCACGTCAAAGCTGCTGATTATCAGTTCATGGTGTATAAGTCCGTTGAACTCGCTTTCTAATTTTTCCAGCAAACTTCTTTGTCCGCTTCCTGTTACAACAACAATTTTCAGACCGTCAGTTTTTATTTTTCTCATAAGTTCTTCAACGCCATCCATCTTCTCTGCTTTGGGGCATTTTCTGAACTCGTTTGATTTCTCTTCATACATGTTGGCGGCTTCTTCGTCTGTCAGTTCTTTGTTCCATTGGCGCTTGGCCAATAGCTTTATCGTTTCAACACCCCTCATCCCTTCATATTGGTAGGCTTCTTCCGGTGAGATATTCAGTCCGAACCTCTCCATCGACTTATGCCAGCTGACAGCATGAAAGGGCATGCTGTTATATAGAACTCCGTCCATGTCAAAAAGAACGGCTTTGGGCTTAAAAGCCTCAAAGCCGTGTCTTTCTAGATATTGTTTAATTTCTTTTTCAAACATAATATGTCATATAGTTTGATTATACGCACATACGCAGATTTACTTGCGCTTATTTTGCGCTTTTAGCGTACCTTCTTAGTCCTTTAGCCATGAATCGCTCATGGCTTTTCCGGATATAATTATTTCTCTTTTGCGAGGCGTTCCTTTATTGCCTTGCTGTCTTCCTCGTATCCGGGTTTGTTAAGAAGGGCAAACATATTCTTCTTGTAAGCCTCAACACCGGGCTGGTTAAACGGATTAACTCCTAATATATTGCCGCTTATACCGCAGGCTTTTTCAAAGAAGTAGATAAGCTGTCCGATGTAGTATTCATTCAGCACGGGAACTGAAATTCTGATGTTTGGCACACCTCCGTCAACATGTGCGAGGCGTGTTCCGAGCTCTGCCATCTTGTTCACTTCGTCAACACGTTTGCCGGCAAGGAAGTTCAGACCGTCAAGATTTTCCTCGTCGTTAGGGAAGAGGAGTTTCTTTGCAGGCTCTTCAACGCTGATAACAGTTTCGTATATTGAGCGTTCGCCCTGCTGAATCCACTGTCCCATAGAGTGAAGGTCTGTCGTGAAGTCGCATGAAGCAGGGAATATACCCTTGTTGTCTTTACCTTCACTTTCGCCGAACAGCTGCTTCCACCATTCGCTGATGAAGTGCAGTTTGGGCTGGTAGTTAACCATTATTTCGATTTTCTTGCCTGCCTGATCATAAAGTCCGTTGCGTACAGCAGCATAAACGGCAGCAGGGTTCTCTTCATAGGCAACATCCTTTCCGCAGGCTTTTTCCATGTCGGCTGCACCTTCAACAAGTTTTGTTATGTCAAATCCAGCACATGCTATTGGCAGAAGACCTACAGGAGTGAGCACAGAGAAGCGTCCGCCTACGTTGTCTGGAATAACAAATGTCTTGTAACCTTCCTTGTCGGCAGCTGCTCTTGCAGCACCTTTCGTTGCATCAGTAACGGCAACTATGACTTTCTTTGCCTCTTCTTTGCCTCTTTGCTCCTCGCATTGTTTCTTCAGCAGTCTGAATGTGAGGGCCGTCTCTGTTGTTGTTCCTGATTTAGATATGTTGATTACGCCAAATTTCTTGTCCTTAAGATATTCAGTCAGCTCATACAGATAGTCTTCGCCGATGTTGTTTCCTGCGAAAAGAATTGTTGGGTTGCTCTTGTCGCCGATTAACCATGAGAAAGAGTTGCTCAAGGCTTCAATCACTGCACGTGCTCCAAGGTAGCTTCCGCCGATACCTGCAACGACAATAGCCTCGCAGTTTTCGCGTAAAGTGTTTGCGCAGTCTTGTATTTCTTTCAGAAATTCAGGTGTTATAGATGATGGCAAATGTAGCCAGCCTAAGAAATCATTGCCAGGGCAAGTGCCGTTTTCAAGAGCCTCTTGTGCCTCTTTTACTTTAGCTTCATAATTTTTTACTGTTCCTTCTTTAAGAAACTGAACGGCTTTAGATACATCTAATGTGATATTTTTCATTGCTTATTGATTTTTGTGATTCTTATCTGAAAGAATCGGTTAATAGCTTTATTTCAATTTGTGGAGATATGCGTTCGTACAAAATGTTGTAAACGGCATCAAGGATAGGCATGTTTACATGGCAGTGGCGGTTAATCTCTTTCATGCATTTTGTGCCAAAATAGCCTTCGGCAATCATTTCCATCTCAATCTGAGCACTCTTTATGCTGTATCCTTTGCCGATCATTGTTCCGAATGTGCGGTTTCGCGAGAAGTTGGAATATCCCGTAACAAGCAGGTCGCCAAGATAAACTGAGTCGGTTATGTTACGGTCTATAGGATGTATTGTCTTGAGAAAGCGCGACATCTCCTGTACAGCATTTGACATAAGTACCGACTGGAAGTTGTCTCCATACTTAAGGCCGCTGCATACTCCTGCTGCAATTGCATAGACGTTCTTCAGCACAGACGAGTATTCAATGCCGATAACATCGCTGCTGATTTTAGTCTTGATGAATTCGCTGGCTAGTATCTCAGAGAACGCCAGTGCCTTTTCGCGGTCGCTGCATCCTACAGTCAGGTATGAAAGACGCTCAAGAGCCACTTCTTCGGCATGCGACGGACCTCCAAGACATGCCAAGTTTTCGTAAGGAACATCATAAACCTGATGGAAATATTCTGAACACACCAGGTTCTCGTCAGGCACAATACCTTTTATTGCGGTAATTACGAATTTGTCTTTAATTCGTGTCTTCAGCTTTTTCAGATGATTCTTGAGGTAAGGTGAAGGTGTAACGAATATAAGAGTGTCGTATGCCTGAACGATTTTGTTGATGTCGCTCGAGAATTCTATTTCGTCAATGTTGAAGCGAACGCTTGTAAGATATGCCGGGTTGTGTCCGAGCCTCCTGAAGTCTTCAATGCGGTCGTCACGGCGCATATACCATCCTAAATGATGTGTGTGCCCCACCACAATCTTGGCAATGGCGGTAGCCCAGCTTCCGCCGCCAATAACTGCTATTCTTCCGCAATCGTACATCTTTTCGATTTATGATTTATTGTTTATAATCCGTGCATAAAATGTATTTATGCATTGCGGTGACAAGCCGGCAGACTTTACGGCCTGCCGGTGTGTCACCGCATAAGAATTATTCGTTATCAGAATTGTTTACGTTCTCAATCCATTTCGCAAAATCGTCTACTTTGGGATTTTCGTAGCCGAGTTTGTATTTCTTGTTTATTCCGCATACGTCCATTTGCAGTTTCTGCGGATTAACATCCTTGATGTCTGATGTAAGATTATAGCCGCATTTGTTGAACACGGGCACCCATTCTTCAGGCACACCAATAGCCTGCCATTCTGCAACGGTGCTCTTCGGAGCCTTTTTCTCCGGGCGCATCTGCGGGAAGAACAGCACTTCCTGGATAGACATTTCGCCTGTCATGAGCATAACCAGACGGTCGATACCGATGCCGATACCGCTTGTAGGCGGCATTCCGTACTGCAGCGCGCGCAGGAAGTCCTGGTCGATGATCATTGCTTCGTCGTCACCCTTGTCGGCTAGTTTCATCTGTTCGATGAATCTTTCCTCCTGGTCAATCGGGTCGTTAAGCTCAGAATATGCGTTGGCAAGCTCCTTGCCGTTTACCATAAGCTCAAAGCGCTCTGTCAGTCCGGGCTTGCTGCGGTGCATCTTTGTCAGAGGAGACATCTCTACAGGGTAGTCGATGATGAATGTTGGCTGTATGAATGTACCCTCACAGAATTCGCCGAATATCTCGTCTATCAGCTTGCCTTTGCCCATGGTGTCGTCTATTTCCATGTTGAGCTTCTTGCATACTTCGCGTATCTGGTCCTCGTCCATTCCGTTGAGGTCGTATCCTGTCTTCTCTTTGATGGCGTCAAGGATAGGCAGACGGCGGTATGGAGCCTTAAAGCTTATCACGTTGCCGTTGACCACGCTTTCGGGCTTTCCGTTTACGGCTATACATATTTTCTCAAGCAGCTGCTCTGTGAACGACATCATCCAGTTGTAGTCCTTATACTGTACGTACAGCTCCATGCAGGTGAACTCGGGGTTGTGAGTGCGGTCCATACCTTCGTTGCGGAAGTTTTTGCCTATTTCGTAAACACCTTCGAATCCTCCTACAATGAGTCGTTTCAGATACAACTCTGTTGCGATACGCATATACATCTCAACGTTCAGCGCGTTGAAGTGGGTTATGAACGGGCGTGCAGATGCTCCGCCTGGGATAGACTGCAGTATTGGGGTTTCAACTTCAGTGTATCCTGCCTCGTCGAGAGAGTTTCTCAGAGTTCTCAACACGGTGGCACGTTTCAGGAATGTCTCCTTCACGCCGTCGTTGACAACGAGGTCTACATAGCGCTGGCGGTAGCGCAGCTCCGGGTCTTCAAACTTATCGTATGCCACACCATCTTTATATTTAACGATAGGCAGCGGCTTTAAGCTTTTCGACAGCAGTGTCAGGCTCTGTGCGTGTACGCTTATCTCGCCTGTCTGTGTTCTGAATACGAAGCCTTTAACGCCGATGAAGTCGCCGATGTCGAGCAGTCTTTTGAAGACCTTATTATACATGTCTTTGTCTTCGCCGGGGCAGATGTCGTCGCGTGTGATATAAACCTGTATTCTTCCCTTTGAGTCTTGAATCTCGGCGAAAGATGCTTTACCCATTACGCGGCGGCTCATCATGCGGCCTGCTATGCACACCTCTCTCTGCGGCTCTTCGTCTTTGAATTCCGCTTTAATGTCTGTTGAGAAAGCATTTGTTGGATACTCGGCGGCAGGATACGGGTCGATTCCCATATCGCGCAGCTCCTGAAGACTTTGGCGTCTGCCAATTTCCTGTTCACTTAGTTCTAAAACGTTCATACTTAGAATTGTTCTTTTTTGATGAATGCAAAGTCTTCTCGCTTACGGTGACTGATAGGTCTGTCAGCGGAGCAGACTTTTCATACGGTAAACAACCTGGACCTAATGCAGACAAAAGACTTTTGTCTGAAAAGATGTTGTTTGGCTTGTGCAAAAATACAAAGAATTTTGGAATATAGGGACGTTATTTTGAAGAATATCTCAAAAATATCTTAAATAGGTGATGTTGTCCTTCGGCGTAGTGTTGCGTGTGGTTCGCATTTTCCGCTTTTTGCTTTCTTTTTGATTTTTCATGACGCTCTCATACTGCATAATTCTGTATTCTAAATCTTTTTTGCGTAAATATCGCAGTATGAAGTGTGCATGCGTAAAGTGCAGTATGCCAACGGTATACTGCCAATGTTATGCAAAGTGTGCAGTTTGGCGATGTCTTATATAATGCAAAAGGCCACCTTTTGCACTCTAAAAGGTAGCCTTTTACGCCTTAATATGTAGTATTTTATATGACGATTTATATTGTTTTATCCCCCAAAAAGCTATGTTTTAGCATGGCTGATGCCTGATTTTAGACTGAAAATGGTCGTTTTCCGCGCTCAAATGGCACGTGTGCTGCCGTTCCGTTTGCTATTTTGTCTGCCTGAGAGTGCATACAGTCAACTTACGTTTTGTGCGGAATGCAGCCGGTATTCTTACATTCTGCATTCTTATGTTGCCTCCGTATACGGCCCGTCGCATATGTTGCCGGCTTGGCATCAGGCATGAGTTTCTGTCGGTTGGACGTGTTATTTTATCACTGTTGCACGTATGATTTTTATGTCTTCAACGGGGCGGTCGTTCTTGTCGGTCTCAACCTGTTGTATGCTGTCAACGGTTTCAAGCCCTTCAATTACTTCTCCGAATACCGTATACTGTCCGTCGAGGTGAGGGGTACCGCCTAAGCGCTTGTAGGCTTCTCTTATTTCGGGTGTCAGTTTCACTGTTCCGCCTGTGTTCTTGTCCAGTTTCAGCTGCACGTCGTCGAGCATGCTGTCGTTGAAACGGCGGCCGTAGACGATGTAAAACTGAGATGCCGACGACTCTCTTTCGGGGTTTACATTGTCGCTTTCGCGTGCTGCTGCCACGGCTCCGCGCTTGTGGAATAGGGCAGGATACATTATTTCGGCCTTCACCTTGTAGCTTTCGGGCGAGTCGCCAAGTAGCTGTCCCGGTGCGGCATGTCGGCTCGCGCTGTCGCCTGTCTGTATCATGAATCTGTCTATCACGCGATGAAACAGCAAGCCGTCATAGAAGCCTTCCTTCACCAGCTTGATAAAGTTGTCGCGATGGCGCGGTGTCTCGTTGTATAGTGCTATGCGTATGTTTCCTTTTGTCGTCTCAAGCATCACCTCATGGCGAAGCGTGTCTGCCGTCTGTGCCTGTCCTGCAACAGACAGCAGCAGGGCCAAGGCCGTTATTATAAGTGTCTTCATTTTTATCCTTTGTTTGCTGTCGTTGTTTTTATGGTCGTCTGTCGTGGCATAGTCATTCTGCAGTCTCCTCTGCATATATCCTGTCGAATATTTCTTTCAGCCGCGCAGGCTGTATTATCAGGTCTCTTATCTGCTTCAGGCTTTTCTCGTTCTCCGATCCGGGTATCCAGAGCTTGATATATCCGTGGGCTGAATACTTGTTTTCAAGATGTTCGCAGAAGCGTTTCCATTGTTCCTCTTTGTTCTTTTCTGGATAGTGGTCTATGCCATATTCTATTGTCCTTCTGAACACGGTTTCTGGCTCTAGGTCGCGGTCAGCCTCGGCCACTATCTTTCCGTAGATGCTTCGTGGCGCGTGCGAGGCTGATGCCCTGTGGTCTTCAACTGCCTCTTTCATTATTTTTATCTGCTCTGTCGAGAACCATTTGCGCAGGCGCATGTCGGCAGCCAGAATCTTTCCGCTCGTTACGTGGTGTATGGCGCGCGGCCCTTCCAGTCCAAGGTCGTGGTATGCTGCCGTGGCATAAGCCATGTTGACGTCGGCACCAATTTTCTGCGCCAGCTTGATTGAGCGGTTTATCACGCGTGTAACATGAGTAAGATTGTGAGCTTTGTCAAATTCGGCATAGCGAGGCAGTATATCTGTTTCGATAAAAGCCATAAGGTCCAGACTTACATTCTTGTCAATCATAGCTTTAAGAATCATTAATTTCTTGCAAATATACGATATAATGTTTACTTTTGCAAGTGATTCGCCCGTGGATGTTACCTGAAGCATTAATTTATAGGTGTAGTGGCTTGATAAGGGTTTTAGCCGGCAGCATGCCGTTGCTTGTCATCCCTCCTGTGCGCCATGAGGTACGCCGGCATGCCTTTCTCTTGGAGAAGGCAATGCGTAAGGCCTAGCTTGTTTACGTCCGGCGCATTGCGGTCTGTCCTATGGGCATAATATAAAAGATTAAATCATGAACGAAAAACAAATAGATACAAATTCGGCAAAAGCGTGGATGCTGGCCTCGCGTCCGAAGACGCTTACTGGTGCAGCCGTGCCTGTTATGATAGGTTTGGCATTTGCGGCAAGAGACCTCGGACTCGATGATTTCGGCTGGATGCCGGCATTGTTGTGCGTGTTGTTTGCATTCATTATGCAGATTGACGCCAACTTCATTAATGACTATTTCGACTTTGTCCGTGGCAACGATGACGAGACGCGTCTCGGGCCGCGCCGTGCGTGCGCACAAGGCTGGATAACACCCAAAGCCATGCGCCGTGCAATAATATTAACAACGGTGATAGCCTGCTGTATAGGCCTGCCGCTGGTGATATATGGCGGCTTGGAGATGATACTTGTCGGGGCGTTCTGCGTGGTGTTTTGTTTCCTTTACACCACATTGCTGTCATATCTTGGTCTTGGCGATGTGCTCGTGTTAGTGTTTTTCGGCATTATTCCTGTGTGTGTTACCTATTATCTCCAGACCGACAGGTTTACGTTTGAGGTTTTTATAGCCTCGTTGGCCTGCGGCTTTGTCATCGACACTTTGTTGCTTGTCAACAACTATCGCGACATCGACAACGATGCAAGGGCAGGCAAGAAGACGCTCATTGTTAGGGTAGGTGCCGAAGCCGGGCGCACAGCCTATCTCTGTTCTGGCATAATGGCATTGGTCTTTGGCGTTGCGTTTTTGCTCGAAGGACACATCTGTGCATTCTTGCTTCCTTTCCTTTATCTCATACCTCATTATGCTGCTTACCGCAAGATGGTGCGTATAAATAAAGGTAAGGCTCTCAACATGGTGCTTGGCGACACAGCACGCAATATGTTTATCTATGGTCTGCTCCTTTCTGTGGGCGTATTGTTGAATTGGTAATAATGTCATTTTATGAGAAAAATATTGTTCTTGTTCCTTTTTGCGGCGTTTTCGGCCTGTGCCGTTGCTCAGGAAACGCGCGACCCTGAAAACGATCATGTGCGTCTAACTCTTACAGACGGAAGTACGGTGGAAGGATATGTTCAGACTTATTGGGTGGACGGCAAGCTGTTTAAGCGCATGAACACATCGTTCACGCTGTCTCCTGAGCCCGACGGCAATAATGCAGTTTCATATAGCGCCGACAATGTGAGAAGTATAGATTTTGTGAAAAAGACGTCGGCCAGCGGCAAGTATGACCATCTTGAGTCGCATCTTGTGGCTAATCCGTCTCTGCTTAAACCCAAGAAAACCATACGGCAGTTTGTATATAAAGAAGGTGAAAACGAAGTCGGCAAGATGTATTGGTGGAATGGGGTAGACTCGCAGAACATGCAGCTTGGCAAGATGAACATATCTACAATCTACGGCATAAGCCTTGCCGGCGACAGCGTTGTGGTTCCGTTCATGACGGGCAACGTCATAAGTCTTAATGCCATGCGCATACGTTACAAGAAGACAAATCCTGAACTTGTTGACTATGTGGACAAGCGTGTGCTTAAGGGCGGCAAACGCTTGTGGGAGACAATAGCCGCTGAACCAATGCTGTTTTTAGAGATTTGCAAAGATTTCTTTAATAAAAAGAAGAGCCTTTAAGGCCGTTGTCTGGTTGATGCTGACCGGATGGCGTGGTCATGGATGCCGTTCGTTTTAATTAAAGAAATATTAATATATGCCCTTCAATTTATTATTTCTGATTTTGTGTTGTCGGGATATTTAATTACTT
The DNA here is from genome assembly GCF_001275135.1 of Xylanibacter rarus. Taxonomy (GTDB): domain Bacteria; phylum Bacteroidota; class Bacteroidia; order Bacteroidales; family Bacteroidaceae; genus Prevotella; species Prevotella rara. The sequence continues at coordinate 56,536 of NZ_LFQU01000014.1, read as the reverse complement.
TTGCACGATTTTATCAGCCCGCAGGGGTAAGATAAATATAGTTTTTTATCAGATTTAATTTTATAAAGGATAATATGAGAAGTAGAACATCAACATGGTTTGAGTGCAAAATACGTTACGAAAAGACGATGGAAGACGGAAGTCAGAAGAAAGTAACGGAGCTGTATGTTGTCGATGCGCTCAGTTTTACAGAGGCAGAGGCAAGCATAATTGAAGAAATGTCATCTTATATCAGTGGCGAGTTTGAGGTTAAGGATATTAAGAAAGCCGCTTATGGTGAAATTTTCTTCAGCGATTCTCCTTCTGCCGACCGCTGGTACAAGACCAAACTGCAGTTTATCACCATTGACGACAAGACTGAAAAAGAGAAAAAGTCTAACGTAAATTATCTCGTTCACGGCAGCACATTGCCAGGAGCTGTAAAGAGCATCGACGAGGTTATGGGCGGAACAATGATCGACTATGTTATCGCCAGCATTGCTGAAACTCAGATTATGGACGTGTTTGAGCACAATCAGATGCTGAAGAAGCCTGAAGTTGACGACAAACCTGAGTATGAACAGGACGGACAGAAAGCGGAGGAGGCGCTTCAATAATGAATGTTGACGTTGCGGCTAATCTGAAAAAAATAACAGACACTCTGCCTCAGGGCGTGCGCCTTGTGGCTGTGAGCAAGTTTCATCCCGATGAATATGTCGAGGCTGCATATAATGCCGGGCAGCGCGTTTTCGGTGAAAGTCATGAGCAGGAACTGTCAAAAAAGCAGCAGACCTTGCCTGATGACATCGAGTGGCACTTTATAGGACATCTTCAGACCAATAAGGTGAAATACATAGCACCTTATATTTCGATGATTGAAGCTGTCGATTCTCTGAAACTTCTGAAGGAGATAAACAAGCATGCCGCAAAGCATGACCGCGTAATCAAGGTGCTGCTTGAGCTGCATATTGCCGAAGAGGCAACCAAATACGGGCTCACCCTTGATGCCTGCCGCGAGCTACTTGAGGCAGGTGAGTGGCGCGAGCTTCACAATGTGCAGATCTGCGGCTTGATGATGATGGCCTCTAATGTTGATGATGAGGATCAGATTAGGCGTGAGTTTAACACGGCGGCCGACTTCTTTGATGAGGTTAAGGCCCGTTATTTTGCCGATGATGATGCTTTCTGCGAGCGTTCATGGGGAATGAGCGACGATTATCAGATTGCCGTTCAGTGCCGCAGCACGATGGTTCGTGTAGGAACAGCCATCTTCGGTCCGCGTGTATATTGAATGAAAATAATATACCTTTTGGGGACGGACATGTCTGAGAACTCTCGGGCAGTTCGTCCTTCTTTATTTTACTGAAGTAATTTAGATTAAAGACACAGATATTATGAAGGTTTTATTGGTAAACGGAAGTCCTAAGGCTAACGGATGCACACATGCCGCTTTAGAGGTTGTTGCAGGAGAGTTGGCCAAGTGTGGCATTGATACAGAAATATTCTGGTGCGGCAATAAGCCCATAATGGGCTGTATAGGCTGTGGAAAGTGTAGCCAGACAAAGCGCTGCTGGTATGACACAGACACTGTGAACAGATTTCTTGAAAAGGTTGACGAGGCAGACGGATTTATCTTTGGCACTCCTATTCACTTTGCCGGTCCGTCGGGTTTCATAAAGCCGTTTATGGACAGGGCATTCTGCAGCAAGGCATCGCTTTATACCAACAAGCCGGCAGCAACGGTTGTAAGTTGCAGACGTGGCGGCGCCTCTGCCGGATTTGACGACCTTAACAAGTATTACGGTATATGCAACATGCCTACAGTGCCTTCTGTTTATTGGAATCAGGTGCACGGCAATAAGCCGGAAGACGTGTTTATGGATGAAGAGGGCATGCAGACCATGCGTCGTCTTGGGCAGAACATGGCCTGGCTGCTTAAATGTATAGAGGCAGGAAAGAAGGCAGGGGTAAGTCTGCCGGAAGTTGAACCTACTATACGCACCAACTTTATAAGATAACTGCTGTTGTCTTTTTCAGCAGATATTTCCGTTGCTGTTGGTATAGTTATGGTAAAATATCTTACGAAAAAACTCATCACACATAACATCCGTCAGTAAGTTGCTTAAACTCAGATTGTTGTCGTGTGATGAGTTTATGATTCAAGTCATCACGCCATAATGTATTCGTAGCCAGATTGTTGCATGTCTTTGTGATGAGTGATGACTTTTTATGCTAAAAAACATTTGCTCACGTTCTTTAGTGTGAGAGCATAGGTTTCGTTTTGCGATTAATGCCAAATGGAGCTCTCAAAGGGCATCTTTTGTATTGCAATATGCGGCTTGTTGTATTGTGCTTGGATATGCCCGCTTTGATGTAACTTTTACCGTCTTTCGTTCTTTTCGAAGAAATATTGTCCCTTATTCTTTGTCCTGCCGCCGTATTCTATGGCATGTTTGGGACAATGATGATAGCAGGCGAAGCATGACAGACACGAACCGTTATGCTTCCATTTAGGCATGGAACCCTTACTCCAGATTATGTCGTTTACAGGACATGCTTCGGCACATTTGCCGCATCTGATGCATAAGTCTTCCGTTACATGGAATGGCTTGTCTGTTATAAGGTGATTTACGAAGAAACTGCCGATGAGGCGGCTGTTTATTTTTGGCCATCGCCCTATGACAAGGTCTTTTACGCCAGTCTGGCGCTTCATGATCATATCGGTAAAACGTTCAAGGTCTTCTGTCGCCTTTTCTTTTTTCTGTTTTTCTTTGTCGCGTGTGTCAACATCCATGAAGGGCAGACCGACATACGATTCGGGCATGATAAGCGAGAAGGCGCTGTCTAGATGAACACCAATTCTTTTGAGGTCTCTTTCGAAAATGTCAACAGCCTCGCCGACGTTGTCGCCAGTTGTACAAAGGACATAGCAATAGTGGCCTTCAGCATTTATTATTGAAAGCCTTCTGATGAAATTTCTTACAATGAGCGGCGGCCGCCATCCATGCACAGGAAAGCAGAAGCCAAGGCGTTCGCCTTCCTCGAGTTTGTAGCTTACATCGGTTCCGGCGATGTCTGTTATGTCAATGAGCTTTTCGCCTGTCTTTTCACTGAGAGTGGTGGCTGCCCATCTTGTGTTTCCTGTTCCAGAGAAATATATAATCATATCGCAAAGATAATGTAAAGCCGGCGCAAAACAAAACGAAAGCCGCAGTTTTTTCTTTTTGTTATGTTTTGTAATGGTCTTGGGTGTTGTTTTAAATAAAATAGTCATGACACGTTTGTTTCCTGTCTGTGCTTTTAACGTAAATATTATAACTAAAAACCTTATGCCATGGTGGTGGCTTTAGAGATAAATTTGTATATTTGCATAACTGCAAACGGCTATTCAGTATAGTCTTGTTGGCCTTAATAAATGAAAACAAACGGACAAATACAGCTTTATCCTGTCTTGCGTGTGGCTTTGTTCCTTATTGCAGGCATAGTGTCGGGCGAGCTTCTTTATGGGGCTGTGTCTTGTGATGCGTGGTTTGCGGCGACGGCTGTGTCTTTAATGTTTGCTTTATTAGCGTATAGGCGTTGTGTGTTGCAGACTGTTCTTATCTTTTTTACTTGCTATTTCCTCGGAGCCATGCTTGTTGGAAGGGAATTGGATGAAGTCAATATGTCCGTGCCCGGGGAAGATACGGCATATTCGGCTGTGGTGGTCAGTCAGCCTGTCGTTACGGGAAAAGTTGTAAGATGCGACTTGATAACTGTAAATACGCATCGTCCTATGAAGATAAAGGCAAGCATATACAGAGACTGGCGTGCGGACAGACTGCGTATAGGCAATGGTATAGAGGCAGTCTCGTTACTTGAAAAGCCAACAAATTATGCAGGTGCTGATTTTGACTATGCGCGGTATTTGCTTTATCACGGATATGTTGCCACCACATTTATATATATAGACGAATGGAAAGGGGCTGCGGTTGACCTCAGTCGGCTGTCTGTTGTTCAGCGCGCACGCATATCCGCATTAGTTTTCCGTGACAAACTGCTGCAGCGTTTTAGTGACATGGGCTTCAACGGGCAGGCGTATGCCGTGCTGGCGGCAATGGCGTTAGGCGATAAATCCTCGCTTTCGGATGAGTTGAAAGAGGAGTATTCTGTGTCGGGAGCGTCGCATGTACTGGCTTTGTCGGGTCTGCATCTCGGCATAATCTACGCAATATTGTCGCTGTTGTTTTCGCGCCGCCGGTGGCAGATTGTTTCGCAGGTGCTGATTCTGCTTGCAATATGGTCTTATGTCTTTATCGTGGGTATGTCAGCTTCCGTGGTTCGTTCAGCCGTAATGCTTACGGTCTATTCGTTTGTAAGCTTGCTTAACCGCAACAGACTGTCGCTCAACACGCTGTCAGTGGCTGCTGTTGTCATATTGGCCGGCAGTCCGCTATATCTTTATGATGTAGGCTTTCAGATGTCGTTTGCCGCCGTATTGTTTATCATCATATTCTATCGTCCGCTTCTGGAAGTTATGCCCGGGAGCATCCGCAATATTCCTATAATAAAACAGATATGGCAGATGACGGCTGTATCAGTGGCTGCACAGATAGGAGTGGCCCCGCTGATAGCGTTTTATTTTGGACGTTTCTCATGCTATTTCCTCCTTACCAATATGATTGTAGTGCCTGCTGCCACCGTTATCCTTTATGGGGCTGTACTGACGGCTGCTGTGAGTTTCCTGCCTTGGCTTCAGATGTTGTTGGCCGGACTGCTGCTTAAAGTGGTGATATTGCTTAATGCCTGCGTATCCTTTGTAGCGGCTTTGCCCGGGGCAAGTATTGACGGCATTAGCATAGGACTGCTGCAGCTGCTTCTTATTTACATTCTGATATTTGCTTTGTCCGTGTTGGGGCATTATTGCAGAAAGATGATAAGATAAGTATCTGTGCCATTGTGCCGGCGAGTTTAGTCATAAAAACTTACGGAAGGAGAGCTGTAAAGGCTTATGGAAATGTCCGTCAAGATGATTTATTTGTTTTCTTTCGCTCGTCAATATATCTTTAGTTTATGAAAAATATGTAATTTTGCACACGGATTATTCATATAGTGCGTAATACATGCAGAGATATTTTGTTTATTTTAAATATGACGGCACGGCTTATCACGGATGGCAGGTACAGCCCAATGCCGTTTCTGTTCAGGAAAAGTTGCAGGATGCCTTGTCAACTCTTCTGCGTGAAGAAATACAAGTGGTAGGAGCCGGCCGTACTGACACCGGTGTTCATGCCAGAATGATGGTGGCTCACTTTGACACGGATAAAGATGTTGACGGCCCACAGCTAGTATATAAGCTGAACAGACTTTTGCCGAGAGATATTTCTGCAGATAAGGTTATTCCTGTCAGTCAGGATATGCATGCTCGTTTCAGCGCCAGGTCGAGAACCTATCATTATTATGTTCATCAGCATAAAGATCCGTTTTTGCGCCATTACTCATGCGAACTTTTTTATGACCTTGATTTCGAAAAAATGAATGAGGCGGCCGCAATGCTGCTGGAGTATGACGACTTTGCCGCATTCTGCAAGAGCAACACCGACGTGAAGACCACTTTGTGTGATGTAACAGAGGCCAGATGGGTGAAGGACGGCGAGTATAGTTGGCATTTTGTCATTACGGCCAACAGATTTCTGCGTAACATGGTAAGGGCTGTTGTAGGGACTTTGGTTGATGTTGGCCGAGGGCGGATAAGCGTGCAGGATTTCAGAGCTGTTATAGAAGGTCGCCGGCGGTCGGGTGCCGGTGAGAGTATGCCAGGCAATGCTTTGTTTCTGGAAAATATCGAATATTAAGCCATAGCGGCTATAATGTAAATAGGTAAATATAATTTTTAAGGTAAATGTGGTTATTATTAGCTTTTATGTCGGCAGCCCTGTTGGGCTTTTACGACTCGTTTAAGAAAAAGGCATTAGACGGCAATGCCGTAATACCGGTGTTGTTTCTCAACACGCTGTTCTCATCGCTTATTTTCCTTCCGTTCATAATCCTTTCGTATAATACGAATGTTCTTGACGGAAGCATATTTCATGTAGGAGGCGGAGGATGGGAAGTTCATAAATATATTGTCCTGAAAAGTCTCATTGTCTTGTCCTCGTGGATTTTCGGATATTTCGGAATGAAGCATCTGCCCCTGACCATAGTAGGGCCGATTAATGCCACTCGTCCGGTAATGGTGCTGGTCGGTGCGTTGCTGGTGTTTGGCGAGCGTCTTAATGTATATCAGTGGATAGGTGTGGCTCTTGCGGTGGCGTCATTTCTTATGCTCAGCAGGAGCGGAAAGAAAGAAGGCATTGACTTTAAGCACGACCGCTGGATATATTTCATCGTGCTTGCTGCCGTACTCGGTGCTGTAAGCGGACTTTATGACAAGTATCTTATGGCTCCGGTAAACCAAGGCGGAGTTGGGCTTGACACGATGATGGTGCAGAGCTGGTATAACATATATCAGTGTGTCATGATGGGCATCATGCTGGTTGTGTTATGGCTGCCAAAGTCAGGACAGACCACGCGGTTCAGATGGGACTGGTGCATAATCTTTATAAGTATTTTTCTTAGTGCGGCCGATTTTGTTTATTTCTATGCTTTGAGCATTCCCGGAGCAATGATAAGCATTGTCTCAATGGTAAGACGTGGAAGCGTTATTGTGTCGTTCCTGTTTGGAGCAGTGCTCTTGCATGAGAAAAACTTAAAGAGTAAAGCTGTTGACCTGTTGCTGGTATTGCTCGGAATGCTGTTCCTGTATATAGGTTCTAATTGACACCATTAATTAGCGATATGTGTAAAATACGGCTTTTTATTTTGTGTTTTGATATAAAAAGTTTATTTTTGCATTCAATTAATAAGATGGAAATTGTTTTATGAAGCAAAATATTTTTAAAGGTTTAGGCATAGCTTTGGTTACTCCTTTCGCCTCAGACGGTTCGGTTGATTATGATGTCCTGAAAAACTTGTTGGACTATCAGCTGAAGAACGGCGCCGATTTCTTTTGTATTCTTGCCACAACAGGAGAAACTCCTACGTTGACAAAAGATGAAAAGCAAAAGATTAAAGAGCTTGTTGTTGAAAAGGTGGGTGACAAGGTTCCAATCTTGATTGGATGCGGAGGAAACAATACGGCTGATGTTGTAAACGAGCTTCAGACGGCAGATTTTTCTGGCATTGACGGCATATTAAGTGTTTGTCCTTATTATAACAAACCGTCTCAGGAAGGTTTGTATCAGCACTTTAAGGCTATAGCCGGGGCAACAAATATGCCTGTTGTGCTTTATAATGTACCCGGACGGACGGGCGTTAACCTTAAGGCTGAGACAACAGTGCGCCTTGCACGTGACTGCGAGAACATTGTAGCCATAAAAGAAGCAAGCGGAAGTCTGGAACAGGTGGACGAAATTATTAAGAACAAACCGGACGGCTTTGATGTCATCAGTGGTGACGACGCACTCACGTTCCCGATGATAGCATGTGGCGCAGCCGGTGTCATTTCGGTTATCGGAAACGCTCTGCCTAAAGAGTTCTCACGTATGATACGTCTTGAGATGAAAGGCGAGATAGAGAGTGCAAGAAAGATACATCATAAGTTTACAGATTTGTTTAATCTGTTGTTCGTTGACGGCAATCCGGCAGGAGTGAAGGCCATGCTTCATGAAATGGGCATGATCGAGAATGTTCTCAGGCTTCCTCTTGTGCCAACCCGTCTTACCACGATGCAAAAGATAAGCGACTGTCTGAAGTTCAGACTGTAATCGCATTTTATAAAGAAACGAGTCTTTTTATCTTAAATAGCAGGCGAATATGTTCGCCTGCTAAATTATTAACCTTATTTCATATATTTGCTATGAAGAAAAATTTCATAATTGTAGCAGCATCAGTGATGGCACTGATGTCGTGTGGCGGTGAAGAAAAATTATATACAGAGGAACAACTGTTGGGTGAATGGCATGAAGTAATGCCGGTCAACAAGCATATTGTGCAAGGCATGTTGCTCGATAAAGCAAACAAGGCCTCTTCTGTAGGAATGGCTACATTAAAATATAATAATTGGAAGTTGGTCAAAGGAAAACACAAAAAAAACTGTATTGTGCTGTGTGGCGAAAGCATCGGAAACGGACAGACCATACAGTTTTGTGACACCCTTAATATAATAGCATTGCAGAACGACATGCTTACCTTGGGAAAGGGTGAGATGTATAGGATAGAGTATCGTCGTGCGCAAGAGAACACCACGCCTCTGATTGGTGGAAGTGATGCGGCGATGGGGTATACCTATTCTAAAGTCTTGGACAAGAAGATAAGAATATTTGAAGCCGGAACCCGTTTGTTGTCAGCCGTAGACCAGCATTCATCATCCGCAGCTTATGTCGTATTCTCTTCTGATTCAGCTAAGGTTGAAGTGTTTATGCCTGAAGAGACTGTTGTCCTGGAGAAACGTGTGCGCCCTGATGGTTCCGCTGTATGGAATGTCGAGGATGATGATTCGTATATGCTGGAGAAGAGCAACGACGAGTGGATTGTGTCACGGAGAGGTAAAGTTGTTTATTCTTCTACCGGTTTTGAAAATATAATAAAGGCTGATTTTAAAAATAATAAAGGTGAGCAACTTTCAGCTAAGTTCTTTACAAAGGCCGGAGTCGCACAGGTAACCTATTTAGGCGTTGATTATTTGCTTTACCAGTATGTTACGGCATCGGGTTATGGATATAAGAATTCTTTTATTGATATAAGAGGCAAGGGTAAAGACATGACACTGACTTTTGTCGGGAAGGATTCTTCTGTTGAGTTTACCGAACAGTGACGTGCTGCGCTCCTTGCGGCAGTTGTGGGTGCGTAATTTGAGTTTGACATGAATACATAAATGAATGCCGATATTATCGGCATGGATAATTAACCAGATGTATTTGCTATGTCAGACGTGTCCGAACTTGGATGTATTGTTGCGGATATTCATTCCGGTCTGAAAAACTATAAGAAAATATGCTTATATGTCTTATAGACGGCTTGAATATGTGCTTGATTTTGAGTAAACTTTAAGTGAAAGACTGCTTACAGGTTTTAAATCATTAACCTATTGTTTTCGTGTCGTAACTCAGTCACTTTAGGATCAAAAGTGGCTGAGTTACGACACGTAGATTAATGACTTTTTGTTACTCATGCAGAGACTTTGTAGATTAACCACAAGTAGGGCATTTAGATTCTGCAAGGTTGCCGTTAAATGTCTTTATTCTGAAACAGGGTTGAACCAGGACGCTTGTTGATGACATCTCTAGTTTTACTACTTGTCTGAAGCAGTCTGTCGTTATCTTTACGTGAGTTTTGTTTATATAAATATAAAAAGGGGATGCGCCGAAGACACATCCCCTTTTTGTCGTATTGTTTTTGTTTATTAATAGTTTCTTGCTTCAATCTGGAAGTAAGCCTGAGCGTGGTTGCAAACCGGGCAGATGCTAGGAGCCTCTTTTCCAATTACAATGTGTCCACAGTTAGAGCATTGCCAGATGCAGTCTCCGTCCTTAGAGAATACCATCTTGTCCTGAATGTTTTTCAGAAGCTTGCGGTAGCGCTCTTCGTGATGTTTTTCAATTTCAGCTACGCCTTCGAATTTAGCAGCAATCTCGTCAAATCCTTCCTCACGAGCTTCTTTTGCCATACGGGCATACATATCTGTCCATTCGAAGTTCTCACCGGCAGCAGCATCAGCAAGGTTAGCTTCTGTTCCGTTGATTTTGTTTCCGTTCAGATATTTATACCATAATTTTGCGTGCTCCTGCTCGTTTTTTGCAGTCTCCTCGAATATGGCGGCAATCTGTACATATCCGTCTTTCTTTGCTTTAGATGCAAAATATGTATACTTGTTGCGTGCCATTGATTCACCTGCAAATGCTTCCTGAAGATTCTTTTCTGTCTTTGTTCCTTTTAATTCTTTCATAATCTTTTTGTTTTTAATTGTCTGTTAAATCAGATATAAAGTATTAATTTTCAATTTATGATTTTAATGCCAATGATTATATATGTGGTACATTTTCATTTAAGACATTTATGTAGGCAAAGATATTCAATAATATTGAAACAAACAATTTTGTTATGCTTTTTTATTATTTTAAATTGTTATTTCGCCACATATTGATTTGTTCATGTAGCTTTTCACAATTTTATTGTCTGTAAATCTTGCCTGTAGGCACATGAGTTTCGTAACGGCACATTCAACGGTGCTGTCATATCCGCTTATCACTCCGGTGCTCTTGAGTCTGTAGCCGGTGTCGTATCTGGTCATTTCCACGCTTCCCGCAAGACATTGGCTTATGTTTACGATAGTCACTCCTCTTAGGCTGGCCTCTTTCAGAATTCTGGTTAGCCATGGAGCTTTTGGCGCATTGCCGCTTCCGAAGCTTCTCATTACAATAGACCTCAGTTCAGGTGCTTCGAGAACATGGTATATAATCTTTTCCTGTAATCCTGGGAACAGCGAGAATACCACGACATTCGGGTCGATTGCTGTATGCGGCACCATGGGCTTGCTGTAATCAGGCTTCAGTATATATTCTTCATGATATATAATGTTCACTCCGGCTTCTGCAAGATGCGGGAAGTTGAACGACTCGAAGGCGTTAAAGCCGTCGGCATTGGTCTTTGTCGATCTGTTTCCGCGAAGCAATTTGCCGCTGAAGTAGATGCAAACCTCTGGTACCATGGCTGTGCCGTCAGGATGAGACGCAGACGCAATCTCAATACTTGTTATCAGGTTTTCTTTGCCGTCTGTCCGCAATTGGTTAATAGGTAATTGGCTGCCTGTAAGCACAACGGGTTTTGTCAGGTTTTCGAGCATGAAAGAAAGTGCAGACGCGGTATAGGCCATTGTGTCTGTTCCGTGCAAAATAACAAATCCGTCATATTGGTCATATCGCTCAGCAATGATTCTCACCAGCTGCGACCAGAATCTAGGCGACATATCGCTTGAATCTATAGGCTGCGTAAACTGATAAGTTTCGATACCTGTTCTCAACATTGAAAACTCAGGCAGACAACTCACAAGGTGGTTGAAGTCTAAGGGTTCTAACACTCCTGTATCCGGGTTCTTTCCCATACCGATAGTTCCACCTGTGTATATAAGCAAAACTCGGTTTGATCTTGTTATTTTTGACATGGCTGATATTAAATTATTCTTATACGGACATCGTTTATGTATTTTATTTTGTGCAAATATAATTTAAAATAATCTGAAATCAAAAAAAATGATGTATATTTGCATAAATAAAATAGTTAAATTAAAAAATTATAATTAACGCTTTTAATAAAAAACAAACATGAAAAAATTTATGGATGAAAACTTCCTGCTAGAAACATCTACTGCACAGGATCTATTTCATAATCATGCGGCAAAAATGCCGATTATTGACTATCATTGCCATTTGATTCCTGAAATGGTCGCTAACGACCACAAATTCAAGAGCATAACAGAGCTGTGGTTGGGCGGTGATCATTATAAATGGCGTGCTATGCGTACTAACGGCGTTGACGAGAAGTATTGCACAGGAACAGAAACTAGCGATTGGGAAAAATTTGAAAAATGGGCTGAGACTGTTCCTTATACATTCAGAAACCCGCTTTATCATTGGACACACCTTGAGCTGAAGACTGCTTTTGGCATAGACAAGCTCTTGAGTCCGAAGACAGCCCGTGAAATATATGATGAATGTAACGAAAAACTTCAGCAGCCTGAATATACAGCAAGAGGCTTTATGCGTCGTTACAACGTTGAATGTGTTTGTACAACAGACGACCCTATTGATGATCTGAGATATCATAAGCAGACACGCGAGAGCGGATTTGAAATCAAAATGATTCCGGCCTGGAGACCTGACAAGGCTATGGCTGTTGACAATACAAAGAATTTTGCTGAGTATGTAAATAAGCTGGGCGAAGTTGCAGGCGTTTCAATTGCTAAATTCCAGGATATGATTGACGCATTGCAGAAGCGTCACGATTTCTTCCACGAGAATGGTTGCCGTCTTTCTGACCACGGAATTGAAGAGTTCTATGATGAGCCTTACACTGACAGCCAGATAGAAATCATATTTGAAAAAGCTATGCGCGGTCAGGAGCTTTCACAGCAGGAAATTCGTCAGTTCAAGCATTGCATGCTTACAATCTTTGCTGAGATGGATCATGCAAGCGACTGGACACAGCAGTTCCATTATGGAGCAATCCGTGATAACAACAGCCTGATGTTCAAGAAACTCGGACCTGATACTGGTTTTGATTCTATCGGTGAATTCAATACAGCAAAGGCAATGAGCCATTTCCTTGATCACCTTAACGCAGAAGGTAAGCTTACACGTACTATATTGTATACACTGAATCCATGTGCAAATGAAGTTATAGCTACAATGTTAGGAAACTTCCAGGATGGTTCTTGTCCGGGCAAGATTCAGTTTGGTAGCGGCTGGTGGTTTAATGATCAGCTTGACGGCATGACAAGACAGATGAATGCATTGTCAGTGCTCGGCTTGTTGAGCCGCTTTGTCGGAATGCTTACCGACAGCCGTTCATTCCTGTCTTATCCTCGTCATGAGTATTTCCGCCGTTTGCTCTGTAACCTGCTTGGCAATGACGTAGAGAAAGGACTCCTTCCTGACGACAAGGAAAGCCTGTATCGCATGGTTGAGGATATAAGCTACTATAACGCGAAAAACTATTTCAAGTTTTAATGCTTGAAGCATGAATATGGAGCCTCTTTTGCTGAGTCTGTACAGATTATGCAAAAGAGGCTTTATGATTTTTAATTATTGAAATATTTGCCAATATCAAAAAATAGAACTATTTTTGCAAAGTTTTACGATATACGTCACATTTTGTAATATGAGAAAAAATCTTTTTTTTATAGTTTTTGCCGTTTTATGCATGACGTTAGGCAGTTGCGGAAGCAGCAAGCAAATTGCTTATTTTCAGAATGCTGATTCATTGAGCTATGCGGCGTCAAAAGGTTTGTTCGATGCAAAAATAATGCCAAAGGACTTATTGACGATAACTGTCAGCACCACGGATCCAAAGGCTGCAACGCCTTTCAACCTTTCTGTAACCAACACACTAAATGCAACTGGATATTTGTCTACAGGAGCAGGTTCACTGCAGACTTATCTTGTTGACAACGACGGCTTTATTAATTTTCCTGTTGTCGGACAACTGAAAGTTGGAGGTATGACAAAGAGACAATGTGAAAACTATATCCGGGACAAAATACTTCCGTATATGTCAAAAACGGAAAACCCTATAGTTACTGTTAAGATGGCCAGCTTTAAAGTTACTGTAGCCGGTGAGGTTAAGGCTCCGGGTGTATTTAATGTTGACCAGGAAAAGATAAGTGTGATAGAAGCTTTGGCCAGAGCTGGCGACCTTACTATCTATGGTAAGCGTGGTAATGTCTTGCTTATACGTGAGGATGCTACTGGAGAAAAGTCTGTTCACAGACTTAATCTAAATGATGCAAATCTGATAAATTCACCATATTATTACCTTCAGCAGAATGATTATTTGTATGTTGAGCCAAACAGCGTTCAGGCAAAGAACTCTGCAATAGGTTCAAGTACGACAATATGGATTTCTGTTGTCAGTATCCTGACATCTGTAGCTTCGTTGGTGGTTAATGTGTTGAAGTAAGTAAAATATGTGTGGAATTGTTGGTTATTTAGGTAAGAAAGACGCTTATCCGGTGCTGATTAAGGGACTGGGCCGGTTGGAATATCGTGGATACGATAGCGCAGGCTTGGCTTTGCTTAATTCAGACGGAGGATTGAATGTATATAAAACTAAAGGTAAAGTAAAAGATTTAGATACATTTTGTAAAGACAAAAATATCTCAGGAACTGTGGGTATTGCTCATACACGATGGGCAACCCATGGTGAACCTTCATCTGTAAACGCACATCCACATTATTCAGAGTCTAAAAATCTTGCAATTATCCATAATGGAATAATTGAGAATTATGCAGATTTAAAGAAAAAGTTGCAGTCAAAAGGCTTGACTTTCCGTTCTGATACGGATACGGAAGTACTTGTGCAACTGATTGAGTATATTCAGAACAAGAAGAAACTCGACCTCTTGTCATCTGTTCAGGTTGCGCTCCATGAAGTTATCGGTGCATACTCAATTGCCCTGCTTGATAAGCGTGAGCCAGATCAGATCATTGCCGCTTGCAAACAAAGCCCTTTGGTTATTGGTGTAGCAGAAGATGAATTTTTCCTTGCTTCAGATGCAAGTCCGATAATTGAGTATACTGATAAGGTGGCCTACCTTGAAGACGGCAGTATTGCTGTAATGAAACGGGGAGAGAACTTGAAGGTCGTTGATATATTAAATAGGGAACTGTTCCAGAAAATACAGACTGTTGACCTGAATTTAGGTCAGATAGAAAAAGGCGGATATCCGCATTTTATGCTGAAAGAAATCTTTGAACAGCCCGAATGTCTTACTAACTGTATGCGTGGCCGTATAAATGTTGAGGCTACAAATGTTACGTTAAGTGCCGTCATTGATTATAAAGAACGCCTGCTGGCAGCAAAGAGAATAATAATTGTTGCATGTGGAACCTCATGGCATGCCGGACTTATCGGAAAGCAAATAATAGAAAGTTTATGCCGTATACCTGTCGAGGTTGAGTATGCAAGCGAATTCAGATACCGTAATCCTGTAGTTACAGACAATGACGTTGTCATAGCTATATCGCAGAGCGGTGAAACGGCAGACACTTTGGCCGCAGTGAAGCTTGCCAAACAACATGGAGCTTTTATCTATGGCATTTGCAATGCGATAGGATCAAGTATACCGCGTGCTACTGATACAGGTTCTTATATTCATGTCGGACCCGAGATTGGAGTCGCTTCGACGAAAGCTTTTACCGGTCAGGTGATCGTTCTTACTATGTTGGCTTTGGCTTTAGCGAAAGAAAAGCATACTATAGATGAAGATGTATATACGAAAATAGTTAAGGGGCTAAGCAATATTCCGGAAAAGATGGAAGAAACCCTGAAACTTAATGACAGAATATCACGGCTAAGCCGTATTTTTACTTATGCAAGGAATTTCTTGTATTTAGGGCGTGGCTATAGTTATCCCGTGGCGTTGGAAGGAGCATTGAAACTGAAAGAAATCAGTTATATACATGCTGAAGGATATCCTGCTGCGGAAATGAAGCATGGCCCAATTGCTCTTATTGACTCAGACATGCCGGTTGTCGTTATTGCAACGCGTAATGCAATGTATGAAAAGGTCTTAAGCAATATACAGGAAATAAAGGCACGTAAGGGAAAAGTCATTGCGTTGGTTTCAAAAGGTGATGAGACTATAAGTAAAATCGCTGATGAGGTTATTGAATTGCCTGATACAGAAGAATGTCTTGAACCTCTATTGGCTACGATACCATTGCAGTTGTTGGCTTACCATATTGCCGTTTGTAAAGGTAAAAATGTTGATCAGCCTCGAAATTTGGCAAAATCAGTAACAGTTGAATAAAAATATATTAATGAAAAAGCTAAAGAATAATATTAGAAATCCTAGAATCTTGCAGATGATTTTTATATTATGAATTAGCTTTTTAATTTATTATAACGATGATGGAACCATTGAAGCATGAATGTGGAGTTGCAATGGTAAGGTTACTTAAACCATTGGAATACTACCAACAAAAGTATGGCACCTGGATGTTTGGGCTTAACAAGCTCTATCTGATGATGGAGAAGCAGCATAACAGAGGACAGGAGGGAGCAGGCATGGCATGTGTGAATTTAGATGCTGTGCCTGGTTCTGAATATATGTTCCGTGAGCGTGCTGAAGGCTCAAATGCTATAACAGAAATATTTGCTAATGTTCAGAAGCAGTTCAGGAATGTTACGCCTCAGCAATTGGCTGACGTTGATTATGCAAAAAGGAATTTGCCTTTCGCCGGCGAATTATATATGGGACATCTGCGATATTCAACAACAGGCAAGAGTGGTCTTTCTTATGTGCATCCGTTCTTGAGGCGCAATAACTGGCGAGCTAAAAATCTTTGCTTGTGCGGCAACTTCAATATGACCAATATTGAAGAGATTTTTGACAAGCTTGTGAAACAAGGACAATATCCCCGAATTTACAGTGACAGCTATATTACACTTGAATTTATGGGGCACAGATTGGATCGTGAGGTTGAGCGTAATTTTATAGAAGGCCAGAAAAAGGGACTTAAGGATCAAGACATAACACGTTATATAGAGGATAATATAAAGATTAGCAATGTCCTTAAATCTACAATGGCCGATTACGACGGCGGTTATGTAATGTGTGGACTTACGGGTAGCGGCGAAATGTTTTCTATGCGTGACCCGTGGGGCATACGTCCGGCTTTTTGGTACAAGAATGATGAGTTTATTGTTCTTGCGAGCGAACGTCCTGTACTTCAGACAACATTTGAACTTGAATGTGATGACATAAACGAGCTGGAACCAGGATGTGCTTTGATTGTAAAGAAGAACGGTGAAAGTTCTATAGAACGCATACTTGAACCGAGGGGTGATGCAAAGTGTTCGTTTGAGCGCATTTATTTCAGTCGCGGTTCAGACAGAGATATTTATAAGGAACGTAAGAAACTCGGTGAACAATTAACTTCATCGATCTTAAAGGCTGTCAATTACGATACCGAGCATACTGTTTTCTCGTTTATACCCAATACTGCTGAAGTCGCATTCTATGGAATGCTTGGAGGTTTCAAGCGTTATATAAACAACCAGAAGATAGAAAGAATACGTAACTTGGATCATAAGCCGTCTTATGAAGAACTCGAAGAGATTCTGCATCAGTATGTGCGTAGTGAGAAAGTTGCAATCAAGGATATAAAACTCCGTACATTTATAACAGAGGGTGCATCTCGTAATGATCTTGCCGCGCACGTATATGATGTAACCTACGGATCTCTGGTTCCGTATGTGGACAATCTTGTTATAATAGACGACAGTATTGTGCGTGGAACAACATTGAAAGAAAGTATCTTGAAGATTCTTGACCGCTTGCATCCTAAGAAAATAATTATTGTAAGCAGTTCGCCTCAGATCCGTTATCCTGATTATTACGGAATAGACATGCCTAATCTTGAGGAATTCTGTGTATTCCGGGCAACTATTGAGCTGCTGAAGGATCATGGCATGTGTCAGCTGCTTGAAGATACATACAACAAATGTAAGGAAGAAATTCTTAAGCCTAAGAGCGAGATGCGTAACTGTGTTTGTGATATATACAAACCATTTACTGTAGATGAAATAAATAAAAAGATAGTAGAAATGCTTCGCCCGGAGGGAATGAATACACCGGTTGAATTGGTTTATCAGTCTATCGAAGGATTGCATACGGCAATACCTAATCATAAAGGCGACTGGTATTTCACGGGAAATTATCCTACACCAGGCGGAGTGAGATTGGTAAATATGGCATTTATCCGTTTCTATGAAAGTGTGTATCAGTGTGAACGTTAGTTCTGAATGTGTTGGTAATACAAATTATTTAAAAATAAGAGTAGTTGAAAGAACAAAAAGATTTTGAATGTTTCCTGCTGTGCGCATTATTATTCTTTCAAAGAACAGATGTTGACGTACAGATTGATTTCGTTTAAAAATCTTTTATAAAAGAGAGCAAATATGAAAAATGTAACTTTGGTCTTAGAGGATGGCACAAAATTTCGTGGAAAGTCATTCGGATATGACTCTCCAGTAGCAGGCGAGGTGGTGTTTAATACGGCTATGATGGGTTATCCCGAGAGTCTGACAGACCCATCTTATGCAGGTCAGCTGATGGTACTTACGTATCCGTTGGTAGGAAACTATGGTGTACCACCGTTCACAGTGGAAAACAATGGAATTGCCACTTTCATGGAAAGTGATAAGATATATGCATCGGCAATAATTGTTGCAGATTACAGCGAGATGTATTCTCATTGGAATGCTGTTGAAAGTCTTGCAGACTGGCTTAAGCGCGAGCACGTTCCGGGAATAACGGGCATCGACACGCGTGAGCTTACAAAGGTATTGCGCGAGCATGGTGTAATGATGGGCAAGATTCTTTTTGATGATGAGCCTGACAATATCCCGACAGCAGACTATGAAGGTGTTAACTTTGTAGACAAAGTAAGCTGCAAGGAGATTATACGTTACAACGAAGGAGCCGGAAAGAAGGTTGTTCTTGTTGACTGCGGCGTAAAGAATAACATTATCAGATGTCTTCTGAACAGAGGTGTAGAGGTTATACGCGTTCCGTGGAACTATGATTATACGGATATGGACTTCGACGGACTGTTCCTTGCCAATGGCCCCGGCGATCCTGATATGTGTGAGGATGCCGTAAACATTATAAGAAAGCAAATGAGCCTTTCTACAAAGCCTATTTGCGGTATCTGTATGGGTAATCAGTTGCTGGCAAAAGCCGGCGGCGCTACGATTTATAAGCTTAAATATGGTCACCGTTCTCATAACCAGCCTGTGCGTATGGTGGGAACAACCAATTGTTATGTAACAAGCCAGAACCACGGATATGCCGTTGATGCTTCTACTTTAGGAAAAGACTGGGAAGAGCTATTTGTAAATATGAACGACGGTAGCAACGAAGGTATACGTCATAAGACGAATCCTTGGTTCTCAAGCCAGTTCCATCCGGAAGCATGCTCTGGTCCTGTAGATACAGAGTTTATGTTTGACAAGTTTGTTGATGCGTTGAAATAATTTGTTTAACAGGCAGTTAGTGTAATTGCAATAAAAAGAAAAGACATGAAATATAATGATATAAAGAAAGTTCTGCTTCTTGGTTCCGGCGCATTGAAGATTGGCGAGGCCGGCGAGTTTGACTATTCCGGTTCACAGGCCTTGAAGGCGTTGAGGGAAGAAGGCGTTAAAACTGTTCTCATAAATCCTAACATTGCAACCGTTCAGACATCCGAAGGTGTTGCAGACCAGATTTATTTCTTGCCTGTTCAGCCTTATTTCGTAGAGCGCGTTATAGAGAAAGAGCGTCCTGACGGCATATTGCTGTCTTTTGGTGGTCAGACAGCTCTTAACTGTGGTGTTGAATTATATAAGAGCGGTGTGCTCGAAAAATATAATGTTAAGGTACTTGGAACTCCGGTTCAGGCCATTATGGATACAGAAGACCGTGAACTGTTCGTCGACAGGCTTAACGAAATTGACGTAAAGACCATCAAGAGTGAGGCTTGCGAGACTATAGAACAGGCACGCAAGGCTGCAGCTGAGCTGGGATATCCTGTCATCATACGTGCTGCTTATGCTCTAGGCGGACTAGGCAGCGGATTCTGTGACAATGAGGAAGAACTTGACAAACTTGCAGAAAAAGCATTCTCGTTCTCTCCGCAGGTGCTGGTTGAGAAGAGTCTTAAAGGCTGGAAAGAAATAGAATATGAGGTTGTACGCGACCGTTACGACAACTGTATAACAGTCTGCAACATGGAGAACTTCGACCCGCTTGGCATCCATACAGGCGAGAGTATCGTTATTGCTCCTTCACAGACACTTACTAACAGCGAGTATCACAAGCTGCGTGCACTTTCAATAAAAATTATCCGTCATATCGGTATCGTAGGTGAGTGTAACGTTCAGTATGCTTTCGACCCGAAGAGCGAGGACTATCGTGTCATCGAGGTTAACGCACGTCTTAGCCGCAGTTCGGCTCTTGCATCTAAAGCTACAGGTTATCCTTTGGCATTTGTGGCAGCAAAACTCGGTTTGGGCTATGGTCTCTTTGAGCTGAAAAACTCTGTAACAAAGACAACAAGCGCATTCTTTGAGCCCGCACTCGACTATGTTGTATGTAAGATTCCACGTTGGGACTTGAGCAAATTCCGTGGCGTTGACCGCGAACTTGGCTCGTCAATGAAGTCTGTGGGTGAGGTTATGGCTATTGGACGTAACTTTGAAGAGGCTATACAGAAAGGTTTGCGCATGATAGGACAAGGCATGCACGGCTTTGTTGAGAATAAGGAACTTGAGATTGAAAATATCGATGCAGCGCTTCGCGAACCTACTGACAAGCGTATCTTCATCATATCTAAGGCCATGCACAGAGGTTATACAATCGACCAGATACATGACCTTACGAAGATAGACAAATGGTTCCTCTACAAGCTGAAGCACATTATCGACATAGATGAGACACTGAAGAAGTGCAAGAGCGTTAATGTTCTTGGAAAAGACTTGCTGCGCGAGGCTAAGGTATATGGCTTCACTGACTTCCAGATAGCACGTGCCGTAGGCCTGGAGCGCGAACTCGGCAATATGGCTAAGGCCGGACTTGTTATCCGCCAGCTCCGCAAGAGCTATGGCATCCTGCCCGTTGTAAAGCAGATTGACACACTGGCAGCCGAGTATCCGGCACAGACCAACTATCTTTATGTTACATATGCAGGTGTCAAGAGCGACATTACGTTTGAGAACGACAAGCGTTCTATCATTGTTCTTGGCTCAGGTGCATATCGTATCGGAAGTTCGGTTGAGTTCGACTGGTGCGGAGTTCAGGCGCTTAACACAATACGCAAGCAGGGCTATCGTAGCATAATGATAAACTATAACCCTGAAACTGTGTCTACCGACTATGACATGTGCGACCGTCTTTACTTTGATGAGCTTACATTCGAGCGTGTCAT
The DNA here is from genome assembly GCF_001275135.1 of Xylanibacter rarus. Lineage (GTDB taxonomy): Bacteria > Bacteroidota > Bacteroidia > Bacteroidales > Bacteroidaceae > Prevotella > Prevotella rara. The sequence continues at coordinate 35,852 of NZ_LFQU01000014.1, read as the reverse complement.
GGATATTATCGACCTCGAATGTCCTTATGGCGTCATTGTTTCTACGGGCGGACAGATTCCTAACAACCTTGCAATGCGTCTCGATGCACAGAATGTTCCTATCCTCGGCACATCTGCCAAGGATATCGACAATGCAGAGGACCGTGCCAAGTTCTCTTCAATGTTGGGACGTAACGGCATCGACCAGCCTGAATGGAGCGCACTGACTTCAATGGATGACATCAACAAGTTTATCGACCGTGTAGGCTTCCCTGTATTGGTTCGTCCTTCTTACGTCCTTTCAGGTGCGGCAATGAACGTATGTTCAAACAACGAAGAACTTGAGCGTTTCCTCAAACTTGCAGCCAACGTTTCAGAAGATCATCCTGTTGTTGTAAGTCAGTTTATCGAACATGCGAAAGAGGTTGAGATGGACGCGGTTGCTAAGAACGGCGAAATCATTGCCTATGCAATCAGTGAGCATATCGAGTTTGCCGGAGTTCACTCAGGCGACGCAACAATACAGTTCCCGCCGCAGAAACTTTATTGCGAGACAATACGCCGTATAAAGCGCGTCAGCAAGATGATTGCTCAGGAACTGCACATCAGCGGACCGTTCAACATACAGTTCCTTGCACGAGAGAACGATATAAAGGTTATTGAATGTAACCTGCGTGCTTCACGTTCGTTCCCGTTTGTCAGCAAGGTGCTTAAGATAAATCTCATTGAACTTGCCACTAAGGTTATGCTTGGTCTGCCGGTAGAAAAGCCGGAGAAGAACTTGTTCGACCTCGACTACGTTGGTATTAAGGCAAGTCAGTTCTCTTTCAACCGCTTGCAGAAGGCTGACCCTGTGCTTGGTGTAGACATGGCTTCTACAGGTGAGGTAGGATGTCTTGGTGATGATACAAACACGGCGTTGCTTAAGAGCATGCTGTCTGTCGGCCACCGCATACCTAAAAAGAACATATTGCTCTCTACAGGTGGCGCAAAGCAGAAGGCTGCCATGCTTGATGCGGCCCGTCAGCTTGTAAGCAACGGATACAAGCTGTATGCAACAGTTGGCACATCAAAGTATCTTACAGAGAACGGCATAGAGAACACGCTCGTTTACTGGCCGTCAGACAGCGATAAGAAACCTCAGGCTCTCGACATGCTTCACAATCATGAGATCGATATGGTGGTGAACATACCGAAAGACCTTACTGTCAGCGAGCTTTCTAACGGATATAAGATTCGTCGTGCAGCTATCGACCTTAACGTGCCTCTTATCACAAACGGTCGTCTGGCAAGTGCGTTTATCAATGCTTTCTGCCGTGTTAAGCTTGATGACATCGACATCAAATCATGGGAAGAATATAAATAAGAGATATTTTATCATGTTTATTATAAAGGAGGTGACGCCACAAGACGTCACCTCCTTTATTGTTTTAATTCAAACGGCTCATAATGATTAACCCCAAATCGGGCATTATAGCGCATATTACTTTATCAATTTTGTGCATTGATGCTTTCAGCCAGTCTTTTTGTTTTTATTGGCGTCTTTTTGTCAGATTTTTTTGACATAGCTCACTATGCCTGCGAAAAATCTAACGAAAATCTGCTGTCAAAGAGTTTATGGATATATGGGTCTGGACATCATTATCCTTGCTTAAATGTTGTTTTTTTTGTTGAAAATGTATAATCTATTGAAAACCAATGGCTTATGCCTCTGTTACGCGTGTTGCAGGCAATGTGCCGGTTAGCTTTATTTCATTGCTTTGCAAAAGCATACCTTTTAGCGCGCGATTTGACGTTTTTTGCATTGTAAAAGGTGCCCTTTCGCAATGTAAAAGGGCACCTTTTGTAAAACAGTAAAATATATGCTGAAATGTTATCTGAAAACCACTGATTTAACATTGCTTATTCAGTGATTTTTGGTATGAAACTCATTGAGTTTTGTATGCTGTTATTTTGGATACACTTTGCTACTATTCATGATGTCTGATGCCTGTGCCATTATATGCCAATATGCCTGTTCGTTGTTTCTGCTATCTGTTTTCGTTTTTTTCAGTCTCTGTTTTTCCGTCTTCGTTTTTTATGATATTGTTGCGATACTCTGTTGGCGATATGCCCGTATGCATCTTAAAGAACTTGGAAAAGAAAGAGTTGTTTGAAAAATTAAAGTCGAATGCAATCTGCTTAATGTTCTTGTCAGAATATTTCAGTTCTGCAATGATGTGTTCAACGGCATTGTCGTTGATAAGCGTAAGAGCATTCTTGCCACATACCTTTTTGACAATGGTTGAAAGATATTTTGGTGTATAGCAAAGCATTTCGGCATAATATCCTATTGTCCGGTGCCTTCCTTTATCTGCCGTTACAGCTTCCATGAAGTTGTTGAATATGTAGTCAGATTGCCTGAGACATTCTTCTGAATTGTCGTCAGTGCAGTCTTCATAGCTGTTCTGATATGCTATGGCAATCATTTCCGTAAACATCGCCGATGCGATATGCATGAGTATGTCTTTCTGGAATTTGTCTGCGTCAACGTCTATTTTGTCAGAAATTAAGTCGATATATTTTTTCAATACAACACATTCGTTTTTGGTCATATGCCTGACAGGACAGACGTGCAGATGCTCCATCATTTTCCATGTTCCTTTTTCTGTTTGAGTCATGCGGTGTGCCAAGCGGTTTGAAAAGCATATTATTATAAGCTTATTATCGCTTTTTTCTTCAATTAGGTTTATGAGCGAGTTAGGCAGACATACCAGTATGTCGTTTTTATGGAGACAGAAAACAGTGTTGTTTAACTCTATTTTAAGTTCTCCTTTTTCGCAGTAGACAAACGTGAACTCTTCAATTTTTTCACTTTTGTTTTCATGAAAGATATAGTCGAGTCGGTCAGTTATTTTCACGTAGTCGTTGTCATAAAAATTTTTGCTTGTTTCTTGATTATAAATATTTCTTATGTCTTTGTTCATTTGTTCTGATTTTGTTTGCAAAGATACTAAATTACGGCTTACCTGTAATATTCCTTTTTCCTCAGCCTATGTTCTATTTTCTTCTTTTCTTGCAGGCAGAAGTCAAATTGAACACATCTGAAGGAAATGTTGTTACTGATTCTGCACGGCAAATTGTTACTTTCGCGGCGAAAATCAGATAATATATTAATGATATGAAGAAAAAGATTTTAAACTTGAATGTATGGCTTGTTGCCTTTACATGTTTATTCATTGCAACATCATGCAAGAACAAACCTGCTGAAGTTAACAGGCAGACTTATGCCACTAAGAAAGTGGAGGGGAAGACAGACAAAACAATAACAACTTCTTATTCTGCATCAATTGAAGGTATGCAGGATATCGATATTTATCCAAAAGTTTCAGGATACATAGTAAAACTTAATGTTTCAGAGGGACAGACAGTACGGAAAGGACAAGTGCTTTTTGTTATAGACCAGGTTCCATATCAGACGGCACTTGCCACGGCTGTAGCCAATGTGAAGGATGCTGAGGCAAATCTTGCCACGGCTGAGCTGACATATCAGAGTGCCAAGGAACTTCATGCACAGAAAGTGGTGTCAGACTTTAACCTGAAGACAAACCGTAATGCATATCTGACGGCCAAGGCTAAGCTGGCACAGGCGCGGGCAGAGGAGAGGGATGCACGTAACAATTTGTCTTATACAGAGGTGAAGAGTCCGAGCGATGGTGTTGTTGGAATGCTGCCGTATCGTGTAGGCACATTGGTCAGTCCGTCGATGACAAAGCCTCTTACAACAGTTTCGGATAACTCTAAGATGTATGTATATTTCTCAATGCCGGAAAATCAGCTTCTCACCATGGTGCGTCAGTATGGCACTAAGGACAATGCAATAAAGCAGATGCCGGAAATACAGCTTCAGCTTAACGACGGTTCGATATTCGATGAGAAAGGCAAGATAGAGTCGATAAGCGGAGTGATAGACAAAGAGACCGGAGCGGTAGGCCTTAGGGCTGTGTTCCCGAATAAGTCCAGGTTGCTTTACAGCGGTTCGTCTGGCAATGTCCTGATACCGAGCGAGTTTAAGAATTGTATTGTCATTCCGCAGGAAGCCACAGTGCAGCAGCAAGACAAATACATAGTGTATAAAGTGGTAAACGGCAAAGCTGTTTCAACACTCATAACGGTTGCCCCTTATAACGACGGCAAGGAGTATATCGTCACTGGTGGTCTGAGCATAGGAGACGAATATGTTTCAAAGGGTGCCGGACTTGTGCGCGAGGGAACTATTGTGAAATGATAAAAACAAAAGGGAAAAAGATTTTTATGAAAGGAAACATCTTTATAAAAAGGCCGGTTATGGCGCTGGCCATATCCATATTGATAGTTCTAGTTGGTCTTATCTCTCTATTCACCCTGCCGGTTGAGCAATATCCTGACATTGCTCCTCCTACGGTGAGGGTTGAGGCTACTTATACAGGAGCTGATGCCGATGCTGTTATGAACAGCGTGATAATTCCTCTTGAGGAAAGCATCAACGGAGTAGAAGACATGATTTATATAACTTCAACGGCAACCAACTCAGGAACAGCTGAGATTATGGTCTATTTCAAGCAAGGCACTGACCCGGACATGGCTGCCGTGAATGTGCAGAACCGTGTGTCTAAAGCTGAAGGCAAACTTCCGTCGGCGGTTAAGAGCATCGGTGTCAGCACGACAAAGCGTCAGAACGGTTTCTTGCAGATAAACTCTCTTGTAAGCAAAGACAAGCGTTACGACGAGACCTTTCTTGCCAATTATCTTGACATAAATGTCATACCGCGTCTTAAGCGTATTCAGGGCGTAGGCGATGTCCTTGAGTTGGGTGATACGTACAGTCTGCGTGTATGGATGAAGCCAGACGTGATGTCTCAATATGGGCTTATTCCTGCAGATGTAACTCAGGCGCTTGCAGAACAGAACATTGTTGCCCCGGCCGGTTCGCTTGGCGAGAACTCCGATCATGTTTATCAGTATACAATGAAGTATAAAGGCCGACTTAAAGAGGTGCCTGAATTTGAAAACATCGTAATCAGGTCGCAGAAAGACGGAACTGTGCTCAGACTTAAGGATATCGCAGATATTGAACTCGGAAAGCAGTCGTACAGTTATCATGGCGAAGTAGACGGTGTGCCCGGAACAACGTTTATGGTGTTTCAGGTGGCCGGAGCTAATGCTACGGCTGTGAATCAGCAGATAGCCGATGAGCTTGATGACATGTCGAAAGATTTTCCTGCGGGCTGTGAGTTCGTACAGATGATGAGTGTGAACGACTTCTTGTTCGCATCAATCGACACCGTGGTAGAGACGCTTGTTATTGCTATTCTGCTTGTAATAATGGTTGTTTATTTCTTCCTTCATGATTTCAAGAGCACCATTATTCCTTCGATATCTATTATCGTTTCACTCATTGGAACATTCTCTTGCTTGCAGATTGCAGGTTTCAGCATTAACATCTTGACGCTGTTCGCCCTTGTGTTGGCTATCGGAACTGTTGTTGACGATGCAATTATCGTTGTTGAGGCGGTTCAGGCAAAGTTTGAAGTGGGGCATACATCGCCATATCTGGCAACGAAGGATGCCATGCACGATGTGTCAATGGCTGTTGTAACGTGTACGCTTGTGTTTATGGCCGTGTTTGTTCCTGTAACGTTCATGGGCGGAACGTCTGGTGTGTTCTACACTCAGTTTGGTGTCACCATGGCTGTCGCTGTGGGCATATCCTGCCTTAACGCCCTCACACTCTGTCCCGCATTATGCGCTATGCTGCTTAAACCAGAAAGCAATAGCGGAGTTAAGAAAGGATTTAATGCGCGGATTAAGGCTGCATACAATGCATCGTATAAGGTGATGTTGGGCAAGTATAAGCGTGCTTTGATGTTCTTCTTCCATCACAGATGGATGGGGTGGGCATCGCTTGGTGTTACGGTCGTCTTGCTTGTTTACCTTATGAATACGACAAAGACCGGTTTTGTCCCTCAGGAAGATCAGGGAACAATCATGCTGAACGTAAGTACTTCTCCGGGAAACTCTCTGACCGAAACTAATAAGGTTATGGACAAGGTGCAGGCCATTTTGCAGAAAACTCCAGAAGTAGACCATTTCTCACGCATTACGGGCTATGGCCTCATTTCAGGACAGGGCACATCGTATGGTACAGCCATTATAAAGCTGAAGACATGGGATGAACGCAAGGGCAAGGAGCATAATGTTGATGCCGTGATGGAACGCCTTAACAGACAGCTCAGTGAAATAAAGGAGGCTCAGATATTCTGTTTTCAGCCGGCCATGATACCCGGTTACGGAACGGGTAACTCTACCGAGCTGTATCTGGAGGATAAAACCGGCGGCGATATAGCAAAGTTTTATGATACTACGGTAAAGTTTGTAGCTGAGTTGAACAAACGTCCTGAGGTGGCCATGGCATATTCTTCTTACTCAATGTCATTCCCTCAGATTGCCGTTGATGTTGATGCTGCAAAATGTAAGCGTGCCGGAATATCTCCTAATGATGTCCTTGATGCTTTGGGAAGCTATTGCGGAGCTTCGTATGTGTCTGACTTCAATAAGTTTGGAAAGGTTTATCGTGTACAGATTCAGGCTTCGCCAAAGTTCCGTCTTGATGAACACGCTCTTGACAACATGTTTGTACGCAATGGAGACGAGATGGCACCGCTAAGCCAGTTTGTAACAATAAAGAATGTTCTTGGTGCTGAGCTGGCACAGCGCTTCAATCTGTATAACACGATTCCGGTTAATGTCAATGCTGCAGACGGATATTCTTCGGGACAGGTTCAGACTGCAATTAAAGAGACTGCCGAAAAGATGCTGCCGTCGGGCTATGGATATGAGTATGGAGGTATGGCACGCGAGGAGGCCGGAAACAGCGGTGCGCAAACGGCGTTTGTATATTTCATGTGCGTCATTCTTATTTATCTCATTTTGTCATGTCTTTATGAGAGCTTCCTGTTGCCGCTTGCGGTCATCTTCTCAGTGCCGTTTGGACTTATGGGCTCGTTCCTCTCTGCAAGACTGTTTGGCATAGAGAACAACATTTATCTGCAGACCGGTGTGATAATGCTTATCGGATTGCTTGCCAAGACAGCCATTCTTATTACGGAGTATGCCGTTGAACGTCGCCGAAAGGGATTAGGTATAGTTGCTTCGGCCTATTCAGCAGCCCAGGCCCGTTTCCGTCCTATTGTCATGACGGTTCTGTGTATGGTCTTTGGCATGCTGCCGCTTATGTTCTCGTCGGGTGCAGGAGCCAACGGCAACAACTCTTTGGCTACTGGTGTGGTTGGAGGTATAACCATAGGTACCATAGCTTTGCTTTTTGTAGTGCCTCTGTTCTTTATCGTCTTTGAATATCTGCAGGAGAAGATCAGAACACCTCTGCAAGAGGAAGACGACTTGCAGTCGGTTGTAGAAAAAGCAAGGACAATGATAGAAAAAGGTAAGTTGAACATTGAAAACAAATGAAAATGAGGAAAGCGTTTTATATGATATTTGCGGCTGTAATGATGTGCAGTTGCGGAATATATACAAAGTATGAGCCGCAGACTTCAGTTCCTGACAACCTGTATGGTGACTCATTGTCGTATGGCACGGACACTGCAAGTCTTGGCAATGTATATTGGCGTGAATTATTTACGGATACACTGTTGCAGAATCTGATAGAAGAGGGACTGGCAAACAACACAGACTATAAGTCGGCTCAGCTTAGGATTGAGGAGGCTGAGGCTACATTGTTGGCTGCAAAGTTGGCCTATCTGCCTTCGTTTGCCTTTGCCCCGCAAGGCTCTGTAAGCAGTTTCGATAATCAGAAGGCAACGCAGACTTATCAGTTGCCTATTACAGCAAGCTGGGAACTGGATGTGTTTGGACGTATACGCAACGCCAAACTGCAGGCAAAGGCTCTTTATGCCAAAAGCATAGATTATAAGCAGGCTGTGCGTACGCAGCTCATCGCAAGTATTGCTAATGCTTATTATACATTGCAAATGCTTGACGCTCAGCTTGATTTGACAGAACGTACCATGGCTTCATGGGAAGAGACTGTTGAAACAGCGCGCGCCTTGATGAAGGCCGGGCAATATAATGAGGCTGCAGTTGCACAGATGGAGGCATCCCTTCATGGTGTCAGGGCGTCTGTGCTAGACATAAAGGAGCAGATAAATCAGACAGAAAACAGCCTGTCTATTATATTGGGCGAGGCTCCTCAAAAGCATCAGCGTGGGAAGCTGTGCCAGATGCAGCTTGATTGTGACATAACTGTTGGTGTGCCTTTGCAGATGTTGTCTAACAGACCTGATGTAAGAAGTGCGGAACGTAGCCTTGAGTCTGCGTTCTATGCCACCAATCAGGCACGTTCAGCCTTTTATCCTCAGATTACGTTGAGCGGTTCTGTCGGTTGGACAAATGCTGTAGGTTCGGCAATCCTGAATCCGGGAAAGTTTTTGGCAGAGGCTTTAGGCTCGTTGACTCTGCCTCTGTTCAACAAAGGGCAGAATGTAGCACAGTTGCGTATATCAAAGGCGCAGCAGGAAGAAGCTCGTCTGGCTTTTCAGCAGGCATTGCTGAATGCCGGCAGTGAGGTTAACGATGCTCTTACTGCTTATCAGACAAGTCATGCCAAGACATCTATTTACAGCAAGCAGGTGGAATCGTTGCAGACAGCATTACGAAGCACGAAGCTTTTGATGCAGCATGGTAACACTAATTATCTTGAGGTGCTTACGGCGCAGCAGTCGTTGCTAAATGCTGAACTTCAGCAGGTTGCCAATATGTTTATTGAAGTGCAAAGCGTGATAAGCCTGTATCAGGCTTTAGGAGGAGGACGTGATTAACTATTTGTCAGACTCTTATGTGCCAGGGCTAATTTGCTGATGTGTACCGATTACTAGTCCGGGCAGAAAACAAACGTCAGCGGATAATAATGACAGACTTGACATAAATAAAAAATATTGGGATTATATGAGCAAGTTTTAATGTTAGTTTGTTTTGGTTTGTATGCCGGCAAGTATTATTGTCGTATGCTTGTTTGATATTTTGTATAGCAATAGTATCATTGCCGGCATTTTTTGATGAGTTATTATTAAACTGAAAGTGTTTGTCGTTTGATTTGATATATCCAAGATCAGCACAAAAACATGACTTTATTTCATACTATTTTCTATTAATTCTTTCCGTCAGACTTTTAGTCTGGCGGATTTTATTTCAGTCAGGCTGAATATTATGCTTATTGTTATGTGTAAGGCTGTGATGTAGTCAAGATTGATAGAGTGGTGCTGATTGTTCTTGGATGTTGTTTCAAAGGCAATCTGATAGATGTCTTGTTATGCAATAAAGCGTAAATGATTTTTTATAAAAAGTCATCACTCATCACATTCGTATGTAACTTGTTGATTTTGTGTACTATAATGTGTGATGAGTTGATTTTCCAACTCATCACATATATTATTGTCACGGCTTGACTTATTGAACTGATCTTATTGGTGACAACGTTATAACAGACTTATTGTCAAAGTGTTATGTAATAAAACATTTAGGGTGATGATGAAAATCGTTTTTGATGATTTTTCTTGTTGCAAAAGCATAGTTCTTGCATTGTAATATGTGGCATATTGAAAGCTAAAAGCATACCTTTTGCATCGTAATTTGCCGTGTTTTACATAGCCGTCATGCAGGCTTTAATATTTAGTCTTGTGTAGATGGTGATTTATTAAGTTTTTTGATGATTTGATTATATAAAAGCAAAAACCGCAAGACTGTGTCCTGCGGTTTTTAATCTCCTTTTAACTGTTGTAGCTAAATTATTTAGCTGTGTCAGCAGCAGCTGTGTCAACAGCAGCTGTATCAACAGCAGAAACAGTGTCAACAGCAGCTGTATCTGTTGTGTCTGCACCCTCAGCCTGAGCTGTTTTGTTACCACAAGATGCGAAAGAGATAGCTGCGATAGCTACGAACATTAAAACTAATTTTTTCATTTTCTTTGCTTTTTAAATCTGTAAAACAATCATTTGTTTATTAAAACGATGCAAAGGTAAACATTTTTTTGATACGTTGTTCTGCTTTTAGTAATTTTTTTCATTCATTTTTGTAACTTTTTTGTAAGTAATTGATTGTCAATTAAATACGAAATGTTAATTTCTTTTAATTAGGGATGGCGCTTAATAAATAGTTTTTACTGTGTCTGTTAATTCCTACTTTTTATTATCTTTGCATCGAGAAAATCATAGAAATATCAGAAGAAAAGCAGATGTATGCATTATATATAATAAGGTGTGTGCATGGCAGGATATTTGAAACGGCACAAATGTGCCTGAATTTATATGTGTCAGGGAATGTGCAGCCGGATGGGCGTTGGTAAATGCCAGTGACATTGCTTTCTTTTTCTGATGGTTGATAATACAGGTCCGATAAAATTGCAATATTAAAATCGGACGGAAAAGTAGAAAGATTAGATTATGATAGATACATCAGCCTTTCAAGGTAAAAAGGCGGCCTTTTTCACATTAGGCTGCAAATTAAATTTTTCAGAGACATCCACCTTTGGCCGTTTGTTGTCAGAGATGGGTGTAAGTACGGCAGGTGAAGGCGAGGTTGCTGACATTTGTATAATAAACACATGTTCTGTTACAGAAGTTGCCGATCATAAATGCCGACAGGCCATACACAGGATGGTGCGCAATCATCCGGGAGCCTTTGTCGTTGTAACCGGATGTTATGCTCAGCTGAAACCTGAAACAGTGAGCCAGATAGAAGGAGTTGACCTGGTGCTTGGAGCTAACGAGAAAGCCAACCTTATTCAGTTCTTGTCTGAAGCATGGGGAGGCGTAAAAAACGGTGAGGCGCTGCACAGATATCATACACAGAAGACAAAAGACATTAAGACTTTTGCACCGAGCTGCTCGCGTGGTAACCGTACGCGTTATTTTCTTAAGGTGCAGGATGGCTGCAACTATTTCTGTACATATTGCACCATTCCTTATGCCCGTGGCTTTAGCCGTAATCCGAGTATTGCGTCGCTTGTTGAGCAGGCTGAGCAGGCTGCGGCAGAAGGAGGCAAGGAGATTGTTCTCACCGGCGTGAATATCGGAGATTTTGGCGAGACAACGAATGAACGTTTTGTCGACTTGGTAAAGGCTTTGGACAAGATAGAAGGCATAAAGCGCTATCGTATAAGCAGCATTGAGCCAGACTTGCTGGATGATGAGCTTATAGAATATTGTGCTCAGAGCAGGGCTTTCATGCCTCATTTCCATATACCGCTTCAGAGCGGGTCTGATGAAGTGTTGCGCCTTATGCATCGCCGTTACGATACAGCGTTGTTTGCTCATAAGATAAATCTGATAAAGAAAGTAATGCCCGATGCCTTTATCGGTGTGGATGTGATGGTTGGAACACGTGGCGAAAAACCAGAGTTGTTTGAAGAGACTTACAACTTCCTTCAGTCGCTCGATGTTACTCAGCTTCATGTGTTCCCTTATTCAGAGCGTCCGGGTACAATGGCTTTGAAGATTCCTTATGTAGTGTCTGATGGTGACAAAAAACTGCGCAGCAAGCGTCTTCTTGATATGTCAGATAATAAGACTCATGCTTTTTATGAGCGTTTCATTGGATATGAGGCAGAGGTGTTGTTTGAGAAGGCTGCCAGAGGAAGAGCCATGCATGGGTTTACAAAAAATTACATTCGTGTAGAACTGCCGCCGTCACCTGACAACGACAGGCTTGACAATCAGCTCGTTAAGGTGAAGCTGGGTGACTTCAATCATGATAAAACAGCACTAAAAGCTTTATTGTAAAATGGAAAAAGTTGCTATCGTAATATTAAACTGGAATGGGGCAGAGATGTTGAAACGCTTTTTGCCTAATGTGCTTGAATATTCGCGTAAGGATGCAACTGTTTATGTTGCAGACAATGCATCTACTGATGATTCGCTTGAAATACTTAAACAACGCTTTCCTGAAGTTCGACTGGTGCTTCTTGAAAAAAACTGGGGCTTTGCCGAGGGATATAACAAGGCTTTGGAACAGATTGAGGCAGAATATTATGTATTGCTGAATTCAGACGTTGAAGTTGCCCATCATTGGCTGGCACCTTTGGTTGAGTTTATGGAAAACCATCCTGAGGCTGCAGCCTGTCAGCCAAAACTGTTGTCTGAGAAAGATCATGATTCTTTTGAATATGCAGGAGCCAGTGGCGGATATCTTGACCGTTATGGCTATCCTTTTTGTCGCGGCAGAATTTTTGATACTGTTGAGGCTGACAACGGACAATATGATTACGATGCAGAAGTGCTGTGGGCTACGGGAGCATGTATGATGATACGTTCTTCTGATTTTAAGTCGTCAGGAGGTTTTGATGCCAGGTTCTTTGCCCATTGCGAGGAGATTGATTTGTGCTGGCGCCTGCGTCTGATGGGACGTAAGATTTTCTGTATACCAGACAGTTTTGTCTTTCATGTCGGTGGCGGCACTTTGCCTAAGAACAATCCGATGAAGACATATCTTAATTTTCGCAACAATCTGTTGATGCTTTACAAGAATTTGCCTGAAGACAGGTTGCGTAGTGTGTTCCGTATGCGTTTGTTTCTTGATTATGTTGCTGCGTTCAAGTCATTGGCCACAGGTTGCATAGGTGATTTCAAGGCAATACTTAAAGCCAGAAGAACATTCAGAAAATGGCTTCCTGAATATCGTGAGATAAGAAAACAAGTGCAGCAGATGCGCAAGACGGATAACGTGGAAGGTATATTCGGTTTCTCTATATTATGGCAATACTATGCTAAAGGGCATAAAAAATATTCTGAACTGAACATTAGCAGAGACCGCCACTGATTCTGCTTACGTGCCGGAATGTGCTTGTTTTAGCTCAGTTTTTGGTAAAGCCTAAAGATAAGACACTGAATTTTATGTTATTATAGTGTGCTGAGATTTTCTGCGCACATGATATTATTGTTGAACCGCTTGTAACGACATCATCAATCAGCAGAATATGTTTGCCGTCAAGGTCATGTTCTTTATCTATGCTGAAAACGTCCTTAACGTTGTCCTGTCGTTGCCAGCGGTTCATTTTTGTCTGGCTTTGCTTAAATGATTTTCTTTTTACGGCATTGCCGACAATCTTTATTTTAGTTATTTCGTTTATTCCTCTGGCAATTTCCATACTTTGATTATATCCTCGTTCCCTTTGCCTTTTCTTTGTCAAAGGTATAGGAATTATCAGGTCTATGCCGTCAAAAAATCCGTCTTGTCTTATCTCTTCTGCCAGCATACGCCCCATAAGTTCGCCTGTTTCCGGGTGGTTGAAATATTTTAAAGAAAGTATTATACGGCTCATTTCTGAATGTGGCTCGTAGAAGAACAATGCTGCAGCCTTTTCTATCTTAATCTGCCCCCAGAAAAGTTTTGCCATTTTGTTTTCATAGGGATTTTTTGAGAATAACGTTCTTGGCATGTGCAGGTTGCATACAGCACAGATAACGTCTTCGCTTATAGTAAGTCTTTTTCCACATACGACACACTGTTTGGGTGCTATGAAATTAAGCAGGCGTACAATGTATTCAATAAAAATACTCATGGAAAAATATAGTTTTACGTGTTTTTGAAAAGTATCAGAATAAAATATGAGAATGCAAGAAGGTATAATCACCTCTGCATTCTCATATTCATATTTCTAAGCAATTAATAGCTGCGTGCAATAATAACTCTGCATTTTGCAGGCTTGCCTGAAACCATGTCTGTTCCAGGTGTTTGCTCAACGCCGAAAGGCACACATCTTATCGTAGCTTGAGTTTCTTCTTTTATCTTTGCTTCTGTTTCTGCGGTACCATCCCAGTGGCACAGGAAGAAGCCTCCCTCCTTTACCTTCTCCTTGAACTCATCGTAGTTGTCACATTCATAAATGTGGGCATCACGATAAGCTTTGGCTTTCTTGAACATGTTGTCCTGAATTTCTTTCAGCAGATTTTCAACTCGTTCAACTATGCCGTCAACGGGAACTGTTTCTTTCTCAAGAGTATCGCGGCGCATAATTTCGAGAGTGTTGTTCTCGAGGTCGCGTCCGCCCATAACAAGACGTACAGGAACACCTTTGAGTTCATAGTCTGCAAACTTGAAGCCCGGGCGTTTGTTGTCGGCATCGTCATATTTAACAGATATTCCGGCATTGCGAAGAGCAGTGATAATCGGAGAAAGCTTTTCGGTGATGGCCTGCAGCTGTTCGGCGCCCTTTGTAATAGGGATAATAACAACCTGAATAGGAGCGAGTTTCGGAGGCAGAACCAGTCCGTTGTCGTCAGAGTGAGTCATTATTAATGCACCGATGAGACGTGTTGAAACACCCCATGATGTTGCCCAGACATATTCAGGCTTGTTCTCTTTGTTAAGATAAGTAACGTCGAATGCCTTTGCAAAGTTTTGACCAAGGAAGTGGCTTGTTCCGCTTTGCAGGGCCTTGCCGTCCTGCATCATTGCCTCAATAGTGTAAGTGTCAAGAGCTCCGGCAAATCTTTCTGTTTCGCTCTTTACACCCTGAACAACAGGTACAGCCATCCACTGTTCTGCAAAGTCGGCATATACATGAAGCATCTTCTGTGCCTCTGCTTCAGCCTCTTCACGTGTGGCATGTGCAGTGTGGCCTTCCTGCCACAAGAACTCTGATGTGCGGAGGAACGGGCGTGTACGCATTTCCCAGCGCATCACGTTGCACCACTGGTTACACATCAGTGGCAGATCGCGCCATGAGTGAATCCAGTTTTTGTATGTATTCCATATAATGGTTTCAGATGTTGGGCGTATAATCAGTTCTTCCTCAAGACGTGCTGCGGGATCAACTTCAACGCCGCTTTTGTCTTCTTTTGCGCGTAAGCGGTAATGTGTAACAACGGCACATTCTTTTGCGAATCCTTCAACATGCTCGGCTTCTCTTGAAAGGAATGATTTCGGGATAAGCAACGGGAAGTATGCATTCTGTGCTCCTGTTTCTTTAAACATCAGGTCAAGCTGGTGCTGCATCTTTTCCCAAATTGCATAGCCGTAAGGTTTGATTACCATGCATCCACGCACGGCAGACTGCTCGGCCAGGTCAGCCTTTACTACAAGGTCGTTATACCACTGACTGTAGTTGTCAGCTCTTTTTGTCAGTTCTTTTAGTTCTTTAGCCATGATAAAAATTGCTTTCTTATTCTAATTTGACTGCAAACTTACTAAAAATAGCTGAATTATGCTAATAAAATAGTGTAAGAAAGATATTTTATGATAATTAAATCATGCTCAGCTTGACAACACAAATGTCTTTGGTGATTATTTTAAATAAAATAATTTATATTTGTCATAGACAGATGCATACTTTGTTTTATCTTCCGGTGCATTGTATAGGTTTTTGTGTGATATTGCAGCTTCATGTTCTTTTAAAAAAATGTTGTAATTAAATCAATATGTTAGGTTAAAAAATGTTCAATTTAATACATTATTAATATCATTATGTGGTTTTAATTATAAAAACATGTTTTTAATATTGTTTAGTATAAAAAAAATTGTACTTTTGTCTATGTGAATTTTTAAATATTTTAGATTATGAAGAAAATTAAAGTTGTAATATTTGCCCTTTGCGCGGCTGTTGTAGTAAGTTGTAGTACAAAGGCTGGAACCGGTGCGTTAATCGGAACTGGTGGTGGAGCATTGGTCGGAGGTATTATTGGTAAAATAGCCGGCAACACAGCAGTAGGTGCCGCAGTAGGTGCTGCAGTAGGTGCCGGTACCGGTGCTTTGATCGGCAACCACATGGATAAAGTAAAGAAAGAGGCTGAGGCTCAGCTCGAGAATGCCAAAGTAGAAGAAGTTACTGACGCAAATGGTCTGAAGGCTGTAAAGGTGACATTTGATTCTGGTATTCTTTTCGCTCTGAATAAGGCAGACCTTAACACAGCATCAAAGAATGAGCTTGCAAAGTTCTCTAGCGTATTGAAGAATAACAGCACATGTTCGGTTGACATTCAGGGATATACTGATTCAACTGGTAATGATGCAATAAACGTTCCTCTGAGTCAGAAACGTGCTGAGGCTGTTTCTTCTTATTTGAAGTCATGTGGCGTTAGTTCAAATCAGATTCAGAAAGTTCAGGGCTATGGCTCTGCTAATCCTGTAGCTGATAACTCAACATCAGCAGGACAGGCTCAGAACCGTCGTGTTGAGGTATATCTGTATGCAAGCCAGGAGATGATTGACGCTGCAAATAACGGAACATTGAACTAATTTTTGATACTTATTAGATGAGCAAGTTCAGATTTCTGAGCCGCATAATACGTTGGATGGTGGTAGCTTTCTTTGGCTCCACCATTCTTGCTGTTGTATTGTTGCGTTTTATTCCCGTATATTTCACGCCGCTGATGTTTATCCGTTGTGCAGAGCAGATAAAGGACGGTGAAAGTATCAAGATGCATCATCATTGGGTGCCGTTGGATAAAATATCACCTCATCTGCCGGTTGCTGTTATGGCAAGTGAAGACCAGCGCTTCTTGCTTCATCACGGATTTGATTATAAGGCGATAGAAAAAGCCGTGGAACATAATATGTTGAGCAAGAAAAAGCGTGGCGCAAGCACCATATCGCAGCAGACTGCAAAGAACGTGTTCCTGTGGCCGGGCCGTTCATGGATACGCAAAGGTTTCGAAGTTTATTTTACAACGCTGATAGAACTGATGTGGAGCAAGCAGCGGATAATGGAAGTTTATCTTAATTCGATAGAGATGGGCCCCGGCATTTATGGCGCCCAGGCTGTTGCTGAGGACAATTTTGGCAAGGATGCCGTTGACTTGTTTAGAGGCGAATGTGCTCTAATAGCTGCCACTTTGCCCAATCCGCTTAAATTCAGTTCAAAAGATCCGAGCGGATATATGCTTAAGCGTAAGCGTCAGATAGAGCAGCAAATGAAGTTTATACCATCTTTTCCAAAAGAAGGAGAAGATATCGACCCTTCGACATCTGCTGGCGGCGTGTATCGCAATATGAGATAATACACAGCAGCAACAATTGTATGATGACGGTTCTGACTAATAATTTAGCCTAATATTTATATTGCCGGCAGCGCATGCGTCTTGCGTTTTGATTTGTTTGTGCGGCATGAAAATTAAATGTAATTGCAAATAATGGATTGTACCTTTCTTGATGAGCTGAACGACAGCCAGCGTGCAGCGGTGGAGTTTTGTGACGGACCGTCGCTTGTTATTGCCGGAGCCGGTTCAGGCAAAACCCGTGTGCTGACATACAAAATAGCATATTTATTGAGCCTTGGCATGAAGCCATGGAATATTCTTGCACTTACTTTTACCAATAAGGCTGCAAATGAAATGAAGCAGCGAATAGGAGGGCTTGTTGGCGAAGAGGTGGCAAGGTATCTGTATATGGGAACTTTTCATAGCATATTTTCGCGTATTTTGCGTGTTGAGGCAGAAAGACTTGGCTACGCAGGCAACTTTACAATATATGACGAGAGTGATTCGAGGAGTCTGATTAAAGCCATTATCAAGGAGATGCAACTCGATGACAAGGTGTATAAGCCGGCGTCTGTTCATGCGCGAATAAGTATGGCTAAGAATAATCTTATGTTTCCTGATGAATATGCCAGGACCCGAAGCCTGATAGAACGTGATGCTGAACAGAAAGTGCCGGCTGTGTCGGCTATATATTCGGCGTATTGCGAGCGCTGCAAGAAGGCGAATGCAATGGATTTTGACGACTTGCTAATAAATACATATCGTCTGCTTGTTTCTGACGCTGATATACGCAAGAAATATTCTGAACGCTTTAAGTATGTTCTTGTTGATGAGTATCAGGATACAAACTCCGTACAGCAGAAGATTGTATGGCTGTTGGCTGAAGAGCACATGCATGTTTGTGCCGTAGGTGACGATGCACAGAGTATTTATGCCTTCAGAGGTGCAAACATAGACAACATCCTTGATTTTCAGAAGCAGTTTGCAGGAACGCGTCTGTTCAAGCTGGAGCGTAACTATCGCAGTACAAAACGTATTGTTCAGGCGGCAAACAGCCTGATACGTCACAATGAACGGCAGATACCGAAAGATATTTATAGCTGCAATGCCGATGGTGATAAACTTTCAGTTAAACCGGCATACAGCGACCGTGAAGAGGCTATTATCGTTTGCAATGAGATTAAGCGGATAAAGCGGGCTGACAGATGCGGATATAATGACTTTGCCGTGCTATATAGAACAAACTCACAGAGCAGAAGTTTTGAGGAAGCCATGCGAAAGGTGAGCATTCCTTATAAAATTTATGGCGGACTCAGCTTCTATCAGCGTAAGGAGATAAAAGATGTCATAGCGTATTTTCGCCTTGTTGTAAATCCTGACGACGAGGAGGCTTTTAAGAGAATTATAAATTATCCTAAGCGTGGAATAGGCGACAGCACTGTGGCAAAGATTGCCGCTGTGGCCTCCGCAAATGGAGTGAGCTTGTGGCGTGTGATATGTGAACCTGCTTTGTACGGATTTAATCCAAGCAAAGCCACGCTTACAAAGCTGGATGCCTTCAGGTGTCTGATAAGTAGTTTTATTGAGAAGTTTGTAACGGTTGATGCCTATGCTCTAGGTGTTGAAGTGGTCAAGGCCAGCGGTATTTCTGCAGACATATATCAGGATAAGACTCCCGAAAACATAGCCCGTCAGGAGAATGTCGAGGAATTGCTTGGCAGTATACAGGAGTTTGTTGAAGGCAGGAAAGAAGAAGGCCGTGCTGATGAGGTTCATCTTACAGACTTCTTGCAGGAAGTGTCATTGCAGACAGACCTGGAGAGCGACGACGGAGCTGATGGTGAACGTGTGTCGCTGATGACTGTGCATAGCGCCAAGGGACTTGAATTCCCTGTGGTATTTGTCGTTGGACTGGAGGAGAATATCTTTCCGAGTTCTCTGTCGATGGGCAGCAGGCGTGAACTGGAGGAGGAGAGACGACTGCTTTATGTGGCGATAACGCGTGCAGAACGCCATTGTATATTGACATACGCAAAGAACCGTTACAGATATGGAAAGGTTGAGATGGAGTCGCCGAGCCGTTTTCTGACAGACATCTCGCCTGAGTTTGTTGACGTTGAAGATGCCAAGGATATATTTATGAGGGCAACATCTTCTTATTCTTCCAGAGGCTCGTTATTTTCTTCTGACAACAGGTGGCAGAACAGCCGGCCTGTGGCTAGTCAGTTTAAGGCTGATCCTAAGCCGCGTGAAGCTGTTCATCGTGACGTTCCTCCTGTGTCTGATACATTTTCGCCTCGTTTCAGGCGTCTTCAGGCTGCAGCATCAAGCGCTGTTTCTGCTAAAAAGTCGATGGCAAATTCAAGCCAGGTGAAGGAGAACAGTGTGATTGAGCATGAGCGGTTTGGTATTGGAACTGTTATAAGACTTGAAGGTGTGGGTGAAAATACAAAGGCTACTGTGCAGTTTAAGAATGCCGGTGTAAAGCAACTGCTGCTAAAATTTGCACGTTTTAAAGTAATTGGATAAGCAATTTGTTTCATATAGAGGTATCGGACAATAGATTAACTTGTCTGATACCTCTTTTATTTTATATACTTTCCGGAGAATGCATTTCTGTGAATATGCGTTTTGACAGAATGTTCTGAAAATCGATATTTCTGTATCTTTCTGTGTTTTAATAGCAGACCATTTCTTGAGCGAATAATTTATTCCGGCTTTTGACAGGTATTTTTGCAATAAAATGCTGTGCATATGTAAGTCGTTGAATGCCAATCTTTTATGCGAAGATGGATTGAGTCGTGCATTAATTATTGGCATTCAATATTGCAAAACATGCCCTTTTACAGTCTAAAAGACGGCTTTTTGTGATTTAAAATGTACTTGTTTGCATGATTAAACTTACTTATTTGTGATGGATAACATACTGTATTTGGTCTGAATACTCACAGACCTGGCTGTTTGATGGTCTTATTTTTACTTATTTCGGCAGAAATAAGGGCTTGTTTTATCAAGTTTTCAGCTTTCTGTTTCTAGTTTGGTGATTTTTATGGACAATCCTGATTTTACATTATGTTATTATATATTTGAATTAAACAGCCAAAATGTCATCTGCTTTCTGCACGTAGTAATATTGTAATGTTATGTTTAAGGTTGCTTGTTTATTGTATGTCATATAAAACAATAACCGGACTGTTCTTTAATTAGAGCAGTCCGGTTATACTTATTTAATATGAATTGTTTACAGATGTTTTCTTTATCTTAGGCAGATGTTTCTTTTTTCTTAGCCATTCAGCTTTTCTCTTCTCATATTCAAGCTGATGCTTTTCCAGATAATTGTCGGCCATTACTCGTGATTAAATTTACTGTAAATAACATTTATCTTTATCGGCTCGTATGGGTTTTCACTGCCGCCAACAAGTTTTGTGCTTGTCAGACTCATGTCATGCACAATCTTTACAATTTGGCTCGACGAGTTTGTCGTTACCGATACAGGTATTACCACAACTCTGTTCCAGTCGGGATGTTCGTTCAGCCAGTTTGAATTCTCAGCCAGTCCTTTTTTCTTTATGTCAGCCATATATGTTATCATGCCTGATATATTATTAAATGTATACTGGTTTGTCGACGAGCTGTATGTCGCAATGAATGATTTCTTATAATCAACATTATCGCCGTTCTCAAAGAACGTATACAGGCTGTCCTTCGGTATCATCAGCAGTGTGGAAGGCGCGCTGAGAGAATACTCGTCGTGAGTATTGTTGTTGATTCGTGTAAGCGATATCTTTGCCGTATTTATTGTGTCATTGCTGTGGTTTTCTGTTATTTCGTCCACAGGCAATGTGATTTCTGTGAATATTCCTGCCGGAGTTTTCAGATATGTACAAGTGTTGTCGTTTGCAAGGTCAGCAATGTTCTGCTTGTCATTTGATATATTTGTTGTCTGAAGAACCTCCTCGGTTGCAGAGAACGAGGTTGTACCTACGTATGTAGAGTCGTTGAGGTATCTGAAATAGATGTTCAGCTGACTGACTGTTATGTAAGCCATTGAGCCGATGCCGTCGTTGGTCTTGAAATAGAAGCCTGGGCATACCTCATGAATGAAGTTATATGAATTTTTAAACCTGTCGGGATCCTCATAATACATACGCATAATATATGTACCATAATTATTATAGGTTACACCATTCTTGTCTGTGTAAGGCTTGTTCAGGTTTATTTTTATATTAGGTGTATAGCTGCTTTCGTCAGCTCTGTCTTCGTCGCTTATGCTCAGGTCGGTCAGAGTGTACGTCTTGTTTACCTTCATGCCGTCGTTGCGGATAAGTCCTTCCGCGATAGGGTCGAAGTTTGAATAATATTTCACACCCTCTTTCATCGGCTCGTTCATCTCATAAGCAGTAATATTCATTGTAGCCAATGAGTCGCCGTAATAGTCGGTATAGAAGAGTCTTATGCTGCATGAATCGGCTATGACTTCTCCGTCCTGCAGACTTACAATGCTGTCTTTCTCAGGAAGCTTGTAGTTTTCCAGTGTGCTGAACTGTGCCATAAAGTCACCGGTGATATAATTCCCTGTCTCTATATCACGTATTTTACCTAGATATCCAGTTGTGCTTCGTGACAAGACTGAGTCTGCTACAATAGACCTTGTTGCAACGTTGAAAGTGTCAGTTGTTACTTTCAACATATCCATATTGTCTGTTAAAGAGTTGCCGATAGAATCGGTAGTGTCATCGCATGATGCAATCGTTATGCAGGACATTATTGCAATGACAGTATAGATAATAGTTTTCATTGAAAGTTTAATCTAATGAAACAATAGTATGTTATTCTGAAATGCTGTCGAATATTTTATCGTAAAATTCTTGATATGTCTGGCAGATGTCTTCCTCTTTTTCCGGATGGCTGATTACGGGCAGACCCTTTTCAGTTGCATATTTTATTATTTCAGGATTTACGTCAGCACCAACTTTGACTATTCCGTCTGAATAGTCAATTGCAAGTTTCTCTAAATCCATGAAACTGAAGTCTTTGTTGTAGTTATCCAGAATGTCAGACTTCACGTCGCGGAAGGCTATGCTGTCTTTGAATTTTTCGCCGAGTCCGCCTTTCAGCTCTTCAGAGAAAAGGGATGTAACAACTTTTGTGTTAGCAAACGACGGTTCCTCCCTGTATGCTGTTTTTACATAAAGCGGAATTGCTGAGCACATCCAGCCTTGACAATGTATTACGTCGGGTGTCCAGCGCAGCTTCTTTACGGTTTCAAGCACGCCACGTGCAAAGAATATTGCACGCTCGCCGTTGTCGTCGTATTCAACTCCGTTCTCGTCTTTTGCCATAAGCCTCTTTGTAAAGTAATCCTCGTTGTCAATAAAATAAACTTGGATTCTTGTTGCAGGTATTGAGGCAACCTTGATAATAAGCGGATGGTCTGTCTCGTCGATAATCAACATCATTCTTGACAGACGGATTACCTCGTGAAGCTGTCCTCTTCTTTCGTTGATATTTCCCCATTTAGGCATGAACGTCCGTATCTCATATCCTTTCTCTTGTATGATCTGAGGTATCTGACGGCCTAAATTTGACATTTCGCTTTCAGGAACATAAGGAGTAATCTCTTGATTTATAAATAATACCTTTTTTGCCTTCATGATGTTAATTTTTATCCTTGCAAAGGTACAAAAAAAACTTCGTATACGGGTAACTTTTTTTATAAACTTAGAGAAATGCCTGCTCTTATTGGCATATTTTTTTAATTATTCTTTTTTATTTAAGAAATTTGTTGTTATTTTGCACCTCAATTTCGAGGTGTTAAACATTTATACAATGATTGTATTTCATAAAATAGTAGAACTTCAAAACGCTTTGTTTGCCGACCGTAAAGCCGGGAAAACTGTGGGACTGGTGCCCACAATGGGCGCCCTGCATGAGGGACATGCGTCTTTGGTTAAGAAAAGTGTAGAGGATAATGATATTACGGTAGTTTCTGTTTTCGTTAATCCAACACAGTTTAATGACCCTAAAGATTTAAAATCATATCCTCGGACTGTTGAGGACGACTGTAAACTGTTGGAGAAGGTTCATGCCGATTATGTGTTTGTGCCTTCTGTTGAGGAGATGTATCCTGTTCCTGATACACGTCACTTTGAATATCCTCCGGTTTCTACCGTAATGGAGGGCGCACATCGCCCAGGACATTTTAATGGTGTATGTCAGGTTGTAAGCAGATTATTCTATATCGTAAATCCGGACAGAGCTTATTTCGGAGAGAAAGACTGGCAGCAGATAGCTGTAATTAAAGCTATGGTTAAGGCTTTGTCTTTGAAGGTGAACATTGTTGAATGTCCTATAGTCCGCGATGCAGACGGACTGGCTCGTTCTTCACGCAATGCGCTCCTTTCAAAAGATGAACGTGCAATTGCTCCTGTTATATTCAAGGCGCTGAGCGAAGGTGTTGAATATAGCGCAAATCACAGTGTAAAAGAAACTCACGATTTTGTTGTTGGTGCAATAAATGCTGTCGACGGACTTGACGTTGAGTATTTCGAGATTGTAGACGGTGATACTCTTTTGCCTGTAAACGAATGGTCTGACTCTGACTATGTCGTAGGTTGTATAACTGTTTACTGCGGCTCACGTCCTGTGCGTCTTATTGACCATATTAAATTTAAGGAGCCGAAGTTGTAGGATTCTTTCGTGCTTGAACATTATAACGATATATAGAATTATGATGATAGAAGTTTTAAAGAGTAAGTTGCATTGTGTTCAGGTTACTGAGGCCAACCTTAATTATATGGGCAGCATAACCATTGATGAGGATCTTATGGATGCAGCTAATCTTATTGCAGGTGAGAAGGTTCAGATTGTTAATAATAATAATGGTGAGCGTCTCGAGACATATATAATAAAAGGTGAACGTGGCAGCGGTTGTATCTGTCTCAATGGTGCGGCTGCAAGAAAATGCCAGGTCGGTGATACCGTTATAATCATTGCTTATGCATTGATGGATTTTGAAGAGGCTAAGCATTTTAAGCCAACGGTGGTCTTTCCTGAGAACAACAGACTGGTCAAGTAAGTGTGGTAAATCAGTAGACAGATTTTTTGTTTAAGACTAAGATACAATAAAAGCGGAAACATGAATTATCTTTTTCATTGTTTCCGCTTTAATTTTTTTTCTACCAAAGCCCGAAGGCCTTGGTAGTTTAAGACTGATTATTCAATAACTATAAGCGGGGTGTCTTCCATAACGCTTTCACCCTCTTTTACAAGGACAGCTGTAACCTTGCCGCTCTTTTCTGCGTCAAGATTGTTAGCCATCTTCATAGCTTCAAGAACAACAACGGTGTCTCCGGCTTTTACTTCGTCGCCAACTTTCACCTTTATTTCTGTTATTACACCTGGTAACGGTGACTTTACAGCATTGTTCAGGTCTACTTTGTTGGTTGATGTTGGAGCAGAAGCTGTTTCTGCCTCGGGCTGTGCTACAGGGCGAACAACAACTTTCTTCTTTACGGGTTCCGGTTCCTTCTCCATCTGAACCTCGTATTCTTCACCGTTGACAACAACGTTGGCAATATTGTCGTTTATACTGTTTATTGCAACTTCATATTTGTTGCCGTTGATTGTATATTTATATTCTTTCATATTGTTTTGTTCTTAAGGATGTTGCGTCATTGTGAGTATATGAGACTCCCATTCGGAGTGCTTGCTCTTTATTGTAATGACACCAGCTTCTTTGTCGTGCACGTTATTTCCGTTGTATTCGTGCAAGGCTAGTGCTATGGCGGCATATACTTCGTTATTCTTCATTGTCACTGACATTTAAGTTTTGAAACAATTACATAGGAATGTTTCCGTGCTTCTTAGCAGGAAGACCATCTCTCTTTGTAGCAAGCTGAGCAAGGGCGCGACAGATGCGGAAACGAGTGTTGCGCGGTTCTATAACATCATCAATGTAGCCATATTTAGCTGCCTGATATGGGTTAGCGAACATCTCTGTGTATTCCTCTTCTTTTTCTGCCAGGAATGCCTTCGGATCTTCGTGCTCTTTTGCTTCTTTAGCGCAAAGGACTGCAACGGCACCGCTTGCACCCATAACTGCGATTTCAGCAGAAGGCCATGCATAGTTGATGTCTGTACGCAGCTGCTTGCAGCCCATAACGATGTGGCTTCCGCCATAGCTCTTACGCAAAGTAACTGTTACCTTTGGAACAGTGGCTTCGCCGTAAGCATAAAGCAGCTGTGCTCCGTGGAGGATAACTGCATTGTACTCCTGACCTGTACCCGGGAGGAATCCAGGAACGTCAACAAGGCTTACGATAGGAATGTTGAATGCGTCGCAGAAACGAACGAAACGTGCACCTTTGCGGCTGGCGTTAACGTCGAGTACACCCGCGTAGCATGAAGGCTGGTTAGCAACGATACCTACGCTCTGACCATTGAAGCGAGCGAAACCAACGATGATGTTCTTTGCGAATTTAGGCTGAACCTCAAAGAATTCGTTGTCGTCGGTAATTGCTGAAATAACCTTATACATGTCGTATGCCATGTTCGGATCTTCAGGAATGATCTCATTCAGAGAATCTTCCATTCTGTTGATCGGATCATTGCATTCCTTGCGGGGAGCCTCTTCCATGTTGTTAGACGGAATGTAGCTCAGCAATGTCTTGATCATTTCCATTGCCTCTTCCTCTGTAGAAGCTGTGAAGTGTGTAACACCGCTCTTTGTAGAGTGTACACTTGCGCCTCCGAGGTGCTCTTGGTCGATGTCTTCACCTGTTACAGTCTTAACAACTTTAGGACCTGTCAAGAACATGTATGATGTATTTTCCATCATCAGAGTGAAGTCTGTCAATGCCGGTGAATAAACCGCACCTCCGGCACACGGTCCGAAGATACCGCTAATCTGAGGTATAACACCAGATGCAAGAATGTTTCTTTCAAATATTTCAGCGTAACCGGCAAGTGCGCAGATACCTTCCTGAATACGGGCACCGCCAGAGTCGTTAATACCAATTACAGGAGCGCCCATCTTCATTGCCATGTCCATAACTTTGCATATCTTCTGGGCCATGGTCTCAGAGAGTGAACCGCCGTTTACGGTGAAATCCTGTGCAAAAATATATACCAGTCTGCCGTCAATTGTTCCGCTTCCGGCAACAACGCCATCTCCAAGATACTGTTTCTTTTCCATGCCGAAGTTTGTGCAACGGTGAAGCTTGAACATGTCAACTTCTTCAAAACTGCCTTCATCAAGCAACATATCTATACGTTCGCGGGCTGTGTATTTTCCACGTGCATGCTGTTTCTCAATAGCTTTTTCGCCGCCACCGAGACGAGCCTGCTCGCGTTTAGCGATAAGCTCCTTGATTTTTTCTACTTGTTTACTCATGATTTCTGAATGTATTTTTTATGTTTTTAGCGTTTTTATTCATATTAAGATTTAAAGCGGTGCTATAATAGCACAAGGAATTAAAGGCAAAATTCAATATTAATTGAAATTCACATTGTCTTTAATTCCCTGTCGTCCCTCTTTAATTTTTAATAAAAGAATTATTATTTCTCACAGAGTTCTGTAAGTATTCCGCATGTTGATTTCGGATGCAGGAACGCGATGTTCAGTTTTTCTGCACCTGGTCTTGGAGCCTTGTCAATGAGACGTACGCCTTTGCTTTCGCATTCAGCCAAAGCATTGCTTACACCGTCTTCAATGCAGAATGCTACATGATGTACTCCGTGATTGCCTTTGTCGAGCCATTTCTGTATTGTACTGTCGGGTGATGTTGGCTCGAGAAGCTCGAGTTTTACTTCTCCGCATTTCAAGAAAGCTGTTTTAACCTTCTGGTCTGCAACTTCTTCGACTGCATAACATTTCAGTCCTAATACATTTTCAAAATAAGGTAAAGCCTCTTCAATGCTTTGTACGGCTATTCCTAAATGCTCTATACGTGAAATTTTCATATTTTATAGGTTTTATAAGATGTGCAAATATACATATAATTATTTAATGAAACAATAATTTATAGCTTTTTAATTTTTGTATGATTTAATGTTACTGCTACATTTTGACATTGCCAATGTGTCGGAATTGCACTTTAACTTCTGAAATGATGACACTTTGTCGTCTATTCGGCTTTTTGCTGTTTATTGCTGTCGCTATTTTTTGTCTGTCTCCTGAATTCTGCACATGTGAGCGCTGTTGCCATTGCGACATTCAGGCTGTCTGCTTTCTTGTTCTTTTGGTAACAAGGTATGAATAGCGATCTGTCAGCCTTTGACAATATCTGTTGGGATATTCCGTTGCCCTCATTTCCCATGATTATAATTCCTGTTGGAGTCAGCTCCTGTGCGTATATGTCGGTCCCGTTTAATGCTGTTCCGTATACCAATGCATTAGCCGGTTTATTTTCTATAATTTCGTTCAGGTCTGTATAGATTATGTTTACATGAGCGATACTTCCCATTGTTGCCTGTACTACTTTAGGATTATAAGCGTCGGCTGTATCGTTGCTGCAAAATATTGTTGAAATGCCAAACCAGTCGGCTATTCTTATGATAGTTCCGAGGTTGCCCGGATCTTGCACTCTGTCAAGTGCAAGGCAGAGTTCGCGTTCACATATACTGATGTCCAGAGTATGGGTAGGTATCTTGAATATTCCCATCACTTGCTGTGGATGCTGTAAGAAGCTTATTTTCTTTAGCTCATCGTCTGTCACCGTCACGTCTTGTGGCCTTGCGCTTTTGTTGTTAGCTTTATACCATTCTTCTGTAGCAATAAG
Organism: Xylanibacter rarus; assembly: GCF_001275135.1. Classification (GTDB taxonomy): domain Bacteria; phylum Bacteroidota; class Bacteroidia; order Bacteroidales; family Bacteroidaceae; genus Prevotella; species Prevotella rara. The sequence goes on along the minus strand of NZ_LFQU01000014.1, from coordinate 8,086 downwards.
ACGTTCCGGATTATATATCTCCGATAAGTCTCCTACAACTTTAGGGCCTTCTGCCACAAAGACACCTTCTTTCTGTCTGTTTTTCTTAAGTTCGAGTGAACGTATATATTTAATGAGATTTTTTGAAATCATGGTGTTGACGGATTTATTGTTATATGGTGTTTGTGTCTGACATTATATTAAATATAAATAATCTTTACGCAAATCTTTTCAGACCGGTTGGTCTAAACTTATTGCCGTTATACCAATTTCATTGTAATAACGTTGGCAAAAGTACTAAAATTTTATTATTTTTGCAACTTGAAATTTGCATTAAATGATAAAACAGGTATCTAAATATATTTCTTTATTTGTTTCGCTCTTGATTGTCGTGCTGGTGCTGTCAGGGTGTTCTGCATCGAAGTTCATACCGGAAGGAAAGTTCCTTTTGGATGATGCAGAGATAAAGTCTGATGTTAAGGACGTCAATCCTGACAGACTTAAGGCATATATAAGGCAGAAAGGCAATTCAAAGTGGTTCTCCCTGTTTAAGATACCTCTCGGCACTTATGCGTTATCCGGCAAGGATTCCACTAAATGGATAAACAAAAAACTTCGTGATTTAGGCGAAGACCCTGTTCTGTTTGACTCTCTTCAGACAGCCATGACATGCTCTGATTTAGAGAATGTGCTGCATGGTCTTGGATACCTTAGGGCTACCGTAGATTATAACCTCGACTTTAAAAAGAAAAGAAAGTTGTTGTTGTTTATAACCTTCATCCGGGTCCTTTGTATCACATAAGTTCTGTCAGTTATGATATTCAAGATGATAAAATTGCGGAATTCTTGAATACTGGTGAAGAGGGAGGCTTTAAGCCTGGATTACGTGTAGGTATGCCTTTCTTGACAAACGAACTTGACAATGAGCGAAAGGCACTGACAAAATATTTAAATAACAACGGATATTATAAGTTTCATAAGGATTTTATTACATATTCAGCCGATTCGGTGCGGGGAAGCACCGATGTTGACCTTACGTTGCATTTGCATAAATATACCGCCAACAGCAAAAGTCCTGAAGAGGCACATACCCGTTATAAAATAAATGATGTAACATATTACAGCAATGACGAACGTAATTATGTGCCTTTGCGCCAGTCAGTGCTTGAAGAGAATACTCTTATAGAACCGGGAGAATATTTTAATTCGGAAGCACTTCAGAAAACATATAACAGATTCAGCCGTCTCCAGATTGTAAAATATACAAATATACGATTCAACGAACTTCCTGACAGTGATAAGCTTAACTGTGATATCGGTATCAGCACAAATAAGATAAACAGTGTAATCTTTCAGCCTGAAGGAACAAACACTGCCGGAGACTTTGGAGCTGCAGCATCGCTTACTTATGAGAATAAGAACCTTTTCAAAGGTGCTGAAACGTTTAGTGTAAAATTGCGCGGGGCTTTTGAGGCCATTACAGGTCTTGAGGGGTATCAGAATCAGGACTATGAAGAATATAGTCTGGAGACGAAACTTGTCTTTCCGCGTCTGTTGGTTCCGTTCCTTTCAAAGAATTTTAAGAGACAGTCGGCTGCCGTAACTGAGTTGACGGCCAGTTATAATATGCAGAACCGTCCTGAATTTCATCGCCGTGTTTTTTCTGCCGGTGTGAGATATCGTTGGGATGACGTTAAGCGCAGGCGTAGATATAATGTAGATCTTATAGACCTGAACTATATTTATATGCCATGGATTTCGAAAACATTTAAAGAAGAATATCTTGACGATGTGGACAGCAGAAATTCTATTTTGAGGTATAATTACGAAGACCTGTTCATAATGAAGCTAGGCTTTGGCATGTCGTACAATAATGGCGACGAAGTCTATAAGTTTAATATTGAGACAGCAGGAAATCTTCTTAACGGTGTTTCACGTCTGATCGGCAGCAGCGTAAACAGCGACAATCAATACACCTTATTTAATATTGCTTTCGCTCAGTATGTGAAAGGAGATTTCGACTATACCCGCATGTTCCGTTTTGATTCACGTAACAATCTTGCCTTTCATGTTGGTTTTGGTATTGCCTATCCTTATGGCAACAGCCGCGTCTTGCCTTTTGAAAAGAGATATTTCTCAGGAGGTGCCAACTCTGTGAGAGGATGGAGCGTCCGTGGACTTGGACCGGGAAAGTTTAAGGGGACAAACGGCTCTATCGACTTCATAAATCAGACGGGTGATATAAAGCTGGATATTAATCTTGAGTTCCGTTCTTTCCTGTTCTGGAAGATTTATGGAGCTGTTTTTGTTGATGCCGGTAATATATGGACATTGAGGTATTACGAAGAACAACCCGGAGGACAGTTTGACATTAAAGATTTCTATAAGCAGATAGCCGTTGCTTACGGAGTGGGCTTAAGACTCAATTTCGATTTCTTTATTCTTCGTTTTGATATGGGTATGAAGGCCATAAATCCGGCTTATGACACACAGCAGGAACATTACGCCATCTTCCATCCTGATTTTAGTCGCGATTTTGCTTTTCACTTTGCAGTGGGCCTTCCATTTTAATCAGCCACCTGCCGTCTCTTTTTACCACGTTGATGTTATATACTTCGTGTTCTGATATTCTTCCGGGACGTCCTATAGTGTCTATCTTAAAGACATTATATGCGTCGCATTTCACTGTTGCCAGTGTGTCGTTCACATAGTTTACCTCGTCGGTTTCATGCGTGGTGCTTTCAGTGTTATTGTTAATCACATCGATATCTTCCTGAAATATATTGCTTGCCATGAACCTTATCCATTTTTCTGATTCCGGAGTGCATAAGGGTATGGCTTCTTTCAGTTTAAAGTTAAAATAATTTGAGGCAAACTGGTCAGTCACCGATATTATATTTTCCTCGTCTTCCGACTGATAATGTTTTGTACAGGAACCGAAAATTAATAGACAAATGATAGTCAGGAAAGATATTTTCATATTGATTAATTTTCTACAAAGATACCATTTTTTTTTGTACCATGGTCAATTCTTTATAAATTTGCAGACAAAAAATATCAAGATGCTTAATTTTATATCTTTCGGTAGTGGAAGTTGTGGAAACTGCTATTATATATATACCGAGACATACGGCATACTTATTGATATCGGTATAGGAATAAGAAAGCTAAAAAAATATTTTCATGATTATGGCCTTAGTGTAAAAAACGTAAGGTATGTGCTGATAACTCATGACCATGCAGACCATGTTAAGTCTGTAGGCAGTTTCAGCAACAGTCTTGGTGTGCCTGTGTATGCCACGAAAGAAGTTCATGAGGGTATAAGAAGCAACTATTGTGTAAGGAAAAAGATAGATGCGGCAAACGTCCGTATAATAGAGAAAGGTAAGGACATCGTTTTGGACGATTTCACGGTGTCGGCATTTCATGTGCCTCATGACAGTCGCGACAATATAGGCTTTAAAATTAAGTACGAGAATACCAATTTCTGCCTGATGACAGATGTCGGGCATGTTACCGACGAAATGACAAAGGCTATTAATGACGCCGATTATTTGGTCATTGAGGCTAATCATGACGAAGAGATGCTGCGGACTGGCCCATATCCCGAATACCTTAAGAAGAGAGTGGCCGGCGGCAATGGCCATCTGTCAAACAGACTGTGTGCGCAAAGTCTTGCAGCCAATGCCACGGGCAGGCTCAATCATGTGTGGCTGTGCCATTTAAGCGAGGAGAACAATCATCCGGAACTAGCCCGCAAGACCGTTGAAATGGGATTGGCAGGCTCTGGTAATCCTGATTTGGCACAGCTAAAGGTAGATGTATTGAAAAGAAACAGCCCAAGTGGGGCATATATACTTAAATGATTAAATTGGATTGAAATGAAAAAGTTGTTTATTAAGGGTGCATTGTTATGCACCGCATTGTTTTTCACGGTTCAGGCCGACGCTCAGATCAGTTTGGGTAATATCCTGAAAAATGTAGTGTCTGGTGGCTCATCAGAAAAGACAACCACTGAGACAACATCTTCAGACAATTCAGGCGTTGGCGGCTTGTTATCGTCGCTTACGAGTATTTTCTCATCAAACAAGGTGGCTACAGAGGATAAAATCATAGGCACATGGGTTTATGAAGAGCCGGCAGTTGTGCTGTCGAGCGATGACATGCTGAAGAACATAGGTGGAAAGGTGGCTTCTTCAGCTGTAGAAACTCAGCTGAAGAGCAAGCTGGAAGGCTATGGCTTCAAGAAAGGCAGCGTGACCATGACTTTTGACAAGTCGGGAAACTTCACCCAGACGCTTATGGGAAAGAAAGTTACCGGTACATACACCATTGAGGATAAGAACATTGTGCTGAAGTACGGCGGCAAGATTTCACAGATAGTAGGAACAACACAGCTTGACGGCGACAATCTTCTTATCGTTATGAATGCGTCAAAGCTCCTTGAGTATGTAAACGTACTTGGTTCTGTGTCACAGAATTCAACACTTAAGACAGCTGCTTCGCTTATAGGCGGAATGGATGGTCTTGAGTGCGGACTGAAGCTGGTTAAGCAGTAAATTTCAGCTCTAAGAGGTGATGCCGGCATGGATATTGAATAAAAATAGTTAAATGTTTAGTTAATACGAGGCAAAATAACACTTATATCAGCTAAAAGCATTACCTTTGCGCCGCTATTACGAGTTGATAGCATAAATTCAAACCTAATTACAAATAAAAAATGGCAACAAAAATCAGATTACAGCGAGGTGGCCGTAAAGGTTATGCCTTCTACAGCATTGTCATCGCAGATGTAAGAGCACCACGTGATGGTAAGTTTACAGAGAAGATTGGTACATACAATCCTAACACCAATCCTGCTACGGTAGATTTGAATTTCGACCGTGCTCTCTATTGGGTTGAGACTGGCGCTCAGCCAACAGACACAGTACGCAATATCCTTAAAGGTGAGGGTGTTTATATGATGAAGCATCTTCGCGGTGGAGTAAAGAAAGGCGCTTTCGACGAGGCTGCAGCTCAGAGCAAGTTCGACGCTTGGAAAGCTAACAAGGTTAAGGGTCTTGACCAGATTCGTGAAAACGAGGCTAAGAGCAAGAAAGACGCTGCTGCTAAAGCTCTTGACGCTGAGAAGAAAGTAAATGAGGAGATAGCTAAGAAGGTAGCTGAGAAGAAGGCTGCTGCAGCTGCTGCTAAGGCTGAGGCCGAGGCTGCTGCAAATGCAGAGGCTTCTGCTGAAGAGGCACCTGCTGAGGCTTAATTTTCTTAAAAAGAGATTTTAGAATAGGGCCGGCTCATCATTTGAGCCGGCTTTTTTGTTTTCTTTCTTCTGTTATGTCTTAAGGTTGTTTTGCTTTTTTTATTTCTGCTGTGCCTCCTTTTGGGGAATATGATGCTCGTGGCTTTTCTTTATCTTTGTTTTGGTATAATGGTTCTTTCTGTTTAATTATGATGTCTGCTGTTTGAGTTGTTCCTGTTTTTTTATATTGTCTCGTCTATTGTCGTTCTTTTTGTATGGAAATTTCATTGTTACGTTGTCGCTGTTTTGTAAATATAATTCTCTATTCAGACAGAAAACTTTTTATTTTTAACGCTCTCAGAGTGGCCATGCTCTCTGCAAATCAATGATTTTGAGCGAAAAATATCAAAAATAGTATATATATGACAATATGTTGATATACAATGACTTACATTGTTTTTTGGTAAAGATAAGAAGAGTTAAAAAATATTACTATGCCGTTTGGAGGTCAGAAACGGCTCATTTAGCAAGGCAAACTCATGCTTTTATGTCTTGAATATGCATGAGTTTTAATTAAAAATGTGCCTTTTTATTGACTTTTGTGTATGCTAAATGTAAATATGTCTTAATATTTAACCTCTATGCAGATAGAAAATAAATGTCTATTAACATTATGATTTCTAGATTAAAGAAAACTCATGTCCTGATTTTTTACCGTTTTCTTCATTTTGTAAGTTGTTGCTTTCTATTGAGTTTTTCTCTCTTTATATGAAATATTATCAATGTTATAAAAGTAAAATTTTTACTTTTTCCGTCTTTATGTAATTCGCATTCTTAATGAGTTTAATATGTCTTTAATCCGTATTGAGACATGTATAATTTGTATATTCATTTATTCCGTCTGTTTATTGTTTCCAGTAGACATCTTGCTGTATGCCTTTATGGGCATTGCCTGCTGAGTCGGTAAAATATCTACAGCAATTTGCCAATATAAAAAAACAGCAGTTTGTCTTAATCCTTATAACTCCTTGAGGAATATACGGAGGCTTCTGTATTTTTGTCAAAATATGATGTTTCATGTTTACGCCGATGGCACGATTTTTGGTGATGAAATTATACGTGCGTTCTGGCCATAAAAAATATTGTTGGGCTTATTAGGCTTGTGCCAATATTCTGACATAATGCCGCGATGTGCTTTTAAGTGCTACAAAATATATTGGGCGGATTGTGCCGTATGGACATTCCGTCATGCTATGGCTAAGTAAATAATTACAGATTAATCAGTAGAATATGTTTAAGCAAGGTGTCAATAAAATATTGTTTTTTGTAGTATTGTTTCTAGCGTGTCTGTCATCAGTAAGTGCAGAGGCTGCATCATCAGATCCTTTGTGGCTGTCGTCATGGCGTGCAGGCACGGTCGTGTCTGATTCAGATGTCAAGTCGGTAGGCATATCCCGATGCTTTGTAAGCGAAGATATTAGTGACAAGGTGTTCAAACGCATGTGGCTCAAGTCGTGGAAACGCAACTGCACGATGAAGCGCAGCCAGCTGTGCTATTTGAAGATGCTGCACCGTAATGCCAAGGGGCAGACACAGCTTGGAGAGATGGTTGTAAACAGGGCTATAGCCGGTAAGGTGTTGAGAATTTTCAGAAAACTTTATGATTCAGGTTACCGCATTGAACGTATGGTGCTCATCGACGATTATGACGCAGACGATCAGGCCTCGATGCGTGCCAACAACACTTCGTGCTTTAATTTCAGATTTATGACAGGATCAAAGACACGAGTTTCAAAGCATGGTCAGGGACTGGCAATAGACATTAATGCGCTTTATAATCCTTATGTCCGCAAGAACAGCAACGGCACATGGACTATTGAGCCGAAAGAAGGGCGCCCTTATGCCTTCAACCGAGATAAGCGTAAGGATATTCCTTATAAGATAGACCGCAATGATCTGGTATACAAGCTGTTTATCGAGGCCGGATTTACATGGGGTGGGGCATGGCGCCGCTCTAAAGATTATCAGCATTTCGAGATCAGCCTTTAGAGTTTTGGCATCTTTAGCGTTACTGAAATTGCAGATGGTTTCAGCTTTTATGTCTTTTCTTTTTTGCAGGCATTTTATAATGTTTGCATATATATGGCTTTTTGAATGAGTTTGTCAATGTAATTCTCAAAGAAAAATATTTTAACTTTTCATTGTGGGGTGTTCGTTTTCTTTGTATTTTTGCTGTCTGATGATCGAATGTCATTAGAATGACGCCCCGGTGATTTGTCGTATGTTTGCAAGTGAACAGGACGTTTCTAAGTGGGGGCTTGTCCGTTTGTTTATGCATGGCAGTATTTGTTGCTGTTTGTTGAAACATTTAAAGTAGTTTTTTATTGAATATTTTGCGTATAGCGCGTGATTTGTGGATTTGTTGCCGGTTCGGAGGAATTGCGTGGATGGGAGAAGTCTGATTTGCTTCAGCTCTTTCTTGACACGCAGCCTATCATTGGTTCGCTTGACAGCTTTGGTGTCTTTTTCACCAAAGAAGATATACGCAGTGCAGTAAAGATAGGGGCATGTAATATTTATCACGCTTGTCTGCACAATTTTCTTCATGCGCGGAACAAGGGCGTTCTTGCGGAACTTTTTAAGTCGGCCAGGTTTACAGTTCGCATGAAACATTATTATGATACAGGCGACTATGTCGCTTCATTCAGCAGGTTGAAAGATGTTGTTCCTGATGAAGACAGGCAGATTTTGCTCTGTGCTGCTTCTGTGGCTGACGGGTGCAACAGTGATTGCTTTGACGGGTATAGTCTGATGCTTGCAGACTGGGCCGGCGATATAATCCGGACAATGCATTAGATGTATAGAGTATTT
>NZ_LFQU01000013.1 GCF_001275135.1 Xylanibacter rarus | reverse complement strand
GAAGCCCGAAGGCCGTGTCAGTTAGTCTGTCGCTCAGAACGCCATCCGGTAGTATTTGACCGCAGATACATATTATATATATCACGGCAGAAATTGAACGGTTTTCATTCTTTACCCTCCCTGCAGAACATGTCCGCAGGATGTTTCTTGTACTACTCTTGTCTCTGTATATTTCAGTATCTCAAAGATCTCTTTCTTCAGTGCTCAGGGAGCGTCAGCTCTCAAAAGCGGATGCAAAAGTACGGGGTTTTCACCAAACCGCCAAATGTTTTCTGAAAAAAGTTTTAATTTTAGATACATTTTAACAGTCGTTTACATATTGAGTGACAATCTTACACCATTCACATTATTATATTTTACAAAAGAAATAAGCAGACTTATGACACAGGAACGGGAAATAAAACCGGCAAAGATGGATGAGAATCATACGAGAATGGCAAAATTCAAAGACCGATGGCAGAATTTAAAGGTGTTTGAATTCCAAAGGAAGAAAACAGCCGGCCGGATGCCGGTTACGACAGCCAAAGCTATGGTCAAGCCTGTCATGAAGCAGATATATTCATAAACGGCAGGATTAATACAAGGCTGTGCGGCAAGCCATACGGGCAGTCAGCAACGCCATAAAACGCTGACAGAATGGACGTTATAGGCTTTTTAAGCCGGCTTTATGCCAAGTGCAAAACACACCAATCAGAGGGCTGTCTGCAAAAGGGCACCTTTTAGGGGACAAAAGCATACCTTTTACACGATAAAAGGATAACAAACGGAACGCAAAAGCATAACTTTTGAAAAAGGAAAGAAAAGCTACCCTTTCTGAAACTTACGCAAACAGGAAAATGAAACGCCAAAAGCCCATGAACATATACAAAAAGAGCGCATCATTTAACGATGCGCTCTACATAATGTAACAGGCGGTTAAGTCCGTCAACAAGCGTTGCTCTCGGGCAAGCTATGTTTATGCGGACAAACGGCCGGTCGGTTTCTCCATAAATATCTCCGCCGTTAAGCCACAGCTTTTCGCCGTCCTTCAGTTCGCTGATAATGTCTGAAGACGTGCGGCCAAGCGCCGTGCAGTCTACCCAAACGAGATAAGTGCCCTCAAGACGAAGCACCTTAAGCATAGGCATATGAGCAGCAAAGAAGTCGCAAAGGTAATCATAATTAGACTTGATATACGGCAAAAGCTCGTCGAGCCAGCCTTCGCTCTCATTATATGCAGCCTGAAGAGCCACCACGCCAAATGGACCGACATCGCACACCTCGTTGATATTTATCGCGCGGTCGATCTTCTTACGGACAGTGTCATCGGCGGCTATGATGTTGGCTATCTGCAGTCCGGCAATGTTAAACGTCTTAGTCGGGGCCGTACATGTGGCCGAATTTGCAAGAAACTCGTCAGACAGCGATGCAAAAGGCGTATACTTATAACCCGGCATCACTATGTCGCAATGTATCTCGTCGGCAATAACGAACACTCCGTGGCGCAGACATATTTCGCCCATGCGGCGCAGTTCGTCGGGCGTCCACACTCTTCCTGCCGGATTATGAGGGTTGCAAAGCAAGAAAGCCTTTACCGAAGGATCAGCCACGCGGCGCTCAAAGTCCTCAAAATCAACAGAATACGTTCCGTCGGAATAAACCAGCTTGTTCTCCTCTATTATGCATCCGTTGTTACGGATAGACGAGAAGAAGCAGTTGTAGACGGGCGTCTGAACCAGCACTTTGTCGCCCGGCACGGTAACGGCCTTGATGACAGCCGACACAGCCGGCACCACTCCCGTAGTGTAAATGATCCATTCGGGACGGAAAGTCCAGCCATGACGGCGGGCAAACCAGCCAACTACGGCCGCATAATAAGATTGGGGCACATGCTCATAACCGAACACACCATGAGCGGCACGGCGCTGCAGCGCCTCGATTATGGCAGGAGCCGTGCGGAAGTCCATATCCGCCACCCACATCGGCAGCATGCCGTCGACATCTGTCTCGTCCCATTTAACACAGTCGCTCCCTCTTCGGTCGACTATCTCGTCAAAATTAAATTTAGCCATAACATATAATATAATAAGGTGTAAACTATGCAGGGGCTTCATTGTCAGACGCCCGGAACGGGCCACTGACACCCCTTGCGGCATGGCACCGACTCCGCCTGCATGGCAGCACAAACAGCCGGTGCCCCAAGAAAGACATGCCATAAACGGCAAAGCCTTTTGTAAGCATTGTTCAATGCCGCCACAAAATTACAAAAGAAAAACCAAACCGCATATACCTTTTTTACGGCATAATAAGGCAAAATCAACGAAAAGTATACAAAAATATATAAAAACCAATAAATCATAAAAAGTTTTTATTACATTTGCACAATTCAAACGAAAGGAACTGATTATAAAAAACAATAATAAAAATTTTTAAAAAGAAACAGAAATGGCAAACGTAAAACCTGCAGAAGGTAAACTGGGTATTTTAGTGGTCGGTTGTGGAGCCGTTTCCACAACATTCATGACCGGTGTTTTGATGGCCCGCAAAGGACTTGCAAAGCCTGTAGGCTCAATGACACAGTATGACAAAATACGCGTCGGAAAAGGCGAAAACAAGAAATATCTCGCATACGGAGACATCGTTCCGCTTACTAACCTCAACGACATCGTATTCGGTACATGGGACGTTTATCCCCAAAACGCATATCAGGCAGCAATGTATGCCGAGGTGCTCAAGGAGAAAGACATCAACCCCGTGCGTGAAGAGCTTGAGCAGATAGTTCCGATGAAGGCTGCCTTCGACAAGAACTATGCCAAAAGACTCGACGGCGACAACGTGAAAGACGCTGCCACACGCTGGGAAATGGTTGAACAGCTGCGCGAGGACATACGCTCGTTCAAGGAGAAAAACGGCTGCGCAAGAATCGTTGTTATCTGGGCTGCATCTACCGAAATCTATGTACCTGTATATGAGCCGGTACACGGCACGCTCGCCGCTCTTGAAAAAGCAATGAAGGAAGACGACCGCGAGCACATCGCACCGTCTATGTGCTATGCCTACGCCGCACTCGCAGAGGGCGCTCCCTTCATAATGGGTGCTCCTAACACAACTGTGGACATACCTGCAATGTGGGAAATGGCCGAGAAGACCAAGATGCCTATCGCCGGCAAGGACTTCAAGACAGGACAGACACTGGTCAAGAGTGGATTTGCTCCTATCATCGGTACACGCTGCCTCGGAATGAGCGGTTGGTTCTCAACCAACATTCTCGGCAACCGCGACGGTCTTGTGCTCGACGAGCCCGAGAACTTCCGTACAAAGGAGGTGAGCAAGCTGTCTACACTCGAAACAATACTCAAAGCCGACAAACAGCCCGACCTGTATGGCGACATCTACCACAAGGTGCGCATCAACTACTATCCTCCACGCAACGACAACAAGGAAGGATGGGACAACATCGACATCTTCGGATGGATGGGCTACCCGATGCAGATAAAGATAAACTTCCTCTGCCGCGACTCTATCCTTGCAGCTCCGCTGCTGCTCGACCTCTGTCTGCTCAGCGACCTGGCAGCAAGAGCCGGACGCTACGGCATACAGCGCTTCCTCAGCTTCTACCTGAAGAGCCCTATGCACGACTATACAAAGGGCGAAGAGGCCGTAAACGACCTGTTCAAGCAGTACACAATGCTGAAGAATGCAATCCGCGAGATGGGAGGCTACGAGGCTGATGAAGAAATCGACTAACAGAAAGCGAACATCACGTATAATCTTACAATCGCTGCCGGCAGTGCCGGTGGCGATTGTAGTTGTTATATACGTCATGTCATTAATGCCGCGCTCAACAAAAAAGATGGAACGCGGGGCAGCGCTGATTGAGCACAAGTCTTACTACGAACTCACGGTTTCGGGCAAGCCCGTGGCATGGTTCGACGCGCTGACAGACAGCTGCATGTCTGACAACATCATGCTTTCGGCCGACTCGTCGGTAACCAAGCGGAGCATAATCAACGGCTGCTGGGTGAACAAGTATGCCTTCATGCCGTCGTGTCACGGCATGATTCTGACAACCGACCCAGACAGCATGGCCTACAAGACACTGGCAGCTGCAAACAAGAACATCGGAAACGTGATAAAGAACACGGCCGAAAGACTTGAAAGTGCTATAAAATCGCTAAGCAAAAAGGACGAGGAACTGAGATACTATCTGAGCGTCCACAACGTAAACGACGACGGATACAACACGATGGCCTATCTTGACGGACGGCTGAAACAGCAGAAAGAACAGGCCGAAAAAGCCCTGGAAATCATCAGGAAAGCCCAAACGGGCAAAAATGCAGCCATAAGACTGGTGAGCAAATACACCCTGCTGCATAAAGACACGGCAGGACACACCGTAAGAATAGCCTGCAACACGATAACTCCTGCAAGCGAAAAGCCATTCAGAATAATACAGACATCAGACAAGCAAACGCCCGACAATGTATCGCCGACGTATCTTCATCAGTGGTTTACGCCTGCGACAGATGCAGAAAGAGGCATCATCGTGGCATCATATCCGGGCTGCATGCTCAGCCGCTATGACGTCATTGGGGCAAAGGCGACCACATTCAGCGGCAAGGCAACGGGCAAAAGCCGACACGACATTCCGCCGATGCTGGCTCCAGACGGGGCTGCCATATATACGTCGGACGGCCGCATGATGGGCATAAGCTATAACGGAAGAATAACAGGCACGGGAAACTTCGGCCTCGCACTTAAAAACTTGCTGCCATGAAGAAACTTATTTATATAGCTGCAACCGCAGCAATGCTGCTCATGTCGGCATGCTCGGTAAAGACTCCCGATGGCACGGGCGTCGTGAAGAACGGCGACTACTGCTACCGCGGAGAACTTTCGGGCGGCAAATACAACGGCTATGGCGTGCTGACATTTAAGGACAGCATAGTCTACAGCGGACAATGGAAAGACGGAAAGCGCGACGGACTGGGCCTGACCACCGACTCGCTGGGACGCACAGTGACGAGTATGTGGAGAGCCGACTCGCTTGTCAGAGGCATCAGAAACGACTCGGCAGGCACATACATCGGCGAGTTTAACGGCAAACTGGTGGAAGAAGGCCACGGCATATACTTCGGCAAGGACGGCAGCTTCTACAACGGCAACTGGAAAGACGGACTCTACAGCGGCTTCGGATGCTCCATGAGCGCTGCCGGAAAAGCCCGTACAGGCGAATGGAAGGCAGGAAAATTCCGCGGCGAGCGCCTGACCTACACGGCCGAAAGGATTTACGGCATTGACATATCACGCTACCAGCACGGCAAGGGACGCAAGAAATATCCCATTCACTGGAACAAAGTGCGCATAACACACCTTGGGAAAATAAGCCGCAAGAAAGTGAGCGGAACCGTAGACTACCAAGTGTCGTTCGTATACATAAAGTCAACCGAAGGCACGAGCGTGCGCAATCCATACTATCTGTCCGACTATCAGCAGGCTCGGAAGTACGGCATACACTGCGGTGCCTACCACTTCTTCTCTCACACTTCGCAGGCATCGAAGCAGGCATACTTCTTCCTGAAGCACTCGCGCTTCAGCAAAGGCGACTTCCCGCCGGTGCTCGACGTAGAGCCAACGCCGTCGCAGGTAAAGGCGATGGGCGGTCCGACAGCCATGTTCAGCCGCATACGCACGTGGCTAAACATCGTAAGACAGCGCACGGGAGTGAAGCCCATACTGTATGTCAGCCAGCAGTTTGTGAACCAATATCTGCCCGAAGCGCCCGACCTTATGCGCGACTACATGGTGTGGATAGCGCGCTACGGCGAATATAAGCCCGAAGTGAGACTGGTGTTCTGGCAGCTGTGCCCCGACGGAAGGGTTAGCGGAATAACCGGCGAAGTGGACATCAACGTGTTCAACGGATACCGCGACCAGTTTAACCAGTTTCTTATTAACGAAAGAATAAAGTAAACTTGTGAAGCGGCGGCATGGAGATTCCTGCAGAAGACGCCGAAAGACAAACGCCAGACCGGCTCCGAGAGCATGATATGTCATGGCCATATGATGCCTCAACGACATAAACAGCTCCCGGAACCGGTCATAAAGAAATCAGAATCTCTGGTCGAGAGTAAGACTAATCAGACTGTAACAAAAGCATAATAAGCATGCCACGCCGGCATGCCTGCCGCAAGACAGCGGCCAAAGAAACATATTCGCCCGCAGCCATTGGCCACGGGCGTTTTTTATTTATACCTTATTATTATCGTAACCTTTGCGTGTCCGTAACTGCCGGCGTACGCACCGAAGCTGTAAGGCGAGTCGCATTTAAGCATATAGACACGGTTCTGACGCGGACGGCTTGTGGTAAGAATCATCGTGAGGCCCTTACTGTCGCGTTTTTCCGTGAAGTCGCCGTTGGACGATTCAGCCTTGAACGCATCAATGAGGGCCTTTACACCCTTGTCGTAAAGCTCGAGCACCTTAACCACCTTCTGCACCCTGCGTGTGCGCGGATCGCGCTCCACTGCCGACGTAAATCTGCTCTGCCCTATCGCCGAATAGCGTTCCACCTGCCTGTCGATGCTGTTCTGGGCCATGGCGGCAAGCAGCGTGCCTAAGGTAAAAAACAATATTAGAATCAGTCTGCGTATCATGGTTACATTATTTTTAATCGTTCAACATCTCGCTTATGCGCCTGCGCTCTGACGGATCGTCAATGCTGTTGAGCACCTCCTGCTCCGCATTATCCGCAACATTTGCCGAACTGATGCGGCGCTCTATGCGTCCGGCATCGTCGAGAGCCTTCTCTATGTCGTCCTTTATCTCGCTGAGATCGTCTATGCGGTGGCCGTTCTCTATGACATAACTGCCGCCGTAGAGCCTTGCCAGATGCCTGTCTTCACGATAGCCGGCATAAGCCACCACGGCAGACACCACTATAAGCGCCACGGCTGCCGCGGCTGCCACACGCATAAGCACGCGGCGCAACTTCAGACGGCGGGGCTCTCCGGCCTGCATAGAGGCAAAGCCGGCAAACACTTCGCGATAGCCTTGAAGACGGGCGGGCACGCTGCGGCGGGCAAAAAACTCGTACAGCCGCTGCTCCTCCCTGAGCGTCGTCTCTCCGTCGAAGAATTTTCCGATAAGCCTTTCTATCTCTTTTATCTTACGTTCGTTCATATCCGTAGTTATGTATAAAGTCGTTACATATTATGCAAATACTGCTCTTTCACGGCCATTCGGGCCCTGCTCAGTGCCTTGCGCACCGCAGCTTCGGTTCCGCCCGTAAGCCTTGCTATGTCGGCCATCGACATGCCGTCGATATGGCGCAGGCGCAATATAATCTGCTGCGCAGGCGGCAGCGTGCCCACTATGGCCATCATGCGCTCTATCCGTTCGATGTCGGCCGAGGCATTACTGAGGTCAGGCACATCGGTAGTGTCGATGCTCAGCGTGTAATGATGACGTCGCAGATAGTCGATGCAGAGGTTATGCACCAGCACACGAGCCAGCGGAGCCATAGGGCTGCGCAGCTCGGCACACATAGCCCAAAGCTTCAGCATGGCGTCCTGCACGAGGTCTTCGGCACAGTCGGTGCCACCGAGCCATCGCGCGGCCATTGCCGTAAGTGCTGGTCTGAGGCTTAGAGCCTCTTTTTCGAATTCGTCTGCTGTCATCTAAACACTATTTTTGCTCAAACATTGCATCTGCCGGCATTGCCGGACATGCAGTCGCCATGTCAGTCGAAGTTGTTAAGCCGGCTCGTGTCTATCCTAGAAATGCCGCTGCCGCCTATATCTATCTTGTCGGCCGTGCCCGAAAGCGCTATGTTTCCGTTGCCGTTTACGCTGGCGGTTACGCTAAGGCAGTCGACATCCATATTAATCTTTGCCGCGCCGTTGCATTTTATGTTCATGCCGTCACCCTTGAATTTTCCGTTAATTACTCCTGATCCGGAGATGTTGAAGTCAACATTCTTGGCCTTAATGGCAAGTTCACAATTGTCAGCGCCACGACAATTCCAGAATATTTTATTTGCCTCAATACTGCCGCAGAGATAAACCGAACCTTTGTTGCTTACGTTCATGTCGCCCAAAACCTTCAGGTCAGATCTGCAACTATATGCCGCATAATTCTGCACATCAAATTTGCCTACTTCAAATCTGCCGTTGTTAGTAATGAAGCCTTTATTAACAATGTTATATGAGTCTGCCTTCAAATTCTCAATATCCAAATTCAGCGCCCCCTTGTTGTTTACGGTCAGGCTGCCTGTCTTCATGCTTTTTGCATGAAAATAGAAGAAACCGGAGCAACTGAGTCTGTCGATATTAGGAGCAGTGACATACAACTTGTACAGACCGGATTTATTCCCGTCATCATGAGGTTTCTTTGAAGACTTCACGACAAGCGTCTGTTCCTGCACGTCGAAGCAAAGTGCCTTCCAGGCATTCTCACTTCCCTCAAACACCACTTTATATTCAGAGCCTTGCGTGTAATACACACCAACAGAGCTTTCAACGTTTATTCCGTGGAAGTCTTTCAGCGGCAAGGTCTTCTTTATAATTCCGGAATCAGAATCTTTAAAGTTGTCATGCAGCTTAATGCCGGTTTTTTCCACTGCCATATTCTTGTTTGAACAGCCGCAGGCGATGAGCGGAATTGAGGCGATAAATGCCAAGAACAAATATAACTTAAACTTCATAATAATCTTATTTTAATGTTTCTATTCTGACATATGTACGCAAAACTATGCCGTTTGTGACATGAAACAACAAACTTTTTCTATCTTTTCTGCCGCATGAGCAGGCTATACGCTGCGCATACCGGCATCTGCCTGAATGACAGACAAGCCAGTCGACACGTCATTCAAAGTTGTTCAGCCGGCTCGTGTCTATCCTCGAAATGCCGCTGCCGCCTATATCTATCTTGTCGGCCGTGCCCGAAAGTGCTATGTTTCCGGTGCCGTTTACGCTGGCGGTTACGCTAAGGCAGTCGACATCCATATTAACTTTTGCCGCGCCGTTGCATTTTATGCTCATCACGTCGCCCTTGAACTTTCCGTTAATTTTCCCTGAACCGTCAATATAGAAATCAACATTTTTGGCATTAATGCCTATTTCGCACTTGTCAGCGCCATAGCATCTCCAATACAGATTGCGCGCCTCGATGTCGCCGCTGATACTGTTAGAGCCGTTGTTGCTTACGCTCATATCGCCTGAAACCTTCATCTGCGCGCTGCTGTTGTAGGCTCCGCTGTTGCTCAAGTCGAACGAGCCGGCGTCTATAACTCCGTTGTTTGTCAGCGCGCCGCTGTTTGACATGCGGCACGAGCCGGTTTTAAGCTGGTTAACATACAGCCTGAGTGCGCCGCTGTTGCTTACGGTCAGACTGCCGGTCTTCAGAGTTTTTGCCCTGAATGAGAACGAGCCGCTGCATGCTATGCGGTCGATGCGCGGAGCCGTGATATAAAGTTTGCAGTTGAGCGAGCCGATGTCTTTCCAGTTGTTTTTCTTCGAGAAGCCAACAACAAGTATTCCGTCAGACACCTTGAAGCTCAGATTATTAAAGTCGCAGCTGCGCCCTTCGAACTCCACCTTATATTCAGAGCCTTGCGTATAGTACACCTGGGCAGCGCTCACAACGTTTATCCCGTGGAAGTTTTTCAGCGACAGGGTCTTTCTTACGGTCTTTGAATCATGGTTTGAGAACAGGCCTGACCACACGGTGCCGGCATCTTCGTATGACACATTCTTGTTGGAACATCCGCCGGAAATGAACGGCATTACGGCCAATATTGCCGAAAACAGATATAACTTAAACTTCATCATAATCTTATTTTTAATGTTTCTTCTGTTATCAGTACGCAGAACGTTGCCATTTGTGACATGAAAAACTAACTTTTTTTCATTCCGGCATGAATTAATTTGCATCCGTCTGTGATGCGCCTTGCAACGGGGTGTGCAACGATCTGACTGTCAACGCGTTGCAAAAGACCATCTTTCGCCCTGCAAAAGGGCACCTTTTAGATGGCAAAAGGCCACCTTTCGGAATCCAAAAGGTGGCCTTTCGTAAAACTTGATGCCATATGCCCGGCGTAAAAGCCGTGCCACAGGCAGCGGATACCGGCAAGCGGCAGCATGCCTGTGGGCGCTTTAGCGTGTTTATTGAGATGTTTCTTTATGCCGTAGCTATGCCTGTCACCGGTTAAAACCCAAAGGTCTTGACAACCTGACCGCCGTAAGTGGCAATGCTGACCTGCACCTCGTCGCCTGCCGACAGCTCTATGGGGATATACTCCACGGGGATGCTCATGTAGAGCTTGGCCGAATAGTATTCGGGCACTGATGCCTGGTCGTGATACAGCGTGAGGCGCACAAGGCGCGTGCCGTCGGTGCGCGTGTCAATGCCGTCACATGCCATGCCAACCGTCTGCTGGCCGTACTCGCCGTCAACGGTGCCGGTCTTCACGCTCAGGTCGAGGTTGATGTATTTGCCGTTGTGGCTTTTCCATGCACTCTCGAACACCACGGGGTCGGTCTTCATGCCTCCCTTTATGTCGGCGGTTGCCGTAACCGCAGGCGTAAGCACCTGCGTCGCGCCCACCGGCTCGGCCACATACTGCCCATTACCGTCCTTCACCTTATTATAATATATAAGCGAACGGTAAGCCGTGTCGGGCTTTTCTGCCCAGTCGAACTTCACGCTCCGCGTAAGCCAGAGCCTCTCGTCGCGGTCGGTTACGATGCTCACCACCTTTGCCGACGCGTCGGTCTCGGCCTCAACAAAGTCGGCCACCATATACGACAGGCTGCCGTCGCCCGTGTCATAGCTGTCGCTGCTGCACGCCATGAGCAGTGCAACGAGCGGCATCAGCATAAAAAAACCGTCTTATTCTCACTCTGAAGCCTTTATAAAGTTCCTGGCCGGATTGGCATACATCGTGAGCATCCGCTCGCGCAGATATGCCTCGTCCTTGTTCTCAATATTTATTTTGGCCATCTGTCCGTCAAGATATTTCTCAAAGGCAGCCCTGTCCTCGTCTGTATATTTGTCGGCATGAGCCGTGCCGCCGTCGAGCGTGTCGAGCGCCACATAGTTGAGCGGATAGAGCCTGTAGTTGCGGTGAATCTCGTGGTCGATGTGTGCCGCAATGACGTCAAACACCTCCGTCTTGGGCATTTCGGGGTCGAGCGTGTCGAGCCATTCGTCGATGCACGGCGCACAATGATAATGCACGCGGCCCTTGTTGCCTGTTATTCCGGTCTGCATGCTCACTACATCGTCCTGTGCCGACTTCTTCCAGCCTGCAATGTCGCGCTTAAGCTGAAACTCCTGAGCCTTCAGGAAGTCGCATGGGTCGAGCTCATACGATATTGCCATCGGCACAATGTGCAGCCTCTTCAGCTTTTCCACCACGCTGCCCTTGCCTCCGCCCATGGCCATCATCTTCAGTATGGCCGGCTGCGTGCGGTCGTCAGAGTCCTTGGCGCGGCCTTCGCGCTGTGCAATCCAGATGTTGTCGTGCTTCTGCTCCATCACGAAGTACATATAGTCAGACATCACCTTGCTTGCGGCAAGCGTCTCGCGGGGCGACAGTCCGCGCTTCACGATGAACGACTTTACCACCCTTACCAGGTCTTTCACCCACGGCAGCGACAGCAGGTTGTCGCCTATGGCTATCTCGCAGGTGGTCTTGAATCCGTTGTCGATAAGTCCCTTGCCGAGGAAGGCAGGGTCGATCACTATGTCGCGGTGGTTGCTCACAAAAGTATAACGCCTGTCGACGCTTATGCACGAAATGTCCATCGAAAAGCCCTTCGTGAACGAATCGACAAGTTTCTGCAAGAAAGCATAGCAAAAATTCAACTGGAACTCAAAATTAGTCTTGCACGAGTACATCTTCTTCTCGATCATCTCAAACGGCACTCCGGGCAAAACAAACTCAATAACCTTCCTGAACTGCGGATTGGCCAGCAGCCTTTCATAAGCCTGAGGAAGCTCTTCCGGCTCAAAAGGCCGTATCTCGTCAAACTCAACCGGAACTTTCATAGTACGAAAAAATTTTATTGTTATTCTGTAAAACGGTTAAAAGAGCCTTCAATCCCGGCTCTCTTAACCGTATATTTAAAAAGTTTCAGAATTTTATCTGAACTGGTTTTCCACGATGTCTGTCAGCACATCCGTCATGTTAAGGCCGGCAGCCTTAACCTGCTGCGGAATAAAGCTGGTGGCTGTCATGCCCGGAGTGGTGTTGATCTCTATCATGTTCACCTTGTCAACCTCCTGGCCGTCGCTGCCCTTTCCGCGGCTGATGATGTAGTCGATGCGGATTATTCCGTTGCAGTGGAGTATGTCATAAATCTGGCTTGTAATCTCGTTTACGCGCTTTGTGGTCTCCTCACTGAGGCGTGCCGGCGTAATCTCCTGCACCTGTCCGTTGTACTTGGCGTCGTAATCGAAAAACTCGCGCTGCGTAACCACCTCTGTTGCAGGCAGCACCACGGTCTTGTCGTGAGTCTTGTAGCAGCCTATCGATATCTCTGTTCCTTCCATGTAACGTTCCACCATCACATCCTCGCTCTCGAGCATGGCCTTGCGTATGGCCGGAGCAAGCTGGTCTTTGTTCTTCACCTTCGACACTCCGAAGCTGCTGCCGTCGGCCGCAGGCTTAACGAAGCAAGGCATGCCGATGCGCTCCTCTATCTCGTCGTCGCTTACAATCTCCTCATATCCCTTGCGTATCAGCAGGCTGTCGGCCACTCTTACGCCGTAGCCGCGCAGATACTGGTTAAGCACAAACTTGTTGAAAGTGAGCGCCTCAACAAGCACGCTGCTTGTTGAATAAGGCACATGCACAAGCTCAAAATATCCCTGCATGATGCCGTTCTCGCCCGGTGTGCCGTGTATGGTGATATAAGCATAGTCAAACTGCACCAGTTTACCATTCTCCATGAATGAGAAATCGTTGCGGTCAATGCGGGCTGTTGTGCCGTCAGGAAGGTTGACATGCCAGTCAAGGCTTCTCACAACAACAATATACACATTGTAACGCTCCTTGTCAAAAAAAGAGTAAAGGCCCTGTGCAGAGCGCAATGAAACCTCATACTCTGAGGAATCTCCACCGCACACGATGGCAATAGTTCTCTTTAAATTCTTCATACAATATTTTATTTAAATTCATTTCCGTTTATATAAGTCCTCCAACGCCCTATCAGCTGCTCCATGTCGGCAGGAAGCTGCGAGGTGAAGTCGAGCTGCTTGCCGGTCTTGGGATGCACGAAGCCGAGCGTGCGGGCATGAAGCGCCTGGCGCGGACATATCTTCAGGCAGTTCTCTATAAACTGCTTGTAGCTGCCGCTGCGGTTTCCGCGCAGTATGACGGTGCCTCCGTAGCGCTCGTCGCCGAAGAGCGGATGGCCGATATGCCGCATATGGGCACGTATCTGATGGGTGCGGCCGGTCTCAAGGATGCACTCAACCAGAGTGACATAGCCGAAGCGCTCTATCACGCGGTAGTGGGTTACGGCATGCTTGCCTATACCCGAGTCGGGCGAGAACACCGCCATGCGGAGCCTGTCCTTAGGATCGCGGCCGATGTTGCCCTCAATGCGCCCTTCATCTTCGGTGAAGTTGCCCCACACCATGGCGTTGTAGCTGCGGTGTGTAGTTTTGTTGAAGAACTGTGCGCCGAGCTTTGTCTTTGCGTCCGGCGTCTTGGCAATGACCAAAAGGCCGCTTGTGTCCTTGTCAATACGGTGAACAAGGCCCACTTCTGGGTCATTGGGGTTATACGAAGGCAGGTCGCGCAGATGCCATGCTATGGCATTGACCAATGTGCCGTGATAGTTGCCGCAGCCCGGATGGACAACAAGTCCGGCAGGCTTGTTTATCACTATCAGCTCCGAATCTTCATAGACCACATCCAGCGGAATGTCCTCGGGCTCTATTGTGTTGTCATACTGAGGGCGGTCGAGCATCAGGGTTATGACGTCGAGCGGGCGAACCTTATAGTTGCTCTTCACCGGAACGTCGTTGACATGCACGAATCCTGCGTCAGCCGCACGCTGAATGCGGTTGCGGCTTGTGTGCTGCAGCTTCTCGAACATGTACTTGTCGATGCGCAGGGGCATCTGTCCTTTGTCCACGACTATGCGCAGATGCTCATACAGCTGTTGCTGCTCGTCGTCCTCAAGTTCCTCTATATAATTGTCTGTCATATAAATATCTCGTTTTACAGAAAGCCTGCGGCATCATAACCCGCACGGCCATGGCAGCCATCATCATTCCGGACCGGTGACCACCTCAAACTCGTCGACATCGCCTCCCTGCGTCTGCACGCCCTGAACCGACGGGTCTGCCATGTCGTGATGCATGGTAGAGTCGGCACTGCCGTCATAATAGAAATCTGGATCAGCGTATATTATCGAGTCGTTCATGTCGCGCATACCGTCTCCCACCTGAAGCACGAGCACGTCGTTTACCGACACTTTCTGTCCGTTGCGCAGGCTCTTGCCCTTCGACTTCAGCCCGTACACCCAGTCTTTCTCGCCCGGGATAAACTCCGTCGGGCCGACCTTGAAGCCCATTGCCATCAGCTTGGCGCGCGCCTCGCGGTAAGAACAGTTGTCGATGATGTCGGGTATGGTCAGCATCGGCGAGCTCGAAGAGTTGATGACGACATAAACCACACGGCCAGACTTAACTTCCCTTCCTGCCTCGGGCGACTGTTCAAGGATACAGTCGGGCGGAAGCGTCTTGACGTATCCGGTGTCGCTGACAACAATCTGCAGGCCTCTGTCGTTGAGGATATGCTCGGCATCGGCAAAGAGCTTATGCCTCACGTCCGGTATCTTTATCTTCTCGCCATGATGGGTGTATATGTCGATGCCCATCTTCACGCCCCAGCACAGCAGGACAACGACCAGGAACATTGCAAGGAAGTTGGCCCAAAGCCTTAAACTAAAGATTTTTCCGAAGAAATCTTTTGTCTTCATCTATGTCGTAGGTTTTTCTGCAAAGGTATAAAAAAAAGAGAAAGAAGCAAAGATATTACTTTACTTCTTTCTCATTTCCCGTTTAATTTCTTTGGAACATTTGGTTATTTACCGTGGTTCTCGTCAGAAACTGTAAGCTTTTTACGCCCTTTTGCACGACGTGCTGCAAGCACGCGACGGCCGTTCTTTGTAGCCATTCTCTCACGGAAACCGTGCTTGTTCACTCTCTTTCTGTTGTGCGGCTGAAATGTTCTTTTCATCTTATTTAATTATTTATTGTTTATTTTATTCCTCGCTTTGGGCTGCAAAAGTACACATTTCTTTTTAAATAACCAAGAATTAAGCGTTTTTTAGGTCAAACTTTTATGTTTTTTTCTAAAAAAATCGTAACTTTGCGCCCTGAAAGCCAAACATTTACAACATAATGATGCTTTGGCACGGGGCAAAAGCCCGCAGCAAGAGACGAGGCGCCCGCCCGTCAGCAGTCAGGAATCAACAATAAATTCATATATTACGAACAATGATTAACTCACAGGAAATTAAAAAAGGAACATGCATCCGCATGGACAATCAGGTATGGATTTGCATCGACTTCCAGCACGTTAAGCCAGGTAAGGGTAACACCGTTATGCGTACAAAACTGAAGAACGTGACCGACGGCCGCGTTCTGGAGCGCACATTCCAGGTTGGCTTCAAGCTCGAAGACGTAAGAATAGAGCACCGTCCGTATCAGTATCTTTATGAGGATACAACAGGTCTTATCTTCATGAACCAGGAAACTTTCGAGCAGATTCCTATCGCCAAGGACGCTATCATCGGCGTTGACTTCATGAAGGAGAGCGACATCGTTGAGGTTGTAACCGACACTACAGACGGAACTATCCTCTATGCCGAAATGCCTGTAAAGACAAACTTGCGCGTAACACACAGCGAGCCGGGCATCAAGGGCGACACAGCTACCAATGCCACAAAGCCGGCTACACTCGAAACCGGTGTTGAGGTGAGAGTGCCGCTGTTCATCAACGAAGGCGACCTCATCCAGGTTGACACACGCGACGGAAGCTATCTGAACCGTGTAAAGGAATAAGCATGCTCAACCTGACGTTGAGAACATAAACAAACAAGGAGCCAGGGCTTCGGCACGGCGACCGCTGACACATCGCGATGCGGTTTCCTTACCGAAGGCTTGGCTCCTTCTCTTTTATAATCCTCCATGCAGAGGAGGTGCAAACATAAAGTAACCGTTAACCTTACAGGACAAATGAAATATTCTTTTATCATACCGGTGTTCAACCGCCCGGAGGAAGTTGACGAACTGCTGAAGAGCCTTACGGCACAGACCGTGAAGGACTTTGAGGTGATTATTGTTGAAGACGGCAGCACACGCACATGCAAGAGCGTATGCGAGGGATACAGCGGAGCGCTCGACATTCAGTATTTTATGAAGAAGAACAGCGGACCGGGACAGAGCCGCAACTATGGAGCGGAGCACTCTAAAGGAGAATATCTCATTGTGCTCGACTCTGACGTGGTGCTGCCCGAGGGCTATCTCGCGGCAGTAGACGCCGAACTGGCCAAGACCGGGGCCGACGCCTTCGGCGGTCCTGACCGCGCGCACGACTCGTTCACCGACACGCAGAAGGCCATAAGCTACTCCATGACAAGCTTTTTCACCACCGGAGGCATAAGGGGCGGAAAGAAGAAGCTCGACAAGTTTTATCCCCGTTCGTACAACATGGGCATACGCCGCAGCGTATATCTGAAGCTGGGAGGATTCTCAAAGATGCGCTTCGGCGAGGACATCGACTTCAGCATACGCATATTCAAGGCGGGCTGCAACTGCCGCCTGTTCCCCGACGCATGGGTTTGGCACAAGCGCCGCACCGACTTCCGCAAGTTCTACCGGCAGGTGTTCAACAGCGGAATAGCGCGAATAAACCTTTACAAGAAGTATCCCGAATCGCTCAAGATAGTGCACATGCTGCCGACGGTGTTCACCGTAGGCGTGACGGCCCTGGTGCTGACATCTGCCGTGGGGCGTGTGCTGATGGAATACGACAGCATCGACAAGTGGTACTGGCTGTGCGCCGGGCCCTGGCTTCCGATACTTCTCTACTGCCTGCTGATACTCATCGACTCGTCAATAAGCAACCGCAGCTTTAAGGTCGGGCTGCTCAGCATCCCGGCATCGTTCATCCAGCTGTTCGGCTACGGATGCGGATTCATCACTGCATGGTGGAAGCGCTGCGTGCTGAAGCACGACGAGTTTCATGCATTCGACAAAAACTTTTATAAGTGAGAATGGAGAATTGAGAATGGATAATTATGATTACCTTTGAAAGGTATAATTTTGATGTAATCTGATTATTCATTCTCAATTCTTCAATTAAAGCAATCTGCTGACAGCAATCTGCTGCATATTTAATTCATGCAATCGGCATACGCTTCATTCTTTTTACCTTTACAACCTTATTCTTTACCTTTATAACCTTAAAACAACACTAATGCTACAACGGAAAGAAAACATAATACAAACTAAGACCGAGGCCTTTTCTGCACGTATAGTCAATATGTACAGATACCTTGTTGAGGTGAAACACGAACACATTATAGCAAACCAGATACTTAGAAGCGGCACAAGTATCGGAGCCAATACAGCTGAAAGCAGAAACGCACAAAGCAAAATTGACTTTATACATAAGCTGAGCATTGCGCTAAAAGAAGCCGACGAAACGGAATATTGGCTGAAAATGCTTAACAGCGGCCATTATATTACGGACAGGCAACTGCAATCTATGATGAACGACAACGAGGAAATTATACGCATACTCACCAAAATTATAAAAACATCAAAAAGCAGTTTAGTGCCATAAGCAGAGATATTTACGTGCCCTACTATTACCCCATTTCTACATTTTGTAACAATCTAACTTGTTTTGTACACGTCCAATCTGCAAACAAAGCAACACAATAATAATCAAAAAAGGCAAATCATAATTTTCCATTCTCAACTCTCAATTCTCAATTTAGAACAATATGTCAAAACTAAGCATAAACCAATGGGCCGAGGACGACCGGCCACGCGAAAAGATGATGCGGCTCGGGGCACAAGCGCTGTCGAACGCCGAACTGCTGGCTATACTCATAGGCTCGGGCTCACCCGAAGAAAGTGCGGTAGACCTCATGAAGAGAGTGCTCAACGACTGCAACAACAACCTTAACTCTCTCGGCAAGATGAGCATCGGCCAGCTCACCTCCGGCAACTACAAGGGCCTGGGACCGGCCAAGGCCGTAACCATACTGGCAGCCTGCGAGCTGGGCAAGCGCCGGCAGGCCGAGAAGGCCGAAGAGCGCAAGCGGCTCGACTCGGCAGCTGCAATCTACGAGTTTATGCACCCAAAGATGCAGGACTTGAGCGAAGAGGAGGCATGGATCTTGCTGATGAACCAAAACTGCAAGCTGATAAAAGACATGCAGCTGTCGCACGGCGGCATAACCGAGACGGCGGTGGATATACGCGTGGTGATAAAGAACGCACTGCTGTGCAACGCCACCATCGTGGTGCTCTGCCACAACCATCCGAGCAACAACCCCATGCCGAGCGGCGACGACGACAGGCTGACGCAGCGCATGAAGAAGGCGTGCGAGATAATGCGCCTGCACTTTCTCGACCATCTGATAATCACCGACGGACGATATTACAGCTATTCTGAGGAGGGACGGCTGTAGGAAAAACGCCGCCCTGCAAAGGCAAAGCACGCAACCGCGCAACAGTCTGACATCCAACACGTTACAAAAGGCCATCTTTTAGCTTCTAAAAGGTGGCCTTTTAGCGTGCAATATGTGGCCTTTCAGAAGGCGAAAGGCGGTCTTTTAGAAATCAGTCTCAATGGCAATGCCATACAACAGCCTAAATCACCACAATCCAGGTCTATGCAACGCCGGTGAAAGGCAGCAAAAAAAGGCCGGCAGAAAAGCATTGACTACGGCAGATGATGACAGAGTTTTCAGTGTAGAAAATATATTTTTACAAGTTTTAACCATACCCCCATGCAAGTTTTCTGTCGCCGTAACATTTACAATTACGAGTACTCACAAACAAAATAACGTAAAATTAAAAACAAAAAAGCAATGAAATCTTTGAAATTAATATTTGGATTTATCATGGGCTTATGCCTCACAGCAACAATGACATCTTGCGACGACGATGAAGACAACGGCGTAAGCGTACCACAGGAAGTACTCAGCGCAATGCCCGGCACATATGTAAACAGCATGGAATACGGCGAAGCTACAGCCGACTCGGCAATGACCGTAACTCTCGGAACAGCCGACATGCAGTTCAACCTGCCCGTAAGCAACATCATAAAGGACGTTGTTGCAGCAGAAAACCTCGAGCAGGCGCTCAACACATACAAGGCCGACACATGCAGCGTAAGCTACAGAATAAGCGGATATGCCAACAACATTGTAAGCATGACAGCCGACAGCTGCATCTGCAACTTTGAATACCAGGCCGGCGAGAACACCGTAAAGGCTACTGCCGACGTGGCCGTTACGACAGCATCATACAACGGGGAGGACAACAAGCTGACGCTGACACTCAACATCAAGAACGTGAAAATCGACGGGAAACAAGTTGAAGACTACACAGCAACAACTGTCACTCTGCCTGCAACCGAAAAACAGCAAGACAATCAATAATTACTACAACTGAATCCGCCCGGACGCCTTCTGCCATACGCTTGCGTCCGGGCTTCTTTTTGCGCAAAGTCCAATCTCAGCCAACACCACTCCGCTGCACAGGCAGGGCAACAGCCGTGGCACAACAGAACGCCGCACGGCACAAAAAAACGGCATAAATTTTGTAATACGCTTTTTTTCACCTATCTTTGTATTGCCCTATTATGCAACAGGCAAACAGGCACGGCACAAGCAGCGGCCTGCACACAGATGATGCAACTAATCATAACATAAGAATCATGACTCAAGAAGAAAAAACAGCTATAGAAGAGAGAATAGTAGATGTGCTCAAGACTGTATACGACCCGGAAATACCCGTAAACATATACGACCTCGGACTGATTTACAAGATTGACGTGAAAGACGACGCCACCGTGGACATCGACATGACCTTCACCGCGCCCACATGTCCGGCGGCAGACTTCATCCTCGAGGACGTAAGGCAGAAGGTAGACAGCCTCGACGGCGTAAAGTCGGCCACGGTGAACCTCGTGTTCGAGCCCGCATGGGACCAGAGCATGCTCAGCGAGGAGGCACGCCTCGAGCTGGGATTCGAATAACAGCATATCTTAAATACTAAAACATCTGCACCATGAGAAAGAATGTCTACATACTGTCCGACGCACACCTGGGCTCGCTGGCCATAGCTCACGGCCGCACGCAGGAGCGCAGGCTGGTGCGGTTTCTTGACGAAATAAAGAACAAGGCCGCGGCAATATACCTGCTGGGCGACATGTTCGACTTCTGGTACGAATACAAATATGCCGTGCCCAAGGGATATACGCGCTTCCTGGGCAAGCTCTCCGAGCTGACCGACATGGGCGTCGAGGTGCACTTCTTCACCGGCAACCACGACATCTGGATGTACGGCTATCTCGAAGAAGAGTGCGGCGTAATCATACACACCAAGCCAACGACCGTAGACATATACGACAAGGTGTTCTACATGGCACACGGCGACGGCCTTGGCGACCACGACCCTAAGTTCAACTTCATACGCCGCGTGTTCCACAACCGCGTCTGCCAGCGCATGTTCAGCGCGCTGCATCCGCGCTGGGGCATCTGGTTCGGACTGACATGGGCCAAGCACAGCCGCATGAAGCGTGCCGACGGAAAGGAGCCGCCCTATCAGGGTGAGGACAAGGAAGCCTTGGTAAAATACACCAAGAAGTATATGAAGACCCATCCGGACATCGACTATTTCATCTACGGACACCGCCACATAGAGCTCGACCTCATGCTGTCGCGCAAGACGCGGATGATGATTATAGGCGACTGGATATGGCAGTTCACATACGTTGTGTTCGACGGCGAACATCTGTTCCTCGAAGAATACGCCGAGGGCGAGAGCAAGCCATAAGCCTTCAGCAGCCCCTACGGCACGACAACGGCGGCATTCTGCACTGCATCAGGCCGCAACAACAGCGACAACACGCACGGGGCGCAAGCCTCAACAAATAAAAAAAAGGTGAGAAAGACGGCGTCATGACATATCAGACGCACATGCTTTCTCACCTTTATTATATGCTATCCGTGTGAAGCTTACAGCAGATTCATTGTGTCTGTTGCAATCATCAGCTCCTCGTCGGTAGGAATTACGCATACCGTAACCTTAGAGTCGGGAGTAGAGATGATGGCTTCCTCACCGCGGATGGTCTTGTTCTTCTCAACGTCGAGCTTAACACCCATGTACTCCATGTTCTTGCATACATCCTCACGCATAGAAGCCTGGTTCTCGCCAACGCCTGCGGTGAACACGATGATGTCGCATCCGCCCATGGCTGCAGCATAGGCTCCAACGTATTTCTTTATTCTGTAGCTGTACATGTCGAGAGCCAGCTTGGCACGCTCGTTGCCCTCGTCGTTGGCAGACTCTATCTCACGCATGTCTGAAGAGATGCCTGTTATGCCGAGCACACCGCTCTTCTTGTTGAGCAGATTTGACATTCCGTCAGCGTCGAGACAGAGTTTCTTCTCGAGGAATGTGATGGCACCGCCGTCGATATCACCGCTTCGTGTGCCCATCATGAGGCCTTCGAGCGGTGTGAGACCCATTGATGTGTCAACACATTTGCCTCCATCAACGGCAGCTATACTGCCTCCGTTGCCTATGTGGCAGGTGATGACCTTCTTGTCGGCAGGATTTACGCCCAGGAAGTCGCACACTCTCTTTGACACATAGCGGTGGCTTGTTCCGTGGAATCCGTAGCGGCGCACGCCATATTTCTCATAAAGCTCATACGGTATGGCGTAGAGATATGAGTGTGCGGGCATTGTCTGATGGAAGGCTGTATCGAACACGCCTACCTGAGGCAGACCGGGCATAAGCTCGCTGACGGCCTTAACACCCTTGAGGTTGGCCGGATTGTGCAGCGGAGCCAGGTCGATGCACTCTTCAAAAGTCTTGAGCACCTCGTCGGTAAGCACCACGCTCTTGTTGAACTTCTCGCCTCCGTGCACCATACGATGGCCAACGGCGTCGATTTCATTGAGGTCTTTAATAACGCCGATTTCAGGATCGGTGAGCAGTGAGAAGATGAACTTCACTCCCTCTGTATGTTCGGGAATGTCGTGCATTACAGTTTTTTTCTCTCCGTTAGGCAGCTTCACTTTAACGAAAGCGCCGTCGAGACCAACGCGCTCTGCACCGCCTGATGTCATGACAGACTTGTCGTCCATGTTGTAAAGTGCATACTTGATAGACGAGCTGCCGCAGTTTAATACTAAAATTTTCATGGTTATAAGTTGTTTATCGGGAGTTAAAGTAGTTAAAGTAGTTAAAGTAGTTAAAGTCAATAGCCCTATTGGCCATCATCAGCATAGCCATTATTTATCACACCCTTGCAATATGCGTTAAGCAGCCTGCTTGCATCAGACAGAGCTTCCATCAGTTCGTTGAAAACCGGAGCATCAACATACCCAAGGTCTTTCGACAAATAAACATAGCATCTGCATTCTTCAATGCTTCCTTGCGCGATGTTATAGAAGCGCAGCTTGTCTGCCTTGCTGAGTTTTTTATATCCCTCAGCAATATTGGCCGGAACAGAAACCGCAGCTCTTTTAAACTGAGAGCAGAGTCCGAAGCGTTCACATTCGGGAAAGGTGTTGGCTACCTTATATGCCAGCAAGGTAAACTTGTAGGCCTTCTGCCATGCCACCACGCTCTCAAAGTTGTTCATCTGCAAGGCTATTGACTTTAACTTCTTTAACTACTATAACTCCTTTAACTACTTAAATTATTAATTATGCTTTTGCATCCATTGCCTGGCATGCCGTAATGGCTACCAGCTTGTAAATATCCTCTACTGAGCATCCGCGGCTGAGGTCGTTAACCGGACGGGCGATACCCTGAAGGATAGGACCTATGGCCTCGGCACCGCCAAGACGCTGAACCATCTTATAGCTGATGTTGCCTACCTCGAGGCATGGGAATACGAGAACGTTGGCCTTGCCGGCGATGTCGCTTCCGGGAGCCTTCTTCTCGCCTACTGAAGGCACGAGGGCTGCGTCGGCCTGCAGTTCGCCGTCAACCTTGAGAGACGGATCGAGCTCCTTAGCCAGTTTTGTAGCCTCAACCACCTTGTCAACCACCTCATGGCTTGCGCTGCCTTTTGTTGAGAAGCTGAGCATAGCAACGCGGGGATCAGCGAAGCCTGCAACAGATTTGGCTGTCTGAGCTGTGCAAACGGCAATCTGAGCCAGCTGCTGTGCGTCGGGCATAGGTGTAACGGCAACGTCGCCTACTACGAGCACGCCGTTCTCGCCATACTGAGGCTGCTTTGTGATGAGCAGCATTGCGCCGCTGACGCATGTGATTCCGGGGGTGCACTTGATGATCTGAAGAGCCGGACGCAGAGTGTCGGCCGTTGTGCTGAGCGCTCCAGATATCTGTCCGTCGGCTCCGCCAGTCTTTATAATCATACATCCGAGATAGAGAGGATTCTTAACCAGCTCGCGAGCCTGCTCGATGGTCATGCCCTTCTTCTTGCGGAGCTCTGCCAGCAGGGCTGCATATTCCTCGCTCTTGGGGTTGTTCTCCGGGTCAACGATAGTAGCCTTGTCGATATTTTTCAGGCCCCACTGCTCTGCCAGAGAGTTTATCTCACCGGGATTGCCGATAAGAATGATGTCAGCCACACCTTCGGCCAGCACCATGTCGGCTGCCCTTAAAGTGCGCTCCTCTGTGGCTTCGGGGAGCACGATGCGCTGCTTGTTGCTTTTAGCGCGCTCAATGATTTGCTGAACTAAATCCATAGTTTTGTAGTTTTTAAATATATATGTGTGTTTTGTAATTTCTACTTTGCAAAAGTAGAAAAAATAATTTGAATAACATTGGGCTATTCCTTTTTTTTGATTAATTAAACGATAATAATCAAAAAGCTCGCCATGCAGGCAGAAATCAAACTGCGGAGCCATGCCTAAAGGCCGCCGCAGGGCGTAACATGACGGCTGCAAGGGCTGGCTGAGGCAGCCTCATACGAGCACGGATTAAGGACCGAAAGGAGTCCACGGCACAGGGACAAGCCTTAACCGGGCATTATTCCGAATATAATTTTATCTACTTTGTTCATTCATGTTTTCAGCCGGCGTCTTGTTTTATGTCGCCGTGTTGATGTCAGCTTTTCTGTACACAGCCTGCTATGCAGATGAAAATTATAACGAAAATCTGCTCAACATAAGGCAAAAATACAGGCTGAACACTGATGCCGTATTTGAGATGAGAGCAGCGTCAGGCTGATGTCATGGCGCATGCTCTGTGCAGCCGTAATGCAAAAGGCCATGTTTCAGGCTCTAAAAGGTGGTCTTTTGCATGATAAAAGACGGTCTTTTGGAGCGCAAAACATGGCCTTTTGCAACGCGCTGGATATCAATATGTTACACATGCGTATTTTTCCTGCGTCACTGTATGCGAAGACGAGCGTCAGAATTCCACATAGGGGCGCAGGCGCTCAATGGCCTCGGGCGTGAAGTCCTTGCACAATTTCAGGTCGTCGAGCGAATTTATTCTTCCGTGCAGGCGGCGGTATTCTATTATGGTCTTGGCCTGATAGAAGCCTATGTAGGGATGTCTGCGCAGACTGCTGAGCGGCAGCCGGTTGAGGTTGAGCCGGCTAACCACAGGATGCTTCACCACAAAATAGGCTATGGCCGACTCGGGAAAGTTGTCAATCTCGCGCAGCTGCTCCACGCTGACATATCCGCCCAGCCGCCGGCCGTAGCTCACTATGGCGCGGGCAAAGCCGCTGCCTATGCCCGGCACGCGCTTCAGCTGCGACGTGTCGGCCGTGTTCAGCACGATATGTTCGCCGGGCTTTATCTTCACGGGGTGTCTCGTCGTGTCGCGTATGGTCAGGTCGGCAGTGCTGCCTCCATACACCTCAGATGCCGGACGATAGTCGCCCTCGATGCGTATGTAT
Source organism: Xylanibacter rarus (assembly GCF_001275135.1). Lineage (GTDB taxonomy): Bacteria > Bacteroidota > Bacteroidia > Bacteroidales > Bacteroidaceae > Prevotella > Prevotella rara. The sequence continues at coordinate 74,156 of NZ_LFQU01000013.1, read as the reverse complement.
GGCTCCAGTTCCTTAAACTTCTGCGCCGTAAGTCCGTAAAGGCGTGCAAAGTCGGCCTTGGTGCGATATATTCCGCCCTTGGCCCTGTACTTATATATGTTTCTGACCTGCCACGGCGCCAGCCCGAGCCTCAGCAGCTGTGTGCTGTCTGCCGTGTTAGGGTCGAAGTATGACAGCTCAGTGCGCCGGCCGCCGGTATATTCCGCATATCCGTCCTTCTGACAGACAGAGCCTTTTCTGCCGCCAGACACCACGGCAGGAGCATCTCCTGCCACGCCTTCAGGCGACTCACCCGCGCCGTAGCCGGCACAGAGCAGCAGTCCCGCGGCTGCTACGGCCACAAGGAGCACGGCCACCACAACACGGCGGTCGGTGCGGTTAAGATAAAAGAACCCGCGCATTTTTCTGTGATGCTAAATGAAACCGAACGGCATAGCCTCACCAATCAGATTATGCCAAACTGCTGAAGGAATATAAGCAATATTCCTACAGGACACACATATCTCACACAGAACAGATAGATGCCGAACAGACGGCCGCGCAACGTGCCATGATTGGTAAACTCATCACGCACCAGCTTATGCGGCAAGAACCAGCCGAGGAAGATACATGTAAGGAATCCTCCCACGGGAAGCATTATTTGTCCTGTAAAGAAATCGAACACGTCGAACAGCGTACGGCCAAAAACAGTCAGCAGATCGTATCCGCCCAAAGACATCGAACATACAAGACCTATCACCGAGCAGGCCACGGTTACGATAGTGGCAGCACGCTTGCGGCTGAGCTTGCACTCCTCCTCGAAGAACACGGTGCTTGCCTCGTGCATGGAGATTATGGATGTAAGGGCTGCCAAAGCCAGCAACGCATAGAACGCGGCAGACACGACATAGCCCACAGCCGGCATGCTTGAGAATGCCTGCTGGAACACGTTAGGCAAGGTGATGAACACCAATGAAGGACCAGAATCGGGACTGATACCCACCGAAAACGCTGCGGGGAAAATCATGAGGCCCGCAAGCACGGCCACAACGGTGTCGATAAAGGCTATCTGGGCGGCCGACTTCATCAGGTCGGTATCCTTACTGAAGTATGACGCATACGTACACAGGCATCCCATACCAATACTGAGCGAGAAGAAAGCCTGGCCGAGAGCACCGAGAAACATGCTGCCGTCAACCTTGCTGAAGTCTGGTTCAAACAGAAACTTCACGCCCTCCATAGCTCCTGGAAGCATGCACGAAAGCACGACAATGACTATGAGAAGCACAAAAAGTATGGGCATCATCAGCTTTGAAGCCTTCTCAATGCCTCCGCGGATGCCGCGTATTATTATAAGGTGAGTAATAAGCATAAACAGAAGTGTCCAGAAGGCTGGCTTCCAGGGATTAGTCTCGAAAGACGAGAAATAACCTGCAAAGAAGTCGGGCGACCCGTGCAGATGGCCCGCAACCGAGGCATATATATAATGCAGGCACCAGCCTGACACCACGGCGTAATATCCCGAAATCAGAAAACCTGTAAGCACTCCGAGCAGGCCGACAAGCATCCACGGCTTGCCGCCGGACAAAATGCCGTAGGCCCGCGCCGTATTGGATGCGGCACGGCGTCCTATCACAAACTCGCTGACGATGCAGGGAATGCCGAGCAGAAGCACACAGGCAATGTAGACAATAATATACACTCCGCCGCCGTGCTCTCCCGCCATATAGGGGAAGCGCCAGACGTTACCTAATCCTACGGCAGAACCGGCCGTGGCAAGAATAATTCCAAGCTTACTTCCAAAACTTGCTCTCTCTGATTTCATAATAGTAAATTTTCACTTTAATGTCTTATGTTACCATTAACCACTTGCACCCGCCTGTTGCCAAAAGTCAAAGCCTGCATAAGAGACGCTTCTTGTTTTCACGGCAATCGATGTCAGGTTTTCACAGAAATATGCTACCTTTGCACAAAAAGACTGACATTGATGAGACTAAGACAACCGCAAGTAAAGAAATACCCGTTTTCATATCTGTTTCTGGCCACGATATGGATTCTGTGTTTCTGCTATCCGCCACGCACTCCGCTTGACAACGTGGCTTTCATAGACAAATGGGTACACATAGTTATGTATGCCGGAACATGCACAACAATATGGATTGAATACCTCAGACATCACAAGACACCTGAGACGATGAAGCTTTTTATATGGGCATGGCTCGCCCCTGTGATGATGAGCGGACTGATAGAGATACTGCAGGAAAACTGCACCGGCGGCAGGAGAAGCGGCGACTGGCTCGACTTTGCGGCCAATGCCACGGGCGTAACGCTGGCTGCCGTTATCGGAATTCTTCTGGCAAGGAGTCGCGCCAGGCACTGAACGGCGAGCGGCGCAGCGATGAGTTGTAGAAGCGGCGGTCGGCAGTTACCTCGTCGGCAATGAAGTCGGGCTTGGCGAAAGGCTCGTCCTCGCTCTGCAGCTCCACTTCTGCCATTACCAGACCTTCATTCTCTCCATAGAACTCATCTACCTCGAACACATGCTTTCCGCTGGCAACGAGATATCGGGTCTTGTCGATAATGCCCGGCTCGCACAGCTCCATAAGATGCGAGGCCTCGTCGAGCGTTATCTCCTTCTCAAACTCATAGCGGCTCATGCCTTTGCCGTCAGACGGTCCCTTGATTGTTATGAAGCCGCGGCCGTCGCGAATACGCACCCTGACAGTGCGCCCGCGCTCGCTGCAGATATAACCCTGGCGTATGCGGCTCGACGATGTAGCCTGAGCCGCATACGGCCGGCCGGCCTTGTGAACCAAGAACTTGCGCTCTATCTCCAGACCACTCATATTACATCTGGCCTATCATTAGAACAACAAGATATATCACGGCAAAGATAACCAGTGCCGCAAATATCCATGTAACGACTTTCTTGCCTTGCTGTTCTTGTTCTGCCTCACGCTTAGCGCGGCGTAATTTTCTGTTCTGACTCATAGTTATTATCTTTAAAATTAAGGTTCTTAAAATATTTTCATACGGCCTGACGCATGGCCGAATGCCGCTGACGAGGCAGCAAAAGAAGCTGCAACGCCTGACGGCGAGGCGCAAATGCGCATGCCTGAATAAAGCAACCGGACTGCATCCGGCAATATATGCCGACGAAGAATTACTCCTCGTCGGTAACCGGAAACTCCATAAGGTATGCCTTGATGAAGCCGTCGATCTTTCCGTCCATCACTCCGTCCACGTCAGACGTCTGATAGTTGGTGCGGTAATCCTTGACGCGGCGGTCGTCGAAGACATAACTTCTTATCTGACTTCCCCACTCTATCTTCTTCTTTCCTGCCTCAATCTTGGCCTGAGCCTCGAGGCGTTTCTTCATTGCGCGGTCGTAGAGCTGCGACTTGAGCAGGCGCATGGCGTTGTTGCGGTTCTCAAGCTGCTTGCGGCTCTCTGTGTTCTCAATGAGGATTTCCTCTTCTTCGCCGGTGTCGGGGTCGACATACTGGTAGCGCAGACGCACACCGGTTTCCACCTTGTTGACGTTCTGTCCGCCGGCACCTCCCGAACGGAACAAGTCCCAGCTGACCTTTGACGGGTCGACATAGACCTCGATCGTGTCGTCAACGAGAGGCGAAACGAACACGCTGGCGAAGCTGGTCATGCGCTTGCCCTGCGCATTGAACGGAGAGACACGCACCAGGCGGTGGACTCCGTTCTCGCTCTTAAGATATCCGTAGGCATACTCTCCGCCCTCAATCTCCATGGTAACGCTCTTTATTCCGGCCTCGTCGCCCTCCTGCAGGTTGCTGATTGTAACCTTGTGGCCGTGAGCCTCAGCCCAGCGCATATACATACGCATGAGCATCTGCGCCCAGTCCTGGCTCTCGGTGCCGCCGGCGCCGCTGTTTATCTTGAGCACACAGTCCATGGGGTCTTCCTTCTGGCGGAGCATATTCTTAAGTTCAAGGTCTTCGATGGCCTTTATAGCCTTGGCGTAGTCTTCGTCTACCTCCTCTTCGGTAACCATATCGTCATGATAGAAGTCGAAAGCCAGCTGAAGCTCGTCGGCACAGGTGCGCACCTCCTTATATCCGTCGATCCAGCGCTGTATGCCCTTCACCTTCTTCATCTGTTCCTGGGCGCGCTTAGGGTCGTCCCAGAAGTCGGGCGCCTGTGTGCGCAGCTGTTCTTCCTCAAATTCTATTTTCTTCTTGTCTATGTCAAGATAATGATGCAGTGCCTCGGCACGCTCCATCACATCTTTCAGTTGATCACTTGTTATCATCTGGGTTACTGTCGTTTTTTCTGTTATTTAACGGGTGTTTCAGGCTGCACGGCGTCAGCGTCTTCATACATCTTGTCTATTACGCCGGCGTAGTTCTTGTTGAGCACCTTTCGCCTTATCTTGAGCGTATTGGTAAGCTCTCCGCTCTCCATAGTGAAATGTTTTGGCAGTATGGTGAAGCGCTTTATCTTCTCATAGCTGGCAAACTGCTGCTGAAGCGTCTCTATGCGGTCGGCCATCATCTTGTTGATGCGCGGGTCGGCGCACAGGTCTTCGCGGCAGCCAAACTTTATGTTGTTGTCGCGGGCGTATTCCTCGAGCAGGGCATAGTCGGGTATAACCAGTGCAGACACAAACTTGCGCTGGTCGGCTATGACGGCTATCTGGTCGATAAACTTGTCAACAAGCAGCTTCGACTCTATCATCTGCGGCGCTATATATTTGCCGTTGGATGTCTTGAAGAGGTCTTTTATCCTGTCTTTCAGGAAGAGTTCACCTTTACTTATATAGCCTGAGTCGCCTGTATGGAAGTATCCGTCCTCGTCGAACACCTCGCGGTTGAGCGCGTCGCGCTTGTAATATCCCCTTGTGATGGTGGGGCCTTTGAGCAGAATCTCGTCGTTCTCGCCTATCTTAATGTCAAGACCGCTTATCGGGCGACCTACCGACCCTACGGTGAAAGGCTCATTCTTATGGTCGCACGACACGGTGGCGAGGCTCTCGGTGAGGCCGTAGCCAACGATCATGTCGATTCCGATAGAATGCACGAAGCACTCCACCTCCTCCGACACCGTGGCTCCTGCCGTGGGGAATATGTTGGGATGCTCTAGTCCCAGTTCATTACGCACGATGCTGAAGAGCGTCCTGTTCATGAGCGCATACTTCATCTTCAGCGACAGCGGCGGACGCTTGCCGCGGCTGAGATATTCGATATTGTGCTTGCGCCCTACGGCCAGGGCCTTCATGAAGAGCTTGCGTCTCACGGGGTTGGCCCTGTCTATCTTGTCCTTTACGCCGGCATACACTTTCTCCCAGAATCTTGGCACGGAGCTCATGCATGTAGGATGAGTCTCGCGCATAGACTGCTGTATCTCCTTCGGGTTGGTGTTGATCACAATCTCTGCACCCTCGCTAAGACAGAGGAACAGCCATCCGCGCTCAAAGATGTGCGTGATGGGCAGGAAGTTCATTATGCGGTCTTTATCAGTTACCGGCACAACCTCGTCGTTAGCCTTAAGCGCGGCATGAAACTGACCGTAAGAAAGCATCACGCCCTTGCTGTCGCCGGTGGTTCCGCTGGTGTAGAGTATGTTGCAGAGGTCGTCTTCATTGGCCTCGGCATACAGCTTTTCCACTTCCGACTGCCGCGGACTGTTCTCGCCGAGCGTCAGGAAATCGTCAAAATATATTGAGTTTTTATCGTTCGGACTGATGACAACACGCTTGTCGAAGACTATTACGCGCTCGAGCGAAGGACAGTGGGAGAACACCCTGAAGGCCTTGTCGTACTGCTCCTGCTCGCCGACAAAGAGCACGCGCACCTGTGCGTCGTCTATCATATACTGTATCTGCTGCTCGCTGCTGGTGGCATAGAAGGGCACGCTGACGGCTCTTATGCCGAACGCTCCGAAGTCGGTGTAGAGATACTGGAGGGAGTTCTGCGAGAACACGCCGATGTTCTCCTGTACCTTGACGCCGATGTTCAGCAGGGCGTTAGACACATGTCTCACCTTACGCGAGAATTCTTTCCACGACACCGACTTCCACTGCGTGTCGCCAAAGTCACGGTAAATAAGTACGCGCTTGTTTCCATACTTCTTTGCTTGTTCGTGGATTAGAACCGAAAGATGACATCTTGTCTGCATAAGCGTATTGTTTTTTGTTAGATGCAAAGTTATATTAAATTATAATAAAAACAAAATAAAAACGGCTTTTTTACTTTAAAAGGAAATCTAAAACACGCCACTTTAACTGACAAAACGGACAATGCGGCGCCGGCTACACGCAAACACGCCTCAGAGACCGCCCGGCGCAGCACCTGACACGGCATGACACTTGTGCCGGCATTATTTTGTTTTTACGTCATATTGAATTAACTTTGCAGCAAATAATTGCATTATGAACGGTCAGACGGTCTGTTGCAGGCCATCTGGCGACAACTTTTTTGAATGATTATGACACAGAAAGAATATCTCAACGACGCCATAGAACTGCTTAAGGAGCTGATAGCCACGCCGTCGGTGAGCCGCGACGAGAGCGCAGCGGCAGACGTAATGGCACGCGCGATAAGCGGATATGGCTACGAATACAGCCGCGAAGGCAACAACATATGGATTAAGAGCAGCGGATTTGACTGCTCGAAGCCAACGCTGCTGCTCAACGCACACATCGACACGGTGAAGCCGGTGAGCTCGTGGACGCGCAATCCCTTCAGCCCTGACGTATGCGGCGGAAGGCTGTACGGACTGGGCAGCAACGACTGCGGCGGCGGACTCGTTGCCCTGCTGCAGGCCTTCAGGCACATAACGTCGCGCCCGCAGAGCTACAACACCATATGGCTTGCATCGGCCGAGGAGGAAGTGTCGGGCGAGAACGGCATAAGGCGCGCCCTGCCGCTGCTGCCTGCCGCAGACGTGGCCATCGTGGGCGAGCCCACGGGCATGCAGCCGGCCATAGCCGAGAAAGGACTGATGGTGATAGACGCCACGGCCAGGGGCAAGTCGGGACATGCCGCCAGGGGCGAAGGCATCAACGCCATATATGAGGCTCTCGACGACATCTGCTGGCTGCGCGGCTACAAGTTCGAGAAGGTGAGCCCGCTGCTCGGCCCCACGGTGATGAACGTAACAATAATAAACGCCGGCACGCAGCACAACGTGATACCCGACGAATGCAGGTTTACGATAGACATAAGGACCAACGAATTCTACAGAAACGAAGACGTGTTCAGCTTTCTGTCATCCAAGATGAAGAGCGAACTGAAGGCGCGCTCGTTCCGCCTGTCGTCGTCGCACATAAGCGAGGACAACCCTCTGATACAGAGGTGCAAGGCCATGGGCATGACGCCGTTCGGCTCGCCCACGCTGTCAGACCAGGCACTGATGCCCTTCCCCTCGTTCAAACTCGGTCCGGGACAGTCGGCACGCTCACATTCTGCCGACGAATACATAGGCATCGGCGAGATAGAAGATGCCATAAACACATACATCAGCCTGCTCGACGGAGCCGACATTCTGCCCGCCGCAGCGCCTGCGGACGGTAGCCGCATAACGCTTTGACTTTCAGTAAGTTGCAAAAGGCCATCTTTTAGCGTGCGATTTGCCGTCTTTTACACGCCAAAAGGTGGCCTTTTGCAGCCCGAAAGCATACCTTTTGCACGGCAGCAATACAGCCGCGCCACAATCACCATGCAGAGCCTACATTCAGGCCATCTGACACAAAAAGACTACACAACAATATTCAGACATGTTAAATTAAACTACAAACCATAAATTTTATTTGGAAATAAAAACCAAATTCGTTACATTTGCAAGCTAAATAATCCCAATAAAAATATGAAAAAACTTTTTTTACCTTATCGATGGCACTGATGTCAACATTGGTGCTCGCCGTACCGGCCAAACGAGGCATGTGGAAAACGGTGAAAATGGCTGACGGCACTGAAGTCAGAGTAGAACTACGCGGTGACGAATTCTGCAGCTACTGGCAGGCAGCTGACGGCCGCAAACTAGTACAGAACAACACTACAGGCTTTTACGAGCTTGCCGACATGAAGGCAATGACAGCAAGAGCCGACCAGATGAGGCAATCGGCACGCCGCAATAAGAAGAACATACAGACAAGAGGCTCGCTCGGAGGCGACCACCAGCCATACGTTGGTATGAAAAAAGGTCTTATCATACTCGTGCAGTTTGCCGACACCAAATTCTGGGCCGACCATACTCCTGCACTCTATCAGCGCATTGCCAACGAGGAAGGCTTCAAAGAGCTCGACTTCAACGGTAGTGTGAAAGACTACTTCAAGGCACAGAGCTACGGACAGTTTGAGCTCGACTTCGACATCGCCGGCCCTGTAACTCTGCCTAACGGATATGCATACTACGGCAAGCCTACTAACGGACAGAACGACAACAACACTGCACTCGGCGAAATGGTTATGGACGCCTGCAAGGCTGTTGACGAAAGCATAGACTTCACTAACTACGACTGGGACGGCGACGGAGAGGTTGACCAGGTGTTCATCCTTTACGCAGGACACGGCGAGGCTTCTTGGGACGACAGAAACACTATCTGGCCTCACGAGTGGAACTTGCACTCAGCTCTCGGCAGAACACTCACACTCGACGGCGTAACCATCGACACTTATGCCTGCAGCTGCGAGCTCGGCGTCAAGACAAGCCAGGGTTATGCTGAATGTATTGACGGTATCGGTACTATCTGCCACGAATTCTCTCACTGTCTCGGACTTGCCGACATGTATGACACATCTTACAGCGGCAACTACGGCATGGGCGACTGGGACATTATGGACCAGGGAAGCTACAACGGCGACAGCTATCTGCCGGCTAACTACACCAGCTACGAGCGTATGTACGCAGGATGGATTGAGCCTACTGAACTTAAAGAAAACTGCCAGATAGACAACATGAAGGCTCTGGCTGAAACAGGTGAGGCTTACATCATATATAACGACAACGACAAAGACGAGTATTATCTGCTCGAGAACAGACAGTTGAGCGGATGGGATGCAGGTCTGCCTAACTCAGGACTGCTCATCCTGCACGTTGACTTCGACGCCAAAGTATGGCAGCAGAACCTCGTGAACAGCACATCACGTCAGCGCTGCACCATATTCATCGCCGACAATGACCCTGAAAACAACGACGCAGGCGACATCTATCCTTATCAATACAACAACAGCCTGACTAACACTTCTACACCGGCCGCTACACTTAACAACATGAACAAGGACGGTTCTAAGTACATGAACAAGTCGGTAAGAAACATCACAAAGAACAATGACGGCACAGTGTCATTCTCATTCGAGAACGAGAACAACTCTGACTCTGACTTCGATCTGCCGCAGTCATACATCTTCTATGAGTCATTCGACAAGTGCAACGGCAAGGGCGGTAACGACGGCAACTTCAGCGCAACGACATCAGGCTCTGTACAGTATGACAACACAGGATGGTCTTCAACAAGTTCTCGCAGCGCTTACCAGTGCGCACAGTACGGCTCAAGCATGATGGCAGGTAACGTTACAACACCTGAAATAACTGTAGACGGAACATACACACTGCAGTTCAAGGCTGCTCCTTACGCAAGCGAGGCTAACACTATCTACGTTGAGGTTAAGGAAGGCAACGGAACACTGTCTAAGCCTTCATTCGTACTGAAGAACAACAAGTGGTCTGCATTCAGCACAGAGCTGACAGCTAACGGACCGGTTAAACTCAGATTCTACGTTAACTCAGGCCGCTTCTATCTCGACAAGGTTTGTCTGAGCAACACATCTACAGGCATCAGCAACACCGTTACTGACAATGAGGTTAAGGACAACCGCATATTCAGCATCGACGGACGCTACATGGGCAAAGACCTTAACAGCCTGAAGAAGGGCATCTATATCATCAACGGAAAGAAGATTATCAAATAATCGTCATAACCTTCACCAAAAGGGCGGGCCAAGGCCTGCCCTTTTTTATTACCGCCACAGCCGCGGCCGGCAGCCACAAGACAGCCGGAAACGAGCTGAAAGCAACAGCATTCAACAACAAAACAAAGATATCATGAAGCTATATTACATCTTTCACAGCTGCTTTATGCTTGAGGCCGAGCAGTGTGTCATCATCTTCGACTACTGGAAAGACTCACCCGACAGCAACGTCAAACACATGCTTGAGCACACAGACAAGCGCGTCTACTTCATGGCAAGTCATTTTCACGAAGACCACTTCAACCCCGAAATCTTTAGTCTGAACGTGTCAAACGGACAGAAACGTATAATTCTGTCGCGCGACATAGTAAGGCGCCGCAGAGCGAAAGAAACAGACGCTGACGTGCTTCTGCGCAGAGGCGACACCTACAGCGACGACATGATAAGCGTAAAAGCCTTCGGATCTACCGACGCCGGAGTGTCGTTTATGGTAGAAACGGACGGAAAGAAGGTGTTTCACGCCGGCGACCTGAATAACTGGCACTGGGAAGATGAGTCTACTCCACAGGAAGTCAAAAAGATGGAGGGCGACTTCATGGCTGTGCTGCGCGACATAAAAGCAGAATATCCGGCAGTCGACCTTGCCATGTTCCCCGTCGACCCGCGGCTCGGCACCGACTTTGCACGCGGTGCACGGCAATGGATTCAGACGATAAAGACAACCTATATGGCACCTATGCACTTCCCGCCGGCAAGAGAGAAGGCCATGACCTTCGGCAAAGAGGCAGAATTCCGCGGCACTAAGTTTCTCTACATACACCGCGAAGGCGAAGAGATAGGAACACTGTAATATACACGCAAGAAAAATAAGCGCCTCAAACTGTATTATTGACAGTTTGAGGCGCAGTGATTATGAATAAAAAGGTTGGTTATAAAAACACATTAATGTTTCACCTGGAACTTCATTGTCTTACGTGCGTTTCCGGCCTGGACCTCCAGCACATAGATACCATTCTTAACCGAAGATATGTTTACAACATTGCTTGTGTCTGTCACCTTGCTGCTATAAACCTTACGGCCGGTAAGATCGTATAGATTAACATGGGCGTTGCCGTCACTAAGCATATCAATATGAAGTTCGTCCGTTGCGGGGTTAGGATATACGGTAACGTCAGCTATACCTGTACCCTGCTCACGATCCTCAAGCCACTGCTTAAGGTCAAGCATATAACCGAATACATTCTGGCCTTCCATACCATAACCTATCACAAAGCGTCCGTTAGGCGACATGTCGTAAGCCGAACACAACGTACCGGTATACTCTGCACCAAGCACATTTCTTGCAAAGTCATTGATATCCATGATACCGTCTTCCTTTGTCCATATCCAGCCGCTCTCGCCTGTGCCATACCAGCCAATAGCGATATCACCTTCATTATTAATGTCAGACACAGTTCCGCCGACACCATTGTCTGTAAGCTCTACAATACCGGTTTCAATACTATAAATATACGGATTCTTTATTATAGAAGCCTCGCCACCTTTACCGCCTAGCCATTTACCGTCTGAAGATACACATCTCAGTTCAAGGGCAAGATTCTCCATTAGACTTGTTTCATCTTTAAAATTTATATCCTCCTCTGATACACCTTCATGACTATATATAAATTCCTGAGTATACCCGTCTGCACCTTTGCGCCATACAGAAGCATACCAAGGTCCCAAAAAGTCCTGCCATCCTACAACGACACTTCCGTCATAACTTGCACCATTAGCGCGGGTTGCCCTGTATTCAACACGTGTTCCAAGGTCAACAGGCACACCTGTTTCTGTACTCCATACCGTAGCATGACTACGGAATCCTCCATCAGACTCTTTCCACGGCGCCAAACCTACTACATATTTACCATCTCCAGAAATATCATACGGTGAACCAAAAGAAATATCATTTACATAACCCGTACTCTTCAGCGGTGTCCATTCTTGTGTTTCCATGTCATAAAGAGAAGATATTGCGCCATTCTTTGTTTCTGCCACAGGCTTGCGCATAAGACATCCGTCAGTACCTCCTACCATTAAGGCTGTAGATGTTTGATTAATAGCATAAATGTCTGAACTGACACCAAGTTCTTCTCCTTCATTCACCCAAGTCTCTCCATAGTCTTCTGAAGAATATATTTGGCCATCGGCTCCTGCCACAACAAGTTTCTCTCCATCAAAAGCTACGGTATACCACTTATAATCTCCGCTTCCGTCGTCTACGTGCCTACGTTCCCAATAAGAGCTTCCGTCTGTACAAATATAGACATTGCCATTACCACACACAGCTGCAAGTTTGCCTTCACCTGAAACGGCTATTTTGGTAAACTTGGCATTACTTCCACCATAATAGATGCTTTCCCAAGTCTTGCCGTTGTCTGTAGACTTATAGACATTTCCGTCATTCGTTGCCATATAGAAATTTGTACCGTCATTGACTATGCTCGTTGGCATACCTGTGAGGCCTTTGACACCTTCTGTTACATCCGTAAACGAAATACCCGTAGTATAAATGCCCTCACCATTATCGCATTGCCATACGCCTGCCGTTCCGTCCTCATACTCAACGGCAATAACTCCGCAATAAGGTGCCGCATCAATAAAGTTGATAGCATGATAACTCTTCACGTTTTTAGTAAGACCTTCAGGACGCGGATCTGCTTCATTCAACCACTGGTTGCCCAGGTTGCCCTGATAGAACAATCCGTTATCACCACCCAAGAGAATACATCCTCTATAAAATACAGAGAAAGTATTTATTGCTCCCTGCTTCAGACCGTTCTGTATACAATTATTATCGTATATCTTCCAAACCTCACCTTCGTTAACGGTACGCAACACAACGCTGTTACCTGTCTCTGTGTCAACACCCACAGCAACACCATAGAACAAAACGTCCGGAGTAGTAAGATACATATCTTTTATTTGAACCGTAGGCATATCAATAGTATTGGTCCATCCTTTACTTACCAATACATCAGCAAGAGTCACAGCAGAAATAATCTTTCCGTCATCTGAAAAGCGGCCATGTCCTCCAATACCATCACCTGGTCCGATACCGCCAATAAGCTCAAGATCTTCAGCACTCTGGTTTGGTCCTTTCTCAACTGCTCTCCACAGATAATAAGGAGTATTAAGGTCTGGAAAACCAACGGCAACACCGTCATTGTTAACACCCGTAAGGTTCATTTGTGTGTTCACCTTATAAATTGTCTGACCGACAACAGGTACACAACATGCAGAAAGAGCTGCTGCAAGTGTAACAATAGTAATACTTTTTTTCATAATATAAATATTTAGTTTAACTTACGAATCTGTGCGTAAAATTACAAATCTAAATAATATCTTTATACTTTTTCTACAGGACAATACGCCGGACACGAATGTTAAAAAAATTAAGATATAATATAACATTCTGATTTACAACACAATAAAGGGACCGGACAAATTTCAAAAAAAGTAAAAACCAATCATTATGAATTCTGACAAAACATTGTTTTGCAAAAAAGATTGTCGCCGCTTTTATGTAAACATGACAACCATGGCAATAAAAAAAGAAACAAGAAAAAGAACAAATAAGAATCTATACAACAGCAGGAACCATAAATTTGCCGATTAAAATCTAATCAGTCATAGACCTGCCAAAATATGATTTTGCAAAACAAGTACGTTGATGTTTCTGTCTTCTTTATGTTTTCTATTTCCATCAACCCTTTCTTTACATATCCATCATGGCAGCGAAAAAGCATGCAGCGATTCTCTTTAAATTCTGTAGGATTCTAATTACAGTTTAGAAAGACAGATATAATGACAGATTAGGAATAAAAAAATCCGCACGTAAAATCTAATTACGTACGGATTATATCTGAATATTTATTATTACGCCTTAAGCATCGATGTTTGCGTATGTGGCGTTCTGCTCGATAAACTGGCGTCGCGGTTCAACGTCGTCGCCCATAAGCATTGAGAATATCTCGTCGGCCTCTGCGGCATTCTCTATCGTAACCTGTTTCAGCAGACGTGTCTCGGGATTCATTGTCGTCTCCCAAAGCTGCTCCGGGTTCATCTCACCCAAACCTTTATATCGCTGAGTGTGTATGCTCTTGCCGTCGTCAACGCCGTTACCATACTTGTCGAGGAATGCCTGGCGCTGCTGGTCGGTATAGCAATACTCCTTCACCTTGTTCTTATATGTGCAGAGATAAAGCGGCGGAGTGGCTATATAGAGATGTCCGTCCTGAATAACCTTAGGCATGAAGCGGTAGAACAGAGTCATTATAAGGGTGTCGATGTGTGAACCATCGACGTCGGCATCGGTCATTATGATAATCTTGTCATAGCGCAACTTTTCGATGTTTGCCTCCTTGTCGTCCTCGCCGTCAACGCCGAAGCGCACACCTATACTCTGTATGATGTTCATAACCGACTCGCTCTCGAACACCTTGTGCCACATAACCTTCTCCACGTTAAGAATCTTTCCGCGCAGCGGTAGTATGGCCTGTGTGTAGCGGTCGCGTCCCTGCTTGGCAGAACCGCCGGCCGAGTCTCCCTCGACGAGGAATATCTCGCATTCCTTCGGGTCTTTGTTTGAGCAGTCAGCAAGCTTTCCGGGCAGACCGCCTCCGGTCATAGGATTCTTGCGCTGAACGCTCTCGCGTGCCTTGCGTGCCGCGATACGTGCCGTTGCAGCCAGTATCACCTTGTCGCATATCTGCTTTGCCTCCTTCGGATGTTCCTCGAGATAATATGTCAGAGCCTCTGACACAGCCTGCTGAACGGCTCCGGTAACCTCGCTGTTGCCCAGTTTTGTCTTTGTCTGACCTTCAAACTGCGGCTCAGCCACCTTTATCGAGATAACGGCCGTAAGTCCTTCGCGGAAGTCCTCGCCTGCAATCTCTATCTTTGCCTTCTCGATCTGCTTTGATATAACAGGGTCGTTGTCGGCATATTTCTTCAAAGTACGTGTCAGCGCCATGCGGAAACCTACGAGATGCGTACCGCCTTCGATGGTGTTGATGTTGTTCACGTATGAATGGATGTTCTCGCTGTAGTCAGTGTTATACATCACAGCCACCTCGATAGGTATGCCCTGCTTCTCTGTCTTCAGATAGATAACGTCATCGAACAGATGTGTGCGGTGACGGTCGATATAGCGCACAAACTCTTTCAGTCCGTCCTTGGCATGGAACACTTCCTGCCTTGTCTTGCCTTCCTCGTCGGGACGAAGGTCTGTAAGCGTAATCTTTATGCCGGCGTTAAGATATGCCAGCTCGCGCATACGCTTGGCTATTATGTCGTATTTATACAGTGTCGTGGTGAATATTGTAGGGTCTGGCCAGAACTGCTGGCGTGTACCGCGCAGCTCAGTCTCGCCAACCACCTTTACAGGATACAGCGGCTTACCCTTCTCATACTCCTGCTGATATATCTTTCCGTCGCGGAACACCTGTGACAGCATGTGTGTAGAAAGCGCGTTGACGCACGACACACCCACACCGTGCAGACCTCCTGACACCTTGTATGAGCCTTTGTCGAACTTACCGCCCGCATGCAGCACGGTCATTACCACTTCAAGAGCCGACTTATGCAGTTTTTCGTGTTCATCCACAGGGATACCACGACCGTTGTCCTGCACGGTTATAGAGTTGTCTTCGTTTATCGTAACTTCAATATGGGTACAGTATCCGGCCATGGCCTCATCGATAGAGTTGTCCACTGTCTCGTTCACCAAGTGGTGAAGACCCTTCTCGCTGATGTCGCCTATGTACATTGCCGGACGCTTGCGCACGGCCTCAAGGCCTTCAAGCACCTGTATGTTACTGGCTGAATAATTATTCTCGTTGATTTGATTTTCTGCCATTTCGCTTCAATGTAAATTAACGTGCAAATATACAAAAAATCTGCGACACGGCGAAGGCTTTTAACTATAAAAAAGTGAAATGACGGTGTTTAACTACACCATAAGCACCTTTGCCCACAATATTACGGCAAAAGCCCGAAACGGCAGCCAAAGCGGTGCCACACGCTGTCATGCACCATGCTTCATGACGCTCATGACAACAATAAAAACACAAGAAAGGAAAGGAGCAAACCGGCAAACAACAAAAAAGGCTGCAATCTTTGTTGATCACAGCCCTTATTGTCTCTTATTTATAATTTAATTTATCCCAATTTGCTGATGTGGCACGCCAGCTTTGACTTAAGATTAGAAGCCTTGTTCTTGTGGATGATATTGGTCTTAGCCAGCTTATCAAGCATCTTCTGTACACTAGGATACAGCTTCAGAGCTTCTTCCTTGTCTGTTATAGCGCGCAGCTTACGCACTGCATTACGCATTGTCTTTGCATAATATCTATTGTGCAATGTTCTTTTCTTCTCCTGACGGATTCTCTTAACTGATGATTTGTGGTTTGCCATCTTTGTTATTATTCCTTTTTATTTTGTTAGTAGTCCCTAGGAGAGTCGAACTCCTCTTTAGAGAATGAAAATCTCTCGTCCTAGCCGATAGACGAAGGGACCATTTGATAAATTTGCGGTGCAAAGGTAGTGGTTTTATTTTAAACCTCCAAATTTTTCTGCAACTTTTTTATCAAAAACCATAAAATTCTTGTATTTTTGCAGATATGATAACAAAAACAAGGGCTTTAGTGCTGCATTCGTTCAAATATGGAGAGCAACAGATGATTGTTGACTTTCTCACCGAAACATGCGGCAGAACGTCGTGCATTATAAAGATTCCGACATCGGCAAGGGGCAAGCTCAAGAAGCAATACTTCCAGCCGCTGTTCATTCTCGACACCGACATCGACATAAGACAGAACGCCAGACTGCAGCGGCTGAAGGACGCACGCATAGCGGTGCCCTTCACGTCGATACCGTTTAACCCATACAAAACGGCCATCTCGCTCTTCATGGCCGAATTTCTGCGCTGCACCACACGCCGCGAGCAGACCGACCCAACCACATTCTCATATATAGAGAACAGCATCAGATGGCTCGACGGATGCGGCGAGGGCTTTGCCAACTTCCACATTGTGTTCATGATGCGCCTGTCGAGATTTCTCGGATTTTATCCCAATACAGACAACTACGAGCCGGGCGACTGGTTCGACATGAGGAGCAGCTGCTTCTGCCGTCAAAGGCCGATGCACGTCGACGTGCTCAGTCCTGACGACGCGCGCAAGATAGGACTGCTGCTGCGCATGAACTATGCCACGATGCACCTTTACCGCATGTCGCACTTTGACCGCAACAGGATGGTGGACACCATAATAAGCTATTACCGCATACACATGCCCGAACTGCCAGAGCTGAAGTCGCTGCAGGTGCTTAAGGAGCTGTTTGCCGATTGAGCATACACAGATGCCGTTACAGCATCATCTTCTATAAAATAATTATTAATGAAAAAAGAATGGCGTAGCCACGGCATAGACCGCAGTTGCGCCATAATTATAATACCATTCAACTTCTGACTCTACAGCACGCAGCTCATGCAAAACGTTTCATGTAGCGACATAACGCCACAATGGCATGGTGATTCATACTGAAATCAATAGTCGTGCTTCTGCTCCTCATACTGCTGTATGCTCTGTGCCTTCTTACGCTGACGTAGTTTTCCGCCTGATATTGTGTACGACAGCTTTAGTCCTATATAGGCCCCATGACTGAGTTTCTCGCGTCTGTAAGCCAGGTCGTTCTTGGTTACTTTTGTTACGCGCGGAGTGTACGGTGGCGTAACGGTGAGTCCTACTTGCAGCCTCTTTTTCATGAAGCTCTTGGCAACAGTCATACCTACATTCCATACAGTGTTCATATAAGTCTCGCCGTTAAAATATTTTTCCGGGTCGTATGCACCGTCTATGTTTATAATCCAGTTATGTTTCAGCCACATGGTGCAAGTAGCATACAGATACCATCTGAACTTGTTGCTGTATCCGTATTCAGGCTGCCGGAACGTATCCCATGCTGCATATCCCGAAACCTTGAAGTATAACCACTTTGTAGGATACTTGGCCCATTGTACGAGTATCATCTTCGTATCTGCGCCGTCGCTGTTGCGCAACACAGAGCGTGTACTTCCCGGATTGTCAGGATCAGCTTCTTCAGCATAGAATGTGCTTTTTTCCTCTTTCGTATACGAGAGTCTTACGTCAAACTGGTTGAACAGCGACAGCCTTAAGTCAACCATATGTCTCGACGGGACATCCAGATAAGGGTTTCCCATGCTGTAGTGGTTGGCTCCGTCGTACACTCTGTATGTGCTTATTCCGTCGTAAGGCAACCCGTAGACAGTGCGCTGATAGCTAAGACTGACGTTATGCCGGTGTTTGCGGCTCAGCTCATATCTCAGCACTGCCGAAGGACACAGACTCCAGTAGTCGCGTTTATCTGTCAGTCCGTTGGCAGTTACTTTCAGATTGTTATACTGCACCCTCAAGTTTGCGTTATACGACAGTTTGCCTGCCGCTCCGGAATATGATGCGAATATTGCCGGCTCATGGTCTGTAACGCTCTGACGCATACTCATCACATGCTCTGTCTCGCTAAAATCAGTCAGTTTATAGTCAAGTCCTGTCGTCAGTGTGTTTCCGTTCTGCTGTACGTTCTGCCATGTAGACTTTACACGCAGCAGTTTTGTATAATTGTCGGCATTTTGCGAATAGCCCGGCCTCAAACCAGCCGAGGCTATCACATTATAGTTGTCTTCACGGTTTCTCTTGTACCAAAGGTAGTCGGCCGTGACATTAAGGTTCGATCCTCTGTCGTTTATCTTCCAGTTGTAGAATGCCGTTCCGTTCAGCGTAAGGTTGGTCTGCGGCCTCCACGTAACGGTGCCGTAATCAGCCGTCTGCCCTTCAGCTGTCTCGTTTATGTCGGCCCCAAGCGTACCCTTGTTTCTGAGATATGACACGCCGGCCGTTATTCCCACCTGCCGGTTATGTCCAGCGTCGGCTGTGATGCTGAGCCAGTCGCCGAAGGTGTTAGAATTGTTCATATATTTTTCATCGCTCACAGACATGCCTGAACCCGACTGCGTATATGTTCTGTATTTTTCGCTTGACAAGCCCCTGTCGTACATAACGGCGTTATATATAGTAAACCGTCCTGTGCTTCCCATCTGATAACTCTTAAAGCCGTAGCCGTCATATCCGTTTTCTGTCTTTGCCGACGTCTCGCCTCCGATGCCTATCAGATAACCCTTTTCTCTGTGTTTCAGCCAGATTCTCATTATTCCGCCGGGATTGCCCGCACTCTCTGAGCCGTTGTTGAAATAGTCGACCTCTATGCGCTCTATCAGTTCCGGGCGCAGCATCTTGAGCTGTTCACGGTTAACAATCTTGACTCCATCTATATAAATGGCGCTTGCGGCCTGGTTGTATATAGATACAGAGCCGTCTGTCGAGCTAACATAAGGCAGCAGCGACAGCATCTGGTCCATGGTCAACATATCCGAGAGTTTACTGTTGGTCAGGTTCAATGAGAATCCGTTGGCCTTCTGCCTTATTCTCGATGTAACCACAGTTATGTTGTCGAGACTCATGTCGCGGTTTATGGAGTCTATGACAGCCGAATCAGACACAACGCCGTTATTTTCATTAGCCACGGCACAAACATCTATCGAAAACGGCAATAGCGTTGTTAGAAATAAAATGATGTTTTTCATAAGCAAATATCTCTTTTCGCCATGCACGCAGAATTGCCGGATTTGTGTCGGTGTCTTGTCTGCTGCACAGTGGCTTTATTTTACATTCAATTCAATAAAATTATTGCTAAAATCATGCCATGATATGTATCTCTCTGTTAATCAACGAGATAACCGTATTTCGTATTTTTGCATGTGTCTAAATATTTGACAGCGGTGTATAAATATTAGACACTCTGAGCCTTTACAGATGCTGATATGATGCTGTAGTGCCTGCCAGGATTTCCTTATATAATACATTTGAATTCTTCATTCTTCACTTTCGTAAGAGGTTTTGATCTTTATTTTTTAATTGCGCTCAGCGCCTGCCTGCTCTTCACTTAAGGAACATCACTTCGTGGTAAAAACTTAGGACAAAATATTTTTCCAATCTAGAAAAACAGAGTATAACGGATGTTAATTAATTCAGACAAAAGCGGCGGAGCATTAACATACGTTCACAGACAAGACTGAATAAAAGGCTTAAACATGAACTTTTTGAGACGTAAAAGCATGGTCTACGGATAAAAAACAGGCATGTCTTGCAACGGAAACGGGCCACTTTTGCACCGTAAACGGCAAAGTAATATTTTTTAACTGTTAAGCTTTTGTCTTTAAAACAGCATAAAGCACTGAACGACAACAGGTTAGTGAAAACGCGCATTTTTCGCCGTTTTTCGCGCCAAATCACGGATTCGTGACGAGCATCGCCATTCTGAGAGCGTTAAGTGGACTGAATCATGTAAGAAAAGCTGACAAAAGACCATAATGAAGCTGAGCGAAAAGAACCAAAGAACAATGTGCGGCATTGCACTAACAGGAATTATGAATTACGAAACAAAGTTAGGCGAAAGCCGATCGTGAATTATGAATTGTGAATTATGAATTATAAATTAAGATTCGTATATTTGCATGCTCCCCTGCCCTGCCTAGCCATACGGCACGAAGAAGACAGGCATGAGAAAGCCGACATGCAGACGGAAAGATGCTTGCGGACATAACGGCTGAAACATCACTATGCACAAATAATATAATATTATGGAAAAACATTTTAAAAGGACTTTTATGGCATTATGCCTGGCCGCATTGCTCATGCCGGGCATGGCGCATGCGCAAAAGGCAGGCTACGTGCCGGCGCCCGAAAACCTGAAGGCGCGCAAAGAGTTTAGCGACAACAAGTTCGGGATATTCCTCCATTGGGGCATCTACAGCCTTTTCGGACAGGGTGAGTGGTATCTCAACAGCGGCGGGCTCAACTGCCACGAGTATGCCAAGGCCGCATCGGCTTTCTACCCCTCGCGCTTCAACGCGAGCGAATGGGTTAAGGCCATCAAGGAGGCAGGAGCGCGGTATATATGCATCACAACACGCCACCACGACGGCTTCTCGATGTTCGACACAAAATATTCCGACTATAACATTGTTGACGCCACGCCCTTCGGACGCGACGTGATAAAGGAGCTGGCAGACGAGTGCCACAAGCAGGGCATAAAGCTTCATCTGTATTACTCTCACCTCGACTGGACGCGCGAAGACTACTATCCGCTGGGCAACACGGGCCACAGGACGGGCAGAAAGAACCACGGCAATTGGGAGAGCTACTATGAGTTTATGAACAACCAGCTGACCGAGCTGCTGACCAACTACGGCGAGATAGGCGCAATATGGTTTGACGGAGTGTGGGACAAGCCCGACTTCGACTGGCGACTTGGCGAGCAGTATGCCATGATACACCGCCTGCAGCCGGCATGCCTCATAGGCAACAACCACCACAGAGCGCCGGTTGAGGGCGAAGACTTCCAGATGTTTGAGCGCGACCTGCCGGGCGAGAACACTGCGGGCCTTTCTGACGAAAGCGAGATAGGCAGTCTGCCGCTGGAAACATGTCAGACGATGAACGGAATGTGGGGATATAAGGTGAGCGACCAGAACTACAAGTCGGACACAACGCTCGTAAGACTGCTCGTGAGGGCTGCCGGCAAGGGTGCCAACCTGCTTATGAACATAGGGCCGCAGCCTGACGGACAACTGCCGGCTGTGGCTCTTGAGCGCCTTAAGAGCATGGGCAAGTGGCTGTCTGAATATGGCGAAACGGTGTATGCCACCACGGCAGGCGACGTGATGACTGCCGAATGGGGCACCACGACGCGCAGCGGCAACAAGCTTTATGTGCACATCCTTGCCGACGACATGCCGAAGATGATATTGCTGCCGCTGAAAGGCAAAGTGAAGAGCGCCGTATTATTTGATACAGGCAAAAAGATAAGTCATGAAAACGTAAGCGGCGGCGTAGTGCTGCACACTGCCGACCTTACGCCGGCGATAGACCGAATAATAACACTGACGGTGAAATAAGTGAAGAGGAAAAAATTAAGTGAAGAGTGAAGAACGAAGAGTGAAGAATTCAATAGTCTGTTGTGTGTTATAGAATGTCGGCAATGCTATAATGCTATTCAGTTTTATATGCTATTGAATTCTTCACTCTTCGTTCTTCACTCTTCACTTATTTAGCTCCTTTGGGCGCCGGCAGGAAATATGCAATGACTGTAAGGACAAGCATTAAGATCCAGAAGCTGCTCATACCGGCATCTACCGCATAGCTCACAGCCACGCCTATCAGACAGATAACGATGTCTAAGACCGAAAGGACCGACCTTGACGTATAACGCGAAAGGAAGCCGCGCGCATCCTTAACCAAATCTTTTATCATCAGCACAACCATCAGGACAAGACACAGAACTATTAATCCCCAGACGGCATAATCTGCCGCAGGCATGCTGCCAAACAGCGGCTCAAGTGCAAACAGAAGAAGAAAGATGCTGAAAATAATTTCAAGCTTGCCGGTCTTTAAATCTACTTTTCTCATAGGCTTGTTGTTAAAAAAAATATTTATAGGTTTAAATCACAAAACATCAAACTTAAACAGCTTTTTCCGCATGGAGGAATATCTAACACTCGACACAAAGATTATCAGCGACAAAGCCGTCAGCACTATCATGCCGGCACAAACAGACATTCTGTAATGCCGCATTATAACGTGCTGATATGGTTCGGCAGCTCTTGTAGCCTTATGTTCACAAAGTTAGTAAAAATCCTGGACATTTTCAACTTTCCAGAAGTTTATTTCGGTTCATCACCGATATCCATTGAAATATAAGCGTTCAGAGCAGCACGACAGACACAACGCAATAACCCGGCCGAATAATAACCGGTCGGATTATCACATTAAATTATTAATACTGCTCAAATTTTTCACAACGCTTTTCCGTAACCGTCAAAAAGGAAGCAGCATGAAAACAGTAAAATACACCATGGCCAGCAGAGCCAACACCTCTAATGCCAGTTCCAGCTTGTCAAAGCGGGTGCTTTCATTGTTTTTCAATAAAGACGTCAGTGTTACAAGCACCAGCGGCAAAATCATAAAGGAATACCTAAGTTCTATTCCAAACAACACAAAGCCCCACCATACAAGACCTATAAGGAGTATGAGGGAAAGAATTATTACTTTTGCTTTTTTCATAAGGCACTAAAATTAAATTTAACCACCATAATCATTAAAAACTTCAACGAAGTTAAAGAGAGAGAGTAAAGCAACAAATGTAATTTTCTACAGATTTATACTCACAAAGAAGATGCGCAACAAACCATTATCATGCCTAAGCACGCAGGGACGTACCCCAGGTGCGTCCACACTTACATTATCAATCATATATAACGCTTTCGGACGCACCTGGGATACGCCCCTGCGATATCACGTTGTTTTCGTTCCCTTTGGTGTCGGCAGAAAATATACAGCAACAAAACAGATAAACAGAAAAATCCACCAGCTACCTGAATTTGAGCTGAACGCATAGCCTACAGCCAGGCCTATAAGACATATTACGGCATCAACAATCCAAAAGACCGACCTCGATGTATAACTCGAAATGAAGCCGCGCGCATCCTTAATCAGATCTTTCACCAAGAACACAAGCATCAACACAGCGCACACTGCCATCAACCCATAAATTAGATAATCTATCACAAGTATGTCTCCAAACACAGGCTCTACGGCATATAAAAGCAGAAGAGTACTGAAAAGGATATCTAACCTGTCTTTCCTAAAACTTATTCTACTCATAGCTTATGATTTAAAGATTATTGCTTAAACATTTTCACATCACGCAAGACAAATTATCAATGCAGTCAGGAATATTTTATCGTTATGCTAAATAGTCCGTGTATTTGTTTGCAAATGTAGGCAAAAACTAAAGTCGTTATTTATTTTAGTAAGTTCTTTTCGGTTCATTTCTAATAAATTACAGTTTACGTAGGATTTATTCAGAGCCATACAATAGGCCTAACGGCAATGCAAAAGGTATGCTTTTGCATGCTGAAACGTGGCCTTTCAGGGTGCAAAAGTATGCCTTTCGGAAAAATGAAAACGGCAATAATAAAGAATGTTGACTATTTACTGACTTAGGTTGACCGAAACATGGAGTATCGCTGATAAAAGTTGACTCTTCGTGATAAGCCATGCAGCATAACATAAGGATCAATTTTATTTTTATAAAAAACTCATCACTCGTCACAACCGTGCATAACAAGCTGTAAATCAAGATGTTAAAGTGTGACGAGTTGCCGGCTAAACTCATCACGACTGATGTGTGAGCCATGAGCGTGACGAGTTGAAAGCGCAACTCGTCACACTGTAACACCATGTGTATCAGCGCGTTATACGCCATTGTGACGAGTGACGAGTTTTTTTATAAAATAGTTAGAGGAGAATGTTCTGTTTTAGGAGTTAAAGTAGTTAAAGGAGTTAGAGGAGTTAAAGTCGTATGCTTTGTTTTTAGGAGTTAAAGTAGATAAAGGAGTTAGAGGAGTTAAAGTCATATGCTTTGTTTTTAGGAGTTAAAGTAGATAAAGGAGTTAGAAGAGTTAAAGTCGTATGCTTTGTTTTTAGGAGTTAATGACACTGTCCAAAATTTTGTGCAAATGGAAACAAAGTTCTGTTGCCGGTACATCAAAAAAACAAATCAGCCTGAGTAGACTGTTTAGTCCGTTCAGGCTGATTTATTATTTTATATCAGAAAGAAAATGCTTAGGCAAGCAGTTTCTTTACGATGCCGGAGATAATGCGGCCGTCGGCCTTGCCAGCCATCTGCTTTGAAGCCACGCCCATAACCTTGCCCATATCCTTCATGCCTGCGGCACCTGTCTGGGCTATAATTTCCTTTACGGCAGCCTCAATCTCTTCCTCTGTCATAGGCTTCGGCAGGTATGCCTCAATGACGCTGACCTGTGCCAGCTCGGCGTCTGCAAGGTCCTGACGGTTCTGCTGCACGAATGTGGCAGCCGACTCTTTGCCCTGCTTGGCAAGCTTGGCAAGAATCTTCATGGCGTCGGCATCCTCGAGAGTGTCGTTGGCTCCGGGAGCAGTCTTTGCCTCAAGAAAAACTTTCTTAATGTTGCGCAAGGTCTCAAGACGCACCTTGTCGCGGGCCTTCATGGCCTCCTTTATATCGTTGCTTATCTGATCGAATAACATTTTAATTATGAATTAAAAATTATGAATTATGAATTGTCAATCATCCAAACTTTATTGTTCCCTGTATCTTGCTGTCCTCGCTCTCGGCCTTCTTTACCTGTCCCATAGACTGGTTGCGTATTTCCTCAAGCTCCTGACGTGTGCGCTTGTATGTAGGCGTCGACTCAACAGAAGATATTACGTCGTCGTTGTCGAGGTCTTCCTGGCGGAAGATGTATATGTGCGGACGGCGCTTGTATTTAGAGCTTTTTCCGTCGGTGCCGTAGTAGTGTTCACGCTTTGCGCGGCGCTCGGCAGCCTTCTCCTCCTCCTCAGCACGGCGTTCGTTCTCCTCCTGAGAGTGCTTCTTGTAGTGCTCGTTCATGCCGTCGACATTCTCTATGCCGAATCCTGTGGCGAGGATGGTAACCTTCACTCTGTTGCCCAGTTCGGGGTCGGTGGCAAGTCCCCACTTTATCTCGAAGTCGTTGCCAAACTTGGCCATAAAGTCGTTCACGTCGTTCATCTCCTCCATCATGAGGCCGTTGTTGCTGTTCTTGTCGCTGCAGAACGATATGCTGAGCAATATCTTCTTTGCGTTGAACACGTCGTTGTCGTTGAGCAGAGGTGAGTTGAGCGCGTCCTCAATGGCACGCTTCACACGGCCCTCGCCTTCGCCGTAGCCTGTACTCATGATGGCCACGCCGCCGTCCTTAAGCACGGTCTTCACGTCGTTGAAGTCGAGGTTTATCAGTCCGTGAACGGTGATAATCTCGGCTATGCTCTTGGCAGCAATGCTCAGGGTGTCGTCGGCCTTGCCGAAGGCATCAAGGATAGACAGTTCCGGATAAATCTCGCGCAGGCGCTCGTTGTTGATTACGAGCAGGGCGTCGACGTGCTTCGACATCTCTTCAACGCCGTCGAGGGCCTGGTCGATCTTGCGTTCGCCCTCAAAGCGGAACGGTATGGTAACGATGCCGACGGTAAGTATGCCCAGATCCTTTGAAACGCTGGCAATGACAGGAGCCGCACCGGTGCCGGTGCCTCCGCCCATTCCGGCTGTGATGAATGCCATCTTGGTGCCGTCGTTGAGCATTGCCTTAATGTCCTCAAGGCTCTCCTCGGCTGCCTCGCGCGCCTTTGCAGGCTTGTTGCCGGCTCCGAGTCCTTCCTTGCCGAGCTGCAGGTGCACGGGTACGGGCGAGTCGTTGAGTGCCTGGTTGTCAGTGTTGCACAGAACGAACGACACGTCGTGTATGCCCTCGCGGTACATGTGGTTAACGGCGTTGCCTCCACCGCCGCCTACTCCGATCACTTTTATTATGCTCTTCTCTTTTTCGGGCTCACCGAAATCCACTATTCTATGTGTATCAGCCATATCTCTGTCTTTATTTTTTTTCGTAGTTATAAGTTTGTAGCAGCGCAGCCATGTCAATATTATTCGTCCTCAGAGACAAGGCTTCTGAACCAGTTCTTGAGCTTTGTAACATGAGGCTTCATGCCCTTCTTTTCCTTGTCGGCATCGTCCTTCGGCTTAACTTCGGGCTCGCTCTCCTTCCTGGCAGCCTCTTCGGCAGCCTTGCGGCGCATCTCCTCAATCTTCAGCTTCTCGGCTTCGGTGAGCACTACGCCCTCGTTGTTGCGCTGCTGTACGTGAGTTCCGCCCTGCATGCCGGCAGCCGGCTTAGGCTTGTCGGCACCGAAGAGGTCGCTGTGCTCACTGTACTCTTCGCCGGCGCAGTTCATGTCGCCCTTGGCCAGGATGCCCAGCACGGTGTTCATCATGCCGTTGTGGGCGTTGATGTCGTTGTTGTTAGAGTTGATGGTCTGCGTAACAAACTTCGCAATACGTATTTTCTCTATATGCGTGTGGTTTCTGAAGGCCATGTCGATGTTCTTCATGTTAGAGCCTCCACCGGTAAGGATGATACCGCCCAGCAGCCTGTCGGCATACTCGGCAGGAACCTGATACCACACGTTCTCGATAATCTCCTGAAGTCTGCCCTCTACGATCTCGATAAACTTGCGGCTCTCTATGCTGCGGTCGGCATCGATGGGGAACATCAGGGTGTTGTCTATCTCGTTGTTGTCAGTATAAGCATTTCCGTATTTCAGCTTCATCTTCTCGGCGTTCTCATCGTCCATCTGCAGCGAAGCGATATCCTTGGTGATGTTGTTGCCGCCGAGAGGTATGACAGCAAGATGGCGAAGAATATTCTTATAGTAAACAGAAACAGTGGTGGTATCGGCACCAAGGTCAACGAGCACGCATCCTGAACGCTTCTCAGAGTCGGACAGCACGCTGTCGGCCAGCGCCAGCGGCGCCAGATACATCTCGGCAATGGCAATGCCGGCAGTGTCGAAACACTTGTTGAGGTTGCGGTAGAAGGTCTTGCGCCACAATATGTTGAGGAAGTTGCCCTCAAGGCGGCTGCACTGTATGCCCACGGGATCGAGCTGCAGCTGGTTGTCGACCTTATACTCCTGTGTGGCCGCGTCAAGAATTTCCTGTTCAGGATAAGACATGTTACGGTTGGTGTCCATAAGCTCGTTTACCATCTCCTGCGTAACGATGGTGTCGCCCAATAAGTCTTTGCCTATCACGTTCTTCTCGCTTCTGATAGACTGGCCGCCCACGCCCACATACACCTGAGCTATCTCAGACTTGAGGGCGGCAGACAGTTTCTTGACGATGTTGGACACACACTGAACGGTCTGATTTATATTGTAGACGACGCCCTTGCGTATAAACGACGAAGAGTCTTCCTTCACAACGGCGAGCACAGAGATGCTGCCGTCAAGATTCTTCTTGCCCGCAATGCCCGTAACCTTTGATGAGCCTAATTCTATTGCTACTATAAAATCCTTTGCTGCCATACGT
Source organism: Xylanibacter rarus (assembly GCF_001275135.1). Classification (GTDB taxonomy): domain Bacteria; phylum Bacteroidota; class Bacteroidia; order Bacteroidales; family Bacteroidaceae; genus Prevotella; species Prevotella rara. The sequence continues at coordinate 46,122 of NZ_LFQU01000013.1, read as the reverse complement.
TATCAATTTGTTGTTTCTGTTTTATTTAAATATCTGCCTTTTTCTTCTTTTTGCATATTATCTGGTTGTCAAACTCCAGATCTATATAAGAATATTTGTTCCATCCGGCCTGACTGAGTCCGTATTTGTAAAACTTCTTCAGACGGTCCATCTTCTTCTGCACAAAACCTTGCACAAGAGCCTTGCGGCGGTTGACATATTTTGTCTGCGGGATGTTGCCCAGATAAACGATATGCTCGCCGACGCGCGGAACAAGCTCAACGCCAAGGTCGGGCAGTATGTTTATCTGCACTATCTGATTCTTCCAGAAATCATCCTTCATCAGCTCGATGGCCAGATAAGAGAGATAGTTGCGGGCATACCAGCGGCTTATGTTGCCTGTGGCTATTATCAGGTCTGACGTGTACTTTGAGTTGGGCATTATGCCGCCCTGATCGTCAAGATAATAGTCGTCGCCACGCGAGTTTTTCACCCTTACGATAGGCAGACGCTGCGTGATGCTTATAAAGACGTTGCCGTCCTTTGTCTTATAGCACTGTGCAGTGTTGACAAAGGGCGTGTCCTTCAGCTTGTCCTCGATGTCGCGAGGGTTGATGTCGGCAAGTTTCTTCTTAAACGGATAAAGGCGGCTCCGCTCAAGAATGTGCTTCACCTCCTTTGCACTTAGGAATCCGTTTGTACTTTCATCCTCAACATTAATGGTAACCTTAGTACACACGCTATGTGTCTCTGCCGGATGATTGAACGAGGTCATCGCCATCACCAGGTAAACCGCAAGAAACACGTCGAGCGTTATGAATATGGTTCTTTTAAGTTTCTGATGCATTTACTTATACTTGTCTTGAAGTATTTTCTCTATCTGTGGCACATAATTGTCGAGGTCGCCGGCACCGAGCACCACGAGCACCTCGAAATCATTGTCTTTTACGAACGAGAGGACATCCTCCTTGTGTATCATCTTCTTCTCCACGCCTTCCTTCAGGTTGTCGTAGATAAGCTGTGACGTAACGCCGGGGATAGGCTCCTCGCGTGCGGGATATATGTCGCAGAGCACAACCTCGTCGAGCATGCTCAGGCTGTCGGCAAAGTCCTTGTAGAAGTCGCGCGTGCGGGTGTAGAGATGGGGCTGGAAGATTACGGTTATCTTCTTGTCCCTGTAAAGCTCGCGTATGCTCCTTGCGCTCTGGTAGATTTCCTTTGGATGGTGTGCGTAGTCGCTGAGGAAGACAATCTTGTCGTTCTTTATCTTGAAGTCGAAGCGGCGGTCAACGCCACGGTATGTCTTCATGCCATACTTCAGTTCCTCGCTTGAGCATCCGTTGAGCTGTGCCATGGCCATGGCCGCAATGCCGTTCTCGATATTGATGGGCACGGGCTGACCGAGCTGCACTCCGCGTACGGTTTCTATGGGCGAGATGAAGTCGAACGAGATGTTGCCGTTCTCAATCACGATATTCTCGGCATGGAAGTCGCCGCTGTCAAGACTGTATTCATACACCTTAACACCGGGCTGCACCTGAGCTTTCATCTCGAGGCCCTTGTGTATGATGAGCGCTCCGCCGGGCTGAATCAGCGAAGAGTAATGGGCGAAGCTCTCAAGATAGGCCTCCTTGGTGCCGTATATGTCGAGATGATCGGGGTCGGTAGATGTTATGACGCTCATCCACGGACGGAGCCAGTGGAAGCTGCGGTCGAACTCATCGGCCTCGATAACCACGAAGTCGCTCTCCTTGCTCAGTATGTAGTTAGAGCTGTAATTCTTTGATATGCCGCCGAGAAAGGCGTTGCAGTCGACGTGGCTCTGATGCATGATGTGGGCGCACATGGTAGACGTGGTGGTCTTGCCGTGCGTGCCGGCAAAGCAAAGGCCCTTGTGTGAGCGTGTGAGCATGCCCAGCACCTGGGCGCGCTTCTCAACGTCGAAACCGTTCTCACGGAAGTAAACCAGCTCCTTGTGGTCTGCCGGTATGGCCGGGGTGTAGATCACGAGCGAAGACTTCTGGTTTCTGCAGGCATGCGGTATCTCGTCGATGTTTTCTTCATAATGAATAAGCATGCCTTCTTTCTCGAGCTGCGTTGTCAATGCAGAAGGAGTTTTGTCGTATCCGGCAACGACAACGCCTCTGTGCAGGAAGTAACGGGCTATGGCGCTCATGCCTATGCCGCCTGCTCCTACAAAATATACAGCTTTAATCTCTTTCAGTTCCATTATTTTATTATTCTCTACAGAAACGGACTTTTGTCCGCCAGGGCTGATTGCAGCCCTGCATCTGCTTTTGCAATTTATTTTAGTATTCTATATAATTATTGTCTGTGGCCTACTAACCCTCCGCATCAGTGTCCGCGGCGTGCGAGCTTAACCACTTCGTTGGCTATTATGTCGGCCGAGTCGGGAAGCGCGAGCTTCAGTATGTTCTCGCTAAGTTCTTTCAGTCTGGCATCGTCTTTCACTGTCTGCAGCGCCAGCTTAACCACCTCAGCAGGAGCGTCGGCGTCCTTAACATACAGAGCAGCGTTCTTATTGACCAGGGCCATGGCGTTCTTTGTCTGATGGTCTTCGGCCACATTGGGCGAAGGAACGAGGATAACCGGCTTGCCTATGAGGCAGAACTCTGATATGCTGCTTGCTCCGGCGCGGCTTATCACCAGGTCGGCGGCCTTGTATGCAGCGCCCATGTCAGAGATAAAGTCGGTTACGTGAAGCGACGGAACCGTTCCGCGCTGCTTCAGTTCAGCCATTATCGACGCGTTATAGTATTTTCCGGTCTGCCATATAAACTGCACACCTGACTCTTTTATCATGTCGAGATTCTGAAGTACGCTCTCGTTGACCGTTCTCGCGCCAAGGCTTCCGCCTACGATGAGGATGGTCTTCTTGTCTTCAGACAGCCCGAAGCTCTTAAGAGCCTCAGCCTTTGTCAGCTTTGTGTCGAGCAGGGCCTGACGCACGGGATTACCGGTCTTGACTATCTTGTCTGCCGGGAAGAATCTTTCCATGCCGTCGTAGGCCACGCAGATACGGTCTACCTTTTTCGACAGTATCTTGTTGGTGACGCCAGCATAGGAGTTCTGCTCCTGAATGAGGCACGGTATGCCCATCTTCGTACACTGGTTGAGCATCGGACCGCTGGCATATCCGCCCACTCCGACGGCTGCCATTGGATTGAACTTGCGTATAATCTTCTTCGCCATCTGCTGGCTCTTCCATATCCTGTAAAGAACCACCACATTCTTAAGCATGTTCTTTCTGTTGAAGCCGCTTATAGGAAGTCCTACAATCTCATAACCGGCAGCAGGCACGCGCTGCATCTCCATGCGTCTTAACGCTCCGACAAACAGTATTTTAGCTTCGGGATACTTTGCCCTGATTGCGTTAGCTATCGAAACAGCCGGAAATATATGGCCTCCGGTGCCGCCTCCGCTTATAATTATTCTAAGTTCATCTTCCATATGTCCTTACACCTTATTATTTCGCAAAAGTAATCAAAATTTTTCTTTTCAGATAATTTTAAATAATATTTTTCTGGCTTATTAAAAAAATATCCGGACACTGCGCACGGCGGCAAGACCGACAAGCCGACACACAAACGCCAGACAGAAAATTATCTGACAAAAATGTGTCTCGGCTTTGTTGGCAGACCGTCGCAGCGGCCGTGTCTTACTAAATATTATCGCATTAGTACGATGGCTATCTTCCGAGCCATGACTCAGGATTCAGCTTTGCCGTTCCGCGCCTGAGCTGGAACTGCAGTATGTTGTCCTCGCCTACCACGCCCAAGGCCTGACGGGCGCTGACGTGCTGTCCGCGGTGTACGCTTACGGAGCGCAGGTTGCAGTAGACTGAAATATAACTGCCGTGGCGCACCATGACAACCATCGTTCCGCCGAAGCCGAACACGGCACTGACTTCTCCGTCGAATATAGAGCGTGCCGACGCTCCGGGACTTCCGAGGATATTTATTCCCTTGTTGTCGAGCTTAACGTTCTTAAGTCCTTCAACATTATATTGTCCGAAATGACTCACAATGCGGTAAGAGCCCGTGATAGGCATCGGCAGGCGGCCGCGGTTGCGCTCAAAACTGCCGCTGAGCTTGCGGTCCTTCGAATCGAAGGCGACGGCCTCCTTGGCCTCCTTCTTGGCACGAGCCACCTCGTTCTCATGCCTCATCTCCTCCACCTTGGCCTTGCGTTCTGCCGCAACGCGGTCGGCCTCAGCCTCACGTGCGGCCTGTTCTGCCCTGGCTTTCTCCTCGGCGCTCTTGCGCTCGGCTGCTCTTGCTTCGGCTTTCAGGCGTTCCTCGCGTGCCTTAGCCTCAGCCACACGGCGTGCATTCTCGCGCGCTGCAGCCTCGGCGGCAGCCTTCTTGCGTGCCAGTTCCTCTGCCCTGCGCTTTGCGGCGGCGGCAGCGGCAGCGGCTTTTCTGCGGGCTTCAGCCTCAGCTCTTGCCTTGGCTTTAGCCACTTCTTCGGCTATGAGCTTGTCGATCTGCGCATTGAGGGCTGCATCCTTCTTGCGCTGGTCGGCAATGATAGTCTGTATCGTCTTCTGCTGCTTCTGCAGTGTGTTCACCACCTGCTGCTGCTCGGCCTGCTTGCCTTGCAGCGCAGCCTGTTCCTGCTGTCCCTTATAGAGCAGGTTGTTCTTCTGTCCTCTGACCTTCTTCAGCTCGTTGTTCTTTGCCTCTATCTGGTTTTGCTTGGCTTTCACCATCTCGCCCTGGGCACGCTGATAGGCGGCATACTCGCGGACGAACCTCAGACGGCGGTACATCTGGGCAAAGTTCTTGGCGCTGAAGATGAACATCAGCTTATCCTGTATGGTGCGGTTGCTGGCCATATACCGCATCGACTTTATGTATTTGGCCTTGCGGTCCTGCAGCTGCTGCTCGAGCGTAGAGAGCTGGTTCTTGAGCAGCTGTATGTTTCCGTCGATGTGGGTAATGTCTTTCTGTATTCCGTCGATAGACTTCTGCCGCTGGTCTATTTCGCTGTTTATCATCATCAGGTTGTTGAGCCGCTTCTTTACGTCGGCCTTATTGGCACGCAAGAGGCGCTCCTGCTCCTTTATCTTGCGCTGAACGCTCGCGCGCTGGTTGCGGAGCCCCCTGATAGAGGCGTTCGAATAGTTGGCTGTCTTGGCCGACTTCTTCGTGCTGCGCTTCTTCACCACGCGCTTCGTCGTGGTCTTTTTCTTGGCTGTCTGCTTTTTCTGAGCCAGCGAAGGTGCCACCAACGACAATGCCAGCAGAAATATTAGTATTCTTCTCATTTATAACTTTAAGATTCTGTTAATTACGTCCTGCGGATCCACCTTTTTATATTTATCCGACACAGAGGTGCGCGTCTCCCAGTCGGCCGACGTGTCGAGTCCGCTCATTGATATGTTCACGGCCACGCCGTTGGCTCTCTTCACCGCGCTGCTCTTCATCATCAGGGTGATGTCAGTAGGGAATTTCTTCGTACCGAGCGGCTTGAATGTTCCGTAAGTGCATTTCACTGATGTGCTGCCTGTAGACGGGCTGCTGTATGTTACGTCCACAGCCTTGATCTGTCCGCTCGTCTTGTCGGCCTGCCACACATAGCTCATGCTGCCGCGCTTCAGCGTAACGAGCGTGTTGGCCACGGCATCGTTGAACGTAACGCCGAAATTCTTGAGGGCCGAGTCGGTTATCTTCTGCTGTCCGGGCACGAAGAGCTGATTCCACAGCAGTGCCTGCAGGGCGTAGAAGTCGAGCCCGTTGCGCTGCAGGAAGTCGACATCGCTGTATGAAGCCTTGATATATTCCTTGTTGATGCGGTCTACCACGAGCACGTAATCCTTTGTAAACTCAATGCGTCCGGCCTCCATCAGTCCGAGCGGAGTGAGCTGTATGCGTATCACGTCGTCCTTCTTCATCTTCAGCGAGCCCGACACCGACAGATCTTTTGAACCGGTGTTGATGCTGAACTTTATCTTAGCCGATATGGCCTGGGCATACACTTCATTGTCGTAGACCTTGCGCAGGAAGTCTGTCTTGCGGGCCAGTATGCTTTCAACATCGTTATTGCCTGACGACGAAGACGAGCCGCCGGACATGGCGGCCTTCTTTGTGCCGCACGAAACCACGGCGAGGCACACAACCAAAAAGACGAGGCTGCGTAACAGCCTGCTGCTATTTCTCAACATATTTCTTCAGTTTTATTTTTCTTATAAGCACCTTATTCTCTTCGTCACTGTTCTCAAGCGCCTCGCGCCAGTATTCAAGGGCCTTGCCGGCGTCGCCGTTCATGTAGTAGATGTCGCCTGCATGCTCGAGAAGCACCGCACTGTTTGTGGTGTCGTTCTTGATGGCCATGTCGATATACGGCTGCGCGTCTTTATATTTTTTCTGCTTGAACAGTATCCATGCATAGGTGTCAAGGTATGTGCAGTTGTCAGGTTCGGCCTGCACCGTGCGATAGCTCATCTGCTCGGCCTTGTCGAGATTTTTGCCCGTTTCCGACAGATAGTAGGCATAGTTGTTCAGACAGCCGAAGTTGTCGTCCTTCCACTGCAGGCAACTGTCATAAGCGGCATAGGCTTCCTGCTCCTGCCCCTTGCTGTAAAGAATGTCGCCCATGATGGCATAAAAGTCAGACACGATGTCGGGGTTGCTCTCGTCGTCAATCTGGCTGACGCCCTTTCTGAACACTTCGAGGGCGTTGTCGTCATCGTCTTTCTGCACATAGGCAAGCCCGAGGAAATAATAGAAGGCCATCTCGTCGGGATTATAGTCGAGCGCCTGGCGCGACAGCTCTATAACCTTGTCGAAGTCTTTCTCGTTCCACACTGTCTGTATCAGCTGCAGACGGGCAGCCGCGTTGTCGGGCGAGATGGTCAGCACGGTCTCCAGCACCTTGGTGATAGAATCCTGCGGCATCTTCTTCAGCGTCATGTATGCTGCATACAGCTCGGCCATGTCGGATGTTTCCTGCGGCTGTTTCAGTATTCTCTTAAAGAGGTTGAGCACCTGTGTGCTGTCGCCTCCGTTCTTCTCGTTGTCTGCCACCACCTGCCTCATCAGTATCATCTTTGTGCTGACGGGCGTCTTGGGATTCACGAGCATTGTCTCCTGTATCGAGTCGGCCTGCGCCGTGCTGCCCGTAGTCCTGTAGTAGTCTATCATCGACATGCGTGCCATGGGGTTCTCGGGGTCTTGCTTCAGCACGTCCATATACTGGCTGTATGCCTCGTCGGGCTTGCCGTTCTGCAGAAGCCAGTTGCCCATCATCACCCTGTAGTTCATGTCGTTGGGATATTTCTCCGACATCGACTTCAGCTCATTGAACTCCTCCTCCTTCTTGCCCTGCAGCGAGTACACCTGCATCTTCGACAGGGCTGTCTGCTCACTGCTGCCTTCAAGGGCTTCGATGCGTTCAATGGTCTTTATCACATTGTCGTAGTCTTTCTTTCTGAGATACAGCTGGTTAAGGATGTCGAGCACGTCTGAGCGCTCCGGACTGTTGTGTGCCAACTTCTCGTATGCCTTTATGGCCTCGTCGAGGTTGCCTATGCGTATGTAGCCCGTGCCGAGACGCTCAAGATAGGTGTTGTTCTCGGGGTCGAGCTCGGCAGCCTTCTTAACGTCTTCAAGTGCGGCGGTGTCGCCATAGAGCACTCCGCTGTAAGACGACATCATAAAGTAGGCCTCTGCTGCATTGGGGTTTATGTCGAGACAGTGGCTCAGCAAGTCGTAAGCCGCGTCGTAGTTGCCGGCCACCTGCTGCTTGACAGCCTCAAAATAGAATATCTTGAAGCGCATGCTGTCGTTATGGCTTATGGGCGGAACCACGATGCCGCGCGACGCCGTGCCGCCTGCGCCTGTCTTTGTTGCCGTGCCGTGGCTGCAGCCTGTGATGACAGCCGCCGCCGAAAGCAGCACAAGGATGTATGATGTTAGTCTGTTCATCTGAATTGTTGAAATGCGAACCTTGCTGTTATTTCACTCCGGTGTGGCCGTAGCCGCCTGCGCCGCGCTCTGTCTCATCGAGCACGCTAACCTCGACAAACTCTGCCGTCTCATGGCGAGCAATGACCATCTGGGCTATGCGTTCGCCGTCGTTGATCACGAAGTCGGTGTCTGAAAAGTTTATCAGCAGCACCATCACCTCGCCCCTGTAGTCGGCGTCTATCGTTCCCGGCGTGTTAAGCACCGTAATGCCGTGCTTCAAGGCCAGTCCGCTGCGCGGGCGCACCTGTGCCTCGTAGCCTTCGGGCAGGGCTATGTAGAGGCCCGTGGGTATCAGCCTGCGCTCCATGGGGCGCAGCGTTATCGGGGCGTCGATGTTAGCCCTGAGATCCATACCTGCACTCTGTGCCGTGGCGTATGCCGGAAGCGGCTGGTGCCCTTTGTTGATTACTTTTACGGGTATCATAGTCTTATTCTGCTTTTTAGGTTTTAACGGCGCATGCCTAGGCCTGACGCCACATGCCGACATCAGCCAGCCCACAGCTGGCATGCTGCCGGTTACGTTATTTTAATTTGTGTGCAAAAATAGCTATTTATATTTACATAATTGTATTTTTAGCGCTAAAAAGAAAGAATTTAGCCATTTTTAGATTACTTTTGCGCAGCTAACCGCCGTATTGTGCATACGGCCTTATTTTGCAGAAAGATGATGAACTGGAAACAACTTATATCGAACAAAAGACTCGGACAGGAGTCGCGCCACGCCATAAGGCACGACGACCGCTCTGAGTTTAAGCGCGACTACGACCGGCTGATATTCTCTGCGCCGTTCCGCCGCATGCAGAACAAGACTCAGGTGTTCCCGCTGCCGGGCAGCATTTTCGTACATAACCGCCTCACTCACAGCCTGGAAGTGGCAAGCGTGGGCATGTCGCTCGGCAACGACGTGGCCCACTGCGTTATGAAGACAAGGCCCGAACTGGCCGACACGCTGTTCACGCAGATTGGCACCATAGTAAGCACGGCATGCCTGGCGCACGACATGGGCAACCCTCCGTTCGGACACTCCGGCGAGAAGGCCATTCAGACGTTCTTCACCGAGGGCAAGGGGGCTTATCTCAAAGACAGGCTGAGCCCCGAACTGTGGAACGACATCACTCACTTTGAGGGTAACGCCAACGCGTTCCGCCTGCTTGCTCACCGCTTCAAAGGGCGTCGCGACGGCGGATTCGTGATGACTTACACCACGCTTGCGTCTATCGTGAAATATCCTTTTGCGTCGGCTCTGGCGGAAAAGGGGCACGGTAAATTCGGATTTTTCAGCACCGAAGCCGACATATTCTGCCGCATTGCCGACGACCTCGGCATAATACGCAAGTCGGCCGACGGCTGTCCTGCCGAGTATGCGCGCCATCCGCTGGTGTATCTTGTAGAGGCTGCCGATGACATCTGCTACGAGATTATGGACATTGAGGATGCCCACAAGCTGAAGATTGTAACGTATGAGGAGACAAAGCGGCTTTTCTTGGATTTCTTCGATGAAATGGGACAAAATCATATCATGCAGAGGATTCACGACGAGGAGATAACCGACGACAACGAGAAGGTGATATACATGAGGGCCTGCGTTATCAACGCGCTCGAAAGGGCATGCGTTGACGCGTTCATGAGGCACGAAGACGAGATCATGAGGGGCGAGTTCAGCGGCAGTCTTATCGACAGCATCGACGACAGACTGGTTAAGGCTTACCGCAACTGCACAGAACTTTCGAAAAAGCGAATCTACAAGAGCAAGCCTGTGCTTGACGTCGAACTGAGCGGTTTTAAGATTATGGACAGCCTGATGGAGGTCATGACCGAGGCGGCCGTCAATCCGCAGCGGTTCTACTCGCGCCAGCTTATCAGCCGCGTGAGCAGCCAGTATGACATCAGCGCGCCCGACCTCGAAACGCGCATCATGGCTGTTATCGACTATATCAGCGGCATGACCGACGTGTATGCGCTCGACATCTATCAGAAAATCAACGGAATAAGTCTGCCGATTGTATAGGCATGACAACCGGTAAGGGTTATCTGACGCGATAAACACATTCTGCATCCATATCTTTTGCAACATTATTTGCAGCAGATATGGAGGTTTCTGTTTTAACATTCTGCAACAGTTAGATATCGTTTGGCACGCTTATATTTTTCCACTCTTCATCAACCGCATTGCAAAAGGATAGCTTTTGCTTCGTAAAAGGTATGCTTTTACAAGACAAAAGGCCACGTTTTGCAAGCCAAAAGACAGCCTTTTGCAACGCACTGAATATCAAGTTGTTACATAACATAATAAAGACAGACAAAAAGCTGCACTACATACGGCAGACAGCCGACGAGAAGTTAGGCAAATGTTAAGTTAACATAAATATCTGTATGCACGGCCTCACCATGTAGCCAAGCGGCTAAAGACTTATCTGCGCGCTCAATATTATCTCGCGAGGGCGCAGGTTGTAGTATGTGGTCGACGACGAAGCACTGCCGTAATATGTAACGGCATAGTTGCGCCTGTTAAAGATGTTGCGCAGCTCGGCTTGCAGCCTTACCTTCTTCAGGCGCCACACAACGCCGGCATCGGCAAGCAGCGTGTTTACGGTCTGAGCCGACTGCAGTTCGTTGCGGTAGTGAACAGCAGATAAGGTTATGTCTACGCTGCCTATCGTCTGTGTGTAAGAAAGGTTCTGACGCCAGCAGAACAGCATATTTTGTGCGGTTTCATCGGTATTCATGCCGTTCATTGCGAATTGTCCCGCGTAATAAAATGTGCCGAAAGACGGCGAGAAAGTTACTTCGGGCGACATGGTAAAGGTGTGTGCCCTGTAGCCTGTTATGGTCGACATCGACAGCTGTCCGCCTTCCGAATAGGCATACTGCAGGGCAAGGAGAGTCTTTAAGTGCAGACTGAAAAAGCCCTTTGACATCTGTGCTTTTACGAAGGCAGACTGACGGCTGTTGTCTCTTTCGGCAACATAATATCTGTATCGGCCGTCGGCTATGGTCATGTCGGTCATCAGGTTGCTGCGTGTATGGCTATAACTTGCCGTAAACGACCAGAAGAGTTCTTTCACGGGGCGCTTGTAGTCGTAAGTTATGTATGCGCTCAAGGTGCGGTCTACGGGCACAACGCCGCACGTTGCGTAAGTTGTGCGGTAGTCGAAGGCGTATTCATCGAGCACAAAATTGTTCCATTCTCCCGGTTTCATCGCATATCCGCCCCACGCTGTCAGTTCGCTGCGCATGCCGGTCTTGAGGCTGAGATAGAGCGACGGCGACGCATAAAGCAGGTTTCTGTTCTGCGCCGTAAGCCGCTGCCATCTTACGGGCACGCTTAAATTGAGTCGCATGCTGCCGCGTCTGTATTCGACTCCGGGCGTTGCGTAAACTTCCACTGAGGTGTTGCGTCCGCGCAGGTTGAGGTGTTCTATGGCGAAACCCACCTTATATTTCTGCGTGAAATATCTGCCGGGCAAAACTGTTTCAGCGCTGTTGTCGGTATGCCAAAGCAGATTTTTCAGTTCTTCCGTGATTCCGTCAACGTTCAACGAGAACGGAGCGTAATGAAAATCAGCCGTCGAGCGCACCGAAAGTGTATTGTCTCCAAGCGTAAAAAGGCGCGAAAAATCGTTCAAAAGGCGCATTTCGGGCGTTTTCACCGTCTGCGCTGTGGTGCCTTGTGCTGTTCCTTCAATGTGCGAAACGCCCTCACGCCTTGTGGCTTCTGCCAGGAAATACTCGTTGCCGTAGACTTTTTCGTTGTTCAGCGTACTTGTAAAATCCACGTAGACATTATCGCGTTTTATGCAAGAATAGTCGGTTTCATCGGTAGTTTCAACGGTGAAACCGCCTAAATAGTATGACGATGTGTTTGAGGTTGTCTGCTCCTCGTTGCTGTGTGCGTATCCCGCCGTGATGCGCCAGTCGCTTCCCTTGGCAGTCTTTGCCGTGTGCTTCACGTTCAGACTGTATGAACGGTTGAAGCGCAGGCGGTTGTCGTCGATGGGTGCGGCAAGCTCCGGCTGAGTCAACCACTGCGGAACATCTGCCCCTGAGCCATATCCTGTTGTGCCGCCAACGGCAAGCACGTCGTTGCTGTGGCTGAGGTCGTGGCCCGAACGGTCGTATTCGGCATCATAGAGGCTCTGCCGTTTCCGCCCAATCTGCAGCACATCGGCCCCGCCCATGGGTTCTGTGCCTTTCAGCGGAAATGCCACGTCTGCGGCAGGCCGTAGCGTTGCCATCCATTTGTCGCGTGCTCCGGGCTTGAGCTTTATGTTCATTGCCACGTCGTCGGTGAACACTTTATCGCGCAAAGCCTTCACGGGCTGGTCGTGCTGTATCACCTCCGCGCGGTCAACATCTTCAGGTTTCAGCGTCTCGTTCAGTCTGTCGTAGCGTCCGCCCGTCAGGTCTAAGTCTTCAACGGTGAAACGGCTGATGTCCTTTCCGTTGAAACTTATCTTGCCGTTTTTATCGACATCCACTCCGGGAAGTTTCTTCAGCACGTCCTTCAGCGTGTTGTCGCGCTTGTCGGCAAACTTCGACAGGTCGTAGCTTATGGTGTCTCTCAGTCCGGCTATGCGTCCGCTCTTCACCTGAACTTCTCTAAGTTCAAACGCTTCAGGCGTCATCTGTATGCTTACATGCCGCCCCGGACTCACCCTTACCATATGTTTGCGGTAACCGAGAAAGCTCACCGAAAGGCTGTCGCCGGCTTTTACGGCAATGGAGAACACTCCTTTGTCGTCTGCATTGGTAAATGCCACCGGCTTTCCGCCACGCATCAGCGTTACCGCAGCCATGGGCAGAGGCTCTTGTGTGGCTGAATCGGCAACAACACCCGTAACCGACTGCTGTGCCGAAACATACAGACTGAACGGCAGCAACAGCAATGTAATAAACATTCTGATTATTCCTTTCATAGCAAACAGCTTTACAACGGCTGACAGCAGATGTTCTTTGGCAACCTGACTATCGCTCTATCGGATTATACGGAACACCCTTTGGCGGAGCAACTGACTTGCCGCTACGGTCTTGCATCTTTACCGTCACCTTGCCGCCGGCAGTCATATATCCTACAGGATCAGAATAATAACGGCGATAAAGACCGTCCAAATCCTTACGGCTTATCTCCTCATAGCCTTCACCTTTATAGTATATGGGGCGCGGCTCATCGGCAGTCTTTATCCCTATAGCCTCAAACACATAATGGCGTTGGCTGTCGTAAGCGCGCAATATGAGTCCGGGTAGTCCGCAGAGTTTCCACGGCCCATGGTAGAGAGGTATGTCCTCAGCATACCATGCGCTCCACAGGCGCCCCTTATAGCTGGCTGTGGCAAGCCGGCAAGGATAGCCAAGAATGGTGGCGGAGCTGTCTGGACAAAGCTGCCACTGCGGTTTTTCCACGCTTTCAACGCAGACAAAGCGGTCGAGACCGAGCTTTTCGGTGAATGACGAGCGCCCCGTTTCGGGATAATTGGTATACAACCGCCACGGTATGCGGCCGAGAACGCTGTATTGTGTGGCGCCACGGCTTAGAAGTCCGGCATTGATCGAGTCGCTTCTGAAGGCGTCGTAGCTGTAGAAAGCCGTAACCTTGTGCCCCGTTTCGAGCAGCATCGTTTCGTGAGCCGCCTTCATCGGCACTTGCAGCGTGTCCTCAACATAAGCCATGTCATAAGTTATAACGTAGCGCAGAGTGTCGCACGGCTTTCCGGGCTGAAGGTCTTCAGGCGTAAACACATTGATGTTAGTCTGTGCGCTGCCCAACATTGCGCTGACGGCGAGAAGAGATATGGATATAATTCGCTTCATAGTAACAAAAGTTTTGGTTAATGCCGCAAAATTAACGAAGGCAGACCGATGAAAAGGCACATTTCTATTACTTGCGTATTACCGGGAATATTACTAAAATATTATCGCTGCCACGCAGTTCACCTTTATTTACTATATTTGCATACACATTGCCACGCCATGACACGGACGGCAATATGGCGCAAGGCTCGAAGGCAAATCCGTAAACAAAACATAACCGCAAGATGAACAGAAGGATAAAACATGTCTGGACTATAAGCATCGTGGCGATGACTGCAATATTCGCCATGCAGGCTTACTGGCTCTACAACCAATACGAATACAGCAGCACGGTTAAGGCCGAAGAGCTGAAGCAGGCTTGCACCAAGGCGCTTGAAGAAGAAAAGGATATAAGGATTGACAAACAAGAGGACGGCAAAGACGACAGCAGCTACGTAAGAATGCAGATTGTGCTGAAGATCGACCAGAGCACAAAGAAGACAAAAGAAAAAGACAGACAGGTGAAATCTACGATAAGATACACCCTGCCCGACACAAAAAAGCAGCTGAAGGTGAGGAACATTGACATGACTGAAGGTGTGGAACTGACATCGAGATACATGGCCTCTCAGGAAAAGCGGTTCGACCGCAACATATTCGACTCGCTGCTGTATGCTGCCGAAGGCATAAAAACAGACAGCTTCAGGTTTGTCAAGACAAACCGGTGCATGATAAAGCCGGCATTCAGCGTGAGCGGCGGACTAAGCAAGACGCTGCACGTGAGATATTCAACCAATCCGCTTGAAATGGAGGCCGTTGAAATGACCGTCCACGTACCGGCATCGCATATACTCATGCTGATGAGCCGGCAGCTTGCCGCAAGCATCGCATTGCTCATCATACTGGGCTTCTGCATGATGTATCAAATCAAGACGATAATGATTCAGCGCCGCATAAACGCCATAAGGCACGAGTTTATGAAGAACATGATCTACGAGATGAAGCAGCCGCCCGCCAAGACTGCCGACGACGCCACGGCAATAAAAATAGGCTCAACGCTGTTTTTCTACGAGCTCAACGAGCTTCGACACGGCAACGAGAAGGTGATTATCACCAGCCGGCAGGCAGAACTGCTGCGCATTCTTGCCGACAGCCCGAACAAGGTCGTGGGGCGCGAAGTGCTGCTGAAAGAAGTGTGGGGCGACGACTCCTACTCTAACTCCATGGCGCTCAACGTGCAGATAACATATCTGCGCAGGGCTCTGAAGAGCGACGCCGCACTAAGCATAGAGGCAATTATAAGAAAGGGATATGTGCTGAAGACTATGCAAAACCAATAATAAGACAAAGACGTAAGTCATTATTACAAGAACGAGCCGGCACGAAAAAATAGCTATACGCCCAACAGGCCAAAACACCAAACAGCCAACAAGCACAGCGACGCATGCAGGCTACATAAAACAAGACATAAAAAAAATTCCGCCGTCAGACTGCCTAAACACGGCTAAAGTCTCACGACAGGAATTTTAATGTGTATGTATAATATCAGATTTTATTTCTCCTTATATATTATCTTGTTGGCTCCCGAAGTAATGTTCAGAGCCTCAGGATGCTCCTTTATGAACGAGTCGATGTGGCGTATGCGCTTCTCCTCGAGTATCTCGTCGACGGCAATAAGTATGCCCGTCTCCTCAACATCGCCGAAACCATAGTTGATGGCCGTGCCAAACATCTTCATCGTAGGACTCAGACCCATGTATGCGTTCACCAGCGGCGGGATGTTATAGCCCATCTTGCGCACCTCGCGGTTGAGTATGCGGTAGTCGTCCTTGAACGATTCCTCACAGAACAGCTGCTCCAGCTCCTTCTCGTCAGTCTCTATTTTCAGCGGTTTCATCGGTATGATGAGATTGTCAGGATCGTTGAAATGCTTCTTAAGGAAGTACAAGATCATGTCGCGTCCCTTGCGCACGTATGATGGATACATGGTCATTTTGCCGAAGAAATACTTCACGTTGGGCATCACCACGGTGAGCGCTCCCAGTCCGTCCCACAGGTTGTCGAGCGCAAAGAGGCTCTTTGCACCCATCTTAGAGCTCTGATATTCGAGAGATACGAACGAACGTCCCAGCTCAATGGTCTGCGGCATATAGTCCTTCATGAACTTATCAGAGAAATGGAACATGTGTCCCGTAGCAAGTATGGGCTGCCCGTTTTCGTCAAGTTCAACGTCAGTTCCAAGCAGATAACGGTATCCGCCGATAATCTCCTCAGCCTCGGGGTTCCACACGATAAGCTGCTTGTAGCAGTTGTCCATCGTGTCAAACTCGTCGATGTCCATGCTCTTGCCTGTGCCGCCGCCTGCCTCGCGGAACGCAATCTCGCGCAGCCGTCCTATTTCCTTCATAACGTTGGGCGAGTTGTGAGCCGTTATAACATAAATCTCATTGTTACTCTTGTTAGTCATTCTGAGTTGACGCTCAGGCGTAAGCTCACTTTTAAGCAGTTCTTTGTCAATCGGCTGGATAATCTCTTGTTCCATCTTATAAAAAATTAAGAGGTTTATTTGTTGAAGTATCTCTGTTTTAAACCTGTTTCATTATAGTTTGTAGACCTCGTCCTGCACATACTGCGCCCACTGCGCCGGTGTTCTGGACTTGTCGAAAGTCTGCCAGGGAATAGGCTTTCCGATGGCTATGCGGAACGACTTGTGCACATTTTTGTACATCTCGTCGACCAGAAACAACATCGCTATGTTGAACTTTATGCCAAGGGCCTTGCAGACGTTGGCCAAAGTATAGAAGAAGTCTGAGTTGCGCCCGCCGAAATGTATGGGCACCACGTCGCGGTGGGTCTCCACACTCTTCGTTATGAACGTCTTCTTCCATGGCAAGTCGCGTATCTCTCCGTTGATCCTGCGCGAGCAAAGGCCCGCCGGGAACATCAGCATGTGGTTGTCGCTCCTGAAGCCGGCCTCGACCATGGCCGGGAAGCTGCGGCTCTGCGAGCCTGTCTTGTTTATAGGTATGCACAGCGGAGCAAGCCCCGGAAGGTTCATCAGCAGGTCGTTTACCAAATAGCAGAAACGTCCGTCATAATGGCGGCCGATAACGGCACCCAGCGCAACACCGTCTTCTCCGCCGAGAGGGTGATTGCTCACAAAGGTGTAAAGCTTTCCGTCATCCTTGTCGGGCAGGTTCTCCTTGCCGACAATCTCGAGCGTCATGTCAAGATAACGCATGCAGTCCTCGAGCCATTCTACTCCGGTGAGATGTCTGCTGTCCCAAAGATATTTGTTGACTTCGTCCTGATGTACGATATGCTTAAGCCATTTTACCAGCGGCGAGGGCACAAACTTAGCCTTGCTGCCCATTTTACCCCTAAGAATATCGCTGATGTCAATCGTTTTCTCTGTGATACTATTCATGCTTTCGATACTAACTCAATGCAAAAATAATTCAAGTTTTTCAAAAACATACTTATTTTATGGAAAAATATTGGTTTTTTCTCACTTTTGTAACAAAAAACGTATAAAAATCAAACAAAACAAAAACAGACATGCCAAACAATGTAATATATATGACACAAAAAACCGTGCGCCCCACCCTCACAACAGGCGCACATGCCTATTAAATAATGTGGCAGAAACAGACAAGAGCACACGCAAGCGCAACTATGCATGGCAACGCTACCTGCCATGACACATCAAAGCCAGCGCATCGAGCGTCTGCATTTTGTAAAGAAAAATTACAGAACGCATGACAGTTGACGCTCTCAGAACGGCGATGCTCTGCGCTGACACGTGATTTGGCGCAGAAAACAGCAAAAATCACGCTTCCACGATAATACACTGACACACAGAAACTTACATCATTTAAAAGAGAAAAGACGGAGAGTTAAAAAATATTACTCTGCCATTTACGGTGCAAAAGTGGGCCGTTTACGACTCAAAAGCAGTGCATCTACAACATAAAAGCGCTGTTTTTAGACACAAAAATCAGACTTTTCAGGCTATTCTAGCCGTCTAATTACAAACAAAAGTTAACGCACATACTTATTTAACGCCATAAATTTAACATCCGTTACACATTCGTTTTCTAGATTGAAAAAATATTTTGTCATAAGTTTTTACCTGCACCGACAATCTTACATCGCTAAAAATTAAACCCCAATCGATCATTAGACCGCACATAGCTTTATCAATTTTGTGTATTCATGCTTTCAGCCAGCCTTTTTGTTTCTATTGGCGTCTTTTTGTTCGCTTTTTCTTGACATAGTCCGCTATGCCTGCAAAAAACAACAAAAAGCCGCTCAATATAAAGCAAAAACACAGACCGAATCATAACAACCGATTGGGGGTAAAAGCGGAAATGAATAATTTGAGCATAATGTGCATATCCTTCTTTGCTATAAAAATATAAAGTGCGACAAGGGCTTAAGCCACAGACATCAACACAGATGCGGCCTTGCACCTGCTAATGCGCAAAGCCGCCTGAACGTTATAACCGTCCACGGTAAATCCCAACGCCTCTATCCATATCAGAAGCCGAAACCTATCGTCCCGAACACGCCGTTATAATTGTCGATGCCTGCCGTGCGCGAGTTGATGTGGCGATAGCCTATACTGACATTAACGTTAATCAGCTTGCATCTTTTTATCCTGAACATAAGCCGTGCGTCATAAGTTACGTTTTTCCAGTCTGTATGCCCCACAGAGGCGCCAACCTTTCCGTAAAGGTCGATATCAATATATCCTACGCGCCCGAGAGTATATCCTAAGCCGCCGCCTAAATTTGTTGTGCTCAGATATGAGTTTTCCGGATTGTCGTATAGAGCGAGCATTCTTTCCGCCGTTGCAAACATATAAAACTTTTTGGTTATTTTAAATCCCAAATCAGCCCCAAACGACATAACTTGTCTTTCCTTCTGCTTGTATAATGCCGTGCCAAAGTCAAGGTTAAGCATCATTCTGTCAATAAAGCTATTATTACTGTTATCCTTTACATTCTGCATTTCAGCTTTTACATCCTGTGCCCATACTGCCGGCGCAAAAATAATTGACAGCACCAAAATAAAAATTTTTTGTTTCATAATAAAAATAATTTAAGTTTAAAATTTAGATTCGTCAACGCAAATATAATCAAAGTGCACACAGCACGTTTAAATATTCCATTTAATCTTCATATCATGCGTTACATGTTTTTCGGGCGCTTGATATATCAGAAGCTACTGATTTTCAAAACATTACACCAACTCTAAAAATTCAGACAAAGCATAAAATGTAACGTTAGAAACCACAGCAAAGCAACAAACACAAGCAATAATAAAATGAAATAATCATATTTTATTTATCTTTGCAATGCTAGAAAAACAGAAACAGACAGATGAAGAAACTTATATTTATACTGATACTTTTGCCCCTTATGATTAGTTGCACAGACAACAACAATAAGGCAGAAAAGATATTGTCAAATGCCGATTCGCTTTTACAAGCAGGAAATACAGACAAGGCTATTATGTTATTGGAAAGAATAAACGGAAAAAGTCTAACAGGCGCTGATGCCAGAGCCAAATATTGCCTGCTGTTAACAAAGGCATATAACACATTAGGGAAAGTACTTTCTAACGATTCGTTAATAGATTTCAGTATAAAATATTTTGAAAAGACAAAAAATCATACCGATTTAGCCCGCTCGTATTACTATAAAGGGATGTGTATGTTAGACCGTGGAGACTTTGAGAACGGCGTGATTCTATTGAAAAAAGCGGAAAGCGAAGAAAAGCTCTCGTCCGACCCAAGCCTTAGACAGTATATTTATATCAACCTCTCACACGTAAATTTAGAATCCGGAAACTATAAAACAGCATTAAGATATTCACTAAAAGCACTTGAAAATGCAGAAAAGCGCAATAACACCATATGGATGTGCGTATCTTTAGACAAAACCGCTTCATGCTATTATTTCATGAACAAAAAAGACAGTGCCGAATTGTATATGTCAAGAATAATCCCGTTGCTTGAAAAAATCAACGACAAGGAAATGTCGTCAATGTTTTTGAATAACATTGGACTAATTTGGTACGAGAAAGGACTTTACGAAAAAGCAGAACCGATGTTTAGAGAGGCATTCAATCTGCTTGATGTGCCCACCACCCGCATCAATCTGGCAAAGGTTTGCTATGCTAGAGGAAAGACAGAAGTATGTGACACACTTTT
Organism: Xylanibacter rarus; assembly: GCF_001275135.1. Classification (GTDB taxonomy): domain Bacteria; phylum Bacteroidota; class Bacteroidia; order Bacteroidales; family Bacteroidaceae; genus Prevotella; species Prevotella rara. The sequence continues at coordinate 26,148 of NZ_LFQU01000013.1, read as the reverse complement.
AGCCAAGGCTTTAGAAGGAGCGAACTTCGACGAAAAGGCAGAAATCTACCAGTTTATGGCGGAAAAAGCGGAAAAAGAAAACCGCCCGGAAGAGGCCAACATATTTCATAAAAAAGAAAAAATCATGCAGGACAGCGCACTGGCAAGAAAAAAGACAGAAGAAATGCTTTCGCTGCAAAACGAATACGACAACATGAAAAAGGATGAGATGACAGGACAACGCATCGGAATGATTATCATCATCTCTGTATCTGTGTTGCTGTTTTTCGCCATTTCATCGGTGTTTTTGTTCCGCAGGCGTGCCAACAGAACGCGCCGTCTGATAACCGAAATACGCAGGGAGACTGACAAATATCAGCGCGAGCTTGAGGATGCTGAGCGCACGAGCCGGGGAGACAAAAAGGAGATTGAACGGCTGAGGAAGAAACTTGAGCAGGGCGAGGCACGCCTAAGCGCGATACTCGACCACGGAAAAGACCTGTATGAGAGCGTAAAACTCGATGGAAACGTGTCAAAATGGAGCAAAGACGACTTTGAAGCCGTTGTAGAATATCTTAGGGCTAAGATGCCCAACGAGGTGAGAATGATAGAGGAAACCCACACAAAGCTAACTGCCTATGCCACGTTTTTCCTGCTTCTATCAGCCATAGGTATGGACGCAGCAGACACGGCACGCATTATGGGCATATCGCAAGGAGCCGTCAGAACCATGCGCCACAGACTCAAGAAGAAGGAAAAAGGTGAAAATAACAATTAGGAATGCCACAGAAATGAAATGCCGAAACAGGCATCAGACATGCCCGAACGGCTATATCAGCTCATGCCCCTTAAGGTGCAAATAATGCCGTTATGGCAGTCGATGTGGAGGCATTATTGACTTTAACATATTAAATTTGCATTTTTGTGGTGAATTGTGGTGAATTGTGGAGGAAAATACTTACCTTTGGCACCGGATTCCTATTATAGATGTACGCATGCGATTTTTGGGAAGCATAGAAGCCAAGACCGACGTAAAGGGGCGCGCCTTTTTGCCGGCGATATTCCGCAAGGAGCTACAAGACTCTTATGAGGAATATCTCGTCATGCGCAAGGACGTGTTTCAGCTCTGCCTCGTGCTTTATCCCGCATCCGTATGGAACCGTCAGACCGAGGCCCTGCGTTCGCGTCTTAACCGCTGGGACAGCAGGCATCAGCAGATATTCCGCCAGTTTGTGGCCGACGCAGAAATCGTTTCGCTCGACGCCAACGGGCGTTTTCTTATCCCCAAGCGCTACCTTAAGATGGCAGGCATAAGCCAGGAGATAAAGTTTATTGGCATGGACGACACCATAGAGATATGGAGCCGCGACAACGCCGACAAGCCTTTCATGGAGCCGGAGGAGTTTGGCGCGTCGCTCGAAGAGATAATGAAACAGGACATCAACGGCGGACAGGCCGTATAATGCATGCTGCCAAGGGATCTTTTTTGTAACTCAACTAATCATCACTCAAATATAACGCAAATGGTGACCACCGCAAAGACATACCACATTCCTGTCTTGATGAAAGACAGCGTCGACGGTCTGAACATAGGTTCGGCCGGCATCTATGTTGACGTAACCTTCGGAGGCGGCGGACACAGCCGCGAAATTCTGTCGCGTCTCGACGCCGACGGACATCTGTACAGCTTCGACCAGGACGCCGACGCCGAAAAAAACATCATAAACGACAATCGTCTGACTTTCGTGAGGAGTAACTTCAGGTATCTGAAAAACTGGATGCGCTATTACGGCGTCGACCACATAGACGGCCTGCTGGCCGACCTCGGCGTGTCGAGCCACCACTTCGACGACGAGTCGCGCGGATTCTCGTTCCGCTTCGACGCCCCGCTCGACATGCGCATGAACAAGCGCGACGGCACAACGGCGGCCGACGTGGTGAACACATACGACGAGGAGCGCCTGGCAGACATATTCTACCTGTACGGCGAACTGAAAAACTCGAGAAAGATAGCTGCTGCGCTGGTGAAGGCGCGCGCTGCACACAAGATAGAGACCACACAAGACTTTATAGGCGCCGTGGAAAGCCTGTTCAGGCGTGAGCGCGAAAAGAAAGACATGGCAAAACTCTTTCAGGCCCTGCGCATAGAGGTAAACAACGAGATGACAGCCCTGAAGGAGATGCTAAGGTCGGCAACGGAGCTGCTGAGACCCGGCGGCAGACTGTCGGTGATAACATATCACAGTCTGGAAGACCGCATCGTGAAAAACGTGATGAAGACAGGCAACCCTGAGGGGAAGATAAAGCAAGACTTCTTCGGACGGATAGAGACGCCATTCACCCTCATAAACAACAAAGTGATAACGCCGGACGACGAGGAGCTGGCAAACAACCCGAGAAGCCGAAGTGCAAAACTTAGAATAGCTGAAAAGAAAGATGACTGAAAAAGAAGATTTGGAAAAGAAGATGAACGGAGTGGCCGGTGACGACGGCCCCGGAAAGAACGAGAATGAGGAGGAACCGTCACTGTTTAAACAAGTGATGAGAGAGCAGGCCATAGAGGAAGAAAGGCCTCAGTCGGCCAACTTTACGCTGCGCAAGATTCTCGGAGGCGACTTTCTGTCTACCGAGATGCTGAAAAAACAGATTTGGGTGATAGTGCTCATAGCAGCCTTCACGCTGGTATATGTGTCCAACAGATACAGCTGTCAGAAAGACATACTTGAAATCAACGAGCTTAACGAGAAACTGAAAGATGCCAAATATAAGGCACTGGCAAGCTCGAGCGAACTGACCGAAATGTGCCGCGAGAGCAACGTGCTGGAGATGCTGAAGAACAACAAAGACAGCATTCTGCACATAGCCAATCAACCACCTTACATAATAAACGTACCCGAAAATGAGCAATAAGTTCGACAGAAAAAAGATAATTCCGAGATATAAGATCATAGCCTACGTGATGGTTGTGGTAGGAATAATAATCATCGGCAAGGCCATGTGCATTGCCACCGTGGAGCGCGACTACTGGCTGAAAGTGGCTTCACGACTGAAGAAAGACAGCGTGGACATTAAGCCCGTAAGAGGAAACATCCTGAGCTGCGACGGTCAACTCATGGCCGGTTCGCTGCCAGAATTTCGTCTGTACATGGACTTCAGAGCAGGCGGAGAGGAGAAAGACTCTCTGTGGCAGGTTAAACTCGACAGCATATGCATGGGCCTGCACGAGATATTTCCCGAGAAATCGGCAGCCAAATTTAAGGAAGATCTTGAGAAAGGACGCAAGCAGAGAAGTCAGCACTGGCCTATATGGAATGGCCGTGTCAGCTATGCCGTCTATTCAGAAGTGAAAAAGCTTCCTGTGTTTAATCTGTCTAAATACAAGGGCGGATACCATGTTGATACGCTTGGTTCACGTCAGCGCCCGTTCGGTTCGCTTGCACAGAGGACTATCGGCGACATTTACGGCGAAAAAGACTCTGCCCGCTGCGGACTTGAGTTGTCTTTCGATTCAATTTTGAGAGGTAAGAAAGGAAAGCAAAATCGCCGAAAGGTGAGAAATAAGTATCTTGGCCTCACCACAATACCGCCCATCGACGGTGCCGACATAGTGACCACAATTGATGTGGGCATGCAGGACCTTGCCGAGCGCGCGCTTATCGACGAGCTGAAAGATATCAACGGCAACGTGGGCGTTGCCATTGTCATGGAGGTTAAGACGGGCGACGTGAAGGCCATAGTCAACATGGCAAAATGCGTAGACGGTGAATACCGCGAGATAAAGAACAGCGCCGTGTCAGACCTGCTCGAGCCTGGCTCGGTGTTCAAGACGGCATCAATAATGGTTGCGCTCGACGACGGAGTGGTTGACACTACATACAAGGTGGACACGGGCAACGGTATATGGGATATGTACGGAGCAAAGATGCGCGACCACAACTGGCACCGCGGAGGCTATCAGATGCTGACGCTGCCGCAGACGCTCGAATACAGCTCTAACATCGGCGTAAGCCGGATAATAGACAAGTTCTATCATGACAAACCGGAGAAGTTTGTTGAAGGCATCGACCGCCTCGGCCTGCGCACCGACCTGCATCTTCCGATCGTCGGATACGCAGCACCGAAAATCCGCATGCCGAAGAAGAACGGCAAGGGCCAGTATGTCAACTGGAGCAAGACGGCGCTGCCGTGGATGAGCATCGGCTACGAAACTCAGGTGCCGCCGATATCTACGCTCACATTCTATAACGCCATAGCCAACAACGGAACGATGATGCGCCCGCGCTTCGTAAAACAGATTGTAAAAGACGGCGAGGTGATAGCCGAGTTTCCGCCAGAAGTGATAAAGGCGCGCATCTGCAAGGAGAAGACGCTGCGCGAGATACAGACCATACTTGAGCACGTGGTAAGCCAGGGCCTCGGCAAGCGCGCCGGCTCTACATCGTTCAAGGTGGCAGGCAAGACTGGTACGGCACAGATATCTAAAGGCGCCGGAGGCTACAAGTCGGGCAAGGTAAACTATCTGCTCAGCTTTGCCGGCTACTTCCCCGCCGACGATCCTCGCTACAGCTGCATCGTATGCATACAGAAATCGGGACTCCCCGCATCGGGCGGCGGCATGAGCGGTCTGGTATTCCACAACATAGCCGAAGGCATCATGGCACAGAGCCTGAAGCTGAGCGTTGAAGACGCACGCGACTCGCTCTCTATACTCATGCCCGACGTAAAGAGCGGCAACATCCTTGCTGCCGACTATGTGCTCAGCCATCTCGGCATCAGCACCAACAAGAACTGGAGCGGAAGCTATGCCAACGGCAATCCTATATGGGGAAGCGCTAAGAGAGAGGCATCATCGGTGATGCTCACAAGAGGGCCTCACTATGAAACCAAGATAGTGCCCGACGTAATAGGCATGGGTGCACGCGACGCCGTGTATATCCTCGAGAGCCGAGGCGTAAAAGTAAGACTCAGCGGCCGCGGAAAGGTAACGCAGCAGAGTCTGCCTGCAGGACATATAATAAAGAAAGGTGAGGTATGCTCACTAAAACTCGAAATATAAAAACAATAAAGATATGACACTAAGTGAACTGATAAAGAACATTGACACGGTTAACATAACCGGAAGCACAGACATAGAAATAAAAGGCGTGGACATCGACTCGCGCCGCGTAGCCGAAGGCCATCTATTCGTAGCCATGAAGGGCACACAGGTAGACGGCCATACATTCATCGGCAAAGCCGTGGCTCAGGGAGCAGCCGCAATACTCTGCGAGGACATGCCGGCAGAGGTTGCCGAAGGCGTAACCTACGTTCAGGTAAGTTCTACTGAAGACACCGTCGGAAAGGTTGCCACACAATTCTACGGCGACCCGTCGAGAAAGCTCAAGCTGGTGGGCGTTACCGGCACCAACGGCAAGACAACCATTGCCACCCTGCTCTACAACATGTTCCGCAAGCTTGGCTACAAGTGCGGACTGCTGTCTACGGTGTGCAACTATATCGAGGAAGAGAAGATTCCTGCCGACCACACCACCCCCGACCCTATCGAGCTCAACGCGCTGCTCAGCCGTATGGTTGATGCAGGATGCGAGTATGCCTTCATGGAGTGCAGCTCTCACGCAATAGCCCAGAAGCGCATAGGCGGACTCAACTTCACAGGCGGTATATTCACCAACCTTACACGCGACCATCTCGACTATCACAAGACTTTCGAGAACTACCGCGACGCTAAGAAGGCCTTCTTCGACGGTCTGCCAAAGACTGCTTTCGCCATAACCAACGCCGACGACAAGAACGGCATGGTGATGGTGCAGAACACCAAGGCTAAGGTTAAGACATATTCTGTCAGAAGCATGGCCGACTTTAAGGCTAAGATACTTGAATGTCACTTCGGCGGAATGTATCTCGAGATTGACGGACGCGAGGTTGGAGTGCAGTTTATCGGCAAGTTCAACGTCAGCAACCTGCTCGCCGTTTACGGTGCAGCCGTAATGCTCGGACAGAGTCCGGAGAACATACTCATAGCCATGAGCACGCTGAAGAGCGTCAGCGGCCGTCTCGATCCGGTTCACTCACCTCTGGGATATACAGCAATAGTAGACTATGCCCACACACCCGACGCCCTTGAGAATGTATTAAAGGCAATACACGAGGTGCTCAACGGCAAGGGACACGTGATAACCGTGTGCGGAGCCGGCGGCAACCGCGACAAGGGCAAGCGCCCGATTATGGCTCAGGAGGCCGTAAAGCAGAGCGACAAGGTTATCATAACAAGCGACAATCCGCGCTTTGAGGACCCGCAGGACATCATCAACGACATGCTGGCCGGACTTACTCCGCAGCAGATGACCAAAGTGGTGAGCATCGTAGACCGCAAGGAGGCCATACGCACGGCCTGCATGCTGGCGCAGAAAGGCGACGTGATACTCGTTGCCGGCAAGGGACATGAGGACTATCAGGAGATTAAAGGTGTGAAACATCACTTCGACGACAAGGAGATAATCCGAGACATATTTGAAAATCAGAAAGCATAACCCCCAAACTTAAAGATAATGTTATACTATTTATTCCGTTTCCTTGAGCAGTTTGGCATTCCGGGAGCTCACGTGTGGGGCTACATCTCGTTCCGCGCGCTGCTGGCGCTCATCCTTGCGCTGGTAATATCAGCATGGTTCGGCGAAAAGTTTATCAAGTATCTGAAGAGCAAGCAGATAACCGAAACCCAGCGCGACGCCAAGATAGACCCCTTCGGCGTAAAGAAGATAGGTGTGCCGTCTATGGGCGGTATCATCATCATCGTGGCCATCCTCGTGCCCGTGCTGCTGCTAGGCCGCATGCGCAACATCTACATCATCCTGATGATAATAACCACGCTGTGGCTCGGATTCCTCGGCGGTCTCGACGACTACATCAAAATATTCCGCCACAACAAGGAAGGACTGCCCGGACGCTTCAAGATTATCGGACAGATAAGCATCGGCCTCATCGTGGGCCTGGTGCTGTGGTTCAGTCCTGACGCCAAGATAAACGAGAACCTGGCCATCGAGAAGCAGGATGGCAAGGAAGTCGTAGTGAAGCACAGGCCCGAGGCCACCAAGTCGCTGAAGACAACAATACCCTTCGTCAAAGGGCATAACCTCGACTACGCCAACATCATGAGCTTCTGCGGCAAGTACAAGACTGCTGCAGGATGGATACTGTTCGTGGTGATGACCATATTCGTTGTAACAGCCGTGTCAAACGGTGCCAACCTCAACGACGGAATGGACGGCATGTGTGCCGGCAACTCGGCCATAATAGGCGTGGTGCTGGGCATATTTGCCTATGTGAGCAGTCACATCGAATATGCCGCTTACCTCAACATCATGTACATCCCGGGCTCACAGGAACTTGTGGTGTTCCTATGTGCCTTCATCGGTGCGCTTATCGGTTTCCTGTGGTACAACGCCTATCCGGCGCAGATATTCATGGGCGACACCGGTTCGCTGACCATCGGCGGTATCATTGCCGTGTGTGCCATCATCATACACAAGGAGCTGATGCTGCCTATACTCTGTGGAATCTTCTTCGTCGAAAGCCTCAGCGTGATAATGCAGGTGTGGTATGCCAAGATGGGCACCCGCAAAGGCGTTAAGCAGCGCATGTTCAAGCGCGCGCCGCTGCACGACACCTTCCGCACGCAGCAGGAACAGCTCGACCCGGAGATTAAGTATCTATTCAAAAAGCCCAAAGGAGCGGTGCATGAATCGAAGATAACCATACGCTTCTGGATTGTCACCATCATCCTTGCGGCACTCACAATCATTACACTGAAAATAAGATAAACAGACGAGTATGAAAAGAATCGTTATATTAGGAGCCGGTGAGAGCGGTGCCGGAGCCGCCGTACTGGCAAAGAAAGAAGGCTTCGACGTCTTCGTTTCTGACATGTCGTCCATCAAGGACAAATACAAGGACATGCTCAACAGCCACGGCATAGAATGGGAAGAGGGACACCACACGGAGGAACTCATCCTGAACGCCGACGAGATTATCAAGAGTCCGGGCATCCCTTCAGACGCCCCGATGATAAAGAAATGCGTGGCTAAGGGCATCCACCTCATCAGCGAGATTGAGTTTGCTGGCCGCTACACCGACTCAAAGATGATCTGCATAACGGGAAGCAACGGCAAGACAACCACTACATCACTGATATATCATATCTTCAAGAGCGCAGGCTACGACGTGGGCCTGGCCGGAAACATAGGCAACAGCCTCGCACTGCAGGTGGCCGAGACGCCGCACGACTATTACGTCATCGAGCTCAGTTCATTCCAGCTCGACAACATGTACGACTTCCGCGCCAACATAGCCATCCTGCTGAACATCACGCCCGACCATCTCGACCGCTACGACAACTGCATGCAAAACTATGTAGACGCCAAGATGCGCATCTTGCAGAACCAGACAGACGAAGACTCGTTCATTTACTGGAACGACGACCCGATAGTAAGCCGCGAGCTCGAGAAATATGACATAAAGGCCATACGCTATCCGTTCTCGGAACTGAAGGAGAAAGGATCTATCGGATACATCGAGGAAGGCATGTACAAGATAGAGAAGCCCACACCCTTCAACATGGAGCAGGAGGCCCTGAGCCTTACAGGCAAGCACAACATATACAACTCTCTGGCAGCGGGCATTGCCTCTAACGTGGCTGGAATAAAGAAAGAATTTATACGCAAGAGCCTCAGCGACTTCCCCGGCGTTGAGCATCGCCTCGAAAAGGTAACTACAGTGGCAGGCGTGCTTTACGTAAACGACTCTAAGGCCACCAATGTGGACGCATGCTGGTATGCGCTCGAAAGCATGAAGACTCCCGTAATACTTATTCTCGGCGGAAAAGACAAGGGCAACGACTATAACGCAATAAAAGACCTTGTGAAGGAAAAGTGTGCCGGACTGGTTTATCTCGGTGCCGACAACACCAAACTTCACAACTTCTTCGACGGCATGGGCATACCCGTTCGCGACACCCACTCAATGCGCGACTGCGTAAACGCATGCTATGAGATGGCAAAGCCCGGACAGACAGTGCTGCTTAGTCCCTGCTGCGCCAGCTTCGACCTATTTAAGAACATGGAAGACCGCGGCGAACAGTTTAAGACACTCGTAAGAGCTCTCTGACACATCGCCGCTACATCAAGGCCGTCCGTCACAGCACCGCCTCACGCCAAGCACTGACGGACAGCCTCTTCATCAACAATAGCAAACAATAATATCAACAGACAAACATGGAAGAAAAAGCCGCAACCGGCAAATTTAAGGGTGACAGAGTGATATGGACAGTGTTCTTCTTCCTCTGCATCATCAGCATCATCGAAGTGTTCAGCGCATCGAGCAACCTCTCTTTCAAGAGCGGCAACTATCTCGGACCCGTACTGAAGCACGTTATGCTGCTCGTCGTCGGCGTCATGGCCATGATAGCCACCATGAACGTAAAGTGCAAATACTTCAAGATGGTTACGCCTGGGGCCCTGATTATCTCGTTCATCGGCCTTATAGCCGTATTGTGCTTCGGCGAGAGCACCAACGGCTCGCAGCGCTGGCTGTCGGTTATGGGCATACAGTTTCAGCCGTCAGAGCTTGCCAAAGGCGCCATAATACTTGCAACGGCACAGATACTCAGCGCCATGCAGACCCCCACCGGAGCCGACAAGCGTGCTTTTAAATACATCTGCATCGTATGCGCCTTCATCGTTCCTCTCATCATGGTAGAGAACCTCTCAACGGCCGTGCTGCTCTGCACGGTGGTGTTCCTGCTCATGTTCATCGGCAAGGTGCCAAAGGCTCAGCTTGGCAGGCTGCTGGGTATAGTGATGCTCTGTCTGATCTTCATCGTGTCTATGGTAATGATACTCGGACACGATAAGGAAAAGAAAATGCCGACGGACAGAAGATGGCCATGACCGAACAGGTGGAGAAAAAAGCGAAACTGTAGTAGAAAAAGTTTTCCACCGTTTCGACACATGGAAGGCACGTATAGACAAGTTCCTCGACAACAAGGAGATAGCTCCTGAAGAAGTAGACCTTGACAAGGACGGCCAGACAGCACACGCCAACATAGCCATTGCCTCGTCAAACGTAGTAGGCAAAGGCCCTGGCAACTCCGTAGAGCGCGACTTCCTGTCGCAGGCATTCTCTGACTTCATCTACGCCATCATCATCGAAGAGATGGGCATAGCCGGCGCAGCCTTCGTATGCCTGCTGTACATCATACTGCTCTTCCGCACGGCAACCATAGCCAACCGCTGTGTCAACACGTTTCCGGCGCTTCTCATCATGGGCTTTGCCCTGCTGCTCGTCATCCAGGCCATGTTCAACATGGCTGTGGCCGTCGGCCTTGTTCCCGTCACCGGACAGCCGTTGCCGCTGATAAGCAAGGGAGGAACGTCAACCATAGTAAACTGTGTCTACATAGGAATCATCTTGAGCGTAAGCTACTCGGCCAAGAAGAAAGACGAGGACGGCGACATGGACGAGACTAAAGCTGACAAAATAAAGCCAGCTGCAACGGACAAGAAAATAACTTCAACAACATCAGCATCAGCCGTGCCTCTCGCCAAGATAGGATAAGCCTGCCGCTAGGCCTGACAGAAAAAACAAATAACTAAATCCGAATGTCTTTTGTGTAAAAAAGACATTCGGATTTAATATTTTATAGTTACGCAAAATATATAATCCCCCCTGTATAGCATTAAATCAAATATATTTTTATCTCTAGTATGTATTCATTCTTTCAGGCACCTTTTTGTTTTTTACTGGTATATTTTCATCAGTTTTTACTTGAATAGCACACTACACTTACGATGAATCAAACTGAACCCAACTCAATATAAAACAAAATATAGACTGAATTTTAATGTCAGAATGAGGCTTAAAACATTATATCATATAAGAACCCAGTAAGCCAATAATATAGTCAATCCGAAAAATACAGACCTATAAGGGAAACAAAGCATCAAACATTAAATCTTTATCAAAATTTGGTAAAATAAACAAAAAGCCGTACCTTTACACTCTGTAATTCTTAATATAATTTACAAGCCTTGGCTACCAGAGACAAATCAGCAAGTCTTACGATGCTTTCATAACTCGATATTAACCATAAAATCATGCTATTCCAAAAAAGAAACCACATAATCATGCAATGCTTCATTATGCTTATGGCAATAATACCATACAGTAGTATTCTATACGCACAAAAAAGCATTGATAAAAAAATCGATCAAACTATAAAATCAGGAGAAGAGGCATACAATTCTGGCGATGCAGCAAAAGCCATAAAACTCTTCATGAAAGCTAAAGAACTGTCAACAAAGGCAAATAGTCCACAAGACATATGCCTCTCAACATACAACATCGGTGTCTGCTATTTTGTTATCTCAGAAAATGGAGAAGCACTGAAAAACTTTTACGAGGCTTACAGTATATGCAAAAAAACAAATTAGACTGGCACAAAGAAGCAAACATCCTCAATGGTATAGCAGGCGTATATTTTGAAGAAAGAAATTATAAAAAGGCAAGAGAAATAGCATATAAATGCTACACTACGGCTACAAGCAATAAAGACTCTTCCCTGTCATATACCTGCGCTTTGGACATGGCACTTATAGCCAACAAGGAGAAAAAATTCAATGAGGCAATAAAATATATAAAAGAAGCACAGACGTATGAAAAAAGAAACTACAAAAAAAGATCAAGGTCATTAGCTGTGGAGGCAGAAACTATGTTCTTGCAGAAAAAATATGATAACGTTATCAACATTGCCGAAGAGCTGCTCAACGATAAATATGCAGACAAAGATAATAAAAGTATTGTTCTTATATACCTTATAAACATATACACCGAACGGAAAGAATACTTAAAAGCATACAACTGCATTAAACAGGCTGAAGACCAGACTGGACTAAAGAACAAGCCATATTTATTTGAGTCTGTTGCAAAATTATATAAAGCAACTGGCAACTACAGGCATGCATTAAACTACATGGACTCAGTAATAGTCTATAACGACTCCATAACAACTGTGACTAACCGTCAGCTTACAGAAAACAGCAAGATTAAAATTGAGATAATGAAATTTAAGGCAGACATGGACAAACAACTTGCCCGCATGCAACAACGCCATTATACATTAATACTTGTGATGTGCATACTTGTACTGCTTATAACAATAGCCGTAATAATGATGCGCAACCAACGTATAAAAAGCAGAAATCAACATAAAATGATGGAACTACAGCTGGAAAAAGAGCAACATGAAAAGAGACTGGCTGAGGAACAGGCAAAATCGGTAGAAATGGAAGCACACTATCGTCAGGAGATAATGAAACATTCTTTGGAACAAAAACAAAAGGAACTGTCTATAACCAATATGTTCATATCATCACGCAATGAGCTCATAGGAGATCTTCTCAAACATCTCACCGACATAAAGGAGGTGCAAGGCATAACCGGCGTTCAGACACTAGTGCAACACCTTAAACAGCTGCTCAAGACAAGCAACGAGCGGGATAACTTTATCATAAACTTTGAATCTGCAAATCCAGACTTTATACGGACACTCAAGGAGATGCATCCAGACCTGTCATCATCAGACATACGCTTTCTGTCATACATACGCATGAACATGTCTACAAAAGACATAGCGTCACTGACAAATATCAATCCAGAATCATGCAAACGCAGAAAGATAAGAATAAGCAAAAAACTTGGAATTGAGAGTTCTGCAGAATTATATAACTATATCATCAAAATGTAAAATTTCATAGCAAGGAATATGTTCAGTGACAATATCTTATGACATGATTTATCGTCAGGACATGTCTGCACATACAAGGTCTAAAAAAACAGTAACATTTTAGACATATTTCAACTACATTCTAAATATTTCTATGTCATAGCAGAGTCAATTATTAAGATAAACATCAATTTCAGTTCCAGACTGTTAGTGGCCCGTTTACGTGTCGTAAACGGGCCACTTTTGCATGAAAAGTGGCCTATTTATTATACGCAAACAATAAGGATATTTTATAAAACATAATATTAATAAGTAATTAATCCACATTACAGCCATTTCAACCTTTTCATTCATGCCGTTGTTCGCTTAACGACACTCTGCAAAAGTCATTTCTCAAGTTTCTTTGCTGCCATGACCTTATGGTCTTGCAAGAAACGGACAAAGAACCAGCACATACAAAATAAAAAGATATATCAGTATTCTTATTATCTACATAATTTATAAGAGAAAGACATCACAAATTACTCACAAAAAAGAGAATGAAACAAACTTATGAACTTACAATAATGCTACAAAACAAAACAATGACATCACAGTGATTTAATAACAAAACTTCACCAGCAAAGACCTTAAACTATAAAAAAAGAACAGAATTAGGCCTAAATATCATAAAATGCAACGTTTTAACATATTTGTCACCCTTTTGTCACCTTCACAAAAAGCCCTTTCTAATATATGAATTTGTATTTTTGCAGTATGATGCATCACGAATATTAACCCATAAAATGGTAATGCTTATGAATGTGAAACTAATACAATTAATGTTGCTTAGTTCGCTGACGGCAAGCCCGACAATGGCGCAGTCGCTTAACAAGACTATGCAAAAACAAGTAGCACCAACCTCAGAAAAGGTGCAAGTAAGTAAGGCAAAAAGGGGAAGCACAACATTCAAGCTAAATCCTTCAAACAAATTCAACGTGGCACCAAATGATGTCTACAACCATCTAAAAAATGCCAGAAATATCACTACATCTATTAATAAAGCCCAAGCAAAAGAGAACAAGACAGAACGTATTGCAGCTCAGGCCAACGTGGCAGACAGTCTTATTCTCTATGGTCTGAATTATTCAGACGGAACTTGGCAAACGTTATCTCCATTAGCAAGCAAAGTATACTCTTTTCAGGCAGCACCTGTCATAAACTATACAGACGAATCTTCTATAGAGATACCAAGACCTATGGCAGCATTTTATGCCAAGGGCAAATTCTATGCTCTGAACAGCGCCATGGATGAAGATGGACTGACCAATACATCCATTACTACATACGATGCAGAGACATGGCAAGAATTAGGCACAAAAATGTTGGCAGAAAAAGATCCTACCATGGAGATGTATCTAAGACAGATTGGTGTCTATGATCCTACAACGGATAAAGCATACACCATGTCGTGGGGCGACGGCAAACCGCTCATCTCCATCGACCTGAACACCATGGAGACAAAGAACATAGGACAAGTCAACCTGTTTATCCAAACTCTTTTTGTCGACAATGCAGGACAGCTGTACGGAATAGCGTTCAACGACAAGAAACTGTATAAGATCAATAAGGAGAACGGTACACCAACAGAAGTCGGTGAACTGGATGTTCCACATGCACTGACAGCCGACCAGATGTCTGCCGTGTGTGACCCTGCAACAGGAAAAGTCTATTGGGTCGGAGTAAACAACAACAGCAAAGAGTCTGCACTTTACACTATAGACCTAAATACGGCACACACTACAAAAATCGCAGACCTGCCTGGAGACGAGCATTTCCTAGGACTATACATACCGTATATTGAAGCCAAAGCACCTGGCGCTCCAACAAAGATAAGCTATGCAGACGGAAAACTGTACTTCACAGCACCTACAAAGACATACACATCAGACGAAACGCTATCAGGAGAACTGACCGCCAAGATATCTGTTGACGGAAGCGATGCGACAGAAACCAAAGTGAATGCTGGAGGCAATGCAACTATCGACCTGAATCTTTCCGAAGGGAAACATACCGTAAGTATCATATTGTCAAATGCAGCCGGCGACTCACCCGAACGCCGCTTACAGACATTCGTAGGTCAGGATGTACCGAGTGCCGTAACCAATCTTTCGCTTTCAATAGATGACGGAAAAACAGTTGTTCTGACATGGAACGCACCGACGACATCTGTAAACGGCGGTCCAGTAGACGACAACTCTATAAACTACAAAGTTGTACGCTATCCTGACGAGACTGTTGTTGCCGAAGGCCTGAAAGAAACAACGTTCAGCGAAAGCGTACCTGAGGCACATGCCCGCTACTACTACACAGTAACAGCCTGCTCAGACAACCGTGAAGGAGAGACAGCCACATCTAACAAGGTGACAGCCGGTTCAACATGGTTCACGCCATACATAGAAACATTTGACACACAGGCAGACTTCGACTCATTCAAGGTCATCGATGCCAACAACGACACACATACATGGTCGTTCATGTTCCCCTCTGGCGTAGAAAGCGGATATGCATACCTGCAGGGCAACGGCACAGCAGATGTTGATACTGGCATATATGAAGGCAACGGAAATGACGACTACCTTATTTCTCCTTCTATCAGTCTGAAGAAGAACACAGATTACAGACTCACTTTCGAAACATATGACCAATGGCTGACAATGGAGCATATGACAATACTTTTGGGCAACAAGCAGGAAGTGACAGGAGATGAAAAAGAAATAGCATCGCTCGACATCATGTACGACAAGAATAAATACGAGATAATGTTCAACGTACCTGAAGACGGACTCTATAACCTGCTGTTCCACGGTGACTCTCCCGCACAAAGCGTAAACATCAGCATGGACAACATCTCGCTCGACGTTTACTCTACATTCGAAGGTCCAGACTGCGTTACAGATGTAAAAGTTACCGCAGGAGAAAAGGGTGCCCTGAACAACACTCTGACATTCGTTGCTCCTACCAAGACATACAAAGGCGAAACACTCAGCGACATAGCCTATATCAACGTATACCGCAACGGCAGCAGCAAGCCGGCACACGTGTTTGAAGCACCTAAGGCAGGCGAGAGTCTCACCTGGACAGACACTGATGTTGAGCAAGGCAACGTAACATACCGCATCGTTCCGTTCAACACATTAGGCCAGGGCAAAGAGGCTGTCATAACCAACTGGGTAGGACTCGACATGCCTGCTAATGTAGCCAACCTTAAAGTCAAGATGAACGAGAACAACAAGGCCGTTCTGACATGGGACAAGGTTACAGAAGAAGGACTCCACGGAGGCTACGTAAATCCTGACGACGTACAATATGTATTATGCCGCTATAATGAATACAACTGGACAAACCCATGGGAACCTGTTACAGACTATACATCTGACCTGACAGTTACAGACGAGACATTCTCACCGTTGTATGGTGCACAGCAGCAGTATGTTGACTACCTGCTCGTTGCAGTAAACAGCGCCGGAACATCAGAAGGCACAGGAGTCGGCATCGTGCTCGGTGAACCTTACGAACGTCCTTACGATGAATCTTTTGCATACGGATTTGCAAGCAAGGATCCGTGGACACTCTATGCAACATCATATAATTATGCATGGAATATGAGCACTGGCTCAGGCATCGCAGTTAAACCTTACGACGGAGACGAAGGTATGCTTCAGTTCTCATACGTCGCAGAAGATTCTAACGACCAGGTGATTACAGGTCCGCGTATTTCTCTTAATGGTTCAGAAAGTCCCGAACTGTCATTCTTTATGTATCACGGATTTGAGGCTGAGCCTGAAGACCTTACACTCAAGGTATATACAAACTATGATGACGAGGGTTGGGAGAACTCTGCAAACGTGGCTTATAACAATGGCGCAACAGGATGGGTACGCTATTCTGTTCCTCTTCGCACTGACGCCGACAACATCCAGATTGCTTTCGGTGCCAATGCAGCTGACGCGAGTGCCTCTATCTATGTAGACGCCATCAGCATTGACGAAAGCACAGAAAACGACCTTGCATTAACGTCGATATCAATAGACGAAAAGAGGATTGAGGCTGGAGAAAGCACAACTGTCAATGTGGGCGTAGCAAACTACGGCACAAACAAAGCTGAAGGATACAAAGTTGTATTGCTGCGTGACAACGAAGTTATAGATACAAAACAGGGCGAAACTATAACTCAGAACGCCATGGCACAAGTGGCATTCGAAATAAATACCACAAAGGCCGAGGCTACAAAGACATACATATACCGTGCAGCCATTGAATATGAACCTGACACATACACAGACAATGATTCTACATCTACAGTACGCCTGTATGTTCACGGCTCTAACCTGCCGGTAGCAGAGAATCTTACAGGTTCTACAAGCGGAAACAGCGTAACCCTTAACTGGGAGAAACCAGCAAAATCAGAAATTGCAGACAACGTAACTGACGACTTTGAAGGATACGAGTCATTCATCATTGAAGGAATAGGTGACTGGAAGACATACGACGGCGACGGAACACCTACTGTATACTTCGGAGGTCCGACCATATCACACGCATTCGAGGCTAAGGCATGGCAGGTATGGGCTCCTGTTGAGGCAGGATTCACGCTCGACAAGTTTGAGGTTCTCACTCCTCACTCTGGTGACAAGTATCTCACTTGCTGGGCTGCATCAGACGGAGTTTCGACAACATTGCCGAACGACGACTGGTTGATTTCTTCAGATATCATAGGCGGAACAGACGTGTCGTTCTACTATAAGATGCCCAACGAAGGTTCTGATCCTCAGGTATTCGAGATGATGTACTCAACAACAGACCAGGAGCCTGAAAACTTCATAGCATTCGACCGCGACTCTATCGTTTCAGGAACAGACTGGGTATTGTTCGAATACACATTACCGGCAGATGCAAAATACTTCGCCATCCGCAGCTGCAGCAAGGGTTCTTACACCGTGGCACTGCTTGACGACATCACATACACTCCGCTCTATGGTTCTACATCAGAAATAACTCTCACGGGATATAATGTATACCGCGACAACAAGCTGATAGCAAGCAATGTTACAGGACAGACTTACACCGACAGCAATCCTGGCGAAGGCACTCATGTCTACAATGTTACAGCCGTATGGAAAGAAGGTGAGTCTAACTATTCTAACAGCTATGAGAGCAGCATTGGCAGCGGCATCGATGCTTCTACTGCCGAACAGGGCATAAAGGTATATGCTATCGACAATGCCATCGTCATCAACGGAGCTAAAGGCAACACTGTAAACATCTATACACTTGCCGGACTCCAGATGCTCAGCTGCAAGGCTGAGGACAGCACTACCGTCAGCATACAGCAGGGTATTTACCTTGTTAAAGTCGGCAACAAGACATTCAAGATTGTCGTAAAATAACATAGCCATTATCATCAAGGACAACTTCCGTTTCATACGGAGGCTGTCCTTGTTTTGTTGAATCTTAAAAAGATGTCTATGATCAGAAACATTATTACTTCGTTATTAGCCATGCTGGCTGTCTGCAGCACATATGGTCAGGTGGTTATGCGCTATGGCCCGGAGATTGACAACGGATGGGGTAATGCCTCAGCCGTGGTAACGCCTTACGTAACGTTTCCGGCCACATTTGTAAGCCCATACAAAGGCAACAGTATAACCAAAATACGCATAGGCGTGTGCTCTGAAGGTACAAACGTATATCTCTATATCAAGCAGAAGCCACAAGAAAATACATACATATACAGGCAAAAGCTCGACAACCTGAAGGCCGGTTGGAATGAAATTACACTTGACACTCCGTTTGCAATCAACGGAACAGACGACATTGCCATCGGATATAAAGCATCTTTTGCCAAATCAGAAGGTGTGGGATACAGCTCAGAAAAGCATACTGATGCCGACGTTGTTTATTATAACAGCAAGAACAAATGGACGACAACCGGCGGATCTATATGCATACAGGCAGTTGTTGAAGGCGAAGGCATGCCGCAAAACGAAATGCTCATTGGAAAGATGAGCGACCAGACAGCCTCCTACGGCGCCTCAACCGCTACATTCAGCGTGGCGGTGCGCAACGTTGGAGCTAATGACATCAACTCATACACAGCAATATGCAGCTATGACGGAGAACCTGAAACCATCACCGTAAACAAAAGTTTGTCAACAAACGAAAGTGACACTATATCGTTCGAGGTTCCGGCCAATATTCCGGGTACACACGACATCCGTATCACCATTGACAAAGTGAACGGACAGGCGGATGCCTATTCTGCGAACAACACAGCCACTGCGATACTTACGGTACGCGACAAGGCATTCATGAAGCGTGTGGTATGCGAGGAATATACAGGTACATGGTGCGGATGGTGTCCTAGAGGTCTGGTTGGCCTGGAAATGATGAAGGAAAAATATCCCGAGCAATTCATTGCAGTCAGCGTACACGGAGGAGACCCTTTAGAGATTGACGAGAAGCAAGAATACAGCTACAAGCCATTCATCAGTTCTTGTACAGGTGCGCCATCATGCAGTCTAAACCGCAAATTGTCTGGCGACCCTTATTATGACATACAGAATCTTTTCAACATGGAGACTTCGTCGGACAGCCAGATAGCATATAACCTGACTGGCGAATGGAATGAGGACAGCACAGCCATAACCCTACACTCTGTTTACTATTCTGACATCGACATCAAATCACCGCAGTACAATATCGCCTACACAATAACAGAAGACTCCGTCACCGGATATCCGCAGACCAACTATTATGCCGACGGAAAAAACGGAGAGATGGCCGGATGGGAGAACAAGGAGGCAATAACCACGGACGTATGTTTCAACGACCTGGCACGTGCCATTTACAGCTGCTATTCAGGCGACCCATGCAGTTCTGAAGACATGGAAGCCGGTAAAGAATATGAAACAACAAGCACAATACCCGTCCCCCCACAGTAAAAAACAAGAAGAACATACATGTCATAGGCCAGATTATTGACAGAGCCTCAGGTTACATACAAAACGCCATGAGCATCGTTCCTATTGCTTCTGATGATACTGACGGCATATCTGTCACCACCGGTACAAACCACGTTATCGGCATATCACGCATCGGCAACACCATAGAGATTATTGCCGGCAATGCTGAAAGCAAGGACATGAAGGTATGTATATATAATGCATCCGGCATGTGTCTCATGTCAAAAGCACTAGTCAATGGCTCTGCACGCATAAGTTTGTCAGGCAAAGGACTATGCATAGTAAAGGTATACAACGACAGACAGGCTATTTACACAACAAAATTAATATATTGAATATGAAAATACCAAATATTTTTATAGCCATCGCATCATTTCTGTTTGCCGTGGCAACAGCAAACGCCGTACCAGCCTATCCCGGACTGCTGAAAATAACACAACCGGACGGAAGCGTGCTTACATACCGCATTGTCGGTGACGAACGTTTCCATGCATTCACAACAACAGACGGCCACATGATAAAGGCTGATGCCAATGGCGCAATGCGTTATGTAGAGTCAATATCTGAAGACGGCACACCCGTTATGGGCATGATAGCACATAATCCTGACATGCGACAGGCTGCAGAGGTAGAGCGGCTGAAAGCCATAGGCACAGCAGACTTCAACAAGGCTTACAATGAGAACGTAATGCGTAAAGCGCCCATGCAGAGACTGCCAGGACCGACATTCCCGACAACCGGCAATCTTAAAGGAGTGATTCTGCTTGTTGAATTTGCCGACAACTCTATGCAGGAGGGACATGACAGCAAACTGTTCCATTCTGTAATGAACGAGGAAGGCTTCAGCCTCAACGGGGCTACAGGAAGCGCACGCGACTACTTCATATCACAATCGATGGGCAAGTTTACTCCTGATTTCGACGTCTTTGGACCAATCAAGCTGAAGAAAAGCATGATGTACTATGGTGCCAACGACAGCTACGGACAAGACTCCAAACCCGGACTGATGGTAAAAGAAGCCTGTGAATATGCCAGCAACGAACTTGGAGTTGACTTCACAAAATACGACTATAATGACGACGGCATTGTCGACTTTGTCTATGTTATTTATGCCGGATATGCAGAAAGCTACGGAGCATCGAGCAATACTATATGGCCACATGCCTCAAACCTTGTATCACTAGGCATAAGCTGTAATGTCAACGGCAAGCAAGTTCAACGTTATGCATGCTCAAGCGAACTTAAATATGTATCGGGAACACAGCTTGAAGGCATCGGCACATTCTGCCACGAATTCAGCCACGTACTCGGTCTTCCTGACGCATATAACACACGAAACCAGCAGATGGTACAGCTCGGCGTATGGGATGTCATGGACACCGGCAACTATAACAATGAGTCACACACTCCCCCTGCCTATTCGGCTTTTGAACGTTTCACCGTAGGATGGCTCGACTTCGTTGAACTCGACACTCCTGCAGACCTTGTAACATTGGACGAACTTACTCAAAACAACGTGGCATACAAGATAAGCACGGCTGACGAAAACGAATTCTTCACATTAGAGAACAGACAGCAAAAAGGCTGGGATGCTTACCTTCCCGGACGCGGACTTATGATTTTCCATGTTGCATACGACCAGTCTGCATGGGACGGCAACTATGTCAACAGCGGAACAATACAGCGATATGACCTTGTTGAAGCGGACGGAACACAGGGTATCACAACGGAAAGCGACCTCTACCCCATTGCCACAAATAACATGTTTACAGACTACTCATCACCAAGTTCGCTGTCATGGGATGGAACGCCAACTGAAAAAGGAGTAACTAACATAACCGACAATAATGGCGTGATTTCATTCTCGTTCATGAAAGACCGTCTGAAACGCCCTGTTGCAGAAAAAGCCTCTGATATAACATCATCGTCCTTCGTGGCACACTGGCAGGAAGTTGAAGATGCTAAAAGCTACAGACTCAACCTGCGCGAGATACTGCCCGACTCCATCAATCCTGTCATCACCGATGAAGACTTCTCGCTTATGACCAGTGGCGAATACCCAAAATCTGACATAACAGACATAGGCGAAGACCTTGACAGCTACATGGCCCAGCAAGGGTGGTACGGATCAAAGATTTACCAGTCAGGCGGATATATGCAGGTGGGTTTCTATGGGCAAAATGGTATGCTCAGATCTCCCGTGTTCGAGTTTGCCGACTGTGACGGTTACGCAACGATGGCATTCAATGCCGTGTCGTATCCGGGCAAAACCGTAAGTTACACTATAAGCCTGACCGATCCTGACACACAGGCCACTATACAAAAGCATAGTCTGAAGGCCAATAAAACCGAAAGCGAGGTTGTCATTTACTTCAAAAATGTTCCGCAAAAAGCCTACTTTGTCATTGAGACCAACAAAGAACGCGCATATTTCAACGACCTGCGCATACTGAAAGATTCTATAGGAAAGGATAATGTATGGAATGCAGGTCCTCAGGAATGGTCTGTCGACAGCATCAGCGGAACCAGCTATATGGTAGATGGGCTTACCGCCAACCGTACTTATATTTACAACGTACAGGCATTATCCGCAGAGGAGCTAAAGAGTTCTCTGCCGTCTGCAGATATACAAGTTACCACGACAATAGGCACCGGCATCAAAAATTTTGAATCTTCAGCCACCAGAAAGATTGCATCCGTATCATTCTACGATCTGTCAGGCAGGAAGATATCTGGAACAGCCAAAGGCATTATCATACAGCGTATAACTTACGACGACGGATATGCTGAAGCAAGAAAGTTGATTATACCATAAATTTTAAAACCATACAATACATTCTTTTACACAATAGCAAGCCTCGAAATATCAATAATGAATTTCTTGAGCTTGCTATTGTTTTATTACAATTTCTAATAACCGGCTGGAATTATTTGTCAGGACAAGACCTGATAATAACCATAAGTCAAGCTGGCGTCCAGGCGCTCAAAAGCATATTATTTGATAAAACTGATATGTTCGCCACAAGGCACCAAGGGTGACATTAGCCCCCTACCTACCTGCGCAGACACCTGTCTTTGTCTGTTCAACATGCTTCATCGTTCCGTCGGAATTATAGTGCAGCTCGTCTACACAGACGCTGCGGCGGCCTATGGCACCGCGGTGGCCGTCTAATGTCAGTACGGCATTGTGATAGAACAAATACCAGCAGCCGTTGAACTCTATTATGCCGGGATGTATGGTGTAGCTGTTTTCTGCCGGACCGGTCAGTTCGCCGCGATATGTCCAAGGGCCGGCCACATCAGGCGCCGTGGCATACGAAATGGCTTCCTTACCGCCACCGTCAGAGGCGTAGGTCAAGTAATACATGTCGCCGCGCTTGTGCAGCCACGGACCTTCCATGTATTTCGGAAGATCAATCACCTGTATTTCGCCGTCAAGCTCTGTCATGCCGGGCTTCAGCTTTGCCATGAAGCACGTGCCGTTGCCCCAGCAGAGCCATGCCTGGCCCTTATCGTCTACAAGCACCGTTGGGTCGATGTCGTTCCACCAGCCGCGCTCGCCGTTTGACGTCATCGTGTCGCACACCAGCGGCTTGCCTATCGCATCCTTGAACGGACCTACAGGCGAGTCGCCAACAGCCACTCCAACAGCCTTGCCCGTATATGGCGCACCGGCCTGCACCGTGGTAAAGAATAAAACTTGCCGTCTTTCTCTATAACCTGTGACGCCCATGCCTCGCCTACAGCCCAGCTGAAGTCGGCAGGACAGAGCACAGCGCCATGGTCTGTCCATGTCTGCATGTCAGCAGTAGAATAACAGAGCCACTCGGTTATGTTAAACTCTTTTCCGCCTGAAGCCGTGTCCTGACCGTCGTAATACTCATCATGGCCTACATAGAGATAC
Source organism: Xylanibacter rarus (assembly GCF_001275135.1). Taxonomy (GTDB): domain Bacteria; phylum Bacteroidota; class Bacteroidia; order Bacteroidales; family Bacteroidaceae; genus Prevotella; species Prevotella rara. The sequence continues at coordinate 2,483 of NZ_LFQU01000013.1, read as the reverse complement.
AGCCTGCCGTCATGAACCATAGGGGCAGGGTCGGCCGTAAACTTGTCTTTCACAAGCGGATTGCCTGTGTTCGTGAATGTTCTCACTACCCGGACGTTGTCCTTCGTGCCACGCCTACAGCATTCCGAACCGGCTACGTCTTGCGCACAGGCACACGTTGCGCCCATCAGACATGCCGTAATTAATGCTAAAAATGTTTTCATAATATTTGTATGTTTTTGTTTTTTTAATCTCTTCTTGTCAGCATCTGCTTCCATCATGGCAGGCACGCCCATGCCTCGCTGCACGTCTGCCAGATGCAAATATAAAATTTTGTTTTTGCTGACAGACATATAAAAGAATAAAATATACGCGCATGACAAGAAAAGGCATACATTTGAAACATAATAAAATGACTGGTACGGATACTGCCTTACGGACCGGTATGACAACAAACATACAGTAATTGTAATGAGGATGGACGGACAAAGTTACGCACAGTGAATTATGAAACAAAATTCAGCATTTGCCAATTGTAAATTGTGAATTTTCAAAAAACCTCTTTACGCATTTTGCTGTTAACGACAAACTTAGTAACTTTGCGCCGGAATTCTTACATTATATAATATAAACTATGGCAAAAAAAGCATTATTGATGATACTCGACGGATGGGGTATCGGAAAGCATGGCGCAGGAGACGTAATTTTCAACACACCGACGCCTTATTTGGATTATCTTTACGCCGTAAGCCCTCACTCACAGCTGCAGGCTTCAGGCGAGGATGTAGGTTTGCCTGACGGACAAATGGGTAACTCTGAGGTGGGACACCTCAACATCGGTGCAGGACGCATCGTTTATCAAGACTTGGTTAAGATTAACCGCGCATGCAAGGACGGCTCAATACTTAACAACCCCGAAATAGTTAACGCATACAGCTATGCCCGCGACAACGGCAAGAAGCTGCACCTGATGGGTCTGACCAGCAACGGCGGAGTGCACTCTTCACTCGACCACCTGTTCAAGCTCATCGAGATATCAAAAGAATACGGACTGAAGAATACATACGTTCATTGCTTCATGGACGGACGCGACACCGACCCGAAGAGCGGTGCCGGCTTCATCAAGGAGCTGACAGAGCAGTGCGAGAAGAACGACGCCCACATAGCAAGCATCGTAGGACGCTTCTACGCTATGGACCGCGACAAGCGCTGGAACCGCGTAAAGGAGGCTTACGACCTTATCGTTGAAGGTAAGGGCAAGAAGGCCACAGACATGGTTAAGGCCATGGAAGAGAGCTACGCTGAAGGCGTTACCGACGAGTTTATCAAGCCTATAAGCAACGCCAGTGTTGACGGCACGATACAGGAAGGCGACGTTGTTATCTTCATCAACTTCCGCAACGACCGCGCAAAGGAGCTTACACAGGTGCTCACACAGCAGGATATGCCCGAGGAAGGCATGCACACGATAAAGGATCTGCAGTATTACTGCATGACTCCGTATGACGCATCGTTCGAGGGCGTTCACATCCTCTTCCCAAAAGAGAACGTACAGGACACCCTGGGCGAATATCTGAGCAAGCAGGGCAAGAAACAGCTGCACACAGCCGAGACAGAGAAGTATGCTCACGTAACATTCTTCTTCAACGGCGGACGCGAGGCTGCATTCGAGGGCGAGGACCGCATCCTGGTTCCTTCTCCAAAGGTTGCAACATACGACCTGAAGCCTGAGATGAGCGCATACGAGGTTAAGGACAAGCTGGTAGGTGCTATCAACACTCAGGAGTATGACTTCATCGTTGTCAACTTTGCCAACGGCGACATGGTAGGCCACACCGGCGTTTACTACGCCATTGCCAAGGCTGTTCACGCCGTAGACAACTGCGTAAAGGACGTTATCGAGGCTGCCAAGGCCAACGGATATGAGGCAATCATCATAGCTGACCACGGAAATGCCGACAACGCCATCAACGAGGATGGCACACCTAACACAGCTCACTCGCTGAACCCAGTTCCGTTCATCTACGTTACAGACAACAACAGCGCAACCGTAAAGGACGGCCGTCTGGCCGACGTTGCTCCTTCAATCCTCCACATCATGGGTCTGGAGCAGCCGTCTGACATGACAGGCGAAAACCTTATCGAGGACAACAAGTAATAACATTCCGGCTGAACAGTCAGCAGGAAAATATAATGAAATAAAGGGACGAGCATTTTTTGCCCGTCCCTTTATTTTTATACAGACATCGTCAACTTGCACCTGAAGTTTCCTTAAGCGCAGCGAAAAAAGACAAATGCTTTTCTCTTGCCGTCGGATATGTAGCAGCAAGACTAATGTGCCGGCTGATTTGCAATTGTCGTGCAAGCGAGAGCAGAAGCAAATTATATTTGATTATGCCGAGCGCAGCCGACAATCAATAGAATTAATCTTTCGAACACTAGTGATTTGCAATCCGCTTGCTTCCTATTTTTGATTAATAGGTAGGAGCTTCGGATTACAGATC
>NZ_LFQU01000012.1 GCF_001275135.1 Xylanibacter rarus | reverse complement strand
GTGATTTTCGGTTGAAGGCAAGAATTCCGTAAAAACGGATTTAAGCCATTGCAACATAACCTGGATAAAATAATCTTTCGAACACTAGTGATTTACAATAGTATGACCTGAAATTTATAAAAGGATTTTATCGCACTTCATGCTGCGTCTTTTATAAAAGGAACAGGGCTTGCAGGGCAAGTCCAAATTATAATAGACAGTTTTATATTTCAGATAAAGATGACAGGAATGACAATGTGGAGACATCACTCCACACTGTCACTATACCATCTGCATGGTCAATTCAGATATGTCCAGTCCGTTATTTCCAGTTCTGAACCAAGAGGAAAATCTGAGATAGGGTCGCAAACAAATGTACCACAAAAATTGACCACCACACAGCCATTCTTCAATGATGCCAGTTCGGACCAATCATCATCGGAATGCCGGATATGATACCACACCTTACCCTCTGGAAGCGTATCCGTGGCGATACGCAAGTCAATAAACTCCCCTTCAATAGAAAAACCGTTCTCCAGCACCAATGACATAGGTGTTTTGTATTCTTTTCTATAATCGTACAACATAGTATTAAGATTTAAGAATTACCGATAAGACCATTCTCCATTGGAGAAGACCTGAAAGTTCACATACTCGTTACATAATTCATGTGTAAGTATTCTGATATAAATTTTGTCTTTGTCCTCCAAAAGAGAAATCATCTCGTCAATTTCCTTTTCGGGATAATCCCACCTCGAAGAAAATTCTCCTTCGATATAGTCTTCATTTCTGTCAAGATAACAGTCACAAAAAGTATTATCCAAAAATTTCTCAACCTTATCAAGGTCTTTCTCGTTCTCCGTACTTGCGTAGAAGATGTTTGTTGCATAATTTGCCATAATCGTTTCAGATTTGAGTTCTTACTTTTCCCTCTGTTAGCATCCGCTACTTTCGGGGTTAATTAAAATTATGTCGCATTGCAAGGTGTCCTGACTCTTCTTGCAAGATTTCATTGACAAAATACCACCTCAGTTGAAAACCGAGAGTGGAGATTTTGGCAGGAACCGGCAGGCTTGACCTTGCGAAGAAGAAAGACAGGACATATACCTTCGCGACACAATTCTTATAGATAGCCCGAAAGATGGTAATAATGCAGAAAGCTATCTGTTTTATAATAATGCAGAAAGACTATTAAAAAAGGTCATAAATGAGGACTAAAAAAGGATATGTTGCACATCATGGGAGTACCGCATCAAGCATACGCCTGATACGATACTCATAATGATGAATATCAGTCAATGTCATAGCCGATTACATTCTGGTCGTTGATAAGAAGATAGTAATAGCCATTTCCACAATTTCGGAATTCCTTACTGAAGCCAGCAATCATATCGCCATTTTCCCTTGGTTCGCACCACAATGTTCCATCATACCCACAAAAGTCAAACCTATGACTTGAATACTTTTCTTTCTTTTTCAAAGCATCCTTAAAGCAGTCCATAGCTATACTGCCGCAATACTTCTCAATCGTTGAAAGGCGTATGCACTTGCCGTCGATTGTTGTACCTGTAGTAATGCGGTTCTCATATAAAGACTTCTTTGGGTCGGCAGACGCAATCTTTCTAAGCCAGTCATTAGTGTGTGTAGCAAGTTCAGCGAGTTTTTGGTATTTCCGGACCAACTTCCTATCTTCATTCGCTTCAGACATTATAGTTGGATAATAAATCTTTTCAATAGACTCCCAGTTTGAAAAACGATATCCCCTATTCCGCTTGCCTATAGCTATAATACCGATAAGTCCTGTACTCCGGTTAATAAACAAACGTCTTCGTTTGCCTTCTATTCTAACGTACAGTGATGTTGGATTTTCCTCGTTGCGGAGATATAACTCTGCCTGGTGCATTGTTACCGTGTTGTTATCATTTATTTGTTCCATGACTTGATTTTTTTATTCCCTTATTTTGAAGCTTTATTGCTTCTTCGTTCGGGATACTGATTTTACGTGCAGATCAGTACTGCCAGATTAGGGCGATAAGGCAAGAAAATAGACAAAGAGAACAAATGAAATACCCAAATCTACGATTTGCGGAAAGCAGTTGTTTGTTCTGACGGCTATTAGAATCACGGTTCTTGCCATTCACACAGGCAGTAACTTTGCATAGGAAAATCAAAACCGAACGACGAGAACAGGGAAAGAGTGGTGATTTATAATATAACCTTAAAATCGGGGACACCATAAAGAAGATCTATGTATTTCTTATCAAAACATTTGTCCATATTATCAAAATACGATAACTTTGTATCGTAATACTTTAAAATTCATTATGGAAAAAGTTGCTTATAATCGTATCAAAATCGCATTGCTTGAAAGACAAAAAACAGGAAAGTGGTTAAGCGATCAACTTGGCAAATCAGAGGTAACCATTAGTCGTTGGACATCAAACGCAAGTCAGCCATCAATTGAAACGCTATATAAAATTGCCAAACTTTTACAGATGGATGTAAGTGAGTTACTTATAAAAAATGATTCTAATTTTGACTCTCATTAATTATGGATAGATATTTCAAACGTAATTTTGTTTTCGCCGCTAATCGTTACGAGGAGTGGCAAGGTGGATATTGCATTAATCAAGGTTATATAAATTGTGTCATTACAGCCGAGTTTTCTGGAGATCTAATGCGCGTTTTTTTAAGCAACGTTGAAGAACTTCGTATTCTTAAAAATTTCGAATTTGAAATGGATGGTTCAATGATATTAGCTGATAGGATCCAATATGTTCATAATACATCTGATTTTAATCCGTCAATTCCGATAGTGTGCCATCTATTTTTTTCAAATGGAACTATTGATTATGTTAGATTCGCAATGACCAATCCTGACAGAATTATAGAATTCTACGGGAAATTAGAAAAATTAGACCAACAGAACTCCCATCATGAGGAATGCAAAAAGACATTAGACACAGCTCAAAGTATTATGAATGAATTAAAAAGTTATGGTATGCTGTCCCTGGACCCACTTATGGAACGAGCTGTAAAATTATACAACGACAATTCAAATGTTAGTAATCTCGATCAGGCAAAATTCATAGTAGAGACCCTTAAACTTTTTGTGAAGTGCAATAAGTTAGACCTTGAAGAACATGAAAATCACACATCTGCCTATAGACCCAAAATTCTAATGTATATTGCTCTATGTAATTACAAGATAAATAATATTGACAGAGCATACAAAATTGCTCAAAAAGCATTAGATGCAATAAATGAAGCTATATCAGATTCTCCTTTGATTGGTATTCCACGTTCTTATTACGGGGAAGAAACCATTAACAATTTAATTAGTGTAATTGAAAATAAATATTTGAACTCTATAAATGGAGATTCAAATTACTATGAAATAGATGAAAATATTATCGATACGACTTTCTTAGATAAGTTGTCAACTAGTAATAATAGTCGAGTCAATGATATATCCAAAGAATTTATCAAAGCTTTAATTGATGCAATTTCAAAAATTCAAAATGAATTCACAAAAATCGGCAAAAGAAATGGCGATTCTGCATTAGCAATTAAGAATAACCAAATGCTTGAAATGTATAAGATTGCTCTTTATTTCGCCTAGGAAAAGTATAATTATGGATGTCACAGTGATTTTTGGAAAGAAGGTGACTCCATGTTTGAATATATGATGTTCGAAATGCAGCCGGCAGAAATAATAAATGATCTCATTATATCCTTGAAAGAATCTTCACCTTTTAGGATGATTGAACGAAACGGGTTGATAACAAATGGATTAATTACCATATATGAAGATTTGATAAAAAAATTGCATTCGGGAAAAATTCAACTATAGAGAATTTGTGACTCTTGGATTTTATCTTCGATCTTGATTAAGAACGCCAATCTAAGTATGAATGTCAACATACTACCGCTAGCAAAAACTTATAGAACATAAAGTTTTGGAATTAATTGGCAAAAAACTCATTCATTTTGAAAATAATTGAATCTATTTAAATGATATGTAATTATGGCAACTTGGTCACAAATAGAAATAAACGTAGAAGGACAATTTGTAAATGCGCAAGCACCTTTAATCGTATCTGCTAGTAGAAGTACTGATATTCCGGCTTTCTATTCAGACTGGTTTTTTGACCGATTAAAAAAAGGGTACTCAGCATGGACAAATCCGTTTAATGGTATCAAATCCTATGTTTCATACGCCCAAACAAGATTCATTGTTTTCTGGTCAAAGAATCCACGCCCATTATTGGATTATCTTCATATTCTTGAAGAAAAGAATATAAAGTGTTACATTCAATATACGTTAAATGACTACGAAACTGAAAAGCTAGAGAAAGTTCCTTCATTGGCTTCGCGAATAGATACTTTTAAAACGTTAGTAAAACATCTAGGTAAAGGCTCTGTTATTTGGAGATTTGATCCTTTGATTCTTACCGATGATATATCAATTGATGACCTGCTAAGTAAGGTGCAAAAAGTTGGGGATCAACTTAAAGGATATACTGAAAAATTGGTTTTCAGCTATGCTGACATCAAAACATATAAAAAAGTCAAGTCAAATCTTGAACGTAACGGAATCCCGTATCATGAATGGAATGAGATTCTTATGGAGGAATTTGCTCGGAAACTATCTGTAATGAACAAGGAACGAGACTGGAACTACACATTGGCAACTTGTGGAGAAAAGATAGACATTGACAAATACGGCATCGAGCACAATCGTTGTATCGATGGTGATTTGATTACCAAATTGGCATGGAAGGATACTAAACTGATGGAATTCATGAAAGTCAAAATAGAAAGTGTTCCTGCTCCTACCCTTTTTTGGGATATCAATATTCCAGATAACGCCATAATACTTCCAGACAACCATTATTTTATCAGTGCCCATAAGAAAGATCCCGGACAGCGTGAACTTTGTGGCTGCATGGCAGCTAAAGATATTGGAGAATACAATACATGCCCACATCTTTGTGAATATTGCTATGCCAATACATCTAAAGACACGGCAATAGCAAACTGGAAAAGACATCTAAATAATCCCTATGCAGAAACAATTACCGGAAGATAATGGCTTCAATTACAGAATATAACAACCAAATCAAAGCATTACAGCATCCTACTTTCCAAAAGATAAGGAACATAGCATGTGATTCTATATCCGACTTAGATACGTACGAAAGAGATTCTATATACTATTCATTGAATAGAGGAGTGAATCTGCTTAATACCCATGAACAGTTATGTCAATATCTATATTCTTTTGGCAAAATGCACGAAGCAAAAATTCATGCCGCCCTCTCTCATTTACAACCTGAGAAATATCATGGAAAGACATTACAGGTCATAGACTGGGGATGTGGACAAGGCTTGGCTTCAATGTGCTTTTTAGATTATCTAAGAGAAAATAGTATAGACGCAGATATTGAGCGTATCCTACTCATAGAGCCATCACAAATTGCATTAGATAGAGCAAAGTTACATTTATCAGTTTATATTGAAACTGCTAAAGTTGTAGACTTGAACAAGTATGTGAACGAGATTACAGCGGAAAATATTGTCTCTGATGTAGATGTCACAATACATTTCTTTTCTAATATACTTGATGTTGATTCCGTAAATGTCAAACAACTTGCACAAACACTTGCGGATGCCATTTGCGCTGAACACTATTTTGTTTGCGTCGGACCATTAAATGCAAACAATCAAAGGATTGATGCTTTTTACAATTGGTTTCAGAATCCAGAACTGATTTGGACAGCAAGCCACAACAAAGAAAATTACAGCTACACAGCCAGATACAAGATTTTTAAAATTGAGCGATATGAAACAGGAGAAATCCTTGTCAGTTACAATCCGCCAAAACAGTTTCATGCAGCCTATCGTCTTGATTGCGTCAATGAATTATTCTCTTCTGATAACGAAAAAGCTGAAAAAGTAAAAGCATTATACAAATCTTTATCTGCCTTTGAAGTATCCACACCATTCGATATCGGAGCCAGCATCTATGAAGATGTAAATCCAATTTATGCAGTTCTTAGTAATATTATAGTCCGAGGACTTCCAACAAAGGCGAGCAGATTTGTCGAAGAAGCCTTTGTCAATTATGGCAATACTCTGCAACCTGATAATTTAGGTGGCATACATTATTCAATAAAAAACTTTGAATAGTGAAGATATTTTCTTGGCTCTTCATGCTCTTGATAACAGGCAATCTCTTAATAGAGGTTCTTATAATTGTGAAATCCTTGATTCTGATCTTGAGGCTCACTATATTTGCGATGTAGCTCCCAAGATGTTTCAGCAACTCTTTTGTCCGCAAAGGGGTTTAAGTTCCATAACCAACAACACTGCAAATCAATCTCAAAGAGTTGATTTTTCTTGCCAATTTCCATATGACAATAATATAAAAGGTATTGTCATAGAATTAGATGGTGAAAGATATCATAACTATTTTCACAAAGACGATGACGATTATCGTACAAATACACTTCTACGCAGTTCTTGGAATTGCATCAGAATAAGAGAATATGAGATTTCCAATACAGATTTTGACTGCTTTGATAGTGATTATATACGTTATGTAAAAAGAGCATATAACAAACCATTTGATGAGTCATGGAAAAAGAATCTTCAATTGACATTATCTCCTATAGGAATAGCAAGAATTCAGAAGGTTCTTGTTGAAGCTCTTTTAATTGGCAAACTTGATATTCAATCGCCTAAATGGAATATTCTTGTACTTGAACGTGATGTTCCTTGTGCAGCACTGGCTATTGCAGACTTAAAGCAAATGTTTAATCATTTGACTGTTTTAAGTCAGGATTATGACCATTTGTCATTTCCTAAGGTCAACTTGACTATCATCAGTACACCTGAATTTGTCTCTTCATCTCTCCATCAAGCTGATGGCGTGTCGATTAATGTCTTTGAAAAATCTAACGATGCAATAAGGAATCATTTATATGATTTAGTCATTGATATTGCTGTAATGAGTAGAGCTGGGGTAGAAAACATATCGTTTAGTGAATACAAAGCTAAAAATGATTGTTATTTCCATATCAGATCCTCACACTTTCAAAGATCTGACAGACAGGTATATACTAGTGATGTAATTGATTATAAACCATTAGTTATCAAGGAACCTAATGGTGAATATACGGATATATCTGATACAAAACGCCATCTGGAGTATTTCATGCAGACTTTATTCAGAAAAGAGACGTTTCGTCCCGGTCAATTGCCTATTTTAAGTAGGGCACTGCAGAATAAGTGTGTTATCGGATTATTACCGACTGGAGGTGGTAAATCTCTTACATATCAGATTGCAGCCATGCTTCAACCAGGTATTACAGTAATCGTGGATCCTCTGCGTTCACTGATGAAGGATCAGTACGATGGTCTTATGAAGGCCGGAATTGATACGTGTACTTATATCAATGCTACGATTGATGGTTCAGAGAAAGAAAAGCGAGGTAAAGCAATGGAGGATTCACTTCTTCAATTCGTATTCCTTTCCCCGGAACGTTTATGTATATACAGTTTTAGAGAGAAACTGAAAAACATGCACGAGCTGGGAGTATATTTTTCTTACGGTGTCATTGATGAAGTGCATTGTGTATCAGAATGGGGACATGACTTCAGATTCACTTACCTTCATTTAGGTCGTAATCTATACAACTATGTACTACCTAAACAAACAGAGGAAAGAAAACATATAACTCTTTTTGGATTGACTGCGACAGCATCTTTTGACGTTCTTGCAGATGTTGAAAGGGAACTTTCCGGCAATGGTCAATTCCCTCTGGATTCAGATACAATCGTCAGAGATGAAAACACAAACAGATTGGAACTTCAATATAAAATAGAAAAAGTTCCTGTTGAGTATTCTGTAGACCAATACTACGACCCTAATCACTATCTTGATGATTACCCCAGGGCATTGAGTATAAAAGATAAATGGGCTGCATACGAGGCCAAACAGAAGTTCTTAACACATTATGTAAATGAAATTCCACAATATATTCGTGAACTTCAAAATGACAACAATAAAAAAGTCATTACTGAACAATATTTTGTAAGACAAAATAAAAAACGGACGAATGCTCCTGAACTAGAAGTTTCCATGCCTGATAATTTTACAGAAAAAAAAGAAGAATATTCTGAATCAGGTATTATATTTTGTCCTCATAAAAACGCTACAGGCATATCCGTAAAATTAAATGCATCCGAACTTAATAAAAGTATGGATGTAGGCACATTTATGGGAAGTAGCGGTGAAGATTTTGATGAAAGCGAGAATATTGATAACGAATCGTTTAGAAATCTTGAATTATTCAGAGAAAATAAACTTCCCATAATGGTTGCGACAAAAGCCTTTGGTATGGGAATCGACAAACCAAATGTACGATTTACAGTGAACATGAATTATTCCAGTTCTCTTGAAAGTTTTGTACAGGAAGCTGGTCGTGCGGGAAGAGATCGCCACATGGCATTATCTGTCATTCTCCTTTCTGATTATAAACTTGTTAGAATAAGTCCCAAATGTCCAATATCACAATTCCCTATGGGTATCATTAAGGGAAGATGGTTCAAAGAAAAAGATTTGTATTACATTCTTCAGCAACATAACCTTTATATTGATGAAGAGTTTGTGGATGTGTTTTCTCCTGATCGGGATATGGTAAAACTTAAATGTACTGTTTGCAATACTAGATTTGGGTTCGGGCTTTGTAATCAGACATGCAATAGGTGCAATAAGGGACCTTGTGAAGTACAATGTACCTTCTATAATCAATGTCATTTAAAAAATGTCCCACGAGAAGCAAAAGGTTTTCAGTATATTGAGGATCTTAATGAAATACTTACTCAAAGAAATATCACTATTCCAAAAGAAAATCTGGAATACATGAATGCAGATTATGAAACAGTAATGTATTTCTTTAACAACAACTTCAAAGGTTCTCTGATAGAAAAACGTACGATGCATGAGCTTTTAAGCAAATCGACGGTACCTTTGTTCATTGGCAATAATGTAGAATTAAGAGAACCAACAGAAGAGGTAACTAACTTCTTAAAGAGGCTGTTGGACGCAGACTATGGTACGGAACTGGTCGCATTTATCTCTACTAGAACTATTGTGAGAAATAATGATCAACTGGCATATATAATAAAAAGCAATGATAGAGAGACGATAATAGAATATATTCAAACCAGAGAGCTTGAAACGGTTGCCACAAAAGGTCTTGAAATATATCGGGACAGTGCAGATGTTGACAAGGCTATATATCGTATGTGCTGTATAGGTCTTATTGACGATTTTACAAAAGATTACAATAAGAATCGTTGCAGGATTGTAGCAGTAAGAAAACAAGATGGTGATTACTACAAAGGACTTCAAACTTTCTTGGAAAGATATTATTCAAAGGAAAAGGCTGCTGAAGAAATTGCCAAAGTGCCAAATTATAAAGGTGAGAACGAAATTCACAAATGTCTTGGCTATCTTACAGAATTTATATACGATAAAATTGCCGTAAAACGAAAACGCGCCATTGATGATATCAGAACTTTCTGTATGATTGGTGCTGATGATAAAATAGATTGGCTCACGAAGAATGAAATACTTAAGAATCACATATACTACTACTTTAACTCAAAATATGCGAGAAAGGATTTCATTTATGACAATCTCAATGAAACGGACAAGTCTTTCTCTCTGACTAAAGACACAAAAGAAGGCACAGTGTACTCTATAGACACTGTCTATAAATACATGCGTGTAATTGATGATGATATTATCAGTCTTGATTCAAGTTCACAGATTGATAATGCAAAACATCTGCAAGGTGCTGTACGACTAATCAGAAGATCTCTTATCAGTCCTAACCCAACCATAGATCTGCTAAACGTATTTTGTCTCTTGTTTTTAGGTGTCGGTGATAATGAAATCCTTAAGAAAGAACTCAAGGACAGTTATATTTCTGCATATCTCGCACTATACAAAGACTATCCAAACAAGACTGTATTTTATAAGATCATTGAAGAATATAAGAAGCAACTCAATGTAAACAATCGTCATGTTGCATTAAAAAAAGATTTACAAGATATAGACAGCTGGGAAATAGAAGCAGAGCTTGTAATACACTCGGAATGGCTACATAATTTCAAAAATAAATACGCAAAAAATATATAATAAGATATGGCAAATGATATTTTAAAAACACTCCAAGCAATGGAAAGCGAACTTGCAGCGATTAAGACTGCTAAAGAACAGGTCGAAGCTGTAATAGCCGCAGATACTGCAATCAATTCGAATCTGGAAAGTTATGCAAATGCCCTTTTTGGTCTTTCCAACAAATTGAATTTGATAAAAGATAGTCTTGAAGAAATTGCAACCACTGTTAATGATGAGACAGGCAAATTTAGTACATCCTTGAAAGCAAGTAAAGCAGATATTGAATTTGCAACGAATAAGCTTTCTAGTTTAATGAATGAATTCAAGACGCAAACAGAAGTTCTTGGCATAAAATCTATTGCTGAAGCGGCACGACAGATACAACTGGTTTGCGAAGGAATGAAAACAAAACTATCAGAATTAGAATTACAGCAGCAAAATTCAATTACGATTATTTCACAGTCTCTTGATAATTCAAATGCAAATCTGAAAAAGCATACAGATAATGCAAAAGAAATAATATCGAAAGCAATAGAAACTAAAGTTTCTGAAATTAGTTCGTCCATTTCTTCATTTGAAACAGAAACCAAACAATCTATTTCAACTATAGAAAATTCTCTTACATCTAAGAGCTTGGAAATCTTAGATAAGATATCTATTGCTGGTTCTTCCACAGAAAGAACAATAAAGAAAGAAGTGGCTGATATGAAGAATACTCAAGACATATCAGAACAAAGCATCAAGAATGCCATAAATACCGTAGACAAAAAGCTAATGTGGTTAGGTATATTTTTAATTGTACTAGTATGTATAGATATAATTCTACATTTTATATAATTTCAGAATCTCATATAATACCATTCATTCCTTATGCTGTCCAAAGAATAGAAAAGGCTCTGTCTCTTTTGGCAGGCAGATAGTTTGGTTTAGGATTTTGATATATACAATAAACGAAACGCAACTTTATGCTATAAGAAGTGATGATGAAAAAATAAATCAAATTACAAGGGACAAAGTTGCTGTCCCATGGGACAGTATTTGCAATCGATACTATTTATAGTAAATAATATGGATTATAAAGTAATATATAAATATTATAAATTATGATGGGATTAGATGATATCTTTCTCAGTTTTGCAATTTCTGTTGGGGCAGGCTATGTTCCTAATATACTAAACAGGATTCAAGGTGATAAAACTTTGGAAGATAAAATAAATGATTGCTTTAAGAAAGCATTAAAAAAATGGAATGTTTCTCAAGATATACGTAATTCGCTAAACTGTGAATCTTTAAAGTATTATACTGAATTAAAAGATTTCATTACAGATAAATCTAAAGGTATACATCCTAAAATTAAAGAGCTTTTACATCTTTGGGTAAAGGAACTTAAAAGTGACAAATTGTGCAGCAATTTCATTATAATGCAACGACAAGAATTGGCAGACGAAAAATTAAACGATATCTTATCGCTCTTAAACGATGATATATCTTTAAAACTAGACAATTTGTCAAGAGAGATGAATAATATTTTATCTATTATTCGGAATGAAAGTCATAGTGTTTTAGGTGTTAAGGGTATTCTGGATGGGATTATAACAGAACTTATAGAAAGCCTTAAGTTTAATACGGCAAGATGCGTAATAAATGAATTGGAAGCACATTTTTTTCATGAAATAAGAGAAAATAAGGAATTACAAGCTGATATATTATTTAAAAAAGGACAAATTACATATTATAAAGACCGTAAAAAAGCATTTGATTTTATGCATGATGCATATATGTGTTTTCCAGCTAATAATGTGTATATTCAATGGGAAATTCGTCGCTTATTAACAGAAAACAAATGGGATGAAGCACAAATTTTATTATCGAGTTTATATTGTGAATCTAAATGGATATATCTGAAGAATGTATTAGTTTCAGAAGATAAAGAAAAAACATATAAAGATTTACCAGAAAAAGTGAGGAATGATTATGAATTTAGAGAGGTATTATTTGAATGTTTATTAAATAGTAAATATGGAATCTTGAATTGTTTATTTGAAGATAAAGACATATCAGTTCCAGAAGACCTAACCTTTTCCACGTTATACTCATGGCTTTATGTTTTATCATATTATAGACTGAAAACTGGAAATTTTCTTGTTCTTTCTTTTAAAGCTCCACAAATAGCCGATTTTGAATCAGCTCTTAATGTCTCTAAAATATTTTATGATAAGATTTCAAATACAGAAATAAAAAATGATTTTTCAATTATCCTATGTTTGCATTATTATTGGAGTTTTGTTTGCAGTCATGATTCAAGTTGGATAGACGAGTTTCAGAAAATAAATAAAGTTGATTTCGGTGAGCAGAAACAGATGTTTTCTCTAATGGAAGTGTCAATGTTAATTCTTGATAAAAGATTTGAGGAAGCATTTGCAGTTATAGCTTCTAATAGCGAGAAAATCAATGACTCAGTTATTAGATTTGCAATAATGATGTCTATGCATTCTGATAATATAATGCATTTGAGATGGATATTAGAAAGAATGAAGAATGAACATCTTAAAATAAATAGTGAGATAGCAGTTTTGATTGCCCAATCAATAAATAAACATAGAGCATTAGAGACTAAAGAAATTTTACAAAATTTTGAATTTACTAGTGATGCAGAAAAAGAAATTTTACTGCAATTATGTGCTTTTAATGCATCACAAAAAATAGACATTGCTACTTTAAAAAATAATATAAATGAAATTTGCGATGAATTAAAGGCTTATGCTGCAAATATATTAGCTATTAATGGCGATACAGATATGGCTTTTAATATGTTGCAGCCTATTGTGAATGAGGATATCCCGGATGTAAAGAGGGAAATATATATTGCTGTCTTAAGCAAAATGCAGGAGAAAACTCCTGATTTATATCGAATTTTAGTAAAAAATAGAGTTGCTGGAAATTATTGTGATGATCAGTTACTTAAAATTGAGTATAGATTAGATTCTCAAATAGCAGATACAGAGAATGCACTAGCAGCTATATCAATGTTATACGAACGTCATCCTGAAGATCCAGATTTATTCACTCATTATATCTATACGCTTGGCAAGTTGCATCCAGAACAATTACGTGATTTTGAAAAGAAAGCAATTGAGATACAATATCTTAATTCAACAGAAGTAATATTAGCTTATCGTGCTTTCTCTGAAAATAATTACCTTGAAACAGCAATATCTTTATTGTATAAGGCAGCTAAGGCTACAGAAGATATTCAGCTGAGAACATTTTATCATAATGAAACAATGACTGGATTAATATATTCTATAGCACATAAAGAGTATGAAATTGCAGAAGAAGGTAATTATGTACTGTGTGATATTGATGGAAAACGTGTTTTTTATCAAGCAACTATAAATGGAAGTAATATTAATAAAGCGGTTCTTGGTGTACATAAGAATGATGTTATAGAAACAGAAATTGCTTTTGAAAAAGTTTCTGTAACTATTGTTGGAATCCATAATAAATATTATAAGTTAGCAGGAGACATTTTAAAAGATGCACAGGATGGAAGCAATCCCCAATTAATACCGCTTCAAATAGACAAGGATAAGCCACTGGAAAGTTTAGAAGCATTTATTAGAAAAATGTCGAAAGACGATTTAACTCCAAATGAAAAATGGGAACGAGCATGCAAACAATATGAGAATGGAGAAATAGGGCTGTTCCAACTCGTGGACGAGAACAATATTTTAGCAGGATTTTATAAATTATTATTCACATCATTTAAAATACATGTTAATAATAGTACTATAGAGTTACAAAGAATACCTCAAAAATTAGAGGACAAAGTTTTTATTCTAGATATTCCTACAGTTATTACTTTTTCTGAATTTTCAGCAAAAACTGGGATTATATTGAATGGCTTAATGACCATAACAACTATACTTCACGAATATATCAAGAGTGTTGACAAATTATCAATTAGATTCATTGACAGTGGATTTGTTGAAGCTATTAATGCAGGTAATTTGATTAGATATAGTGAATATGTAGATCTCGATATAAAAGAACGTTTACATAAAATAGACGAGTGGATTAACAATTATTGTAATGATATTGTTGCAGATAAGGCGTTGGCTTTATTTTCTCAAGATGATGTTTCTCCTTTAAGACAATTATTATTAGGTTCGATGTCAATGTTATTACAGCCTAATTGTTATTTTGTAACTGATGATAGAAAAATTAGTGCATTATTACCTAATACAAATATAATTACTTCAGAAACATTTGTTCGTTTATTTAATGATTCGAGGATTTCATCAGCTTATTCAGAATTCCTGCTTGAAAATAATTTTTTAGGAGTAAACTTAACAAAAGAATATATAATTAATGAATATCTAAAAATGAAACATCATGAAGAAAATAATATGGTTAAGATTATGCAAAATATGCAGGAAAATCCATTACTATTCTCTCAAGCAGTTACAGCATGTATAGAGTTGGCTACTAAAGAAATTGATTTAAACACATTAAAAATTTCATTTACTGATATATTTACTATGTGTTTAAAAGGCTTTGATAAGACTGTAAGAAATAGAATGTTACAACTTGCAGTTAATAGTCTAAGTTTTTCATTCGATTGTATGCAATTTACAAAGCGATGCTTATTGGATGCGGCACTTATTGCAGATAGCAATACGCGCAATTAATATATATTAAATTTATGAGACAATGAACTAAAGAATATAATATTGCCTTATTATTTTCTATTTACGACACTCCCAGACTTACAAGTCGTCGTTTTAAAGAAATGCTATTGATTGAAAAATATAAGAGTAAAACATGGAATACTCCAAAGGCAGTAAGCGCCTTGTTTGAAATAGACTCTCTTATGTTATGCAATATTTGATGCGATGATAGAGGCTCTAAGCGAATTCAGGTTATACAATTTGTAGAATATTTCAAAATAGACAGGAATGAATTTCTTACTCTATGGTTAGCTAACAAAATATTGGATGCCCTAAAGGATGAAGACGAATTAAGGGATAGTTCATTTCTGATAATACTGAAGAGATTAAAATAATTGCCTGCCTACCAAAAAAGAAAAGGTTCTGTCTCTTTTGGCAGGCAAGTAGTTTAGTTTAGGATTTTGATAGATATACAATAAACGAAACCAAACTTTATACTATAAGGGAGATGATGAAAAATAAAATTACGAGGGACAAAAAACTGTCGTAAGCAACCGGTGAAGTGCGTATAGTGAATTTATTCCACGCGAGGTATCTTCGCGCAAAAAAGGAAAGATGCTTACACGAGAAGAAATCGCATAGATAGTCCAATACTGCAAGGAGAATGGAGTCACATACAAGAGCCGACTGAAAGAAATCGGAATATCCGAGTGGCGGTTCTATGAAAGCAAACGCAGATACGCCGAGGCTCAGGCCAGTGAACGTGAATCAGGAGAGTTCCTTCAGCTGGTGCGGGGGAATGACAGTTTTCCGGAACCTGTGCTGACAAACAGGAAAGCAGGCAAAGGCAGGAAGTCGGGATACGAGTCCGGTCCGATGAGCATAGAGATGCGCACACAGACAGGGACAGTGTTGCGGATCCAGGGCAATTTGGACGCGACGATGATACAGACAATAATCCAGGCGTCGTCGAGCCATGTTTAGCCTGAATGACAGCATGAGGTACTGGCTATACAGCCGTCCTACCGACATGCGGAAGAGCTACTACACGCTGAGCGGGATAGTGACCAATGAGCTGGGTTGTGACCCGTGCAACGGTGATGTCTACATCTTCATGAACAAGGCCAGGAACAGGATAAAGCTTCTTCACTGGGAGCCGGGCGGTCTGGTCCTGTACTGCAAGCTTCTTGAATCCGGAACCTTCGGCATACCCTCCGGACTGGAGAAGGACGCTGCCAGTGGGACTATAGAATGGAGCGAACTGGTCATGATAGTAGAGGGCATAATCGAACAGCCGGACAGCCGCAGGCAGCGGCTTGAGAATCTGAAGAAACTACGTAGATAGGCGAAGAAAAACCGAAGAAAAAGTGCCACGGACTTGCGTATGTGGCACTTTTTTCGTACCTTCAAGTATTGAAAACAGGGGATGAAACAGGTAGTTATGACAGTCGAGGAACAGCTGGCGGCAGCACTTGCGGAGGTGGAAAATCTCCGCATGGCCATTGCTGAAAAGGACTGCATGATCCGGGATCTCCAGGACAAGCTTCTGTGGCTCCGCAAGAAGGTCTTCGGCCAGATGAGCGAGAAGACCCTTCCTGTCAATCCGGCCCAGCTGTCACTGTTCGAGGAGAAACATCTCACCGACGAGGAACGCGCCCAGCTTGACAGGGAGGTCGAAGAAGCGGAAAAGACAATCACAAAGACGATAACTGTAAAAGCCAAGCCTTCCCGCAGGCCTCTTGACACCACCGGCCTTCTGGAGAAGGTCTTCCATATCTATCCGGACGGTGTCCTTGACGGAAACGGCAACCTCAGGGCTGAATATGTCGAGATAGGCACAGACGAGTCCTCCCGTCTCGAGAAGAAGCCGGCAGATGTATACATCCACAAGGATGTCTTCCACAAGGTCATCCTCAAATCGGACATCGAGACAAATCGACCTGAAGACAGGGAGATACTCTCACCGGAACGTCCCCTCGCGCCTGTAGCCAGATGTATGGCAGGGGCATCTGTCCTGTCTGACATCATAGTGGGAAAGTTCGTCTACCACCTTCCGTTCTACCGCCTGATACAGCAGTACAGGGAGTCCGGGATAACGGTAAGCGACTCCACGATGGGAGGATGGTATGAGGCGGCAGTGGAGAAGCTCAAGCTCCTGTACGACATCCTGCGGCGCCAGATACTCTCAAGCGAATACGTCCAGATCGACGAGAGCGTGATACCGGTAATCGACAACGAGAAACACAAGGCCAGAAAGGGTTACGAGTGGTGCGTCAGGGACGCGGTCACAGGGGATGTCATGTTCTACTATGACAGGGGCAGCCGTGGCCATCACGTCGCCCGTGAAATCCTGGGCGGATACCGGGGTAACGTGCAATGCGACGGCTATGAGGCGTATGACCAGTTTGAAAGGATGCCCGGGATAACCGTGCACGGCTGCTGGGCGCATGTCCGTAGAAAGTTCGTCGACTCGCTGAAAGAGGACGAGCGGCTTGCCATGGAGGGCATACTCTTCATAAGAAAACTGTACAAGGTCGAGAGCGATGCGGACGACAAAGGCCTGAGCGCGGAAGAACGCATGGAACAACGCCGGAAGATATCCTATCCCACAATCCTGATGTTCGAGAAGTGGATAGAGGAAACCTATGCGAAGGTCCTGCCCAAGAGCAGGCTCGGAGAGGCCCTTGCCTATGCCTACAGTCTTCTTCCCCGGCTGTCACGCTACGTGAACGACGGCAGGATCAACATCGACAACAACCTCATCGAGAATGCCGTCAGGCCACTGGCACTCGGCAGGAAGAACTATCTCTTCTGTGGCAACGACGCCTCTGCATATCGGGCAGCCATCGTATACTCCCTCATAGGCACCTGCAGGGCTGCAGGGGTTGACCCGAGGACATGGATGGAGGACGTTCTCACCAAACTGCCCTACTGGCAACGCGACGGCAAGGACCTCGCAGGTATCCTGCCCAGAGCCTGGGCAAAGGAAAACCAAATCGGTAACAAGTAGTACAAACTAGGTCCGACTTGAGCCAACTTTATACAAGTTGGAACTAGTCGGACCAAATAGTAATATTCTCTGTTAAATCAATACGGTATTCACCGGTCGCTTACAAACTGTCCCTCCGGGGACAAAATTACCGTCCCTGGGGACAAAGATAAAAAAGAGGTACTAAAAGAAAGTAGCAAGCAGAAACACAAGGGACACTGAGGGACAAGGAGATTTTACTGCCAACGTAGCCATGGATTTTCAAAAATGAAATTGTATTAGTATTTTCTTTGCAGATTGTGCCGAAATTTTTGTCCCTCGTTTGTCCCCCAGCATGAAAAATTGCAAAAGACACATCTGATTATCAATAAATTGCGGTTTCATAACATATATTGCATCGGTAAGTAACATTCACTTAATTCACGCTTTTACACATATATTCTTGTCGCAATATTGAATAATATCAGCCTTTCAAATATGTATTAATATACAAAACTTGAAAGGCTGATGCATCAAAATTTACGCGAAATTACACGGCATTATTCTCTTCAAAGATAGCCATTCTACGTTCTAAATCTTTCAATTGTCTGTCTTCAATAAATGAAGTGCAAACACGCAAACCATTTTGACAACTACCTGTTGTTACTAAACATATAGCACTAACGCCATAATACATAAGTTCATGAGCCAATTGCCCACCAGTCATACCTGGGTAACCAACAGTGAAATAAAAGCCATCAGCTATAGGTTCACTTAGATCTTTATCATATACAATGTAAAAGCCGTGATCTGTAAATATTTTTTTCAGTTTATGAGCTCTTTCACCATAAATACTTATATCCTTTCTGAAATCATATTCGCCATCACATGCTGCTTTAAACATCCCTGCCATCGCATATTGTGCGCTATGACTTGTTCCTGAAGATAATGCATAAAGCATTCTTGTAGAAAAGACATAACCAAAGGAGAGTCCTTCATATCTTGCACCAAGATTATCATAATGACGATGGAACAACTTGTTACTGATACATGTCACTCCAATTCGTTCACCTGCATAACTAAACGCTTTACTTCCACTTATAAAAAGCATATAGTTATCCGTATATCTTGCAACCGTTGCCTGATAAGGAGGCTCAAACGGTACACTTAACTGCTTACGGAAATCCATGGCAAAGTAAGCCAAGTCTTCCATTATTATTGTATCATATTTAGTTGCAAGCTGACCAATAATACGCAATTCGTCATCATTAAAACAAATCCAAGATGGATTATTCGGGTTGCTATATACTATTGCACAAATATTACCCTTAGATAAATATCCCTCTAATTTTTGAGCAAGTTTATCACCTCTAAAATCATAGACATCAAAAGTTTCATATTTGACACCCATGACCTGCAATTGCATCTTCTGAACAGGAAATCCCGGGTCAATAAATAATACGGTGTCTTTCTTTGGGTCACATTGTGAACATGTCAGGAAAGCTGCAAACGTACCTTGCATACTACCACATACAGGAACACAGCATTCCGGCATAATATCTATGCCGATAAAAGCTTTGACAAAACGTGATGCCTGTTTTTTCAATTCAGGGTATCCCTGAATATCAGGATATGTGTGTGCAATACCATTTTTTAAAGCTTCGATTTGTGCCTTAACACCTACTTCAGATGCAGGCAAGCCAGGTATACCCATTTCAAGCTTAATGAATTCCACACCAGACTCCTTTTCTACAGAAGCAGCAACAGACTTTACCTCACGTATCGTAGCCTTTTCGAAGTCCTGTATGCCCAAACTTCTTATTGTATTATCAACAAGAACCTTGTCTATTGGTGTATTTTTCATATTTCAGATAATTTGAAATTCTATTTACTTTCACTTATTCCGATATTAAGAGCTTTAATATTCGCATTAACGACCTCTTCGCCTTTACGTGCAAACACTCTGCCCAAAGCAGCCTTTATCTCTTCGTATCCTATACCCAATGACTTCTGAGCAGCTCCTAATAATATCATATTAGCAGAACGCGGCACATTATTATCCTTTGCCAACTGCTCGATATCAATGAAAACAACATTATTCAGTTTTGAATATTCCTCCTTTATTTTATCCATATCAGGATAATTAGGAATATTGACAAAAGGAACACTTGACGTTATAATCCATCCCGTTTTCTTATTAAGATATGGAAGATATCGTAATGCCTCCATTGGTTCCATTGATATAATAACGTCAGCCTGACCTTCTGCAATCAAATCACTATTAATTGGTTCAGAAGATATACGCAAGTTACTCTGCACGTCGCCACCGCGTTGTGACATTCCGTGAACCTCTGCCTGCTTAATATAAAGTCCGTCCTTTATTGCAGCTTCACCAATAATTGTTGCGATTGAAAGAATACCCTGTCCTCCTACACCGCAAAGTATTATATCTGTTTTCATTTTGATTGATTTGCGTTTAACTTTTTTTCTCTTAAATGTCTCTGCAATGTCTGCATACATTCACGACATGGTATAATTACACTCAAGCCATGATAATTAATTTCCTCTCTCAGCATGTTTGTTATTTCAGGCATATTCTTTGGAAGAGGAACAACTGTTCTTAAATGTTCATTATTCAGTCCTAAGCCTTTGCATATAGCTTCCAGCTTATTCGTTCCGGCAGAATCTTGCCCACCAGTCATGGCTGTTGTAAGATTGTCACTAATAATGACCGTAATATCTGCATTTTCGTTAATCGCATCAAGCAAGCCTGTCATGCCAGAGTGCGTAAATGTTGAATCGCCTATAACGGCTACTGCTGGCCATAAGCCGGCATCTGCTGCACCTTTAGCCATTGTTATACTTGCACCCATGTCTACTGTTGAATGCAAAGCTCTAAATGGCGGCAGAGCTCCTAACGTATAACATCCGATATCACCGAAGACTCTTGCATTTTCATAATCTTTCAAAACTTCATTAAGAGCAGAATAGACATCTCTATGGCCACATCCCTGACACAATGCAGGTGGACGAGGTGTTACATTTTCACTTGGAGCATAACATTCATCAACAGGAAGACCTAAAGCCTTCTTTACAAGATCAGGATTTAATTCTCCTGTACGCGGAAGTTCACCGGTAAGACGACCCTTTATTGTTGCATCGCCAGGCATTATGCCGCGAAGCATGTCTTCAATGAAAGGCTGCCCCTCTTCAATAACCAATACAGAATCGCACGCAGAAGTCATCTGTCTTATCAAATCCTTTGGCAATGGATATTGACTTATTTTTATTACAGGATTAGGACATCCCTGAGGATAACATTCATTCAAATAATTTATAGCAATTCCGCTTGCAATTATTCCTAAAGACTTATCACTGCCATCAATATATTGATTATACTTACTATTCTTAGCGTCATTTTCCAGTTCTGGCTGCATCGAAGTAACTATATCATTCTTCCTGCGTGCCATAGCTGGCAATAAAATCCAATCAGCAGCCTTGGAATCATAATTGATATTATTCTGCTCTCTTGAATTATCACAGATCTCAACAACCGCACGACTATGAGCCATTCTGGTTGTAACTCGCATAAGAATAGGAAGATGTATTTTCTCACTATAATCAAAGGCATACCTTACCATGTCATATGCCTCTTGCTGGC
The DNA here is from genome assembly GCF_001275135.1 of Xylanibacter rarus. Classification (GTDB taxonomy): domain Bacteria; phylum Bacteroidota; class Bacteroidia; order Bacteroidales; family Bacteroidaceae; genus Prevotella; species Prevotella rara. The sequence continues at coordinate 80,056 of NZ_LFQU01000012.1, read as the reverse complement.
TGCTCGGTTCAAAACATGGAATCATGGCAAACTTAGCATAGAACCTGCTATCTTGTTCATTTTGAGAAGAGTGCATTGAAGGATCATCAGCAACCAATACGACTACTCCTCCATTAACTCCAGTCATAGCAGAATTGACAAATGGGTCGGCACAAACATTAAGACCCACATGCTTCATACAAACAAGAGCACGCTTTCCCATAAACGACATACCGAGTGCCTCCTCCATAGCAGTCTTCTCGTTTGACGACCATCTGCGATGGATGTTGCGCTCCTTTGCCGTTTTAGAATTCTGAATATACTCTGTTATTTCTGTAGAAGGTGTACCAGGATAGGCATACACCCCACTAAGACCTGCGTCTATCGCGCCTTGCGCAATAGCCTCATCTCCTAATAAGAGTTTTTTCATAATATCAGATTTAATTTAACAAGATTGGTTATTAAAATGATAATTTTATTTAACAGTCACCTTTAATGGTGAATGAAGTGCTTTCAGGTACTCTTTAGAACGTAAGTTCCATTCATTAAATGTGCGAACATCATTCTTACTCCATGCAGAGCCGAAATAATATGTATATTTCTCATTTGGCTGATATGTAATAAGCCCTACTCCATGTCCGGCATTTCCATTAACAGGATTATCATACATCATTTTTTTGTTGCCTTAACACCATTAGGGAACAACACGCCAACATAAATCTGGAAATTTTGTTTTGCCGGATTATCTGTAGGATCTGCATAAAGCACATAATTATCTCCACAAGCTACACTCTTAGTGTCTTCACTATGAAGTACAACTCCAGCCACCATATCACAAGGCTTAGTAAGTCCTTCGTACCATACGGTCATTTTATTATAGTTGCTACCTTTATCAAGGCTTATAATACGATGTTCAACAACATTCTTGTCACCTCCTATAGAAAATGGGTTGTAATCAAGCTGGACTGTAAAGCGCAAAGGTCCATTATCCAATATTTTATATGTCTTATAACAATAAGGTAAGACCATCTCCCCTCCAGACAAAAGCGCAGGAGCGCCACAACCCAACGTCGGACCAACCTTATAGCAGTCAAGTCCGTATCCATGGTCAAAGTGATATGTTGTTGCCTCTTCCATTTCATGAGCTTCTTCTGTCTTTCCTGCTTTTTTTAACTCTTCAATCTTAGCATGGTTTGAAAGTTCTGTTACATACCTCTTATCAACCTCCAAATCCGGCGTATTTTTAACCCAGACATCTATTCCAAAAGCCTTTTCGCCTGTACGCTGTAAGGCAGGACCATAAGCACGATAAGCAGTACGGTCATTTTCCCATGCAATGTCATCTACACGCTCGGGATATTGCTTACCACAAACAATGGTCTTCATTTCTTTAGGAGTTCCTGGAGTAATAGTAAAATCTGCTGACCCTGCAGGTCGCACACTGGCATCAATCAACAACTTTCCGTCATATGAAATCTGGTACGCTACCTGCTGTCCCAATGCATTCTTTACAATAAAACTTTCCCCATTCTTTATTCCTAATTTCGAATAAACATCTTTGAGCTCAACCTCTATAAGCTCTTGACGCTGAACGTCATATGGATTTGTAACTGTCACAGTAACATTATCTGCCATCGCTGACAACGGCATTGCAAACATAAATAAAGATAATACCCTAAAGTTTTTCAAAAAGTTCATACGATATAGTTTTATTTTAGTTTATTATATTCATACATTTATTCTCATTTGAGATTTTTGATGAAGAACTGAGCTATCTGCCTGTAGATATGATTACGCGTATTACCTCCGTATATACTATGATTACGGTTTGTGTAAACATTCATCTTAAAGTCTTTGTCTGCCTGTACGAGTGCCTCTGTATATTCAAACACATTCTGTGGATGAACATTGTCATCAGCCAAGCCTTGACAAATAAGCAGTTCGCCATGCAGGTTTGCAGCACGCTTAATCGGATTTACATCATATCCAGAAGGATTCTCTTTTGGAGTACGCATATATCTCTCAGTATAAACCGTATCATAAAATCTCCAGTCTGTAGGAGGTGCAACAGCAACTCCTGCCTTGAAGACTTTACGTCCTTCACTCATGCTCATTAATGTATTGAATCCACCAAAGCTCCATCCCCATATACCGATATTATTTTTATCAACATAAGGCAATGAGCCTAAATATATGGCAGTTTCAACCTGGTCTTTAGATTCAAGATCACCGATTTTCAAATAAGTACATTTTTCGAAATCAGCACCACGCGCTCCTGTACCTCTGCCGTCAACACAGACAAGAATAAATCCTTGCTGCACCAAATATTGGTCAAGCAAAGCGCCCTGCCCCATTGAACCTATATTCCATGAGTTGACAACCTGTTGACTGCCGGGACCACTATATTGCCACATAATTACAGGATATTTCTTACTTGCATCAAAATTAGCAGGTTTAATCATAACACCATTCAGCTGAACACCTTCAGATGTCTTAAAGCTAAAAAATTCTTTTGAAGGCAAATCATATTCAGCAAGAGTTTTCTTCAACTCGCTATTAGTAATCAATGATACGGTTTCTTTGCCTGAATTATTAAAGATACCATATTCATATGGTGTATTTCTGTCGCTCCACTGATTTACAAAATATTTATAATCAGCACTAAACACAGCTATATTCCAACCATCGCGTGAAGTCAGACATTCAGTCTTGCCATTTTTATAAGTAACATAAACCTCACGATTCATAGGATTTTTGCCTGCAGCCTGATAGTATGTAGCACCGGTCTGCTCATCGTATCCATAAACATCCGTTACATCATACTGGCCGTCAGTCACCTTACGCAGCAACTGCCCGTTCATATTGTAAAGATATAATTGCATATAACCATTTCGGTCACTTGGCATTAATATATGATTAGAAGAAATCAATATATTAGCCATTGCTTCTTCTTTCACATACTTTGGCACAGATTCCTTTATCAGCAACTTGCATACTGTACTTCTCGGATTAGCCCCATACAGACAGAGCTGATCCTGATGTCTGTTCATTGTGTAAACAATTATCTTTTGCGGATCTGAAGTTGCCTTTATACGGGGTATATATCCGTCTTTGTCCATCTGCAGCTGCATGGTGCGTGTCTGACGTGACTGAATATCATAGCTCAGAACAGAAACAGTTGAATTTTTCTGGCCTGCTTTTGGATATTTATACGAATATAGCCCTGGATACTCTGAATACTCTGTCATTTCCGGCTCAAGCCCTTTAAACATTTGTAAAGAATATGTAGGCACATCCTTTTCATCAAAACGAATCCAGCAAAGCATACTTCCGTCGGCATTAAATGTAAGTGCAGAATTAAATCCGAACTCTTCTTCATAAACCCAATCCGGCACTCCATTAATAACCTCATTACGCTTGCCGTCTTTGGTAACCTGACTCTCCGAATTGCCATAAAGCAGCTTAACAAGATAAATATTATTGTCACGTACAAAAGCTACTTTCATTCCATCCGGCGACCATACAGGCGACTGCTGCTGGCCGTTATCCGAAAGTTTTTCCAACTTACGGTCTGCAATATTATAAATATAATAATCAGCTGTATAAGACCTGCGATAAATCTTCTTAGAGTTAGTCTGAACCAACATCTTCTTCCCGTCAGGGCTCATTATATAATTTTCAAGCTTGTCAATTTTTTCACCGACAGTATTGTTTACGTCAAACAACACACTTACTTGCTTTCCAGTCTTATAAGAATATTTTATTATTCTCTTCCCGTCCTTGCTTATCATAGCATAGCAGTCTCCGTCGGACATGGGGCTGACAGCACTAAGATATTCAGCAGCAAAAGTTTTGCCTGCAACATCTTTTAAAGAAAGCAGATTTCCAGAAATCATATTACTAGCAGCAAACAATAAAGCCGCACACATAATAAAAAGTCTTTTCATTGTATTTTATAAATTATTTTGAGCACAAAGATACATAATTTTCACTACATTTGCATCTCAATTGATTTAAAAGATATTAATGCCGTATGGCAAAAATTTAAGCGTAATTATACAATGCAAGATTTAAATAAAAAAACGACATTACCTTATAATGATTTTGGCAGCTGGATAAGATCTATTTTCCCGTTCAAAATACAAAAGATTTCTGTTGATGCAGGTTTCTCATGCCCCAACCGGGACGGCAGAATCAGCTACGGCGGATGTGCCTTTTGCAACAACAGCACATTCAATCCTGCTTATTGCGACAAGAACAAAACTATTAAGGAGCAGCTTGAAAAAGGAAAGATGTTTTTTCGCAACAAATATCCCGAAATGCGCTATTTGGCATACTTTCAGGCATACACAAACACGTATGGGAATATAGAGCAGCTTAAAAGGTTGTATGAAGAAGCGCTAAATACAGAGGATATCGTAGGCATTGTTATTGGCACTCGACCAGACTGTATTAACAGCGAAATACTTGATTACCTTCAAAGCCTTTCACGGCAAACGTTTGTTATTGTTGAATACGGCATTGAATCAGCCAACAACGATACACTTAAACGCATAAACAGAGGACACACTTTTGAATGTTCAAGAAATGCAATTGAGGAAACGACTTCAAGAGGCATAATAACCGGAGGGCATATAATATTAGGACTTCCTGGAGAAGATACAAATGAAAATATAAAACAAGCATCACTTATATCCCAAACAAGCTTAAACATAATCAAAATACATCAGTTGCAGATAATACGGGGAACAAAACTTGAAAACGATTACTACCAAGGAGGAATCCACACCTATGACGTAGACGAATACATAGAATTGCTTGCAAAATATATACAACATCTTCGAAGTAATATAATAATAGACAGATTCACATCACAATCTCCTAAAGATTTGCTGATAGCGCCAGACTGGGGATTAAAAAATTACGAATTTACAAATAAGTTTGTCAACTATCTAAAGAAGAATAATATATATCAAGGACAACTTTGGGGTAAAAATAACAAATATAATCAGCAATAACCTTATCGCTAAAATGCGAACAAATTAATTGCACACTTTCATCTTTCTTTACAAAATTCAGAAATTTAAGGCTTTATGCGTAAAGTATTTCCATAAAAGATCAAGAATTATGAGAAAATAACATCAAAAACGCACCAAAGACGTAATCTACTCATAATCAACACTTTAAGCTGAATTATTATATCAATAATGCAATTCAAGATAATGTCTTACATATAAAATCCAGCTAAAATACGCATGTTTTTGGAGACAAAACCATAAGAATTTGTCTCCAAAACCAATGCTTTTATTGATTAAAAGCATTGGTTTTATAAAACAGAACAACTACTTTCACCGCAAAAGCTATAACATTCAGCATGATTCATGCTGTGTGACATCAAGAAAATATCTATTTTTCAATTTAATATTGTAATATTATTTTACTGCACACTGACAGCAAATTATTTATAATATAATGCCAAAATACAACAATCTCTCCATTTCAGCCTTTGGCATGCAAACCGTAAACGATATTACATAATAAAAAATATTAGACATAATTATACATTTATTCACAAAAAGCATCTATAATTGGATAAAAATACTTAACTTTGTTTACCTATACAACCAAAACACTATAATAGTTAAAACTTAAATCTCGTAAAATATGACAAAAGAAAAACTGACTGATTCACAAACATCATTCGTAAAAAAGATGTCTGTAAGCATCATGGCTTTTTTTAAAAAAGTATTTTAATGCCATGCCCGACAAAGAGGATGAAGAAAATACAATCAAGGCCATAAGTAATGGAGTATCATTTCACGGGGCCAATCTGTGGGTTCTGGTTTTTGCAATATTCATAGCATCATTGGGCCTCAACGTGAATTCTACCGCAGTAATAATCGGCGCCATGCTGATATCACCACTTATGGGACCTATAATCGGAATGGGATTAGCAGTTGGTATAAACGATTTTGAATTACTAAAGCGGTCACTTAAGAACTATCTCGTGGCAACAATAATAAGTGTATGTACTGCAACACTTTATTTCTTACTGACACCACTTGACGAAGCCCAGTCGGAGCTCTTAGCCCGCACATCCCCCACACTATACGATGTACTTATAGCATTATGCGGTGGTGCAGCCGGCATTGTAGCCCTGGCCACAAAGGGGAAAGGAAATGTGCTGCCAGGAGTCGCAATTGCTACAGCCTTGATGCCGCCGCTCTGCACAGCCGGCTTTGGAATAGCCACAGGTAACATTTTCTATTTTCTTGGCGCTTTCTATCTGTTTTTTATTAATACGGTATTCATTGCCCTCGCCACATATATTGGCGTAAGAATGCTTAAATTCAAGGAAAAACAATTTGTCGACCATGAAAGACAAACTACAGTAAAGAAATACATTATTATCATTGTGGTTGCCACAATGATACCGGCAGGCTTCATGACATACAGTATTGTAAAAACAAGTGTATTTAAAAGCAATCTCAGCAAATTTGTAAAAGAACAATTAGACAGTACTGGCACAAGGATTATTTCATATGAAGCCAACAACGACAGTCTCACATTACGTGTTGTCGCCGTAGGAAAGGAACTGTCAGACAGTGCTATTGCAAAAGCTGAGAAAGAAATGCAGAATTATAATATCCGGCAGTATAAACTTGAGGTAATACAAGGCTCTGAGTCAACATCATTAATGATGCTCAACAACAGACTGACAAATATGCGAACATCTAACGATAACTACTCAGATATGGTTCGTGAAGAAACAGCAAAAATATCTGAACTTCAGAAAAGCCTTGACCAATATACAAAATATGACATTATGGCACCTGCAGTAGCAAAGGAAATTAAGTCATTATTCGACAACGTTGACGACATAAGCCTGTCTAATGCCAGTTATGTAAACACAGATTCATTAAAGGTTAAACATTACACATTGGCCGTTATTGGCGTTAAAGCAAAAGCCAATATGAAAGAACTCGAAAGGAGCAAAATCACAGATTGGCTAAAGGCAAGACTTCAAGCAGACAGCATAAAAGTTGTTATAACAAAAATTAAAACTAAATAATTATATAAACAAAAAAACAGAAGGATACATTTTTCATGCTGTATCCTTCTGTTTTCATTTACGATGGTCATCTTCTCCAAGTGAAATTTATTGGTAAAAGTAATAAAACCAATATGTTTCTCCATAAGTGTCTTTAACATAAGAAAAACGCTCTGACTTGTTATTGTACTTTTCTTCAAGTTTTTGAAAATCCGCATAGTCAGCATCCATTATCTCGCTATGAAAGACCAAAACAGGATTCGACCTTAGGTGTGTATACAATGTGAGCGCTTCTCTATAATGCTTTGGCAAAGCAGGTGAGCTTAGATTATATTTGTTTTTAATTATGTTCACAAATCCATCTAAATTTTTATCTAACAAATAACCACATAATATATAGTCTGTTACAGACTTCATTGCCAGACCATGATTTTCCAGATACAACAGATACTCAAGAGGCTTCATCTTTCCCATCTTTCGTATACCAAGCTGCTTGAATATCTCTGTTTCAGGAAACATCATACATTTGACATTCACCCCATCAGGCAATAATATATCAGAACCGCCTTTAGGTATAGGATACTCAAACAAACGTTCACCCAATTGCTTTGTACGCGACAAAGCGTAAATTCTCAACATAGTTAAATCAGGATCCGTATCATCAGACTTCTCGCCTACGCTCAAAGCATTATCATAATCATTTGACTCTAATAAATGCTCTATCCTTAAACGATAATGAAAAATCTCATTTGTATTTCCCAAAGCACATACCATCAACAACATAGCAGACAAAGCCAAAAGACTCTTCCACAAACCTCCGGTCAAACTTCCTGTATAAGACGTATCAATATAGAATATTGACTTCTGTCTAGACAAAACAGCAAAAATTGCATACAATATTATAACAATGCATACGATTACTATAACATTGGTTGGAAATAAACTAACATCGAAATCCTGATTCCCGGATGTCAGAACAGCGAGAAACATTAATGATGGCAAATAATTCAGAATATTAATCCATCCATCAAACCTCGTTAACTTACTCACGCCAAGTTTGACAAGAAACAGTACCACAGTCAGCAATACCGCACCTATGGTTTTGTTGTAATGAGTAATGCCTCCAGACAAGACATGTTGCTCCATAGCAATAATATCAGACTGGAAGAAATATAAATATACAAAAGTAAATAATATGAAAACAATAGCACATACAGAATTAACTAATGTGCTATTGTTTGCCTTGACTTCTTGTGTCATATTAATTTTTCTTTAAGACCACGGCTGAACGAGCAGGGATATAAAGTTTTAACCATTCCTTATGATCTTTTACATAAAGAGGATCAAAGTTTGTCATATGAGTCATACTGTCATCAGCAAGTCCATTTCCACCAAACTTTTTAGCGTCAGTATTCAATACAACATCATAAGATCCTGTAGGAACCAAGAATCCGTAATCAGTAAAGGATCGTGTAGGATTAAAATTAAACACAAATATCAAATCGCCACGCATAAAAGCCAATATCTGGTCACCATCATTATGCCAAATCTCCTGTACGTTCGTCCGTTGGAAATTACGCACACTCTTGATAACGCTAAGCATTTCACGGTCAAAATCACCCAGATAATGATAGCACAAATCTTTATTGTCTACCAAATTCCATTGTCTTCTTGCGTATTTGTAGCTCCAACCATTACCCTCTCTAGGAAAGTCTATCCATTCAGGATGCCCAAACTCATTTCCCATAAAGTTAAGGTATCCGCCATTAATTGCAGCAGCAGTTACTAAACGTATCATTTTATGCAAAGCTATTCCACGATGAACGACCTCATTTTCGTCGCCTTTTTTGAAATGCCAATACATATCCGCATCAATAAGACGAAAAACAATTGTTTTATCACCAACCAAAGCCTGATCGTGACTTTCACAATAACTTATAGTCTTTTCATCCGGACGCCTGTTCTTTACTTCCCAGAAAATACTGCTAGGCTTCCAGTTTTCGTCACTTTGCTCCTTTATCGTCTTTATCCAATAGTCAGGAATATTCATTGCCATCCTATAGTCAAAGCCGTATCCGCCATCCTCAAACTTAGCTGCAAGCCCCGGCATACCGCTTACTTCCTCTGCAATTGTTATTGCATTAGGATTAATTTCATGAATTAGTTTATTAGCAATAGTAAGATAACATATTGCATTATCATCTTCATGCCCGTTGAAATAATCACCATAATTACAGAAAGCCTCTCCTAAACCATGACTATAGTAAAGCATAGAAGTAACGCCATCAAAACGGAAGCCGTCAAAATGGAATTCCTTAAGCCAATATTTACAATTGCTCAACAAGAAATGCATAACCTCATCCTTACCATAGTCAAAACACAAGCTATCCCATGCGGGATGCTCATGCCTGTCACCTGGATAAAAATATTGGTTAGGATCACCTGCTAAATTACCCAATCCCTCAACTTCATTCTTAACAGCATGACTATGAACAATATCCATAATCACTGCTATGCCGTTGCGATGAGCTTCATCAATAAGAGACTTTAGTTCTTCAGGAGTACCAAATCTGCTTGAAGCAGCAAAGAAGCTACTTACATGATAACCGAAAGAACCATAATAAGGATGCTCTTGTATTGCCATAATTTGTATACAATTATAACCATCCTCAATTATTCTCGGCAACACATTCTCCTTAAATTCAGTATAAGTACCAACCTTTTCCGCATCTTGCGACATTCCTATATGGCACTCATATATCAGAAGCGGACTCTTATTTGGTTTAAACTTCTTTTTCCTCCACACATAAGGCTTTTCAGGATTCCAGACTTGGGCTGAGAATATTTTTGTTTCTTCATCCTGCACAACTCGCTGAGACCATGCCGGGATACGTTCTCCAGACCCTCCATTCCAATAAACATGCATTTTGTATAAATCACCATGCTTCATACCTTTCTCTGAGATTTTCAATTCCCAGTTTCCGGTTCCTTCTATACGCTTGGCTTTATACTTTTCTGTCTCTTGCCAATTATTGAAATCGCCGACAAGATAAATTTCTGTCGCATTAGGCGCCCACTCTCTAAAGACCCAGCCTCTTGATAATTTATGCAAGCCATAATAATCGTACCCACTGGCAAAATCCTCTAATGATATTTTACCATTACGAGTCAGCTGGCCTAATTTCCACAAGGCATGATCATGCCGCCCTCTTATGGCATCTTCATAAGGCGCGAGATAACCATCATTAACAACTAAGCCAATATGTTTCGGCTCATTTGCCGCTTTACTATCCGTTTTAGCCTTATTATTTAATGATTGGGCTTTTCTGGTAACCATGATACCTCCTTAAAAACTTTTTATAATAACATTATTGTTTGATACTCTCAGCAAAATTATGCTAAGACTTTAAATATGGCCTTCTTTATTTCTGCCTGTTCAGAAATACAAGGAGCATGACCGTCTTGAGGGAAAAATATAGCAAACTCGCCGGGCTTACAGGTAACGTACGTAGCAGCAGCTCCTTCGTATTTTGTTATATCTTTTTCTTCATTATATTCTGCTTCAGGCAAATCCTTTAATGGAGTATATCCATACGTCTCTGACGTACTTAAAGGTATCTGGATATCAATCATTTTCTTATGAGTTTCCAGCAAAGCACTTTCACATGATTTACCTTTTGCCACTTGTATATTTACGAATAAATCTGTGCCTTTAATCAGATGTTTTCCTTCACTTAATTTATTTAAATCATTTGATTTCAAAAAATCAACTACATCATTAAATAATGGATTTAAAGAAACATATTTCTCTAAATTTTCCAATGTATCTATAACCATAAATATTATTTTAATTAATTATTGAACCTTATTTCCTAAAATATACATACCTTGAGAAACGATGTTACCATTTTTGTCTTTCTCAACATATTTACCATCACGCTTATCATCTTTATAAGAACCTTCAAAACGCCGTCCGTCCTTATCGACCTCTAAAGCTCGACCATTTCTTTTACCGCGACGATAAATACCCTTGAATTTACTTCCGTCTGAGAAATGTATTATAATTTCACCATCAAAAACGCCGTCTTTAAAATTACCTTCAAAGACATCTCCATTTTTTTTCGTTAACTTACCTAGACCGTTTTGTTTGTCAGCCTTCCAATATCCATTATATACATCACCGTTTTTCCAACGTAAGACTCCATGGCCGTCCTTATCTCCTTCTGTAAAATGTCCGGTATATTTATCGCCATTAGCAAAAGTAAAAATACCTTCACCCGTACGTTTTCCTCTAACATAATCACCCTCGTACATATCGCCATTTTGGAACTTATATATACCTTTCCCATTTTGAACATCATCTAGCCAATCACCGATATATACATCTCCATCAGCATAATGATTGGTTCCTTTTCCTGAGCGCAAATTATCTAGCCACATACCATCATATGTTGTCCCATCGCCCCAATCAAAGAATCCTTTACCCGTTTTCTTGTCATCTTTCCATTCACCAGTATAATAGGCACCACCGCTATAAGTGTATGTTCCTTTTCCGGTACGTTTATCTTGATACCAATCGCCGTCATATTTGTCACCGTTGTAATACCACATTACGCCATGACCCTGCTGATAATCACGAAACCATAGTCCAACATATTTGTTATTATTCATAAAATGATATGTCCCTCTACCGTGTTGCTGATCTTGGAACCATTCTCCTTCATACTTCTCCCCATCAGAAAAAGTATAAACTCCATATCCTTGACGCTTTCCTTTCACATATTCACCTTCATAAGTATCCCCGTTTTTATAAACAGTTTTACCTTTCCCATGAGGTTTTCCAGAAGCCATTTCACCCTGGTATGTTCCACCATCTTTAGTCTCACATGAGCCTAATGTTATCTTTTGCGCACTACATATTAGAGGCAAAGCAGCACAAAATAAAAGCAATATATAGTTCTTCACGATTTTTCTTTTTAAATTTATCACCAAAAGTAATAAAAAATAACCATACTGCAAAATTATTTTTTTAAAATCGGTTTTACGAATATATTTATTGATAAATATTAGTATCTTTGCAAAAATATTAAAACAGAAATACTATGAACTTTGTAGGAATCATACCAGCAAGATATTCGTCAACACGCTTTCCCGGAAAACCGTTAGCCATTTTAGGCGGAAAACCCGTAATTCAACATGTTTACGAAAAAGTTTCAAAAGTGCTTGACGACGTATACGTCGCCACTGACGACGAAAGGATTAAGGACGCGGTGGAAAGCTTTGGAGGAAATGCTATTATGACATCCCCTAATCACAAAAGTGGGACTGACAGAATAGAAGAAGCAGTAAATATTATAGAAAAAAAATTTGACGTCATAATCAACATCCAAGGTGATGAGCCATTTATTCACAAGACCCAAATAGAAACAATATGTAGATGTTTCGATGACCCAGAAACTATGATTGCAACTTTAGGCAGACCATTTACTGAAAAAGACTCTATAAATGATTTAGAGAATCCTAATTCCCCGAAACTCATTTGCGACAACAATGGCTTTGCCATGTATTTTAGCAGGAATATAATACCCTATATACGCGGAGAAGAAAAATCAAATTGGATAAACAAATTCACATATTTAAAGCATATTGGACTTTATGCATACAGGGCTAATGTCTTGTCAGAAATAACAAAATTACCACAATCAAGCCTAGAGCTTGCTGAAAGTTTGGAACAACTCAGATGGCTTCAAAATGGATACCGCATAAAAGTAGGCATTACCCACGTTGAAACCATAGGAATTGATACCCCCGAAGATTTAAAGCGCGCAGAAGAATTTATCACCCAACACGACAGGCAATAAAGAAAGAACAAAGACTATCACATATAACAAAGCAATTTCATCTGAAATCAGATAGAAGAAAAAAAATGAAAGAGGGTGTGTCAAAATTAAAAGGACTACTCCTCAAAGTTACAGATTATAACTGTAATATTTAAAAGGGTCGTATTAAACTCTGTATTGAGTAATGATACGGCCCTTTCTTTAGCCTTTTAGAATACTCAAATTTCAAATTATAAGTTCACGTTTTCAAAAAATGAGTTTTGACACACCCTCTTTCATTTTTCTCCAAACGACAAACTTACATTTGCATTTAGCCGACCAATAGCGAGTACTATTGCAGACAACAAATACACACATTAATTTTAATCAATATATTCAAACCAAAACATATCAGGAAAAGGCAACCTTTCTCTTATGAGTATAATGATGAAATATTGAAATTTTATAACAATCGTTCCACGAATGCAGCTGCTGAATTATTCAATGCAAAAATCAAACTTTTCAGAGCTAATCTTCATGGAGTGACAGATAAAAAGTTTTTCCTCTTTAGAATCGCAAAGCCCTAAGGATATCCCCATCAAATTCCTACTGCCCCAATACGCCATCAAAATAATTTGATGCTAAAGCCAAACTTTTCAAAGCAAATATTCATGAAACAACGGACAAAAGTCTTTCTCTTTAGGATTGCACAGGCACACAGATATCCAACAAGATTTCTACGACCAACTTAAACTAACGATTAAACACAATTTTATAAATTTCCAAAGGGATTGTTACAAAAAAATAAAAGGAAGAAAACAATCATAATGTTTCTTCCTTTCAAATGCATTTAAACTTTCGTAGTGGATAGGGGAATCGAACCCCTATGCCAAGATTGAGAATCTTGTATCCTAACCATTAGATGAATCCACCTTAAATCACAGCGGAAGCTGGGGGATTCGAACCCCCGGTACGATAAACTCGCACGGCAGTTTAGCAAACTGCTGGTTTCAGCCACTCACCCAAACTTCCTTTCCGGTTTATTGTACCGAAGCATTCTCGCTCAAATGCGATGCAAAGGTATGCATTTATTTTTATCCCTGCAAATTTTTCTGGAGTTTTTTTTCATTTAATTCAAAAAAACTTTTTTACACCTTATTATATATTATAAACGCTCCTTTATGGAGTCAAGTTTTAAGCATTATCTAACTGTAATATGGAAGCAGCCCTGTTTAACCTCATACTTAACATAACACCGATTATTCTCACGCATATCACGCAAGACCTCACTTAACACCCACTTAAGCGTATCATTTCTTACCATTCGGCCTTTGCTTCCATCTAGTTTATTAATAGTTTTATAGCGATTATAACATACATCAAAAGTTGTACCATACAAATGACATGAATTTTCCGTTGCATTTCCATTGTAATTCCGAAGTTTCATCACATCTTCTTTTGACCGGAGAACACTCGTTACAATTATTTGATGCAATGGTATATTTTTTATTCTTAGGCTATCATAATACGCCCTACCAATATCATTGAGTAGGACAGCTGCACGTGGAACCAAATACGGAATACTACTGCGCAAAGGATCTATAAAATAATAAGGATTTGCACCAACAAAAACAAGTTCTTTTTTTCTATTTTCTGCATCTTCTCTATTTTCAACAGGTTTTACTCCATACTTATTGGCAGAAACTAGCTGCACGTCATTATTGTCAGGGAATGTACGACTAAAACCAGGCACACTATTTATACGATTACGTACCTGTGTTCCTTCTGCATTATAGAAAGACGTCAACTTAAATATTGAAGAAACCACGTGCTCCCCATCACCTACACTATCTTTTTTACCCAAAGTATTAATGCCAGAATCGTTTAAAGCATCATTCACGACAACAGGCCTATTTACATTTTTATCTTTTGCGACATCAGGAAAAATCAGACGTATCATAGCCAAAATCAAAACTATGGCCACAAAACTCATCAAATACCTATTTTTTGTTATTTTCATACGTTCTTTATTTATTCAACATAGAAACAAAAAAAGACTCACATCTTTTTGTATCAATCAACATTAAAATTTCGAATTGTTGAAACAATTTCATTGATAATTTCTGGATTTGGCAATTCTTTAACATCTCCACACAAGGCTATCGAGAAGTTATCTGCCAAACATTCTTCCGGATTTATAACATACCCTGTATTTCTTCCTACCTTATCATAAAAATCGGATGCATCATCCAATTTATACATCAACATCTTTCCATCCTTCATTACCGGAGAAAATTTATCGTCAAGCGGAACCAATCCGATGTGCACATAATCAAAAAAAGATCCTCCGGCATAATCACGATCAGAACAAATAACCATTGTGCATGGCTGTTGTTTTCCATCGACACTTAACATGGCATAGCTATCATAATGATTCACATCCGGATTAGATATAAATCGTTCGGTCACATCGTCAGAAAACTTTATTTCTTTATCCAATATACTGAATCCTATTATTTTATACATTGACTTTCTAAAATCAATATTATTTCGTGTCATCACATGAAACAACTCATGAGCCAACAGCTTAGCAAGCCTTTTGGTATTAACTTTTTTCAAAAGGCCTTCACCTAAACAGACTACCTCGCCTCGAGTATACGCTGCTGCACCTCCCTCCTCTTTCATCGTTGTTTTATAAGCAGTACTTCTTGGGGGATAGGAAGCTTCAAGCCCTTTCGAGCAATAGCATCATCCAATATTGCAAAAGCTTTAACAACAGAATCCTTTTCTATATCTGTAAAATCTCTAGTCTCTCGTCTTATCATGTCCACCATATCGTCATGAGTAGCATTCTTTTTACCCACACGAGCCTCCAAGTCGAATTTCCCAAGACGTTCTACATACCCCTTAGAAACAGCCAACACATTATTTGCTTCCTCCCTATCCGCAAATCTGAGAGAATAGCTATCATTATTACCATAAGATAAACAACAAAACGAGACGAGGCATAAGCCAAACGAAACTGCACGCTGATAAAACTGTCCAATAATATACATAATTTAAATTTAAATAAAACGATGCAAAGATAATGTAAGTATATGTAAATACAAAATAAATATGTTTATTGCATACAGAAAGGACGTCAACAATTAACATAATTTTATCCATGACAAAATAGCAACATTTTTTATTGGAAAATCCAATTAAAAACAATATCATCAAAACAAAATATTTCTTGCAACAAACAAAATACATAGACTTTTAAATATATCTTCAACTCATATCAATGCCATGGCCATGGCATCCATTCAAGATTATATCACTAAGACATATGGAGAGAAAAAACAAATTTAAATGAAATCTATCCCTTATATGACAAAAGCCTTTTATCAATAAATACAACATAGCGATACAATCATAACATTCTCACACCTATACGCTATCAGCCCAAGAATAGAAAAAAGATAAGAAAAACGATGATATATTGAAAAAGTTTCTGTAATTTTGCACAATAATATTAAATTCGAATAAAATTGATCGAGAAGCACATTGTACTTGAGGATATTGACCCTGTAATATTATACGGAGTCAACAATACGCATTTGCAAATAATCAAGGCACTATACCCAAAGCTCAGGATAGTTGCACGTGATAATGTCCTACGCGTATTAGGAGACGAAGAGCAAATGGCAAACTTTGAAGAAAACATTGAGAAAATACGCAAGCACGTCTTAAAATACAACTCGATTAATGAAGATAATTTAATCAACATAATTAAGGGCGGGAAGATTAACGATGACACATCAAGTGATGTTGTAGTATATAACATCTCTGGAAAACCAATAAAAAGCAGAAGTGCCAATCAGCAGAAACTGATTGATGCGTACAACAACAATGACATGCTGTTCGCAGTCGGTCCTGCCGGCACGGGCAAAACATATTTAAGTATAGCTCTTGCAGTAAAAGCCCTCAAAGAGAAAGCGACAAAAAAAATAATATTAAGTCGTCCGGCTGTTGAGGCTGGAGAAAAGTTAGGCTTTCTGCCAGGTGACATGAAAGACAAAATCGACCCATATCTGCAGCCCCTTTATGATGCACTTGAAGACATGATTCCTGCAGTTAAATTACAGGACATGATTGAAAAACATATCATCCAGATTGCACCATTGGCATTTATGCGTGGACGAACACTCAGTGATGCTGTAATAATTCTCGACGAGGCACAAAATACAACATCTGCTCAAATACGTATGTTTTTAACCCGACTTGGATGGAATGCAAAAATGATCATAACAGGCGACCTTACTCAGGTTGACTTACCGCATGGAACGACTAGTGGGCTACGAGAAGCTATACGTGTATTAAATGGCATTGAAGGAATCTCTTTTATAAATATGAATGAAAAGGATATCGTAAGACATAAGCTTGTCACACGAATAGTCAATGCATATGAAAGAGATAAAGAAATAAAGAACAAGTAGAAAAGGTTTTACAATAAATCAACAAGAATGAAAGCACTTACAAGAACAGATTTCCATTTTGATGGACAAAAAAGCGTATATCATGGTAAGGTACGCGATGTTTACAACATTAACGACGACATTATCGTAATGATTGCCACAGACAGAATTTCAGCTTTCGACGTTATTCTGCCTAAAGGAATACCTTTTAAGGGTCAGGTTCTTAACCAGATCGCATCAAAATTTCTGGATCAGACAAAGGACATTTGTCCAAACTGGAAACTTGCCACTCCCGATCCAATGGTTACAGTTGGTCTGAAATGCGAAGGATTCCGCGTTGAAATGATTATACGTTCAATTCTGACAGGTTCGGCATGGCGTGAGTATCAAAAGGGATGTCGTGAAATTTGTGGTGTTAAACTGCCCGATGGAATGAAAGAGAATCAGCGTTTCCCCGAACCAATAATAACACCTACAACAAAGGCTGACGAAGGTCATGACATGAATATTTCCAAAGAAGAAATAATCGCTCAAGGCATTGTAAGTAAAGAAGATTACGAGGTAATGGAGGACTATACACGTAAGATTTTTGCACGCGGACAAGAAATTGCAGCTGAACATGGTCTTATCCTCGTTGATACTAAATACGAATTTGGAAAAAGAGACGGTAAAGTTTATCTTATTGACGAAGTACATACTCCAGACAGCAGCCGTTATTTCTATGCAGACGGTTATGAGGAGAAATTTGAGAAAGGTGAGCCGCAACGCCAATTATCTAAAGAATTTGTACGTCAATGGCTTATTGAACACAACTTCATGAATGAGCCTGGACAGACAATGCCAGAAATAACAGACGAATATGCCGAAAGTGTAAGCGAACGTTACATTGAATTGTTCGAGAACATTACCGGTGATAAATTCGACAAAGCTGCTGAAGATGGTGATATTGCAGCACGAATCGAAAACAATGTGAAGAATTATCTGAAAAACAGATAATAATTCATATTGACAAAATACCTCTATAGCATCATGCCTTTTTATAAATCAGATAAAAATGACCTACAAACAGGAACGTATAACGCCATATAATAACGGGGAAGAAAAGAGTAAGCAGGTTGAAACAATGTTTGATACCATAGCTCATTCGTATGATCTGCTTAATCACAGGCTGTCACTTGGCATTGACTATCTTTGGAGAAATACGGCCATAAAACAGCTTAAGCCCTTTAAACCTCTTAAAATACTAGATGTTGCGACAGGGACAGGTGATTTTGCGATAAAATCAGCCAAGGAGTTATCCCCTGAAAAGGTCATTGGCATTGATATATCAGAAGGCATGATGCGTATTGGTCAAGAGAAAGTTAAGAATGAGAGACTGAGCGAAATCATAAGCTTTGAAAAGGAAGACTGCGAACATCTCTCTTACGCAGACAATACATTCGACGCAATAATAACCGCATTTGGAATCAGAAATTTTCAAAATCTTGATGCTAGTTTAAAGGAGATGTGCAGAGTATTGAAAAAGGGAGGACACGTAAGTATTCTGGAGCTTAGCCAGCCAGTAAGTTTCCCAATGAAACAATTATTTTGGATATACTCTCATTCCGTACTACCGCTATATGGAAAACTTGTTTCTAAAGACAAAAATGCGTATCGTTATTTAACAACAACAATAGAAGCATTTCCACAAGGTGAAGTGATGACAGATATCATAAAAAAAGCCGGGTTTACTGAAGCTACATTCAAACGTTTAACCTTCGGCATTTGCACTTGTTATTTTGCAACTAAATAAATATAAGTCTATGGATAAATATGGATTAATAGGTTACCCATTAGGTCATTCATTTTCAAAAAGTTATTTCAACGAAAAATTTGAAAATGAAGGAATTAATGCTGAATATATCAACTTTGAGATTCCGACACTCGACTCCCTTCCGGAAATTTTAGCTTCTAACCCGGAACTGAAAGGCCTTAATGTCACAATACCATATAAAGAAAAAGTTATCAGTTATCTTGACTCCATAAGCCCCGAAGCAAGAGCTATAGGAGCAGTAAATGTTATACGCGTTGACCACAAAGGTAATGATACTTATCTGAAAGGCTTTAACAGCGATGTCATTGGTTTTACAAAAAGCATTGAGCCCTTGCTTGAAAGATTTCATAAAAAAGCATTAATATTAGGAACAGGAGGGGCATCTAAAGCTATAAACTTCGGTTTAAAATCACTAGGTCTTGAAACAGTATTCGTAAGCAGATTTGAACGTCCTGGAACGATACAATATTCACAAATCACCCCTGACATAATTCAGGAGTACAATGTTATTGTTAATTGCACTCCATGCGGAATGTATCCGCATATAGACGAGTGTCCTCAATTGCCATATGAGGCAATGACAAGCAAGAACATCCTTTATGACTTGCTCTATAATCCCGATGAAACTCTTTTCATGAAAAAAGGAGCCCAACATGGTGCCACTGTAAAAAATGGATTAGAAATGCTTTTATTACAGGCATTTGCAAGTTGGGAATTTTGGCATAATAAAGAATAAGACGTAATTTTTGTTCCATATACATAAAAATATATTTAAAATGGATTTACACAACCGCTACATGATGCGTGGTGTTTCTGCAGCAAAAGAAGATGTACACAACGCAATAAAGAACATAGATAAGGGTATCTTTCCACAGGCATTTTGTAAAATAATACCAGACATTCTAGGAGGCGATCCTGAATATTGTAATATTATGCATGCAGATGGCGCAGGTACTAAGTCGTCATTGGCTTATATGTATTGGAAAGAGACCGGTGACTTAAGTGTATGGAAAGGCATTGCACAAGATGCACTAATTATGAATACGGACGACCTGCTTTGTGTTGGAGCTGTAGATAACATACTTGTTTCAAGCACAATCGGACGAAATAAAATGCTGGTACCAGGAGAAGTCATATCTGCTATTATTAATGGCACTGACGAACTTTTAGCCAGCATGCGAGAAATGGGCATTGGCATTTACGCAACGGGAGGTGAAACAGCTGATGTTGGCGATTTAGTAAGAACAATTATCGTCGACTCTACTGTTACATGTAGAATGAAACGTAGCGACGTAATCAACAACGCCAACATTCAACCAGGCGATGTCATTGTCGGACTAGCCTCATTTGGCCAGGCAACATACGAAACAAGCTACAACGGAGGTATGGGCAGCAATGGTCTGACTAGTGCACGCCATGACGTGTTTGCTAAATATCTTGCAGAAAAATATCCAGAAAGTTACGATCATGCAGTTCCTGACGAACTTGTTTATAGTGGTCATTATCACCTGGACGACAAATTAGCAGATGTACCTGTAAATGCAGGTCAGCTAGTCCTCTCTCCTACCCGTACATACGCACCAGTTATTAAACGCATTCTTGACGAATTACGTCCGGAAATACATGGTATGGTACATTGTACAGGCGGAGCACAAACAAAAGTGCTACACTTCGTAAATGACAATTGCAAGGTTATCAAAGACAACATGTTCCCGGTTCCACCTCTTTTCAAAATGATTAGAGAGGAAAGTCAGACTGACTGGAAGGAAATGTATAAAGTGTTCAATATGGGACACAGAATGGAGATATATATAAAACCCGAATTTGCAGAAAAAGTAATTAATATAAGTAAGAGTTTCAATATAGACGCTCAGATTATCGGACATATCGAAGAAGGAGAAAAGAGTCTGACCATTAAATCTGAATTTGGAGAATTTAACTATTAATTATATGCCCGAAAACAATAGTATTTTAGAAAAGCTCGAAGGACTTGAAAGCAGATATGAAGAGGTTGCCACATTGATAACAGACCCTTCTGTCATTTCAGATCAGGAAAGATACGTAAGACTTACACGAGAATATAAAGACCTCGATGAGATAATGAAGGCCAGAAAACGATATATTGCCTGCATAAACTCAATAAACGAGGCTAAAGATATTCTTGCCAACGAAAGTGATCCGGACCTGAGAGAGATGGCCCGTGAAGAACTTCAAGCCAATGAAGAGTTACAGCCTAAAATTGAGGAGGAGATAAAAATTGCCTTAGTACCGAAGGATCCGGAAGACGCCAAGAACGTCCAAATGGAAATTAGAGCCGGAACGGGCGGTGACGAAGCAGCACTGTTTGCAGGCGATTTATTTCAAATGTATAAAAAATACTGTGATTCAAAAGGCTGGTCCCTGTCTGTAACAAGCGTAAGTGAAGGAGCTGTTGGCGGATATAAGGAAATAGACTTTGCTGTAAGCGGCGACAATGTATATGGAATACTAAAATATGAATCTGGCGTACATCGTGTACAACGTGTACCAGCCACAGAAACACAGGGCCGTATGCACACAAGCGCAGCAACAGTAGCTGTATTGCCCGAAGCTGATAAATTTGAAGTTAACATCAACGAAGGCGACATTAAGTGGGACACATTCAGAAGTTCCGGTGCCGGAGGACAGAATGTAAACAAAGTGGAGTCTGGAGTTCGTCTTAGATATCCATGGAAGAATCCGAATACCGGTGAAGTTGAAGAAATTCTTATTGAATGTACTGAAACACGAGACCAGCCTAAGAATAAGGAAAGGGCACTTTCAAGATTGCGTACCTTCATCTACGACAGAGAGCATCAGAAATACATCGATGATATAGCTAGCCGCAGAAAGACATTGGTGTCAACTGGTGACAGAAGTGCAAAGATCAGAACATATAACTTCCAGCAAGGACGTGTAACTGACCACAGAATCGGCTATACAACACATGATCTGTCCGGATTCCTGGCAGGAAACATACAAGATATGATAGACGCCTTAACTGTAGAAGAAAATGCAGAACGCATGAAAGAGGCAGAACTATAAATCCTAATGTTTGGGTGGATTATTTATATGAAATAAAAGTTTTATATAAAACTTGGCAATTGCAAAAATCTGAGCATCAGCCATTTCATATAAAAGAATTCACTTAATAAATAAAAACATAAATTCAGAAAAAATGAACAGAAAACAATTAGTTGACCAAATATTCAGCAAACAATCTTTTCTGTGTGTCGGACTCGACACTGATATCAAAAAAGTGCCGGAATGTTTACTGAACAACGAAGATCCTATATTCGACTTCAACAAAGCCATAATAGATGCAACGGCACAATATTGTGTTGCATACAAGCCAAATTTGGCTTTCTACGAATGCATGGGTGTAAAAGGAATGATATCATTTGAACGTACGATAAAATACCTCAAAGAAAACTATCCTGACCATTTCATAATAGCAGATGCAAAACGTGGCGACATAGGAAACACATCCTCTATGTATGCCCGTACATTCTTTGAAGAATATGATATCGACTCATTGACCGTTGCGCCTTACATGGGCGAAGACAGTGTTACACCATTCCTCAACTATGAAGGCAAATGGGTTATTCTATTGGCGCTCACAAGCAATAAAGGTTCACATGATTTTCAGCTGACAGCCGACCAAGACGGCGAAAGACTTTTTGAAAAAGTCATACGTAAGTCACAGGCATGGGGTGATGAGCAAAACATGATGTATGTAGTTGGTGCCACTCAGGGCTCAATGTTCCAAGACATACGTAAAGTTGCTCCTAATCACTTCTTACTTGTACCTGGAGTTGGAGCACAAGGCGGAAGCCTACAAGAAGTATGCAAATACGGAATAATCAAAGACTGCGGACTATTAGTAAACAGCAGCAGAGGTATCATTTATGCCTCAAGCGGAAGCGATTTTGCTGAAGCTGCAGCAATTAAAGCTGAAGCCTTGCAAAAAGAAATGGCCATAGAATTAAACAAAATAAAGTAGGTATAATAATCCTCCGGCATTAAAGCAAATGTCGGAGGATTTCTTTTATATAATATAGTATAGACATAAGCGCTGTCAGAATGTCACACAATTTGCACTTATTTTGACTTTCTGATTTCAAATAATAGGCTATTTTTCCATTGAACACTGATTCTACTCTGAAAAAGCCATAAAATCCGACTATTGCTCATTTAACAGATAAACCTCTTATTTTCAGGCAGTTGAAGCAGTTAACAATAAATTCTTAGCACAATATCATTCTAAAAAACATCTAAAATGCCACCTATTACAGTATAGAATGCAGCATTTTACATGTCAAAACACATTCAATCAGCCACACAAATACAGTTAAATAGACGATAAAACCCAATGATTTCCAACCAAGAACAAGCAAATATATGTGTTTTGAGGATAAAGTATTAGCATAAAAGTAATCAAGCATCGCATTTTATCCGCTAAAACATAACATTAGCCGACACATTAAAAATTTACACTTTGACAGTCCATACATTATTTTGTTTTCCTTTTGTCAATCATAAAAGCAGCATTTAAGAGGTAGATATTATTCACAGAAAGTTTATTCCATCTCATACGGACCTTAACATCAGTTAACTTTCATCATCAAGCTATTTTATTGTATATCAAACAAATAAATTGTATATTTGCATTTGCCACATGCTGTTATAACATATATCATGAATCAGATTTCAGCTATAATGTAAAACACCAGTACTACTTATTTACCTTTTTGAAGTTGTACAACATATAAAACAAGCGAAATGAATGACAGTAAAATAATAAATGACCCTATCTTCGGATTCATAAAGATACCTCATGGTCTTCTGTTAGATATTGTTGAGCATCCGCTAATGCAGAGGCTTACACGAATAAAGCAACTTGGACTTACATCTATGGTGTACCCTTCCGCACAACACACTCGCTTTCAGCATTCTATCGGTGCATTCCATTTAATGAGCGAAGCCATTACGTCATTAACCCAAAAAGGAATATACATATTCGACAGTGAAGCTGAAGCTGTTGAGGCTGCTATACTAATGCACGACATTGGGCATGGACCATTCTCTCATGTCTTAGAGCATACATTGATAAGCGGAATAAGCCACGAAGAAATATCCTTGCTTATGATGGAACAAATTAACAAGGAAATGAAAGGAGAATTGAATTTAGCACTCAAAATATTCAAGAATGAATATCCGAAAAAGTTTCTGCATCAGCTTATAAGCAGCCAGCTTGACATGGACAGGCTAGACTATCTCAGACGTGACAGCTTTTACACGGGAGTGTCTGAAGGAAATATTGGCAGTGCCAGAATAATAAAGATGCTTGATGTACACAATGATAATCTTGTTGTAAATTCAAAAGGGCTGTATTCTATCGAAAATTATCTAATGGCAAGACGTCTGATGTATTGGCAAGTGTATCTGCATAAAACAACTGTCTCTAGCGAAAAAGTGCTAGTAAACGCTCTCTTACGTGCAAAAAGACTTGCACATGAAGGCAAGGAAATTTTCGCAACACCCTGTCTAAGATATTTTTTATACAATGACATCGATGCAGAGACATTCAGAAATGACAGACAAGCCCAGCTGTATTATACAAAACTCGACGACAGCGACATTCTAAGTTCCCTTAAAGTATGGACAGACAGCAACGATAAAGTGCTGTCGATTCTTTCCACAGATATCATAAACCGCAATATCTTCAAAGTTGAAATTTTCGAAAATCCTGTGGACGACGCCTATGCTGAAAGCAAGAAACGTACAATTGCAGACATGTTCAAAATAAGTTTAGAAGAAGCAGGCTATCTCATGAGCATTGACACAATACAAAAAGATATGTACGATGTTAATGAAGACCAAATCACCATACTGTTCAAAGACAATACAACAAAAGACATTTCTGAATCTTCAGAATTGTTGAATATTGCATTACTTTCAAAAAAAATCAGAAAATATTATTTATGTTATCAACGTTTTTGAATAAATTTATTTATCTTTGCAGATAATATGTAATTAAATTGCAATGGAATTTACAGCAAACCAAATAGCAAGTTTTATCCAAGGCAAAGTTGAAGGCGATGAAAATGCCACAGTAAATACATTTGCCAAAATTGAAGAGGGAAAACCAGGAGCTATATCATTCCTTTCAAATCCCAAATACACACACTATATTTACGAAACACAATCAAGTATTGTGCTTGTCAACGAAGACGTTGAGTTGACAAAACCAGTCAAAGCCACCTTGATTAGAGTAAAGAATGCCTATGAATGCGTTGCAAAACTTCTGCAAATGTATCAGGCTGCACTTCCTAAAAAAAGTGGCATAAGCTCAATGGCTTTCATATCACCTAAAGCGACAATTGGCGACAATTGCTATGTAGGTGCTTTTGCATATATAGGCGAGAACGTTGTTATCGGTGAAAATACACAAATATATCCACATACGGTTATTGAAGATGGTGTTAAAATTGGAAATGGATGTATCTTATATCCTAATGTCACCATCTACAAAGAGTGTAAGCTAGGCAATAATGTTACAATTCATGCTGGCACCGTCATTGGCGCAGACGGTTTTGGATTTGCTCCAAATACTGATGGATATGACAAAATACCACAAATTGGCATTGTAACTATTGAAGATAACGTTGAAATTGGAGCCAACTCATGCGTAGACCGTTCTACGATGGGAACAACAATCATACGTAAAGGTGTAAAGCTTGACAATCTTGTACAGATTGCTCACAATGTTGAAGTGGGCGAAAACACTGTAATGTCTGCTCAGACAGGCGTTGCAGGTAGTACAAAAATTGGCAAAGGCTGCATGTTTGGAGGTCAGGTCGGCATTGCAGGACATGCAACAATTGGCGATAAGACTTTCCTTGGTGCCCAGTCTGGAGTGCCAGGCAACCTTAAAGGTAATGAGACTCTCATCGGAACGCCGCCGACAGATCCAAAGGCTTACTTTAAGTCTATTGCGTTAACACGCAGGCTACCAGAAATTTACAAAGAGCTCAACGAGTTAAAACATGAAGTTGAAAAATTAAAAGAGACATATAAATAAATCATGGAAATGTCAAAACAGAACACACTTAAAGGCAGTTTTGCACTGTGTGGAAAAGGTCTTCATACTGGATTAAATCTGACAATCACCTTTAATCCGGCAAATGAAAATACCGGATATAAGATACAAAGAATCGATCTTGAGGGTCAACCCATCATTGATGCCATTGCTGAAAATGTCGTTGACACCCAACGTGGAACTGTATTAGGGAAAGGTGATGTAAGAGTATCAACCGTAGAACATGGACTTGCCGCTCTGTATGCTTTAGGCATTGACAACTGCCTTATACAGGTAAATGGTCCTGAATTTCCAATTTTAGATGGCTCAGCTGCACAATACATTGAGAAGATCCGTGAAATTGGAATCGTTGAACAGAATGCTCCAAAAGACTTCTATATTATACGCCACAAGATAGAGGTAAAGGATAAAGAATCAGGTTCATGCATTACGATTCTGCCAGATGAAGAATTCAGCTTGACCGCAATGTGCTCTTTTGACTCTAAATTCATAAATAGTCAATTTGCAACACTTGACAAAATTGAAGATTTTGCCACAGAAATAGCTCCAGCCCGTACATTCGTCTTTGTAAGAGACATCGAACCGCTCTTAAAAGCAAATCTTATTAAAGGCGGTGACATGGATAATGCTATTGTGATTTATGAAAGACAGACAACCCAGGAACGTCTTGATCAATTGGCAGATTTCTTACATGTACCACATCTTGACGCAACAAAACTGGGATACATTCAGCATAAACCGCTGGTATGGGAAAATGAATGTACAAGGCATAAGCTGTTAGACATAATAGGCGATATGGCACTTATCGGCAAACCTATTAAAGGCCGTATAATAGCCACTCGTCCAGGGCATACAATCAACAATAAGTTTGCACGCCTCATGCGAAAAGAAATCCGTAAGCATGAAATACAGGCTCCAATATACAATTGCAATGAAGCACCGCTTATGGACGTAAACCGCATTCGCGAATTGCTTCCGCATCGTTATCCCATGCAGCTCGTTGATAAAGTGATAGCTCTTGGACCGAGCAGTATCGTTGGCGTAAAAAATGTCACCAGTAATGAACCTTTCTTCCAGGGACATTTTCCCCAAGAGCCCGTTATGCCTGGCGTTTTACAAATTGAGGCTATGGCACAGTGCGGTGGCTTGCTTGTTCTTAACACTTTGGAAGAGCCCGAAAGATGGTCAACATATTTCATGAAGATTGACGATGTGAAGTTTAGACAAAAAGTTGTACCGGGAGATACTCTTTTATTTAAAGTTGACCTTCTTGCTCCTGTACGCCATGGTGTATCTTCTATGAAGGGATATGTATTTGTAGGAGATAAAGTCGTATCAGAAGCTACTTTCACAGCTCAAATAGTAAAAAATAAATAACCCATAAGGCAGATTTACTTCTGCCTTATTTTAAAATATTAGCCATGAATAATATAAGTCCGTTAGCATACATACATCCTGAAGCCAAAATTGGTGACAATAATATTATCGGCCCATTCTGTTATATTGATAAAAATACAGTAATTGGCGACAATAACATATTACAAAATAATGTAACGATTAACTACGGAGCACGCATCGGAAATAATAACGAAATCTTTCCCGGTGCAAGTATTAGTACAAAGCCACAAGATCTTAAATTCAAAGGTGAAGATACGACATGCGAAGTTGGTGATAACAATAGTATACGTGAAAATGTAACTATATCACGAGGCACAGCATCTAAAGGGACAACAAAAGTTGGTTCAAACAATTTGCTGATGGAAAACATGCATGTTGCTCACGATTGTGTTATCGGTAATGGATGTATTATTGGAAACTCAACAAAGTTTGCAGGAGAAGTTGTTGTTGACGACTATGCCATTATTAGTGCAGTTGTTTTATGCCACCAATTCTGCCATATTGGTAGTTATGTAATGATTCAGGGAGGATGCCGTTTCAGCCAAGACATACCACCTTTTATCATTGCCGGAAAAGAACCGACGAAATATTGCGGAATAAA
Organism: Xylanibacter rarus; assembly: GCF_001275135.1. Taxonomy (GTDB): domain Bacteria; phylum Bacteroidota; class Bacteroidia; order Bacteroidales; family Bacteroidaceae; genus Prevotella; species Prevotella rara. The sequence continues at coordinate 51,815 of NZ_LFQU01000012.1, read as the reverse complement.
TATTGTGGGATTAAGAAGAAGAGGATTCAGCAACGAATTAATCAACAATATACATGAAGCTTACAGACTTCTGTACTCTAAAGGAATTCTAAAAGAGGGTATTGAAGAAATAAGGAAAAAGCTGCCTGTAACAAAAGAAATTGAATATATAATTAATTTTGTTGAAAACTCTAAGAGAGGTATAATAAGATAAATACCTTCTGTGATGAAGACACTTTTTGTAATAGTTGGACCTACAGGGGTAGGAAAAACATCATTATGTCTGAAGGTTGCCGAACACTTAAATACGGTTATTATTAATGCTGACTCTCGTCAGGTTTTTAAAGAAATACCTGTAGGCACAGCTGCCCCAACAAAAGATGAGCGTAAATCAATTAGACATTTTTTTGTTGGCAATCTTCATATTAATGAATATTACAACGCCTCAAAATATGAACAAGATGTTTTAAAATTATTAAACATCTTGTTCAAGTATAAAGATAATGTAATCATGTCTGGTGGTAGCATGATGTACGTTGATGCAGTATGCAAAGGTATTGACGACATACCATCGGTTGATGACAACATTAGAAAAACACTTCAAGAAAGATTCGATAAAGAAGGTCTTTCTGGCATTAGCAAAGAATTGGCATTATTAGATCCTGATTATTACGCAATTGTTGATAAGAATAATCATAAGCGCATAATACATGCATTAGAAATATGCTTATCTACAGGCAAGCCATATTCTTCCTTCAGAAAAAACACAACCAAAGAAAGACCTTTTAGAATTATAAAAATCGGTCTTAATATGGACCGGCAGAGATTATACGAGAGAATAGACTTACGTGTAGAGCAAATGATTCATGATGGCTTAATTCAAGAAGCTCTAAACGTCTATGAATATAAAAATCTAAATGCATTAAACACTGTTGGTTACAAAGAAACATTTGAATATCTAGACGGATTATGTACACTTGACAATGCAATATTTAGGATAAAAAGCAATACACATAAGTATTGCCGCAAACAGCTTACATGGTTCAGGCGTGATCCCAATATACATTGGTTTTCACCCGACAATATTGAAGAAATCATAAATTACATAAACACATTCATATAAACTGTACTTTTTTTGTACATTTGCAGAATAAATAATACTAAAATTATATGTTCAACAACAACAATGATTCACGTATCGGTAGATTTATCAAAACGTGTCTGAACAAAATTAAAGGTTTTTGGCCTTGGTATAAAGGACTTTATATTGGTCGCAAATGGTATACAAAAACTTGTGTAGCAATTCTGTCTGCCATAATCACATTTTTTGTGTATCTTATAATGGTTGATATTAACTTCTTATGGTTATTTGGAAAGTCTCCCGGCTTTTCACAGATAATGCATCCTACAACAAGCGAGGCATCTGAAATATATAGTGCAGACGGCGTTATGATAGGCAAATATTTTAGCGAGAACAGAACGCCTGTTAAATATGAAGAAGTAAACCCTCTCTTCTGGAAAGCTTTAATTGATACAGAAGATGAACGCTTCTACAAGCACTTTGGTGTTGATTTCACCGGATTATTTGCTGTAGCAAAAGATATTATTGTACATCATGAAGCACGTGGTGCATCCACAATTACTCAACAGCTCGCAAAAAACATGTTCCGCGTCAGGACACAGTATTCAACAGGATTGTTGGGATATATTCCGGGTGTACGAATGCTTATTATGAAAAGCAAAGAATGGATTATTGCAACAAAGTTGGAAATTCTATACGATAAGAAAGAAATTCTTACGATGTATGCTAATACTGTAGATTTTGGTTCAAATGCATATGGCATAAAAACCGCATGTAAGACATATTTTAACACAACTCCATCTGAAATGACTGCTGAACAAGCAGCTGTTTTGGTTGGTATGCTAAAAGCTACAACATATTATAACCCTATTACGAATCCTGAGAATAGTCTGCAACGCAGAAATACAGTCTTGCACAATTTAATGACACATAAGGATATCACAAAAGATGATTATGATTCTTTAAGTGCAATACCCATAAAAGTAAACTATAGTGTTGAAAGCAATTATGATGGTCAGGCAAAATATTTTCGTGAGGCAATAGCTGACTATCTTAAGGATTGGTGTAAGGAAAATGGATATGACCTGTATAGTAGCGGCTTGAAAATCTACACTACGATAGATACCCGCATGCAAAAATATGCTGAAGAAGCCGCAATCAAACAAATGAAACAGGTACAAAGAAACTTCAATAGTCATTGGAGCGGTCAAGACCCATGGAGAGATGAGAACCATCAGATTATACCAAACTTTATAGAGAATATAGCTCAGAAATTACCGGTATACAAAACATTATTACAAAAGTTTCCCAATAACCCCGACTCTATTCAATACTATTTGAATAAGCCACACAAAGTCAAATTATTTGATTATGAGAAAGGCACCATTGAAAAAGAAATGAGCACAATGGATTCCATCAGGTATATGGTTAAATTCATGCATTGCTCATTCGTTGCAATGGAGCCACAAACCGGAGCAGTCAGAGCATGGGTCGGAGACATTGACTTTAACTCATGGAAATATGACAAAGTTACAGCTATGCGCCAACCAGGTTCAACATTTAAATTATTTGTATATACAGAAGCAATGAACCAGGGACTTACACCCTGTGATAAGAGAAGGGACGAATACATAAGAATGCAAGTATATGACAAAAATAAGCATGAAATGACTTCATGGACTCCAACAAATGCCAATGGCAGATTCTCAGGAGACTCCATTCCCTTAAAAAGCGCATTTGCGAAAAGTATCAACTCGATTGCTGTCAGACTTGGGCAGGAAATGGGAATAAAGAACATTGCCAAAACAGCACATGACATGGGTATAAAAAGTCCTTTGGACGAAGAGCCTTCATTAGCGTTAGGTGCTTCTGACGTTAATCTGTTAGAAATGGTCAATGCATATTGTACAATAGCAAATGATGGTAAACATATAGAACCAGTCCTTGTGACACGTATAGTAGACAAAGACGGAAGAGAGGTATATGTAAGTTCTACAGAGGAAAAACAAGTTATACCATATAAAAGCGCATTCTTCATGCAACAGCTACTTATGGGCGGTATGCGTGAACCAGGTGGAACATCTCAAAGTTTATGGGCATATACTGACACTGCACGTGATACAGACTTTGGAGGCAAGACAGGAACATCAAATAATCATTCAGATGCATGGTTTATGTGCGTAAGCCCGAATCTTGTAACAGGCGCATGGGTTGGTGGAGAATACAGAAGTATTCATTTCCGCACAGGTGCTCTTGGACAAGGAAGTAGGACGGCATTACCTATTTGCGGATATTTCATTCAGGCACTTATGAAAGATCCTGAATTTAAAAAGTATCATGGCCGATTCCATAAGCCAGATGATGAAGACATAACTGCAGATATGTATAACTGCAGCAGTTATGTACCTGCTAAAAAAGATACGACACAGATTGACAGTACCATGGTAGAGGACGAAGAACTTCTTATTGACGAAGAAGGCAATATACTTCCAAGAGGAAACGAAGATAACGAAATCTCAAAAGAAAATAATCCCGCCATCAATACAGATAAAGGTAACGTACAACAATCTGAAGATAAAAAAGAAAAAAAGAAAAATAAACCTCGTGAAGAACAGATTAGATTTGAAGATTTATAAGAAGTTCAACATTGGAACCGAATTCACAAATTGATCAATCAAACAAAGAGTTTCAAGAAGCTCTTCAGATATTAAAATTTACCCGTCGCTCGCTTTTCCTTACAGGTAAAGCAGGGACGGGTAAATCAACTTTTTTAAGATATGTCAAGTCCAACATAAAAAAGAAAATTGTTGTTCTCGCCCCAACTGGCATATCTGCAATCAATGTAGGAGGCGCAACACTACATAGCTTTTTCAAACTCCCATTTCACCCAATATTACCCAATGATACTCAATATTCAGTAAGGCATTTACGCAATACACTAAAATACAATGGTGAAAAATGTAAGCTGCTACGAGAGGTTGAGCTCATCATAATTGATGAAATTAGCATGGTAAGAGCTGACATCATCGATTTTATAGATAAGGTATTACGGGTATATTCGAGGAATATGCGCGAGCCTTTCGGCGGAAAACAATTATTACTTGTAGGAGATATTTTTCAGTTAGAACCAGTTGTCAAGGAGGATGAACGGAAACTCCTTCAGCCATTCTACCCTACTAGTTTCTTCTTTGACGCAAAGATATTTAAAGAGATAAAACTAATATGTATTGAATTAAATAAAATTTACAGACAAAAAGACAGCCAGTTCATCAACATACTCGATAAGATAAGACTTGGTGACGTAAATGACTATGATTTAAAAATATTAAACAGCCGTTATAAAGAAGAAAACCACGAGTTCAAAAGTGAAAAGCTCGTAATAACGTTATCAACACGTAGAGATACTGTAGATTATATAAATGAAAATAAGCTAAAAGAACTTAAAGGATCATCAACAATATTTAATGGGAAAATTGGTGGAGAATTTCCAGAAAATAGTCTACCAACGCTCACAAAATTGGAAATCAAGCCTGGTGCACAAGTAATATTTATAAAGAACGACATAAACAAAAGATGGGTAAATGGTACTCTAGGTATTGTTGAAACTATTGACGTTGAAAAAGGATTAATATATATAATCACAGAAGACGGTAACGAATACGAAGTTTCGAGGGAGAGATGGAGTAATATGAAGTACCGTTTCAATAACAAGGAACAAAAAATTGAAGAAGAAGAAATTGGATATTTTATACAGTTTCCAATAAGATTGGCATGGGCAATAACTATACACAAAAGCCAAGGCCTAACATTTAACAAGGTTATTATTGACCTGACAGGGGGTGTATTTGCCGGAGGCCAAACATACGTCGCCTTATCAAGATGTACATCATTAAACGGTATTACACTCAAATCGCCAATAAGGCACGAAAATATTTTCGTACGAAAAGAAATATTGCAATTTGCTCAAAATTACAACAATTCAACACTTATAAAAAAAGCATTAAGCGAATCTGCCGCAGATAAAGAATATTACGAAGCAGCAAAAGCATTTGACAACGGAGACTATGAAAACTTCTTAAAATGCTTTTTTAAAGCTATACACAGCAGATACGATATAGAAAAGCCTAGTGCCAAGAGACTTATCCGTAAAAAATTAAATAAGATAAATACACTAAAAGATGAAATAAAATGCCTCGAAGAAAAATTAAATAAGCAAGAGGCTTTCTTAAAAAGACTTGCAGCAGAGTATACGATACTAGGTAAAGAATGTGAAAATGAAAAAATGTATGAAGCTGCAATAGCTAATTATAATAAGGCATTAGAATTATATCCAGATGCACAAGAACCTTCCAAAAGGATAAATCTTTTAACTAAACGAAAACAAAAATAAGCAATCTTATAGAAACCAGATTTATTTAGATTACGCAAAAATTTAGACAATGCCTAAATATAAAAAAGAGACATGCACAAATTGTGCAGTCTCTTTATATGAGTAAGAGTAATACACTAGGAATTAACAGTACCACCCACAATGTCAAGCAACTCATTTGTAATAGCCTGCTGACGACTCTTATTATATTGGAGATTCAAATCTCTCAGAAGTTCATCAGCATTATCTGTTGCTGTCTGCATAGCAACCATACGAGCTGCATGCTCACTGGCATTACTATCAAGCAATGCTGTATATATCATTAAATGTGATAGTTTAGGAATAAGTGAGCACAACACTGATTCCATATCAGGTTCAACAATAAAATTGTCATTAAGAGGCTTTACTGCCTCTTTGGCATTTGAAGAAACCTTACCTTTCTTACGTATATACTCTTGAGCTTCCAAGGTTGCAATATTAGATGTCAAATCTCGCTCATCATCAAAATCCAATTCCTCTTTGATATTAATTGGTAAGAAAGTTTTTTGAGTCAAGATTTGTGAACCAGCACTTTTGAAATGATGATAAATCATCTCTATGCGATCAAACTCACCATCGATGAATTTCTGCGAAAGTAAATCCGCAAGTTCTATACATCGATGCAAATCAGGCTTATCAGCAATTTCAGAGAAATCTCCACCACAGTTCAAGCCGAGTTTCGTCACTTTTTCAGCAACCTTTCGTCCAATAGGATAAACAACAATATTATCCATACCTACCAGACGCTGGTATTTATCAATCGCCTGCTGCATGGCCTTAATAACATTTGCATTAAAACCACCGCATAAACTGCTATTAGATGAATATACAACAAAAGCAACTTTTTTTACAGGTCTCACAGTATTATATACAGTTGTAGCATCAACTTCTGAAGCCAAAAATGCTTTTAGTATATGCTCTAGCATAGATTCATAAGGAAGCATGTTCCCTATCATGATCTGTGCATGATGCAGTTTTGACGACGCAACCATCTTCATAGCACTCGTTATTTTACGAGTGCTATTTACAGATGATATACGATTCTTTATTTCTTTTAGTGACGGCATAAATCAACTATTTTTTATATTGCCCTGCAATATCAGCCATTACAGCCTCAATAGTTTGGGTTATTTGATCATCAATTTTTCCTTTAGATAACGCATCAACAACATCTTCATGTGAAGAACGCATCTTATCCAAAAAGGCATCTTGGCATTCACGCACCTTCTCAACAGGAACATCATGCATTAGACCATGTGTACCACAATAGAGTATTGCAACTTGCTCACCAACAGGCATTGGACTATATTGTGGCTGTATCAAAAGTTGATTATTCTTACGACCTCTATCAAGTGTCATAGCCGTTACAGCATCCATATCACTTGAAAACTTTGAAAAAGATTCCAACTCTCTATACTGTGCTTGATCTATTTTCAATGTTCCCGCAACCTTCTTCATACTTTTTATCTGCGCAGAACCTCCTACACGACTTACAGAAATACCAACATTAATTGCAGGCCTAAATCCCTGATTGAACAAGTCAGTCTCAAGATAAATCTGTCCATCAGTAATAGAGATAACGTTAGTTGGAATATACGCCGATACGTCTCCTGCCTGAGTTTCAATTATAGGCAAAGCAGTAAGCGAACCACCACCTTTAACATGCCCTTTCATACACTCAGGCAAATCATTCATATTCTCTGCAACCTCTTGCTGGTCATTTATTCGTGCTGCACGCTCCAACAAACGACTATGCAAATAGAACACATCTCCAGGATAAGCTTCACGACCAGAAGGACGACGCAAAATAAGTGAAACCTCACGATATGCAACAGCTTGCTTAGACAAATCATCATATACGACCAAGGCCGAATAACCGCGATCTCTAAAATATTCACCTATTGCAGCTCCTGCAAAAGGTGCATAATATTGCATAGCAGCAGGATCCGCTGCTGTAGCTGCAACAACAATCGTGTATGGCATTGCTCCATGCTCCTTCAATGTAGATACTAATGCCGCAACAGTTGAGGCTTTCTGACCAATAGCTACATATATACAATAAACAGGTTTACCAGCATCGTAAAAACTTTTTTGATTTATAATAGTATCTACAGCAATTGCTGTTTTACCTGTTTGTCGGTCTCCAATAATAAGCTCACGCTGACCTCTACCAATTGGAATCATAGAATCCACGGCTTTCAAACCAGTTTGTAAAGGTTCTTTTACAGGCTGACGATAGATAACACCAGGAGCTTTTCTATCCAATGGCATTTCAAACGAATTCGTCAAATCAATGTCACCTTTACCATCTATAGCCTGCCCCAATGGATTTATGACTCTTCCCAGCATATTATCATTCACCCTGATGCTGGCAATACGTTTTGTACGCTTTACCAACATTCCTTCCTTTATCTCGGAAGTTGAGCCAAGTAGCACACAACCAACGTTGTCCTCTTCAAGGTTCATGACAATAGCCATAGTCCCATTTTCAAATTCAAGAAGTTCATTAGCCTCAGCATTTCGAAGACCATAGATACGTGCTACGCCATCGCTTACCTGAAGGACAGAACCTACTTCATCAAACTTTGCGCTATCATTAATCCCTTTCAGTTGTTCCAAAAGAACTTGAGATACTTCGCTTGGTTTAATTTTATCAGACATATTACAATTAATTTTATTACTTAAGCTGTGACAAAATAGAATTTAATTGAGACTTTACACTAACATCCATTCTATAAGTATCATATTCTATTATGAAACCACCAAGAATTTCAGGTTTAATCTCCGTCTCAAATTCAACATTCCCATTTGTCTTACTTTCAACCAACTGCCTAAGCCGTTGCTCCGTAGAAGGAGATACGGCTGTAGCAGTCAAAAGTTTAGCACGGATTAAATTCTTGTTTTTCCTATATAATGTAATATATGAATTTGCAATGAACTGCATCATGTTTTCGCGCTCTTCCTTCAAAACCAAATCAATAAAGACTTGTGTAAGTTTACAAGGATCTCCGCCTAAAGCAATAATAAATAAATCTTTTTTACGCTTCTTTGAAAACATGGGATTATCTATCGTAAACCTAAAATCAGGAACTTTTATATAACTGGCAGATAAAGTCTGCATTTCTGCATATACCTTATCCTCCAATTTTGCCTCTAAGCTTGCCTTTAACAAGGCACGGGCATATCTAACCGATATTAATCCGAAATCCATATTAACTATTTTTATTAGACAAAGAAATTTCATCCAGCATACGTTCAATCAAATCCATCTGTGTTTTTTCATCACCAAGCTTTTCTCTCAATACTTTCTCAGCAATTTCAACACTCAGCGTTGCAACTTGTTTACGGATATCGCTAACGGCAGCCTGTCTTTGATTCTCAATTTCAACCTTCGCTTCTGTAAGCAATCGGTTACTTTCCTCATGAGCTTTGTCCTGTGCCTTTTCAACGATAGCATCGCGCGTTGCGGCAGCCTCTTTTAATATTGCAGCCTGACGCTCGCGTGCTTCCTGTAAAAGAGCATCGCTTTCAACTTTGATATTAGCTAATTTTTTGTTTGCCTCATGTGCCTTCTGAAGACTGCTGTCTATATAATCTTTACGATCATTGACCATCTTGACAATAACTTTAAAGCCAAACTTGCTTACAATGCCAAGTACAATCAGAAACACAATCGTCATCCAAAATAACAAGCCAAAATCAGGTGTTATTAATGACATAAGCTGTTAAGATTTCTATTTCTTTAATCTAAAATTTACACGAAAAGTGCCAACAATGCAATAATAACAGCAAAGAAAGCAACACCCTCAACAAGAGCGGCCGCAATAATCATAGAAGAACGCAAATCGCCTATTTTTTCCGGCTGTCTTGCCATTGCATCCATTGCTTGACCACCAATTTTTCCAATACCAATACCTGCACCAATTGCAGCTATACTACCACCAATTGCGGCACCTAACTTTGCTACAGCATCTGCTGCTAATAATAATGAAATCATAATCGTAATTTTTTAAAGTTATTTATTTTATTTTAATCAAAAAACATATTTATTCTGCTGCATGCTCTTTAACCTGAGACAATGATATAAACACAGCGCTTAACATAGTGAAAACTAACGCCTGAATGAAACATACGAGTAATTCCAGCAACATCATGAAAACACTCATAAGAACACTCACAACAGTCATTGATGCACCTGCCACTGCATTAATTCCAAACATTATAAAAATCAGGCACGTCAATGACAATGCTATTGCATGCCCTGCCATCATATTAGCAAATAGTCGAATCATAAGAGCCAAAGGTTTAGTAAAAATACTAAAGAACTCTATGAAAGGCATAAGTGGAACAGGCACCTTTAACCACGTAGGCACATCCGGCCAAAAAATCTCTTTCCAATAAGCTTTCGTTCCTGTAAAGTTTGTTATAAGGAACGTACACAAAGCCAAGAAAAATGTTATAGTGATATTACCTGTTAGATTTCCACCTCCGGGCGGGAATGGCACAACCCCCATAATATTTGACAAAAAGATAAAGAAAAAGCACGTTAATAAATATGGTGCAAATCTATCTGTATTTTTACCCAAAGTTGCCTTAATAATATCATCATAGATATACATAATAAACATTGTCATCAAACCTGTAAAACCTTTAGGCGCAGGATCTTCAGGACGATGTTTTTTACACCATCTTGCAGGAATTAAGATACAAATTAGGAGAAGTATGGAATTGATAAATAAAACCACAACCGTTTTGGTTATAGAAATATCAAATGGACGAACTTCTTTACCAGATATCACTTCACATATTTTATTCTCATTATCTTGACTACCGGAAATATATAGACCATACGGTCCAGGACGATTTCCAGCAGCATCCTTCTCTTCAGAAAATTCGGCACTGCTAAACACATGCCATCCAGTAGAACTCTTCACTATAACAGGAAGATTTATTACAATAGGATGACCATTAATATCAGTGATATGCCATTCATACGCATCCTTAATATGCCCAAACAAAACGCCTTGCAAATCAAGCCCTTTTTTATCATCTGTATGCTCTGACGCACTTATAGGTGCTATTATGAATACTAGCATGAACAAGCATAGTATTTGTCTGATCTGTCTCATCTGTCAATCTTTAAGAGTATAACTTTTTTCTACATGAGCAAAGAATACACTGTCAAAAACAAGCATTACAATATAAAAGCCCATAAAAAGCAGCGCAAAATCACGTATAGAGTTTTTATCATGACATATTAAGCAATAAGCCGTTACTACAAATGCGGCTGATACAAGACGCAAAGCAGAAGCTGCCAGATAAAATTTTGTCATAACATTAGGAGATGTTTTAGCCATCTTTCTCCAAAATACCACATATATGGAATTTATGAATACCGTATATAATGCGCTTATAGCCAATGCATTAACAATAGAATATTTTAACACATTCATACTTATCGCAGCACTACACAATAATGTAAGTGCCGCAATAAGCCATAGACTATATTTAAAATATCTTTTACTTGTTATGTCTACTTTTTTATTCATATCCATAACTTAAGCTATCTCAACACAAAGGCTGACAACATTCTTTTGAACTTCTACAAAACCGCCAGTAATTTGAATCTGATTTCGCACACCATTTACAGCATACTCAACCTTTCCTGTTTGAAGTGAAGAAATAATTGGAGCATGATTATTCAATATTTCAAAAGCACCTTTTGTTCCAGGTACCAATACGCTATCAACCAATCCCTCAAATTCAACTTTTTCAGGTGATACTATTTTCAATCTTAAACTCATGCCTATCAGATTTGTTAATTACCTTTAGCAATATCAAGAAGTTTCTTTCCTTTTGCAATAGCGTCATCAATAGTTCCAACATTAAGGAATGCCTGTTCTGGTAAATCATCAACTTCACCATCCAATATAGCATTAAAGCCCTTAATTGTCTCCTCAATTGGCACCATCACACCTGGCAGACCTGTAAATTGCTCAGCAACGGTGAAAGGCTGCGACAAGAAGCGCTGCACACGACGAGCTCTATTAACAGTCAATTTATCCTCATCTGAAAGTTCATCCATACCAAGGATTGCAATAATATCTTGCAGTTCTTTATAATGCTGTAAGATTTCCTTCACTCTCTGTGCGCATTCGTAATGTTCCTTACCAACAATTAGCGGATCCAATATTCTCGAAGTACTACCTAAAGGATCAACTGCAGGATAAATTCCAAGCTCAGCAATCTTTCTACTAAGTTCTGTAGTAGCATCAAGATGAGTAAAAGTTGTTGCTGGTGCAGGGTCAGTCAAGTCATCGGCAGGAACATAAACAGCCTGTACAGAAGTAATACTACCATTTTTGGTTGAAGTAATTCTTTCCTGCATTGTACCCATTTCACTTGCCAATGTCGGCTGATAACCTACGGCAGAAGGCATACGGCCAAGAAGAGCAGACACCTCTGAACCAGCCTGAGTAAACCTGAAGATATTATCAATAAAGAACATAATGTCTGCCGCTTCACCATTCTTTCCGCCATGATCGCGGAATTCCTCTGCAACAGTTAAGCCAGACAAGGCAACAGAAGCACGTGCTCCAGGTGGTTCATTCATCTGTCCATAAACCAATGTTGCTTGAGACTTCTTCAATTCTTCAGGATCTACTAACGACAGGTCCCACTTGCCTTCTTCCATTGCTTTTTTAAACTTCTCACCATATCGAATTACGCCAGACTCAAGCATATCACGAATAAGGTCATTACCCTCACGCGTACGCTCACCAACGCCAGCAAACACCGAATATCCATTATGACCTTTTGCAATGTTATTGATAAGCTCCATAATTAAGACAGTTTTACCGACACCGGCTCCACCAAAAAGTCCAATTTTTCCACCTTTCATATAAGGCTCAAGCAAATCAATAACTTTTATACCAGTTGCAAGCATTTCTTTATGCGTTGACAACTCCTCAAAAGTAGGAGCTTCACGATGAATAGGGTATGCGCCTTTCATATCCAAAGTTTTCATACCATCTATAGGCTGGCCTATAACATTCATCATTCGTCCTTTTATCTGTTCTCCTGCAGGCATCAATATTGGATGACCTGTTGAAACTACTTCCAATCCTCTTTTAAGACCGTCAGTATTATCCATTGCAACACATCTAACAGTATCTTCACCGATATGCTGCTGAACTTCAATAACAAGTTCACGTCCATCTTCGCGTGAAATTGTCAACGCATCATGAATTTTGGGCAACACTTTTTCCGGATCTAAGCCACTTGTATCGAAATAGACATCAATAACAGGACCCACAATCTGAGAAATATGCCCTTTTATTTGTTCCATATAGATTTACTTTATTTTTTATTTTTCATGTATTTTTCTAAACGCAAAATTAATCAATTGTTTTATAACTTACAAAGAAAAGAACAAAAACTTTTTATAATAAGTTCAATTGACATAATATAAAGACATTTTTACAACTTATACGTCAGACTATTATATGCTCAACTCATCTAAGACTGTAATTAATTTTTTATCAAAAGGTTTATCTGACCTTATAGCCTCACTCAATGGGACATAAACGACCTCATTATTTCTTACGCCTATCATAACATTACGCTGACCTTGAATGATAGCATCTATTGCCCCCACCCCAGTTCTACTGGCAAGAATGCGGTCATGAGCGGACGGACGTCCCCCACGCTGCAAATGTCCAAGTATTGAAACTCTAACATCGTAATTAGGGAATTCATTCCGAACTCTGTCAGCATAATACAAGGCTCCACATTTGGGGCTCTCTGAAACGATTACAATACAGCTTTTTTACTTTTCTTATACCTCGTTCCATAAACCTCGCCAATTGGTCAACATCCGTTGAGTCCTCTGGTATTATTGCGGCCTCAGCACCTGAAGCAATAGCACTATTCTGAGCCAAGAATCCTGCATCACGTCCCATTACTTCAATGAAAAAAATTCGTTCATGACTTTGGGCAGTATCCCTTATTCTGTCTACACATTCAACAATTGTATTTAGAGTCGTATCATAGCCAATTGTTGAATCAGTACCATACAAATCATTGTCAATAGTTCCCGGTAATCCTATGCAACATACATCATATTCCTGTGCAAAGACCATTGCTCCGGACAACGAGCCATTTCCGCCTATAACGACAAGCGCATCTATTTCGTTTTTCAACAAATTGTCATATGCCTTTTTACGTCCTTCTGGAGTTTTGAATTCGTCACATCGTGCAGTTTTCAAAATGGTTCCTCCAGACATTATTATACCACTGACATTCTCTGTTGTAAAATCAACAATCTCATTATTAATAAGACCATCATATCCACGATAAATTCCTTTTACCTTAAATCCCTTGCATATACCGGCACGCGTTACAGCACGAATTGCCGCATTCATTCCTGGAGCGTCTCCGCCGGAAGTCAATACACCTATTGTTTTAATTTTAGCCATATCTATATCATTTAAGAATTAACTCAAAATCCACATAATAAACAGACCAAGCAGCCAAGCAGCCATAGCAACTACACCGACTTTTTTAAAATACCATCCAATATGTATATGTTCCATTTTCATCAATGCCAATCCGCTTACAGAACCTATAAGCAATATATTTCCACCCATTGCTGAGGAATAAGCAATTATTTTCCAAAATATTCCGTTCTGAACGAATGAAGACATATAATTCGGATCTGACGAAAATGCCAAATTAGCAATATCACCCACAGAGTAAAGAGATATTATACTCATACATGTAGCAAATGTATCCAAGAAACAACTGATTACCCCAGTGATTACGCCCATTACCCATACATTATGAATATTGGTATCAATAAATTGTGTCAAATTGGACGTTATTCCAGTTTCGTATATAGCTCCTACAGCAAGCATTATTCCCATTACAAAAAGCATAAGCTGAATAACACCATACTGAAGGACCCTTGGCACAGGACGTTGTATCATCTGATCGGCGTTCATTAGCTTGTGGTTAAATATTTCATTTACAATCCATAACACAGATAACACACACAAAGCACCTAGAAAAGGACTTAATTTAGTAATGTTATGGAAAGTAGGTATAAACCACAATCCGCCTATTCCTACAATAAGCATCAATATACGCTGCCAACGATTAAGATTTGTATCATCTCCTCTATAAGGCATTGCAACATATTGTAAGTCTATATGCTCAGGCAAACTTCTACCGAGCCAATAAATCGGTATGACACAAGCAGCCAAGCAAGGTAAAGCCAACGATGCAGAGAAATTTGTTGCAGTAACAATACCATTATTCCACAGAATCAAACCATTCGGATCCCCAATAACAGTTAATGCGCCACCACAATTGGCAGCCAGCACAATTGCGCTGCCATAAATCATGCGCTGCCTACGATTAGGCAACAATTTATGCATGATAACAAGCATCATTGTTGTTGTTGTTAAATTGTCAAGATTTGCAGAAATAACAAATGTGATTATAGCCATCATCCATAAAAGTTTATGGCTATTACGCGTTTTTAATAACTCTGATAAGAAATCGAAACATCCATTATTATTCAAAATCTCAACAATTGACATTGTCGCAAATAAGAAAAGTACTATCTCTGCACCTTTCCCCACATATTTTAGAAATATGTTTTGAGCTATATATTGTTTTACAGCTGTACTGGAAGACGTTGCGCCCCCAAGGAAATCATAATAAGCTTGTTGATGCTGACTCATAACGAAATCAGTTCCATAGCATATATACAACACCCACCCTAATGTACCGATAAACATTGCAATAGCAGCTCGGTTAACATTAGTGACATATCCTGTAGCGATAAGCATATAGCCTATCAATAATATTGAGACTAAAACAAATGCCATAAAAACAATATTAATCAGCTACAAATTTACGAAATAATATTAAAAGCCAAAAATATGACGATAAAAAATATTCGTGTTTAACTAGTTTTTAACCTATACAAAAAGGCATATTGTAATGTCATGCAACAATAAAAATCCCAATACCACAAAATAGTAAAACTATTCAGGTATTGGGACCCACTTGATAAAAATTTATTCAACTTTTACGCACTATTCTTCTGGTACGGCATATCTGTCACCTGAACTTTTCACAATCTCCCTAGCAACATTTTCAGGAAATCCCGGACGTTCAACTGTAGCACCAAGTCCTGTTTCAGTTCTAATGAATCTGCCATCTTCATCTGGCTTTATTGCCATATCATTATATTTCACAATAAGATAAGTCCCTAGCTGTCTCCATCTGTCAATCATCTGTTGAGCTTTATCGATACTATAATCTGTCAAAAAATCAATAGCTAAAGAAGGATTCTCATCATACAAAACCATTGCCTTGCGCTCTATTTCTGCTTGAGCCGAAAAATAACTGGTTTCTAAAGAATCTCTCACAGACTTTAGAGAACCAAACATTAATGAATAACGTGGATATACCATATTACTAACCCAGTTACAAACCCAAAAAGCATTCTTCATGCTGAATGTAACAGCATCCGCACCTTTAGTATTATAACACTCTGGCTGTGAAGTATTTCCACAATATATTGGTGTATAAGCAACCATATTACCATCATCATTGCCAAACCAAAGCACACCACCGATTTGTCTTGGAAGCCATGATCTTAATTGAGCAACATAAGAAAATGCTGTTTGTTGTGTTGACGTCGGACGTTCATTAAAATATTCCTTACCATCAACTTTATAGGTTAGAGGCGTTGGTCTATAAGGCATATTCCATACACCTTGACCCGGGTCTTTATCTAAAGAGAACGGAGTTCCTTCATAATGATCTCTCATGCATTCCTGTATATCTTGAACACTAACCTTGCGATTAGGCTTTATCCACAAAGGCATCGGTTCGGCATCTTTAACTTTTCCTTCTGCATAAGGCAAATAACGTTCCATATCTGTCGAGAAGTGGTTAAAAAAGCTCCACACACGAGCCTCGCAGAACCGTCTTCCAGAAAAATCAGGATAAGCATAAGCTTCACAAAAACTAAAATCTGCATCTTTACCACTAAACCATCCTTTTTCTCTTGCAAATGTTATGCAATCTTTTGAAAACATCACATTCTTTTTATCCTTTTGATTAAATGTACGAATACGGCTCTGATTTGCATGAGCACATATAGCATCATCAGGAATTCTAACAGCAACCCATACAGTCCCCTTGCGTCCAGGTCCCTTTCCTATCATCTCCATTATCCAGGCTTCGTTTGGATCACATATTGTAAAAGTTTCTCCGCCAGAACAATATCCATATTTATCGGTTAATGTAGTCATAACTTTTATTGCTTCTCGTGCGGTTTTTGAACGCTGTAAAGCTATATATATCAGAGAGCCATAATCTAAAATACCTGTTGTATCAACAAGTTCCTCTCTTCCACCAAAAGTCGTTTCACCTATCGAAACTTGATATTCATTAATGTTTCCAATAACATTATAGGTTACCTCTGCTTCGGGTATCTGTCCGTGATAAACATTTGTATCCCAATCATAAATTTTACGTACAGAACCCTTCTCGTGTTTCCCGGCAGGATAATGACACAAGCCGATGAACAATCCATAGTCATCAGCGTTATATGAACATATCACCGATCCATCAGCACTAGCTTTCTTGCCTACAATAAAATTGGTACAAGCCCAAGAGCTAAAATAACTAACTAACAAAAAAACTACTAAAACTATCCTTTTCATAAGCGATATAATTATTAATACTTAAAATTTTCCATTATGATTCTTTGGTTATCAAGTTTATCTGCAGCAATAATTTTAAGCATATGCATGCCTCCTGTACGTAAGACAGGAGCATTCTTCAAATTACATACATATATATTATTTTTTCTTTGTACTCTAAAAGAACAAACTTACCATCTACAAATCCCTTAATATATTTTAATCCACTACCAGAGTCTGATGCTTGAACACGTATATTACCTGAAGTTCCAGATACCGACACATGAGGCGGAACATCATCGTAACAGATTTCATACTCAGCACCTAATTCTCTTATCTTAGTTATGACCCAGCCATCCTTATAAGTTCCACCCATGTATTTATCTATGCCAAAATGACTTACGACGTATAACTTATCCGTATCTTTAACAGGTTTATTCAATTTAATCTTTATTGTTGCCCATCCAAAGATAGGATATGATTTATTATAGAATCGCCATGAGTCTGATAATGATTCTGGTTGAAACTTTACATTAGGGTGCAATTCAACATTATCAGGCAAGGTCCCTTTTGGAAGTAACAAGCTTACCCCCGGACGTTGCAGATGATTAAATCTTTCATAACTCATCAAATTTATCAAATCCGGTTTTCTCTTTTTGGGAATCTGCTGTTTTACACCTTTTACAACAAAAGAATAATCATAAGAATTACCAAAAACATCAGATATTGTATAAACAAATTTATAATCACGCTCCTGATCAATATTTATTATTCCACTATTATTCAAAGCATGAAGTATCGGCAAGCTATTTCCCGGTTCCTTAAACGACTTCATATACCATACATGCGTCCGGCAATAGTGATCATAATCCCCCCAAGAGTTAACCATCCTATTACAACGAACCGGTATGCTGTCTATGTCACTCTCAAAAACCAATTTTCCATCAACGGTTAACCGGGTATTCCTGATTCCAAGTATTCCATAACTCCCTTCCATGTAATCATTCGCCCATATACCAAATCCGACCTCTCCCCAAGCTGTAAATACACGCGACAACGAAGAAGATGCAAAACCATAAGACTGCTTTTGGACCGATCCGCAAAAGACACCTTTACCTTCAATAGGATAAGCCATAAACGCATGTGCAATAGGCCTTGTCTTATCTACGACATACTCTTTCAAGTACTGCAATGGATCAAGATAACTCCATGTTTTTGTATCATGAAATTCAAGATGCAAATGCGGAGCACGACTTGCTCCGGAATTTCCGCTAACAGCAATAAGTTGTCCTCTGGCAACAGGAAAGTCTGTAGGCTTTAATCTCACATCAACAAAATAGCTTTGGTTTAGATATTGCCATTTCTGCACAATAGCACCAAGCTGCGGTATAAACTTTTTTAAATGACAATATACACTTGTCTTACCACCAGGATGGTTCACATAAACTGCATACCCAAAGCCATCAAGCCCAACAGTTATTCTACTAACATAACCATCAGCTACAGAAAATATCGGTTTGCCTTCAACCTGCTCTGTCCTGATGTCTATTCCACCATGAAAATGATTTGGACGCGGCTCACCAAAGTTGCCGGCCAATGAAATTGGATAATTCACGGGAGAACTAAAACTCGTAATTGCAGCAAGAATCAAAGATGAAAACAAACTAAACATTTTCTAAAAACAAAGTTTAAAAACAAATTATAAACATATTTACATACTGAAAGACGTTCTATAGAATGCACTATTAGGGTCAAAAGAGAACGTTTATCAGTATGTAAATATAATTAATCTATTAACAAGCTTTAAAGCTCATATCAAGACACTTAACAGAATGGGTCAATGCCCCGACAGAAACGAAATCGACACCGCATTCAGCATAACTCCTTATCGTATCAAAAGTAATACCTCCACTTGATTCCGTCTCATATTTTCCATTTATCATTTTAACAGCTTTACGCGTATCATCTACAGAAAAATTATCCAACATGATTCTGTCTATACCGCCATGATCAAGCACTTGCTGCAATTCGTCAAAATTACGTACTTCTATCTCAATTTTTAAATCAAGCGAATTTGCTTTCAAATAATCATGACATCTGTCTATTGCGTTATTTATTCCACCGGCAAAATCTACGTGATTATCCTTCAGAAGAATCATGTCAAACAATCCTATACGGTGATTCACTCCTCCACCTATCTTCACAGCCTGCTTTTCGAGCATACGCATACCAGGAGTTGTTTTTCTTGTATCCAAGACATGTGTTTTTGTTCCTTTAAGCAACTCAACATACTTATTTGTGGTTGTTGCTATACCGCTCATTCTTTGCATTATGTTCAGCATGAGACGTTCTGTTTGCAACAAAGATCGTACCTTTCCAGACACAATCATTGCAATATCGCCCTTCTTTACATGAGAGCCATCTTCGATAAGCACTTGCACCTCAAGAGAAGGATCAAATCTTGCAAATACCCTTTTTGCCACTTCCACACCTGCCAGAATACCATCCTCCTTAATAAGCAAATGTGACTTACCCATGGCACTTTCCGGAATACAACACAATGTAGTGTGGTCACCATCACCGATATCCTCGGCAAAAGACAGATCAATAAGTCTGTCTTCTAATTCATCAACTGAATACATATTAAAAAATTTTATTCAAAGTTCTATAAATAAACACCTACGCCTATACGTAAACCGATTTTAGAAAAATCAGAGTGATTCTTAAACGACTGGTCGTAATATACGGCAGGTTCAATCGTTACTGTTCTATTTAAGAAGAACGCATATCCGACTTCTATACCCGGCATCAAATCGTTGTAATTATGATTTGCATGTATCAATTTTGCATTAACACCAAGATACAATCCATTTTGAACTATATAATAGCGTCCTCCAATGCCTATAGAATAAGAATTTGCGACATCATCATTTCCACTATGCTGTATACCAGCCTGAGCTGTTATCATCCAGTCGTCAGCCAAAAGATATCCACCTTTTAAATCAAGACCGATATTAAAATTTTCTGCTCCGCTATAACTAAGATCCAGTCCTGTAAGAGATGCACCAACATAATACTTACCTTGCTCAAACTGAGAATATCCAGAAAGAGCAAACGCCATAAAGGCTATCAACATTACAATTTTTTTCATATATACATTGTTTATTTTTTAGTATCAACGAATATAGAATTAATGAACTGATATAAAACACTATATAAAATTTTACTTTCATACAAATGTATGTTTTTATCATTTTCATTATTCCCTATCATATGCAAAAGTACATATTTAATTTGAAAAACAAAAAAATAATATAACTTTGCATCATAATCGATTTACAAATATCAAATGAAAATTTCAATCAAGCAATCATTCCTCAATATAGTAATCATATTGTTATTTATATGCTTTTCAGAAACATGCAATTCCCAAAGCTTTGTTTTCAGGCAACATCCCAAATACGAGGTCAGGGCCGTGTGGCTTACAACAATAGGCGGACTTGACTGGCCACACAGCTATGCGCAAACGGAAACATCAATAATAAAGCAAAAGAAAGAATTAATTGACATACTTGACAAGCTGAAAAAGGCAAATATTAATACTATATTATTCCAGACAAGAATAAGAGGCACGGTTATTTATCCTTCATCCATAGAGCCTTGGGACGGATGCTGTTCCGGCTTTCCTGGCAAATCCCCCGGATATGACCCGTTGGAATTTGCAATAGCAGAATGCCATAAAAGAGGTATGGAACTGCATGCATGGATAGTTACAATTCCTGTAGGAAAATGGAACGGAATAGGCTGTAGAACATTACGCAATAAATATCCCAACTTAGTAATCAAAAACGGTGGAGAAGGATTTATAGACCCTTCAAATATTTTGGCTGCTCAATATATATCAGATATTTGTAAAGAAATCTCCGACAATTACGATATAGACGGAATACATCTTGATTATATAAGATATCCCGAAAAATGGAAATTGGAGATACCACTTTCTAAAGCAAGAAAAAATATTACAAACATTGTAAAAGAGATTTACAACAAAGTAAAAAGTACAAAACCATGGGTGAAACTAAGCTGTGCCCCAATTGGCAAATACGATGATCTCACCAGATATTCCAGCCGTGGATGGAGTGCATATAAAAAAGGATGCCAGGATGCCCAAAGCTGGATCAAACAAGGCCTAATGGATCAGCTTTATCCCATGATGTACTTTCGCGGAAATCAATTCTATCCTTTTGCCATAGACTGGAAAGAAAATTGCAATAACAGGACAATAATACCAGGATTGGGCATTTATTTTCTAGACACCTCCGAAGGTAATTGGAATATAGATGAGATTAAGCGTCAAATGTATGTTACGAGAAGTCATGGCATGGGCTATGCCTTCTTTAGGAACAAATTCTTTTATGATAATACCAAAGGGCTGTATTCATTCACAAAAGATGAATTCAATCTATATCCTGCTTTAACTCCTCCAATGGAATGGGCAAAAGCTCCGGTGCCACAATCACCACAAAATTTATCTGTAAAAGTTACAGATAAAAATGAAATTATAACATGGGATAAATCAGATAACAATTATGGCGGCATTATGTATAATGTTTACGTCAGTAAGAAATATCCTGTTGATATAAATGACAGCAGGAACATCTTGGCGACAAGGATAAAAGATAACTATATTGCAATTGAAACAGACTCAAAATGCGACCTCTTTTATGCGGTTACTAGTATAGACCGTTATGGCAATGAAAGCCTTCCCACACAGCAAAAACAGTCTGACAAATCTGCAATCACAGACAAATTTATTAAAAATGACGGCAAGAAACTTTTATTACCAGACAAAGGGAAAACCTTAGATAGCGAATACGTTATAGTAAAAAGTCTGGCAGGTAATATAATTTCAATACATCCATACAAAGGCAAATATGCAGATATAAGCAATCTTGAGAATGGGTGTTACATTCTATTATCATTAAATAAAAAAGACATAGCACATAGATTAGGATACTTTATGATTAAAAGATAACACTTCGAATGGATGTTGTTTATTCCTATACGCTTTTGTTTGTTCCACAAAAGCGTGGTCAGTAAAAATTTTAACATCAAATATTCATTTAAAATAACTCAATGAGTTTTATGCAAAAACTCATTGAGTTATAACTAAAAACCCATTGATTTTCATTAATGAAACCAATGGGTTTATAAGTCTATAATTCGACATTAAATTAATTATATTTATTATAACATTACCACAAGAAATATAAAATCATCAAGTTATATTTATAATCAGACAAACAACAATATTATTATTGGATAATATATAAAACTACAAAACAAAGTTTCGTTATTATCACTTTTTCTTATGCCTCATTTTATCTGCAGCCCGTTTAAAGATCTGCCGATGGAAACGCTCTTCTGCTTTCACAATGTCATAGACTTTGCCCGCAGGTAATATCTGCATAAATTTTTCATGATAAGTTTTCTGAAGTTGTTTTATTTCAATTTCACACTTATCACGCTTCATAAGATTCTTTTTACATTCAGCATCCGTTGTCGGCTTTATTCGTTTTAATTTTTTAAGTTCATCATGAATTGACCGCTGCTTACGTAACATTTCCGAATAAAGCGGAAAGAATTCTGAAGCCTCTTTTGGAGACAAGCCCGCCTTTCGTGTGATATACTGCTCTAATTCTGCTTGAAAACGTTCTGGTGTAAAATGTCTATTCTTATTCTGTGCATCTGATATATTAAATGCTAATATAAAGAATAAACAAATTATAAATCTTCTCATTTTATTATTATCATTCATTTTCCACATAAGAATAAATGTCATCATTATCAAGCATGGCATAATCTGAAATTTCGTCTAAAATATAATCAGCATAAACTGAAGATGACATATTTTCTGATATATTGTCTGCGTGATTCTGATAAGATTCTTTTTCTAAACTATTAAAATATATTGTTCCGGAAACTAGAAGAACCGCAGCAAAACATGCGGCCCACTTCAAAGGACGCATAAACGCTTTTATTGCAGGGCGCTTATTAGGTACGGCTGGCTCAACCACGTTCTGCATCAGACTCTTCTCCAAAGAATCAAAATAGCCTTCAGGAACTTTAAATGGCCGCTGGCTGCCAAATTTTTGTTTAAGCAATTGTTCTTCTTTCATAATAAATAATTATTATTCTTTTATTCTATGACGGAACTTCCCATTAAAAGTTTAATTGCCTGTCAAAAAAAGTCATTCATGTAGATGAAAATAATCCGAAATCTTTTTTACTGCAATATGATACGAGGCCTTCAACGCGCCTTCTGAGGTGTTGAGAATTTCACTGATTTCACTATATTTCATATTATCGAAATATTTCAAATTGAAAACCGTCCTCTGTACATCAGGCAATGTCGCAACAGCCTCTAACAATAATGCATGTGCCTCATCACCATCAAAATACTCATCAGCCATAAGAGTCTTTGAAACCGACGGTGACTCTGAAATATCTATAGTTGAATTATTTTTATTTTTACGCAAATAATCTAAAGCCTCATTTATGGCAATACTGCACAGCCACGTAAATAACTTTGATTTTTTATGAAAAGAATCAATATTATTCCATGCTTTAAGAAACGTATTTTGCAACACATCATTAGCGTCGTCATGACATAGAACAATATAACGTATCTTCCAATACAATCGTTCACCATATAACTTTACGATTGCATCAAAAGCTTTACGCCTTGTAGTTTCAGAGGCCAGCATCCTGCATATTAAATCTTCACTTAATGCCATATTATTCAATAAACGGAGACAATTTCTCTATCAGGACATCGTCATAGCCATAAACATCATCATAATAGCATAATTGTCCACAAATGCCATCATAAACTGTATAATAGGTAATATATAATGGTATTGGCGGATTTACATTCAAAGTATTTACGAGACGTTTTCTGTCTATATTTCTCTTCTTCAACGAATCTACATCATTAATAAAATCAACAGACATTGAATACTGTAATCTGTCTTCCATCTCCTCTGCACGTTCGCCTAATAAGAATAAAGCCAGTTCCAGAGGACGCTCTACTCTAACACAACCATGGCTCACAGCTCTTTGGGTGCGCTTGAACGCCCATGGTGCAGAGGTGTCATGAAGAAAGACAGAAAAATTATTATCAAATCTGAAAATAATACGCCCTAAAGAGTTCTTTTTACCTCCAGCCTGAACAATATATTGATCATTTGACATTATTCTATCATATGAGACCTGCTCAGGAGCCAACTTACCCTTTTCTCTGTCCAAAACAAACATCCCCATTTTATGCATATAAGAATAATTATGCAAAAATCCTTTGGAAATGCTTTTAGGAACAATCCATTGCGGATTTACATCCATGCGCTTAATCCAGCTGGTAAGTATCGGAGTCTTGAAATTAATCTCGCCACAACATACCTTCATTGTTTGCGATTTTTCACCGTCAAAAGCGTATAATTCAAATGAAGGAATATTCACGACTATATATTTATTGTGCAAATCTGTATTAGGCATTCCACGCAAACGCCATCGACACCGTTCGATATTACACAATATTCTTAACCGTTCAGATTTGGTTAAATTCGGATTATCCAACTCTTTCAACAACTTACCGACCAAACGTCCTTTAGGAAGGGTTGTATGCCAGAACTCAGCTACGCTGTCATTCAAAATATGGCTGATGGCTCTAAAATAGAATTTTTTGTCCGGGCGTAAGACTTTTAAATCACACAATTGTCTGAATCGTGTTGTCAAAGAATCCACCTGATACTCTTCCAAACTATTATATAAATAATCAGGATTAACAAAGCCAAAATACTGTCCTGCAGAATATCTTAAAAAGGCTTTTGTCAGGTTGTACTCTAAACGAGCCAAAATTCGGTTTAGATTATCATTTGAAGACTCTATGTCTAAACTACGTGCCAAGTAAAGATCCTTTTCTATTTTAGAGACACGAAAAGCGTCTTTGCTCAATCCATAATAATCAATGCCCTTAAGAAGATTCAAAAGAGTATCTGCACGGTCATATATACCATAACGGTTTATCCACAAAAACGGTTGTTGCTCTTTATAATATTTATTTACAAACCCATCCATGGGCAATGCGACTCCGTCTTCACTTGCAATTTTGGATATATGTTCACGTATATCAACTATGTCCAAAGAATACTTTTCATCCCGTAAGTCTGAAAATGTATCTAAATTAATATTTTTGTCATGATTATTTGTCGCGTCATGACAAGATGACACGAGCAGACACAAAAGTATAAGGTAAAATAACTTTAACAAAACAGACAAAATACTACTTAACCGAAATCTTCCTTACGACTTTACCAACTTTAACAATATAACAGCCTTTAGGCAAATTCAAATCGTAATATCTATCTGAACCATCAACTTTTATGGACATTATTTTTACTCCGGCAACATTGTATATATACAACATCTGTCCATTGGCTCCAACAACGCGAATTGACGATGAATTAACAGAGATTGAAACGCTCTGACTTTCAACATCAATTATCTCTATTGCCGAATTGGAATTGGCAACAGAAGGAGTTGCGACAGACAACAGCAACACTGCAGACAGAATAAAAAGTAAGTTTCTTAACATAAAAGCTTCTTTTTTATTACCGCAAAGATAAAATATTTTTACGATATAACAAAATATTATACGGTTTTTTTTACTTACACATCAAAAACAGCCATTTCATTCGCTAAATCTGTATTCGGGAAGAGTTCTTGAGCTTCCTTTAGAATAACATCTTCATTTTCATAGCGCGCAGAAAAATGTCCGACAACAAGTCTTTTAACCTTTGCCTTCAATGCCACCATGGCCGCTTGTCTTGCCGTACTATGATAATATAACTTTGCCCTATTCTCGTTTTCACTACAATAAGTTGCCTCATGATACAGCAAATCCACATTTTCCACCATCCTGTATAGTTCCGGCATGTATCTGGTGTCTGAACAATACGCATATGATCTTGGCGGATCCGCAGGGAAGGTAAGATAAGAATTTGGAATTACGTCGCCGTCAGCAGTTATCCAGTCTGCCCCATTTTTTATGTTATTACGCTGGCATTCAGGTATGCCATAAAAGTCTATCATATCGCGTCTTATATGCGGTAAGGTCGGTTTCTCACGGAATAAATATCCGCAACACGCTACACGATGTTCTAGAGGTATAGAGCTAACCGTAAGACTTTTATCCTCATATATCACATCATTACGCTTCGTATCTACCACATGAAATACAACTTCATATTCCAATCCATTACAGAACAGGTCCAGTTGCTGCTGCAATATAGGGAAAAAGTCTTTAGGCGCAAATACATGCAAAGGACTTATACGGCCAAGCATACCCAGCGTAGAAATCAGGCCGATAAGACCGAAACAATGATCTCCGTGCAGATGACTTATAAAGATGGCAGAAAGTTTATTGAAATTAATACGTGAACGCCTTAATTGCACTTGTGTTCCTTCACCACAATCAACCATAAACATCTTATCACGGACAAGAACAACCTGCGAAGAAGCATTATGCTTCAACGTAGGCAAAGCACTGCCGCATCCTAATATATAGACTTTAAATGGCTGCATGTATTTTATATATTACACAAGATACACAAACTATTTAGCCTCTTTCGACAGACGTTTATAGCCATAGATTCCTTCTGTATTCTCCAGATAAAGTGAATCTGCACCCAAAGAATAGATGTCAAATGTATCTGACGATAAAATCAGCTTACCATTTAATATCTTCCATTCTGTATACGGCTTCGGCTCCTTCATACTACCTTCAACGACTCCGCCCTCACAAATTTCAAAACTCTTGTCAAGGCTGACCCATTTACCCAATAGAGACGTAAGGTTAATTACCTTTTCTGCAAAAAGTCCTTCCTCACTTTTCGGCCCCGATATCACTGCCAGCCGGTCACCAACAAACAATCCTCCTTGAACGTTTGAGCACGTATCAAGTCCCTCCAATGTATATGTCAAGGTGTCTCCCTTATCTGTAATCAGTTCAAGTGTGTGCATTGCAGTACCTTCACCACATTTGCCATACACGGTAGTGTCTGCTATTTCGTTATCAGAAACATTCTCAACTACAGCCTTTGCATTTTTTTATTGTCACATCCTATCGCTACAATGCAGCACAACAAGAATGCCAAACTAAGTTTACTCATAATTGTATTATTTATTCGTTTTTTCTTCTTTTTTAGCTTCATTCCATAGTTCATCCATTTCAGCCAAAGTCATCTCAGTCAATGGTTTACCAACTTTTATAGAATGATTTTCTATATAGTTAAAACGCCAGATAAACTTCTGATTTGTATGTTCAAGAGCCGTATCAGGATTTAAATGATAAAGACGTGCTGCATTTATGACACTAAACAAGAAATCACCCAACTCTTTTTCAGAAGCTTCATTATCATCCTTACGCAATTCTGCTTCAAGCTCAGAAAGTTCTTCTCTAACTTTAGCCCAGACATCGCCCTTATCTTGCCAGTCAAAACCGACATTACGAGCTTTATCCTGTATGCGATAAGCTTTGATAAGTGAAGGCAGTGCAGCCGGCACACCGGAAAGAACACTCTTATTACCATCCTTTTCCTTTAACTTTATCTGTTCCCAGTTCTCCAAAACCTTATCTACTGTATCAGCTTTCACATTACCATAGACATGCGGATGTCTGAAAATAAGCTTATCAGCCTGCATGTTACATACATCAGCAATGTCAAAATCTCTTGTCTCGCTGCCTATAAGTGCATAAAAACAAACATGCATAAAGACATCTCCAAGTTCTTTGCATATATTTTTCTTGTCGTCTTTCATCAAGGCGTCACACAATTCAAACACCTCTTCTATCGTATTTGGCCTAAGGCTCTCATTTGTTTGCTTTTTATCCCACGGACATTTTTCACGTAACGTATCAAGTACATCCAATAAACGTCCAAATGCTTCAAGTTTTTCTTCCTTTGTATGCATAATATGTATTTTAGTTATGCAAATGTAGATATTTTCCACGAATATTTTGTACATTTGCAACGTTTTTTATTGAATTAGGCAAAATAAATAAAAATAAGATAAGAAATGGAACTTGCAAGTAAGTACGACCCAAAAGATGTAGAGTCAAAATGGTATCAATATTGGCTTGACAATAAGCTTTTCAGCAGTAAACCTGACGGAAGAGAGCCTTACACCATAGTTATTCCTCCACCTAATGTAACGGGAGTGCTCCATATGGGACACATGCTCAACAATACTATTCAGGACATCTTGGTAAGACGTGCCAGAATGGAAGGCAAAAATGCCTGCTGGGTGCCGGGAACAGACCATGCATCTATTGCTACAGAAGCAAAAGTTGTAAACAAGTTGGCACAGGAAGGCATAAAGAAGACCGACTTGACACGCGACGATTTTCTTAAGCATGCATGGGACTGGACAAATGAGCACGGCGGAATAATCTTAAAGCAGTTAAGAAAACTTGGTGCAAGCTGCGATTGGGACAGAACAGCATTCACCATGGACGAAAAACGCTCCAAAGGAGTGATAAAGGTATTCTGCGATTTGTATAACAAAGGACTTATCTATCGTGGAGTACGAATGGTGAACTGGGATCCTAAAGCCCAGACCGCCCTTAGCGACGAGGAAGTTATTTATAAGGACGAACACAGCAAACTATATTACCTTAGATACAAGGTTGTTGAAGAACCTGAAAAATATGCCATTGTTGCAACTACACGTCCTGAAACAATCATGGGCGATACAGCTATGTGCATAAACCCTGACGACCCGAAGAACACATGGTTAAAAGGAAAACACGTAATCGTTCCTTTAGTAAATCGTCAGATACCAGTCATCGAAGACAGCTATGTTGATATAGAATTTGGAACAGGTTGTCTGAAAGTTACACCGGCACACGACATAAATGACCATGCATTAGGTCTGAAACACAATTTGGAATCGATCGATATCTTTAACGATAACGGAACAATATCTGAAGCAGCCGGTCTGTATGTCGGCATGGACAGAATGGATGTCAGAGTTCAAATTGAAAAAGATCTTAAAGAAGCCGGTCTGCTTGAAAAGGTTGAAGACTATAACAACAAAGTTGGCTTCTCTGAAAGAACTAATGTACCAATAGAGCCAAAACTCTCAACACAGTGGTTCCTGAAAATGCAACACTTTGCAGATATGGCACTTCCACCGGTTATGAATGATGAAATTAAATTCTATCCAGCAAAATATAAGAACATTTATCGCCATTGGATTGAAAACATTAAAGACTGGTGCATAAGCCGCCAGCTATGGTGGGGACATCGCATTCCAGCATATTACCTACCTAACAATGGCGGATTTGTTGTTGCAGAAACTCCGGAGGAAGCACTTACTATGGCCAAGGAAAAAAGCGGCAACAACGATCTGACCATAGATGACCTGAAACAGGATGAGGACTGCCTTGACACATGGTTCTCATCATGGCTGTGGCCCATATCTGTTTTCAACGGCATCAACGATCCTGACAACGAAGAAATAAAATATTATTATCCTACTTCAGATCTTGTTACCGCACCTGATATCATTTTCTTCTGGGTTGCTCGCATGATAATGGCCGGATATGAATATAAAGGAACATTCCCGTTTAAGCATGTGTACTTCACAGGTATTGTACGTGACAAGCTTGGCCGTAAAATGAGCAAGAGTTTAGGCAACAGCCCTGATCCTATAGAACTTATCGACAAGTTCGGAGCCGATGGCGTTCGTATGGGAATGATGTTGTCAGCACCTGCCGGCAACGACATTCTCTTTGATGAGAGTCTATGTGAACAGGGAAGAAACTTCAATAATAAGATATGGAACGCATTCCGTCTAATTAAGGGATGGGAAGTTTCAGACGCTGAACAGCCCACATCAAACAAGACTGCCGTAAAATGGTTTGAGGCCAAACTTAAAATCACTAACGACGAAGTAAATGACCTGTTTAAGAAATATCGCATATCTGAGGCATTAATGGCCGTTTACCGTCTCTTCTGGGATGAGTTCTCAAGTTGGTATCTCGAGATGATAAAGCCTAACTACGGCACACCTATCGACCGCAGTACATACGACATGACACTGAAGTTCTTTAATGAGCTTTTGAAGATGCTACATCCGTTCATGCCGTTCATAACAGAAGAATTATGGCAACATATATATGAACGCAAAGAAGGTGAAAGCATTATGCGTGATTGTCTGTCAATTCCGGCCTCAACAAAAGAAGATGAGAATTTGGTAGCAGACATTGAAAATGTTAAACAGATAATCAGCAACATCAGAACAATAAGAAATCAAAAGAACATATCACCCAAAGAGGAACTTGAACTGCAGGCTATCGGTGAAAATAAATATGCCGCATATGACGATATTACAATAAAGATGGCAAACTTAAAGTCCATAAATATTGCGGAGGGCAAGTCTGCCGACACAATACAGTTTATGGTCGGCACTGATGAATATGCAGTACCTGTAGGTGATCTTATTGATGTTGAAGCAGAGATTGAAAAGCAGGAAGCACAACTAAAGCATCTGGAAGGTTTCCTTGCAGGTGTGATGAAAAAGCTTTCAAACGAAAAATTTGTTGCTCATGCCCCTGAAGCTGTTGTAGCATTAGAAAGAAAGAAACAGCATGACTCTGAAGAAAAGATAGCAATGCTGAAAGAATCACTTGCAAAATTAAGAAACAAGTAATATAACTAAAACCAGAAATGCTCGAGAGTATTTCTGGTTTTTATTTTAATGATATTGGTTTCAATTGCCATAAGCGCAACAAGGCTGTAAATCACTTTACCATAAAGTGAACCTTGAAACAAAAACAGACCAATTACGAAAGGGCACATATTGCAATGCAAAACATACGCTTTTACTTTGCAATATGTGCCCTTTTACTACCTGATATGCCGTATTTTGCAATAGCCTTAACAACCTTGCATGGCGCAAGTGTATAACACACTGATATTCAGAATCATATTCAAAGTACATCAATCATGACTATATGTATTTAAAGCACCAATATATACTTTTGAATATTTATTGGCAAAATAATGCGGACGATCATTCGTCATGACATTATTTACTTCACAAACATTATTACGCTTTATTTATATAGTCAACGATCCACTCTCCTACTTCTCTCGTGCCATAAAATTCACCTCCTTCTACCTGGATTTCAGGAGTACGCACATTGGCGTCAAGTGAAGCATCAACGGCCTTACGTATAAGCAATCCCTCATCTTTCAGACCAAAATACTCAAAAAGCATAGCCACTGATAAAATCTGAGCCAGAGGATTAGCGATGTTTTTGCCTGCAGCCTGCGGCCATGATCCATGTACAGGTTCGAAGACCGGAGTGCCTTCTCCTGTAGAAGCTGATGGCAGCAAGCCCATACTTCCAGAAATACAGCTACCTTCATCTGTGAGGATATCTCCAAAAGTATTTTCCGTAACGATTACATCAAAGAAAGTGGGTTCGACAATCATACGCATAGAAGCATTGTCCACAAACATATAATCAGTTATAACATCCGGGTATTCTTTTTCAATTTCTTTAGCAACTTGACGCCAAAGCCTGCTTGAAGCCAGCACGTTTGCTTTGTCAACAACAGTAACATGGTGTTTGCGCTTAATCGCATATTGATATGCTACCCTTAAAATACGTTCTACTTCCGGACGTGTATAAGAATTTGTATCATACGCCTTTTCATCATCCTGATATTTTTCACCAAAATACATGCCACCGGTAAGCTCTCTTATACATATAAAATCTGCATTTTTTATTATCTCATCTTTCAATGGAGATTTATGCAACAGACACTCAAATGTTTGTACGGGCCTAACATTTGCAAAAAGTCCCAACTTTTTACGCATAGCTAACAGGCCCTGCTCAGGACGAACTTTAGCCCTAGGATCATTATCAAAACGAGGGTCACCTACAGCAGCAAACAACACCGCATCAGCCCACTTGCATATATTAAACGTATCATCAGGAAATGGGTCACCGACCAAATCTATTGCATGTGCTCCACATATAGCCTCTTGATACTCTATTTTATGTCCGAATTTTTCAGCAATGGCATCTATGACATCAACACCCTGCTTAATAATTTCCGGTCCGATACCATCACCAGGAAGAACTGCTATTTTAAGATTCATGATTATTTATTTAATGGTTTATTCTTTATCACTTCACAAAAACACCTATTCGATCATATAAATTATAATATTCCCATTTTTCCACTTTAAACATTCTGCTTACAGATGCGCCATTATTATATTCTAATTATAATTTCATACATTATAACATCTAAAATGGTAATGGACCGTTATCTGGAATATCACCAATATACGGCGACGGGCCCAGATCATCTCCATTAATCTTCGAACCAATAATCTCTCCTCCACCGATTGGCGACTTATCAGAATCTGTTGGATTCTCAAAACGCGTAAACTCTCCACGGAAATTCAACAACACATCACCTGTACCACCTTTACGGTGTTTAGCAATAATAATCTGAGCCTTTCCGTGAAGATCGTTTCCTTTTTCATCAGTAAAAATTCTGTAATATTCCGGTCGGTGAACAAACAGCACCATATCGGCATCCTGCTCAATCGCACCAGACTCACGCAAGTCACTGAGTTGAGGACGCTTTCCGTCTGGACCTTCACGTCCTTCTACAGTACGGTTCAACTGAGACAAAGCCAATACAGGAATGTCCAACTCCTTTGCAAGTCCCTTCAATGAGCGGCTGATGGTTGACACCTCTTCCTGTCTGCTTCCAAAACGTGCTCCGCTGGCATTCATAAGCTGCAAATAGTCTATCATTATTACTTGCACTCCTTTTTCTCTTACCAGACGTCTTGCCTTTGTTCTTAATTCAAAAATAGACATACCCGGCGTGTCGTCAATATAAATTGGCGCAGCCTGAAGTTTTCTTACATTCTTATCAAGTCGTTTCCATTCTTCATCATCCAGCTGTCCGTTAAGTATTTTCTTACCTTCAATCTCACATACATTAGATATCAGACGGTTAACCAGCTGAACATTGTTCATTTCCAATGAAAAGAATGCTATAGGCGTATCGTAATCAACAGCAATATTTTTTGCCAAAGATAATGCAAATGAGGTTTTACCCATAGCCGGACGACCAGCAATAATAACCAAATCGCTTCTTTGCCATCCGGATGTATAATCATCTAATTTGGCATACCCAGTAGGAATACCCGTTAATCCACCTTTGTTTGCTGCAGCTTTTTGCAAGATTTCGACAGCCTGTTTTACAACAGGATCTATTTGGGTATAATCCTGCCTCATGTTTTTTTGTGACAGTTCAAATAGTGAACCCTCAGCCTCCTGCATAAGTTCATCTACATCTACAGTTTCATCAAAGGCCTTTGTCTCGATTACACTCGCAAAGGAAATTAATTGCCGAGCCAAATATTTTTGTGCTAAAATCTTAGCATGATATTCAATATGTGCAGATGATGCCACACGTTCACTTAACTCCAATATATAGCCAGCTCCACCAATGTCATCTAGAGTTCCCTCGCGCTTCAATTCTTCAACAACAGTCATAATATCCACAGGATCTTCATTCAAACTTAGAGTTTGAATAGCCTTGTATATTTTCTGACTACGCGGTTCGTAAAAAGTTTCGGGATGCAAAATCTCACTAACAATAGAAAAGGCATCCTTATCAACCATCAAGGCTCCAAGGACCATCTTTTCTATATCAACAGCCTGGGGCTGCATATGGATGCTATTATTATTTACTTTACGGGTTTTCTTATTTTCAGGCATAATATTTACATAATAATTTGCGCAAAATTACAAATAAATCTTCGGTTTAAGACTATTAAATTCAATTTAAATAGTTACCTTTACAAACAAAAATAAAAATGACTATGATTCAACGACCATGTGCAAAAATAAATTTAGGCCTTAATATTGTCAGCAAAAGGCCTGACGGATATCATAATCTAGAAACAGTGTTTTATCCAATAAATCTAAATGACGAGATATGTATTGAACCTGTACTTGATAAAGAAATCACAAAATACCAATGTTCTTTAAGTATAAAAGGGATTAATATAGAAGGCGATTTACAACAAAACTTAATTGTTAAAGCTTATAATATTCTTAAAAAATACTATCCACAAATTCCAAATGTCAATGTAACCCTTACCAAAAATATTCCAACGCAAGCCGGCATGGGTGGAGGTTCGTCTGATTGTGCGTATACAATAAAAATGTTAAACGAGATGTTTAACCTGAAAATGTCTATAAAAGACATGCAATCTTTTGCAGCTAAATTAGGTGCAGACTGCCCTTTTTTCATAAATCCACAGCCATCATACGCAACGGGCATCGGAGAAATATTGACACCTATAGACATCAATTTGAGCAAATATAAAATTGCGATTGTAAAACCTCCCGTAATGATAAGTACGAAAGAGGCTTTTTCAAACATCATAGTTAAACAGCCAATAAAATGCTGCAAAGAAATCGTAACACAGCCGATAGAAACATGGAAAGAAGAACTGATAAACGATTTTGAAAATAGCATCTGCACTATACATCCAGAAATAGGTAGAATTAAAAACAGGCTATATGATTTAGGCGCTATTTACGCTTCAATGACGGGAAGTGGAAGTGCTTTATTCGGTATATTTGAAAAAGAGATAGAAAATCTTGATTGCATATTTGAAGATTGTTACACACACATTGTTTAATATTGAAATAGTCCAAGATTTTGCTTTCACCACAAAATCTTGGACTACCTCAATGATTCTCAATTGTTAGCGTAATTCTTTAATAAAACCATGCCTATAAGCATAAAGCAGTTTTTCCAACTCTGCAATTTGCTTTTTCAAATCACGTCCTATATCTGTATCTGCCACAAGCATTCTATGTGATGACATTTCAACAATCTGTGTCGTACTTTTAATATCGGACCCTCTAAGTATTGCATCTTCTGTACTCGTAAATGGTTCATGCTGAACTAGCTGGAAGCCTCTACTATGATAAACCAATGTATATCCGGCAATACCCGTTTCTTCATGATATGCCTGCGAAAATCCGCCGTCAATAACCATTAGCTTACCATTAGCCTTTATCGGATTCTCTCCATTTACGACATGAACAGGGACATGTCCATTAATAATATGCCTATTCTGACCGCTCACTCCAAAAGCATCAAGAATGGCATCACACTCTTCCTCATTGTTTCTTAATTTAAAATAATTTCCTTTTTCCTCTTTATATGTAGATTTGTCCTTAAGAAAGTAACGTTCAAAAGTTGCCATCTTAGACTTATCAAACAAAACTGAATTTCGCCCACACCACAAGTAAAGGAAATAATCTACAGAAAATTCCTTCTCACGCGGATCTGAATCATTTTGGAATGCATTTCTAATAATATGTTCCGTCCTATTCATCAGTTCACGTCCTTTGTACTTATGACCTTTACAAAGTTCCACTTCTTTAAGACTACCATCATCGTTTAAAGGAACGGAAGCATGAAATAAAAGATTATCATTAATTATAGTATATAATGAACCATGACTCAACAATAGCCTTATATGCTTATGAAGTTTCTCGTTAACGGTAAACGAGTGATGAAGTTTACTCATAAGTATAATCTCATCTGGTGTCAATTCATATGGTGCATTAGGATTCACTGTCGGGAAACAGCAGCTTTTCATTTCATAAGGCTTTCCTGAGATATTGCATGTCGCATTATCATAATCAATACATTCCAATAAAAGTCTATCTTGCATATCCCATTCAGGATGACGTTTTATCATGGAAGCTTCCACCTTAAATTGAATGATAGTGATAGCTTTATGCATCAATGCAGTCAACCGTTTTGTCTTATCGTCAATATCTGTACTGCCTCCATTAATTTTAGGCATAAACTCCTCACAAGGATCATCGCCATAATGCTCCATCGCAAATGTTGCCAATGGAATAAGATTTATACCATACCCTTCTTCCAGCGTAACAAGATTTGCATAACGCAAAGACAAACGTATTACATTACATATACATGCATCGTTACCGGCACAAGCCCCCATCCAAAGTATGTCATGGTTTCCCCATTGAATATCCCAATTGTGATAATTCGTTAGTACATCCATTATAATATGCGCACCTGGTCCACGGTCATAGACATCACCTAACACATGCAATAGATCAATTGCCAAACGCTGTATCACATGAGAAATAGCAATAATAAAATCATCCGCGCGTCCCGTTGATATTATTGTTTCGATTATGACATTAACATAAGCAGCTTTATCTATATCATCTGTACGTTCATGAAGAAGTTCCTGAATAATATAAGAGAAATCCTTCGGTAAAGACTTTCTAACCTTAGAGCGTGTATATTTACTAGAAACATCCCTACAAACCTTTACAAGCTGATGTATTGTTATATGATACCAATCCTCCAAATCCGGCTCACTGGCTTTTACAAGTTCAAGCTTCTCTTTGGGGTAGTATATCAAAGTACACAATTCCCTGATTTCCGATTCACGCAAATCATTGCCAAAGATTTCATTAACCTTACGTTTAATATTACCAGAAGCATTCTTTAATACATGCTGAAAAGATTTATACTCACCATGTAAATCTGCAAGAAAATGTTCAGTACCCTTAGGCAAATTCAATATCGCCTGCAAATTTATAATCTCTGTACTGGCATCAGCAATTGTCGGAAAAGTATGAGACAACAATTGCAAATACTTTAAGTCCTTTTCAATGTCATAATTCCTTGTCTTCATTGTATATTAGATTTAAAAAACATTTTTCTCAATTTCTCCGTTTTACTATCATTAATCGGTTCTATAAACATAAAGCCTTCACTTAACCCATAACGCTCTTTCATTATTTGAAACAAGCGCGCTGTATCTTTTAAAATACCGGTCTCATGAACTTTATTATATAACTGAATTTCATCAAAATTATTATATTTTAAGCTAAGATATAAATCTAACATATCTTTTCTTTTAATCTCTATACGATGCTTTATACCATATAAGATTGTCATTATCTTAATCATGATATCACGTTCAAGATCTGAAAGACTTGAATCAGTCTTAATTTTTGAAGTATTTCTTATATTAGTAATACGCTGAGACTTATTTTCCAAGAGACAAAATATCCCACCAATTTGTTCTTGTGAAAAAGGTTGGGATAAATTATATTTTTCAATTCCAGAAAAAACAAATTCTAATATTCCTTGGTTATATGAATGTAAAAGAATTCTACGCCATGCTTTATCATCAAGCGTTGAAAGAATCCTACGTTGATTATCTGACAATTGTAAGCCAGCAATATTTTCCGTTGCACCTGCATACAACAAAATATCTTCTGCACAACAATCTTCAGAACTCATAAGCCAAAATGGATTACTGTCAACAACTATTTGATACATCCCAATTAGCCTATCAGACAATGGACTAATTGATTTTTCATAAATTTCATTGAATATATCAATTAATACAATATTCCTAATATTCTTATTTTGTTTTGAAACATATACATCATATTCCACATTACCAATATCCCCATTTGATTCATCAATATGGAGCGTATTTGCATGTTCTGATCTTATCCCTAAGATTTTACATAAAAGCGTTGGATATCCAACATAATCAGATATGCTACATATCTCATTATCGCAAACAGCATGCAAGACTTTTGCATGCGACACTATATATCGTTGATAAATAACAGATTTAAAAAAATTACATAAACAATAATGGCCCGACGAATGCCAGGCCTCCAATTGTCTGTCAAATGTTATGATTGTAGGAATTCTATACTTTTCACAACATCTCTGAAGATAGTATGCATATATATTCCAACATGCATGAATATGTACCACATCCGGACGTATATCTGCCAAAAACTTCTTGAAGGAAGAATGCCATCTACCAAACAAATTCTTCAAGAGAGAGAATTTATGGACATGCACACTTCCCATATCGATACCAGGATAGTCAGCACACAATAAATGTACTTCTGCACTTTCTGCCATAGCCTTAATTAGAGCTATTTTATACTGAAGTCCTACAGACTCATTTATATCAGCAAAATTTGGTATAAAATGCAAGACTTTCATAATTCATTATGATTTATGACTTATATATTCATATTTATCTGATAATATGTATTTTATTGCAAATCTGAAATTACTGAAAGGCAGAGCCAATTCAAATGGAATAACTTTCCATAAACTTACATTTGCATTAAATCTATTAAGCACACGTTTCGCACATATTATTCTAGAAATAAAAGGAACCACCAATGCCATAAAAGAAAAAGGCAATATTACAAACCTGGCAGAAAGAACTGAATATATTACAGAAAAAATCACTAATATGAAACAAAGATAAAGCCCCAGCACATCCATATTAAATATTTGTCTATGTCTAAAACTACGTTGAAGGTGTTTACGCGTTTCGAAATAAAACGTGTTTTTATTATTCCAAGCTTTTTTTGAGGGCTTATCTTCTACTAACATTACATCTTTAGATATTGCAATAGCTGCGCTCCCGAATTTAGAATATTTATTAACTAAAAAATCATATTCACCTCTAACATATTTCAAGTTACCTTGAAATCCGCGACCTGACATAAAATCGGCCTTCTTAAACAACAGATTATTACCATAAGTACTGTAAGCAAAACCTTTAAACGCTTCATACATATAGGTATATTCCTTATGAAGGCGATAGAACGTTTTAAATTGACCTGTGTCATCAGAATAATTACTATATCCAATAACAAGATTTATTCCATCCCTACATTTGGTACTCATGCCTTCAATCCAATGATTAGAAACAGGTTTACACACGGCATCAGTTAATAAAATCAAATCATTTTTAGCTGCCTTCACACCTAATGTTATTGCAAGTTTTCGTCGACTCATATACCGAGATGTTTCTGGTACAAATGTAGTATATAAGTTTTTATACTTATTGTACGTTTTCAAAACATCTGCCGTTCCATCTTCATCACGACTTACAACAACAATTATTTCATATCCGGCAGAATAATCCTGAGAAAGAAAATATTTCAGATTATTATCCAACTCTACAGAATTATTATCCGAAATAATGACAACTGATACAGGCTTTAAATTCTCTGCAGAATCTGTTTCTTCTTTATCGACCATTTTTTTAAAAAACGTATCAAATAAAGAAGAACAGAGTGCAGAAATCACCAAAATTATACAAATAACGATTGTTATATTGTCTAAAATTAGCATTATTCAATTCTATTTTTTAATTACAATATATCTTCCTTAATATAGCCAATTGGCAAAGAACGACAATTATATTGAGATGCCATAATTTCACCATAAGCACCAGCGGAACGTATAGCAATTATATCATTACGATGGCATTCGTCCAAATCTATTGATTTAGCAAAAACATCACTAGACTCACATATTGGGCCTACAACATCATAAGTATTTATAC
This sequence comes from Xylanibacter rarus, assembly GCF_001275135.1. Classification (GTDB taxonomy): domain Bacteria; phylum Bacteroidota; class Bacteroidia; order Bacteroidales; family Bacteroidaceae; genus Prevotella; species Prevotella rara. Next base: position 12,055 of record NZ_LFQU01000012.1, on the reverse strand, counting down.
ATCCATCATTACTAATGTTTTCAATCTTATGATATGCATGATATAAAGCTGGTCGTATAAGGTCTGTCATCCCGGCATCAACAATTACAAACTTCTTAGCTGTACCCTCTTTTACATATAACACCTTCGTTATTAAAGATCCACATTGACCAACAACAGAACGCCCAAGTTCAAAATGAAGACTCTGCCCCTTACGGAGTTTAAGATGTTTTGCATACGTTTCAAAATATGATTTAAAATCCGGTATTGAAACACGGTTTGGATGTTGGTAATCAATACCAAGTCCGCCACCAACATTTATCATCTCAACATTAATATGATGAGCCTCCAATTTAACTTGAATCTCGTTAATACGATTACATAATGCCACAAAATCGCCCATATCAAGGATTTGTGAACCTATATGGAAATGCAATCCCATGAATCTCACATTCTTCATATGTGAGATTCTTGCAATAACATTCTCCATATCCGACATCGCAATGCCAAACTTATTTTCAGCAAGTCCTGTCGTTATGTTAGCATGTGTATGTGCTCCAACATCAGGGTTGATACGCAATGCTACAGAAGCGACCTTACCGCTGTTTTCTGCAAGACAATTAATCACTTCCAGTTCAGGTATACTCTCTACATTAAAGCAAAAAATATTTTTTTCTAAACCGAGTTTTATTTCTTTGTCATTCTTCCCTACTCCTGCAAATACAATTTTATTTGAAGGAAAGCCTGCATTAAGTGACGCTAATATTTCACCTCCACTAACACAGTCAGCTCCCAATCCGGCCTGACATATTATATTTAAAATCTTTGGGTTAGCATTTGCTTTTATTGCATAATGCACACAAAAATTTTCATATTTGCCGGCCTCTTTATTTATCGTATTTAAAGTTTCACGCAACAAATCTGTATCATAGTAATAAAATGGCGTATCCGTCTTTTTAAATTTTTCAATTGGAAAAACACCCTTCATTTTCAATTTTCACTTTTATTAAACAATGTATCACTCAAACTTTGTAAAGCTCGTTTCTTATCAGATTCTTTTACCAAGAAAGATATATTATAATTACTTCCTCCATAAGAAATCATTCTTACAGGAATATTCTTCATCGCATCTGTAGCTAATGTCTCAAAGCCGACATTACTCCAATCCAAATCACCGACAACACATATTATACACATATCGCGGTCAACTGTTACAGTTCCATATTTCTTTAATTCTGCAACAATATCATTAAGATGCGCATCGTTATCAATGCTCATAGAAACACCGACCTCACTTGTTGTTATCATATCTATTGCCGTCTGATAACTCTCAAAAATCTCAAAGACCTTACGAAGGAATCCTGTAGCAAGTAGCATACGGCTACTCTTTATCTTAATTGCCACAATATTATCTTTAGCAGCAATAGCCTTAATTTTACCTGTTACAGTTTCATTATTTATAATAGTTCCCGGTGCAGCAGGGTCCATTGTATTCAACAAACGCACAGGAATACCTGCATACTTTGCCGGCTGCACACATGTCGGATGTAATATTTTTGCACCGAAATATGCAAGTTCCGCAGCTTCCTCAAAATGTAACTGGCGAACAGCTTCAGTTTTATCAACCACACGCGGGTCGTTATTATGCATACCGTCTATATCTGTCCATATTTGTATCTCATCTGCATTTATAGCAGCTCCTGCCAATGACGCAGTATAATCACTGCCTCCACGAAGCAGATTATCTATTTCTCCGTAAGCATTGCGACAGATAAATCCCTGTGTAATATAAACCTGTTGGCCAGGATTCTGCTCCAACAAATTCTGTAATTTATCTTTAATGTATGAAGAATCTGGTTCTGAATTTTTATCAGTACGCATGAAATCCAGTGCAGAAAGCAAAACAGCATTGTAGCCACACTCTTTTAAGTAATTGGTTACCATATTGGTACTCATTATCTCACCTTGAGCAACAATGCTTTTTTCTTCAAAACTAGTGAAAAGATCTTTTGTAAAAGAACGTAAATAATTAAATTCATTTTGGAGGAATATTTTTGTTTCATTCTTCCATTTCTCTGTAGAATAAAGTTCTTCTACATGTTTCATATATGCTTTTTCCAAACGATTTATAACATCATTTGCGCCCTCCGGATTCTTCTTATATAAATAATCAGATATTTCAATCAAAGAATTTGTCGTACCTGACATTGCAGACAAAACGACAAAAACTGGTTTTCCACTATTTGTAATCAATGAGGCAACATGCTTCATGCGCTCAGGCGAGCCAACTGATGTGCCACCAAACTTCATTACTATCATAATCGTATCTTTTTATATTTTTATTTTATATTAGTCTTCTTCATCAAAAAGACTTTTGTTATATATATTAGTTATGTCGTTAATTTTACCTTCCTTACACTGGTAAACGATACCAGGATACTTATCAAGCATCAAGATGTTGTGTGTTGACATTACTACAGCCGTCCCGGTCTGACTTATCTGCTTCAGCAAATTTACAATATTATCCGCTGTTTCAGGATCAAGATTACCGGTCGGTTCATCTGCAATAATTATTTTCGGTTTATTTAATATTGCGCGAGCAATAGCTATTCGTTGTTGCTCTCCTCCAGAAAGTTCATAAGGCATTTTTGTTTTCTTTTCTGACATACCAACAGCATCCAGCACTTCATCAATGCGCTCATCTATTTCCTTTTATTTTTCCAGCCCGTTGATTTCAATACAAAGCATAGATTCTTATAAACATTTCTGTCATGCAACAATTGAAAATCCTGAAATATTATTCCTAGTTCCTTTCGCAAAGCCGGTACTTCTTTACGTTTAATTTTAAATAGGTCTCGTCCAAGGATTGTTGCATTATCTCCTTCATCAATATCAAGCTCACAATACAAAGTTTTAAGCAAGCTGCTTTTTCCTGTACCTACATTTCCGATGATATAAATAAACTCACCTTCATCAACATGAAAATTCACATTGCCAAGCACACATACATCATCTTGATATATATTTACATTTTTATAATCAATATACATAATCTATATTTTTAATATTTTAATGTTTATGCCATTCAGGACCATTACATCCTGTAGCTTCTCTACAACACCTTTATCCTCAAACCCTTGTACGCAAACAACATAAGCAGATAACACAACATATCAGAATCTTCATGTATCAAACGATCATCCTTATGGTTTATAACATCGACAACAGCCTCCAAGACATGTCAGGACATCCCGTTCAATATGCTTTTACAGCTCTAACAAAGACATTTCCCAAATCACGCCTTTTAAAGACAAAATTCCACGAAGTGTCCTTATAAATTGTTCTGACAACATTCTGCTTTATTATTGGACCTGCATCCAATTCTGTTTTTGCACAACAGTGAAGCAATTATATTGCAGTAGGTATCATCTCTTGTATTACAATGTTTTAATGATGCACCCTTTCGACTTGCAAAAGTATTAAAAAACTCCGAATTATCAACCATTATATCCTAATAATTTTAGTATAACACTCAAAGTGCCACTAAAGCATTGTATTTGAAAGGAAAAACGCTATAAAAATTACAGTAAAAGTATTTTTCTGAGTTTTTATTGCGAATATCAAAATAAAAGTGTAATATTGCAGACTAAAAACAAAATTATCTCATTTAATACAGACACATGAATACAATAGAAAAAGAAGCTATAGAACAAAACAGATTAAATAAATTACAACATCACCTATTTGGACAACCGATAAAGATATCATTGGCTTCCTCTATACATCTATTGCATGATATCAAGCTTAAATAAAACAATAAAAACATACAAGATAGTGGTAAAAAATGCCGGCCACAATTTGCAAAAGACAATAGTATATTCACCCTTTCAATCAATAAGAATAAAATGAAAATATTTGCATTACTCATTTCCCTGCTTTGTTGCACAACCAACATTATGGGCCAAATATCAATTAAAGAAGTTATAGGTAACATTCCTGATGAAATTTTACCTTATATCACAAACGATCAGAAAGAAGAATTATTAAAATTTACAGGCTCTAAAGATTCTGTAAAAGTAAAGAACACTTTTAACGGGGCAACTTCAATTGACACCATTAGCTTTGATTATGCAAAAATTAACATGAATAAGACTACAGAAATGCAGCTCAAGCTTCTGCGTGGAAACGACTCTACGCAAATACTATGCGTAATCAAGACAATTAAAAGTCCGCTCAAAGAAAGCACAGTAAAATTCTATTCAACAGAATGGCAAGCAATAAACTCAACATTTGGACTTCCCGTCGATAATGATGAAGATACCATTTTAAGTATGTTCACACAAAAACCAGACTCAATGCCGGAAGACAAATTTAAAAATCTATATAATTGCATAGAACCTGTTATGCTTGCTGCACAATGGGACGAAAAATCAAACTGTATAACATTTAACTTGAGTATTCCATTTATTCAAAAAGACAACAATAACGAAATAAATGCGATAATAAAGAAAATTTCTTTTAAATGGAATGGTCAAAATTTTAAAAAATGTTAGAAAATCATTTCTTTTAGAGATTATATTTGGAGAAAAGAAATAATTAGAATACCTTTGCATCGTGTTTTTCATGGTATTAGATTATTAAGGTTAATAAAAGATTGGTTGTCGTGAGACAATCAATTTTTGTTTTATATAGGTTCTAATTCTAATAAGCCTTAATAACAATATAAGCCAACACCTTTTAATTAACAAAGCATTCATTATCTATCTGTCAGTCGATAAAATAATACAAATTAAACATTACCATTCTATATGTCATTTACTATAAAAGACAAAACCTTATTTATATCACATACGGAGCATTCCGGATTACGTTATCAAAACATCACAAAAACCAAGAAAAAAGTACCATCCTGCTTTTCAAGAATGCCACAAAATAAAGAGATAAACACAAATAATAAAAATACAATCGAAAAAGTTACGAAATCACGCACAACACGTAATACGTTATAATTCAGCAAGTTACAGATTAATGTTTAAAAAATCAAACATCTTCAACATATAAAATACCAAATAAAAAGACACATTTTACGCCATAAAACATCATGATTTGCAATGAAAAACAATGTGTTTTACATTACAAATCAATGTATTTTGCTACACAAACAACTGCTTTTATCTATATTTTACGATATAAGACACTCAACACACAACGAAAAAGTACCATAAGTACAACAAATCAACTAGAATGTTATGCTTATTTGCCAGATTTCCGCGAAACGCAGAATCTGACAAACAGACACTATATAAGCTATAATAGTTACAAAATGTACTGACGCAAAAACTTAAATTTGTAAGCTCATTATTTTATCTTCAAGAATTCTTTTCGCTCTTTCTCACGGGTTTCTATGCTTCCATACATAAAATAACATACGAAAATCACAAAAACATAAACATAAAGACATATAAATGACGACAGAGCCACAACAACATATTGCAATACACTAAAATAAGAAGGCAAGCCAGAAGGATCGCCCATATATCCTACGCCAATTGCCGACAATGTATTAGCCATAGAAATTATAAGCATTGGGATAGAAACAAAGAACATGCAAACGGCAGCACATAAAGCAGCCAATAAAAGTGTGATAAATATAAATCCCCAATAACGCCATCCCACCTTGTATGCCTTAAATAAGATCTTGCTCAATTTACTATCAGGCTCCATCAAATATTTAACAAATACGTAAACATACGGAAGCAAGACACATGAAAAGAACAATGAAACTCCAATGATAACGCATGCAATTACAGGCATTTTGTCAAGAGGGACAAACGGACCAGTTCCTATAACCAGATAAACAAGCCCCCATTGCACCACAGAAACTATAGCCATTATACACAAGTACACCCCAAGGAGTCTGATACATCTAACTAAATTCCACTTCATAGACTGATGGCCAAGAAGCATAAATATACGCGAGACATATCCCACATGAAAACAAGCGACCAAGACAACAGAGACCATTAAGAGGGTGTATGAAGGATGTGTATAGCCACCATCCGTTAAAGCCCTTGTATAAAAAATAGATAACAAAGCTATTGACATGGCCAAAAGCAAAGTGTATAACCATGTATGTCTGAATATAGCACGTATATTGTCAAACAGCATCCTATGAGATGCAGAGATACAAGCCGTATAACTACGGCTCTTATTTAAAAACTCTTGCTTAAGATTGTTCATTTCATTTTTTAATTAATTAATGCAAAGGTAATAATATTCCGGATATTATGAAATGGTATTATCAATAAAAATTGCTAACTTTGCAGAAGATAAGTTGCATAACAAATAGAGTTTGTCAAACAAGCTCCTTAATGTATTATCTTTTTAAGATAAATAAAAAGCATGCGGCTCCAAACGTTTACTAAGAAAAGAATACTTCCACAATAAAAATCGTTAACATCAAGAATATGAAACTGTTAAAATGGGGATTTATTGGTTGCGGAGAGGTTACTGAAAAAAAATCAGGCCCGGCCTTTAACGAAATAGAAGGCTCAAAAGTGATTGCCGTAATGAGCCGCAATGAGAAGAAGGCGCGCTCATACGCAGAGCGACATAAAATAAGCAAATGGTATACAGATGCACAAGAGCTTATCGACGACCCCGACGTTAACGCCATTTATATTGCCACCCCCCCCTCAAGCCATGCCACATACGCAATAATGGCAATGAGAGCAGGAAAACCTGTATACGTAGAAAAGCCTCTGGCTGCTAATTATGACGACTGCGTAAGAATCAACAGGGTCAGCGAGCAGACCGGGATTCCATGTTTCGTCGCCTACTACAGAAGGTATCTTCCATATTTCAAACGCGTCAAAGAAATCATAACAAACAAAACTATTGGTGAGATAATGAACGTGCAAATACGTTTTTCTTGCCCTCCGCGTGATTTAGATTATTCTTCAAAAGAAAAACTCCCATGGAGATTACAACCGGACATAGCCGGAGGTGGCTATTTCTACGACTTGGCTCCACACCAGCTTGACTTGATGCAGGATCTGTTTGGAGTAATAACAGAAGCTGAAGGTATATGTGCCAACCGCGCCGGACTTTATCAGACAGAAGACAGCATAAGTGCATGCTTCAGGTTTGAAAGCGGTGTTCCAGGAAGTGGCTCATGGTGCTTCGTTGGCCACCAATCTGCAAAAGAAGACAGAATCGATATTGTTGGAAGTAAGGGAAAGCTTAGCTTTTCTGTATACAACTACGACCCGATCCATCTTGTCACAAACGATGACGAAAAATATATAACAGTAGAAAATCCCCCATACGTTCAGCTGCCAATAATTAAAGCAGTTGTTGAAGACCTGCAAGGATTCGGAGCGTGCTCATGCACAAGTGTATCAGCGACTCCTGTCAATTGGGTCATGGACCGCATATTAGGAAAATTCTAAGTTTATGAATATGAAACGTCTGATTTTAAGTTTATTTTTGGTTTCTGCCGTGTCATTGGCTTATTCAACCAACGACACGATAAAAACCGAAAAGAAAAACACAATATTCAGACGAATAGGAAAGGTATTCACAAAGATATTTAAAGACTTCAATGAGATAGACACAAACTATATAGAACCGCAACATTATAATTATACAATAATGCTGCAAAACACCAATACATATGAGATATATAGACTTGAAAGCAAATCAGGTCAGTATATCACATTTGCTCCTGAACCAACAATCAGAATCGGACCTTATGTTGGATGGAGATGGATATTTCTTGGGTATACGTTTGACATAGGCCATATCAGCAACGACAACAATAAGAAAGAGTTCGAACTAAGCCTTTACAGCTCTATGTTTGGAATCGACCTGTATTATAGACAAACGGGCAACGACTATAAGATACGCGAAGCATACCTAGGAAACGGCCTTAACAGCCATACATTAAAAGGTATTCCATTTTCCGGACTTACCGTTGGAATTAAAGGTTTTGACTTATACTACATATTCAACCACAAAAAATTTTCATATCCGGCGGCTTTCAGCCAAAGTACATGTCAGAAACGCAGTTGCGGATCTCCGTTGCTTGGCATAGGATATACCACCCACAAGCTTGATTTGGATTATGAGAAACTTAAAAATGTCGTGGAAAACAACATTAGCGACAAATACCAGAATGTAAAGCTTGATTCTGGATTAATGTTTAACAAAGTACGTTACACATCATATTCAATTTCAGGCGGATACGCATACAATTGGGTTTTTGCACGTAATTGGCTTTTTGCAGCATCACTGTCAGTTGCATTAGCATACAAAAGGTCTACTGGCGACCTACACTATAAATCGGAATTCTCACTTAGAGACTTTAAATTTGGAGATGTAAATATTGATGGAGTTGGAAGATTCGGAATAGTATGGAACAATACAAAATTTTATGCCGGAGCAAGTACAATTCTTCACTCATATAATTATAGAAAAAGCCAATTCTCCACTAATAATGTATTCGGTTCATTAAACTTTTACTTTGGAATAAATATAGGAAGGAAATAATATGAAGAAATTATTTTTATTATTCATTGCTGTTTTGTCATACGTAACAACCTATGCTTATGAGGTTGACTACAAACCATCAGACAGCATTCGCGTTATTAAATTATTAAACGACGCGAAAAAACAACCGGAAAGCACCAACTATATAATATACTTTGCCCGGAAGCTTAAAGGTATTCCCTATGTAGCACACACACTAGAGATAAACAAGAAAGAAAAATTAGTTATCAATTTGAGGCAACTAGACTGCACCACCTATGTTGAAAATGTCGTAGCCCTTTCAATGTGCATGAGTGAAAAGAAATACACATTTAAAAGTTTCTGTGACAATCTTAAAAAAATAAGATACAGGGACGAGTCACAACCTCATTACACACAAAGACTTCACTATTTCACGGATTGGATAGAGAACAATACAAAGAAAGGAATTTGTAAGGAAATACAAAGCCCTGCACCGCCTTTCACCAATACCCAAAGAATAAATGTATTTTACATGTCTGAAAATCCCTCTAAATATAAGATGCTGAAGGAAAATCCTAAGTATATCCCCACAATAAGAAAAACAGAACAGAACATTAATCAGAAAACATACAAATACATTCCCAAGACGGAGGTTAAGAACACTAACACTGTCAGAAGAACAATTCAAGATGGTGACATCATTGCTACCACAACAAGTCTAAAAGGACTGGATATTCAACACATCGGATTTGCCATATGGCATAAAGACGGGCTGCACATGCTTAACGCATCTAGCCTGCACCACAAAGTTGTTGAAGAACCTATGACTTTATACAATTACCTGCAAAAGCAAAAGACAATGACAGGAATAAGGATCATACGCCTAAACATAAAATAGCAAGCGTCCAAACTTATAAGAAGTCACAGATTATTTAAGCGTTTAAGTAATATTTTATTCAAAATATGAATATGGCGTCCTTGACGGCCAATGTCTGTACGCATATTACTTATATCGTTAAAAAAATCACTGAAGGCATTTTGCACCATGTTTGGCTGCCTTTTTGCTTTATCTGCCAAAGGATTAATTATAACCTTTATACCCTTATTGACAACGGATATATCCACATCAGCCCCTGCCATAACAGGATCGCCATCATAGTGTATATATCCTTCCTTTTGACGATGAACCAAGATATGCCTAGTACGGAATGTTTTTATCCTTGCATTCCGATCTAAAGTTTTATTAAACATATCTATACTAATCTGCGGTGCATCAATCATATCAAAAGGTTCCATTATTATAACATCAAGCAATCCGTCACTCATGGATGCCTGTGGTGCTATATATGCATTATTTCCATATTGGGATGCATTGGCACATGAAACAAGAAAAGCCCTATATTTGGTTTTCCCGTTTTCATCCTCTATCTCGTAAGTTTCCGGTTTATACTTTAATCCTTCCCGCAAAATATTCTCCAGATATGAAACAGGGCCGCGCTTTCCTGACTCGGCAAACTTCATACTAATAAAAGCATCAAACCCCATACCACATGTACAGAAAAATGGTATTCCGTTAATAATACCATAATCCAAGTCATGCACCGTATGCTTATTAATTACCTCAAGAGCCTTATGCATATCCATCGGTATCATTAAATGCCTAGCCAATCCATTTCCAGAACCACATGGAATAATACCTAATGCCGTATCCGAATTAACAATTGAACGCGCCACTTCATTTATTGTCCCATCACCTCCAACAGCAACAACAACATCAACCCCTCTATCTTTGGCTTCTCTGGATATCTCAGAAGCATGCCCGCTGTATTGGGTTTCAACTATTGAGAAATCATAATATTCCTTATCGAGATTATTCTCAATAAGTTTACAGATACCCGATTTTCTTGTCGTTCCAGATATCGGGTTCACAACAAATATTATCTTTTTCTTTCCTGCCATCGTCTTGCAAAAATAATAATATTTTAGTACAAACCATTTTTATTACTTATAATATTTTTGCAAAAAAAACACTTTTCTATTTTTTTTCTTATGATTTACACATTTTTTTGTATCTTTGCAGCCTAATCAAAACAATGTAGAAAATCTACACCTATTTATAATATGGGACTATTACAAGAAAGATACAAAAATTACCGTGAACCACAAAGGTTCATGGAAGCTGGTGTTTACCCTTACTTCCGTGAAATAACAGGCAAACAAGGCACTGAGGTTCAAATGGCCGGACATGAAGTGCTTATGTTCGGTTCTAATGCTTACACTGGATTAACTGGTGACCCGCGTGTTGAGGCCGCTGCAAAAGATGCATTAGACAAATATGGAAGTGGTTGTGCAGGAAGCCGTTTCTTGAATGGAACACTTGACATACATGTACAACTCGAAAAGGAACTTGCTGAATTTGAGCATAAAGACGAAGCATTATGCTTTTCTACAGGTTTCTCTGTAAATGCCGGTGTACTCTCCGTTGTTTGTGGACGTGAAGATTATATCATTTGCGATGACCGCGATCATGCAAGTATTGTTGACGGACGACGTCTTTCATTCGCAACTTGCTTAAAATATAAGCACAACGATATGGAAGACTTGGAAAAACAACTCCAAAAATGCAAACCCGAGTCAATAAAACTTATTGTCGTTGATGGCGTCTTCTCAATGGAAGGTGATCTTGCAAATTTACCTGAAATTGTTCGTTTAAAGAAAAAATATAATGCTTCTCTAATGGTAGACGAAGCACATGGACTAGGAGTTTTTGGAAAAGAAGGAAGAGGCGTATGCGACCATTTTGGCGTAATTGATGACGTTGATCTTATCATGGGTACTTTCTCTAAAAGCCTCGCCAGCATAGGAGGTTTTATTGCCGGTGATAAAGATACCATAAACTATTTGCGCCACACATGCAGAACTTATATATTCAGCGCATCCAATACCCCTGCTGCTACAGCTGCTGCAATGGAAGCCCTGCACATCATACGCAAAGAACCTGAGCGTATTGAAAACCTTTGGACAGTTACAAAATATGCATTAAAACGCTTCCGTGAAGAAGGTTTTGAAATAGGAGACACAGAAAGTCCTATTATACCTCTTTATGTTAGAGATGTAGATAAGACCTTCCTCGTTACTAAATTGGCTTTTGATGCAGGCGTATTTATAAACCCTGTTATCCCTCCTGCATGCGCACCACAAGATACACTTGTTAGATTTGCATTAATGGCAACCCATACTGTGGAACAAGTAGAGAAAGGTGTTCAAGCACTGAAAAAAATCTTTGTTGAGCAAAATATAATTAAATAAATGCTGTAAAATTTGCATGTTTAAAAAAAAACGTAGTACCTTTGCATCGCAAATTTAAAGATTTGGCTACGGGGTGTAGCGCAGTCCGGTAGCGCGCCTGGTTTGGGACCAGGTGGTCGCAGGTTCGAATCCTGTCGCCCCGACTAAATTAGCAGTATACTAAAAGATAAAAAGCCTAAGAATTTATTATATTCTTAGGCTTTTATTTTCAATACACACTATAAGTAGAAGGTTGTTAATATCAGATAATTTAAAT
>NZ_LFQU01000011.1 GCF_001275135.1 Xylanibacter rarus | reverse complement strand
ATAAAATGAAAATATGTGATTATTACCTATTGAACTAAACCGCACTCAGGCATCATATCAGTCCTCTCACCCTATCGTCGAAAGCAGAAAGGGCAGCCTTGGCACCCTCGCCCATCGCAATTATAATCTGCTTGTAAGGCACGTCGGTAACGTCGCCGGCAGCATACACGCCTGCTATAGAGGTTCTGCAATAAGCATCTGTCTTTATCTCCTTCCGCGGCGTAAGTTCCAGCTGACCTTCAAACGACTTGCTGTTTGCTGCCAGTCCTATCTGCACAAATATGCCGTCGAGCTCCACGGTCTTCACCTCTTCGGTCTTGCGGTCTTTCACCTCAATGGCCGTCACCTTCTTGCCGTCGCCAATCACTCTCATTGTCTGCATCGACGTGAATATCTCAACATTGTCAAGGCTCCTGGCCTTATCCTGAAGCACAGTGTCGGCACGCAACTCATCTGCAAACTCAAGTACGGTTACCTTTGAACATATTCCGGCAAGGTCTATGGCTGCCTCTATGCCCGAATTGCCTCCGCCGATGACTGCCACATGCCGGCCTTTATAGAACGGACCGTCGCAATGAGGACAGAAAGCCACTCCGCGGCCGATATAGTCGGCCTCACCTTCTACGCCCAGTCTGCGCCAGCTTGCACCTGTTGCTATTATCACTGCCGGCGAAACAAAGCTCTCGCCTCCTGCCGCATGGATATACTTCTGCTTACCGCCCAGTTCGGCTTTCACCACCGTTCTGTTTTCAAACACGTCAATGGCATAATGTCCGAGATGGCTCATCAGGTCGGATGCCAGCTTGTCGCCCGTGGTGTGAGGCACCGAGATAAGGTTCTCTATCCCGACAGTGTCTTTAACCTGACCGCCGACACGCTCGCCTACAACGGCTACACGGAGTCCCTTGCGAGCCGAATAGATTGCGGCAGACGCACCGGCTGGTCCTCCGCCAACAACTACAACGTCATAGCTTCGCTCAACAGGCTCGAAGCTGTCGGCAGTCTGAGCAGTGCCGAATTTTTCTTCAAGTTTAGACAGCAATGCCGACAAGTCGCCGCGGCCTACATGGATAAGCTCGTCGCCGGCATAAACAGACGGTACGCCCTGTATGCCGAGACGCTCAACCTCGTCCTGCCACAGTGCCCCGTCGATAACTTCATGACTCACCGACGGATTGAGCAGTGCCACAACATTCAGCGCCTGAACCACGTCAGGACAGTTGGTACATGTAAGCGAGACATAAGTGCGCAGCTTTATATCACCACCGATGGCTCTGATGCGGCGCGCAACAATATCGTCGGGCATGTTCTTTCCCTGTCCGTCGGCATTGAGAACTGCAAGCAGCAGCGATGAGAACTCATGTCCGCCGGGGATGCCACGGAACACGATGCCTGTGTCGGCGCCGTCTTTATATAATGTAAACTCAAGTCTGAGACTATCCTCTACGGTCAGTTCAAGCTTCAGCTTGTCTGAACATGAGCAGAAATCCTTCAAGAAGTCGCCAAACTCCTCTGCCTTTGTATGCGCAGCGCCACAAACGGCCTTAATTCCTATTTCAGACTTCAGTCCGCCAAAAAGCGATTTAACCTGATCTAATATACCTTTATCCAACATACCCGTTCTGTTTTTTCTATAAATTAAAAAATGCTGTCCGTAAAAGTCAAGAAAGGCCGGATTCGTTGACATGTCATATCAGAAAATCCGGCCGAACAATAAAGACTAAATCTTACCAACCAAGTCTATGCTGGGTTTCAGTGTTTCGCTGCCAGCCTTCCATTTAGCCGGACAAACCTCGCCGTCGTGTGTTGCCACAAACTGTGCAGCCTCAACCTTGCGCAAGAGCTCGTCGGCATTACGGCCTATGCTGTTATCTTGTATCTCTGCAATCTTTATAAGTCCTTCCGGGTTCACGAGGAATGTTCCGCGATAAGCCACGCCTTCATCTTCTTTCATCACACCGAATCCGCGGCAGAGCACGCCTGTGGGGTCGGCAAGCATTGCATATTCAATCTTCTTTATGCTGTCAGAAGCATCGTGCCATGCCTTGTGGACAAAATGTGTATCAGTGCTGACAGAGAACACCTCCACGCCCATCTGCTTCAGCTGTTCATACTTGCCTGCGAGGTCAACGAGCTCGGTAGGACAAACAAAAGTGAAGTCGGCAGGATAGAAGAAGAATAAAGCCCACTTGCCTTTCAAATCCTCGTTGCTAACTGTCTTGAAACTTCCATTCTGAAAAGCCTGTACCTTGAACTCAGGCATCTGTGCATTGATAATTGGTTCCATATTTCTATAAGTTTTTTAAATTGTTATTATTAAATTTCAGCTCTATGTCGTTTTGACAATGCAAAGATAGCTTGCGACACAAAACAAAGCAAACAGATTTTTTCTATTGCATGATAGAAAAAACCTATAACGGCCCCATAAGGCACATACAGACATGGAGCTACACCTGCCTGAAACAGGGCAAAACATGCTGCTGCAGGGACTAAGCCGCATGCGGCAGCGGAACATACAAAACGGCATACCCACAAATGATGACAACACAAAAATATTCTGTTCAAAAATTTATCTTTTCAGAATTTATGTGTATGTTTGCGACCTGAAGACAAAAAGCAACAGCAACATGACACTACAACAAATGGAATATATCGTGGCCGTCTACAGACTGCGCCACTTTGCCAAGGCAGCCGAATACTGCAAAGTAACGCAACCCACACTTAGCTCCATGATACAAAAGCTTGAAGACGAGCTGGGCATAAAGATATTCGACCGCACGGCACAGCCCGTTACTCCTACCGAAATAGGACAGAGAGTAATAGAGCAGTCGTGGAAGGTGCTGATACGCGCAAGAAAGATAAAAGACATTGTTGCTGAGGCCAAGCAGGCTCTTGGCGGAACATTCAGGATAGGCATACTGCCCACCATAGCGCCTTATCTGCTGCCGCGCTTCTTTCCTCAGCTTACATCGCAGCATCCAGAGATGGAGCTAAAGGTCATAGAGATGAAGACCGAAGAAATAAAAAGAGCCCTCGCAAGGGCCGAAATAGATGCGGCCATATTGGTAAGGCTGGACAACATGGAACATTTTGCATCTACCACACTTTTCTACGAGCAGTTCATTGCATACGTGTCGCGCGAGGACAGGCTGTTTGAGAAAAAGAGCATACGCACGGCCGACCTTAACAACGAATTTATATGGCTGCTTGACGAGGGACACTGCTTCCGCGACCAGCTGGTAAAATTCTGCGACCTTAAGGAGGCACGCACAAGCAAGACAACATATAGCCTGGGGAGCATAGAGACATTCATGCGCATGGTTGAGAACGGCAAGGGCATAACTTTCATACCCGAACTTGCCCTGCCGCAGCTTTCCGACAGGCAGCGAGAACTGATACGCCCCTTCGCCATCCCCATACCGACAAGAGAGATTATCATGATGACGACAAAGAGCTTCGTAAGGCATGCCGTGCTCAACATGCTCATAGATACAATAAAAAGCAGCGTGCCCGAAAACATGCTGAAACTGAACAACACCGAGCAGAGGGTGTAATACTACGTCTGCAACATCGGCGCATAAGGGCCGGCATGGTCAAGCGGTCTGACTCATAACGCAAAAAGACTCACCCATGCCGGCCCTTATGCCGTTATCACAGGCACAGTGCTATTCGGAACTCTTATCACCTTAACCTGCAAAAAATCAATATAACACAACGCTGCCGCCACAAAACACAAAGGTATACCTTATTATATAATACGACCAAAAAAGTGCGCAATGTCATAATTGTAACATAAATGAAACATCTGTTTAAAACCGCTGTAACACGTATTTTCTACTTTTGCAGCGTGAAATAAAACGGAATCACTCATAACAAATTACAGTTTATGACAGAAATTTATTTTTTAATTGTCGCATTTCTGCTTTTGCTTGCAGTCTTCGACCTGTTTGTTGGCGTCAGCAACGACGCGGTTAACTTTTTAAACTCGGCCATTGGCGCCAAGGTAGCCAAATACCGTACGGTGCTGATAGTTGCCTCCGTCGGTGTACTTATCGGAGCCGTGATGAGCGCCGGAATGATGGACGTGGCACGCCATGGCATAATGAGGCCGGAGAACTACACCTTTCAGGAAGTAATGACGATATTCCTGGCCGTAATGGTTACTGACGTCATCATACTCGACGTGTTCAACACTCTCGGTATGCCTACGTCAACCACAGTATCGCTTGTGTTCGAGCTTCTCGGAGGTACATTCATCCTGGCTATGCTGAAGATGCATGCCGATCCGTCACTCACCATCTACGACCTGCTTAACAGCGACAAGGCGCTGAGCGTAATCATTGCCATATTCGTGTCGGTGGCCATCGCCTTCTTCTTCGGAATTATCGTGCAATGGATTTCACGACTGATCTTTACATTCAACTACAAGAAACACCTGCGCTACACAATAGCCATATTCGGCGGTATAGCGTTCACCACACTTACATACTTCATCCTTATCAAGGGTATCGGCAAGTCGCCGTATATCGCTGAGACAGCGCGTA
This sequence comes from Xylanibacter rarus, assembly GCF_001275135.1. Taxonomy (GTDB): domain Bacteria; phylum Bacteroidota; class Bacteroidia; order Bacteroidales; family Bacteroidaceae; genus Prevotella; species Prevotella rara. The sequence goes on along the minus strand of NZ_LFQU01000011.1, from coordinate 104,880 downwards.
CATGGATTGAGGAGAACACATCAATGCTGATGATTATCACACTGATAGCCTCAACAATACTCATGGAGATAATCCATCTTCTGCGCATCAACGTGTTCAAGCTGATTGTGCTTCTCGGCACATTCGCCCTTGCCATGGCTTTCGCAGGCAACGACCTTGTAAACTTCATCGGTGTGCCTCTTGCCGGTCTCGACTCTCTTAACGACTTCCTTGCCAACGGTCACGGCAACTACGACTCATTCATGATGGACTCACTCATGACATCAGCCAAGAGTCCCCTGCTCTATCTGCTTATTGCCGGAATCATAATGATCATAGCAATGGCCACATCAAAGAAGGCACAGAACGTGGTTAAGACCAGCGTTGACCTGAGCCGTCAGGATGAGGGCGACGAAATGTTCGGATCATCACGCGTGGCACGCAGTATGGTAAGAGCCACACAGGACATCGGCGAAACCGTATCAAAGATAATACCTGCCAAAGCCATCAAATGGATTGACAGCAGATTCAACAAAGAAGAAGTGATACTTGCTCAGGGCGCAGCATTCGACGAGGTGCGTGCAGCTGTCAACCTGGTGCTTGCGGCATTGCTCATCGTAGTTGGTACAAACTATAAATTGCCTCTTTCAACAACATACGTTACATTCATGGTTGCCATGGGTAGCTCACTTGCCGACCGCGCATGGAGCCGCGAGAGCGCCGTGTTCCGTGTAACAGGTGTAATATCAGTAATCGGCGGATGGTTCGTAACAGCCGGCGTTGCCTTTGCAGTCTGCGCAATAGTATGTGCCCTGATGCACTTCGGCGGATTCATCGTAATGATTGCCTTCATGTGCCTCGACATCTACCTGCTCTGGAGAAGCAACCGCAACTATGCAAAGAAAGTGAAGGAGGAGAAGAAAGACGACGTGTTCCAGCTGATGATGCGCACAAAGGACAAAGAGATTGTATGGGATCTGCTGTCAAAGCATGTTGCCCGCACACAGAGCTTCGTAACAAGATTTGCCCTCGAGCAGTACAACCGCATAGTTGAAGGCATCAGCAACGAGAGCCTGCGCGAACTGCGCCACTGCGGAAGCGCACTGAAAGAGGAGCAGTCGCAGCTGAAGAAATTCCGCCGCAAGGAACTTCTTGCAATGAGACGCATACCGGGAGACATAGCTATCGAGCGCAACACATGGTTCCATCTGGGAGCCAACAGCAACCAGCAGTTTATCTACTGTCTGAAACGTATGCTCGACCCGATAAAGGAGCACGTTGACAACAACTTCAACCCGCTGCCTAAGGTTTATCTCAACGAGCTTGAAAGCGTGCGCCGCAAGATAAGCGAACTGATGAACCACACAGAGCAGATGATTTCGACCAACAGATACGACCTGTATCAGGAGACTCTCGCCATAGCAGAGGAACTTAAGGAAGAGCTGTCTGCAATGCGCAAGAATGTGATAGACCACATGTATCAGGACAACAGCACAAACCTGAAAGTGTCGCTGCTCTATCTTAATATTCTGCAGGAGAGCCAGGAGTTTGTCAGCATCATGCGCCATCAGCTGCGCGCCGCAAGAAAGTTTCTTGAGGAAAGACAATAATAATATTCTCAGATAATCAAAACTGTTTAAACTGGGGTTGGCAACGGCCGTAAGGCCTGAGCCAACCTTTTTCGTTTTTATCCTGACCAGCCGTTGTCATCCTGCCGTATCTTTACGCTGCATCAGGCAGGCAAGCACCTGCTTTCTTTAACGGCATAACTGCCTATGCAAATAAAAGCAGACTGCAAGACAACCAAGGAAATTAAAAGACTGACAACAGCATCAATATGCAGAGTGAGCAGAACAACATACTGACCGACGTCCGACGGGATTCATAGTCAGACTTGCCTGAATATTTATTAATCTTGAAAAAAAGTCTGATAGCGTGCAACTTTTTCTGCTCCTGTTACGTCTTTATGATATAAAGAACAAAATAAAAATATGAAGAATATGAATATCAGACTACTTTTATTGCCGTTGATGGCCATTGCGCTACAGGCATGCAAGACGGAGAATGCCGTAAAAAACAGTGAAAATTATGTAGAGAGAAACATAAACGTGAACGACTTTACCGACATCAGCATTGAAGGAAGCAACAACGTCTACTTCATACAAGGGAACAAAACTTCCGTAAAAGTATCAGGAAATGAGGAAGACATAAAACGGATGAAGATATACAGCAAGGACAACACGCTGCACATCAAGGAAGAGTCGAAAAGCATATCACTGATGTCACTGCTAAGAAATCCGCGCAAGGATGTCAACGTATATGTAACCTCGCCCAACATAAGAGGCGTGTCTGTTCTCGGCTCAGGCAACTTCAGCGCCAAAGAGGGCATCGACACCGATAGGCTGAAACTTAAGATAACCGGAAGCGGAGACATTTCTATCAACAGCATAATATGCAACGAATCGTCAATAGGCGTCGTGGGCAGCGGAAGCATTGAAATAAACAGTCTCACTACGGCACAAAGCAACATGGGCATTCCTGGCTCAGGCTCGATAAGCATCAGCAACGCAACTATTAAAAACGTTACCGGCAGCATAACCGGATCGGGCTCAATAGAGCTTAACAATGCCAACATCGGCTATGCAAAAAGCAAAATAACAGGTTCGGGCTCTATCGACATCCAAGGCAAGGTGGATAAACATGATGAGAGCGTAACCGGATCAGGGAGCGTAAATGTGAGATAAGCACCGAGCGGATGTGTGCTTGAATACTGAAGAATTATTATTTACCAAAATGTTTTCTGCCGGATGTGTTACTCCCTTAATCGTCGGAACATCTTGTCTGAAACAAGACCCGGACGACGTAGACACACCGGCAGAAAACATTAATCAGCAATATGCGGCAATCAGATCTGCACATAATGCCATAAGACAAGCAGCAGACAGACCTGCATGAAGACGCAGATTGCTCCGGGTTCAGCTGCCCCGATAAGTAGAATATCCGTAAGGCGAAAGCGTTATCGGCACGTGGTAATGACTATCGTCCTTTATCTCGAACACCACGTCGATAAATGGATAGAAAGTGTCCTGTGCCTGCGACTCGAAATACGGGGCAACGTAATATGTAAGTTTATACACGCCACGGTTGTCTGCACCTGTCCTTTTCTCAAGAAAATCCTTAACGCGTCCGTTCCCGTCGGTAGTCCTTTCCTCCATGACGCTCCAGTTATTTTCACCTGACAGCTTAGACAACACAATCTTTACGCCCTGCGCAGGGCGACCGGTGTTAATGTCAAGTATATGACTCGACAACTGATAAACCTTGTCTTGAGCCATGACCGAAGATAAAGACATCATGAGCGCAATGACCGTAAGAATAACATTTTTTCTCATTACCTTAAAATTTTAGAGGTTAATATCAAATAAAACAAACAATGTTTACTCGCAATGAGCCGAAACACCGAAAGGTTTTTAGCTTGCACCACATCTCTGTCTGCCAATAGACACGTGCCAACAATCGGCGTATGACATAACAGAAAGAGAAACGGGCACTACCGCCGACGGCAAAGATAGCGAAATATTTTATATACAGGCATCATGACCTAATATTTTTTCAACAACATTAGTTTTAACCTAAATCATAATGAAAGCATCTGCCGCCATATGCTTTCATTATGATTTTTGTCGACGTTGCACAACGAGGGTATTTGAAAATTAAAATCATTTATCCGAAAATAGCGCAGAAATAGTGTGCAGACGTAAAGCATATTAAATCAGCGTGTTAGTTCAAATTCTGGCAATCTGTGCAACAAATCATCACATAAAATCCATATAAAAGGCAGCAAAATGCACTGCAAACTCACTGCTTTTGAAGTCAGAAACGTGGCTTTTGGAACGATAAAAGGCATGCTTTTACAAAAAGAAACGTAACATTTGCCGCATTTTGTAAACATGCTTTACCAAAAGCACTGATATGAACGACAAAGCATTTCTATTTCACACAAAAACTCAGACATAATCCGTCTGACACTTTGCTATGATTATCCGGCAGACATATTGCAACATGATGTACGGCGAGCACAAGCACCTCATCAATCCATAACCATCCTTTATACTATAAGGTCACCACACACTCCATGCCGTGCATGACACAAATGATGAATATACTATCTGAAATGCAGGCTGATACAGCTGCGACCTGTGCTGCCACACCTATATAAATATATATAAACGAACGTCATTGCCGCCGCTTGACGACATTACAGAACGGCACAAACCACAATAACAGACCTGCCGACATATTAAATTTTATTAATGACACTGATATGCAGATAAAATAACAAGGATATTCAAACACATTAATTTTAGGCACATTCAGAGCGGAAATGCGGCTAAGATATTGTAATTATAACCTTTATGCAAAAACAAAAATACACTAAAAAGTTTTCTACTTTCACCAATAATGGCTAACTTTGCGCACTCATTGAGTAAAAAGATATCTTTATGAAATATGCCATTATTGCCGCCGGCGAAGGTTCACGGTTGGCAAAAGAGGGCGTAAATGCCCCCAAACCTCTGGTCAAAGTCAACGGCGTTTGCCTGATTGACCGGCTGATTAGCGTGTTCATGGATAACCACGCGGAACAAATAATCGTAATATGCAACAGCAACATGACTGCCGTCAGCCAGCATCTGGCAGAGCTGAAGGAGAAAGGTCTTAACGGAACAGCCGTGCCGCTTGAATATATAGTGAAGAGCACGCCGAGCTCGATGCACAGCTTCTACGAAATAAGCAAATATCTTGAAGACGGCCCGTTCTGCCTGACCACGGTAGACACTATATTCCACGAAAAAGAATTTGCACAATACATCAAAGAGTTCAACAAATGTGTTGAGAACGGAACAGCCGACGGAATGATGGGCGTAACCGACTTTATCGACGACGAAAAGCCGCTGTATGTAGGAGCAGACAGCGACATGAATATAACGGGATTCTTCGACGAGCAGAACGGCTGCAAGCTTATTTCCGGCGGAATCTACGGACTTACCCCCGGAGCAATAACCATCCTGCGGCAGTGTATAGAACGCGGAGACAGCCGCATGCGCAACTTTCAGCGCGCGCTCGTTGCAGCAGGATGCCGCCTGAAGGCAAGGCTCTTCAGCAAGGTGCTCGACATTGACCATGCCGGCGACATAGCCAAGGCTGAAAAGTTTTTGAACGGAGAGTCATGAAGAAGGTGATAGCTATATACCGTGCCGAAAAGTTCTCACCTAACTCCGTTGAAAAAGACAAGGCCATAATGGACGCCGTATGCTCAAGACTTCAGGCAAAAGGGCACGAAACAACAGCCGTAAAGGAGGAGCAACTGGGCGAATGCGGACACGCTGACATGATTCTTACCATGGGACGCCTCAGCTCTACGCTAAACTTTCTGGAGGAACAGCAGCGTCTAGGCACAACGGTTATCAACTCGCCCGAAGGCGTAAGGGCATGCGCAAGAGCCAACATAGACAGCGTGATGCGCAGCAACGGCATACCCGTGGCACCGCTCACCGGCAACAGCGGCTACTGGATTAAGCGCGGCGACGAAGCAGCACAGAGCAAAGACGACGTGGTGTTCGCAGCAGACGAGACAGAAAGAGACAACAAAATAGCCGTTTTTGCGGCAAGAGGCATAACGCAGATTGTGGTAACCGCACACGTCAAGGGCGACCTCGTGAAATTCTACGGCGTCAGAGACACCGACTTTTTCAGGACATATTATCCCGGCGACGACGGCGTGTCGAAATTCGGCGACGAACGTGTCAACGGCAAGCCTGCCCACTATGAGTTTGACACCGCACACCTTAAGGCCGACGCCGAGAAAGCAGCATCGCTGATAAACATCGACATATACGGAGGCGACTGCATTGTGCGCGAGGACGGCTCGTATGCAATAATAGACTTTAACGACTGGCCCAGCTTTTCAAGATGCCGCGAAGAGGCAGCCGAGGCCATGGCAGAGATAATCTGCAAAAAGATGTAACGTTATAAAAAACAGAAAGAAACTTATGAGCAATTTTAAAGAGATGCTTAACGCATCACTGAAATCACAAGATACGGAAGAGTGGCTCGACGTTCACTTCACGCGCCCCATCGGACTAATGTTCGCCCTGATGTGGAAGAAGCTAGGCGTCCACCCTAACACGATAACAATATTGTCAATATTCTTGGGCGTCGGTGCCGGATGGATGTTCTCATACACAGACATAATGCACAACATTGCAGGCATCGTGCTGCTTATGTTTGCCAACTTCTGCGACTCAACCGACGGACAGCTTGCACGCCTTACAGGACAGAAGACGCTTCTTGGCCGAGTGCTCGACGGCTTCTCAGGAGACGTGTGGTTCTTTGCGATATATGCAGCCCTTTCATACCGCATGATGGGACAGACCATCCCCGGACTTGACATACAATGGGGCCTGTGGATATGGGTCATTGCCTTCATAGCCGGAGTGATGTGCCATTCGCCTCAGAGCTCGCTTTCCGACTATTACCGTCAGATACACCTGTTCTTCCTTAAAGGCAAGGAAGGCAGCGAACTCGACACTTACGAAAGTCAGATAAAGATATACAAGTCGCTGCCCAAGCGCGGAGCCTTGTTCGAGCATCTGTTCTACTACAACTACGCCAACTACTGCAAGAGTCAGGAGAAACGTTCGCCTGCTTTCCTGAAAATGATAAAGGTGATGAAAGAAAAATACGGCAGCGCATCGCAGGTGCCGGCCGACATCAGAGAGGAGTTTCTTGAGGGAAGCCGTCCGCTGATGAAGTACACCAACATCCTGACTTTCAACACGCGTGCGATATGCATCTACGTTACATGTCTGCTCGGCTGCCCGTGGGTGTACATGCTCATAGAGATAACGCTGATGAACATTCTGTATATCTACATGCACAAGAAGCATGAATCACTATGCAAGAAAATAACAAAAAAGATTCAATGACAAAAGGATATATCTTCGACTACGGCGGCACGCTCGACACAGCCGGCCGCCACTGGGGCAAGGTGCTATGGCATGCCTACAGCCGCCACAACATACCTGTAACTGAAGAACAGTTTCGCGAGGCATACGTTCATGCAGAACGCACGTTAGGCTCACACCCCATAATTCAGCCTGAATACACTTTCCACAAAACGCTCGACACAAAACTGCGCATAGAGATGGAATATCTCATGGCAGAAGGCTACTGGAACGTGTCAGAGGATGAATATGTAAAAAGCCATAAGACCATACTCGAAGACCTTTATGAAGAGGTGAAGAGAGAGACGAGTCACAGCCGCGAGGTGCTGACCCGCATAAACGAGAATCATCCGATGGTGCTCGTGAGCAACTTCTACGGCAACATCAGCGTGGTGCTTAAGGAGTTCGGACTCGACAATCTGTTTCTTAATATTATAGAGTCGGCCGTCGTTGGCATACGCAAACCCGACCCGCGCATATTCACTCTCGGCGTAGAGGCATTGAAGCTAAATCCCGCCGACACAACCGTAGTAGGCGACAGCTTCTACAAGGACATAACACCTGCCAAGAAAGCCGGATGCAAGACTATATGGTTCAAAGGCGAAGGCTGGACCGACGAAAAATATGATGAGACCATACCTGACAAGATCATAACCGACCTGAGTCAGATTCTTTAATGCAAAGGACACCGGACCCTTCATACGCTAAAAACAACAACGGTTCAAAATAAACAGAAAATCATATAATGAAAAATATTCTGATATTACTTCTTTTAATACTGGCACAGGCAGCAGGCGCACAGACAATAACAGGTGTTGTTGTTGAAGAATCCACCGGCGACACCATTCCGTTTCCCAGCGTGCAATATAAAAAAGAGAAGATTGCAACGTCGGGAAATGCCTACGGACGCTTCTCTATAAAGCGTCTTAACGGTGAGAAACTTACGTTCAGCGCCGTTGGATATCAGGAACTCACCATTCTGATAGGCCCGAACACGCCTTCAGAAATGAAAATCACGCTCAAGACTGACACCAAGCAGCTGAAAGGCGTAACGGTGAAGACGAAGCGAAGCAAATACAGCCGTAAGAACAATCCGGCAGTAGAGCTGATGAAGCGTGTCATTGCGGCTAAGAAACGCACCGACCTTGCCAACCACGACTATTATCAGTTTAACAAATATCAGAAAATAACGTTCGCCATAAACGACATTAAGCCTACCGAGCTTGAGAACGAAAAACTGAAAAAGAAAAAATGGCTGATTAACCAGATTGAGACCTGTCCGTACAACAATAAGCTCATTCTGCCGTTGTCTGTCGACGAGACAGTTACAAGAAACATATACAGAAAAGACCCTAAGACCGAAAAGTCGATAATAATGGGACAAAGTTCGTCGGGTGTCAACGACCTGATTGAAACAGGAGACATCCTGAACAACGTGCTAAAAGACGTATTCACAGACGTAGACCTGTATGACGACCAGATCCGTCTGCTGCAATATCCGTTTACCAGCCCTATCGGCAAGGACGCCATATCATTTTACCGTTTCTACATTGTCGACACCGTATACGTTGACAGAGACAAGTGTTTCCATCTGCAGTTCCTGCCCAACAACCAGCAGGACTTCGGATTCAGGGGCGAAATATGGATTCTGGCCGACTCAACGCTGCACGTAAAACGATGCAACCTGACGCTTCCAAAGAAAAGCGACGTCAACTTTGTCGACAATCTTCAGATTATACAGGAATACACCCGCCTGCCCGAAGGTGACTGGGCTTTGACAACCGACGACATGTTCGTTGAAATGTCGATAGCCAAGTTCCTAACCAAAGCCATAGTCATACGAACAACACGAATGAGCGACTATGCCTTTGACGAACTGCCCGACAAGCTGTTTAAAGGCAAGACGAAAGTACTGCATGAGTCTAATGCCATGATGCGCGACGAAGCTTTCTGGGACAAATACCGAAGCGTGGAGCTGACAAAAAGTGAAAGTTCGATGGATGCATTCATCAACAACCTGAGTCAGCAGAAAGCCTTCAAGTATATCATCTTTGGTGTAAGGGCATTCATAGAGAACTTTGTCGAGACAGGAAGTCAGAATCATCCGAGCAAGGTTGACATAGGACCTATCAACACGATGATAAGTTCTAACTTCATTGACGGAGTGCGCACTCGTATCAGCGCACAGACAACGGCTAACCTCAACCCGCACTGGTTCCTGTCAGGATATTATGCACGCGGATGGGACAGTCGCAAGAACTATTACAAGGGCGAGCTGACATACTCGTTTAACAAGAAGGAATATCTTCCGCGAGAGTTCCCTAAACGCACGCTGACATTCACTTCTACTTACGACGTATGTTCACCTTCAGACAAATTCATGCACACCGACAAGGATAACGTGTTCACGGCTCTGAAATGGACTAAGGTTGAAAAAATGATGTTCTACAACCGCCAGCAACTCTCGTTCGAACGTGAAGAGGAATGGGGATTCAGAACGACCATAAGCCTGAAGGCAGAAGAGAACGAAGCCTGCGGCGACCTTTTCTTCAAGCCTTTGTCTATGGTCGGCATGGAAGACGCCATGATCGGACAGGGAAAATTCAGGACAACCGAGGCACGCATTGAACTGAGATATGCTCCGGGTGAGACATTCATAAATACGAAGCAGCGCCGTCTGCCCGTAAACCTCGACGCACCAGTATTCACACTGTCGCACACCACAGGTATAAAAGGTTTCCTCGGAGGCGACTACGACTACAACTTCACCGAAGCAAGCATATACAAGCGCCTGTGGCTGAACAGCTGGGGAAAGATTGACATCCTGGCAAAAGGCGGCATACAATGGAACAAGGTGCCGTTCCCGCTGCTCATAATGCCGGCCGCCAACCTGTCGTATATCATCAGTGACGAAACTTTCAACCTGATAAACAACATGGAGTTCCTTAACGACAGATACGCAAGCCTTGACATATCGTGGGACTTGAACGGAAAGATATTCAACCGCATACCGCTCCTCAAAAAACTAAAGTGGCGCGAGTGGCTTGGCATAAAATGCCTTTGGGGCACACTTACCGACAAGAACAACCCTACCCTGGCAGCAAACGCAGGCGACGGTATGTTAATGGAATTCCCGGAAGGTTCATACATAATGGACAGCAAGCGTCCGTATATTGAGCTAATTGCCGGAATCCACAATATATTCAAGATTATACATATTCAGTATGTACACCGTCTGAACTACAACCATCTGCCTACGGCGACCAAGAACGGCGTAAGGCTTATGATGCGACTTACGTTCTAAGACATGGTGACACAGAAATCAGATAACAACCATAAATAATTTATTGCCTATGAGAAAGATTAAAAATCCATGGATGGATAAGGAAGGATACAACTGTTTTGGATGCAGCCCCGACAATCCAATAGGTGTACATATGGAGTTTTTTGAAGACGGCGACGACATAATAAGCTTCTGGAAACCGCAGACCCACTATCAGGGATGGATAGACACCATGCACGGAGGCATATTGTGCACGCTCATTGACGAAATAGCCGGATGGGTGATTTTCAGAAAACTGCAGACAAGCGGAATGACCACTCATCTCGAAATAAGATACAAGAAGCCGGTAATGACAACAGAACCGCAAATCACGCTGAGGGCGCACATAGCCGAACAAAGACGCAACCTGGTAACTATTGAGGTTACGCTCGAAAACTCAAAAGGCGAGATATGCACGGAAGGTAAAGCCACATACTTTGCATTCAACAAAGAAAAAGCAAAAGAAATGGGATTCACTTCATGTGAACTTGAAGGCGAAGAGCTTCTGCCCATGTAATCTCCTTATCTGCAACAAAGGTATAAATTAAATTGTCTCGACATAGCCCGAACCCTTAAGCTAACTACAGAACGGCTTAAGGGTTTGTGCTTTTTCACACATTCTGCCCCAAATGGGAGAAACAATATACTCACCATCTGACCGGACATCAGGAAACTGTCATACCCACAACCGGTGCCGCAAGCGCAAATCCCGGTATCAATCTGCACGCTTCAATAGTGCTCCTGAAAACAATATTTCACCGCTGTCAGCAACATCATTACATCTACGCATAACCTTCAGTATGCCATAAATCCGGCAATGAGCCATTGCTATTTGAGCGATTTTTATTAAAGTTACGTAAACGTTTGCGTATTTTATTTTTTTGATTACATTTGCAATAATCATTTAACTATTCCTTCAACAATTCGACAAACACAGGTAGCAATGGCAGCACGCAGAACGTCTTTAAAAGAAATGGCTGAACAGTTGGGAGTCAGCATTGCGACAGTGTCGCGCGCATTAAGAAACAGCCACGAAGTAGGTGAGGAAATGAGAACTCGCGTACAAGAGCTTGCCAAGAAGCTCAACTACCGCCCTAACCCATTCGCACAAAGCCTGAGGCAACAGAAGCCCAAAGTAATAGGCGTTGTTGTGCCGAATCTGGTAACACATTATTATGCGGCCGTACTCGACGGAATAGAAGATTTTGCAACGAAGGCCGGATATGCCGTTGTGGCAGCCAACAGCCATGAAGACCATATTAGAGAAGAAAAAGCCATTGACAACTTTGTCAGCATGTACGTTGAAGGCATTATAGCATGTCTGGCGCAGGATACTGTAGACTATTCTCACTTCACTGAAATCAACAAGATGGGTATACCGCTGGTATTCTTTGCCCGCACTTGCCTTCCTGACATATTCTCATCTGTCGTGTCAAACGGAGATGAAGCCGCACTTCAGGCTACACGCCACCTTATCGACACCGGCAGCAAGCGCATCGCATTTATCGGCGGACCAACACATCTCGACATGGTCAAGCGCCGCAAACACGGCTACCTGGAGGCTCTGCGCGAAAGAAACATCACCATTGACCGCTCTATTGTCATCAACGGCAACATCGACTACGAAAGTGCGCGAAACGAAACTCTGAAATTGCTAAAACGCGAAGACAGGCCCGACGCTATCCTTGCCTTCAACGACATCATAACCTATGCTGCCTTTGACGCAATAAAGACCCTCGGACTGCACATCCCGAAAGACGTAGCCATCATAGGCTTTACCGAAGCAGAGTCGTCTGCCTTTGTAACACCAAAGCTTTCGGCTATAATGGACCAGGCGCATCTTACAGGCGAAAAAGCATGCGACTTGCTTCTGAGAAACATCCGCGGCGACAAAAAGATTTACAAAGAAATCGTACCGATGATTCTAAAAATACGCGAAAGTTCTAACAAGCAAGAATAGGTTTGCTGCAAAATGATGGCGCAATCTGATTGCTGCTATGTTTTTTTAAAAGCAATCAGCACATCGCTACACATGCCGAAATGCGGCATGCGAAAAAACATCAGAAGAACTTTATGTCAACAATGATATTGGCGCCCACCTCCATGTTCAGATTCTTCACAAGTCTGTCTCTCATCATCGTAAGATCAGCACGCAGCGCCGGATTAAGAATCTTGACGAACAACGTCTGGTTCTTGATAAACTTTTCTGCCGTATATCCGGCAATAACCTTACCTACAACCTTATCCCACGAGTCGATGAGACGCTTCTGCTGCAGTGGCGTTTCTAGTCCGTCCTGCCTCAAACATTTCTGCAGGATATCCGCCAGAGTCTGAACATCACGCTTAAACATAGGCAACCTCCTTTGGCATAATGTCGCCGTTATCAACATAAAAGAGCCTGTAATCAAGCGACGAACTGCTCAATATACGGTCAAGATGGTCGCGGTTGGTGTCTGTCAGGAAAATCTGTCCGAACTCGTCCCCCGCAACAATCTTCACTATCTGCTCCACTCTCTGTACATCCAGTTTGTCGAACACATCGTCAAGAAGCAGTATCGGAGTGGTCTTTGAGCCAGTGCGCTTAAGAAAATAAAACTGAGCCAGCTTCAGGGCTATGACAAAAGTCTTGTTTTGTCCCTGGCTGCCCTCACGCTTTATCGGATATCCGCCAATAAGCATTTCAAGGTCATCGCGGTGAACACCATGGAGAGAATAGCCCACGGCAAGGTCTTTCATGCGGTCGCGACGGATAACATCAAGCAACGGACCTCGCTGACAATGAGACACATAGCCCAAAGAAACCTCTTCCTTATCCTGAGAGATACGGCTGTAAAACGTCTGAAACAAAGGAGTCAGCTCGGCTATAAAGTCGTTTCTCTTGTTATAAATTGTCTCTCCGTAAAAAGCCATCTGTTCCTCAAGCAGCGACAACAATTCAATGTCAGGCCCTTCCTCTGTCTTAAGCAGCGTATTTCTCTGCTGCAGAGCCTTATTGTAACGGTTAAGTGCATCGATATAAGAATTGTCATACTGCGAAATAACCACATCCATAAGCCGGCGTCTCTCTTCGCTCCCACCCTCAATTATCACCGTGTCCGACGGCGAGACAAATATCAGAGGTATCATGCCTAGATGCATCGACAGTTTCTTATATTCTTTCTTATTACGCTTAAAATGCTTTTTTGAGCCGCGTTTCATGCCGCAAAACACAGAATCCTCATCGCCATAATCGTTTACATAAACAGCATCTAACACGAAGAAATCCTCACCGTGGCGTATCACGTTGGCGTCGCTCGTTGTGTAAGCGCTGCGGCAGAACGACATATAATATACAGCATCAAGCATGTTGGTCTTTCCCTCGCCGTTATGCCCTATGAAACAGTTCATCTTGGGCGACAAGTCGAGAGTGGCCTCCCTGATGTTCTTATAATTGACTATGGATATCTTCTTTAAAAACATATTTACCGACAAATTATCAACTTGAGGACAGCAATAAAAATCATATACCGGCAATAACACATTTACGATTGCCCAATGCTGCTTTTGTCATGCAAAGTTACTCGATTTATCAATGAAAAACAAAAAAGTATGTAATAAATTTCACAATACCAGATAATTTACGTAATTTTGCCACGCTTTATAAACCGCTAATTATAAAAATAAATATAAATGGCAAATCTTAATGAACAGAAGGGCACAATGAACGACGCCCTCAACCAGAAAGAGGCTGTTTTCTTGAGACATAAGAAAACAATCTCAATCGCCATCGTGGCGATTATCCTTGTTGTAGCAGGTATCATCTGCTATGAGACCTATGTTTCAGGCCCAAAAGAGCAGGAAGCAAGCACAGCACTGGCTAAAGGTCAGGAGTATTTCTCTAATCAGCAATACGACAAGGCGCTGAAGGGAGACGGAGCCGGATATGTCGGATTCGTAAACATCGCATCTGACTACAGCAGCACAGATGCAGGCAACCTGGCAAACCTCTATGCAGGACTCTGCTATGCAAACCTCGACAAATGGAACGACGCAGTAACATATCTCGACAAGTTCTCTCCTGCCGATGATCAGATGATAAGCCCCTCTGCCGTAGCTGCACTTGGCAATGCTTACGCACACGTTAAGCAGCTCGACAAGGCCGTTGAATATCTCAAGAAGGCTGCAAGCATGGCCGACAGCGAAGCTGCCGACAACACAAACAACAGCATTTCGCCTATATTCCTGCTCCAGGCCGGCGAGATTCTCGAGAGTCAGGGCAAGAAGAGCGAAGCTCTGCAGATTTATCAGGATATAAAGACAAAGTATCTTAACTCTGCCGTTTCGCAGGATATTGACAAATATATTGAAAGAGTTTCTGTAAAATAATGGCTACCGCACTGCACAATCTTTCTGACTACGACTACGGTAAAGTACCCGACGCAAGCAACATGTGTTTCGGCATCGTCGTTGCCGAATGGAATCCTGAAATAACAGGAGCACTGCTCGAAGGTGCCGTAAGGACACTAGAGAAACACGGAGCACTGCCTGAAAACATACACGTAAAGACAGTTCCCGGAAGCTTCGAACTTATCTACGGCGCACACCAGATGACGCTCAACGGCGGATATGACGCAATAATCATCCTCGGAAGCGTTATCAGAGGCGAGACTCCTCACTTCGACTACATCTGTCAGGGCGTAACCTACGGCATTGCACGTCTTAACGCCAAGAGCGAGATTCCGGTAATCTACGGACTGCTCACCACCAACGACCTGCAACAGGCTAAAGACCGCAGCGGAGGAAAGTTGGGCAACAAGGGTGACGAGTGTGCAATTGATGCCATAAAGATGGCAAAATTCTAATTTTACATAGAAACCGATAAAAGTATAAATGAGGGCAGATTTAACAAAGTCTGCCCTTTATTTTTTTAACCCATATAAAACCACTCATCATTATGAAGCTAATTTCATGGAATGTAAACGGACTGCGGGCCTGTGAGGGAAAAGGTTTCAGCGACATATTCAAACAGCTCGACGCCGACTTCTTCTGCCTTCAGGAAACAAAGATGCAGGAAGGACAGCTCGACCTGAAGTTTGACGGCTATGAGTCTTACTGGAACTATGCCGAGAAAAAAGGCTATTCCGGCACAGCCATATTCACTAAACATAAGCCGCTGAGCGTAAGCTACGGACTCGGAATAGAGGAGCACGACCACGAAGGACGCGTAATAACTCTCGAGATGGAAGATTTCTACATGATAACCGTATATACGCCAAACTCTCAGGACGGACTGAAGAGGCTTGACTACAGAATGAAATGGGAAGATGACTTCCGCGAATATCTCATGCGCCTCGACAAGGTGAAGCCCGTAATAGTGTGCGGCGACATGAACGTGGCTCATAAGGAAATCGACCTGAAGAATCCGAAGACAAACAGAAAGAACGCCGGATTTACCGACGAGGAGCGCGACAAGTTCAGCCAACTGCTTGCAAGCGGCTTTACAGACACTTTCCGCTACTTCTATCCCGACAAGGAAGGCATTTACTCATGGTGGTCTTACCGCTTCAAGTCGCGTGAAAAGAATGCAGGCTGGCGTATCGACTACTTCGTCGTGTCAAACCGCCTGACAGAAAAAATAAAATCTGCAAGCATCCACACCGAGATATACGGCTCCGACCATTGTCCGGTTGAACTTGTGCTGTAAAACACTCATTGTTATTGAAAAGCAGGCTAAATCTGTCTTTAGATTTAGCCTGCTTTTTTATTTTCTATAAAGAACACTAAAACCAAAACTGCATTAACGACAAATAAAGCTGATAAAACTACTCGCATAAACAATAATATTGTAATGCGATATGCCACCTTTTGCCGTGCGAAAGACGGCATATTGCGATGTGAAACATGGTATATCTGAATGCAAAAGGGGGCATATTGGAAAAATAAGGAGCGTTGTTTGGATAAATAGCAATATGACAAGAACGTGGGGTAATGATGATAATGTCATAAAAATCTGATATTCACAACACGGCATTAAACCAAAATTTTTAATGACATTGTCAACAAATAACAATTATAAGTTTAACTGGAATCAACCTTAATCAGGGAAAAAACGGTGTGAAGTCAACCGAAATCAGGAAAGGACACATGCGGAGAAAAACAAAAAAGTTTTTCTGAAAAACTCATCACTCGTCACATCGGCATATAAATATCTGTAACACAACAAGATAGAGTGTGACGAGTTGGATTTTCAACTCATCACATTATGGCATTTTTATCTCCAAAATGCCTTTTGTGACTTTGGCTGACCGGGATTTTCACTGCAGTGTGACGAGTTGAAACGCCAACTCGTCACACTGCAACATATTGACAATCAACATGTTAAAAGCAAATGTGACGAGTGACGAGTTTTTTTAGGAAAAAGTATTATACTTATTGCTCTACAGATTTTATCAACCATTGTTCTATCGAGCCGAGACATCCAAAGGCCTTAATAAAAGGATGCAGCAAACACGATAGCGGCAGGGCGGAACGGCGGCTGAAAGATAAAGCCAGGTACCGCATGCCACGCTGAAAAGGCTATGCACTCTTCTTGTAGCTGCATATAGCCCATGTCCACGATACGGCGGCATAAGCCAGCATAGCGAAAAACTGCATCTGAAGGTCGGCAAAGCCGCTGCCTTTAAGATAGAGCGCCCGCAACACCTCGATGAAATAGCGCAGCGGATTGACATAGGTGATGAGCTGCGCCCACTCGGGCATGGCAGACACCGGCGTAAGCATGCCGCTCATAAGGATGAATATCACGAGGAAAAAGAACATAAGCAGGGCCGCCTGCTGCATGGTGGAAGAATAGTTGGACACAATGAGTCCAAGACTCGACACGATGAGCAGAAACAATGTGGCATAGAGAAACAGCAACAGGATGCTGCCTGCCGGGAGCATTCCGTAGATGAGCCACGCAAGAAACACCGACCACGCAAGCATGAACAGACCTATGAGCCAGTAAGGTATCAGTTTGGAGAAGATAAAACTAAACCGTCCTACCGGCGTTACGTTTATTTGCTCTATCGTGCCGCTCTCCTTCTCGCCGACGATGTTCAGCGCAGGCAGAAAGCCTATGAGCAGCGTGAGAAGCATGGCCATAACAGCCGGAATCATGAACATCTTGTAGTCGAGCTGTCCGTTATAAAGAAACCTCGGCCTGACGTCTGCCCCGGCAAGGCTCACGCCCGAAGCATCAATGCCGTGCTCCTCGCCAAGCTGCGCTGCATAGTCGGCTATTATCTGAAGCATGTATGCCTGAGCCAGCATGCCCTTCATGCCGTTGACGGCGTTGGCCTCAACATTAATGTCTGCCACGCCCGTCTTTACAAGATTCTGCTCAAAGTCGTGCCCTATCTCAACAGCCACGTCGGCACAGCCGCCGTCTATGCTGCGCATGGCTGCCGAATGACTGCCGCAATAGTCTGCCAGCGAGAAATATGCCGATGCGTCTATCTTCTGCACAAGGAGCCGCGAAAAAGAGCTGTGGTCGTTGTCGACGACACAGAACTTAAGGTTCTTTATCTCTTGATTGGCGGCAAACGGAACCACTATGAGCAGGACAAGAGGCAGCATGACAAACAATCTGGGCAGAATGGCGTTGCGCCTGATCTGCAAAAATTCCTTCTCTATCAAATATCTTATCACCATAACGCAGTTATAATCTTACTTTAAACAATTTAAGAGATACGCCAAGCAAAACCGCCTCCATGACAGCCATTACGGCAGCGTCGGCAGCCACATAAACGGCATCTGCCCCCTGAATCATCAGCTTGCGCGCCGCGTCGATATACCACCGCGCCGGAACAATGGCCGAGATGTCGCGCAGAACTGCCGGCATGCTCTCGAGCGGAAACACGAGCCCTGACAGGTATATGGTGGGCACGATGAGCAGCAGCGACAGTATCATGGCCGCAATCTGCGTGCTGACAAGCGTAGAGATTAGCAGTCCGAGCGTGAGCGACACGAGTATGTAGAGCAGCGTTACGCCGAGAAAGCATATCAGGCTGCCCGCCATGGGCACATGCAGCATATAGAAAGCCAGCAGCAGTATTGCCGCAAGGTTTATGCAGGATATCACGAAGTAAGGAACGAGCTTGGCAAGGATGATGCACGCCGGCGGCAGGGGCGACGCCAGAAGCACCTCCATGGTGCCGCTCTCCTTCTCGCGCACGATGGCTATGCTGCTCATCATGGCGCAGATAAGCAACAGAATCATGCCTATAACGCCCGGCACAAAGTTGTATTCGCTCTTCTGCTGCGGATTGTAGAGCATGCGCGTAACGGGAACTATCGTGAAGCCACGGCCT
Organism: Xylanibacter rarus; assembly: GCF_001275135.1. Taxonomy (GTDB): domain Bacteria; phylum Bacteroidota; class Bacteroidia; order Bacteroidales; family Bacteroidaceae; genus Prevotella; species Prevotella rara. Next base: position 86,245 of record NZ_LFQU01000011.1, on the reverse strand, counting down.
ACGGCATCTCCCACGACATCGCTCTTGGCAGCCGCAAGCACCTGCTCGACATACTGCACACGCACGGCAGCCTGGTTAGGCTCACTGCCGTCGGCAAGTATCTGCACACGGGCATCGCCGCCATGGCGAATATTGTCGGCAAAGCCGCTCTCGAAAATCACCGCCACATCTATGTCGCCGCGCCTGAACATGGTTTCAACCTCCGGACGGCTGTGAGGCGCGGCTGCCATGACGAGATAACGGCTGGCGGCAATATGCCCGCAAATCTTAGATGTAACAGCGTCGTGAGACAAGTCGAGCACTGCCACGCGAACATTCTTAACCTCTGTGGTGACGGCATATCCGAACAGCACTATCAGCACTACGGGATAAACCAGCAGGATAAGCATGGTGCGCCAGTCGCGCAGGATATGGCAAAACTCCTTGTGGACAAAAGAAATAAACCGTCTCATATCATATAATTATCATTAACACGAAAAACAATACTGACATCGCCCTGCCCTAAGTGCGCCTGGCCCTGCGGGCAAGACTGAAAAACACATCATACAGACTGTCGGCTCCAAAGCTCTTTTTGAGCGCAGCGGGAGTGTCGAGAGCCTCAATCTTTCCGTCTACCATTATTGACATTCGGTCGCAATATTCGGCCTCGTCCATATAGTGAGTGGTGACAAACACAGTTATTCCGCGGTCGGAAGCCTGATATATCTGCTCCCAGAAGCGGCGCCGGGTAACAGGGTCGACGCCTCCCGTAGGCTCATCAAGAAACACTATCTCCGGCTCATGGAATATGGCAAGCGCAAAAGCCAGCTTTTGTTTCCAGCCGAGCGGCAATGACTTTACGAGAGAGTTGCGCTCGCCCTCGAGCCCCAAGTCGGCAAGCATGCCGGCTGTACGCCCGGCTATCTGTCTGCGCCCCATGCCGTATATGCCGCCGAAGAGTCGCATGTTCTCAGCCACGGTCAGGTCGTCGTAGAGCGAAAACTTCTGACTCATGTAGCCAATGTGGCGCTTCACCTGCTCTGCCTGCGAAGCAACGTCGAAGCCTGCCACCACAGCCCTGCCCTCCGACGGGCGGCTCAGTCCGCAGAGCATGCGCATGGCCGTGGTCTTGCCGGCGCCGTTGGCACCGAGAAATCCGAATATCTCGCCGCGTCTTACGCTGAAAGATATATGATCGGTGGCAACAAAACTGCCGAAACGCTTTGTGAGGTTTTCTGCTATTATAACTTTTTCGTCTGTCATTTTTCTGATGTTTTCATTAATGCCATAAAGCAGTCTTCAACCGAAGGACTTATCTCCGTTATGCCGACTTCGGCGTAGCCCTTTGCTGTGAGCCACGAGCGCAGGGCGTCAGGGGTTGCACCTGGCACGAGCGTAACATGATAGGCAGCACCGAACGAGAACGAAGTGGCAACGAGCGGACATGCCTTCAGTCCGGTCATAAGTCCGTGCATGTCGGCAGCCATGACAGCAAACAGTCTGTCGGCATAAGCCTCAACAATGCCGACAGGTGTGTCGGTCTGCATAAATCGGCCGCCCTGCATAAGCGAAATGCGGTCGCACCACGACGCCTCGTCCATGTATGGCGTTGACACAAGCACGGTTAGTCCGTGTTCATCGCGCAGTTTTTTCAGCATGGTCCAAAATTCCCGGCGCGACACAGGGTCGACACCCGTTGTAGGTTCGTCGAGGAACAGCACTCGCGGAGCATGGATAAGGGCGCAGCAGAGCGCAAGTTTCTGTTTCATTCCGCCCGACAGCTTGCCCGCCCTGCGGTCCTTGAAAGGCTCTATCTGACGGTAGATATCAGCCACAAGGGCATAATTTTCCTCAACGGTAGTATTGAACACAGATGCAAAGAACTTTAGATTTTCCTCTACCGAAAGATCCTGATAGAGCGAGAATCGCCCCGGCATATAGCCTATGCGGCGGCGTATGTCGCGATAGTCGGCCACAACATCAAGTCCGTCTACGCCAGCCTTGCCCTCATCAGGCAACAGCAACGTGGTTAGTATGCGGAAAAGAGTGGTCTTGCCGGCGCCGTCGGGACCGATGATGCTATATATCTCGCCCTCGTCAACGCTGAATGAGAGCTGACTGAGAGCCTCGGTCTTGCCATATTTCTTGCAGAGACCGTCGGCCCATACTATACCCCCGGCATCAGAACCTGACGTCGCCATACATTCCTATTTTAATTAGACCGTCGGTGTTTCTTACAGAAATCTTCACAGCGTAGACGAGATTTGAGCGCTCGTCGCGGGTCTGTATAGTCTTGGGAGTAAACTCCGCCTTGTCTGATATCCACGTTATCACGCCCTGATACTCGCGGCGCTTGTCATCGCCCTCGTCGGCATACACCCTGACTTTCTGCCCTATCTTTATCGAATTGAGCTGACTGGCTGTTACATAAGCCCGGAGTTTCATGTCGACAACATCGGCTATCTTAAACAGAGGCTTGCCCGTTGTGGCATACTCGCCCTGCTCAGCGTACTTCTCGAGCACCGTGCCGCTGATGGGCGACACGACATGACACTTGCGCAACTGGTCGATAACCTCGCGGCGCTGTATCTCTGTGGCAGTCATCTGACTGTTAAGACTGCTTGTGCTCTTGCCGAGCGACGACTGCTGGGCGGCAAGACGGCGGCGCAGCACACGCACGTTGCTCACTGCATCGTCGAGCATCTTGCGGTTGGCGGCATTGTCCTTCACCAGAGCCTCATAACGGCGCTGCTCAGCCTCGGCCTTGGCCAGTTCCTGACGCGTGGCTGCTATCTGTGTCTCTATGTCAGGACGCTGCGTGGCATACACATCCTTTGTGGCGCCGAGCTGCAAGGCGCGCAACTGGAGCTGAACGGTGTCGATTAGTCCTACCTGACTGCCGGCCTGAAGGCGGTCGCCCTCTTCTACGGTGAACGAGAGCAGGCGGCCGTTCTGCTCGGCAGAAACTATCACCTCTGTGGCCTCAAACATGCCCGTGGCGTCATAGTCGGAACTGCCTGAAGAACATGCCGCAAGGGCCACGGACAAGAATATAAATGCAAACTTTTTCATACGGCTAAAAGTTGTTTATGTTTTTAAGTTTATATATTTCCTGTAAAAGCTGTATCTCATGAAAGGCCTTTGTGAGCCTTGCCTCGCTAACGGCATTGATGTCGCGCAGCATCTCATTGACGGTTTCGGTGCCGTTTGCCACCTTGACATCAGCCTTTGAGCGTATGTTTTCACGCAGGGCTATTATCTCGTCGTCCTGACTGATCTGGCGTCGCAGACTCTCTATGTTGCCGCGCTGCAGCTCGCTCTGCAGGCCGGTATTGAAGAGAAAAGCCTCACGCTCGGCCTGTATGTTGAGTCTTTCGGTCTCAATCTTGCGCTTATCGTTGGCACGTGTATACAGACTACCAAAGTTCCACGTAAGCGTCGCGCCAACTTTATAATAAGCCTCAAAGCCGTTTTTAAGCATGTTAAGTGCCGGATTGCCATAACCGCCCTGCAGGAACAGACCTAAACGCGGGCGCAGATACGTGTCGAGACTCTTGAGCTGCTGGTCGAGCAGACGGTTCTGCGCACTGTAAAGGGCGAGTTCAGGACGATTGTTGACCATACCCGAAACATCCGACTCAGCCGGACGGACAAGGCTCACGCTGCCGGATAGCGGCTTGCCGATGAATGTTGAGAGCATCTTCAGATAAGTGGCACGCGACGTAACAAGACCCGTTTCTGTCTGAGCGGCCTTCACCTGCTCCACCTTAACGGCGTCAAGATCGGTCTGGTTGGCCACTCCCCCGCGCACCATTCCGCTTATAGCCTGATAGCTCAGCGACAGGTCGTCTTGCAGAAGCCTTACCTGCCTTATCTGTTCGTCAAGGAGCAATATGCCGAAATAAAGCTGATCTATGCGCTCGTAGACATCATAAATGGCCACGTTAACCTGCTCACGCTCCACGTCGCTGCGCGCGTCTTCAAGCCGCTTAGACGAACTGACGCTGCCGCCGTCGTAAATCTGCTGACTGACATTAACACTGACATCATACTGGTCTTTAGGAAGCGGACTGATTTCTACGCCCGGTATGTCTACCGGAAGCCGCGTAACCTCGCTCTGATAAGAGGCGCGGGCATTGAGAGAAACCTGCGGAAGCCATGCCTTGGAGACATTGCTCACCGACAATGAGCGACTCTGCTCAACCAGGCGAAAACGCTTTATGAGCGGATAATTGGCCCGGGCGAGCTCCCTGCACTCGTCGAGCGTTATCTGAGAGAAGGCCGACACGAACGACAAGGCCAACGCAATAAAAACAATTAAACGTTTCATATCACTGTTATTCACATATAATTAATATTTCATACAAATATGCCCGCTGCAAGATGTAGCAACTAATGCAATACAGGCTACTAAAAGAACACAGTGCAAAGGTAGCAAATAATAACACTACAAGTATTATCCTATAAAGCTATAAAATGTCCCTTTTGTACTTAAAATATCGTAAAAAAGGTGTAGATATGAGTATTTTATTGCCTTTATTCCACATTTTCATTATTTTTGCACTCAAAAAATACGTTTTATGAAGACAAACAACATGTATCCTGAACGTTTTTCATTCTCCGAGATAAAATCCATGTTAGGAAATATCGACGAGCAGAAAAACGCACTACAGATTATAGGCCGCGACGTCGGCATGCTGCGCACAGGACACAAGCTGTTCAGTAACCTGCTTCAGACAGGCACACCTTATATTATAGAAGACTGCCGTCTGGGATTTATCAAGGCGGGAGAAGCCAGCATAACGATAAACCTGAGAGACTATAAACTGGAGAAAAACTCGATAGCATTCATAGGAAGAGGGAGCATAATACAGGTGAACCACTTTTCGGATGACTTCGAGATGTGCGGCATGATGATAAGCAACGAGAAGATGAACATGGTGTTCAGCGGAAAAATTCCGGGCGAATACAACCGCAACGCCTATAACTTTGTGGCCACACCAGGACAGAGCGACATAAACATTGCCGACAGGATGTTTCTGTCGGCATGGGAGATTGCACGCCAGAAAGACTGTCCTGACGAAACTATAGACGGGATAATATATTCGCTGATCCACTACTATAAGTTTCTGAAAAACAAGCACAACGACACCGACGAACACAACAAACCCCATAACAGGGAGATGTTCGACAGGTTTATACAGCTGGTGAGCACCTACAACAAGAAGGAGCACGCGCTGTCGTTCTATGCCGACAAGATGTGCGTAACGCCGCGCTATCTCGGCGTTGTGATTAAGGAGACGAGCGGAATAACTGCAAAAGAATGGATAGACCGCGCGCTGATAACCAACGCAAAGATAATGCTGAGATACGGCAACACGCCGATAGCGCAGATAGCCGAGGAGCTAAACTTCCCCAACCCGAGCTTCTTCTGCAAGTTCTTCAAGCGTATAACCGACATAACTCCGCATGAGTTCAGACAGCGGAAATAGCCAATCAGACCGGCATACATATTCTGCAAAAATACAAAAGCATATCTTTCACACTGCAAAAGGTATGCTTTCGGCATGTAAAAGGCCGTCTTTTAGGAGCTAAAAGACGGCCTTTTACAATCTACTGATTATCAATATGTTACAACAGTCTATACACCTTCATCCTCATAGTCGGGCTGATCGCTGTTAGAGTCGATGCGCAAGTCTTTCTGAATGCTCACTCCTCCTGTACGCGAAATAGTGATGATGAGCGGCACATAGTCGTCGCTGAGCACGTCGGGGGCACCCACACTGGCTGCGAATTTCAGATTGTCGCCGTCTGCCTTCTCAAGCACGATGCCGAGCAAGGCGCTCTTCTTGGCATACTCTTCACCGATATATGACGAGAAATCAGACTTGGTGAACTTGCGGTTGAAAAACTCTGACCCGTCAGGGCGTACGACGCTCAGCGTTATCACGTTGTCGTAATACTTGTTACCGCTGTCGTCTACAATCAGCGGCAGACCGGTGTCTGACCTGCGGCTTATCTTGACATTATAAGAACTTCCTATCCAACTCACGGCATCCTCATAATCAGAATTCTGCATCTTCACAGGAGCTGAGGGCGCCTTCTTTACAGGTTTATGGGCAATGATGTTGCTCGGTTGTTTCTTCTCGCTGCAAGACACGGCGGCGACCGACATCAGCGCCATAAAAATCAATGTGTGCGTTAATTTCATTTCAGTATTTTAAGAATTACTCGTGCAAAGATAATGCAAATAGCACGAAGAACAAAATAAAAATAATTAAACGAGCCTTAAATTTGATTTGACTGTTACACAATGAGAAAAACAAACGGGCTTTAACATCAAAATAATATAAAAGACGCAAAAAAATAACGGTTGAATGACGCCGTAATTATAACTTTTTTGATTAACTTTGTAATCAAGTATGAAAACAATAATATTATATCTGGCACTCGCGGCAATGATGCTTACGGCATGCACAGACAGAAAGCCCGTGAAAAGAGAAGCCGAAAAGATAGACACCATACCTGTCATGGTGATGCAGATAAAGAAATGCGCCAAGCTGTACACGGCTGAATATCAGGTGCACAAGATTGTAACGCACGACGACCAGGTGAAGCTGAAAGGCTCGTTCCTGCAGCAGAAGTTCGACTTCTCCGTGCCGCTCACGACGAGAAAGATAGCCATACCGATAGACGCCACGCTGAAGGCATATATCGACTTCGGCAACTTCTCTGAAAAGAACGTAAGGCGCAACGGCGACAAGATAGAGATAATACTGCCCGACCCGAAGGTTGAGCTGACCGGAAGCCGCATTGACCACAACGAGATAAAGAAGCACGTGTCGCTGATAAGGTCGAACTTCAGCGACGCCGAAATGGCCAACTACGAGAAACAGGGACGGGCGGCGATAATCAGCAGCATACCGCGGCTGGGCATACTCGACATGGCCAAGGAGAGCGCAGCGCATGCCCTGATACCAATGATAACCAAAATGGGATACAAGGAGGAGAACATAACCATAACGTTCAGAAAGAAATTCACCGACAGCGACCTGCCGATGATTCTTGAAAATAACACTATCGAAAATGGAAGAATTCAATAATAACTACCGCCGCAAAAGGAGCAAATGGGCCAGCATGTGGCTGATGATAGGACGCCTGAAGCTATCTATAATATTCATCGTCATCCTTGTAGCCATCATTGCGTCGGCATATCTTGTCAGGTCGTGCAGGGGCAACGAGGCCACAGTATACGTAGACGACAAGATCGACATAACGCCGACACAGGTGCTGGCGATGAAAGAGATAGGCGAATGGGAGTTTCTGTCTATTGAAAACGAGGAAATGATAGACACCGTGAGGAAAGGCTTCTTTAAGGACGACGAGCTGATACGAATATACTACGGCACACTGCGCCTCGGATTCGACATGAGCGAAGCCAAGGCCGACTGGATAAAAGTCGACAAAGACACGCTCGTGATAACCCTGCCGAAGATAAAGCTGCTCGATGAGAACTTCATAGACGAAGCCCGCACAAAATCGTTCTTCGAGTCGGGCTCATGGAGCGACAAGGACAGGGCCGACATGTATAAGCGCGCCTATGCAAAAATGAAGGCAAGATGCCTTACAAAAGAAAATATAGAAAACGCACAGGACAACGCCAAAAGGCAGTTTACGCAGATGCTGAAGGCAATGGGCTTTGAGCATGTAAACATAAGCTTTGAAGGAAACCAAACACGCTGACACCGGAAAAACCGACAGCCAGAAGGCATCAGAAGAACAGGCAGAACACTCCTGCCCCGATAAACAGGACGCCCACGCCGACACTGACCCAGCGCTGAAGAACATGCATGCGCTCCTTCATGGCCGACAAGCCGGCAAGGCCGTAAGCCACGGCCCAAGCCATAAGCACCGTAGGTATGGCTGTGGCAACAGAAAAGACCACGGGCAGCATGAATCCGCCGTGCGACTCGACAGAAAGAGGCATGAGCATGCCGAAATAAACCACGGCACTCTCAGGACAGAACGACAGGGCAAGAAGAAGCCCCAGAGCCATGCTGCCTCCGGCCCCATGGAAGCGATGTCCGCGTGAATGCACATTGGGACAATGCTCATGGCGGTGGATCAGATGGCCGAGCATGAAATATAATCCGATGACTATGAGCACCGGAGCCAGCAGACGCTCGCCCCACTCGCTGAACCAGTGGCCCAGCGACAGCATGTCGGCACCGTTGCGCAAAACAACGATAAGCACCATGCCAAGCACCGAATAGGCAATCATCCGGCCGAAGGTGTAGAAAAGTCCGTTAAGAAACACTCGGCGACGGTTAGCCACATCGCGCGCAATATAGCCCATGGCTGCAATGTTGGTGGCAAGCGGACAGGGGTGAAGTGCCACTATAAGACCAAGCAAAAACGCCGTCAACAAAGGAAACTGAGTATGCTCTATTATGCCGTGTATCCAATCCATATCATCTGAAAATAATAAGAATAAAAAACAAAAACAAGCCTGAAAACCATGCAACAGTATGCCACATTAAGCATAGGCATCGCTTTTCGACATGCAAAGATAATGCAAGTTGAGAGCAGAACAAAACAAATTTGGCTGTTTTTTGACAAAGCCGGCCCGACAAGTTGTATGCCTGCCAATGTCAAAACATATAAAAACAAAAGCTAAACAGCATGACGCCACATGCCGCGAAACCGCACGGACAAGCCACATGCAACATCATATAACAGATATGAAAAAGTCAAACGGAATAAAAGTAAAAAAATTTGGCTTTTAATTATAAATGAATTAATTTTGCAGAAATTATAGATATAAAAATTGCATGAGCACTGATAATTTAACGAAGATTCTCACCACGACAACAGAACGACTGTCAAAGCCGGAATCTCATAAGGAATTATTTCACCGGCATCGTGACGGGGATCGGCTTCCTTCAGGCAAGACGCTTAAAGAAATCATAGAGCTTTCGCGTTCTATCTTGTGTCCCGGATATTATGGGAAGCCGACGGTAAATATCAGAACAATCACATATCATATCGGAATTAACATAGAGCGGCTGCACAAGTTGCTGTCAGACCAGATTGCAGCAGGCCTGTGCTTCGTAGCCCAAAAGACATAGAACTGCAAAAAAGGAAATATAAAAAATCAAATTAACCCAATAAAACAACCACTCGCAAAATAACAAAGAAAAACCTTTATAATGGAACAAGAATTTGAACTCATCGCCAAAACGTTCATGGGTCTGGAGCCCGTTTTGGCACAGGAGCTGACAGAGCTTGGAGCTAACAATGTGCAGACAGGACGACGCATGGTGTCGTTCACCGGTAACAAGGAAATGATGTATCGGGCTAACTTTCAGTTGCACACGGCAATAAGAATTTTGAAACCTATTGCACACTTCAAGGCAGACACGGCCGACAAGGTGTATGACGAAATAAAGAAAATAGACTGGACACAGTATCTCGACCTGAAAAAGAGTTTCTCGGTTGACTCGGTTGTGTTCTCTGAGGAATTCAGACATTCAAAATTTGTGTCTTACAAGGTGAAAGATGCCATAGTAGACCAGTTCCGCGAAAAATTCGGAAAGCGTCCTAACATATCAGTGGCCAACCCGGACATTCGCCTGAACATGCACATCGCCGAAGACCAGTGTACGCTGTCGCTCGACTCGAGTGGTGAAAGTCTTCACAGAAGAGGATACAGACAGGAGTCTGTCGAGGCTCCTCTCAATGAGGTTCTCGCTGCCGGAATGATTCTTATGACCGGCTGGAGAGGCGAAACAGACTTTGTTGACCCGATGTGCGGATCGGGAACTCTGCCCATAGAGGCTGCCCTGATAGCCCACAACATGGCCCCCGGTCTGTTCAGAAAGGAATATGCCTTCGAGAAATGGCCCGACTTTGACCGCGACCTTTTCGACCAAATTTACAACGACGACTCTAATGAGCGCGAATTTACTCACCACATATATGGCTATGACATCGACCTTGCAGCCGTTACAAAGGCGCGCCTAAACGTCAAGGCTGCCGGCATGACAAAATGCATAACCATAGAACAGGCTGACATAAAGAACTTTAAGCAGCCTGCTGAAAAGGCTATAATGGTGACAAACCCGCCTTATGGTGAAAGAATATCTACACCAGACCTGCTGGGAACTTACCGCACTATAGGCGAAATACTGAAACATCAGTTTAAGGAGAACGATGCATGGGTGCTCAGCTATCGCGAGGAGTGCTTTGACCAGATAGGCCTGAAACCATCAATAAAGATACCTCTCTACAACGGTTCGCTTGAGTGCGAATTCCGTAAATATCAGATATTTGACGGCAAGCTGAAAGACTTCAGAAGCGAAGGAAACATCCTGAAGACCGAAGAAGAGAAACGCGCCATGGCCGACAAGCACCGCTTCAAGAAAAACCGCGAGTTCAAGAAGCGCATTGAAGAGGAAGATGACAACGAGGAAGGCGACATCCGCACGTTCAAATTCCACAAGATTTCGTTCAAAGACAGCGGCGACGGCGGACGCGAGCGCAGAAAAGGCGGCCGTGAGCGCAGAGACTTTGACGACCATAAGGATTTTAGCTACGACAAGCGCAAGGGCCGCAACTTCGACGACAACGGCGACAGGGGCGGACGCAAAGGTGGAAAAGGCTATAAAGACAACAAAGGCAAACGCGATCACCGTAAAACGTTTTGATTATGAAACATAAGAATATTGCGGCTTTAGCCAAATTGGGTTTATTTTCATTACTGATGATGCTAACAACAACAGCTGTAAATGCCCAGAAGCAGTTTACGCTCGAAGACCTTAACTTCGGCGGCAAGAACTACCATAACATGGTGCCTAAGAACAGGTATCTTACATGGTGGGGTGACCAACTCGTGAGAACAGACACGGAAGAATGCAGCCTGGTCAACAAGAAAACCGGCAAAGAGACCGTGATGTTTACTGTTGACGACATCAACAAATGGGCAGGAACAGACGACAGCACCAAAATCCGTCACCTGTTCTATGCCTCATTCCCCTATCCCGAAAAATCACTCGTACTGATCAACGGCAAGAAAGAGCGCATGCTCATCGACTTCAAGTCGAAAAAGGTTGTATGGCGCCAAAGCTGCGAAGGCGAAAGCAACGCAGAATGGAACGCCGCATCAAGAGCTGTTGCTTTTGTAAAGGATGACAACCTGTTTGTTACCGACGGCGAAGGCAAAACCACTCAGCTGACAACCGACGGAAGCAGGGAGATTGTTTACGGACAGAGCGTACACCGCGATGAATTCGGAATATATAAAGGCACATTCTGGAGTCCCGACGGACAGAGTCTGGCTTTCTACCGCATGGATCAGAGCATGGTTGCCGACTATCCGCTCGTTAACATCGACACACGCATTGCCACCGAAACGCCAATAAAATATCCTATGGCGGGCGAAACAAGCCATAAGGTTACAGTGGGCGTTTATAACCTGAAGACAGGAAAGACAATATATCTGAAAGCAGGCGACCCAACAGACCGCTATTTCACAAACATAGCATGGAGCCCCGACTGCAAGAAAGTTTATATGATAGAGCTTAACCGCGACCAGACAGACATGGCGCTCGTAAGCTATGACGCAACAACAGGCAACAAGCTCGAGACTCTCTATAAGGAACATAACGACAAATATGTTCATCCGGTAACTCCTATCACATTCTTGCCTTGGGACGACAGCAAGTTCATACTGCAGAGTGAGAAAGACGGATACAACCATCTGTATCTGTTCAATACCAAAGGCGAGCAGCTCAAGCAGATAACAAGCGGCAAATGGCTTGTACTTGAACTCGTAGGATTCAACGAGTCGAAGAAAAGTGCAATCATACTTTCAACAGAATGCAGCCCCATCCAGAACAACCTTTATATGGTTAACATAGAGACCGGCAAGCGCACTCTGCTTGACAACGGCAAAGGCTTCCACGCTTCAACACGCGGCGCAGGAGGACATTGTGAGATGATTCTGTCAAGCACCGGAAAATATCTTTATGACAACTACAGCGAACCAGATGTGCCGCGCAAGATAAACATTGTAAGCACAGGCGACGCTAAAAACGTCAACTATTTTACAGCTGCCGACCCATGGAAAGGCTACAATGTACCAGAGTATTCTTGTGGAACCATCAAGGCTGCCGACGGCACCACAGACCTGTATTACAGAATGGTGAAGCCGATAGGCTTTGATCCTAACAAGAAATATCCTACCGTTGTATACGTTTACGGAGGCCCCGGCATACGCAACGTGGAGGCACGCTGGCACTATGCGAGCCGCAGCTGGGAAACATATATGGCTCAGAAGGGCTATCTGCTCTTCATCCTCGACAACAGAGGTTCGTGCGACCGCGGACGCGACTTTGAGCAGGCAACATTCCGCCACCTTGGCGTAGAGGAGATGAAAGACCAGCTCAAAGGTGTAGAATATCTGAAGAGCCTTGCTTATGTAGACACCACACGCATGGGAGTTCACGGCTGGAGTTTCGGCGGATTCATGACAACATCGCTCATGACAACCTACCCCGACGTATTTAAAGTAGGCGTTGCAGGCGGTCCGGTAATCGACTGGAAATGGTATGAAGTGATGTACGGCGAGCGTTATATGGACACACCGCAGGCCAACCCTGAAGGTTATGCAGAAACAAGCCTGATAAACAAAGCAAAGAACCTGAAAGGCAAACTGCAGATAATAATAGGCACTGTCGACCCGACTGTAGTTCCGCAACATGCCATCTCATTCCTTAAGGCTTGCATCGAGGCAGGCACGCAGCCCGACTTCTTTGTATATCCCGGCGAGGGACACAACATGATGGGTCATCAAAGCGTACACCTGCATGAAAGAATAACACAATATTTTGAGGATTATCTAAAGTAAAAACGATAAACAAATCTTATCATAAAAATGAAGATATTATTATTGGGCGGAGGCGGCCGCGAACATGCACTGGCATGGAAAATAGCTCAAAGCGACAAAGTTGAGAAACTATATATTGCTCCGGGCAATGCCGGAACAGCCAATGTAGGCGAGAATGTTGACATAAAGGCTGACAACTTCGGATCACTGAAGGACTTTGCCGTAGAGAAAGGCATCAACATGGTTGTTGTAGGACCGGAAGATCCCCTGGTAAAAGGCATCTATGATGAATTCAAGAATGATGCACGCACAGCCAACATCCCCGTCATCGGTCCGTCAAAGCAGGGAGCTGTTCTTGAAGGATCAAAAGATTTTGCCAAGGGATTCATGCAGCGCCACAACATACCGACAGCAAGATACCAGACATTCAACGGCACAAACATTGAGGAAGGACTGAAATTTCTCGAAACGCTCCAGCCTCCTTATGTTCTAAAGGCTGACGGCTTGTGTGCCGGCAAGGGTGTTCTTATTGTTCCGACACTTGAAGAAGCCAAGAAAGAATTCAAGGAAATGCTCGACGGAATGTTCGGCAACGCATCGGCAAATGTTGTAATCGAAGAGTTCCTGAGCGGTATCGAATGCTCAGTATTTGTACTGACAGACGGCAAGAACTATAAGATCCTGCCTGAGGCAAAAGACTACAAGCGCATAGGCGAACACGACACAGGCCTCAACACCGGCGGAATGGGCAGCGTAACTCCTGTGCCCTTCGCAACAAAAGAATGGATGCAGAAGGTTGAAGACCGCATAATCCGCCCGACCGTAGACGGACTTGCAGCAGAAGGCATCGACTATAAGGGCTTCATCTTCTTCGGTCTTATCAACGTCAACGGCGACCCGATGGTTATCGAATACAACTGCCGCATGGGCGACCCAGAGACTGAGAGCGTGATGCTGCGTCTGAAGAGCGACATCGTAGACCTCTTTGAAGGCGTGGCCAACGGCGATCTCGACAAGCGTGAAATTGAATTCGACGAGCGTGCAGCCGTATGCGTAATGCTTGTAAGCGGCGGATATCCCGAGAAATATGCCAAGGGCTACACCATCAGCGGCATTGACAAAGTTGAAGGAAGCATCGTGTTCCACTCCGGTACTGCCATCAAAGACGGCAATATCGTCACGGCAGGCGGACGCGTGATAGCAGTAAGCTCTTACGGAAAAGACAAGGAAGAAGCCTTGAAGAAATCGTTTGAAGAAGCTCAGAAGATTGAGTTTAAGGACAAATACTTCCGCAGCGATATAGGACAAGACCTCTAGACGGAAGGTAACATTGAAGGTCAAGACGGTGTGTCAAAATATGTAGTTACAGGAAAAGGCTGAAATAAGTTCGTGCCCGATGAGCAGAAACAAATAGAAACAGCCCGTTAAAACAGCTTTAAATCTGCCTTAGTTACAAGGGAAGACTGTTAACAAATAACGGAAGCATCCTTTAACAATATTTTGTCACACCATCTTCTATTATAATAAGGTGTTCTTATTGGAACATATATTTCCATTATAATTAAAGAATTTAAGGTTTTCAGAAGTGGTAAAAAGATTACAGAACAAAATAGCGGGAAGCCGCTTCGCACTGCCGGTGACGGCAGTTTATTCAATTATGATATGGCTGGCAGGCGGCCTTATCGCAAATCAGCTGTATCTTCATTTCCTGTTGTTCGGACTTTCTGCCTATTTGATGGTCGAACTCAACAACAGCAACTCGCTCATACGCATCTACAGCCGTATGGTTTCCTGTTCGTTTATGGCACTTACGCTCATGTCTGCTTTTCTTTTCGATTCCACAGACGTGTGGGTCGTCCAGTTTTGTATTGTTGCCACATATCTTATTCTGTTCAAATGCTATCAGAACAAGCGCTCGCAAGGCTTGGTGTTCTATGCATTTTTCTTCATCGGCATTGCCAGCATCTTTTTCATTCAGATATTATACTTCGTACCATTCCTATGGATAATGATGCGTGCCAACCTCATGTCGTTCAGCATGCGTTCGCTCCTGGCGTCACTCATCGGCATAACAGCGCCATACTGGTTTCTGTCGGGATATTTCATCTTCAACGGCACGGCCGACCTTCTGCTCGCCCACATAGAGTCGATAGCTCAGTTTGCATCGCCATTCCAGTTTGACTTCAGCAATTATCACATAATAGCTACTTTTGCTTACATCACGATTATCGCTGCAATAGGCAGCTTCCATTTTCTGCGCAACAGCTATAAGGACAAGATAAGAACCAGGATGATTTATGAGATTCTCATAACAATGACCGCCATAACCTTTGTCTTTATAATATTACAACCGCAGCACATAAAGCCGCTGTTAAGCATAATGACAATAAGCACGAGCATACTGGCAGCCCACTATATAGCACTGACAAATACAAAGCTGACAAACATCACGTTCTGCTGCCTGACAGCAGGTACCTTAGCACTAACAGCATATAACTTATGGATTCCCTGATAGAAATTCTGACAAACTACGGATATGTAGGAATGCTGATTTCTGCATTCCTTGCGGGCAGCATATTCCCCTTGAGCAGCGAGGTGGTTATGCTTGCGCTTCTTGCTGCCGGACTCGACCCGTGGCAGCTGGTTATTTACGGCACAATAGGCAACGTGCTCGGAAGCATGCTCAACTATGGCATCGGCATGCTCGGACGCATAGACTGGATTGAAAAATACCTGCACGTGAACAAAAAAGAACTCGACAGAGCCAAACGGTTCATGGCCGGCCGTGGCGCATGGATGGGCTTTTTCTCCTTTCTTCCGATCATCGGCGAAGGCATAACAATAGTACTCGGCCTGATGCGCTCTAATGTTGCCATAACCGTCATAAGCGTTATAATCGGAAAATTTCTGCGATATGCGCTCATCATCTACGGCGTTGAAATTTTCGTGTAGCCTAAAGCTGCGGTGCATATATGATAATACATTGAATATCAAAAAGTTACGCACACAACTATAAAGCATACACAGCACATATTGACATGCCGCGAGATGCGGCAGAGGGCCAAAAGCCACACAACATGTTATGCCTTAGGCAGTTACACAAACTCAAGATAATATTAAAACAAATTAATTTATTTTGTTTTATCTCTGATTTACATTATCTTTGCACGTATTTTATTGAAAATTGAAATTCATAAAAAACAGTTATATTCAATGAAACAATTTAAATTAGTGGACAATATTCTAGGCTGGTTAGCTTTTTTTATTGCAGCCTTCGTATATTGTAGCACCATTGAGCCGACAGCCAGTTTCTGGGACTGTCCGGAGTTTATTACAACAGGGTATAAGTTAGAAATCGGTCACCCGCCCGGTGCACCTTTCTTCATGCTCACAGCCAATCTGTTCTCTCAGTTTGCCAGCGATCCGTCGCAAGTGGCCCTCATGGTGAACACTATGAGCGCACTTCTCAGCGCAACATGTATTATGTTCCTCTTCTGGACCATAACACACCTGACACGCAAACTTATTCTGAAAGACTGGAGCCAGCTGACAACAGGCAAGCTCATTGCCATTGAAGCCAGCGGTCTTGTGGGAGCATTGATATATACATTCAGCGACACATTCTGGTTCAGTGCCGTTGAGGGTGAGGTTTATGCCTACTCTTCAGCGTTCACGGCCATTGTGTTCTGGCTCATACTAAAATGGGAAGACCATGCCGACGAGCCTCACAGCGACCGCTGGCTGGTGCTTATCACCTACATGACCGGACTGAGTATCGGTGTCCACCTGCTCAACCTCCTTTGTCTTCCGGCCATTGTCCTGGTGTTCTATTACCGCAAGTTCCCCAATGCCAACCTCAAGGGTTCTCTCATAGCCCTCTTCATATCGTTTGTGCTTGTTGCAGCCATCCTCTACGGCGTGGTTCCGGGCATCATCAAGGTTGGCGGATGGTTCGAGCTGTTCTTTGTCAACGTGCTGGGCTGCCCGTTCAACACCGGCGAGATTATCTACATCATACTGCTCGTGGCCATCGTCATATGGGCTATCTATGAGAGCTACAACAACAAGAACCAGAAGCGCGAGAACATTTCGTTCCTGCTCTCTGTTGCCATGCTCGGCGTGCCGTTCTACGGTTTCGGCATATCTGCCTTCATCATCGGCGTAATAGTTCTTGCAGCCCTGTGGTTCGTACTCAAATGGAAGCGCGGCAAGGAGCTGCTCGTAAGCTCACGCATCAAGCACACAGCTCTGCTGTGCATGCTTATGCTTATGATCGGATATTCAAGCTATGCCCTCATCGTCATCAGGTCTTCGGCCAACCCGCCTATGGACCAGAACTCTCCCGAGGACATCTTCACGCTGGGAAGCTACCTCAGCCGCGACCAGTATGGCGACAGCCCGCTGCTCTTCGGACAGGCTTACACCTCTCAGGTGCAGTTTGACCGCGACGGCGAATACTGCAAGCCGCGCATGAAGCAGGGCGCACCTATATATCAGCGCAAGGAGAAAGCTTCTGCCGACGAAAAAGACTCTTACTTCATAGTTCGCTATAAAACCGACTACATCTATGCACAGAACATGGTGTTCCCGCGTATGTGGGATGCCGCACACGCTAGTGCATACGAGAGCTGGATGGGCGGAGTTGACGGCACACAGGTGCCTTACGACCGCTGCGGCGAGCCTATAACCGTGAAGATGCCTACACAGATAGAGAACATACGCTTCTTCCTGTCTTATCAGTGCAACTTCATGTACTGGCGCTACTTCATGTGGAACTTTGCCGGACGTCAGAACGACATTCAGGGCAATGGCGAACTTGAGCACGGCAACTGGATTTCTGGTATTCCGTTCTTCGACAACTGGCGCCTGGGCGACCAGAGCAAGCTGCCTGATGACCTGAAGGACAACAAGGGACACAACGTGTTCTATTGTCTGCCGCTGCTGCTCGGTCTCATCGGTCTGTTCTGGCAGGCTTACCGCGGACAGCGTGGCATACGCCAGTTCTGGGTAGTGTTCTTCCTGTTCTTCATGACAGGTCTGGCCATCGTCATATATCTTAACCAGACACCTATGCAGCCGCGTGAGCGCGACTATGCGTATGCAGGCTCGTTCTATGCTTTTGCCATCTGGTGCGGTATTGGCGTTGCAGCCATCATCGATCTTCTGAAGCGACTCAACATCAACGGCACTGCCGTGTCTGCAATAGTGTCTATCCTCTGCCTGCTCGTTCCTATACAGATGGCAAGCCAGACATGGGACGACCACGACCGCAGCGGACGCTACACATGCCGCGACTTCGGACAGAACTATCTGATGTCTATGCAGGACAAGGGCAACCCGATTATATTCACAAACGGAGACAACGACACATTCCCGCTCTGGTATAATCAGGAAGTTGAGGGAGCAAGGACAGACGCACGCGTCTGCAACCTGAGCTATCTGCAGACCGACTGGTATATCGATCAGATGTGCCGCCAGGCTTACAACTCTCCTTCTGTGCCTATCACATGGCCGCGACTCGACTACTGCTCAGGCACCAACGAGTATGTTGAGGTTGTACCCGAACTTAAGCAGCAGATTCTCGACTTCTATAAGACCAACCCGAAGGAGGCAAAGGCCACATTGGGCGACAATCCGTTTGAAGTAAAGAACGTCCTCAAGCATTGGGTACGCGACGGCAAGGACGACATGCACGTCATACCTACCGACACGCTGTATCTGACCATTGACAAAGAGGCCGTAAGAAAGAGCGGCATGATGATGGCGAGCGACTCTATACCTGATCAGATGATCATCTCGCTCAAAGGCAAGAACGCTCTTTACAAAGGCGACCTGATGATGCTCGAGATGATTTCACAGTGCAACTGGACACGTCCTGTCTACGTGGCTATCACTGTTGGTCAGGAAAACTATATGAACCTTGGCGACAACTTCATACAGGAAGGTCTGGCTAACCGCATCACACCGTTCACGACAAATGCTCCGGGCATGAAGAACTTCGACACAGAGCGTGTTTACACCAACCTCATGACACGCTTCAAGTTCGGCGGTCTCGACAAGAAGGGCATCTATCTCGACGAAACAGTGATGCGCATGTGCTACACTCACAGACGTCTCTTTGCACAGCTTGCGCTCAACCTGATACAGGAGGGCAAGAAAGACAAGGCAGCCAAGGCCCTGGCATATGCAGAGAAAGTCATACCGGCATACAATGTGCCGATGAACTATCTCAGCGGTGGTATCGACATAGCCAAGGCTTACGCCCTGCTGGGCAACAAGGCCAAGGCTAAGGAGGCCATCAACTCAGTGTTCAAGAACGCACACCAATATATGGTTTGGTACAACTCGCTCAGCGGAAGCCGCTTTATGCAGTCGCAGCAAGACTGCATGATGCACCTCTACGTCATGAACTCTTGCATCGACATAGCCCACATGATAGACAACAAATGGGCAGAGAGCCTCATGAAGCAGTTTAACGCCGATGCTGCCACATATCAGAGCAAAGGCGGACGACTGATGGGCGAAGAATAATTTATAATTGATAATTGAGAGTTGAGAATGGATAATTATGATGCTCTCACGACCTTTAAGCCAACTGTCAAAGAGTTGGCTTGAAGGAATATACGAGAGAATGCCTCTAAAGGCAAATCATAATTGGCTTACGTCTAGCTTAATTTCTCCATTCGCGACTCTCAATTATAAATTTGAATAAACTTAACATCAGAAAGAAAAAGAAAAAAGATGATTATAGAACAGCCGGCCAAATGGCTACGTTGGCTCTACCCGAGGGCAACATGGAGAATGGACAAGAACGAGAAGGCGGTATACCTCACCTTCGACGACGGGCCTATACCCGAATCAACGCCGTTTATCCTGAAGACCTTGGCCGAATATGGGGCTCACGCCACATTTTTCATGGTTGGAGAAAACGTAAGCAAGCACCCCGAGCTGTTCAGGCAAATCGTCGAAGCCGGCCATCAGGTGGGCAACCACACATACAACCACTGGGGCGGCTTTAAGCACTCTACCAAAGCCTACAGCGCAAACACCGAAAAGGCAAACCGCCTTATCAACGCGCATCTGTTCAGACCGCCGCACGGGTGGATGCTGTGGGAACAGTATTTTTGGCTGGGGCGCAAATACCGCATCGTGATGTGGGACCTCGTTACACGCGACTACAGCAAATGGCTTACTGCCGAAGACGTGCTGAAAAACGTGAAGCGATACACGCGCAACGGCTCTATCATCACGTTTCACGACTCGCTGAAGAGCATCGACAAACTGAGATACGCTCTGCCGGAGGCACTGAAATGGCTAAAAGAACAGGGATATGAGTTTAAAACTTTCGAGTGAAACGATAAAAGCCGAGGCACGCAACCTCGGCTTTTTTGCTTGTGGCATAGCCAAGGCTGAGCCAGTTGAAGCCGAAGAGGCAGCAAGATTCGCTGCATGGCTCGGACGTAAGGGCCATGCTGGCATGGACTATATGTCTGCCAATACTGACAAAAGGCTCAACCCGCAGCTGCTCATGCCCGGCGTAAAGAGCATCGTCTGCGTTGCGCTCAGCTACGCTCCGTCAAGCCGCATACCCGCCGACGAGCCACAGCTCGCCGCCTATGCCCTGGGCCAAGACTATCATTACATAATGAAAGACAAGCTGCGCAAGCTGGCCTCAACACTCGGACTAACTGAACGCACAGACAACAACGCCACACTGGCGGCAACACTCCCCAAAGCAGACAAACCATGCAGCGCAAATGCCGCCTCACAATCCTCACTCGGCAGCGCCCCAAATAACCTACCCGTCCACAACCAAAAGAGTAATCAAAATTTTCAATTTTCAATTCTCAATTCTCAAATCCCCACCTTCCGCGCCTTCTGCGACACAGCTCCGGTGCTCGAACGCTATTGGGCGATGAAGGCCGGACTGGGTTGGATTGGGCGCAACCATCAGCTTATAATCCCCCATGCCGGCAGCATGTTCTTCCTCGGAGAGCTGTTTGTCGATGCAGAACTTGAATACGACACTCCCCTGCCCTCACGTTGCGGCAACTGTCACGCCTGCACAGACGCCTGCCCCACCGGCGCCCTGCATCTGACAGACGACAGCCGGCGCACAGAGTTCAGCTCAGACCGCTGCCTCTCTTACCTGACCATAGAGAACCGAGACGACATTCCGCAGGAATATGCCTGCAAGATGGACAACTGCATCTACGGCTGCGACCGCTGCCAGGACGCCTGCCCGTGGAACAGGTTTGCGCAGGGCACAACTGAAGAGCAGCTCCGCCCGCGCGAAGAACTGCTCAACATGACACGTGAAAAATGGACATCACTGACCGTGGACGACTATCGCCGGCTCTTCAAAGGCAGCGCCGTAAAGCGTGCCAAATACGACGGACTGATGCGCAACATAAAGGCTGCGCTGCAAGATAACGACAACAATAACAATGACAAGATATGAAACAGATCAGCAAAGACATCGTGCTGGCTGCCGTGGTGAGAAGTTTCTTCAAATACTTCGTCACCGGAATAATAGAGTCGCAGCACGGCACCGACATCCAGAACGGCTTTGAGCCGATAAACGTAAAGAAAACCATGCTCAACCACTATGAGCACATTTCGCGCTATTTCAATCGTGAGGCATTCTTTGCCCTGATGCGCCTCAACTTCGCAACAGAGGAGATGGAGCAGCAGCTGCGCGAGTTTATGAAACCCGGAACCAGCGACATGGAGCTTGTCCGCTTTGCCTGCCGCACTGAAGACTTCTATCAGGCCATGGTGAACGAATATAAGCGCAACTTCGAACTGCTGTTGTGCGGCCGTCTGGAGCAGCAGGATGAGCACGACGCCAACTACACACGCCTGCCCGAAGGCGGCACGATAGACGCCGAAATGGCAGAAAAGATTATCGGCGAAATTGCCGCTCACGCTTACTCGCACGGCAAGAACATCGGCAAAATCCATTAACCACGAAAGCTGATTAATAAGGGTAAGAGTTCCCAGACAACATCTTTATCCGCACAAATCACAATGCAAGCAAACACAATCATTTGCTTACATTGTGATTTTTCGTAAGCATCAATAACCACATTCTTCCCGAAAAATCGCAATCAGGCACGAAAAACAGCCATTTTTCGTGTGCATCTGTAATTATCTTTATACCAACACGATATGCATATATCAATAATTTTGTGCAAAAATCTCATACTGTTAAAAAACATTACTCGCCCACTTTTGGGTCGTAACTCATAGAGTAACGGTTAAAAACCCTGCCACTTTTGATAAGAAACTCACCCATCTACCTCGCCAAAAACAGCATAATAACGCACAACATCACGCCTTCTGCATCTAAAGACCCATCATTCTAGCACCCAAAACGCCATAAATTGCATAACTGATCCAATAATAAGCACTAAAAATTCTCTATATTCCAACTTTCACACGACAACAACCAACTGACGTTTTAACATGAATTACACATATTTAGTTACACTATAGAAACATCAAAACATTAAAATATCTACAAATAAAGTTGATACAAAAATACAAGTTAGTTGAAGATAAAAGAAAACAATTCCATAAAATAGCTATCTATTCATTTCATATTTAACACATAATCAAATGTATACATAATGTTAACATTCTTTTAATTTTAACATAATTATTCTTTATTTTATTTGGGTAAAACTTTAAAAAACAATATATTTGCAATAAAAAAATACTCATAGGAAAATAAATATATAAAAAATCAACAAGGACGTTTGCGGGCGCTGTCTTCGACAGTCAAATCTTGCGAATCAGAATTCTCTTCGAAGATATAACGACGGAAACGTCCATCTTAGATAAGATTCTCTAAGCAACACATATTTTTTATATAGTAAAAAATTATGAAATTAATATAATTGTTCATTTTAAGTCAATACTTATCATTAATATTAATAAATTCAATATTTTTTCATCTTTTTATTTGCCAAATAACAAAAATAATGTAATTTTGCAATAACTCATATAACCGAATAAGGTAAACATGAGTTATTTACTGATATAGGACGTTTACAAACGCTATCTTCAACAGTCAAATCTCGCAAATTTGGACTCTCTTCGAAGATATTGCAACGAAACGTTCATGTGAAGTGTATTATATATGTATGTAACAGTTTCTGTTTCATACAATATCAATATATCTTGACGTGGGCAGACTGCGTTGTTTATCCTAAGAGAGAGGCAATGCGAGAGCCTGACTGTGGGATAAGCGATAAGTAGAAACTCCCACGTCTTTTTTTAGTATCTTACACATTACATTATTTGCCTGACTTCGGGAGTTTTATAAGGCGTTATAAAAATATTTTATATTATGGAGAATGAGAAAACCAAAAAACAAGAAGAGCTTCAATCACGTAGAGACTTTTTTAAAAAAACGGTAAAAGGAGTATTGCCTATAATCGGTGCAATAGTTTTAGCAAATTCACCATTATTAGCTAAGGCTGATAAAATAGAAATGGGATGCACAGGAACATGCTATGGAACATGCAAAGGCAGTTGT
This sequence comes from Xylanibacter rarus, assembly GCF_001275135.1. Taxonomy (GTDB): domain Bacteria; phylum Bacteroidota; class Bacteroidia; order Bacteroidales; family Bacteroidaceae; genus Prevotella; species Prevotella rara. The sequence goes on along the minus strand of NZ_LFQU01000011.1, from coordinate 62,837 downwards.
GAAGGATGCAGATATACATGTACGGGAGATTGTAAAAATGCCTGTACAAGCTGCAGATATACTTGTTCTGGAGGTTGTAAAAATACAAGTAGGTAATTTCGCATAAAAGACATATATGGATTAATAATAACATTTGTTATTAACAATTAGTCATGAAAAATGAAAAAGAAGAACTCCTGCATCGAAGGGAGTTCTTTAAAAAAGCAGCAAAAGGGACATTACCTATTATAGCTGCAATTGTAGCTCCACCTTTATTAGTTGGATGTGATAAGAATGAAGATTTTACAGGCTGCGCCGATTGTTCTGGAACATGTGCATCTGATTGTTCTTCTTCTTGCATAGGCCAGTCATCTTCCTCTACATGTTCTAACTGCGCAAATAATTGCATGGGAGGATGTGATACGACATGTTCAAATACATGCAAAAATAATTCAACCAATAGTTCTGATTCTGATGAAATTTCAAAAGCGACAGGAGCATTGAACGGATATGAATATGTAGACTTAGGATTAAGCGTAAAATGGGCACGGTATAATATAGGAACCTCAGAACCTCAAAAATATGGTTCATATATGGAATTTACAGAAGGTGCTACAGGTAACAAATACATTGATGTTAGGTTAGCACTTTTATCTGCAGGACTTGAAAAAGGAGATTCCATCTCGGCAACATCATTTGATTCAGCAACAAAAAGATGGGGAAATTATTGGAGATTACCAACTAAGAAAGAATTTGAAGAACTAATTGAAAATTGTACATATAAAGTAACAACATACAAAAACATTAATGGTGCAATATTTAAAAGTAAAAAAATGGGAAAAGCATATTTCTACCTTTCTCTGGCCGTATTGATTTTGAGAAAAAAGAATATGTAGGTATATGTTGTTACTATTGGACTGGAACTATTCAATATTTAAAAGGCAATGGTGCTTATGCTTATTTTTTCTCTTCCATGCCAAAAGGGATAAGCTATGATAACATAGCCAATCAAAAATATTCAATACGTCCAGTTACAGAAGGGAATTTAGGTCCTAATACTTGCGGTGGAGGATGTAGTTCTAATTGTGCTAGCAATTCCACAAGTAGTTCTTGCTCAAGTTGCAGTTCTACATGTTCAAATAGTTGTAAAACAAGATGTGATTATAATTGTGCTGCAACATGCGACAATCATTGTTATGGGTCTTGTAATGACTCATGTGGAGGAAGTTGTAAATATTTAAACTCTAGATCAAATTGTTCAGGATGTGCACAAACATGTTATAATCGTTGTTACCATGATTGCAGTTACGCTTGCAGTACTAATTGTCAATCTTCATGCGTAAATGGTTCAAAATGAAATTATCGATAACAAAACACATGCTTGAGACACATTTGCTACCATACAATTTAAAATATTTGAATTAATATGACTATAAAAGAAAATGACAAAGGATGGCAATCAGGAATGGCAAAGTCCATCACATTTATTGTCACCAAAGACTGCCAGCTTGCCTGCAAATATTGCTACCTCGTAGGGAAAAACTCGAAAGAGCGTATGCCCTGGGAGGTGGCAAAACAAGCAATAGACTATATCCTCGACCATGAGAATGATATGAAAGAGGAAAGCGTTGTGTGGGACTTTATAGGCGGAGAACCTTTCCTCGAAATTGACTTGATAGACAAAATATGCGACTATCTTAAAACCGAGATGTTCCGCAGAAACCATCACTGGTTTAACTCTTACCGCTTTTCATTCTCAACAAACGGAATAAACTATCACACGGACAAAGTGCAGCGTTTCATTGAGAAGAACCACAACCATCTGTCAATAGGAATTACCATTGACGGCACAGAGCGCAAACACGACCTCAACCGCGTATATAAAGGCGACGGACGAGGCTCCTATGCCGATGTGGTGCGCAATATTCCGCTGTGGCTCAAGCAATTTCCCAATGCCGGAACAAAGGTTACTATAAGCAGTGCCGACATACCTTACATCAAGGAGAGCGTGCTGCATCTTTACGGACTAGGCATTCACGAGGTGAACATCAACTGCGTGTTTGAAGACGTATGGAAGAAAAACGACGACCTGATGTTTGAAGACCAGCTGATGCAGCTCGCCGACGCAATAATAGACGGGGGATACTACCGCGATTACGCATGTTCGTTCTTCTCTGAACATTTGGGCAAACCGCTCGACTGCGTTACACAGAACCAGAACTGGTGCGGCGCTGGACGCATGCTTGCCGTAGATGCCGAAGGCAACTTCTATCCGTGTACGCGATTCGCACAATATTCTCTGCGCGACAAGAAAGCATGGATAATAGGCAACATTCATGACGGAATAGACAAGAACAGGCTGCGCCCGTTTCTTACACTCGACCGCTGCACGCAAAGCCCGCAAAAGTGTATCGACTGCGAGATGGCCGAAGGCTGCGCATGGTGTCAGGGCGAAAACTACGACGCCGCCGACACACCAACTATATACCAGCGCTCAACGGCTATATGCCTGATGCACAAAGCGCGCGTAAGGGCCAACAACTATTATTGGAACAAGCTGTTCCGCAAGTTGGAACTTGAAAACGCACGCAAGGAATACGAGGAGAAAAAACCGAAGTTGAACCCAAAAACTTGCTAAAGCCATGATACAATATCTTGTTATCCTGCTCGACGACACGTCTGTGTCGTTCTGCCACTACAGCAATGGGCACAAAGAACGCAGGCTCATGCCTGCAGACACTCTAAAAGCCGGCATATTATACGGAATGAAAGAGAATCTGAACATACAGTTTGTTTATCCCGACTATGATCTGCCAGAAGAATATGATAAAATAATAGAATCGGTAGACCACAGCAAGATAAAGCCGGCAAGCCGGCAGAAAGGTGCCGACATGATTGTGATTGACGGCATGGAAGAGGCAGGCAGAACTGACGTGAGAAACGGAGCGGCATACGTGCTGCGCACCGACAAGGCAGGGCTGTTCGGCGGACACGACATAATAGTAAAGCTGCTTCAGAATGCCGACAGGCTGAACATAACGCTGACAGACGTGGAAACATTCACCGACGACGACTTTGACAAATACAAGGACATGCTGAAACAGCTGGCTGCAGGCGTTGAAAAGATGTATGCTGAAGGACATTCACCGCAGCTCAACATACTTACAGACCGCATGATGCTCGACAAGATGAACAACTGCGGTGCGGGCGACACGACAATAACACTTGCGCCAGACGGCAACTTCTACGTATGCCCTGCATTCTATCAGCAGCCCGGCGGATATGCTATTGGAAATCTGAAAGACGGACTTGACATAAAGAACAGCCAGCTATACAGGCTCGACCATGCACCGCTGTGCCGCATATGCGACGCCTATCAGTGCCGCCGCTGCATATGGCTCAACCGCAAGACCACGCTTGAGGTGAACACGCCGTCGCACGAACAGTGTGTTGTGGCTCATCTTGAACGCAATGCATCGCGCGAACTTCTTATTGCAATAAGAAAGCACGGAACGTTCTTACCCGACCGTAAAGAGATTGACAAAATAGATTATTTAGACCCCTTTGACGTAAAAAAGAATGGTAAAGAAAGTAATAGGACAGGTAACTGTCGAAGAAAAAAACGAGATTCAAACTTTGTTTGAACGTAGAAACGGCCTTAACGAACTGGCTAAGATTCTGACGGCCGACAACAACGAGCTGTATGAGAAACTGGTAAAGGATCTCGGCGAGACCGGCACCAAATTTCAGGCATGGTGGGACCGCATGAGCGACAAATATCAATGGGAAAGCGCTGAAGGCGGCAACTGGGAGATAAACTTCGAAACATGTGAAATTTATTTAGTACAGCAATGACATCACTATTTTTGTTTATAGGCACAACTGAACTCCTACTCATAGGAGCCATCGCCCTGCTGCTTTTCGGAGGCAAAAAACTGCCCGAAATGATGAAGGGCTTAGGACAAGGCGTAAGAGAATTTAAAAAAGGAGTTAACGACATTAATACATCCATAGAGGAAGATACGAAAAAAGAATCTGCTGAAAATGCCACTGTTGAAGATCATAATACAGAAAAAGGCAACAAAGTAAATAATGAAAAATAGCGAAAATAATGGAATGATGACTTTTGGCGGACATCTTGAGGTGTTGCGCCAAATGATTTTTAGAATACTCGGAGTAAGCAGTCTGTTTGCAATAATTGTATTTTGCTTTAAAGATACAACTTGGAACATTCTGCTTGCGCCAAGTGAATGGAATTTTGTTTCTTACACATTTACCGAACATATTATGCACATGTTAGGGCTGCATAATTTCCATTTTGACGAATTTCACGTTAAGCTGATAGCGACAGATTTGTCAAGCCAATTCATGACACATCTTTCCACATCCATATATTTAGGTCTATTGATTTCATCCCCATACATTCTGTACGAGCTGTTCCATTTTGTTTCACCTGCATTATTCGAGAATGAGAGAAAATACTCGGCAAAAGTAATTTGCGCAGTATATTTTCTTTTCATCATCGGAATTCTGATAAGCTACTACATGCTGTTCCCTATTTCGTTCAGATTTCTTGGAACTTACAGTGTCTCAAACAGAATAGAAAGCACAATAACCCTTGACAGTTATGTTTCTACATTCATAACCATGACTTTACTCATGGGTGTTGTGTTCCAGTTGCCCGTAATATCCTTTGTCCTTGGTAAAATGGGAATAATAAACGCAACAATACTTTCAAAATACCGTAAACACGCATTTATTATAATTCTTACAATTGCCGCAATAATCACACCCGGGCAAGACATCCTAAGTCTGATATTGGTTACTCTGCCATTGTATTTGTTGTACGAAATAAGCATCAAAGTAGTAAAAAAGGCATGCTGATTTAAAATTACATCTCAAGAAATTATTTTATAAAAGGATACACCAAAAGTGTACCATAATCATAATCAACCAGTATAGACCGGACACACGTTTTTATATAAAATATAACTTTCTGTAGCAGCAGTCTGTCAAATTTTTCATAACTTTAAGTAAGATATGATGCGGCTCGGCAATGCAAAATCAAAAAACATCAGTTTTTTGTTTGCCATTGCTCTCGCCTTTTTATATCTTTGCATTTATCACAAATAAAGAAACAGACATCATGAAATTATTGCGGATTATTGCTGCCGTCGTTACGGCATTGTACTTCTGCTCATGCCAACAAAACGACATACAGATTAAGCAGCTGACAAACATTGACAGCGTTGCAGACAACGACGCCGAACGGGCACTGAACATGCTCGACAGCATCGGGCCATACATGAAAAACGCTACCAAGGCATCAAGAAACTATTATGAACTGCTGAAAATCAAGGCTCAGGACAAGGCATACATACCGCACACATCAGACTCTACGATAACAAGGCTCGTAGAATATTATGAAAATAAAGGCGACAAGAGACTTCTGCCCAAGGCATACTATTATGCAGGAAGAATATACAGGAAACTCCATGATGCCACACAAGCTGTAAAATATTTCAATATGGCTGAAGCAGCTGCTAAAAAATATTCAAAGGACACAAAGCTGTTGGCAAACATTTACGCACAAGCCGGATACACTCTGAGATATCAGGAATTTCATAAAAGGTCGCTTATAAAATTTATCAATGCATATAAAACCGACAAGATAAACAATGACACATGCAACATGGTGTTAAGCCTGCGTGACATAGCCGACACCTACCGGAATTTGGAAAATCCGTATAAGGCATTGGAATATTTCAATATTGCAAAAAGGCTGGCATCAACACTTGACGACAAAAGCTACGCTTCGTCTATAAAAGACCAAATGGCTTCCTTATATTTATATGAATTAAAAGACGCAGACAAGGCACTTAAACTTCTTAAAGAGTCAGATCCTTACAGAGATTCCATAGAGATAAGTCCGGCCCTTTCAATATATTCTGAATTATATAGAATAACCGGAAAGGAAGACTCTGCATTGATGTGCTATAAGAAACTGCTCAAATACGGAAATATTTACGGAAGACAAGGAGCATACGACGGACTGACAAGACACTGCATAAAGAGCGGCAAGAACAAAGAGGCATACAGATACTTTGAGCTGTACATGAACATATCCGACTCAATAAGAAAACTAAACGCATCTGACGCCGTGGCAAAATATCTCGCTCTTTATGACAACAGCATAAGGGATGAGCAAAACAAAGAACTTAAATTGAAAAACCAACAGGAAAAATCAAAGACAACCATCTTCGTTATTACAAGCATACTGCTGGCTACAATCCTGATATCGACAATTATGCTATACAGAAAAAGATTTGAAATAATAAATCTTAAAATCGAGAAACTGAAAATAATTAACAGCGGAATTAAGGAAAACAAGGCGAAACCGACCGATGATAAAATAAGAAAAATAAATTCGTCAGAAATATACAAAACCATACAAAAGAAAATTTCTGCATACCCGGAAAAGAACGAAAACCTGTCAGAAACGGAATGGGACGAACTTGACAATGTGGTAAACTCTGTTTACGAGAACTACACAGAGAAACTTCATAACATTTACAACAGAATGAGCAGTTTTGAATATAGAGTGTGTCTGCTTATTAAGATAAATATCTCCCCCGTAAACATATCACATCTTACCAACCACAGCAAGGAATCAATATCTTCTGTCAGAAGAAGACTCTACTACAAAGCATTTAACCGCAAGGGCAGTCCGGCTGACTGGGACGAGATAATCAGCTCACTGTAAGGCATTTACACCGCAGAATTATGCCGCATAATATAATTATGCACACAAAATGCACACTGTAATAATGATATACAAATATTGAAAAAGGCTAAATTTGCAACTGCATGTCATATCACATATAAACGCGAAATTATGAAAAACATCGTTATCATCATTAGCCTGTCACTTTTTATGTGTGCCGCATCCTGCGCACAAGACATAAAAGACAATCCGCAGTTTGCTAAAAGCGTTAAAAACAACATACGCAAAGCCAGACGTTCATCGGGCATAAGCCGTCCGTTCAGCATCAGCAAAAAAGACATTAAGAACATCGATTCATGCAGGATAAAGGTTTACTATGACGTGAAATTCGTAAAAGACACTGCCGACCGTGCATCCGTATGCAAAGACCTACAGAGGCTCGATATCGGCTACAACTACACTTACTGCTACAGCAGACTGCTGCATATTAACGACTCTCTGCGCACGATAGCATACGAAAAAGACGAGAACTATCCTTCGAAACTTGACGAAAACGACGTGCTGCCGGAAGAAATACTCACCAATACGAAAACAAAAAACCTTAACGTAAGGCGCAGGATGTATTATAACTATACAAACCTATGCTACAATGAGGCTGCTCCAAAAATTGAATGGAAACTGGAAAATGGGAGCAAAACAATAATTGGCTATCAGTGCAAAAAGGCATCGTGCACGTTCCGCGGACGTAAATACACGGCATGGTACACACCAGGCATTCCCATATATAGCGGTCCGTATAAGTTTGCCGGCCTGCCAGGACTCATCATGCAAATAAGTTCAGACGACAATGACTACATCTGGACATGCGTAGGACTGGAGAAAGGACGGCCCGGCGACATGATAACAACTTATAAAGCCCACAACATGAAAGAAAAGGTGATGACAAGAGAGAAGATTATGGCTCTGATAAAGAAGATTTATAAAGACCCGGGAGGCGCACTGGGCGTGGGCGGTCCAAAAGAACTGTTTGTCAGCGACGACAGAAAAACCGTACACATGGTTACATCAGGCGACTATCCTCCTGAGCCCTACAACCCGATTGAGCTTGAATAATGAGTCATAACAAAACGAAAAAGGGAAAATCGCTGATGAAACGTTACACCATACTGCTCTTGATATTAATGTCTGCCTATAGTGTAGCCTTCGCGCAGACCATATTCACAGGCAAGATTACCGACGGCAAAGGCACACCGCTGTCGGACATAACAGTAATGGCGCTGTCGGAAAAAGACACGACAAGCGTCATTGCATACACGTTTACGGAAAGCGACGGACGCTATAAACTGCAGTTTGACAGCAACGAGAATGAAATAAGGCTCATGGTGTACGGCTTCAACATAAAGAAAATAAGCGAAACCGTAAAGAACATATCGGCAACACATAACTATAAGACAGAAAAAGAGTCGATAGAGCTACAAGAAGTAGTGGTGAAATCGGGTAAAATCTGGCAGCTTGGCGACACGCTCAACTATTCGGTCGACGCCTTTATCGGCAAGAACGACATATCAATAGGCGATGTGCTAAGGCGTATGCCCGGCATTCAGGTTGACGACAACGGACATATTTATTATCAGGGCAAGAATATAAGCCACCTTTACATCAACGGCATAGACGCTCTTGCCGGACGTTACAGCATTGCCACCAACAATCTTGCGGCGCAAATGGTGGCAACGGTTCAGGTGATGGAGAACCATCAGGGAGTGAAAGCCCTGAAAAAACTCGTTATTCCAGACGAGGCAGCTATAAACCTGAAACTGAAACCTGAGGCAGCCGGCACGTTAAATATGGAAGCACTGCTCGGCGTCGGTGCCGACGACAATGGCATGATGTGGCACGAAGAAGCCGTAATGACTTATTTTTCAAAAAAGAGACAGCACATAGCAACATATAAGACGGCCAACGACGGCACTGACGTGTCGGCAGAACTTGCATCATGCAACAACAGTGGCGAAGCTGAACAGTTTACCGACATTGTGCGCCCTACTCCGCCTGGTATAGACAAGCACAACTATTATTTTAATCAGTCGCACGCAGCAAGCATTAATTCCGTATGGAAAAACGACGATGACCACGAAACTCGGCTTAACATTGTTTACTCCAACGACCATGAACACAGAAACAGTTATGACAAGACTACATATTTGCTTCCCGACGGGAGCAACACCGTGATATCGGAACAATTGGCCGATGCTGCTACAGAAAACAGGGCTGAAGGCGACTTTGAATATAAGATAAACAAAGAGAAACTATATCTCAGCGAAACGGCCGGTATGACAGCTCACTGGAACAGCGGCAAAGGCTATACCGACAACAGTGAAGCACCCATAAGTCAAAGTCTGTGGACACGCAACATAAGCATGCAAAACCGCCTGAGCATGATAATAAAGAAAGACGACTATAAAGGCGTGGCCGTAAACTCGCTCGTCACCTATGAAGAAAAGCCGCAGGCGCTGACGGTTATACCTTGCATGTATGACTCAATCTTCGGCAACGGAAATTATACGGGGATGAGACAAGACGTAAAGAGCCGCAGATTCATGACTGAAAACTCAGCTGAAATGTTGTCTGCAATTAAAATAGGAAACTTCAGAATATCGCCCAAAGCCACGCTCAACTATAACCACAGCGGCATGGAAAGCGTACTGAACACAACAGGAGCAGCCTCGACGAGAGTAACCGATTTTGCTAATGACACTTATCTGTCGCACCTTAAAACGGGAATAACTGCAATGCTAGACTATTACGACGGCAGTCTTAACGCAGGAATAAACGTTCCGCTGATGTACGAAATGCTGAGCCTCAACCAGAAAATACAGCAGAACAGCATCAGCCGCAACGACTTCAACGTTTCGTTCACAGCTTATGTCAGATGGAAAGCGCTGTCAAACCTGACAATAAGCGGCCACTATACAGCCGACCACAGATACCCTTCATTGTCAACTCTTTACGGAGGATATATCCTCACCAACTATCGTCAAATAGCATCTTACGAGGCTTATATGCCACGCATGACATGGCAGGCAGCAGACATTGACATCGACTTTAAAGATCCGTTCAACATGATATTCATAACGCTCAATGCCTCTTATTCGTGCAGAAGTCCAAAAGTGATATATGGTGAAACGTTCAACGGAATATTATCTCACATGTATGCCCGCACCACATCAAGCCGTGGTGAAGAATTTGCCGTAATGCTTTCGGCAGGCAAAAACATAAGTTGGAAAAACATAAGCATAAAACTGACTGCCCAATACAGCAAAGGACACATGCCCGTATTGCGCCAGGAGCAGATAACGAGATATGACTCTGAGGCGGCAGTATTCACAGCCGGAATAAAGGCAGAGCCGTTCAACTTCATGTCTGTCGATGCCGGCAGCAGTATGTTTCTGTCTAAAGGAAGCACGACAGACGGATATTCAATGCCGGCAATACGCACAATGAACAACAGCTTGCTGCTCAGCCTCAGCATGCCGATGAACATAAGCATTGACGCCGGACTTAACCACTATTACAACAACTTGGCAATGGGCAACAAATCATTTGCGTTGCTTAACTTAAAAATTAACCTGAATCATAAACGAGTGAAATATTCTCTTGAATGCAACAATCTGCTCAACACACACAAGTATGTCTATTCTTACAACATTGCCATGTCTGAATTTTATTCCGAATACAACTTGCGCGGCCGCTCCGTTATGCTGACGGCAAGGATGAATTTGTTTTAGTGGCAAGACAAAGCACGCATATTATTAATTAAAGCAGCGTTTGAATACAGCAAAACAGCCATTCCATATCTAGCAGATTGTCATCTGTTTTTTACAGACACAGGCGAACGTGCCAAAGAAAAAATTAGAGACAGTACGCCTCCCAAAAAAATAAAACATCTGCAGACACCAATATTTTTGTCGAATTAAACAACATGCTACCCTGTGAACAATTGAAATTTAACTTACCTTGCATATCACCACATGCACAGCCGACGCATTAAAGTAAACAAATTTTATTAAAATTAACGTCCAAAATAGCCAAAAAGGGCGTTTATATAAAAAAATTAAGGGTTTAAGGTCAACTTTAATCGCCTTGTAACATAATATATCTATTTTTTAATTAATTTTGCATGTGGAATAGTTGTAAGGCGCATTCTGACGTAACAGAGGCGCCTTAGAAAAGAAAAATTAAGTCAGATTATTAAAATTTTATTTTTAATCATAAACAATAACAGTATGAGAAAACGTCTAGAAATTCTATTCGTGTTGATGTTGTTCTCTGCGACCGCCATGCTGGCCCAGATGACAACGTCAGGAATCAACGGTATGGTTACGGCCGGAGGCGACAAGGCTATCGGCGCCACCGTAACAGCAGTGCACGAGCCGTCGGGAACCACCTATAACACCGTGGTGAACGAAAGCGGCCGCTACTCTATCAACGGTATGCGCGTGGGCGGCCCCTACACCGTCAAAGTGAGCTACATAGGCTACACAACGAGCGTTACAAAAGATGTGACGCTGCAGTTGGCAGAGTCATACAGCCTGAACGTAAAGCTCGCTGAAGACGCCAATGAACTGGGCGAAGTAGTGGTTTCGGCCAAGGCTACAAAATTTACTGCAGAAAGAACAGGTGCCTCTACCAACATCAACCTGAGACAGCTGGAGAACATGCCTACAGTAAGCCGCTCAATCACCGACTTCACACGTCTGTCTCCCTACGGCGGCAACGGAATGAGCTTTGCCGGTACTGACGGCCGTACAGCCAACTTCACCGTGGACGGTGCCAACTTCAACAACAACTTCGGTCTGAGCGACGGTCTGCCCGGCGGCGGCAACCCTATATCTATCGATGCCATCGAAGAAATGCAGGTTGTGATATCACCCTACGACGTACGTCAGACTAACTTCATAGGCGGTGGCGTGAACGCCATAACCAAGTCAGGTACGAACACCTTCAAGGGTACTGCCTACATATATCATCAGAACGAGAATATGCGCGGTGATGCCATTGAGCGCGAGCAGATAAGCGGTGCACGCGAGAAAGACCAGAAGACAACTTACGGTTTCACTCTCGGCGGTCCGATCATCAAGAACAAGCTGTTCTTCTTCGTCAGCGGAGAAATGAGCAAGACTCCTACAGTGGTTAACCGTTGGCGCGGTTCTGTGGACGGCGTGGCCGACGCAGACAACTACATCTCACGTACGACATTGGCCGACCTTGAGAAGGTGTCTAACTTTGTAAAAGACAAATACGGCTACGACACTGGCTCATGGACAAACTTCCCTGCCGACGAAAACAACTACAAGCTGTTGGCACGTCTCGACTGGAACATCACCAACATGCACCATCTGTCATTCCGTTACAACTATACGAAGAACCGCAACTGGAACCCCACCAACGCATCTTCAATGGACGGAGGTACGCGCTCGGCTTACGGCCGCTTCTCACAGATGTCAATGAGCTACGCCAACTCTATGTATGCTCTTGACAATCTTGTTCACTCTTTCTCTCTCGACCTTAACAGCCGCTTCACCGAGAACCTCTCTAACCAGTTCTTGGTTACTTACTCAAAGCTCGATGATGTGCGTTTCACCAATTCGGCTGACTTCCCCTTCATAGACATCATGGACGGCACAGGCACTAACACTGCCTACATTTCACTCGGTAAGGAGCTGTTCACACACAACAACGCTGTGCGTAATAACATCTGGAACATCAAGGACGATGTTACCTACTATGCCGGCAACCACAAGATTATGCTTGGAGCTAAGTTTGAACACCAAATGGCGCTCAACTCTTATATGCGTAACGGTACAGGATATTACCGCTACTACTCACTCGACGACTTCCTCAACGGAGCTGCTCCTGAGATTGTAAACCTGACCTACGGCTATGACGGCAAGAGCGATCCGGCTGCGAAAGTCAGCTTCAACACTCTCGGTATCTATCTGCAGGACGAGTGGTCTATCAATCCACGCTTCAAGCTTACTTACGGCTTGCGCTTTGACGACATGTTCTTCAGCAACGCTGACCTTATGACAAACAAGGCCATCTACGACCTCGACTACGACGGACGCCACATTGACACAGGCAAATGGCCGAGCTCTAACCTTACTGTAGCTCCGCGTGTAGGCTTCGTATGGGATATCCTCGGCGACAAGACCCTCAAGTTGCGTGGAGGTTCAGGTATATTCCAGGGCCGTCTGCCGCTGGTATTCTTCACCAACATGCCTACCAACTCAGGTATGGTGCAGTATCAGGCAATCATCAATGCCGCAAACGCTGCAAAGAAAGGATTCACAATGGAAGAATTTGCCGGAGGACTTGTTACAAACGAGAACGGCTATCCCACTATCGACGCCCTGCAGAACAAACTCTTCGAACTGGGCTATCCTAAGACAATCAGACCTGAGGACGGTACTCTGCCTTCACAGATATCAGCCGTAGACCCCGACTTCAAGATGCCTGAGGTATGGAAGACGTCTTTGGCTATTGACTATGTTGTACCAGTAGGCTTCCCTCTTACAATCACAGCCGAAGGTATCTTCAACAAGACAATATATGGCGTTACAATGCAAGACTGGTCAATTCCAGATGTAGGCGGATTTGCACGCTTCAACGGTGTTGACAACCGCCCGATATTCCCTACCGGATACAACAAAGATGTTGTGCCTGCTTATGTGCTGTCTAACACACACAAGGGCTACGGATGGAGCGCAAGCTTGTCAGCATACGCATCTCCTACAAAGAACATCGACATCATGGCTGCCTATACACACACCTGCTCTAAGGAGCTTACAGGTATGCCCGGATCTAACGCTTCTTCTACAATAGCATATCTGCCTTCAGTAGAAGGTCCTAACAACATCAAGCTGCACAACTCACAGTATGTTGAGCCAGACCGCGTGATAGCACAGATCACGGCTCACGACAACAGCCACAACCACTTCAGCCTCATCTATGAGGGATGGCGCGGCTCTTACAACTACACATACATGCTGCAGAACGATATGAACGGCGACGGACAGGCTTACGACCCGATATTCATCCCGACCGACGAGCAGGTTGAGAAGAACCAGTTCCGCTTCAAGACAGCTGACGACCGCGACCGCTTCATGGCTTATGTACACAACAACAGCTACCTGAAGAATCATCAGGGCGAATATGCAGAGGCTTACAGCGTTTACTCTCCATGGGTTCACCGCTTCGACTTCAGCTACAAGCACGACTTCGTGTTCAACACTGGCGCATGCAAACACATGCTGACCCTGAGCTTCGACATCAAGAACGTCTGCAACCTCTTCAACTCTTCATGGGGTGTGGCCAAGACTCTCAACCCGGCTATCGGCACAGAAGCAAAGATCCTGAAATATGAAGGAGCCGACGCTGACGGCTATGCTGTGTTCTCTACTCCGTCATCTATCAACGGATCAACAAAGACATGGACAGCAAACCATGCAATCGGTCAATGCTGGTATATGTCTATCGGCATCAAGTACACATTCAACTAATTTTTAAAACGGAAGTATAATTATGAAACTAAAAAATATATTTTCCCTGCTTCTGCTGAGTGTTGTGGCTTTGTTCACAAGCTGCTCAAACGACGATGACATCACTCTGCTTGACGACATTCAGGTGTCAAAATCATACATATCCATCCCCGAGGAAGGTGGTAACGACACCATCATTGTAAAAGCCAAAGGCGACTGGATACTTGAGAACAAGCCCAATTGGCTTAAATTTAACGAGCATTCTGACTCAGTAGGCAAGGCCGGTGAAACACAGCTCGTATTCTCTGCAGAACCTTACACAGGCGGCCGCAGCTCTGACGCCATGACAATAACATGCAACGGCAAGGTGCAGCATCTCAACGTCGTACAGGGTGAAGTAAGCATCACAAACGCCACTTGCGCCGAGGTTATTGCCGGACCTGACAACAAGACTTATCAGGTAACAGGTACGGTGACAGCTATCGCCAACACCACCTATGGAAACCTCTATCTGAACGACGGCACAGGTGAGATTTACATCTACGGAACTCTCGACGCGTCAGGCGCTGAGAAGAACTTCCTCAGCCTTGGCATCGAGGTAGGCGACGAAATCACAGTTCAGGGTCCGAAGCTTACTTACAACGGAACTGTAGAGCTGGTAAACGTTACTGTTGTTGACATCAACAAGAGCCTTATCAAGGTTGACTCTCTTTCTGCAGACGCCATTTCTAAAGATGGCGGCACCATTACAGCATATGTAACCACAAAAGGCTCAGGCGTGTCAGTAGACATTCCAGAGGATGCCAAGGAATGGCTGTCTATCGCTTCAATAAAGCAGAACGGCACATCTGCAGAACTGACCTTCAAGGCTGCACCCAACGAAGGAGGCATACGTTCAACAGAGCTGACACTTGCTACTGTGGCAGACGGTAAGACATACACCACACTGACTACAATCACACAGCAAGGCGGCATACAGGACGTATCTGTAGCTGACTTCAACGCTGCTGCCGACGGTGATGCACAATATCGCCTTAAGGGTGTGGCAACAGACGTTCAGGAAAACGGAAGTTTCACGCTGACCGACTGGAGCGGCTCTACCTTGGTTTACAAGAGCACCAATGCTGCAGCCAAAGGCGTTAAGAACGGCGACATCGTAACCGTTGTAGGCACACACGACACATATAAAGGCACAGTAGAACTGGTAGGCGGCGACGTTACAGAACTGAATCCTACAACCACCATCTCTATTGCCGACTTCATGGGTCTTCCTGACAGCGACACAAACTATATGATAACCGGTACAATCACAAAGATAGCCAACGACCATTACGGCAATGTCTATATCTCTGACGGTACAAACGAGGTTTATCTCTATGGTCTGTATCCCGGCTATGGTGCAACTGGCGACAACCGTTACGATTTTGTTGCCAACAGCGGCCTCAAGGTTGGAGACGAGATTACTGTTATCGGCGCTCACCTGACATACGGCGAAACAATTGAAATAAAGAACGCCATATTCGTCAGCAAGAACAACTGATAAGCAGAATAAAAAAGCTGATGCCGCTTGCGGCATATCAGATAAGAACAGAAATGGCTGTCCATAAATGAATCTTTGGACAGCCATTTCTGTTTCTATCAAAATCACCATTAGGCTGCAATAGCTTTATCTATTTTGTGCATTCATGCTTACGCCGCAAAATATAAATCTCAGAATATTTTCTTTTCCAGACAACCACTTTTATCACGCCTTGCTTTCCGTTCTCGTTTTTTAGTTGTATTTTTGTCAGGTTAAGAAACAAATAACGGTAATATGTCAGATTTCAGACTAAAAGCATTCTACAGCGTGGCCAAGAACCTCAGTTTCACACGTGCGGCTAAAGAGCTGTTCGTAAGCCAACCTGCAATAACCAAACACATCAACGAACTGGAACGGCAATACTCCGTAAGACTCTTCGACCGCACAGGCGGAAAGATAATGCTCACCGATGCCGGACGGCTCATGCTTGAACACTGCAGCCGCATACTCGACGAGTATAACCGCATGGAATACGACATGAACCTGCTCAACGAGCGCAGCAGCGGACACATAAGCATAGGCGCAAGCACCACTGTGGCGCAGTATGTGCTGCCGCAGATACTGGCAGAATTTACCGAAAGATTTCCGCAGATAGAGGTGTCGCTCACCAACGGCAACTCGCGCGACATAGAGAACGCACTGCTCAACCACGACATCGACCTTGGCATGGTGGAAGGCATCACACATTCAGCCGGCCTACAGTATGAGCCGTTTCTTGAAGACGAACTCGTGGCCATAATAAAGCAATCTGGCAACGAGTCGATGCCCGAAGAAATCACTCCGCAGGAGCTGTGCCGCCAACCGCTCGTCATACGCGAGCAAGGCTCAGGAACACTCGAGGTGATAGAGACCGAACTGGAAAAGCACGGAATAAGGCCCCAGGAACTTAACATACGCATACGCCTCGGCAGCACCGAAGCCATCAAGGCCTTTCTGCGCCACAGCCGCAGCATGGGCATAGTGTCGGTGTTCTCCGTGAGGGAAGAACTGGCCAGAGGCGTGTTCAGAGTCATCGACATTGCTGGTCTCAACTTCAGCCGCCACTTCTGCTTTGTGGCCTCTGCCGGCAAGGATTCGCCGCTTACCGAAAAGTTCAAAGACTTTACACGCCGCAGCATAATAACTTCAGGTTATAGAGTATAAAAAATTAAGATATACTACATAACAAAAAATTAATTACCTTTGCAGCAGTAAACTTAAAGGCAGCCCGACAACAAGACACGAAGGTCTGCCAGGCAAGGAGAAAAAGAGAATAAAATAAATATTATTAACAAAGGTAATCTATCATGTTTGAAAAAGGAAACAGGGCAAACACCCTTCACGGAATCTTGCTGATTGCATTATTTTCGTTTGCAGCATTCTATCTGGCAGACCTGCCCATCATGAAGCAGCTCTCGCTCAGTCCGCTCATCATCGGAATCATCCTTGGTATGCTCTATGCCAACAGCCTTCGCAACAAACTGCCCGAAACTTGGGTGCCGGGTATTAAGTTCTGCACGAAGCAACTTCTCCGCACGGGTATCGTGCTCTATGGTTTCCGCCTTACGCTGACACAGGTTGCGGCAGTAGGAGTGCCGGCAATAATCGTGGATGCCATAATCGTTACAGGAACAATATTTCTTGGTCTGTGGTTTGGCCGCATGCTCAAGCTCGACCGCGACACTACGCTAATGACCTCTACAGGAAGCGCCATATGCGGTGCAGCAGCCGTGCTCGGAGCCGAGCCCGTAGTGAAATGTGAAAGCCACAAGACAGCCATTGCCGTATCAACTGTGGTTATCTTCGGAACAATATCAATGTTCCTCTACCCCATCATGTATCGTTCCGGAATACTTTCAGGCCTGAGCGACACAGCCGTTGCAATCTACACTGGAAGCACGCTGCACGAAGTGGCACACGTAGCCGGAGCCGGCAACGCCATGGACCCGACAGACAGCCTGGGCATAGCCGGCACTGCAACTATCACAAAGATGATACGCGTAATGATGCTTGCCCCGGTGCTCGTCATAATGAGCTTCGCGCTTGCCGGACGCAAGAAGGCCACAGCCGACGGACATAAGGAAAAGAGCAAAATCACAATACCCTGGTTTGCCTTCGGCTTCATCGGCATAATCTGTGTAAACTCCCTCCTGCAGTATCTTTTCGATGCACCGACAGTTAAGGACATACCGCTGAACGGCGTCATTGAATACATCGACACCTTCCTGCTGACCATGGCAATGACTGCTCTCGGAACAGACACAAACATACAGAAGTTTAAACAGGCCGGAGCCAAGCCGTTCCTCCTTGCCGGCATGCTTTACGTATGGCTCGTAGGTGGCGGATACTTTATAACAAAATACGTTGTAGGCTTTTTCGGATAATACGTTTTATAACGACATACTCTCTTCAAAGCACAATTCAATAAACTTAAGCACAAACCGGCGGACAGATAATCGATATCAGTCCGTCGGTTTGTGCTTTTCATCATAAATAAAAAGCCATGACCTGCTCAATGAGGTCATGGCCTGTAGCCCGGACGCGGGCTTACGACATATTATCACAAAAAATTAATCGTTGTCTGTGCTTATCCGGCAATATTTCTTGTGCCAGAACGCAAACAGCACTCCCGACAGCAGCAGCACTATGACGGCAGCTATATAGCCGGCAACATTGCTGAGTGCAAACGAATTTTTAGAAACAAGAAGGAATGCCACACACACGGCCGTCATAAACATAGCCGGGATAAGCGTTATGATATACGGCTTTGACTTACGCGCAAGATACACCGTAAGCGCCCAAAGCGTAAACACGGCAAGCGTCTGATTGGCCCATCCGAACCATCCCCATATAACGTTGAAGCCGTCTTCATCGGCAATGTTAAACCACAAGAAGCCCAGCGTGACCAAGAACAGAGGTATGCATATATAAATGCGGTGGCGTATGGTGTGCTGCTCAAAGTTAAGAAACTCCGCAATAATCAGTCTGGCACTGCGCAATGCCGTGTCGCCGCTCGTTATAGGAGCAGCCACAACGCCAAGTATAGCCAATGCACCGCCAAACATGCCGAGCCATCCCGAAGACACGGTGGTTACCACCTCAGGTGCCTGAAGCGTAAGAGGAACGCCAAGCTCCTGTGCGGCTCCGCCATAAAAGAAATAAGAAGATATTGTTGCCCATATAAGCGCAACGATGCCCTCGGTTATCATCGCACCGTAAAACAGCGGACGTCCCTGTTTCTCATTCGCCATACAACGTGCCATAAGCGGACTCTGAGTGGCATGGAAGCCGCTGATGGCACCACAGGCAATGGTTATAAAAAGACATGGGAATATCGGGCCCGATTTAGGCGACAGATTGCCAAGTCCGTCGGTAAGCTCTGGCAGCTGCGGCCATTTGACAAACAGCACCACCATGAGCGCAACAGCCATAAACAGCATGGCAATGGCAAAAAGCGGATAAATCTTGCCGATAATCTTATCAACAGGAAGCATCGTGGCAAGAAAATAATATGCAAAAATTATCAGACACCATACATAAACCCATGTAACTGAGTCGCCGCATATTGTACCTAATATCAATGCCGGACTATATACAAACACGGCACCGACCATTATAAGCATAAAAACAGAGAACACCAGCATGACCTTCTTGGTTGACTTGCCGAGATAACAGCCTACAAGCTCCGGCAGACCAGCACCGCCATGACGCTGCGACAACATTCCGCTGAGATAATCGTGAACCGCACCAGCAAAGATACAGCCGAAAACTATCCACAGATAGGCCGAAGGGCCAAACTTGGCACCCATGATGGCACCGAAAATAGGTCCTGTGCCGGCAATGTTAAGAAACTGAATCATAAAGATTTTCCATCCCGGCAATACTACATAGTCTACGCCGTCGGCCATACTTACAGCCGGTGTAGGACGGTCGTCGGGAGCAAACACACGCTCTACGATGCGTCCATAAATGAAATAGCCCACCACAAGGGCAACCAAACTTAAAACAAATGTGATCATAGATTAGATTATTATTCTCTTTTGAACATACTAATTATTGGCAAAAGTAAAAATATAAATTTAAAAATGCAAAGAAAAACCTGATTTTATATATAAAATATATAAGCCGCACAACAGCTTATCCCACTGAGACATTTCATGTTGTTTTAAAGTTTTATCCTAAAAAATGCATCACTGACAAAAACAAGACTACGCTAAAATGCCATAAACGTGATATCCGGCACAACAACATCTTAATATTCAAGCTGAATATCAAATAAATTTATTTTACAACCCAGAAAAATCGAAAGCAAAACATACACTTATTATTAATAAACGTTCATATCTGACGATTACTCAACAAAAACAATAAGCAAAACAATGCGTATTAGTTTCAAATCATTAACCTATTGTTTTCATGTCGTAACTCGGCCACTTTTGAAGCGAAAACGGCCGAGTTTTTCATCAAAAACTAATTGTTTTTTTATGAGAAATAAATATGCTCCGCAACCGTAAGCCAGTCCGTAGACTATGACTTTACAAATCGCATCACCTGTTAAGCCTACATAA
Source organism: Xylanibacter rarus (assembly GCF_001275135.1). Classification (GTDB taxonomy): domain Bacteria; phylum Bacteroidota; class Bacteroidia; order Bacteroidales; family Bacteroidaceae; genus Prevotella; species Prevotella rara. Next base: position 42,470 of record NZ_LFQU01000011.1, on the reverse strand, counting down.
AATAAGCCTTGCCATACAGCCAACGCATCATTCACATGCAAGAATATCGTCAGGCCATGCACATGACATAAAAAATTTACCTTCTTGTAGCTTCCGTATATTTACTTCTCTTTAGCCGCCAGCTTTTTATACATGGCTGGAGTCATGCCGTTAATTTTCTTAAATGTGCGGTTAAAGCTTGTCGCATTGGTATATCCCACCTCCTCATAAATAGCCTGAATGGTCATATTGCCATAATGCTCATTATCCGAAAGCATTCTGCATGCCTCCATTATACGTTTCTCGTTAATGTATGTTCTGAAGTTTTTATTGTATGTCTTGTTGATGACAAACGAAACATACTTTGTGTTCGACTTTGCCATGTCGGCTATAATCTTCAGACTGAGGTCAGGATCAGAAATTATTTCGGGCGTATTTATAATCTCATTAATTTTCGCAAGAAGTGCGTCTGCCTGTTCCTGCGTCATGTCAACCCCACCGGCATTTCCGTCAAACTCGTCGTCGCCGGCCTCATCGCCTTCATTGTAAGACGGCACAATAGCCACCTTGCTTCTGTCTGATTTTATCAAGTCGTTGTTCTTGTTGATAAGCAGGCGCTGTGCATTTCTTAAATTACGGTTCTTGCGTATAACCACCACTGCCAGCACAATCGTGATTATCAACAAAATAGAAATCAAGATAACAGCCAAAGTGTAAATGTTGATTATCGAGGTCAGCGAACTTATCTCCTCCGTACTTTTACGCGACTCATACTCCTGCAGCTTTCCCCTTGCCTGGTTCATGCCCTTTGCACTAAACACCGAGTCATAAGTCTCAAGATACAACACTCTGTATTTTCTGGCAGAATCGCTATCGCCATTTCCGGCATACGCCTCGTAAAGAATCTTGTACGCATTGATTTCCATCTCGGCATTATCCATTTCAACAGACATATCCCGGCATTTAGCTCCATACTTTATGGCATTGCCGTAATCATGCTTTTTGACGAGAATATTTCCTATCTCAGACTCCTGATATAATATAAAGATGTCGTCCAGCTCATTTTTCTCTGCGTATGCGGCAGCCCTTAGATGATCCTTCACAGCTTCGTCATACTTACGTTCAGCCTGCTTTATTCGGGCAGAATTATATATTAGGAAATACTCCCATTGTGTTGCGTTCTTGCTTACCTGCATCTTCTTGGCTATATCATAATATTCCTTTGCCTTTTTAATATTCCCCAGATGACAATATGCAGGCACTATATTAGTAAGGTATTTGCCTATCAGCTCTTCGTCATTAAGCTTTTTCGACATTTTGTATCCTTTCAGCAGATAGAAGAGGTTTGCCTCATAATCGCCAAAAGCTTCATAAATATTGGCAATATTACCTATGCATGCCATGTATGTGCGCTTGTCGTCTTCCTTTTCAGCTATTTCCATACCTTTTATATAATATGTAATGGCCAAAGGATAATTGCCATCCTTATACAAGCCGTCGGCTATTATTTTTGTCATGCCTGATTTTGTGTTTGCAGGCATCGACGCATAAGAATGACATACAGGACATACAAATAGAAATATTATGAAAATAATGTGTTTAAACATATCGTATTAGGCTATTAATAAATTTTAATCGACAGGCTATTAACCGTCTTCCATTGCAAATTTAAACAAAATATAAGAGAAAAATATAGACAAAATCGTAAAATGCAAGTTTTTTTTTAATATTTCGTGAAATGTGAAGAATTTGGATGCTTTTATTTGTATAATCTGTAATAAAAAATATAATTTAGCAGACGTAAAAATTTAATAAATCTATTATTCTGATAAACTTAACACCTACAATATTATGAGAATCCTTAACGTTTTTATTACCATTGCAGCTTGCCTGATTTGTTTAAACGGCACATACGCTGCTCCTGCCTGGCCAAACAAGATATCATACACCCAGGCAGACGGAACTAAGGTAACAGTGTATTTGAATGGTGACGAATACATGCACCATTATGTAAGTGAAGACGGATTCATCCTTCTACCCGATGCAAACGGAAGTCTTAGATATGCAGAAATTGTTGACAACAAGGTGATGCCGACAGGAATGGTGGCACACAACGCAACAAGCCGCAACGCTAAAGAACTCCAGTTTATAAAAACATTAGACCAGCAGGCTATCAAGCAAAAGCTTGCCATAGCCTATAGGGACAAGCGCCAGGAGATAGCCTCTAAGGCACAAAGAGTAAAAAGTCAAAGCTCGCCAAGCGTCATAGAGCCTGTATTCCCTACAATAGGCAATATCCGCGGACTTATAATCTTAGCCCAGTTTAAGGACCAGAAGTTTTCTACTGACAACATCCATGACATATATAACAGCATGGCAAACGATGAAGACTATTCAGGCCCGTATGCTTCAGGAAGCATAAAGAGCTATTTCACCGCGCAGTCTGCCGGAAAATTTGTTCCTACATTTGACATTGTCGGCCCTGTTGACCTTCCTCACGAAATGGCATATTACGGCTATGACGAGAGAGCAGCAGAACTGATGATAGATGCATGCAGCATGGCAGACGCAAACACAGACGTCGACTTTTCTAAATACGACTACAACGGCGACGGATATGTTGATTTTATCTTCGTGGTGTATGCCGGCTACGGACAGTCGCAGGGCGGCAGCGAAGAGACCGTATGGCCACAGGCCGTAGACCTGACTTACGAAAGCTGGAACATGTACGACGGACTGTATTTAGGACAGGCAGCATGTTCATGTGAGCTGAGAGGCCATGAAGGAACAACTCTCGACGGTATCGGCACATTCTGCCATGAGTTCAGCCACATCCTCGGACTGCCTGACATATACGACGCTGCATATTCAGGAATGCAAGGCATGCTTACATGGGACGTGATGTGCAACGGACTCTATAATGACGACAGCAAGACTCCTGCCGGATACACAGCAATGGACAAATATACTGTAGGCTGGCTCGAACCTGTAGTGCTTAGCGAACCTGCCAAGGACCTGACACTAAACCCGTTGTCTGAATCAAACGAGGCATACTTCATTGTATGCGGAACAGACAACAATGAATACTTCACCTTGGAGAACCGCCAGCAGACAGGCTGGGACAAGGCTCTCGACGGTCACGGACTGATTATTTCGCAAATACATTATGTTCCTTCTCTTTGGAATACCAACCGTGTCAACACCTCATCGTCAGGCTATGAGCATGTTTCTCTTATCCCTGCAGACGGGCATGCCTCTGACGGCACCGAGGCCGGCGACCCGTTCCCCGGAACAAGCAACAACACACAGTTTACTGATACGTCAATGCCTTCTGCAAAATGGCATACTACATCTGACGCCGTAAACTGTCCGATAACAAACATAAGAGAAAACAACGGTGTGATCACTTTCGACTTCAAGAGCGATGCAACAGGCATTGAATCACACGAAGCAGGACAAGAACTGGCACGCATCAGCGCAACAGGCGGAACAATAAATATTGACAATCCGCAAAAGTCTGATGTACTCATACTCTCAGCTGACGGCCGCATTATACAGAAATCAGCCCAGAGGCATATAACATGCACTCCTGGATGTGGCATGTACATTGTAAAATGCGGTGAGTTAATTAAAAAAGTTATTTTAGCAAGACCCTAATTATTAACATTTAAAAAGTACCATTATGAAGAAAATTTTATTCTCCATGCTTGCAGTTTTGGCTATTATTTGCGCCAACACATCTGCGTATGCTGCAGACAGCGGCTCAGCATCAACCGTAAACAGGAAAATGTATGGATACTTTAACTACAACGGAGCTCTGGCAGGTGCTTACGGCTTTTGTTCATTAAACCTCAATGATCTTTCAAAAGCTGACGTAATATATCCTTATGGAAACATGAAGAGCATCTATTCGGGAGCTGCCGTAGACGACGTCTTCTATGCATACGAATATGTCTACGACTCATTTATGGGTCCTCAGAACGGCGACTTCATATCATACAATATAACGACGGGCCGTTACACCGTGCTGGGTTCGGAAGGACTTGCCGCACAAGGCACTAACTTCAAGACACAGGACATGACCTATGACTACAGTTCTAAGACAATGTACGCAATAGGTTTCTATCAGGGAGAATCGGCCCTGTATAGCGTCAACCTTAAAGACGGTATGCTTACAAAGGTTACAACGCTGCAAAAAACTCTTGGCGTAATTGCTGCCGACATGGACGGAACATTATATGGCGTAGGCGCCAATGACGGCGTGCTGTATAAGGTGAACAAAAATGACGGTTCGGTAACAAGAATATTGCAGACAGGTTTCGGAGGATTGTCACAGAATCAGACAATGGAATTCGACCATTCTACTGGTCTTCTGTATTGGGCAGCATGCTCATATGATTATGATCAGGGTATACAGACATATATGCTGTGCATCGACCTGACATCTGAAAATGTAACAATGAAGAATCTCGGACAGATTGGCATCAACTCATCATTCATGGCTCTCTACATCCCGTTTGCTGAAGGCGGAGACAACGCTCCTGCTGAACCTGCAGAATTCACAGTTACACCAGGAGAGAAAGGTGCAAGGACAGCACACATGACATGGAAAGCTCCTACAACTTCTTTCGGCGGCGAGACATTGGCTGATGCCGTTACAGGTTATGTGATAGAGCGTAACGGAGAAAAGATTGCAACTCTGGAAGCTAATGCAACGTCTTATGACGACACCAGTATTGATGCTGACGGCGACTACGCATACGTTATTTACGCTGTAAACAAGGCCGGCAACGGCGGCAAGGCCCGCGCAACGGTATTTGTAGGCAACGACATGCCTGGACAGGTATCTAACATGAAATTCGTCGTAGGCGAAGGATGTGCTTCAGCCAAGCTGTCATGGGACGCACCTACACAAGGCTTTAACGGAGGATATTTCTCTCCAGACGGACTGACATATAAGATTGTGCGCCAGCCGGACAACAAGACTGTTGTTGAAAACCTGAAAGAAACCACGTTCACAGACGACCAGATGACACGTATCGGACGCTACACATACGTCATCTATGCATGCAACGAATATGGTGAGACAGCTGCAAACATGCCCGAAGCCTATGTACTCGGCAAGGCAATGACTCTGCCGATGTCACAAGACTTTTCAAACATGACATATTTTGAAAATCAGTGGATGGCTTACGATGCCAATAAAGACGCATACAGCTGGACATATACATCTGAATGGGGTCCGCTGCAGTTTGACGATACTACACCATGCGCTGAATACATTGTTAACCCCGGTATCGAAAACTACGGAAATGACGCCGACGAATGGCTGATAAGTCCTCCGCTCGAGTTTAATGCCGCAAAGAGCTACAAGATCAGAGTGAAGATACGCTGCACAGCCGAAGAGAAACTGCAGTTCACTTTGGGCAGCAACAACGTTTACACAGAACATGCTATGTTTGATGAATTTACGTTCAAGCCGCAGTTGAATGAATCAGGCGACAACTGGATTTACTCTGAGTATGAGTTTAACGTTCCGGCAGGAACAGACGGAGCGCGCTGTATAGGTATACACCTCGTAAGCCCGTATCCTGTAAATGGTATGTCTTATTTACAGATAGCAAATGTAACTGTCGAAGAAGGTGTTGCATCAGGAATCAAGCAGACAATAAATTCTGATGAAGCAAAGAACGACAACGACATATATACCATTGACGGACGCTTAGTGCGCACCGACGGCAGCCTTAAAGGCCTCACAAAAGGCATATACATCAAGGGCGGCAAGAAATATGTAATAAGATAAAAACATTTCCAGACGCCATACATATAATATTTGCAGCATGGGATATTGCCCGGGGTGATTTATCCCATCGAAACGGCAGACAATAACCCATGCTGCAATTCTTGTTTAACACTTAAAACCTTCTGTTTATGAAAAAGCATTTATTCACAACAATATTGCTAGCTGCAATGTCAGGCTTTGCCATCGCACAAGACTCGCCCGAAACAGCGATAAACCTGCGTGTCGGTTATAACGAATATACGCCTGACACAAAAGATGAAGTGGATGTCTACTGGAAATACACAGCTGAAGAGAACAGTATACTTACGATTGAGGCAACCAGCATCCAGCAATTAACGGCATTTGAACTCGACGGCACCGAACGGGTTAACGTAAAGCCTGCTCAAGGCGAACAATTTACCATACAAAATTATCCGTTGGAGGCAGGCAGCACAATTTACTTTCAAATGCCTGTATATGGCGGCTACAAGGCAACATTCGACCTGAAAACTACTCCTTTACCGGATTTAGGCAAAGGTCATACCGAGGATGACCCTATGCCTATCTCACCCGAAAACAAGTATTACATGGGAAACCAGTATGTATTTTCTGATCAAGTTTTCTATGCCACTTACACGGCAGACAAGGAAGGTCTGCTTGTCATGACCTCGTCTACAGCCGTAATGGGAATTACTGTTGAAGGCTCTATTGGTCTCAAATTCGATCCGACATTCGCCATCGACCGCGGTACACAACATCAATGCAAGATGCCGGTAGAAGAAGGAAAGACATATCTGATAAGATTCGACAACTATTCTCCTTTCATACTTGACGTAACATTTGAAGACGCTGAGCGCGGCTCACTCTACATGCCGTTCCGGCTGAAAGAAGGCGACAACACTGTTCCTGCAGCAGCCGGTACTTATTACTACATATACTCAAACGAAAGAACCGGATATGGAGTTGTCAGCAGCACAAGCGAACTTCCTGGAGGACAAGTTAAGATTTTCCCGGAAGACAAAAGTCTTATTGAAGCCGGATATACTTTGGCCACATCAGAAGAAGGCAGCTTCAACACACGCTGGGAAATGCAGGAGCCAAACACTATATATTTCGTATGTGTAAACAAAACTGAGGCTACGGCTGAAGAGCAGATTATGACTTTTGCATGCGAAGACTATAAAGCAGGAGACAAAGAGTCGAACCCGATTGTAATCAGTGAAACTCCATCAGAAATCACAACAGAGGCGTCTAACAAGACAACATTCTATGCGGTAGATATTCCGGCACAGTCGAACAAAATTCTTGATGTGAAGGCTGTTTCTGAAATACAAAGCGGATACACTAAGGTTGAAATTTATCCTAGTGGGAACAGTTATAACAGCATTTCCGGCAATAATGCCGTATACACACAGGTCAGCGGAGGCGAGCAGGGCCAGCGCTATATCATCAAATGGACTTCAAGCGAAACAGAACCTATCACATTCAAAGTTTCAATGGAGGACATAATGCAGGGAGACATCATCACCGATCCTCTAACAGCCGTGAAAGGTGAAAACACTGTTGAAAACAAGAACGGATACATCAAGTATTATAAGTATACAGCCACAATAACCGGCAAACTGTATTTCAGCGGACCGTCTAATATGTTTGTTTCATTCCCGAAGGGCACCGGCCCATACGATGGTTCTTATTCTACTACTAGAGACGAAAATATGGCATACGTGCTTGAGATTCTTGAGGGAACAACATATCTCATTAAGATAGACGGAGCCTTGGACGGACAGAAGTTCACCATAGAAGAAAAAGATTATGATCTCGGAGAGGGACGCACTAACCCGATAATAGTAGACGGCGACACATACACATTCGGAGACGAAATACCAAGAAATCTATGGCTGCAATACACAATGAAGGAAGACGGCGTTCTGACTATCGAAAGCAACAAGCCTTACAATGATATGGGCTATGACGAAATTTATTACTGCAAGGGCAAGGACGGTGAGCCTGTAGCAATATCAGGACCAGATACCGACGGTTCTACTATTTACCATGTAGACCTTTCGGCTGCAGCAGGCGACATATTCCTTGTAAATGTCAAGATAACAACAGCGTCAAAAGGCAACAGTGTGTACTTTACCGAAAGAGAATTCAAGGAAGGCGAATCTGTCAATACGGCTATCGAGCTTAAAGACGGAGAGGCCGTAGAACTACCGGAAGTTGAGGCAACAAAACCGTTATGGTATGTCGTTCCGCTTGAAGAAGGAGAAGTTACTGTTACAACCAACGCTCCGTTTATGACCAACCCTGTATGGTTTGCCAACGAAGAAGATGCACTCAACGGAACTAATGGAGTTGTAATGGAATTCCAAAACTCATTCGACGAGGATTACAATATGCTATGCACTTGGAAAACCACTGTCACTACTCCTGGCAAGCACTATATAAGAGTAGACGAAGCATACACAGGCATCAGCATGACACTTACAGGACCGGTAAGCACTAACATATACCAGATGAACGATATGCAAGAAGGCATAACTGCAGGTAAAGGCTACATCAATGTCAGCGCTGCTAATATGCCGATTGCTATTTACAATGTTTCAGGCGTAAAAGTGGCTGAAAGCAATGTTGACGGCAACTGTACCTTCAACCTGAACAACGGTATATATATTGTAAAAGTAGGAAACTTGGTAAAAAAAGTTTTAGTTAAATAATAATGGGGATTTTCACATCATAGAATGTGGATATAGTAAAAGCAGCGCCTGTCTTTCCAAAACGGAAAAGACAGGCGTTTTTTTCATCATAAATTATTGACTTTCAAACGTTCTGATACGTATCATTCCGTATTGCAAAAGCATAGGTTTTAGAATGCGAAAGGTGGCCTTTTACATTACGAAAGGGCACTTATCATATTGCCAACGCATATAATAAAAATGTTTTTCTTAAAAAACTCATCACTCGTCACAATTGGGCATAACTTATTTATCTACAACGATTTACAGTGTGACGAGTTGACTTTTCAACTCATCACACATGCATATTTGGTCAACCAAAAACAGGATTAATTATGCTCAGAAACTGTTGTTTGTCTGAATTCTGCATTATAAAAACATCAATAAAAGCCTGAAAAAGCTGAAAAACAGATAGTGTGATGAGTTGACTTTTCAACTCATCACACTATAACCACCTGACAGCAAGCATCTTAGAGCAGGATGTGACGAGTGATGAGTTTCTAAAGAAAAATTATTTTTCTATTTGCTCCACGATATAACGCACTCCGGTGCGCGTGTGGCGCCTGCTGAAACCTAGCCGCTTCAACGTTATGCCTACACTTTTATCAGACAACCCTGACAATGGCAGACGCGGATAGGCACGGCAGACTACGGACACAATGTCGTCAACAGACATCTCATGCCCTGCCCCATCGGCTTCAGGAATGCGGAAGAGACGGGCTACGGCCGAACCAAAATCAGAAACACGCATGAAGCTTATGTTGTCGTCCATCAGGCGTTCAGTAGCTGCTGCATTGAGATAACACAAAGCGCCGCCACGTATTTCGCTTATAATCTGGGCATAAAGCTGCTGATAATCAACAGCCGAAGTGAAATCAATGTTGCCCGTAACTGCCACGCACACAAACCTTCGGCTACCGGTAAGGTCGGTCAAAGGATGTCTGCTGTTGGTTGTGGCTATGAAACTTGCATAACGGCGTTCAGTTGAAAAATTGCTGCGATATGCCTTCACGGCTGTTACTTCACTCTTTGAAATGATGTATTTAATCAGCGGCTGTCTACTGGCCGAATAGCGGTCGAACTCATCGATGTTGATAAGGGCAAAGGATGACAGGCCACGCATCAGCGTGTTGTCGTTGCGGAAGTCGATACGGTCGTTGTAATAGGCGCGGAGCTCTGGCGGCAATATAATCTTGGCAAACGACGACTTGCCACAGCCCTGACTGCCAATGAGCAGTGGAACAAGGTCGTTGCCGTGCATGACATCCAGCCCCATCCAGTGAGCAACCATTGAGCGCATCCATACGCTGAAGTATTCCGGCCAACGGGAATTGTCGGTAGGAACACGCAACGCAAAAGCCCTTAGGCGGTCGCATCCGTCCCATTCAGGCAATGAGTCAAGCCAATGGTTCAACGGATCAAAATCAGAAACGAGCGTAGAATTCACGCGTTCCTTGATGTCGCGGGCCCACACCCTGATGCCCTCGCGCTGAGCCTTCACAGCTATGGTGTTGATAACTTCCTGCGTAACCGGCCTGTAATCGGCATCGCAAGCCCCGATGTGCTTATACTGCACCACACCCGTAAGCACATTGCGGCGCATGACATAACGTGTACTGAAAAAATTATCAAGTTTCATGGCCTGAAGCCGGGGAACCTCGACATACCTCAACGGATTAGGATTATCTTCTGCCTGACGATATGCCTGCGCAAAAAACAACTCAACCAGGCCGCGCTCTACATTAATCGTGCCAAGGTTCATTGTGCGGTCAACACACATCTGCTGCGGCAAACCTGACTTACGGCACAGGTATGCCAGCTTCTGTATGGCACTTTCAGCATAATAAGGGTCGTCCTGATTAAGTCCAGAATCGAGCACATGGTTCCAACAGCAATAAAAGATATAGCGATAAGCCTCTGAAGACGATTTGCCCGGAAGAGGCGACTCATCGGCTTCAAAATCGTGCGAACAGCATACATTAAACGTGTCATATACATCATTCTCACACACAATCAATGTCAAAGCCTCACGATTGTAATAAATGCCGGCATCGGCACTCATAAGGCACATAGCCTCGGCAGTGCCTGTCTGCATAGATATTTCGGTCTTTAGCTGTGACGAATGTATATAATGCAGAAGTCTGTACCCCTTTGACATTAGCCTGCGCCAGGCCTCCGTATCGCATGGAACAGTGCCGTCGGTCTGCGAAATAGAACAAACCACAATGACAGACAATCCATTCGCACCGATAAAAGCCAACATTGTGTATGGCTGGCGCGATGCAACGCGCCGTATGCGCACAGCCTCATCAAAGCTCTTTAGCCCTGCTATCTCAATGAAAAGCAGTCCGTTGCGTCCGACTACAATTCTTTTGCCGTTGCGGCGCTTATATACGGAAGAGAAACAAAGGCGCGGAATGCGGTTGTCGGCTGTCATTACATCGCTCCGGGAACATGAGACTGGCTTGCCGGAAGACAGCAACGGACTATAACAGCGATAGTCTGACAAAGCACCGGCATAGCGTCCCTGCCTGATCATAACCACCAACTCGTCCAACTCACAATTAGCAATAGTCTCCCTGTTAAGGAAGTTCTTAAACAAACTTACTTTAAATGTATTATTCATGATATAAGAAATTATTTGTTATCCTTGCCGCAAAAATACAACATCAGAAAAGCGATTGCAAATTTTATCTATATCAAAAACACGCTAAAGTTCTAATAAGTCAGCAGTCGCAACAGTCTCCCCGCACACAGGAACTCATCCACTGCAGCATAAGCAAACAAACAAATCAACAAGAAATGACCATAACTGATACTGCAAATATGGAAACTGAGATTAAATCAAAAACATGCAATCAGATCAAGCAAATATACGACAAACTGTAAGCAGCATAAAAAATGAAGGAACAAAAGTGTTAACAAATTTGTATATCAGTTAAAAACGATATACCTTTGCACCCCGTTAGGTAAAAAGATTATTTGTTTTAAAGGTTATGATGATTAGACAATTGGCCATATTGTTTGGCTGTCTCGCATTGGGTGAGCTGATAATATGGCTCACGGGCATACCTTTGCCGTCGAGCATCCTGGGCATGCTAATTCTTACTCTTCTGCTGAAGCTGAAGATAATACGTCTGGAATGGGTAAAGACCATATCAGACTTTCTTGTAGCAAACATCGGTTTTTTCTTTGTTCCGCCCGGCGTTGCCATTATGCTCTATTTCGACATTATTAAGGCTGAATTCTGGCCGATAGTAATCTCAACGGCCATATCCACGGTAATTGTACTGGCCGTAACGGGATGGGTTCATCAGATTTATGGAAAAGCAGTAAACAGGAAAGGAGGCGACCAATGAGCTATCTGTCAAACGAATTTTTTCTTATCGCCCTCACGTTCGGCAGCTATTTCTTCGGAAAGCTGCTCCGCAAATGGACCCATTGGACAATAATGCACCCCATTCTGGTGAGCATCTGCGTGCTGATAGCCTTTCTGAAGATATCAGGCGTAAAATACGAAACATACAACACGAGCGGACACATGATAGAATTCTGGCTTCAGCCTGCCGTCGTGGCGCTTGGCGTACCGCTGTATCAGCAGCTTGAAACGATAAAGAAACAGTTTCTGCCGATACTTATGTCAGAGCTTGCAGGCTGTCTGGCAGGCATTATATCGGTAGTGCTTATAGCTAAAGCGCTCGGTGCGTCGAAGCCGGTGATTATGTCGCTCGCACCAAAATCTGTAACCACGCCTATCGCAATGGAAGTTACGAAGAGCATCGGCGGCATACCGTCGCTTACGGCAGCCGTAGTGGTGTGCGTAGGTCTGCTGTGTGCGGTGGCGGGCTATAAGACAATGGGATTTGCACGCGTAAACAGCCCTGTGGCACAAGGTCTGTCTATGGGAACGGCGGCACACGCCATGGGTACGGCAACATCAATGGACGTGAGCAAGGTGCACGGAGCCTACGCAAGTCTTGGACTTACGATCAACGGCATCCTGACCTCACTGCTTACGCCGTCAATTCTGCCGCTTATGGGCATCTGATTTTACACTTACTTTCTAACATTCATAAAATGCAGACGGACAACAGCCGGAAAGATACATCTAACGCTGTTGTCCGTTATTTTTTTGTATAGAAGTAAGATCGGCCTCAGATATTTTAGCTTATAAAAATACATCCGGAGCCACAGCCCCGGATGCATAACAAAGATTATAATCAATTCTATATTATTTCTGCATGTCGTAAACCACCTGCATTATCTTCTTGCCCAGTGCGTCAGCCTCCTCCATTGATGAAGCCTCGCTATAGACACGGATAATCGGTTCAGTGTTAGACTTGCGCAGATGCACCCACTTGTCGGGGAAATCAATCTTAACGCCGTCAACATCGTTTACCTGCTCGTTGCTGTACATCTGCTTAACCTTATCGAGTATCGCGTCAACATCGGTTGAAGGAGTAAGGTCTATGCGGTTTTTGGCTATATAATAATCAGGGAATGTTGCGCGAAGCTCGCTTACCTTGCAACCCTTATGAGCCAAAGACGACAGGAAAAGGGCAATGCCTACAAGTGCGTCACGGCCATAATGGCTCTCGGGATAAATAACTCCGCCGTTGCCTTCGCCGCCGATAACGGCACCAACCTCTTTCATCTTGGTTGTAACGTTTACCTCACCTACGGCTGATGCAGTGTAGCAACCGCCGTGTTTCTCGGTTACATCGCGCAGGGCACGCGTGCTGCTGAGGTTGCTTACGGTGTTGCCCGGTGTATGGCTGAGCACATAGTCGGCAACGCTGACAAGCGTATATTCCTCGCCGAACATACGTCCGTCCTCACAGATAAACGCAAGACGGTCTACATCAGGATCGACAACAATACCAAGACTGAACTCGCCGCTGCGCATACGCTCCATTATACCGCCGAGATTCTTCTCCAACGGTTCCGGATTATGGGCAAAATCGCCTGTAGGTTCGCCGTTAAGTATTTCGTAATCAACGCCCAATGCCTCAAGCAATTCGGGCAGGATGATGCCTCCCACGCTATTAATAGCATCAACACATACACGGAAATGTGCCTTCTTTACAGCCTCAACATCTACAAGGCTGAGAGCCAGCACTGAGTCGATGTGGCGACGGTTGAACGAGTCATCTTTTATATAATGGCCGAGAGTGTCTATATCGGCATACTCAAAGTCTTCCTTTTCTGCAATGTCAAGCACTTCGTTGCCGGCAGCCTTGTCGAGAAACTCGCCCTCGCAGTTGAGCAACTTAAGGGCATTCCACTGACGCGGGTTATGGCTTGCCGTGATGATTATACCGCCGTCGGCACCCGACATGCGCACAGCAAGTTCTGTGGTAGGCGTTGTGGCAAGACCGATGTCGATTACATCATAGCCAACGCCCATCAACGTGCCGCAAACAACGCTTCTGACCATTTCGCCTGATATACGGGCATCGCGTCCTACTACGATCTTGCCGCTTGACGACTTGCCGCTGCGGCGGATATATGTGGCATAAGCGGTTACGAACTTTACGATGTCAAGCGGATTGAGCGTGTCGCCCGTATGTCCGCCGATGGTGCCGCGAATGCCTGAAATTGATTTAATAAGTGTCATTATTTATCTTCCCCTTTCGTAAGTTATCGTGTAATAGCAAGGATAAACGCCCGAAGAAGCATAGGCATGTCCCTGTGTGTGCGGAACGATGAGATTAACCTTGGCTATCTCGTCTCCTGCATTTTCAGGACGTCCAACCTTTATATAAGTCAACGGAACAAGCCAACCTGACGGAACTGACGTTGTGCCATAGAACATGGCCATGACGCTCTGTCCGTCGATAAACGACGCTGTAAACGATCCGCTGCTGTTTGTTACGGTCATTTTGTCAACAATAGAAGAAAAACTGAGGATGTCGTTTGTCAGCTGCAAAGAGTCGGTAAGAATGTTATATTCGGTGAAGCGGCAAAGCACGGTTGTGGTCTCGCCTTCCTTTATCTTCTCACCGCATCCCTCTCTGACAATCTGCATGTAAACTCCTGAATTCTGCATCAGCACAAACTCATTCTTGCTCACATCGGTCTTGTATCCCTGCTCCTTAAACTGCGACTCAGTTATGACAGTTATGGCCGAATCGGCAATAAATCTACTAATTGCAGCACGCTCCTTATCTTTCTGCTCTGCATAAGTCTCTGTATCATCACAGCTTATAACCGTTACGGCTGCGATAAAGGCTATGAAAGCCAAAGCTAAATTTCTCATTCTATTTTTTATAATATGTAAGTACGACTGGCAAAATTACAAAAAATACACTAATTACGCCACATCGCAATTTATAATTATGCTACTTTAACTGATATTCGGCAAATTAACGCGGATATTGCCTTTTGACAGATAAAAAAGCCGTATGTCAGAACTTGAATTCGGTTACGGCCTTCCTTACCAGTGCCTCAGCCTCTTCAACCGAGCATTCAAGGCGTCCGCCTGCAGCGTTTAGATGGCCGCCGCCGTTGAAATACTGTTCTGCAAGCTTGTTGCACGGGAAGTTATCCACAGAGCGTGTGCTCACCCACACAAGATTGTCCTTCTCGGTGTCCTGCCTGAGCGATATGCTCAGCCTCAGGCCTTTTATCTGCAGGGGCATGTTAACCAGTCCTTCGGCGTCGCCCTTGATGTAATGAAAGCGCTTAAGATCGTCGCGCGTCAGAACGAAATAGGCAGCACGCTCCTCCTGCATAACCACCATTTTCTCGTTAAGCACATAGCCGATGAGCCTCATGCGCCACTCGCTGTAGTTGTTGTAAACGTTGCGGTAGATTTTGTCTTTATCGATGCCCTTGGTAAGCAGCTGGCTTATAATGAAGAAAATCTCAGGGCGTGTTGAGTTGTATGTGAATCCGCCCGTGTCGGTCATCATGCCGCAATACAGCGGAACGGCACACTTGCGCGTCATCATGTCGAAACTGCCGAGCTGCCATATCAGGCGGAAAACCAGTTCGCACGTGCTGCATGCCTCAGGATGCGACACACACAACTCTGTGTCGATGTCGGGATTAAGATGATGGTCAACGAGAACCTTCTTTGCTGGCGAGGCAGCCAGCGTGTCTGCCATGTCGTCTGTACGTGAGAAGGTGTTGAAGTCGAGACAGAACACAAGATCGGCCGAAGCCAAAAGTCCGTCGACAAAGCTTTTATGCTTGTCGTATCTTATGATGCGCTCCGTGCCCGGCAGCCACTGCAAGAAGTCGGGATAGGCATCGGGAACGACAGCCACGGGCACCTTGCCCTGCTGACGCAAAAACTCTGCCATGCCGAGCAGCGAGCCAAGAGCATCGCCGTCGGGACTGCGGTGGCAGCAAAGAATAATATTGTCTGAACTGAGGATAAGGCTGCGGAGGCTTTCGGTCTCCGCAGCTGTAAGCAAGTTAATGTCCATTATTTATCAAAATAGGAATGTGTTTCAAGCGCGGGCATAACAACATGAGCCCTGCACTGCAACATATTGAAAAGCGGCTCAACGCCGCTGTTTGTGGCAATATTCAGTTTTAAAAAAGTTTGTTGGGATAAACGCCTTCGTCAACAAGACTCTGAATCTTGTCTACAACAGCCTGACGGTCGGCAGAATAAGTTACGCCAAACCACTTGCTGGTTGTGTCAAGCACCTTCACTGTGGCTGTCTTGTCGTTAATCAGCTTATTCACCATAAGCGGAATAAAGAACTCGGCCTTGAGGTTCTCCATGTTTTTCGGATCAGAGAGGAACTCCTTGAAATAAGCCTCGCTGTGCTCGAAATAATCGGGAGTGAATCCCCACATATTCATTGACACCGGTGTGTTGTCCTCAACTGCCACCCATTCGCCCTGCTCGTCCTTGTAGCATACAGGACCGTTTACGCGCATAATCTCAGTGCGCTCAACCACAGTGGTCAGATTGCCGGCATCATCCTTTGAGCAGATGCCACGTGCCACGGTTCCGTTGTCAGACAGAGTGTTGCCAACGCGGAAACCTACCATGGCATAATTGCCGCGGCTACCCTCGGGAAGTTCAGACAGGAACTTGCCTATAACCATGAATGCATCGCGGTTGTAGAAGTCGTCGCAGTTGATCACGCAGAACGGCTCCTTGATAACGTCTTTTGCCATAAGAACGGCATGGTTTGTACCCCACGGCTTTACACGGCCTTCAGGACAGCTGAAGCCTTCAGGCAGACTGTCGAGACTCTGGAAGCACAGCTCTACAGGCACATGGCCTTCGTATTTGCTAAGAATCTTCTCGCGAAAATCGTCTTCAAAATCTTTTCGGATAATAAAAACAATCTTGCCAAATCCGGCCTTTATGGCATCATAAATAGAATAGTCCATGATTGTCTCGCCGTTAGGACCCAGGCCGTCGAGCTGTTTCAAACCACCGTAACGGCTTCCCATTCCGGCTGCCAGCAATAATAATGCAGGTTTCATATTGTACGTAATTTTATTTTAAGGTTTAACTTTATGTCCCGGCAATGCGTGTTAAACAGTTATGTCAGGATATTGTTCATAAATAACAGAATGCAAATATACTCATTTTTTATGAAAGGCGGCGTTTTTCGTGGCGTTTTCGACATAAAAAACATTGGCAAACAAACAAGGCGTAACTTATCATGCCGTGTTCCACAAAGTCTGTTTGTAAGCAGACTCAGGAAATAACAGCGCATTGTGTCACTTTGACTTTATCACAAATTCAGCCTGAAATAGAAAAAGCGGAGCATGATTTAAGCACCAACAGGTAAAGCATATTTACAAAAGAGAGTCAAACGGCAGGTTAATTAGTGGTAAACCTATGAGTTTTTACTCAAAAACGGCACATCTGGCAACGCAAAACAAGGCTGTTTTTAGGCAAAAATACAGGCTTTTCATATCGTTTCTGAACAAAAATTGATGCACATTATTTTGGATATAAGCATAACATCTTATATCACAAGACATTGCAACTGCACACGTATTTTGCCCATATTTTCGTCCGAATGATTTTAATTTCAAAATAACGCAGTATGAGAGCGCCAACAAAAATCACAAAGAAAGTAAAATAATGTCATACATAACATTATGACAAACCGGCGCAGCAAATCAATGCTGTTTCTCTTCAGCATGCAGAACGCCAAAATGCAGCGCAGGAACACAGGGCCGTACGCCTTACAGAATTGGCAGATTTGTGCTTTTCCTACGGGAGAAGCAAGCAGAGCCGGACACAACAGAATCAGCCATTAACACTGTGTCCGGCAAATAACGTTAGCAAAAAACTGCATCAGAAAGGATAGCCGACGGCGATATGAATGGCCTGGCCGTCGCTGAACTTGGGAATGTTATAGAATCCGCTCTTGCCCGTATCGAACGGCACGTGAAGACCTACACCCCAATCGAGACGCAACACGAGGAAGTCGAGGTCGTAGCGCAGACCTACTCCCGTGCCGAGAGCCATTTCCTTCAGGGCGTTCTTAAACTGGAACTTGGCGCCCTCGCGATAACCGTCGTCACGCAGGGCCCACACATTGCCGGCATCTATAAAGGCTGCTCCGTAAAGGTTGCCGAAAAGATTAAAGCGATACTCAAGGTTAAGCTGCAGCTTTATGTCGCCTGTCTGGTCGAGATACGACAGTTTTGACTCGTTGGTGGTGTAGCTTCCCGGACCTATGCTTCTCACCGCAAAGGCTCTTATGCTGTTGGCTCCTCCCACATAAAACTGCTCGCTGTAAGGCGCAGCCAGACTGTTGCCGTAGGTGTAAATCACTCCGGCACTGATATGCCACACAAGCTGCGACTTCTGCCCCAGCTGCCATATCTTGCTGAAGTCGGTTTCTATTTTGAGGAACTGCGCGTATGGATTCTTAAACAGCTGCTTGCCCACTTCGCCCCATTTGTTTCCGGCAGCCATATAAGCAAGCGACAAGATGTTGCCAGACTCCGTGATGGTGGTCTGCCATACAACAGGGTTGCGGTGTTTCACAGTGCTGCTATATGCGAGCATATAGCGCATCTTTGGGATAAACGTATTTTGCATAGATGTCTGCAAATACGGATTTTCCTGAAGTATGGAGTCAAATTTAGCCGTGGTGTAGTTAAGGCGCTGATACTGCAGCGTCAGTGGACTGAACTCATGGCGCCACGTAGCCGAACGCTGCCACTTATAGGTCCATTCGGCAGAGAAGGTGTGCATCTTGAAATAATCAGGACGCTTCATCACGTTCATACCGATCTTGGCGTATGTTGTAGGCGTTGTGAAATAGCGTCGATGCTTAAGGAACGGGACAATAAGGCGCGGAAACTCTATTGATGCGTCTGCACCATACTCGTATGAATTCATGTCTGTCGACGAGCCGCTGACGTTGCCGCCCTTCTGCCATTCGTAAGAGCCGTGAAGGTTTATGTCGAGCTTCTCGCCGCCACGGAAGGCGTTGCGCTTTGTGAAACCGATAACAAGCTCGGGACCGGTGCGGCCGTTTATCTTGTTGGTGTAGTTGGTTTCTATATAAAAGTCATAAGGCTTGCCGAACGTACACGACAGGTTAAGGTCGAGCGTGTCGCATGTTGCTGTGGTGTCGCGCGGCGTAAACGCAAACTCAACCGAGCTGAACTGCCCCGATCCGCTAAGTTTGTTTGAAGATTCCAAATAGTCGTCATATCTGAAAAGCTTACGCGGACGCAGTTTCAGGTCGCTCAAGATTATTCGCGGACGTATCGGCGGCTTGCGGCCGTTGAACCTGACCGTGAAATAGCGATGGCTGAACGAGTCTTTCAGCACCTCCATAAACTGTTTGCGGATGTCTATTCTGATTTTTCCTATATACCACTTGTGCTTGGCAAGTTCCGGCAGATTGTCGGCCATCTGCAGGCGCAGGCTGGCCTTGCCGGGCGTGATGGTTGTGTCGGCAAGATAAGAGGCGAAACTCGGCTGATAATAATAATAGCCGTTGTTGCGGAACAAAGTGGCTATACGGTTGCGCTCTGCGTCAAGAGCAGAGGCGTCAAAAGGCGAACCGCTCTTTATTTTGGCCTCATCCTTTGTCTTCTCTAACAGCGTGTCTGCCATCTCCGGAAAGCCCACATACTGAAGTGTGTCCACCGTGAGCAGCGGTCCGAACTTTACGGTGTATCCTATCTTGCGCTTCTTTGGATTTTTCTGTTCCACAATCTCATACTCTACCGTTCCGTTCATATAGCCATGATTGCGTAGCACCGACTGCGCCACTGAGGCACGGAGCTGAGGATTTACCTGACTCATGAGCACGGGCGACTTGCCAAACGTCTTGGTCATCCATTGTGCTATCTTGTTCTTTGAGCCTGAAAAGGCGTTCCATATCCACAAGCCGTAAGGAAACGGCGTGCGATAATACGAACTGCCGAACAAGGCGCCGTTGGGAGCTGTAGCCAACGAAGCCTCAACCTCCTCACGAGTTGTCTCATAATGGTCGCTTTTCTCATAGTCCTGATAATCGATCTTTGTCAGTCCGATGAACAACTGGTCACCCTTCGGTATGCCGCTGGTGGTTGAGCACGACCACAGCAACACCGAAACGGCAGCCAACAGGCACACACGAAGCGCAAGAACGCGCAACGACGGAAACGACCTTCTGGCCACATATATTATATTCTTTACCGATAGTCTCATTTCTTGTCAGGTATTGTATCAGAGCGCAACGGAATAATCGCGTCCTTCTTCTTGAAACTGAATATATCCTTAAAATGCTGCAGGCTTCTTCTCCAGATGAAACCTACGCCATACTCGCGGGTGGTGCCTTCAAGCCAGTCGTAAGCATTGTTGTCATAGAACAGCTTGACATAAGTGTCTGAAGAGTTGCTCAGGCGGTATTCGAGCGTCACGTTGTCAAAGAACGACTCGTTCTGATTAGCCACGTCGGCACCAGTTGACACTTTTCCGCCTACTACAATCTTCATTCTGTTGTTCCAGAAACGCTTAGCAAACTTGAACGAATAGTCTGTGTGGGTGTTTCCGCTGGCGTCAGTGGCATTGTCCATACCGAAACTGAGGTCGAGCGTGCGCAACGCACTTCCCGTAATATTGTTAATCTCGCTCTGCAGGAACGAACTTAGCGCGTTGTTCATGGAGAATCCGCTGGTGTTACCGTCGGCTATATACATGCCCGTGGTAAGCATCGTAACGGCAAGTCGGCCGCGCTGCTCTACGCTCATTGCCATCAGCTCGTTATGCAGCGACATATCCTCCGGCGCATCGAGCGTAAACTCAAGTCCCATGTCCGAAAGGGTCTTGGTTATAACCACGCCACAGTCGAACTCAACCGTACGCCCTTGCTCCCCGCCGTTAGACACACTTGCCTTTGTTCTCTCCGTGGCCGTTATGTTTAGCTTCGGGTTCATCGGGTCGCCGGTAAACTCAATATTGCTTCCGTCCTGAATGGTAAACGTCTTAAGAGGAATAATAGGCAACGAATATTTCATCTCGCCATTGTCGAGAGTATATTTTCCGGTCAACACGATGTCGCCTGTCAAGCCGTACTTCATGCGCAGGCTTCCGCCGCCCATAAGGTCGATATAGTTAGAATGGTCTGCGTTAAGATAGCACATGACGTGTGATCCTTGGGCAATATTCATCGTGAGATCCATGCTGAAGCCCGACAGCGGCTGATGTGTTACAACGGCCTCTGTAGTGTCACTGAAGCTTGTAAACTTAACAAGTTCGTCCATCTGGTTATCGGTAGACAAAGGCGAATCACGCAGGATGTAAGACATGTCGGTAGAACCGAGCACATCAAGTCGTCCTAATAGTTTAAGATTGCTAAGCGGCCCCTGCATAGTGCCGATAAAGTCGACAAAGGCCTTACCGAAAGCCACACTGCGCCTGTTTTCCTTGGCGTCAATTATCTGACAGTTCTTGGCAGCCATGCGCAGATCCATAGACATATTGGCAACGTCAGAGAAGTCGATGTTTCCGTCGAGAATCAACGGGTTGTCATTGTTTGCAAACATCTTGAAATTCTCGAACAGCAGATTGCTTCCTACGATACGGATAGGCTCCTCGCTAAGACGCATACGTATGCCATACTGCGCACTGCGCATATAACAAGAATCCAACGTAAGCTCGCCATTGGCACGTGGATGCGACAGCGTACCTTTAACATCAAGAGAGCCGTCGGCATAACCTTTCAGACGAATGATACGGTCAGGAATGAATCCGTTGAGCAGACGCATCGGCAGGCGGGACATATTCATCGTAACATCCAGTTGTCCGTCACCTTCCGACTTATACGATCCGCTAATGTCTGCCACCTGATTATCGTTACACATGAGCATTCCGTCAACGCTGTGGGTTCCGTCCGACTGAGGCATATAGACAAACTCAAATCCGATGTTGCCCATGCGTGTCCGCTCGTATGTCATCTTGTCTACAGTTACTGACGATGACACAGAAAGCTCGTCCTTTGTCTGTATCAAGTGGAAGTCGCCGTTCATTATTCCGGTTATGCGAGGCATATACGGAACAACCGTAAGCAGCTTCGACAGATCAAACTTGTTAAGTCCTATCGTCAGGTCCTGAAGCGCATCGGTGTTTTCGTCGTTAGTATATGCATATATACCCGTTCCGTCGTCGGCCTTCAGGCGCAAGTCTGCCATGATGCGCCGGTCGGTTCCCATGAAGATATAGTTGTTCTCGTTAACCTCAAACTTCTTATATCCGAGAATCGGATCGTCAGTAAGCATGTGCATCTTTATGCCGTTCTCCTCCATCGAGGCCTCAATGCCCATCTTGAGTCCGAGGCTGTCTTTTGCATCATACACCTTGAAGTTTACGCCCGAACCTTTTTCAAACACATATCCATCGAACAAGGCATTGAATACATACTGCTTGTTGTCGCTGTTGTTGCGCACCTGTCCGTTGTAAGAGCATTGCGTAGAGTCTGACACAATATTAAAGCGCACGGTATCGAGCACCAGGGTGTTCTTCTGAAGTTCAAGAAGCTGAACGCTGCCGTTTAGTCCCGTATGCGGCGACGACTTTATGTCTATGCTTGCATCCTGGAACACATAGCCGGCATTGGCTATAAACCTGCTAAGAGGATTATTCTTTCCTGTTGTGAGATAAAGATCGGCCAAAGGCAGCTTAGACCTCAGCACGGATATGTCTATTTTCTTATTTTTAAGTTCGGCAGACAGTTCATCCATAAAGAATCCGCTCTGCTTAAGCACTTTCTTATATCCGCCGCTGCCGTTGAACCTCAGACGGAAGTCACCACAATATGCGGCAAAGTGAGTTGTGTCGCTGCTCGTGATCATGTCAATCTCAAGGTTATCCGGACGGTAGGTCCTTGCCGAATCTGTCATGACCAGATTCCTCAGATTACCCTTCACGCCCAGCAATGTCTTAAGATCTGTATACGCATCTATCTCACAGTTGAAAGATGTCGTGAACGGCGACTTCACTATTCCAAGTCCATACCAGTCGGCATGATTCAAGTCAGCCTTAAGCGAGGACATTATTTTCTTGCGGCTCAGGAATGCGTCAAACCTCACATTACCGTTAATCAGCGGATTGGCACTGTTAACGCAAGCATGCGCCTTGCCGTTGTTAAGGTTAGCGTCGAAATCAATTCCGTCAAAATTATACTTGCCATAACTGAATTTCCTTATGCCTGCCTTTGCCTGCAAAGCTGTGCGATGCGACAGGAAATCGAGTCCGTTGCCCTTAACATTCATGCTGCCTGTGAAATCGCCCATTCCGCTGCCCGGCAAGAAATGGCCAAGATGGAGATTATCGGCTGCAACAGAAGCCTTATAAGCCAAGGTGGCTGCATTAAAGTCGGCCTTTGCCTTAACACTGCCTCGCCCTCACGGGCTATGAAATCTGCCGCATATTGCTTGCCGTTGGCCTTAAAGTCGCCCTTGAGAACAATTCCCGCAGGTATATTAAACGAACCTCCACTGCTCGCAGCCAGCGCCTTAACAAAACTCAGGTTATATGTTCTGGCATCAAGAGTGACATTTGCACGCAGACGCTTATCGTCGTTAATGTTTGCGGCAAAGCCACGTGCGTTGACATTGAACGCCGTAGGCAGCTTAAGGTTTAGTCCGGCAAACTTAAGATATTTCATGTTGCCGGATATGACAGCCTTGACCGAAAGCGGCTGATTAGGCCAACGCCGTATAAACGCTGTGGGCATACTGCCCATGAAGCGCATGATGTCCTGCTTGCCAAACTCACCGTCAGCCCTGAGCTGCAGCTTGCCCGGATTCTTGTCGCTGAACGCATTAAGGTCCATTATAAGATTGGCCTTCAGATAAGAGTCGGGAGTCTTCAGGCTGAAAGAAGGCAGGGATATCTTGACAGAATCCATGGCAAACGGACCTGAGATGTCATTGACAGTGATGCCGCTCTTTTCCTTAAACGAGCAGGCACGCAATATCATGTCGAGCTTAGGCGCACAATAATAGAATGAATCAATGCTGATGTTTAAGTCTGACAGACTTATATGATTATAGTCTAGTCCCTTTGTGCGCACCTTGAAATTGTTGTCATAGCTTACGCGACTGTCGTCAAGCTTAAGGCTATTCAGCCTGTAAAGGCTCGTACCAAGGTCGAAGAAGCCGCTGCGCGCCTCAGCCTTACCCAGATAGGCTCCTACCTGAAGCGTGTCGCCGGGCATGTGTACTACAACTCCCGTATTGGCTATATCAAGCTTCTCTACGGTTATTTTCCAATAGTTCTTGCTCTTCGACGTGTCGGGCGGAACCGTGTCGCTAAGTTCCACGTTTACAGAGGCATCTTTCAGTTCGGCCTCATTGACAAGTATTGTCTCCTTGCCCCAGTCTATTCCGTGGCTGCGCAGATAAAGTCTGTCGATGCTTCCCTTCACGCGGGCTTCATGAACAAAATCGGCCGTATTCACTTTAAGCCCGTTGAACTCGAAGGCGTCTATCTCCACCTTCTTCTTCAACAACGGCCAAAGCTGTATGTCAACAACAAGTTTCCTGACGTCAGCCACTGTGTCTTTCACCTGCGGCAGCGAGTCGTTCTGCTGAATCATGCGGAAGCCATGCACGCCGAGGTCAAGCGGAAACTCGAGCCGCACACGGTCTACCGTGATGTCCATGCCGGTTTTATCAGAGGCATACGCAACCACCTGCTTTACAGCCCAATTCTGTACAGCAGGGATGTAAAGCAGCACTGCAAGCGTAATAAACAGCAAAACCGGTGTCAGCACTATCACACCGGCCCACTTCAACGTCTTCCTCATCGGCACATGTAAAAAATTGTATCCAACCGTAATACATGCAAAGTAAGCAAATATTTCGGAAAAAAAGAAATTATTTGGCAACAAAAATGCCTAACGAGGCTAATATAACGTTACAGCATACGCATTTCGCGCCACAACCTGTCGTCAGGAAGCGGTGCCTCGGCGTATATCTTCTCCTTCGACACAGGATGCACAAACTCTATCTTGCGTGCCAGGAGCGATATGCTTCCGTCGGGATTGCTGCGCCTTGCGCCATACTTAAGGTCGCCTTTTATCGGACATCCGATGTTTGCCAACTGGCAACGTATCTGATGGTGGCGTCCGGTCATCAGATTAACCTCAACGAGCGTATAATTGTCCGAACGGCCTATCACCTTGTAGTGCAGCATGGCTTTCTTTGAGCCGGGCACCTCATGGTCGTAGGCATAACTCTTGTTCTGCTTTTCGTTGCGGCTAATCCAGTCGGTCAATACAGCTTCAGGCTCTGCAGGGCAGTTTTGGGTTATCGCCCAGTATGTCTTATGAACGTCGCCTGTTCTGAACATGTCGTTAAGACGCGAAAGGGCCTTCGACGTCTTGGCAAACACGACAAGTCCCCAAACGGGGCGGTCGAGCCTGTGGACAACACCGAGAAACACATTTCCCGGCTTTGCATATTTTTCTTTAATATACTGCTTCACATCATCGGCCAGTGTCCTATCGCCGGTCTTGTCGCCCTGCACAATCTCACCGCTGCGCTTGCTCACTATGATGATGTGATTGTCCTCGTATATAACCTGCATGTCTGTATTCCGTTTTATAATATGACTGATAATGTTTTAACAAAAGCAAAGAGGGAAGACTCTCGTAGCAATCTTCTCTCTTTGCACAAATCTGTATAAACTGATAATTTATTACATGTTCATACCGCCGTCAACCTGGATAACCTGGCCAGAGATGTAGCTTGACATATCTGAAGCCAAGAATGTAGCGCAGGCTGCGATGTCGTCAACTGTACCGCCGCGGCGCAGAGGTATCTTTGCAGCCCACTCCTTGCGAACCTCGTCAGACAGAGCCTGAGTCATGGCTGTGTCGATAAAGCCCGGAGCAATGGCGTTGGCGCGGATTCCCTTAGGACCCATCTCCTGTGCGATGCTCTTTGCCAAAGCAATAAGACCTGCCTTTGAAGCAGCATAGTTAGCCTGGCCGGCATTACCGTGAACACCTACTACAGATGCCATGTTGATGATAGAACCTTTACGCTGGCGCATCATTACAGGAACACAAGCGTGTATGAAGTTGAACGCACTCTTCAGGTTGACAGCGATAACTGCATCCCACTGTGCCTCAGTCATACGCAACATCAGTCCATCCTTTGTTATTCCGGCATTGTTAACGAGGATGTCTATTGAGCCGAAATCCTCTTTCACCAACTTAACAACCTCTTCTGTCTGAGCGAAGTCAGCAGCATTGCTGGCATATCCCTTAGCCTTAACGCCCTTAGCAGCTATCTCGGCCTCTGTGGCTTTTCCGTTCTCGTCAATAACAAGGTCTGTGAAGGCTACGTTAGCGCCCTCTTCAGCAAACTTCAGCGCGATAGCCTTACCGATACCGCGCGCTGCACCTGTAATAAGCGCAGTCTTACCTGTTAATAATCCCATTTTCTTTTTATTTTATAAAGTTGTAGATAATTTTAAGTACATATTTTTTATATCAGGCACAAGCCTTCTACTTAGACATCGGCTTGCCCAGCGCACCATACACGACCTTTGCCACAAGCGGCTTGCTGGCCTCGGGCGTCATGCCATGACCAAGACGGCCGCAGATAAAAGGCACCTCAAGACCCTTGATACAATAGTGCGTGATGTCGGCCACCAGCTCAACATTGTCTATGTCGAACTCTCCGTCGAGCTTGCCGTCGGCATACACCTTTCTGAAAAGTTCTATTTCGTCTTCGTCAAAGTTCTTTCTCACCTTCTCCACCATCCATATATTTCTGAAGAAGGCAGCTCGGAGGTTGCCGTTGCGCATCACGGTTTCTTTAATCATGTTAAGGTGCGTGTAAATCAGCTCAATAATCTTGTCCTGAGGCCGTATTTTCTTGGCGGCCACCTCGTCCATCTTGTCCGAAAGCCGTTCGAGCTCCGACTCTATCACGGCATAGTAGACCTCCTCTTTACTTTTAAAATAGGTATAAAGAGTACGCCTGCCCTTGCCCGAAGCCTTGGCTATATCGTTCATCGTCGTATTTTCCAAGCCATTTTTGGCAAACAGTTGCCTGGCAACGTCTACCAGTTTTTGCCTTGTTTTAGATATGGACATCTGGTTGTTTCTCCTAATTTACTTTTGCACATACTGATTATCGTGTGCAAAATTATTATTTTTATTTGACTCCACAAACATTTTAACGCGTAAAAGATTAAAGAAACATTAAACTAAACTATAAATAAAGGCACTTTATGCGTTTTTACGCATGCTTAAAGCCTGCCGAACATCACGCCAGCAACGGATGGCAACACGCCTGTTCACAGAAAGACATCAACAACGGCAAGCAGAGAGTTCACATTAATTATATTATATAGAAATGCTTTTATGATAAAACAAATGCTGAAAGCAGGCACGCCAGCACCGGCAGCAGCGGCTTACGGACGAACAATCAACAGACTTGCCACTTTGACTTAATATTAGGCATTTACATGTCAATTTGAATTTCGCTGACGCCCTGAAACTTGAATATTTGAAAATTAAAATCATTTGGACGAAAATATGGGCAAAATACGTGTGCAATTGCAACAGTCTGTCGTATAAGGCATTATGCCGCCTGACCAGATAATGTGCATCATTTTTTGTCCTAAAGTGGCATAAAATGACATGATTTGCGCTCAAAACCAGCATTGTTTTGCATTGCCAAACGTGCCGTTTTTGAGTAAAAACCCATAGGTTTACCACTAAAAAACCTGCCGTTTGGCTCTCTTTTGTAAATATGCTTTACCAAGCGACGGGCTTAATGGCAACATTTTTTCTATTTCACCATAAAATCCATACATAAATAAAATGTCATAATGCTCGGCATTAAGGCAAAATGCTTACGCACGGCTAACCTCACAAATGCAGGCTAAAGCCATGTAAAGTATGGGGCCGGACAACAAAAACAGCCGTTTTTATAGCCATTTTTTAATTTTCCATTAAAATTTTTCCCTAAAATTTTGCAGATTCAAAAAAAAGCAGTACCTTTGCAAACGCAAATCAGAAATGAGGCGCAAGCGAATTAAAAATTAACATCGCGGAGTGGAGCAGTTGGTAGCTCGCCAGGCTCATAACCTGGAGGTCGCATGTTCGAGTCCTGCCTCCGCAACTACAACGGATAATATACTTAACAAAGTATTTATCCGTTTTTTGTTTTTCTAAACTTTCCTCTGCCTTGTTTCAGGGCGTGCACCACAATATTTGTCGCTATATCCGCGTCTGTCAGCCTGTTCGGAAAAAGACTTTTTGCCGGAAAATCCATAGAAGACCGGTACATTATCGGGACAGTTCGCTGAGACATACTGACAGCCATGCGTCATTACAGATGGCCTTCAGCATACCGCATCCGGCTTTATTATACAAGCAGACTGATGCTTTCTTTCGCCATTCTGCTTTCCACTGCCGGCCTGTCATTTGCCTTATTTCGACATTTCTGCTATATATACGGAAGGCAGGCGACGGCAAGCTCTATATTATAACGGATGTTATGCCGAATGACAATGACGATTGAAGACAAATAAAAATCTATGCTTCCCGACAGGAAAGCATAGAGACTGAAACATTTTTCGGCTAAAGAAAGGGATCGTCAGAATACGTATTGTATTCGTATCTGGCCCAGCAGCAGGTCTTTCTGATAAAACTCGTTGCAGTTGTCGCCCACAAAGACATAGCTGCAGTTGGCCTTCACAGCCAGATACTTGTTAAGATAGAAGTTGGCCCCTACAGACAGGTCGGTCTCCTTGCCTCCAGATATGCCGGCCTTCGAGTCGTTCATGTCAGTGCAGTTCAACCTCGCGGTAAGCTCAATAGCCTTTTCTGTCTTAGGGCGTCCCGGTATGCTGTACACCGGATCATACTCAAATCCGCGCCCCTTTATAAAATATCCGGCCTGAATATATCCGCCGTGAGGCATATAGGCTTCGCCCTGAGTGCGGTTATAGCGGTCGACAAAGTATTCGCTCTGAATCATAAACTTGGGCGACATGTATAAAGCTTCGAGCAGCCCCTTCACCTCCGTGCCAAGATGGTCTACCTTTGCGTTTAGCAGAGCATTGGGAAGCATCGACGTCACGCCTGCACTGCTAACTTCAGTTTCAGGGTCCCCCTCGGTGTTCACCGGCCGTGTGCGGAACGAGAAGGCGCCTCCTGCATGTATGAGATAGTCGCCCTTCTGCCTGCGCCACACGGCACGGCTGGTAGACACGAAGGCGTTTACCTGGCTGCTGCCAATCTTGTTGATGTCGTTGTGCGTATAAACGCCAGTAGCCAGATAGAGTGACGGCAGATAATAGTGTATCGTTGCGCCGAGCTTACGGCTGTTGGTGAACGCCAGCACCGAAGTTGCCGACTGGTTGAAGCGCATGTCTACGGTGCTTATGAGCATATCCATCGAGAAAGGTTCATAGGCGTTGCCCACAGCCACCACGCAGTTTTTCATGTGATAGTTGAACAGCAGGTCTTTTATCGCCACCTTTCCGCCGCCGAAACCGATGTCGGCCTTCAGCTCGAATTGACCATAGTTTGCCTTAAAGCCTACACGAAAGTCCTCAAGACGGTAATAGCCCTGCACGTCTTCCTTGCCATAATCGGTAACCGTGGCATCCAACAATGCACGCGAACGGAACTTTATCTTGAGCGAATCGCCGGCAAGTGCCACACTGAAGGATGCCGCCAGCATGACGATACATGCTAATATCTTCTTGCTCATGCCTTTACAGATGTTATGTCTACAAGCCTTGCCAGCGCTTCCTCGGCAGAGATGTTCCATCCGTAATCGGCCACGCTGAATATCGGAGCCTGCCTGTCGGTGTTTATCGCCATTATCTTTTTAGCCCCGACAATACCTGCCGTATGCTGTATCTGTCCGCTGATGCCTATTGCCACATAAAGGTCGGGGGCAACAGTATGACCGGTCTGCCCTACCTGCACCGATGCATCCACAAGCCCCATCTCAACGGCAGCCCTCGATCCGGCAACAGACGCACCTATGCTCTTTGCCCATGCGCTGATTTCGTCGGCACATTTACGCGTCTTCACTCCGCGCCCTATCGCCACGATAATCTTGCTGTTGCTCAGCGACGAATGCTTCACTTCGCTGCTCAATGTCTCAATAAGCCTTACTCGCGCATCATTCATGCTCTCGTCGCAGTCGTATCTCACGACGCGGCCTCTGCGGCTGTCGTCTTTCACGGCCGGACGCATGATGCCGGGACGCACCGAAGCCATCTGCGGGCGATGCGCAGGATTTATTATCGTTGCCATAAGGTTGCCGCCGAAAGCAGGACGTATCTGTCGCAGCAATTTGGTCTCTTTGTCAATCTCAAGTTCAGTGCAGTCGGCCGTAAGTCCTGTGTGAAGCACCGAGGCAAGGCGTGCCGAAAGGCCGCGTCCGAGCAGGGTTGCCCCCATAAGGAGTATAGCCGGGCGGTTCTGCCGTATCAGGCGTTCAAAGACTTTGGTGTAGTTTTCGTCGATAAAGTCGGCCATCAACGGCGAGTCAACCACATGCACACAGTCGGCGCCATACGCAATAAGGTCGTCTGCCAGCCCGCTCACGCCGTCGCCTATGAGCACTGCCTCAACCGGCTGCGCCAAGTTTTCAGACAGTTCTACAGCCTTGCCCAGCAGCTCAATGCTCACAGGAGCCAGCTGTCCGTTTTCAACTTCAGCCCACACCCATATACCTTTACTGTTGTCGGCAGCGCTGTCTTTAGGCTGCTCCTTGTTTATCTTTAAGGCTCCGGCGGCACATGCCTGTACACAACTTCCGCACAGACGGCAGCTGTCTTCGTTTATCTCGGGAAAATCACTCATGGTTATAGCCCCGAAAGCACAGCTCTCAGAACAGATGCCACAACCTATGCAAAGATCTTTATCTAAATTTAATGCGAAACTCATAATTCTTATTATCTGTTATTTTGTTTGACAAAGCACGTTGTTCTCTATAATGTCCATCACGGCATGTCCGTCCTCAATCCATTCTACCACCTTGTCGTGCTGAGGAACCTCTGTTGCCACTACCTGTGTTGGCGACGCACACAGTCCGATCTCGTCAGAAGAAAGGCCCAGGTCGTGCTCGTTCCATCTTGTAATAGGCTGCTGGCGTGCCTTCTGCCATGCACGCAGCGTTACGTTCTCAAGTTCGCAGTTTTCACGGCTCACCATGATGGCGCACGGCATCTTCACCTCAAGATGCTGAAGCTTGCAGCCGGCGTTTCTTGTAACACTTACCGAAGTGTCAGATATGGCCGTTATGGCTGTCAGCTGTGTTATCTGCGGAATGTCAAGCTGGCCGGCCACTTCAGGGCCAACCTGTGCTGTGTCGCCGTCTACAGCCATCTTGCCGAAGAACAGCAGGTCGTAGTCGCCTATCTTACGTGCGGCAGCTGCGAGCGACTTGCTCGTGCACAACGTGTCGCTTCCGGCAAAAGCACGCGACGAAAGCAGCACAGCCTTGTCGGCTCCGTATTGCAGTGCCTCGCGCAACACCTCTACAGCCATCTCCGGTCCCATGCTTACAGCTACAATCTCAGCCCCGGTCTTTTTCTTAAGGTTAACGGCAGTCTGCAACGCATGCAGGTCGTCAGGGTTGGTGCGCGTAAGAGCCGACGAGCGCTTCAAAGTCTTTGTCACCGAATCTATTTCAACCTTTGTGGATAAGGGTACTTGTTTCAGAAAAACTATATATCGTTTCATTTTCTACATTTTTATATTTATGTTCGTGTTTTCTATATCTTCATTTGCAGCACAGGCCTATCCGCCCTTTTTGTTTGAACGGGCATCGGCACATCTCTTCTGAAATTCGGCTGAGAACGGATCAACTTCACCAAAACGCTCCGGTGCGAAAAGACCGGGTGAGACAAATGGTTTCTCGCCTGTAATAAGTTCGGCAGCCAACCGTCCCATACCTCCACCGGCAGCCACGCCACCGCCACAGCAGCCCGTAACTGTAAACAGACCTTCGTATTTGCTCACCGGACCGATGATAAACATTGCGTCGGGCACATAGCAAGACGGACCGGCCATGTAGTGGGCTATGCCGAGGTCTTCTATATCCGGCAAGAAACGCTTCAGGAGCGGTGCACATTCGTCAAGCACCTCCCACTTGGCAGCCTTGTTGAAGTCGAAGTCCTGAAGCTGGTCTGTCATCGTAGAAGGGTCGAACGACTGGCACTGGCTTTCGCGCAAACCTATTATCAAGGCTCCTACATCCGATCGCGTGAAGGCTCTTGCGTCAGGAATGACAGAGAACGGATGGTTTACCGGGAAGCGCTGCTTGTCGATGCCGGTAATCCAGAAATGGCTCCTTACGGGCGTAAACGGCAGTCCTACACCGAGAGGACGCATAAGCAGATTGGCCCATGAACCGGCAGCATTGACAACAACGGGAGCACTTATCATCTCACCGTCAGGCAGTTCAACGCCGCTTATTCTTCCGCCTTCGGTCTGTATCGACCTCACCTTGCAGTTAGTTCTCAGTTCCACACCCAGCGCCTTGGCTGCCCTGGCATATCCAGAGCACAGCAGTGCAGAGTCGATAAAGGCGTCTGTGGGCATATATACGGCTACGTCAGCGGCAGTTTCGTTGATCCATGGCAACAGTTCTTTCACACGTTTCTGTGATATCCGTTCATTCGGAATGCCAAAGTCGTTGGCTGCACTCTCCAAGGCTTCCACACCCTTCAGCGAGGCTTCTGACGAAGCAATCGTAACGCTTCCGCACTGCTGCAGCTCGAGCGACTCTCCAAGAAGCTGTTCTATCTCGTCTATGCAGTCGTAGGTTTCCTGCACCAGTTCCATCAGCGCCGGTTTTGTCCGCGCACGTGTCAGCAGGCAGGCCGCGCGCGAAGAGGCCTGAGATGCAATCTCGTTACCGTCTAAAAGCAATATCTTACCGGCTTTGCGTTTTGCCAACTGATAGGCAGTGGCTGTTCCGAGCAGACCGCCTCCTATGATTATGATGTCGTAGTTCATTTTAAATTGTATTATATTGAGGGTTTATAAACAAATCCATCTTAGAGTTTTTTGTCTTGTTTCTGTTGTTAAGCGAATAGCGCTTGTAGATAAGTGTGGCTACTATTGTGAACAAGACTGTGCATACTGCACCGACGAAGAATGCCATGTGATTGAACATGTCGAACCATTCCATGTCGAAATTGAGGAACTCCTTGGTTGAAAGCAGTGTTACCGTTCCCATGTATCCGATAAAGTCGATTATCGCGATGAAGAATCCAACGTTGCCTTTTATCCTGAAACAGGCTATAAAACGGTCGAAGAATATTGTCTGGAACGTAAGATAGGCTATATAAAGGCACAGGCTCTCTATGAACAGCCACACAACAGGCTGCAGGTCGAGGGCTTTGTAGTTGAACGACACGTATGCCATGGTGATACAGCTCAGTATGACAATGCCCATGAGGCACATAAGCGTCTTGATGTTGCTGCGGAAGAACACAAAGGCCGAGAACAAGGCAAGTATGGCCAATGTAACTATAGTGTCGACCTGTGCGAACAGCCATGACGACTGATTGCTCATGTCGAGAATAAGCACAAGGAAATCTTCCTTGATGTCGCGCAGGACAAGGAGCATGAAGTTGCCGATAAACAGCAGCGTGAGTATTGGCGCGAAGCTCAGGAACAGACGCCTGCGGCCTTCAGAGTCTAAGACAACGCGCTCGTTGCGCAACTCGATATCTTCCTGTGTAGGGCTGGGCAGACGCTTAAGCAGATAGCCCATAAGAACAAGCAGAGGCAGGGCCACGCCGCCAATGACTGCCGGCATCCAGAACTGGTCTATATTAAGTTCGTTCATGGCAAAGAGTCCGAAGCTCTTGGCTATTCCGGAACTGAACACCATGCTTACGCCCAAAAGGCTCGCCAGCATATCCGTAACCTTGCGGCCCTCAATGAAACTAAAGATAACGCCCCACATGCATCCGAGCGAAAGGCCGTTGAAAAACATTGCTGCGGCATTGTAAGGAGCGCTGAGCACGCCGAAGCCTATCAAAGCCACCTCGGCCATTATTGCCGATGTTACAAAAAAGCGGAAGCGGTTTTCGCGTTTCAGCTCAGAGATAAGTTTTATACCGAAGAATTTTGCTATTACATACCCAAGTATCTGAATGGTTGTAACAGCTACCTTATAATCTGTTCCAAACAGGGTCAATCCCTCGAAAGAGGCTGCCGTATACGGCTTGCGCAAGGCATATACAAGCGAGTAAGACAGCAAGGCTGCACCTCCGGCCCAAAGTATAAGCAGGAGTTCCGACATTCTTTTGTTCTTTGTTGCTTTTTCCATAATTATATTGATGATTTTGTTTGTTCATTTTTTTAATTACGGCAGCAAAAGTATATCGGTCTGCAATATGAAAAAATCAATTAATCATATATTATAACGCCAAAAAAACGTGTATTCATTATGTAATTTTCATATCATGATAATGAATCAGAATGGTAATGTTTTTGTAATATCGTTTTGGTACATTCGCGCCAAAAATAAAGGATATGGATAAACTGGTATCACTGTATGAGCAACTGAAGAAACTGCGTGACGCAGGAGTGAAGATGAAGGACATTTCGGAGGAGACGAACATAACATCGAGCGTTCTGTCTTCTTTATATTCGTCTGTACTGCCCGCCTACATCAACAGCATATCCGGCGGCAACGACAGCGACTACGCGCTTAACAACGCCTTGCAGCAGGTGAACAATGTGTCTAAGAGAAAGCTGCTGGGATGCCTTGACGAACTGTACGACAAGGTGTGCCATATAGAGCCACGGCTGATAAGCGGAAAGAGCAACAGCCGTCCGTTTCTTGACGATATTGAAAAAGAATCAATAAAGTATCTTCCCAACGCAGGCATATACACAGGCCTGTACCAGTCGTACAGCGCTTCGTCGTATGCCGACGGACTGAAAGTTGAGCCCTACATGATATCATCCATTGCCGACGGCGACACCCTGCCGAAGGTATACTGCCAGAATATGGCCGGCGACTATTATGTAGGAGTAGGACTGTTCTCGCCGTTCCAGATTGGCTATCTGATGTTCAACGAGCAAAAGAGACTGCAGCTCGCACTGAAGGTTATTTATCTGCAACTGCCTATCATTGAATATCCTGAAGTGATTAAGGGCATTTATCTCACGCACGACTACAACCGCAATCCTATCGCAAGGCGTATTATCTTTGTACGCCAGGGAGACGAAATACCACTGGAGGAGTTTGAAAAACTAAGAACAGAAGTTATCCTGAAAGAAAAGCTCACCGGAGAACTTATTGACTATTATAATTACACGTGCGGACAAAACGACGTGATAAGGAGCATGATGCTCATATCGCCCGACAAGGGCTTGAAGGAACTGCAGCACGAAAAGCAGCTGCTGAAAATACTTCACTTCAACGGTGGTGATCAATGAGGCTATGCCTAATTGCCTCATTGATTTCTTATGAATTGCCACAGACGGCATAACTGTCGTGCCACGTTATTCAGACACAGGCGAGCCATGTCGCCGTAAAGGCTGAAGGCCGTTATCTCACATTAATTATTTTATGGGTCTGAAGCGAAAGACGCCACTTGGGATGCGAAAGACAATATTCCACGGCATCTTTTAATATCACGGCATTCCGTCTGTCGTCATTCACGTCGCACGGCTGCAGGCTATACACCTGAGCCTCCATGCCGTCATATTGCGACATATCCTGCTCCGGCGTCTGAAACACCACTTTCAGTTCGTCGATATGCATCAGGACGACAGGACGATATTTGGGCGAACACGTAATCCAGTCGACACGGCAGCCTTCGGGCAGAGGATAAGTGCCGTTTGTCTCTATCTGCACATACTTTCCGACAGCGTGCAGCCTGTCAACAAGCGAAGCTGTAAGCTGCATTGTCGGCTCGCCGCCGGTGATAACCACATGCGCAGCCGGATAGGCACACACCTCACGGACGATGTCTTCCTCAGACATTTCCGTAAACGTCGTATGTTCTGTGTCACAAAAGCTGCAACTGAGATTGCAGCCTGAAAAACGTACGAAGACGGCTGGTGTTCCGGTAAAGTAGCCTTCGCCCTGAAGCGAATAAAAAATTTCGTTTACCCTCATAAATGTCAGTCTTCGTCTTTAACGTATGACACCTTGTTGTTCTCGCTTTCTTCTATATCCACCCGATAGCAGTGTTCAACCTGACTGCATATCCAGGCTGCAATGTTTTCGGCCGTAGGATTAAACGGCAGCAGTTCGTTGAAGTTGCCATGATCGAGATATCCGTGAATTTTATCCTTTATATGCTTAAAGTCAACAACCATACCCTCAGCGTTAAGCTCACGCGACTTGCAATAAACCGTAACAATCCAGTTGTGTCCGTGCAGATTACAGCATTTGCTGTCATAAGAAAGAGTAAGGCGATGACAGCCAGCAATCTCCATTCGCTTAGAAACGTAATACATATTTTATAAAGAAATTATCCGTTAATCATTCAAAAAAACAACATGCACGAAACAGGCCGTGCCTCTCACACTTGCCCGGCATGACGCATGCCGACATACAATTAAGCCTGCCAATATGGCATGTTTCAACAATCGTCAATGCAAAGGTAGTCAAAAATAGTGAAAGGAGAATGAAAAGACAAACGAAAAACGCAGTTTTTTAACCCGGGCAGGTCATTGGCAGCCGAATAATGAGCGGTTTGTCTTATTTAAATATTCTGAAAGCCAAACGCTTGCAGGCAAGAAAATCCATTGTCGGCCTTCAGAAAACACTGCTCAAGATACACTACGTCATCAGCCAACAGGAAGAATCACACAGCAAACTTATTAATACCGGCAGATTGGGATAAACAATGTTTTTCTAACAATGCCTGCACTGAAATGCACGGAACATCGGACTGGGCATAAAAAACCATTTGTTTGCGACAAAAAACTCGGCCACTTTTGCATTAAAAGTGGGCCACTTACGGACCGTAAACAATAGGTTAGTGATTTGAAACCAATAAGCACGATTTTGCTTACAGTCCGCATATTTCAAGCTATCGTTCCGGTTTTCCTATAAGGATAATAGTATATTTTCCTTTCAGTTTTTTGAGGTTTAATTCTGATGTCTGCAATCCTTACCTTATATCATGAAAAAATAGCGGAAACGGGCACAAGGCAAAACTATGACAATAATTTACCTGCAAGGCAAAGCGACATTGCCCTCTATTCGCTCCTGCAACAATCTTAGCATAGTTATAGTCTATAACACTTTAACACGCAACATGATTTAAGATATAAAAATGGGCCGTCTTTCTAACAACAAATGCCGTGAAACGTGCATTAACATTATGTTTCGCCTAAATTCGGGCGCAAGACGGCAGCCGAAAATATTTTACATATTTTTAAAGCAATTAGTTGATTTTCAACATGATATAAAATGCTTATTTCAATGCAAAATGTTTAAAAAACGGAACAAAGTTTGGATAATCGCATTTTTTTTCATACCTTTGCAGCGGTAAAAAGATTGAATGGCGTATCTTCTTTTGTTTTGAAAGCCGCCATTCGCGTTAGTATATAACTGGCATCCAGACTCGGTTCAATAATTTTTCTCATACGAACCGCTTGCCGCGGACATCCCTGTTTTTTTATATGTCCAGATGCCATAAACCGTAAAATATGGAGAGAATATTAAGAAAAGTATTAGTATTATTATTTGTATTTACAGCAAATTTATATGCTTTTGCAGAAAACAACGAAACTCAAAGCCCTCAATTCGACTGGAATCCGGTGATGGACGCCATTATTCAAGTCGAAAGCGAAGGAAACCCCAAAGCCGTAAGCGGCAACTCATGCGGAGCAATGCAGATAACTCCGATTCTGGTAAGAGAGTGCAACAACATCCTGAAAAGAAGAAAAAGCAAGAAAAGATTTAAGCTGTCTGACCGCTTTAACGTGGCAAAATCGAAAGAGATGTTCATTTTGTTTCAGTCGGTCCACAATCCGCAAAACAGCATAGAGCAGGCCATAAGGTCGTGGAACGGCGGACTCAGATACAGCATAAAAGGCACTCAGCGATACTTCAACAAAGTAATGAATCTGCTGAAATAAACATTAAAACTTAACATAACGCTCTGCATGTCATAGGATAGATCCTGTCATGCAGAGTTTTTTTATTTCATGACGAAACTAAACCGGCACGTGTCCTTATTGGCTACAACCTTCATATTAAATAAGAATAATAAACAAAAAGACTTAAAGAAACCTCAGATATTCATAAAATGGTATTATATTTGTAAACAAACTTATGAAACCATTTATCATTAAAAAATTATGACAACAGGAATTATTATTTTAGTTATCGTCGTACTGCTTGCAATTTGGTGTGTAAGCCTGTACAACAATCTTGTAAAACTTAGAAACAACCGCGAAAATGCCTTCGCAAATATCGACGTGCAGCTTAAACAGCGCCACGACCTCGTGCCGCAGCTTGTAGCCACGGTGAAAGGATATGCCACACACGAGCGCGAAGTGCTGCAGAGAGTTACCGAAGCACGCACGGCAGCAATGGGCGCCACAACAATAAACGACAAGATCAATGCAGAAAATGCCCTGACAAGTGCGCTTGCCGGCTTAAAGGTGTCACTCGAGGCTTACCCTGACCTGAAGGCTAACCAGAACTTCATGCAGCTGCAGAACGAGATTGCTGACCTTGAGAACAAACTTGCCGCAGTACGCAGATTCTTCAATTCGGCAACAAGAGAGCTCAACAACGCCGTTGAGACATTCCCGTCAAACATCTTTGCCAAAATGTTCGGATTTAAAAAAGAACCTATGTTCGAGGTTCCACAGGAAGAACGTGCTATATACGACAAGGCACCTGAAATTAAATTCTAACATAAATCGCAAGCATATATGAGATATGTCGGAATGCACACCCAGATTATGCGCAACAACAGATTGACAATAATGTTGCTGATCTTGTTTCCCGTAATAATCCTGGGCATGGTATGGGTATTCCTCGCACTGGTAAACTATTTCGGAAACGGATACTACGACCAATACGGCAACATTGTACACCAGCTTGACGCTGCAACAGTAAACTATTACTTCATGAACACCATACCATGGGTCATCGTGGGCGTAGGAATATGGTTTACAATAGCGTATTTTGCAAATACGGCAATGGTACGTGCTGCTACAGGAGCAAGACCGCTTACACGTAAGGAAAATCCCAAAATCTACAATATAGTTGAAAATCTTTGCATGACATGCAACATGGATATGCCAAAGATTAACATCGTAGACGACCCGCAGCTGAACGCTTTTGCAAGCGGTATAGATAAAAAGAGCTACACGGTTACGCTGACAACAGGAATAATCGACAGACTCAACGATGACGAACTTGCAGGTGTGATAGCTCATGAGCTGACGCACATCCGTAATCACGACACAAGACTGCTGATAACAAGCATCATCTTTGTCGGCATCGTATCAACCATAATGAGCCTCGTTATCCAGATGATGTATAACGCATTCTGGTTTGGCGGACTAAGCAGCCGCAGCAGTGATGACGAGGACAACCGCGGCAACGGACTGTCTATGATTGCGGTATTCATAATCGGAGCTTTATGCTGTGCAGTTGCTTACTTCTTCACATTGCTTACGCGTTTTGCAATATCGCGTAAACGTGAATATATGGCCGACGCCGGAGGTGCTGAGCTTTGCGGCAATCCTTTGGCGCTTGCTTCTGCTCTGAGAAAGATATCAGGCGATCCAGGATTGAATAACGTCAAGCGTGACGATATCGCGCAGCTGTTCATTATTCATCCGCAACACTTCGCACCGGGCATGATGAATTTCTTTAATTCATTATTCAGCACACACCCGGATACAAAGAAAAGAATAGAAATCTTGGAGCAATTCTAAGAAACATAATTAAAAGACAAAAGTGGGGTTAGTCATACTGCCAGACAATTTATGGCAATAGTCTAATCCCACTTTTGTTTTTATTATATCTTTGCCACCAACAAATAATTAAATTTGCGCTTTACGGTTGGTTTAAGCGTATATTTTGCCATCATAGCATCAAAAAATCAGCGAAGCTAAATCGTCTGCCATACAAAATAAATCTATAACTTTGCTCCCGGTGATCATGGCGATTATTGTTTATAATACTTTGTAATTCAGCACCATAAAGTTACAACGATTTTCGCTTATCATCAAACTTACACGCATTTACAATTCGTCGAACTCACGTTATATTATTAAAAAACAGAATCGTCTTGTATTGAAGGTTCTTGCGGCGAGAGTCTTGCAGGGAGAATGTTTTTGTTTAGCGTCCGTACGCTTTCCAATTTATTTGGTAATGTGACAGATGTGTTGGAATTTTTATT
This sequence comes from Xylanibacter rarus, assembly GCF_001275135.1. Lineage (GTDB taxonomy): Bacteria > Bacteroidota > Bacteroidia > Bacteroidales > Bacteroidaceae > Prevotella > Prevotella rara. The sequence continues at coordinate 2,146 of NZ_LFQU01000011.1, read as the reverse complement.
AATTTTATCATTCTGAATATATATATTTATGCATAGATTTTTTATTTGCTTAATTGCTGCAATTACAATAGTAATTCCGTCTTTTTCCCAGAATATCGTTCTTCATGCTCCTGACCATTTCGACGGTCCTGTGAGAGATGGAATACGAATGTTTCCGGATAGTCTAGTTTACGACTCTCATGCCGAAGAAATTCATATTCCCGACATAATGACAATCGGAAGATTAGGAAATATTGGATTTACCAATCTGAAAAAAGTAACATTCGGCAATATAGATTATATCCCGGGAGGTCTATTTATGGATAATAACACTATTGAGGAGATAGTGTTTGAGGGAGCTATCGGTCATTTCGACTGCGCATTAGTTACAAATTGCCCAAACTTGAGGAAAATCATATTCCGAGGTCCTGTGTCGAGTACAGGAGGCCAGGGATTTGCTCATAACTGTCCAAAATTGGACAGCGTGATATTTGAAAGCACTGTGGTCTATTTCGATTTGGATTTATTGAAAGACTCCAAATGTCCTAATTTAACGAAATACATCTGTCATGGGGCTTTTCTGAAAGTATATAACGACAAGATAGCATCAACAGCAGATATCGATTATCTGAAATCAAATCCTCGCCTGATAAAAGATTTGGAAAAGACTGCGCAGTGACAGGCACAGATTCTGACAGCAAAGAACTCTGACTGGATGAGAAGCAATGAGTATCAGTCAGCCAGAATACTCTATCCCGTACTAAAAGCTTTGAATAGCAAGGAAGCAGACACATTGAAAGCAGCTATGAATTACGCATGGAGTCTGGGGGATAAGGTCTAGACCAAACTTGACATTTTGAAAGAATCCCCAAAATACAACTCATAACCACCCTTTGATATGGCTTTCAGATACGCAGAGCCTTCAGACAGAATGTTGCAAATGACACGCAAGAAATTCAATCTTGACAAAATAGCCGGTAATGAGGATGACATCAGCAGAATGAAGAATCTCCTTTATTGGGTTCATGACAACATCGAACATGACGGAAGCAACGGTTTGGCTCCCGGAGCAAGAAATTTGGAAAATATATACGAATCTGCTCGTAGAAACAGTTGTGGTTACAACTGCAGTGCTCTTGCTATATGCTTGACAGAGGCATTGCTTGCTGTGGGGATTCCTGCAAGACATATAACATGTATCCCGAAAGGATGGGAGACGGACAGCGATTGCCATGTTATCTGCATTTCCTGGAGTAAATCACTGAATAAATGGGTTTGGTCTGCCCCTACATTTGCAACAGATGTCACCAATGAAAACGGAATCATGCTTCACCCAGGAGAAGTGCGTTATAGATTGCAGCATGACTTGCCATTGATACTTAATGAAGAAGCGAACTGGAACAATAGGGTAAAACAAAGAGCCGACTATTATCTTAAGGAGTACATGGCAAAGAATCTCTACTTTCTTGAAACAAATATATGGAATCAAGCTGAACCAGAAGGAGAAAGCAATCATCCTCAAGGTAAGACTGTAACATTAGTTCCGGTAGGTTTGACATACCCTCATGCTAATTACAACACATCGAATGAAAAGTGGTTTTGGCAAGCACCCTTATAAAATAATTCCGATATTTAAGAGCCTGTTTAACATTCTTCATTGAAGGTTCTGGACAGACAGAGAGTGCGAAACCATTGGAGAAAAATGAATTTTCGCTTGGTTTCCTTCTATCTTGAGGGTTGTCAAGCAGTAGTGTTTCATCAACTGCGTTTACCCCCAATTGGTCATTAAACCGCACATAGTTTTTTCTATTTTGTGCCTTCATGCTTTCAGCCTTTTTGTTTTCTATTGGTACCTTCTTACCAGCTTTTTCTTGACATAGCCTGCTATGCCTGCGAAAAATCAAACAAAAATCCGCTCAATATAAAGCAAGAATCCGACAGAATCCTAATACCCGATTCGGGGGTAAGTCAACTTGATTCAGACACACTCGGTGAAACACTACCCGAAAACGCTTAATGTTTCTTTGTTCAGCTTTTCAAACGTATGTGCATTTATGTGGTAGAATGTCTAAAGTGTACGGCAAATCATTGGGGATGTCACCATATGTCTCTTTAAAAATAAGTCACATTAGTCTTATTAGTCTCATTAATTCCACCCTCCGTGGAA
>NZ_LFQU01000010.1 GCF_001275135.1 Xylanibacter rarus | reverse complement strand
CTTTTAACCTCTCCAGAATTGCCATGCTCATCACGAAACCGTGGTTTGGTGCGAAAAATTGCACAAAATTGACATTTCCGGTAAAGTGTTGATATATTGCCTTTTAGTAAGATTACGAAGCAAATAGGCAATAGTTAAAAAACATTACTCGGCCACTTTTCACCCGTAAACGATAGGTTTAGCATCACAAAAGCATACGTTTACGACATTAAAAGCAGGCATTTGTGAACGAAAAAAGGGGGATTCTAAGGCTAAAAACGGGCACAAAAGCAAACGCATGTTAAAGAATTGGACAGCAAGCGCCATTATCTTTAACATACGTTACATATTGATTTTCTAGATTGAGAAAAAATTTTGTCCTGACTTTTTACCTTTCCGACATAATGTTTTAACATTTTGGCTATACCGGAATGGTAAGACAAAAAGTACTATAAAAAGGTGACGGGATGTTGTGTTTGGTTCAGACTTTCTTGGCATACAGGCCGTTATCGCTGATATATCGGGCCACGTTGTCGGGCACAAGGTCGCTTATCGGACGACCGGCGGCAATGAGCTGCCTTACCTGTGTGCTGCTGATGTCTATCAGACGGGTGGCTACGAGGCTGACTCCTTCGGGCAGCGACGCTGCGTCTACGGCAGAACCGCCGCGGGGATATATCACAATGCGATAATGGCTGAGGATGTCGCGCCAGGCATACCACTCGCTGAAGCGCTCCCAGTTGTCGGCACCTATGAGCAGGACGAACCGGCGGTCGGGATAGTCGCGGCTCATCGACTGAAGGGTGTGCCACATATACGACGGACGGGGCATGCGAAACTCATAGTCGGAGGCATGCATGCGCGGCTCGCCTTCGAGCGCAAGTTCTACCATCTTTAGCCGCTGTTCGTCGTCAAGCAAATCGGCAGCACGCTTAAACGGGTTCTGCGGCGACACGACAAACCATATTTCATCGAGCCCTGCGCTCGCCAAAAGTTGGCGCGCCAGCTCTACATGTCCGTTGTGTATGGGGTTGAAAGAGCCCCCGAAGATGCCGGTGGAGATCATTTTTATTCTTTAGGAGTTAAAGGAGTTATGAAGTTAAGGAGAAATTCCTTGAGCATAGCGAAAAAAAGTCAAATGCTTTGTGGCTTATTGTCAAACATCAACCTTTAGGTTTTCAAAACTATGGTATGTAACAGCAAGACTAATGTGCCGGCTGATTTTCAATCTGCCGGAATATAGTATCAGGATTTTCAATCCGCTTGCTTCCTATTTTTTTGATTAATAGGTATGAATTTCGGATCACAGATCCTGATACTTAATGCTGTCGGATAGCATATCCGACAGAACAATAGCATTGTTGCTTCTTGTAGCCTATTGTCAAACATCAACCTTTAGGTTTTCAAAACTATGGTATGTAACAGCAAGACTATTGTGCCGGCTGATTTATAATCTGCCGGAATTGAGTATCAGGATTTTCAATCCGATTACTTCCTATTTTTTGATTAAAAGGTATGAGTATCGGATTAAAAATCCTGATATTCAATGCTGTCGGATAGCATATCCGACAGAACATTAGCTTTGCTGTTTCGAAACAAAGATAGGAGTTTGTATCACCACAAGGCATTTGGATTTTTCACTTTTAACTTTTAGTTTTTTACTTTCGTAAGACGTTATTCACTTAACCGAGCAGAAAGTCTTTAACTATCTTCAGCGCCTCGGCCTTGGCTTTGTCCAGATCGTCGTTGATAACCACCTTGTCGAACTTCGGGGCGAAGGTAAGCTCGAACGACGCACGGGCTATGCGGTCTTCTATCACTTCCGGGGCGTCGGTGCCGCGTCCTGTCAGACGGTTGCGCAGCTCCTCTATCGACGGCGGCTGGATGAACACGCTGAGGGCACGGTCGCCATAATAGTTCTTTATGTTGCATCCGCCCTTCACGTCCACGTCAAAGACAACGTTCTCGCCCTTTTCGAGCTGTGCCTCCACCTGCTGCTTCAGCGTGCCGTAGTAGCGGTCTTTATATACTTCCTCATACTCGAGGAACTCATCGTTGTCTATCCGGCGTCTGAACTCTTCGGGCGTAACGAAGAAATATTCAACGCCGTTGCGCTCTGTGCCTCGCGGGGCGCGGCTTGTACATGATATACTGAAGGCCATGCGCAGCTCTTCGTGCGACATCAGCCAGTTGATTATTGTGCTCTTTCCGCTTCCGCTAGGAGCAGAGAAGATAATGAGTTTTCCGGGCATGGTTTTAAAAAGTAGTTAAAGGAGTTAGAGTAGTTAAAGAAGTTAAAGTCATTTGCGTTTCTCATCGGGAGTTAAAAGAGTCAGAAGTAGTTAAAGGAGTTAGAGCCATATGCTTTTATGCTTGCAGGTTAAAGTCATATATTCTTGACTTTATCTATATTTTTAAGCATCATACCCAAAAGCTTTCTTTATGAAAAGAACGTGCAATGGTAATGACTTTAACTACTATAACTACTTCTAACTACTTTAACTCCTAAAATTTAAAGTACATTAAGCACCTGCTCTTTTATCTGTTCCAGTTCGTCCTTCATCTTCACCACGATGTTCTGCATCTCGGCCTGGTTGCTCTTGCTGCCTGTGGTGTTTATTTCGCGTCCCATCTCCTGAGCTATGAAGCCGAGCTTCTTGCCCTGGCCTATGCCGTCGTTCATGGTCTCGCGGAAATATTTAAGATGGTTTGCAAGGCGCTGTTTCTCTTCGTTGATGTCGAGTTTCTCTATGTAATAGATAAGTTCCTGCTCAAGGCGGTTCTTGTCGTATTCTATTTCGGGTATGCTCTTCAGGCCTTCAACGATGCGGCTGCGTATCTTCTCCACACGCGACTTCTCGTATGGCTCAATAGACGCCAGCAGACTGCCGATGTTGTCGAGCTTCTCGCTGAACTTGTTATAAAGGGCGGCACCCTCCTGCTTGCGGAACTCCACAAGCGCCTGCAGAGCCTGCTCGACACCGCCGCGGGCAACAGCCCACTCCTCGTCGGTCAGCACCTCTGCCTCGGTCTTGCTCATAACGTCGGGCATGCGCACAAGTATGCTGAACCAGTCTTGCGGCTCAGGCATGCCGGTCTTGGCGGCAATGTCCTTTATCTGATGATAATAGTTCTCCACCAACGCGCTGTTGATAGGCGTGGCGTCGAGAGACGCGTCTTTCTCTATCCAGATTGAAAAGTCAACCTTTCCTCTTACGAGCGCCTTCGAAATCATCTGGCGCATCTCCATTTCCTTCTCACGGTATAGCGGCGCAATGCGCGTAGACAGGTCTAAGGCCTTACTGTTTAAAGATTTTATTTCTACATTAATCTTCTTCTCATTGAAGGTTACGACCGACTTGCCATAACCCGTCATAGATTGTATCATAACACTTTTGTAGTTAAATTTATGCAAAAGTACATATTTCTTCGGAAAAAAGCGTATTTTTGCACTTTATTTAAGAAGATATTTTTAATTATGTCGTGTATTTTGAATATTGAGACGAGCACCAACGTGTGTTCGGTAGCAGTAAGCCAGGACGGCGCCTGCATATTCAGCAAAGAAGACCACAGCGGCCCGAACCATGCAGTAAGACTTGGAACATTTATTGACGAAGCCATTTCGTTCGCCGACAGCCACGCCATTCCGCTCGATGCCGTAGCCGTTAGCTGCGGCCCCGGCTCATACACCGGCCTGCGCATAGGCGTTTCGATGGCCAAGGGCATATGCTATGGCCGCGACATCAAGCTGATAGCCGTGCCCACGCTCGAGCTGCTCACAGTGCCCGTACTGCTCACACATGAGCCCGAACCCGGAGCGCTGCTCTGCCCTATGCTCGACGCACGCCGCATGGAAGTCTACTCGGGCATATACGACCGCTCGCTCAAAGAGGTGAGAGGCGTGCAGGCCGACGTGGTGGACGCCGACACGTATAAGGAATTCCTCGACAAAGGCAAGGTGTATTTCTTCGGCAACGGCGCATGCAAGTGCATCGAGGCCATCAACCACCCCAACGCCGTGCTGATAAAAGGCATTGAGCCGCTGGCTAAGAACATGTTCCCGCTGGCAGAGAAGCGCATGGCCGAGGAGAAATTTGAAGACGTGGCCTACTTCGTGCCCTTCTATCTGAAAGACTTCGTGGCAAAGACACCGAAAAAACTGCTGTAAGCCACGGCGCGAAAGCGCACACGGGGCAAGGACAACAGAGACACATATCACACTACATTTAAACGGAATTTAAACAAAGAAGAAATGGAAATCGATGGATTAGACTACAATACACAGCGCAAGAAGCTCACGCTGCCCGAATACGGACGCGAGGTGCAGAAGATGGTAGACTACGCCATGACGCTCAGCGACAGAGAAGAGCGTCAGAAATGCGCAGAGACCATAATATGCATCATGGAGCGCATGTTCCCGCAGAACAGGGAGAACATTGACTACAAGCAGAAGCTGTGGGACCATCTGGCCATAATGAGCGACTTCAAGCTCGACATCGACTATCCGGTAGACATCAACGAGGCAAAGAGCATAACCACAAAGCCTCAGCCCATGGAATATCCAAAGCAGAAGAACCCCATAAAGCACTACGGCGGAATGGTGTTCGAGCTGTTTGAACAACTGATGAACATGGAGCCCGGACCCGAGCGCGACGAGCTTACGAGGCTGACGGCCAACCAGATGAAACGCAACCTGATACAATGGAGCCACGGCTCGAGCGACGACGAGAAAATAGCCTCTGACCTGGCACGCTTCACCAACGGGAAGATACAACTCGACCTCGACACATTCAAGTTTAATGTGGGAAGTCTGAAGGAACCCGGAGAAAGGAGAAGGAAAAGAAGATAACGCTAACAGCAACGTTAACCAAATCAAGACCCGAACATGGAATCTTTCATCATAGAAGGCGGACATTCGCTCAGCGGAACCATAACACCGCAAGGCGCCAAGAACGAGGCGCTCGAGGTGATATGCGCATCACTGCTTACGCCCGAAGAAGTAAGAATAAAGAACATACCTGACATTCTTGACGTAAAGAATCTCATTCTGCTGCTCACAGACATAGGCGTGGATGTAACCCGCATAAGCAGGAACGAATATTCGTTCAAGGCAGAGAACATCAACCTCGATTATCTGGAGAGCGACGAATTTATACGCAAATGCGCTTCGCTCAGGGGCAGCGTACTGATGATAGGACCGCTGCTGGCACGCTTCGGCAAGGCCGTAGTGACCAAGCCGGGCGGAGACAAGATAGGACGGCGACGCCTGGACACCCACTTCCTGGGATTCAAATATCTGGGCGCAAAGTTTCTGCACAACGACGAAAGAAACACATTCGAGATAAACGGCAAAGAACTTAAGGGCTGCTACATGCTGCTCGACGAGGCATCTGTAACCGGTACGGCAAACATCATAATGGCAGCCGTGCTGGCAAAAGGAACAACGACCATATACAACGCGGCATGCGAGCCCTACATACAGCAGCTGTGCCACATGCTCAACCAAATGGGCGCACGCATCAGCGGCATTGCATCAAACCTGCTGACGATAGTTGGCGTCGACTCGCTGCACGGAACCGAGCACAAGATACTGCCCGACATGATTGAGGTGGGCTCGTTCATAGGCATGGCAGCCATGGTGGGCGACGGCATACGCATAAAGAACGTGTCGCTGCGCAACCTCGGCATCATACCCGACGCATTCCGCCGCCTCGGCGTAAAGATAGACACCGAGGACGACGACCTCATCATACCGCATATGGACCACTACGAAATCGACTCGTTCATTGACGGCTCGATAATGACTCTGGCCGACGCCCCATGGCCCGGACTCACGCCCGACCTGCTATCGGTGCTGCTTGTTGTGGCCACTCAGGCAAGAGGCAGCGTGCTGTTCCACCAAAAGATGTTCGAGAGCCGCCTGTTCTTTGTAGACAAACTGATAGACATGGGCGCACAGATAATACTCTGCGACCCGCACAGAGCCGTGGTGGTAGGCCACGACCATAACGTAAGGCTGCGTGCCGGACGCATGACAAGCCCCGACATACGAGCCGGAATAGCGCTGCTCATTGCAGCCATGAGCGCCAACGGCACAAGCCGCATAGACAACATTGCGCAGATTGACCGCGGCTACGAGGACATTGAGGCACGACTGAACAACCTCGGAGCCAAGATTGAGCGCATAAGCTAAGCATAAAAGCGAAACAACAACAGCAATGATAAGACAAGAGGAAGTTTTCAAAATCGGCAAGATAGGCAAGCCCCATGGTGTGAAGGGCGAGGTGTCGCTAATGTTTGAGGACGATGTGTTCGACAGAGTTGACGCCGACTATCTCGTGCTGCTCATCGACGGCATACTCGTACCATTCTTTTTCGAGGAATACAGGTTCAAGAGCGGCGAGACAGCCCTTGTGAAGTTTTGCGACATCGACACCAAGGAGCAGGCGCAGGAGCTCACCGGATGCGACGTCTACTTCAGCCGCAAGCTGGCAGAAGAAAGCCAGGACACCATGTCGCTCAACGAGGCCGAAAACTTCAGCCTGCTCGACGCCAACAACGACAACCGCCTGATAGGCACGGTCAAGTCGGTTGACTATTCAACTGTAAACACTCTCTTTAACGTAGAGACACCTGACGGCAAGGAAATAATGATACCGGCATCGGAAGACTTCATCATTGACGTCGACACCGAGAGGCACATCATTGTGGTAGACCTGCCCGAAGGACTTCTCGACCTTGAATAAGCAGACGCCACGGCCCCACGGTCGCAAAGTGCGCCAAAGACGATACGGAACGACGAAAGACAAGAGAAACAAATTTAGAAGTTGGGAGAATTTAAGATTTTATGAAGAAACAGATAGCCATTCTCGGTTCAACAGGCTCGATAGGCACACAGGCACTGCAGGTGATTGACGAGCATCCAGACCTGTTTGAGGCTTACTGCCTCACGGCCAACAACAGAGTGAAAGAACTGGCCGAACAGGCACGCCGCTACAATCCGGCAGCAGTGGTGATTGCCAACGAAGACAAGTATGAAGAACTGAAAAGCCTGCTCGCCGACCTGCCCGACATAAAGGTGTATGCAGGCAAACAGGCCATAGACGAAATAGTGGAGGCCGGCCCGATAGACATGGTGCTCACGGCAATGGTGGGCTTTGCCGGACTTAATCCGACAATTCACGCCATCAAGGCACACAAGGGGATATGCCTTGCCAACAAGGAGACTCTGGTTGTTGCCGGAGAACTGATATGCGAGCTGGCGCAGAAATACCACGCACCGATAATACCCGTTGACAGCGAGCACTCTGCCATATTCCAAAGTCTGGCCGGAGAAGGCGACAACGAGATTGAAAAGATATTGCTCACGGCATCAGGCGGCCCGTTCCGCAACTTCACCAAGGAACAGCTTGCCACCGTAACCAAGGCCGACGCGCTGAAGCATCCCACATGGAGCATGGGCGCAAAGATAACCATAGACAGCGCCACGATGATGAACAAGGGCTTCGAGGTTATCGAGGCTAAATGGCTCTTCGGCGTTCCGGCCGACAAGATTCAGGTGCTTATCCATCCGCAGAGCATCGTGCACAGCGCCGTACAGTTTGCCGACGGAGCCGTGAAGGCACAGCTCGGAGTGCCCGACATGCGCCTGCCCATACAGTATGCACTGACTTACCCTGACCGCATTCACCTCAACGAAGACCGTCTCGACCTGTTCAAGCAGCCGCTGGAGTTCTTCGAGCCCGACTTAGACAAGTTCCGCTGCCTGGCGCTTGCCTTCGAGGCGATAAAGAAGGGCGGCAACATGCCGTGCATTGTCAACGCAGCCAACGAGATTGTCAACCGCGGATTCCTTGAGGACAAGTGCGGATTCACACAGATGAGCGACATCATAGAGAAGACCATGAGCCGCGTAAGCTTCAGCAGCGCGCCCGACTATGACACCTACGTAAGCACCGACGCCGAGGCAAGGCGCGTGGCTACCGAACTGCTCGGGGCACACTGATAAAGAAAGAATAAATAAAACAAGTAACATATTTTTATCCAAAAGCAAAACAATCCGACGGCGGCAACCGGCCGCAGAAAGAAAAATTAAGAAAACAGAGACATGGAAATATTTTTGATAAGACTGCTCCAGTTTATGCTGGCAATCTCTATTCTCGTGCTGCTGCATGAAGGCGGCCACTTCTTCTTTGCAAAACTTTTCGGCGTAAGGGTTGAAAAGTTTTACTTGTTCTTCGACCCATGGTTCCACCTCTTTGAATTTAAGCCCAAGAAAAGCGACACGACATACGGCGTGGGATGGCTTCCGCTCGGCGGCTACTGCAAGATTTCGGGCATGATAGACGAGTCGTTCGACACCGAACAGATGAAGCAGCCGGCGCAGCCGTGGGAGTTCCGCTCCAAGCCGGCATGGCAGCGACTGCTGATAATGGTGGGCGGAGTGCTCGTAAACTTCCTGCTTGCGCTGTTTATCTATTCGATGGTGCTCTACACATGGGGCGACTCTTACTACCGTCTGGACAAGATGACGATGGGTATGAAGTTTAACGATGCTGCCAAGAAGATAGGCTTCAAGGACGGCGACGTGCTGCTGCGAACCAACGAGAACACGCTGACAAAGTTTGACGTCGACATGTACCGCGACATAGCCAACGCGCAGACCGTGACCGTGATGCGCCAGGGCAAGGAGATACAGCTCACCATGCCCGAAGACATGAGCCTGCTGACCATGCTCAAGGAGCAGCCCGTGTTTGTAAAGCCGTTCATCCCGGCCGACATAGACAGCGTGATGCCAAACTCTCCGGCAGCAAAGGCAGGCATGATGAAGGGCGACAAGCTGCTGGCGATAGGCGGCAAGAGCATTGACTCATGGAACGAGTTTGACGACCAGATGGCCGTAATGGGCGACATGCTCAGCGTGGCCAAGACCACAAAAGACAGCATAAAGGTGCGCACAACCACGGTGGTGTTCTGCCATAAGGCCTCGCCCGAGAAGCGCGACACGGTGAAAATGGTGCTCAACCCTGACCTTACGTTAGGCGTAGGCCGCACATATCTGGCTACATACTACAAGCCCGAAACCGTAGAATACGGCTTCTTTGAGAGCTTCCCTGCCGGAATAAAATACGGTATCGGCGTGCTCCGCGGATATGTAGACGACATGAAATATGTATTTACAGCCGACGGTGCCAAGTCGCTGGGCGGCTTCGGATCTATCGGCAGTCTGTTCCCGCCGACATGGGACTGGATGATGTTCTGGCGCATGACTGCATTCCTCAGCATCATCCTTGCGTTTATGAACATCCTGCCTATCCCTGCCCTCGACGGCGGCCACGTGCTCTTCCTGCTTTACGAGATGATTACGCGCCGCAAGCCGAGCGAGAACTTCCTTATAAGGGCTGAATATGTAGGCTTCGGCATACTGATTCTGCTGATGGTTGTGGCCAACCTGAACGACATTCTCAGATGGCTGGGATATATGTAATTATAAATTAGGAGATAAAGGAGTCAGAGGAGTTAAAGGAGTTAAAGCCATATGCCTTGTGGATTATTATAAACCACTTTGCACATATCTTTCCACTCCTGAATATTAATCAGCTGACGCAGAACTTCGCCTGCGCTCTGCACATGATCTTAACTTTATTCTGACGCGAATTAAAATAAAACTCCTTGAATATAACGAAACAAGAAAAAATGCCAAGTGGTTGATAATAAACCGCTTGGCATTTTTCTTTTTTATTTGCATACACACAGACATGCTTAATGAATCTGCCACAGCCGAATGCTTCGGCCCATAACTATATACCATAAATAACGGCAGAATAAAACCAAATCCTTGTTTTTTTATATATTACGCCCATACGGCACGGACACATAAAATGCCGGAAAGGCACAGCCGACAAACGGCATCGGCTTCTGACAGCATGTAAGCTGCCTGCTGCTTTCATGCGGCAATGTGTCATCACAAAAATGTCAGAATTTTCTGCTGAAATAGAAAAAGCAGAAGCGGAAAACCGGTAGCAATGGTAAAGTATATTTACATTTACATGCAAAAGGTATGCTTTTGAAAAATTAACCGACAACTTTTTACTCAAAACCGGGCCACTTTTGCACCTCAAACAATCCTGTTTTTTCATTGAAATAATAGCTTTTTTGTCCCAATCAGGACAAAAATCTTTGCACACATCTACGCATAACGATGTAACACGCTATGCATCTGACACTTGCGCTTGCACACAAAAACGGCACGTTTTTACGGCCAAATGATTTTAATTTTCAAATATCTCCGTATGAGAGCGTCAGGCAAAATCAATGTGAAAGCAAAACCGCCGAAACTGTTACATATAAAAATGGCCGAGAAAAAGAATGTACCCGACCGGGATTAACAAAAAAGACACGATAAACCATCCCGTCAGGCACATTCATATACAAGCATCTTAATAATCAGAAGTCAAGGCCGCCACGGCATAATGCCTCAGCATGGCGGCTGTAAGGCATGCGTGCTTAGCGCTTTCTGCCGGCCTTCCGGCTGTTCATCTCGCTGAAAGTCTTTTTCTGGCTGTCGTCAAGCAGATTGCTTATCTTCGTGTTAAGCTCCTCCATCTTGCTCCTGCGCTCCTCGCGGCTTATGTCCTGACTGAAGAAGTCGGTGTAGAGCGACTTTATGTTCTGCTTCTGCTCGTCGCTTAGCTTCAGCTTGCTGTCGAGCTGTTCCATGCGTTTCTCCACTCTCTGTTCAGGCGTAAGCTTCTGCCCGCCCTTTTTCTGTGCGTCGGCGCTGATGCCGAACATGGCCGTCAGGGCCATCAGTAATAATAGTTTCTTCATGAGTTCTCGTTATTTTTAGATGTTTAATTTAATCTCAAACAGCCCTTTGGCCGTAAGAGTTTTGCCATATTGCGTTATAGGTTTTGCTTCTTATGTCTGCATTTCTCTGCCGCCGTATGTCAGTCTGCCCCGCCCTGCCGCATCATGCTGCGCCTTAGGAAAGGCAGGCCGACAGCCGCCCGGCATTGATTTACAAACAACTAAAACCTAATTTAATGTCTTCTTACGACGGCATACGCTGATGTCATAGCGGACTCAGACGGCCTATCTTATCGTATAGACAAAGCTCACCATGGCATAGGGCTGCAGCACGTTGGCCGTAAGATAGTCGTAGTAGTTGCTGCCTACCGACTGTCTGAACGACTGGCTCTGCCCCAGTATGTCATACACGTCGAGCCTTATCTCGGCTGCATTGTTCTTCAGGAACTTCTTGCCGAGCGACGCGTTCCATAGGAAATAGTCTTCCGTATCGGCGCTCAGGCCGCTGTAGCCCGTATAGGTCAGCGTGCTGCGCAGAGTCAGTCCGGCCCAGAAGGTCCAGCCCACGCGTGCCTGTGCTATGTGCGTAACATAGTTGCTCGTGTTCAGGTCGGCAACAGAACTGAGGGCCTTGTTTATCGAGGCTGAATACGACAGCGTGAAGTCGAGCTTGTCGCTGATGTTGCTGCCTATCACCACCTTGGGCACAAACGTCAGTTCGCGCGTATTGCTCTTCACGCCGTTGAATATCGTCGGCACGCTGGCATAGTTGCCGGCAAGGCTCAGGTTGACGTTGCTACGTATCAGGTCGAGCGGAAATCCGTATGTCAGCATTGCCTGCAGACTGTAGTATCCGTCGAGGTTCACAGGGCGTGTAAGCTGTGCGCCCTTGTCCATCTCTATTCCGCCGGGCAGTGTGATGTCTTCTGTTGCCACGAAGGTGCTGTCTGCCACATATCCGTTGCGCAGCGTGGCGCCGAGCATGGCTATGAAGGTCTGTCCCGACATTGTTGTGAGCGTATATCTCAGGTTGAGCGTATGGTTAATCTGCTGGTCGAGCAGCGGGTTTCCGGTAGAGAGGAACAGCGGATTGGTGTTGTCGACAACCGACTGCAGCTGCTGCAGCGTGGGCGATGTAGAACTGCTGCGGTAGCGCAGCATGAACGAGTTGTTGCGGTTGAGCGAGTAGCGTATCATGGCCGACGGCAGCACAGAGAAATAGTTGTGCGATATGTTGTCGGCAACTGGATACGACTGTTCGCCGTCGAGCGAAGCCCACTGGAAGTCGGCACCGAGCGTGAAGCGCCATCTGTCGAGATTCCATCTCAGGCCCAGTCCGGCAGCATGCGTAAGATAGTCGGTCTGATACACGCTCGACATCTGGTCAATGAGCTGTTCACCCAGGTCGGTCATGCCGTCGCTCTCAAACGTCTTCTTGTCGGCGTCGCTGTTGCTGTAAGAGAACTTATAGTTGGCGCTCAGCTGCACGTTGTCCACTATCGGCTCCGTATACATCAGGTTGGTGCGCAGCGATGTCTGTTTCTCGTCGTTGTCCTTGCGCTGCGAATATTCCGTGGCCGTTGTCGTGCCGTCCTCGGTCTTGCTTTCCTTATAGTCGGTGTAGGTGTCGCTGCGCTTGTCGGTTATCTGTCCGTTCACCGACAGCGACAGCGTGCGTCCCTGCTTGTTGAAGCGGTGGCGGTAGGTGGCGTTAAGTCCGGCGCTGTACGATTTCACGTCGCTCTCCGAGCTGCTGCCTATGCTGCTCTGCTGCTCGCCATACAGGAGGTTTTCGCCCAGATAGCTGCTCAGCGTGTTGCTGCTCTGATAGCTGAACTTAGGGCGCAGCTGCAGGGTGTTGTCGGCGTCTATCTTATATTCGAGGTTCATGTTCACGCGGTGGTTCCAGTTGGTCATGTCCGACTCGCTGTCCTGCATGTACGACATGCCCGGCAGTGCCGACTCGAAATACTCGCGCTGCAGTTTCTCCTGATAGTCGTTAGACGACTGGTTGAAGAAGTAGCTCGACGTAAGCTTCAGCTTGTCGTTCCATTCGTTCACATAGTTCAGGCCTATGCCGTTGGTCTTGGTCACACCGCCGAGCGAGCCCACCATGAAGTTGTCCGTGCTGCCGCGTCGGCCTCCGCCGCGCCTGCCCCCGCGCTTTGAGCTTTGCGCCGACATAACTCCCGACAGGTCTTCCTGCGAGAAGTTCTGCTGGTTGACGTTGTTGCTCATTCCGAGTATTGACAGCCTCTGCGACTCGTCAAATATGTTGATGTTTCCGCCGGCGTTATAGCGGTTGTCCGTGCCGTATCCGCCGTACACCTTGCCGAACACTCCTTCCTTGTAGCCGCTCTTTGTAACGATGTTTATCGTCTTTATCTCCTCTCCGTCGTCAAATCCGGTAAACTCGGCCTGGTCGCTCTTCTTGTCGAACACCTCTATGCTGGCTATTATGTCGGCCGGAAGATTCTTCAGCGCAAGGTTTACGTCGCCGTCGAAAAACTCCTTGCCGTCCACCATCACCTTGCTTACGCTCTCGCCCTGGGCCTGCACCTCGCCGCCTTCAACCACAATGCCGGGCATCTTTGCCAGCAGCTCTTCGGCGGTGCTTCCGTCTAACACTTTAAATGCCGACGCGTTATACGACAGCGTGTCGCCTGCCTGCTGCGCACGTGTTGCCCTTCCCTCTACCGAAAGGTTTTCGAGCATGGTGGCGTCCTCGGTCAGACTTATGTTCATCACCTTGTTGTCATTGCTGCCCAAGCTGACGCTCTTCTCATATGTCTTGTAGCCCATGTAGCTCACCTTTATGCGGTATTGTCCTGCCGCAAGATTGTCTATTCTGTATTTTCCGTCCATGTCCGACACGCCAAGACGGGTTTTGCCGTCGTTGGGCGTTATCGACACCGTTGCTCCAGGCAGCGGGTCGGACGTCGACTTGTCAGTAATCTTTCCGCTGACAACGGTCTGTGCCATTGCACCGGCCGCCGCCGAGCAGCATATCATCAGAAGCATCAGCAGTCTGACTATAAATCCAGGGTTTCTTTTCTCGTTCATTTTCATATCATTTTAGCGGTTTATGTTGCAAAGATATTGTTAAAAACGGGGTTTTCTGCAACACAAATTCGCCGTGTAAGGGTAAACGACATATAAGTGAGGGTAAACGGCATGGCTCATTTTTCACGTTACAGAATATTTACACTATCTTTGCAACGGGAAAGATTTAGTAACGCAATAACGATAATTTATGCTAAGAAAGATACCTCTGATAACCGACCTTCTCTTTGCCTGCGTGCTGTTGCCGGCATTGTGCTTCCTGCTTCCCATAGAGCGATGGATAGCCAACAACCTGACGTTTGTCTGCATACTGGCGTGCTGGCTCTATGCCGTTTATTTCTTCAACCGCTATATCACGGTGCCCATGTTCTTCCAGACGCGCCGCAAGGTGATTATAGCCCTTATCCTGATTCTTGCCACAATATTGATTACATGGCTCATATCGCAGTATCAGATGGACTTTCCGCACAGGCCGGTGCGTCCACGCCGCGTAAGGACTGTGGCCAGGGCAAGGCTTCATCAGCAGGCAGTGTGGTTCCTGTATGTCGCAACCATCACCTTCAGCACGGCCGTGGGCCTGCTCACCGAACTTATCAGGCAGATTGTGCGCAGCCACGACCTCGAGACGGAGAAGAAGAAAGCGGAACTTGCCTTATACAAGGCACAGATCAATCCTCACTTTCTTTTCAACACGCTCAACACTCTCTACGGCATGATTGTGATGAAGTCGCAGCAGGTGGAGACAGCCTTCATGCAGTTTATCTGCCTGATGAAATACATGTACACCAACCCTACGAAGGAGGCCATACCCGTTGAAGAGGAGATCGACTACATACGACAGTATATCGAGATACAGAAATACCGCACCGAAAACAAGGACAGCATACAGCTGTCTTACTATAACGACAACAAGCGGCAGGGACTGCAGATTGTGCCCATGCTGCTTATAACCTTCGTAGAGAACGCCATAAAATACGGTCTGTCGTCTACCGACGACCGCCAGGTGTATATCGTCATAAGGATTGAAGACGGCACGCTGTTCTTCTCTACGCAGAACCAGAAGCCGACAGACCGGCGCGGCCACTCTGCCGGCATAGGCATAAGCAACTGCCGCAAGCGGCTCGAACTGGCCTATCCCAAGCGCCACAAGCTCGAGATAAACGACGCTGACGGACTCTACACCGTGCTGCTGAGCATAACCTTAATAAACTAACCACATACAACGACGACAGGAACAATGAGATGTATTGCCATTGACGACGAGCCGATAGCTCTCAACATAATCAGCGAGTTTGCCCGGAGAATGGGCAACATAAGCGTTGAAACATTCACCAATCCCCTCAAGGCGCTCGAAGAGATAAGGCGCAGCAAGCCCGACATAGTGTTCATTGACATAGAGATGAAGGGCATGAACGGACTCGAACTTGCACGTATCATTTCGTCGGACGTGATGTTCATATTCACCACGGCATACGCCCAGTTTGCCCTCGACGGCTTTGAACTCAACGCCATCGACTTTCTTCACAAGCCGTTCTCGTTCAACAGATTCGAGGTTGCGGTGTCAAAGGCCATAAGGCAAAAGGACCTGCAGGAAAGGGCGCGCCATGCAGAGGAAGACTTCTTCATAGTGAAGTCTGAATATAAGAACATCAAGATAAGCTATGCCGACATCTCGTTCATCGAGGCGCTGAACAACTACATCAAGATTCATCTTAACCACGAGCGCCCCGTAATGACGCAGATGAGCATGAAAAACATTGAGGAGATTCTGCCTGAAAGCACCTTCATAAGAGTTCATAAGTCGTTTATAGTAAACAAGACGGCAATAATAAGCTTCACCAAAAACGACATAACGCTGGCCGGCAACCACACCATTCCTATCGGGAGGGCATACTCTGCCAACTTCGCCTGCTGCATGAACAACACAGGCAACGCAGATAAACAACAGCCGAATGAAAACAATTAGGTTCCGACTTGCCAAAAGCCGGAACCCAAACTAAAAACAGATTGATTTTCAGATACATGCGTCTGCGGCTGTAACAGCCGCCTTATATTTCAGTGTCTTTTATATTTAATTCTGCCTAATCGCCGTTTTCATTCTGCAGCACCTATTTCAAGCCTTACCGACTGCGGCTCGCTTTCGGTTACAAAGACTTTCTTAACCGGCGTAACGGCATCATAAGAGCCGACTCCACCCTTCATGCAGCCGATGTAAATCATGTTTGAGTCGTTGAGCGCACACGGCACCCTGAACGTCTGTTCCCTGTCTGACGTCATCGTTATGGGATAGTCCATCAGCACACGGCCGTCGCGATAATAGGAGTTGAAGGGCAGCTCGTCGCCGCCGTAGTTTATCAGATTAGACACGACAAACTTGTCATTGGCGTTTATCTTGCCGTCGCTGACAACGGTTACATCTATCCAGCGCTTTAGCGGAACGTAAAGGTTATGGCTGTAGAACTTGCCTCTCTCGAAGTGGAGATTATCATAATAGAAGCGCAACTTCTGATCTTTGTTGTCGGCCTTTATGTCTTTCGGCATGATGTATTTTTCTTCTGAGAGCGAAGAAAGGTCGAAAATTAGGTAGAAGTTGCGCGACGCCGACGCATCGTTGCCGTTGTCCTGCAACTCGTCGTCACGCAACTCAAAATACAGCCGATAGTTGCCGTCCTTGTCGGTAATGCCTTCTGCCTTGTGGCGTGTCGTCTGCTGACCGAGCCACACCGACTCATTATAATCCACACTCACCTTAACTCCGGCAAGTGGCGTCCCGTCGGCAGTGCGTGCCACACCGCTTATCATAGTGCTGCTCGCGGTAGGTCCTGAGATAAAGTCGTTCTCCTCATCGCACGACACGAGGCAAAGCACACATGCCATCAGCCAAAAGAAATTAATAAAGCTGCAAGTTTTCATATCCGCAACATTTAAGATTTTGTCTACATATTAAACGTTTTTATTTACAAAACCTTGCATCAGCGAATAAAAAAACTTGCAGCTTTGACTATACTTTCACATTATGCCGCATACTGAACGGCGTCGACGGCACGCAGGCCCACTACTGTCCAGACACACGGGCAAAGGCTTTCAGCATGTCGCAGCGCGTGGTATAACCGTCGACATACTGCGGATGCTGCCTTGCAAAGCTATACAGCGCGCTCATGGCCTTATACTGACTTGAGGCAGGACGCGGGATGTAAACAGGGTTATAGTCGCGGTCGTACTTGACATCAAACCACGGATCCTTGTCGACAAAGGCCAGCGCATAGAGCGCCTTGTAGCGCATGTTGAGGTCGGAAGACACAACACACTTGTTGAGATACTCAACGGTCTTGCGCGCAAAGTCGAATTCGCCGTTGCGGGTGCTGTCGTAAATGCTGTGCCCGTAATGCGTAAGGAACCAGCAGTCGCCGTAGCACGAAGCCTGATAATGCATCACGGCAAGCTCATAGGCACGCATATCCTTCTGCTTTCCCTCGCGTGCAAGGTCGTAATTGGCCTGCAGCTGCAGCATGTCCTTGCAATATCTTAACTTCATATTCTCTTTAGGCTCACCCTTTCCGGGGCCGTCGGTGTCGGGCATGTTAGGCAACTGACGGTTGAACCAGCGCGGAAGACTGTATTTTCGGTTGGCCATATACCAGCTGATGTTCTGCTGCGACAGGAAGCCGAGCGACACTTTCTCGAGATAAGGCAGGGCGTCGGCAAAGCGGCCTTCGGCCATATACCTTGTGCCGATGAGGTCGTTGTAATAGTTTTTGTTGGGATATACTTGCGAAACGACATACTGCTCAAACGGGTCTGACTGCTCCATGCTGATATACTTGAGGTAACCGGCCAGGACGTCGGCACTGATTGTGTCCATGACAGCAAAATACTCGTTCCACGGCGAATAGTCAGAGTTCCACGCATAATCGCCCTCAATCACATAATCAGGCTGCGAGTGGCGTCCCTTCGTATAGAAATCCTGCTCATTCTCTTCCATCATTCCGAGCAGAGCCAGAGCCATGTTCACGCGGCCTGTGGCCATACATTTGGGCACAAGTGCATTGTAGACCACGCGCTCCTTTACGTCGGTGTAATGGTTCGGATATATGTCCGACGTGCCGCGCTCATCCCTGATAAGCTCGTCGAGCCGCTGCATCTCCTTCAGCAGATATGCCGAATAAGACGGACTGAACATGTTGCAGCCCGTTGAAGCCAGCAGGCGTATGCAGCGTGCGTTGTCCTTCATGCGGGGCGTGCCGTCCATAGCCATGGCCTCGTCGAGCTCGGCAACGGCCTCTTCCGACATTCCGAAGAGATAATATATCATGCCTATGGCCGACTTCCACAGGCAGGGATACTCGTTCTTGCCGCTTCTCACCACGTTGTTGGCAAAGTCTACGAAGCGCATTGCGTCTGCCTTATACACCACGCGGGCGTCGATTGTCTTAATCCAGTCTTCGTCCGTGCCGGTGCCTGTGGCCTGGTCGAGCGTCTCCTGCACGTTGTTTACAAAGTCCTGAACAAGATATATCAGCGTGGGCGAGTTTGGGTCGTCGAGATATATCTTCTGTATTCCTGCCAGGTTGCGGTAGTTGCGCATGCTCCACTTGATGCTCTGCATGTCGCCCTGCTCGGCGTATATGTTGCATGCCTCGATGCGCTTGCCCGTGTTGAGCAGCGCGCGGGCATATATGTTGCGTGCAACCTCGCGCCATACTCCCTTCGGCAGGTTCTGTGCCGTTGAGTTCCAGAAGGATATGTTGGCCTGGTCGTAGCCCAGCATCATGTTTGCTCGCATCACCATCAGCGCGTTAAGCTCACGCAGTCCGGTCTTCATGGCCATCGTGGCGCTGTTGCGTATCGAGTTCAAGGTAGACTTTCGCTTTGTCAGCTGCTCCTTGGTGGGATAGTCCCACGAGTCGTAGCTAACCTCGTCGCACACCTGCAGATAGCTGTCGAGCAGCTTCATGTAGCGCTGCATCAGCACATCGCCGCGGCTGCGTGCCGCCGCATCAATCTTGTCGCGGTTCCACCTGTAATAGTCCGTACTTGTATCAGACATGTCGCCGGCATATCTTTTCCAGTAGGCATTGATGTCTTCGCGGAACGGCGAGTCCATACTCTCGCGCCTGAACACGCTGAACATGTAATTGTTGTGCGTGGGAGCCTCACTTATGCAGGCCCATGCGTCGGCACACAACGCGAGGGCAAAGAGGCTAACGAAGATAAATTTTTTCATAATCTTCCGGTTTAAATCGGGTTATATTCTGGTTACTCATGTCGAAAAGCAGTATCTCGCCGTTGGCGTCGGCGCGCTTGCGGCTCACGGCGTCCTTGGCTCTCATTATGTCGCCAAGCTCAACGCGGCGCTCTACTATGCTGTCGCCGGCCAGCACGGGCAGGTCGTCGTCGGCATGCATTATGCCAACGTAGCGGCTGCCGCGGAACAGTATGCGCCAGCTGAACAGCGGATAAGCCGACGCGAGCGGCAGATTGTATGAGGCAAGACTCGACATATAGGGCGCAGCATCGTCCATGTCGAGTATGGGCTTGCTACACTCAAGGTCGGTAAAGTCGCCCGTGTTATACATCATCAGCACGCCGCGGTCAACGGGCGGAGCCGGCTGCGAGAGCTGGTGAAGGCGTATTGTGGCCGACAGCCGTATGCCGTCCTTGCCGGCCATGTCGCGCAGCTGCTTCAGAAATCTGTAATAAGCCGTGCGCGTGCGCATGGTCCAGTCGCAGTCTATCTGTATCTCCTTCACGCCGGCCACGTCGTTGGTCTCGTTCATCTGGCGCACGCGCCTGTATATCTTCTCTGCCAGACCGCTTATGTCGCGGCGCATGCAGCTGTTCACGATATATACCACGGGCACCACTTCGATGCCTTTAGGCACAGCCGTAACAAAGCGCAGCGTGGCGTTGGGTACGGGGCGGCCGCTCTCGTCCTCAACGACATCGAAGTATCTGATGTACATGCGACTGACGTTATGCTCGCGCATAAACTGCTCCTTAACGCTGTCCATGCGCAGAGTGGTGCTCCAGTAGTAGACCGAGCGCACCGCATCGCCGCCACGCCTGCCGCCGCACGACAGCAGGGCCACGGCCACAAGGGCCATTGCCATTATTTTGATTATTGTTCCTTTCATTGCGGCAAATATACAGAAAAATAAATAATACGTATATATTAAGCGCAAATTTATATAAAAAAAGGCCGGAAATTATTATCCTGCCGGCACCGGGCGCACCGCCTTACGGCATATTTCGGCAGCAAGGAGAACGGCGGGCAGCCCAAGGGCGGAGCAGCACTGAAAAGACGCACGGAATGCATGCGGAAAGCAGGGCAAGACAGGCGGCCGTGCAAAAGGCCACGTTTCGCATTGCAAAAGGTGCCCTTTTACAGCCTAAAAGACGGCCTTTTGCAAGCTAAAAGGGCATCTTTTGGAGGAGTGTTGTTAAACAATTGATTATCAAGACGTTACAAAATACGCAAAAGTCGGCACAAACATGGCGCCCGACAGCATAAAAAAGCGAGGGCCGGAGCAACATCTGCCCCGACCCTTCACAGAAAAAAGGAATGTAAAAAATGTTAGTGGAAAAATTTATCTACTTTCTCGGCAGCGTCGCGTCCGCTTGCCATCGCCCTTACAACGAGCGACGGACCGCTGACGACGTCACCCGCAACAAACACATTTGGAGCAAGCTCGGGCAGCTCGGGCTTCAGGAATCCCATCGCCAGCAGCACCATGTCGGCCTTAATAACCTCCGGACTGCCCACGGCCTCCATTATCGGGCGGCCGCCTTCGGGATTGGGTTTCCATGTTATTTCCTGCACCTCAACGCCCGTCAGTTTGCCGTCCTTACCGATAAACTTCAGCGAATTGATGTTCCATCGCCTTGTGCAGCCTTCCTCGTGCGAGGTGGTTGTCTTCAGCGTGCGCGGCCAGTTGGGCCATGGGTTGGCAGGGTCGTCGGGACCTTCCGCGGGCTTCGGCATAATCTCTATCTGCGTTACGCTCTTGCATCCCTGGCGGTGGGCCGTGCCTATGCAGTCGCTTCCCGTGTCGCCGCCGCCTATCACGAGCACGTCTTTGCCCTTGGCGCTTACCAGTTGGTCTTTAGTATATTCGCATCCGGCGAGCACACGGTTCTGCTGTGCAAGCATGTCGAGCGCAAAATACACGCCTTTAAGCTCTCGGCCCGGTATGGCAAGGTCGCGTGCCGTGGGCGTTCCCGTGGCTATCACGTAGGCGTCGAAGCCTTCGGGCAGCTTGCTAACGTCGATGTTCTGATTATATTTAAAGGTTATTCCCTCCTGCATCAGCACGTCTATGCGGCGGTCTATCACGGCCTTGTTGAGCTTAAAGTTAGGTATGCCGTAGCGCAACAGTCCGCCGGCATCCTCGTTCTTGTCGAACACCGTAACCATATAGCCCTTCAGGTTAAGGCGGTTGGCAGCCACGAGTCCGGCAGGTCCGGCTCCTATCACAGCCACCTTCTTGCCGTTGCGCTCAGGATGATGTATGCGCACATAGTTCTCCTCAAAGGCGTGTTCGGTTATGGCAGCCTCATTCTCGCGGTTGGTTGTAGGCTCATGCTCCACAAGATTGAGCACGCAAGCCTTCTCGCAGAGAGCCGGACAGATGCGCCCCGTGAATTCAGGAAAGTCGTTGGTAGAGTTGAGCAGCCTGTAAGCCAGCTCCCAGTCGCCTTTATACAGAGCGTCGTTCCACTCCGGCGGCTTGTTGCCTAGCGGACAAGCCCAGTGGCAGAAGGGCACTCCGCAGTCCATGCATCGCGACGCCTGCATGCGGCGGTCGTTAGAGTTGAGCGTCTGCTCCACCTCGCCAAAGTCATGTATACGGTCGTGCACCGGCCTGTGTCCCGCTTCCTTGCGGTGTATAGTCAAAAATGCTTTTGGATTTCCCATGTCTGTTATGTTATAAATTCTTTTGAAATTATTTTGTAGGAGGCAAGAAGTTAAGGAGAAATATCCTTGGGCGCAGCGAAAAAGACAAATGCATTATTCTTTAGTAGTTAAAGGAGTTAGAGTAGTTAAAGGAGTTAAAGTCAATACCCTTGCTGCTTCTTATCACCACTCTGCATTTGGATTTTTCACTCTCGTTCTTCACTCTTCACTTAATCAACATTTGGATTTTTCACTTTTCATTTTTAATTTTTCATTGCGCCCTGCGCCTGTTCTTCACTTAGAATTAATAGTCCCTCTGCATGTCGGCAATCTTCTGCTGGAGCTTTCTTACCTGCTCTTCCTGCAGCACGCGCTTGTATTCTATTGGCACCACCTGCACGAAGTCTTCAACATAGCGGTTCCAGTCGTCGAGCATGGTGCGTGCCAGCTTAGAGCCGGTGTAGAGATAATGCTGTCGTATCAGTTCGTGCAGTTCCTTGCGGTAGTTGCTTTCGTCAACAAGGTTGATTTCCACCATGTCCATATTACAGAAGTAGTCGAAGTTGTGGTGCTTGTCCCACACATATGCCACTCCACCGCTCATACCGGCAGCAAAGTTGCGTCCGGTCTCGCCCAACACTACCACGCGACCGCCCGTCATATACTCACAGCAGTGGTCGCCGGCGCCTTCGATAACGGCTATTGCACCCGAGTTTCTCACTGCGAAGCGCTCTCCTACCTTTCCGTTTATATATAATTCGCCGCTTGTTGCACCGTATAAGCCCGTATTGCCGGCAATGATGTTGTCCTCAGCCTCAAAGTTGCTGCGCACAGGCGGCAGTATGGCTATGCGCCCGCCGCTGAGTCCCTTGGCAAAATAGTCATTGGTCTCGCCCTCGAGCTTGAAGCTTACGCCGCTTACGAGGAATGCTCCGAAACTTTGTCCGGCACTGCCCTTAAACTTTATGTTGATGGTTGAGTCGGGCAGTCCGTCGTATCCGTACTTCCCGGCAATCATTCCGCTGAGCATCGTTCCAACGGCGCGGTCGGTGTTCTTTATTGCGTAATCGAGGTTTACCTCCTCTTTTTCCTCTATGGCTTTCTGCGCCGAGCGTATTATCTGACGGTCGAGTATGTTGCCGAGGTCGTGAATCTGTGCCGTGGTGTGATACAGCGAGCAGTTGCCGCTCTCACGGTTGAGCAGACGTGTGAAGTCGAGCATAGACGGCTTGCTGCCCTTCTCGGTTTCTTTCCTGACAATCAGTTCGGTGTGTCCGACGATGTCGTCGAGCCTTGTGTATCCCATTTCGGCCAGATACTCGCGCACCTCGCGGGCGAGGAAGGTGAAATAGTTTACAAGATATTCATATTTTCCGATGAAGTTCTTGCGCAGTTCGGGGTTCTGTGTGGTTACGCCGAGCGGACACGTGTTGAGGTTGCACTTGCGCATCATGACGCATCCGAGCACGATGAGTGCCAGCGTTCCGAAGCCGAACTCCTCGGCACCGAGCAGCGCCATGAGCACAACGTCGCGTCCGGTCTTAAGCTGTCCGTCCACCTGCAGGCGCACCTGACCGCGCAGTCCGTTTTTTACGAGCGTCTGCTGTGTCTCGCTTATGCCTATCTCGGGCGATATTCCGGCAAAGCGCATGCTCGATGCAGGCGATGCTCCTGTGCCTCCCTCGGCACCGGAGATGACTATCAGGTCGGCCTTTGCCTTGGCTACGCCGGCTGCAATGGTGCCAACGCCGCTCTCGGCAACGAGCTTCACGCTTATGGCTGCCTTGGGGTTGACGTTCTTCAGGTCGAATATCAGTTGGGCAAGGTCCTCAATAGAATAGATGTCGTGGTGAGGCGGAGGCGAGATAAGCGATATGCCGGGTATGGAGTGGCGTGTTTTGGCTATTATCTCGTTCACCTTAAATCCGGGCAACTGTCCGCCTTCGCCGGGCTTTGCGCCTTGTGCCACCTTAATCTGAAGTTCTTCTGCGTTGACAAGATATTCGGTTGTTACGCCGAAACGGCCTGAGGCTATCTGCTTGGTCTTGCTCGACAGCGAAATCCCGTCGTATTTTGAGTGGAAGCGCTCGTTGTCCTCGCCGCCCTCGCCCGTATTAGAACGTGCGCCGAGCTTGTTCATTGCAAGAGCTATTGCCTCGTGTGCCTCGCGGCTCAACGCACCGAAGCTCATTGCGCCTACGACAAAATGCTTGACGATGCTCTCTACAGGCTCCACCTTGTCTATGTCTATCGGATTGCGTTTGAAGTCGAGGAAGTCGCGTATGAATATAGGTGCATCTTTCTCATCTACAAGACGCGTAAACTCTTTATATTTCTTATAGCTGCCCATGCGCGTGGCAAGCTGAAGGGTTGATATGGTCTCAGGGTTCCACGCATGCTTTATTCCGTCCTTGCGGTAGTGGAAGAGTCCGTGGTTGGGCAGGAAGTCGGTGCATACCGTCTTTGCGAATCCGGCGTCGTGCATGGCTATGGCGTCGCGCGCGATAGTCTCAAGTCCGATGCCGCCTATGGTTGATGTCTCCGTGCCGAAATATGTCTTCAGCAGACTCTCCGACAGTCCGATGCTCTCAAATATCTTTGCTCCGCGGTATGAACGGATGGTTGATATGCCCATCTTAGCCATTATCTTTAGCAGTGCTTTCTTCACGGCCTTGATATAGTTTGCCTCAGCCGTCTCATAGTTTTCCTGCACCTTGCCGCGCTTAACGAGATCGTCGAGTATGGCGAATGTCATGTACGGGCACAGAGCAGAGGCTCCGTAACCGAGCAGCAGGGCTGCGTGCATGGTCTCGCGTATCTCTCCGCTCTCAACAATAAGTGCCGTCTGAACGCGCTTGCCCACTGATATCAGATAGTGGTGAACGGCACTCACGGCCAGCAGCGACGGTATGGCAGCATGAGTCTCGTCGATGTCGCGGTCGGTAAGTATGATGTAGTTGTAGCCGTCGTCAACACTGCGCTCTGCCTGCTTGCACAGGCTGTCGAGAGCCTCGCGCAGTCCGTCTTCTCCCTTTGCGCACTCGAAGAGTATCGGCAGCTTCACGGTGTTGAAGCCTTTGTAGCGTATGTTGCACAGAATGTCGAGCTGGGTGTTGTTAAGTATCGGGTGAGGCAGGCGCACCATCTTGCAGTTTGTCTCGTCAGGAATAAGTATTCCGGTGCCCACACGGCCGATATACTCTGTCAGCGACATCACGAGATTCTCGCGTATGGAGTCGATGGCGGGGTTGGTAACCTGTGCAAACTGCTGGCGGAAGTAGTCGAAGAACACCTGCGGACGGTCGCTCAGCACCGCAAGAGGCGTGTCGTTGCCCATTGACGCGGTGGGCTCCTGACCGTTGACACACATTGGTATTATGGTGTTTTCGATGTCTTCCTCGCCGAAACCGAACATAAGTTCGCGGCGCACAAGATTGTCAACGGCGTTGCTCACCTTACGTCCGCTCTTCAGCTTTTCGAGCTGTATGCGGTTGGTCGACAGCCACTGGCGGTACGGATGTTCTGCTGCCAGACGCTCCTTTATTTCTCCGTCATAATATATTTTGCCTTCCTGTGTGTCAATGAGCAGTATCTTGCCCGGCTGCAGGCGGCCTTTCTCGGCTATCTCAGACGGTTCGAAGTCCATGACGCCTACCTCTGACGCCACAACCATCATGTCGTTGCGGGTTATGGTGTAGCGTGCCGGACGCAGGCCGTTGCGGTCGAGCATTCCGCCGGCATAGCGGCCGTCGCTGAAGAGCAGCGCCGCCGGACCGTCCCACGGCTCCATCAGTATTGAGTGATACTCGTAGAAGGCTTTCAGGTCTTCTGATATCGGGTTCTTGTCGTTAAAACTCTCGGGCACCATAAGCGCCATGGCATGAGGCAACGACAGACCGCTCATGACAAAAAACTCGAACACGTTGTCGAGACTTGCCGAGTCGCTCATGCCCGGCTGTATTATCGGTGATATGTCTTTTATGCTTCCCAGTGCCTCAGAGCTAAGCACACTCTCGCGCGCCTGCATCCATCCGCGGTTTCCGCGTATGGTGTTTATCTCGCCGTTGTGGCACAACAGGCGGAACGGCTGCGCCAGGCCCCATGTTGGAAATGTGTTAGTAGAAAAGCGGGAGTGGACAAGTGCCAGTCCGCTGGTAAAGTAGTTGTTTGTCAGGTCGGGAAAATACTGGCGCAGCTGGAGGCTCGACAGCATACCCTTATATATAATGTTCTTGCTCGACAGCGAGCAGATGTAGAAGTCTTTGTTCTTAACACGACGCTCTATGCGCTTGCGGATAAGATACAGCGTGCGCTCGAAATAAGGCACACGGTTGTCCGTAACGCCGGTAACAAACAGCTGCTTAATGTCAGGCTCGCTAGCCAGTGCCGTCTCGCCGAGGCAGTCGGGATTTGTCGGAACGTTGCGCAGGTGCATAAGCGACAGCCCCTCGCGCTCTATCTCCTCAATCATTATGCTCAGTATGTCCTGCTGCTGAGCCTCATCCTTAGGCAGGAAGACGAGTCCCGTTCCGTATTTTCCCTTTTCCGGAACCGGTATTCCCTGCAAAAGAATAAACTCATGAGGTATCTGCAACATTATTCCGGCTCCGTCGCCTGTCTTGTTGTCGGCACCCTCGGCACCGCGGTGTCGCATGTTCTCGAGCACTTTCAGGGCGTTGTCAACAAGTTCATGGCTCTTGTTTCCATGTATGTTGACAACCATGCCCACGCCGCATGCGTCATGCTCGTATTCCGCATTATACAATCCTTTTCCCATAATTAATTGCCTTTAAGTTAATCTAAAAAAACTAAATACTTAGCAAAGTGTTTGCAAAAATACAAAAATACTTTCTTTCTGAGAACATTTATCCAAAATAAATTCGACATTTTTTCATCAATAAATTTACAACACTTACAATTAGACGAAATAATATCTGCAAATCAAACATTCGTTAAGCAAAATTCAGAATATTCATTACAAGTTGGAATAAAACCTCAAAAAGTACATTTATGCAAAATGCTTTCAATAAAGAAAGCACGGCAACCTGATGATAAATGAAAAATAAAATTGATGCTGCTATAAGCAATTTGTAATAAAAATAAGGAAACAAAATTGGTTCATTTTGGTTCAAATCATTCTTTGCATCAATTTTTTTATAAAAAAATTAATATTTTTGCAGACACTAAACGTCAATAAGACAAACTAAATGGATACAAAATATACCGAAATAGAGTGCCTTAAACTTGAAATTGAAAAGAGGATGGGTAAGCCGTTGAAATCGCCGACCGACTTCAATCAACTTTCGCTGAGACTACAAAAGGAACTGAAAGAAGAGATTAGCATCTCTACAATAAAGCGAATATGGGGATACGTAGAGGCAAAGCACAACACACGATACACCACCTTATCAATACTCAGCCGCTTTATAGGATACATCGACTGGTATGACTTCTGTTTGTCGCTAAGACGTAGAAACATCATGGAACGCGATGCCATGCCGGAAAAACAGATCCGCACAGCAAGCCTTAAGACGGGCGACAAGATAGAACTGGGATGGGCTCCCGACTGCACTTGCGAGATAGAATACATAGGCGACAGCTGCTTCCGCGTGGAGGAATCGTCAAACAACAAACTCTGCAAAGGCGACACTTTCAAGACACTTATATTCAATCTGAACAAACCGCTGTACGTGTCTGAACTAGAACACGGCGACAGCAAGCAGTGTACTTACATAACAGGAAAGGACAACGGACTGACAACTCTGCAACTTACAATCGGACAGTCAGACGCCAAGGCAAAATAACAACCTGTAAGTCAAAACCGCGCAAAAGCAGCGACTGCATAACACGGACATACAAACGATTAATACGTTCTGAACCGTTATGAACCAAACTGCATGCGCATTATCTTTATATTTATTTATATTTTTGCAGAACAAGAGACGAATAAATGTCAAATACAGAACAAAAAACAACACATGAACGTAAAAAAGATATAGAGGTTAATAAATTTAGGAAATGTTTTTTAATAGTTTAGTAAGACTTGTTTTAACCGATGTTCTTTAGACCGTGAGGCCTGAGGAACATCTTTTTTTATGAACCTACGCAACGGCCAGACAACAACGGCGCACATAATAACCAGAATTTTGCCTATCGTCTTTTAACATTATTATATAATAATAGGTGCAGCTGCAGCGCACAAAGGCAAGCCTGAGTAAACATAAAGCAGGAAAAAGCCCTCTTGAAGCCAACCAAATTGGTTCTTCCGCAATTTAGTTGAAGCCTAGTTCACTAAACACCATCTTATAACATTTACAACATAACGCAAAGAGACTACTTCAACGAAATTACGGAAGAACCACCAAATTCAGGAAAGGTCAACGACAAAACAACGCAAAAAGATTTTCGAAAGAAACTCGTCACTCGTCACACAGGCGCATAACATTCTGACGGACAAGCCGTTACGGTGTGACGAGTTGAAACTGCAACTCGTCACACCAACGGCAGAGAAACCCGAATGTGACGAGTCCGGCAGGCAACTCATCACACCATAACGCATTGATAATCAGCGCAATAGACAGGAATGTGACGAGTGATGAGTTTTTGCCGAAACATTTTCGGCATTCTTCACCTGCTTATCCGTGTGCATTTCGACCTGACACAAACTACAGACGACAATAGCTGTACAGATGACCGGAAAGCATAATACGGATGAGAGCAGCTATGCTTATACGGAATCAAGACAGCATATACGGCACAACGGGCAATTTTACGTCAAGCGGTTAATTTATAAAAGCTGTCCTTTCGCACGACAAAAGGACACGTTGCGGCATGCAAAAGCTGGCATATTGAAACATGAAAGGACACATACCGCAATGCGGCATACATAGCTCACTGCAAATAAAAACTGATAAACGGGGACTAAAAAGGCACGGAACAAAACGCATCAGCAGACGTAAGGGCATAAAAAAAGGACTCCGCTGAGTCCCTGTCTTTTGTTAACCTTAAATCTAATACTATGAAAAACACAGTGCAAAGATATGAAAGTTTTAACCAAATTGATATCTAAATATGATAAAATATTTACAAATAGGCAGTTTTATTGACATAAATCAACGAAACTGCCTATTAAAATCAATTATTTCTTATAGTTTTTCAAACCAGTGTTGAGGAAGTCGGTGTAATGGCCGATATTCTCGTCATAGCTGTAAGAACCTGCAACAGGCATACCCTTGTTGTCGAGAATAACATAGAACGGCTGTGCATTTGCACCGAACTTGCTGCGCTGCAGATAGCTCCACTTGTCGCCTACGGTGCGGAGCTTGCGCTTACGTCCGTTCTCAACCACCTCGATAGGCTTGTCAAGCGGCTGCTTGTCGTCTACATAAAGTGAGATGAGGATGAAGTCGTTGTTGAGCTTGTCGGCTACCTGAGGATCGGTCCATACGGCAGCCTCCATCTTACGGCAGTTGACACATCCGAATCCTGTGAAGTCAACAACAACAGGCTTGCCCTCAGCTGCAGCTGCTGCCATGCCCTGCTCGTAGTCCTTATACTTAGGCTCAACTTCGTTGTGATAGAGGTTGAAGTCCTGAGTGTTGATAGGAGGAGCAAATGCGCTGACTGCCTTACAGGGAGCACCCCAGAGGCCCGGGATAAGATATACTGTGAACGCAAGCGAAATCATACCGAGCACGATGCACGGAACAGGCATTGCGTCTGTGTTGCCCTGGTCGCTCGGGAACTTGAGCTTGCCGATAAGGTAGAGGCCGAGCATGCCGAAGATGATGATCCAGAGAGCGAGGAACACTTCGCGGTCGAGCAGTCCCCAACCGTAAGCGAGGTCGGCTACAGAGAAGAACTTGAGGGCGAAAGCCAGCTCGATGAATCCGAGCACGATCTTGATGGTGTTCATCCAGCTGCCTGACTTAGGAGCCTGCTTGAGCCATGTGGGGAACAGGGCGAAGAGTGTGAACGGCAGAGCCAGTGCGATGGCGAAGCCGAGCATACCGATGGCAGGACCTGCGATGCTACCAGATGTGCTGACCTCAACGAGCAGGAAGCCGATGATAGGACCTGTACATGAGAACGAAACGAGTGTAAGCGTGAACGCCATGAGGAAGATGCTCAGCATACCGCTCGTTGACGATGCCTTGTTGTCAACCTTGTTTGTCCATGATGAAGGCAGAGTGAGCTCGAACCAGCCGAAGAACGACAGGGCAAACACTACCAGCAACAGGCAGAAGAATATGTTGAACACGGCGTTGGTGGCCAGCGCGTTGAGCGAGCTTGCACCGAAGATGGCCGTGATGGCAAGTCCGAGGGCAAGGTAGATAACGATGATAGAGATACCATAGGTTATGGCGTCGCGTATACCCTTCTTCTTATCCTTTGTACGCTTCAGGAAGAAGCTTACGGTCATAGGTATGATAGGCCATACGCAAGGAGTGAACAGAGCCACGAAACCTCCGACAAGTCCCATCAGGAAGATATATATCCAAGAGCGGCTTGAACCTGTGTCGCCGCCGTTGAAGTTCTGCAGTTCGTCGATAACAGGCTTCCAGAGGTCGCCCTGTGCGTTTACAGCGGCTGTGTCAGTCTGCAGCGAGTCGGCTCCTGCCATTGCTGCTGCGGCTGTTGTGTCTGTAGCCTCAGCCTCGGTAGTTTCCTCTGCTTCAGGAGCGTCGGCAGGTCCTTCGCCGTTGAATGCGAACTCAACCTGTGTGGGCGGGATACAGTTTTCGTCGTTGCATGCACCATACTCAAGATATCCGCTTACTTTGTATGTCTTGCCGACAATCTTGAATTTCTGCACGAAAGTAACGCTGTTTTCGAAGTAGCGCAGGTTCATGCCGAACATTTTGTCAAACTGGCTTATCTCCTTTCCTCTGTGTGAGAGTTTGCCGGCAGCCTTAACGCCTTCGGCCTTCTCTGTGTGCAGAGTGGCAGAAATAGGACCGTCAGCAGGCAGTCCGGTTGAATACACGTGCCATCCTTTGTCTATCCGCCCTGTAAAAATAACTTCAAGCTCTGTGGGCGACACTTTTTTCTGGCTCACCTTAAAGTGAACCGGGTCTTGCATCTGTGCTGCAACGGCCAGTGTGAACATGGCGAGCAGCGCTGTCAGGAATGTTGTTTTTAAAAGTTTCATTATTTTTTCTGGGTTTTATGTGTCATTATATCAAGCACGAAGCGGTCTGTCTCGTCCATGCCTCTCTTGCCTATTTCTGTAAGGTTGCGTATGCTCTGGTCTACGTCGTCGTCGATGATGCCCTCTACCGAGGTTACATGCTTGTTCTGTATGGCGAGCATGGCGCTCATCACTGCCGTGCTCACGCCTGTAGTAAGCTTTAGCGCGCAGCTTGGCTTAGCGCCGTCGCATATCATGCCCGTGAGGTTGGCTATCATGTTCTTCACGGCATACGACAGCTGCTCATAGCTGCCTCCCATAAGGTAAGTTATACCGCAGCTGCTGCCCGTGCTGGCAACCACGCATCCGCAGAGGGCTGAAAGTGAGCCCAGATGCTGCTTGATGTATATGGCAGTAAGGTTGCTTATGATGAGGGCGCGTATTGTTTCTTCTTCAGTGTTATGGTTTTCGGCTGCAAACACTACCACCGGCATGGTGGTGCAGATGCCCTGGTTGCCGCTGCCGCTGTTGCTCATCACGGGCACCATGGCGCCGGCCATACGTGCGTCGCAGGCGCAGCTTGTGGCCGAAAGTATCTTTGAGAATATGCTGTCGCCCATTATGCCCTTGCCCAGCGGGCTGCACATGGTCTTGCCCAGCGTGTGGCCGTAGTTCTCGCGCAGGCCTGCTGCTGCGGCAGTCTCGTCCATGCGCTTGGCGTCGAGGATAAACTTCAGCTCCTCGATGTCGGTCTCGGTGGCAAACTCGTAGACCTTGCGCAGAGTGAGCTCCACTTCAACCTGCTTTGCCTCTTCTTCTCTCGGGGCCATATTGTCGAGCATCACGTCGGCATCCTTGCGCAGATAAACGAAGTTGGTGTGCATGTGCATGATTCTTGCCTCGGCCTCATGACCGCCGGCGCTGCACTTCACGGCTATATAAAGCTTGTCGGGCGCATCCTCCTTCAGGCTTATGTGTATTCTGTCTTCGGCGATATACGCCTTGCCGCGCTCAACGGCCTCCTTGTTGCTGTCCTGCAGCACTTCGAGCTCAAGCTCCGGACGGCCTACTATGGCACCAAGAGCCACGGCTATGGGCAGGCCGATCATGCCTGTTCCCGGTATGCCCACTCCCATTGCGTTTTTCAAGATGTTGGCACTAAGCTCTATGTCTATGCTCTCAGGAAGAGTCCCGAGCAGCTCTCTGGCCTTTGCCACACAAAGAGCTACGGCTATAGGCTCTGTACAGCCTATTGCCGGCAAAACCTGACTGTGAATCAGGGCTATAATAGATTTTCTTTCTTCTGTTGACAACATTGCTAAGATTTTTAGGTTATACTTACAAGCTGCGAAGTTACAAATTTAAGTGGAAAAAATTTATTTTTAACAAGGAAAATTACGCAAATGTTACAAAAAAGTTGGGCTGCAACACGTCTGCGCCACTAAAACTGCTTACATTTTGTAAACTTTAAGCATAAAAATACATTTTCAGACGGAATGCTCACGCCAACTGTAAGCCGGCAACACCCGGCACAGACACCGGCAAGGCGTTTTGCAAAAGGCCACGTTTCGTACTCTGAAACATGGTCTTTCATCATGCAAAAGGCCATGTTTTGCAAGGCAAAAGGGCACGTTTTGCAACACGCCTGCTAACACGCTGACAATCAGAAGGATAACAACATGTAAGCCATCCGCCCGTACCACAGCATCTGACGGCCTTTGCAGCACGACAAGATACAGACCAGCATGATAAAAACATGACAGAAGCGGCGCGCCCTGAGCCACGCCCGAAACACGCCGACGAAACGGCACAGAGAACAAAATTTAGCACGGCTGGAGGCAAGAACTAACTATTTTTAGCACTAAAAAGTTGTTGATTTGAAAAATAAAGCCTACCTTTGCCAACAAGAATAAAATGAATTAACATAAGGAAAGGCAAGATCAAGGATTCCGACATTGAGAAACATGCCGGAATCTTTCGTTTTGTCTGTCCCAAAAATAATAATAATCTTTAAAACCAATAAATTATGGCTTACATGTCACAAGAAGGCTACGACAAGTTAGTGGCCGAACTAAAACATTTGGAAAGTGTCGAACGTCCCAAGGCGTCAGCGGCAATTGCAGAGGCCAGAGACAAAGGCGACCTGAGCGAAAATTCAGAATATGATGCAGCTAAGGAGGCACAGGCACATCTTGAAGACAAGATCAACAGGATTAAGCTTGCTATCTCTGAAGCCAAAATTGTTGACACATCGCGCCTGAGCACAGACTGCGTGCAGATTCTGTCAAAAGTGGAAATGACCAACCTGGCAAACAACGCCAAGATGAGCTACACAATCGTGAGCGAGAGCGAGGCAAACCTGCGCGAAGGCAAAATCTCGATAAAGACACCTATTGCACAGGGACTGCTCAACAAGAAGGTAGGCGACGAGGTTGAAATAAAGATACCACGCGGAACCATAAAGCTGCGCATAGAAAAGATTACCGTAGAATAAAGCTCATGAGATACAGCTGTCATGAGGCTTTAAGGCAGGTAAGCCGAAGACTCCTGACACTGAAGCCTCATCACACACGACATCCATAAGCCCTAAGGACCTTACATACAATAATATAAAAACATAACATCATGGATATTTTCTCAAAAATAGCTGCAGGCGAAATACCCAGCTACAAATGCGCTGAAAACGACAAGTTCTACGCATTTCTCGACATCAACCCGCTTGCAAAGGGACATACGCTGGTGATACCGCGCCGCGAGGTTGACTACTTCTTCGACCTCAACGACGACGAGATAGCCGAAATGATGGTGTTTGCAAAGAAAGTGGCCGTGGCTATAAAGAAGGCATTCCCGTGCCGCAAGGTGGGCATGGCCGTGCTCGGACTCGAAGTGGCACACGCACACATACACCTCGTGCCCATGCAGACAGAGAAAGACATGCTCTTCTCTAACCCCAAGCTGAAACTTACAGAGCAGGAGTTTAAAGAAGCTGCAGACAAGATATATGCCGCTTTCTGCGAGTAATACGGCAGAAACATGAAGCCACGAAGGCGGCACAAGAAAAAAAAGAGTGAGGAGCGTCAGGCACAAACAAAGCCGGGCGCTCCTCACTCTTTTTATACATAATAGGCGGCAGGACTAAATAAACTCATCGCCATACTTTACCTGCACCTCATTGATATACTTGCGTATAAGCGCCGACGAATCCTCCTTCTTGCATATAAGCAGCACGTTGCCCTTCTCGGCCACGATATATCCGTCGAGACCGTTTATTATGCCCATGTGGTCGTCAGGCAGCTTAATGATGTTGTTGCGGCTGTCGTCGGCTATCACGCGCGAGCCGATAACCACGTTGTCGCCCTCGCCCTTGCTCATGCTCTCATATATAGAGTGCCACATGCCAAGGTCGGCCCAGCCGAAGTCGCATATCATCACATACACATTCTCGTTGTGCTCAAGTATGCCATAGTCTATCGACAGATTGGGATACGACGGAAAGTTCTCCCTGACAAACTCAAGCTCGCGCTCCATGCTGTATTCAGCCCCCGAAGCCTCAAGCTTTCTCAGCACAGGAGGGAATATGCGCTTAAGACACTCGCAGAGATAATTAACGTTAGAAAGAAACAGCCCTGTGTTCCAGTAGAACTCGCCGCTCTCCATGAACATTCGCGCAAAGTCGCGGTCGGGCTTCTCCGTAAACGACTTAACCTTAAACACATCGTCACGCTCAGAAGGCTCGCCCGTCTGTATGTAGCCATAGCCGGGCTCAGGTCTCGTAGGCCTTACGCCCATTGTCAGCAGGCAGTCGTGGCTGCCGACAAAGTCGAGACCGTTGATAACGTCAGTCTTGAACACATCCTCCTTGAACACAGCCTGGTCCGACGGCACCACCACGAGACGCGCGTCGCGGTCGGCTCTATGCAGGATGCGGTATGTAGCCCAGGCCACGCTCGGAGCCGTGTTCCTGAAGATAGGCTCACTGAGGATATGCTCCTCGGGCAGCTCGGGCAGCTGCTCCCTCACCAGGTCGTGATAGATGTGGTTTGTACTGATATAAATATTTTCAGAAGGAATAAATCCGGCCATGCGGTCGTAAGTCTGCTGAAGAAGCGTGCGTCCTGTCGAAAAGAAATCCAAGAACTGCTTAGGACGGTCTTCGCGGCTGCAAGGCCACAGGCGGCGTCCTTTGCCGCCGGCCAAAATAAGACAATAATTGTTTTTATTCACACTCATTGTATTTACAGATTGTTTTACGAATACGAAGATAAGCATTATTGTCTGTATAACCAATTATTTTAAGTTTTTTCAATTAAAAATTTGTCAATTCAGAATTTATATTTATCTTTGCAGCCGAAAAGAAGCCCAGATGGCGGAATCGGTAGACGCGCTGGTCTCAAACACCAGTGGGGCAACCCGTGCCGGTTCGACCCCGGCTCTGGGTACAAGAAAACAGCTAAGTATTTGGTTATCAATACTTGGCTGTTTTTATTTTATGTAAATAATGTTCTGCTTATATTTTAAACAAAGTATCTCAAAGCCTACATCCCGACATGAATGTCGGCAAGTATGCTCCGTTCTATTTCTTCCACCGGTTCATCAGTGTATCTCTTCACGATGGTGTGACGGCTCAGATAGTCGATGCTGTCGCACAGTTCGCGCAGGATGGTTATCTGGTGTGAGGACAGCAGCAGTGTTTTGCCTTTGGCTTTCAGCGAGCGTATGATTTTCTTCAGCTGAATACAGCCGTATAAGTCGACACCGTTGAACGGCTCATCAAGTATATACAAGTCGTTGTCCTGCAACAGAAGAGCCATAAGCGCCAGCTTCTTTTTCATGCCGGTAGAATATTCCGATGCATACCTATGCAACGGCAGCTGAAACATCTTATTTGCTTCTTCCACCCTTGCTCTGTTGATCTTCTTGCCTTTTGCTTTTATGCAAAAATCGAGATACTCATATCCGGTAATCAGCGAATAGAAATGAGTCTCGGCCGGCAGATAACCGATTGAGATGCCTGACGCCTTGTCTATGCTGCCGTCATAACCGGTAAGTCCCATGATGCAGTTAAACAGCGTTGTCTTGCCTGCCCCGTTCTCACCGGCAAGTCCATAAATCATCCCCGACTGATAGGCTACCGACAATCCATGTAAAACCACTGTCTTGCCGTAGCTTTTTGACAAATCTGTTATATTTATCAGCTCCATATATTTTTTAAGTTGTCTTTAAGGAATATACAGCATAATACGTTTATCAGAACAAACGGAACGATCAGAAGCGGAATAAAACAAGTAAAGAAAAACAGGGGTATAAGCACTACCAGCTGATATACGGCCAGTGATGCTGATGAAAACGACATATGGCGCACCATGCCCATGTTACACAGATATAATATGCTTCCCGATATTACGAAAACAGCAAACAACATATTATCACCGCTGAAGGAAAACGAAAGTATAATACCGACAAAAGGCACGGCTGTTATTACGGCGTTCCAGACGCTTGACAAGACAAGATGCCGCTGAAAAGCTGAATAATTGAGATAAAAGGTTAGCTCCTGCCGCTGCGGAACGGATGCAAACGACATTGTCTGAACTATTCCCCATACAATCAAGGCTACTTTTCCGATACGGATATTGGCATGCAGCGCCCCTATGACTGTAACTATGAGCAAAAGAAGATAAAACCAGCCGTACATACGGAACATGCGGATATACTCCAGACCGCCTTTGTAGAGAAAAGGCAAGGGGACGGGCACAGACTTCATCTTTATGGTCTTTAGCTTAGGCAAAAGAACGGCAGTTGTCATGACGGCTGCGGCAGCGGCATAATGACTTCTAAGACATTCAATCACAACAAACGGTAAACCTATCAATATATATTCAGCCATGAGGAGTAAAGCAGGACATTTAACTTGCTGCGACAGAAAGTCTTTGTCTTTACGTTCGTTATGATAGCATAGCAGGCATAAAATGACGGCAGCGGGCATAATCCAGCTGTAGCTTGTCTTTATCAGCACATAAATAGCCAAAAACATAAATGCCGCCAAAAGCATACTTACGACAACGCCCAGTCGCCTTAAAATCCGCCAAAGCTGTTTCAGGCGTAATGCGAAATAGAGAACCGCTATCATTGTTTCCTCATCAATTCAAGAGTTTAATTATTTCTTCTTTTATCATTTTGCCGGCAGGACACTGATTTGACCATAAAAAGCCAGCCATTTATGACAAAAAACCGGCCACTTTCACATCAAAAGTGGGCCACTTACGACCCGTAAACAATAGGTTAATGATTTGAAACCCACAAGCACGATTTTGCTTACAGTCCATGCCGCAGCAACCGACATTTCAGCCGTTCGTTAACAATAAGCGCACGTTTTTCTTTCAGTTTTTTGCCTTTAATTTTCTGATGACATGTTTCGGCCTGTCCATAACGCCTCGCATTATGGCACAAATATACAAAAAAAGGAGCGATTCTTGTTATTCAATCGCTCCTTTTCTTAGGTTATGTTTAATAATAGTATAAAATTATGCTGTTGTCATTATTTATTCTCACCAATCTCAAACGGCTTCGTTGCCGTGGCGTTGCCGTACTGGATGTAGAGCTGATATTTGCCCGGTTTCATGTCGGTAACATCTATAAGATATGGTGCAATATACTTCACAGCTTTAACCACTCGCTCCTTGCTGTCGAAGATCACCACCTTTGCCGGATCCTGCGTGGGCAGAGTGAGGCGGATGCCCGAATTGTTAGGATTGAACGTAACGCGGGCCTCTTCAAGAGCGTTGGCATAGTTGACGGGCAGCTCCGTGATGTCCTTCGGAGAGAACCTTACCATCACCCTCAGCGGCGCTCCCTTCACACCGTCCGGTCTTACATATACAGGAATCTCCGTACCGGGTTCCACCTGCATCATGTTAAGTTCTACGTTGAGCGAGCCGTTGTTTGAAGCATCCATGCCCAGCGTGGTATTCTCGAACACGAAGGTTACTTCCACGGGTTTGTTGTCAGGATTGTCAGCCGAACGGGCCACACCCATAATATAGCCTTTGTTCTTAACGACGTTGTCTGTCTGCATCTTCACCCACGCTGTCTTGCCGGGCTGCTCTGCACGCGAGCGTGTGCTGTATTCGCATATATAGAAAGCTTTCTTAGAGTCATTCAGGCTATAGCCCAATGAGTTGAGGTCGCTTATCTTTGAAAGGCTCACGTTGGCCGGGAACGAGATAAAGTTCCACTCACCCGGCTTGAATGTATATTTCAGTATAAGCTTCTTAACCGTTACAAAGCCTTTGTCGACCACCACCTGTCCGCGTGACTCCGGATCGGCATACACTGTCAGCTGGTCTATCTCGTCGCCATCGTTCAGGACAAGTTTTCCGTCTTTTGCCACAGTCTTATTATTGCGCACATAGAAGCGGCACTTAGTTATAGGCGAGGTAAGATATTCGTCTGTACCTGGCTGCACGGCCGTAACCTCTATATATGCCGACTTATCCACCGGTATGGTATGAACGTTCAGAACATTTCCTTCTATGGTTGCATATTCGCTTCCGGCTGTTATATAGTAGAGCCCGGTGCCGCCAGAAGTGAACCCTGCGTCAAGCGTATGTGTAAACGGCTTGTTATAGGCCAATATGTCAGTTTCAGGCCATGTGGCTTCCTGGGGTTTATAGTCGCCATGCTTAAGATAAAGGCGTCCCATGGGATAATTCATATGTGCGCCCGAATTGTCGCCGGAGACAATCTCACCTTTCAGAAGTATGGTTGTCTCTCCTTCTATTGGCACATCATATTTGCGCAGATATGGACCGCTGTAGTCGGCCGGCTTATTACTTGTATTATTTTTTGCATACATAATATTGGACTCTTTGTCCGCACCGTTAACATTCAGCACGAAATTCACCCTACCCGCAGTTCTATCCTGCTGTACTCCGTAATATGTGAAAAGTCGCGA
Organism: Xylanibacter rarus; assembly: GCF_001275135.1. Taxonomy (GTDB): domain Bacteria; phylum Bacteroidota; class Bacteroidia; order Bacteroidales; family Bacteroidaceae; genus Prevotella; species Prevotella rara. Next base: position 73,456 of record NZ_LFQU01000010.1, on the reverse strand, counting down.
ATATGGACTGTCAGCGGCAAAGTTGAACGTGAAACTTCCCCTTGCATGTGCGCTAAAACTTTTATTAAATCCTATATCGTCCACCTTGAGTGGCATCTGCCCCTCAACTCCTTTGTCGAATACAACATTTCCAAAACCAGTCGTAGCCGCATTCCACTTCACGTCCTGTCCTATCCACTGGAAACGCTCAACGCCATTGTCCTCTATAATTTCAGAGATAATTTTATTTCCGTCTGGGAGAATGAGCCTTACGCGATATGCATAGCTGTCTGCCGTGTCGAGCAGAGGCACATCGAAGTTGCGATTGAGCGAAGGTATGGGCAACAGATAATAATCGTCAACAAGATGCTTATAGCCTTCCTGCGACGTAGTATAACTTGCGTCACGAAGACTGAAACAAACAAGTTCCAGATTATTGAAGCCAGCGCTCCCACCATCGGCCTTCACCAATATCATACGCCCGGAAAGTCCGCCGTCGGGGCTTGCCACGATGCCTTTAAGCTCAAGGCTCTGAGCCTGTACTGACAGGCCGAGCCATGATAGGATTGAAACAATTATATATCTTGCTTTCATTATCTTACGTTTATTTTGTTTGTATAATCCTTGTTAGATGTGCGCACACGCACGATGTATGTGCCTGAAGGCAACTGATGAGAGTAGCTGTCTGAAGACGTTGTCGTGTAGACGCATCGGCGTCCGGCTGTGTCGAACATTTCTATTACCGACTTGCCTGAGAGACCTTCTATGCGGCATGTGTTTCCATCGATGCTTACCGAAGGCTTGCCGCCGGCAACCTGACCTACGCCAGTGGTCTCCTCATGTACACTAAGCACGAGTGCAAAGCGCGACTTGGCTTCATCAACATTATTGACGTCGAATTCATATCCGTTGCCGTCGAGCAGACTCCATCTCTGACCTGTTGACTTGTCAAGCAGTTCTGCCTTGTCGTTAAGGCCATAGCCATAAGATTTTATTGCAGCTATACGGAACTTTCCTGTAGACGAGAGTCGCAAGTAAAGCGGTATCTCAACCTTCTTGCCCGGAAGCACGTTTACCGACAGGTTGCGGTTTCCGCATACAGTGGCAATCTCGTTGGTCTTAGAGTTGAGTCCTCCCCACATCTTCACGGCATCCTCACCGAGAACAAATCCGGCAGAAGTTTCATCCTGCAGCTTCACCTCCGTGCGGTCGGCCAGCTTGTCTGAGCCGCCTTCATAGAGACCGATACGCAGCATCTTGCTTTCATGCAGCATGTAATGGTCGAACACGCGGCGGCTTATGCTTGTATTCTTAGCCTCTGGCGTTATCACAAGACTCGCACCCGCCTGACGTGTCTGCACGAAGAACGGCTGGAACGGCATCAGCTTCTGAGTCTCGTCATAGTTCTCAACCATATCCCAGGCTGTATATGTGTCGCTTTCAGGATTATACTGGTAGAGATATTTCACAACCTCATCCTCATTCAGCACGACATTATGCTCCTTCGTAAGGTTTATGTTAGACAGATACGGATTACCAATGAGGTTCCATCCTGCGTCAAACTCGCTCTCGCTCGGATAATATTCAAGCATATCTGCATAAGCTGCGTTGCCGTTGCTGAGCAAGCTGCCGAGAGATGTGTTCACGATACCCTCCGCACCTCCGTCAGAGTCAATCTTTATCTTAACGCCGTCGTTGAGCACACCCTGCAACAGCTTAGCCTTTACGCCAAACGACACGTATGGCGATGTAGCCTCTATCACATTCGCTCCGTCTTCATTGTCAGCTAGCGACAGCTCTACAATAGGCTCGAGCGCAACGTTGAGCTTAAGTTCGCTATTGTCGGTAACTCCCGAAAGCTTTATTGTAACAGGATTAACAGCCAGACTGTTAAGGTTGTCACGATTAATCGTCACAATGATATCCTGTTCTGCCGGACCGTTAAGGTCGAGTTCTGATATGTTTGCAGAAGCATATTCTGACTCAACTACAGACACCTGCACCTTGCTTGTCGGATTCTTGCTTATCACGCGGCTCTTTACAGTTATCTTGTTGTTTACGTCGCTTATAATTATAGTGTCGCCGTCAGCATGACCGTCAACCGACAGGTTTACCTTTACAGGATATTCACCCGCAGCACCGTCGTACATCAGCATCATCTCACATCCGTCATTAAGGGTAGTGCCGTCAACCTCAAACTTCATTCTGCCGTTATCCTGACTCGACATCGGAACAAACGTTGAGAATGGTTCTGTAGATCCTATCGGACGCAGAGCCAACGTAACCGCCGGTGCCGATTCAGCCTGCTGCATTGCAAAGCTTACTGTTGCTTTCTGGCCAGATGAGAACACCGACGCCTTGCTCATGGTCAACGTATAGAACGAGTTGCTCAGCGGCGTAAGCTCTGCATGGTCAGCATTTGCATAGTTATAAGGTGTTCCATTCATCACGCCAATGCCGAAGCTTGCGCTTACTCCCTGCGGAGCTGCCACATGGACGGCCTGACCTGCCTCTGTATCCTGACTGTTCTGGCTGAACGTAGCAGTGGGGTGATATGGCATGTGAGAGAAGTCTTCGTTAGACGTTGTTCCATACAGAGTGAGCTGAGTGCCCGTAACAACATCATAAACTTTTCCGTCCTCGTTCGTATGATCCATATCGATGAACGACACCAGACCTGGCTCGTCAAGACGCGGATTGTTCAGCATATACTTGCGTATCTCGTCAGACGAGAGCGCACGGCTCCACAGCATCACCTGGTCTATTGCACCCTTAAACCACTTGTCGCCCTGATAGTTCTGTCCAAGAAGCAATGCCGAATTTATCTTGGCAGTAGGCACGCTTGTCGAGCGGAAATACTCTGCTCCATTAAGATATACATGGAATCCGTCTGAAGCTGCCACAAGTGCCACATGCATCCAGCGGCCTACATCCGTAGACTTGAAATAATGTGTGGTAGACCATCCGTAATATCCGTCATTCCAGTGGAAGCGCAGGTTCTTGTCTGCAATATGTATTCCGCAGACTCCACCGTTGCTGCCGCGGAAGAATATCAGAGGCTTAACGCTCTTAAGCATATCCTCGTTGTCTACACGCACCCATCCCATCATGGTGACATTGTTGAGTCCGTTAAGACTTCCGCTTATCGGAGACGACTGCACAGCTGCTCCGCCACTTGTAAATGTCATGGCCTTACCCGGATCCTGTGGCAGCATCTTGTTGTTCACAGTGATCACCAGCGGCACCATTGTACCGTTCTTGCTTTCGATGGTATCCTTAAGAGTCTTGCTACCTTTCAGCATTTCTACGTCAAGCTGCAACTTTGCCACAGCCTTGCCGTTGACGAACTTCATGTTATCAGCAACCTTGAACAGTCCTGTTCTCGAGCTGATTTCATAAATTCCTTCAGGCTCATTCATTCCGCCTACAAGGCGCGCATTTACATCATAGGCAACATCGCTTTGATCATAAACGTCGATTTCGTTTCCTTCCCAGTTTCCGGCGAGCGAAGGCTCTACCGCAGCCTTATTCTCAAGCACGGCGAGCATCTTATCTGCCAGTCCGGCAGCTTTCACGCCTTTGGCAACAAGCGTCTTTCCGCTTTCGCCAGCCTCCATGTCGGCCACTTTCATCCACACCTTCTGGTCTTCATACAAGCCGCAGGCATAGAGCTGATACTGCTTTCCGCTATGCCATGACAGAGGCAGCTCTATATCAAGAGTCAGCTGACCGGCATCAGAGAACGGACGTATCTGGAACACCTCGGAAGCAGCAACATAATACTGAGTGTTGACACCCATGCTGTCCGGATGCAGGTTTGCATAACGATAGACGCCGAATTCAGGCGACTGATCGCCCGAAGGCGTAAGATATATCGCAGTACCGTTGCCTGTTTCATAGGCTGTACGTCCCTGAGGAGTCTTCACCTCTGACTTGACTGCACCTACAGCCACCGGCATCTTCACATAAGAAGTAACGGCCTGAGTACGCGGAGCCATTCCTGCACGCGAGAAGAGCTCATGCTCCTTGTCAAGCGCTCCGGCATTGAAGTCGTTGTAGTAAACCAAGGCGTCAGCCTCCGATGTGTCATGAGAGAACATGGCGCGCTTAACATCGTTCGCGTTGAGCGCACGGTTCCATATCTTCAGTTCGTCTACACTTCCCTTCATCGCCATGCTCTCAAATCCGTCGGCAAAGAGCGACAGGTTGACAGCACTGTTGAGCGGAGCCCACTGCACTATGCGCGGAGCCGAAGCCACCTCGCTGCCATTTATATATAATGTAACATTTCCGTCACGGTCTTCGCTCAAGGCTACATGCGACCAGCGTCCCTTAGTCAGCGCTCCGCCTACGAGGTCGGTCTGCTGAGTCTCGTTTGTGTCGTATGTTGCACGGTCGAACAGCTGTGCTGGCGCATAGCGGAACTTCAGCTTGCCCTGATCCAGGAGCAACGCCCATCCGCGCGTATCGCGCTGCTGCTCTACAGGACGGTTACACAGAATGACACCGTCGTTCTCCGGGTTAATCCAGAAGTCTATGGTAAAGTCATTAAAGAAGTAGTCAACATTTCCCAAGTCAATACGGCCGCTACCGTTGCTGTAAAGAGCCTGGCCAGGCTTCGGAGTGTAATCAACAGCCGTTGCCTTTGCCGAAGACGACTTGACTGTATATTCAGCCGACTCTGTTGTTACGTCCGGCGACTCGCGCAGGGTCAGCTTCAGCTTAACTCTGTCTCCGTCCTTCAGGTTAGACGTGAAATACTGATACGGATTGTTCACGTCTGTCCCGTTTACATACCATGTATAGTCATAGTAAAGCGGAATAGTCCACTTTGTATCAATTCCGAATGTACGGCGTCCGTTGACATTAGAAAGTTCTTTCAGCGCAAAGCCGTTCTTGAAATAGCGGTCAGCCGGATGCTCAAGGTCAGCCACCCACACGCCACGTCCGTAATCGCCTATCACCATTTCCTGGGTGGTATAGTTCAAGGCAAGACGCTTTGCCGAAAGCGGATTATATCCCTTAAGCCACAACGACCATTGGCCAGTATTGTGGTCGCGCAGATATATACCTGACGAAGAGCTGAAGAAATACAGGTCTCCTGTTCCCTCATGGAAGAATATATCGTCACACGAAATTGACGGCAGACCCTGCGAGAGGTTTTCGCTGTCTCCTGTTGTAAGATCATATTTAAGCACCTTTCCGGTCTGTGCAACATATATAACGTTGCTGTTATTCGGATCAGCAGCAATCCAGGCATTAGTAAACTTAGCCGGAACTTTAGAGCCGTTAGAACCGATCACCTTGACAGTCTCAAACGTATTGCCATTGTCTGTCGACTTGACAATTGTGTGGTTGGTGTTCAGCACAAACAGTGTAGGCTTGTCGCCGTCACGTGTTATCGCAAAATCACGCGCACCTGTTCCCGCACCGGTCTCATCCACTGTATTTGCAGACAGGTTTATCGTCTTGCGGCCGAAGTCCTCTATACGGAAGAACGACTGGGCATTGTTTCCCGGATTGTGAATCAGATACCAGTAGCCTGTACATACATCAGCCATCGAATAGCCTTCATACCAAGAGCTGAGCGATACGCCTTCAAGGCCTCCGCCTCCGCTTCCAGAGAAATAGCATGTGCCGGCATAAGGATTAAGGAAGGCTTCCGTACCCTCATATCCGCGCCAGTTGCCCCAGCGTCCGTAGCGGTATGTCTGAGCGTCCACATCCTGCGTGTTGCCAAGCATTGTCTGGTCGCCAAACTCGTTTACCTTAATAGAATAGTGCAGCTGATTGCCCATCGAGCTGTTTATGTTTGTCCACTCATGATTGTTTATGTCCTTATCCTTTACCAGAAGTCCCGCATCAGAGCCGCGGAACACGCGTCCGCTGCGGTGAGACACGATGCAGTGGTTGTCTGCATTATGACGTGCACTCGTAGTTGTATAGTACTGTCCGTTGTCGGCCAGAGCCTTAAGGCGGTTACCCCATCCGAACTCTCTGAACGTATGTCCGCCGTCACTGCTTATTGCAGAACTCATTGAGCATCCGTAGAGCCACTGGGGATCCTTAAAGTTTACGCCAAATCCGCCGAGCCAGCCCCATGGCGACTCGTTTCCGAAGGCCAGTCCGCTGCCGATACCATTTATAGGCTCCTGCAGCGTACGCCATGTCTTTCCGCCGTCGTCTGAACGGTAAACAGCAGAATATACGCCATAGCTGACGTTACGCGACGCTGTTGCAAACCACATCTGCAACGGGTTGTCGGGATTCACTTCAAGGAAACTCTGAGTTGTAGCCTTAAACGGGAACTCGTTCACCTGACTGTAACGCAGTTCTGTTCCGTCCTGATTATACACGTCGAACGTCATGCGCTTTATGTCAAAACTTCCGTCGCTCTTCGGGGTAAGTCCGTCTTCAGAGTAATATATACTGCGTGATGTCGGTATATATATAATGTTGCGGTTTGTGGGATGGAAGGCAAAGTTCTGGAAGAACGAGCCCTTCATTCCTGTCTCAGGGTGTGTCTCCTTCAGGTTATCCGGCAGCACAATCTGCTTCCAGTTGACGCCCTTGTCCTCGCTGTACCACAACTGACTGCCGAGATAATTCGCGCCAGACTGTATTGCGCCGATAAACTTCAGTTTTCCCGACGCATCTTTAAAGGCATAGCCGCGCTTAAACGACTTATGCGTAGCGCCCTGCACCCTAGTCCAGCTCTGTCCGCCGTCCGTAGTTTCATAGACAGCACTACTGCTGCCGTTCTTCATGAAGGCAAAGAAATGGTTCCAGTCATCCGGATCTACGGGTATAGCCGAATGTGAGCAGATCTTGCGGAACTCACGGTCGGGTATTCTGTCCGTAACGCAGTCCCATGTCTTGCCAAGATTATCCGTACGGAATATTCCGCCTCCGTCAGGGATAACCATCAAGGCATCAGGGTCAGTAGGATGCACTACTATCCAGTGCACACGGCCCGTATAGGGCTTCTGCTGCACGGGGCGGAAGTAGCCGGGATTACGTATACCCCTCATCCTGTCTTCAGGCGTATAAGGTATTTCGGGATAATATGTCTCAAGCTGTTTTGAATAAAGGCGACGAACCGACTTCATTGTCTCGCCGTAATAAGCCGTATCCACAAACTGATAGATAGAGTCGCTGCCCGGCGTGTGGCCAAAAGTAGGAAGCCACTGCTTGGCATACATACCATACTCGCGCGAACCGCGCACCTTTCCACGATTCGTTTTTATGTATCGGTCCATAATCCTTGTTATCTCCTGCGGGAACCATCCGTCGCGCGCAAGCTTGATGTAGACCTCATCATTCAACAAATCCTCCTTTTTCACCTGTTCATAAGCAGAATCGGGTAATGTGGAAACAGCACGTTCCATCTTCGAACGCTTCTTGTCGTCAACGTTCTTCTCGCGGCCCAGATGTGCCTGCATGAACACGAACGGCAGCAGAAGCGCCACTAATCCTGTCAATCTTTTTCTAACCATAATACCTTTATTTCTGTTTATATAAGTTTTTGCATCAAATAATCTATTATCTGTTTCTCTGATGTGTGTGCAAAATTATACATTTGTAGCCAATTTAAAAAATAATTCGGATTATATTTGGCATAAATTAATAAATTTCCCGTTTTTTGTTCTATTTTAAAAACTTTTAAACAATCATGTCAACAAATACAAAATAATTGACTAACATCAATTCTTACAATTTGTAAGCTATATCAACCAATATTTTGCCCTATCTGAAAAATAGAACTATTATTTTGATAAATAAAACAACTCATTCGTAACATATAGAAAGAATTGACTTATATCAAGAAGGCAGCATGCAGGAAAGACGGATTCTTGATTTTATAACATTATTTCATTATGCTTAATAGGCATTTCACCCATATTTTTACTATAAAAATCATAAAATATTGACGATTACCGGCCAAATTAAATAATAAACATTAAAAAATTATGTTCCATTTGTATTATTGCATACATATTGTGTATCTTTGCACCCGAATCAAAAATACATTTAAATTATGAAGATGAAAAAAGAATACGTTTCACCCTCAATTCAAGTGTTACAGATAGAGTCGGAGAACATCCTTAGCGGAAGCGTAAGTGATGGAATACCGGGAATGGACGGACTGCCGTCTGACCCAGGCTATTATGATTACGAGGAAGAATATTAACAATACAAATGAGCATTATTATTTAATCAGATAGGACCGTTACATCAGATAACGGTTTTATTTTGTCTGAAACATTGCTCCATAAAGATAAAATCCATTAGTAGCGAAAACAGCAACAGCGTTTACAATTATAATATTACAGGATAACAGCAATTTAAGAAATTAATCACCGACATGAAGAAGACTATTATTGCGGTTGCGTGCATCATTGCAGGCTGCACGACAAAGGCTAAGGCAAACACGGCCGACAGCGTCAACACATTCCGCTCTGTCAACCTGCAGGAGGTTGTTGTGTCTGTAAACAGAGAGCAGACACGCAAAATCAACACTCCGCAGCACGTTGTGAGCGTGCCGAAGAGCTTTATCGACTATGCCAACAGGCAGTCGACAGCCGACCTGCTCAGCGAAACGGGACAGGTACTCGTGCAGAAGAGCCAGCAGGGCGGCGGAAGCCCTATCCTGAGAGGATTTGAGGCATCGAGAATACTGCTCGTTGTCGACGGCATAAGGATGAACAACCTTATATATAGAAGCGGACACCTGCAGAACTGCCTCACCGTTGACCAGTTTGCGCTTAAGAACATGGAGGTGCTTTTCGGTCCGTCGTCGCTCAACTACGGCTCTGACGCCCTTGGCGGAACAATCACTTTCAACACGCTCTCGCCTACCCTTGCCGCCGACGGACAGACACACACAAGCGAGGGGCATGCCGTGCTGAGATACGGCAGCGCAAATCAGGAAGGCACGGCGCACGTTGACTTCAACTACGGAACGGAGAAGTTTGCGTCGCTCACGTCGTTCACGTTCAGCAACTTCGGCGACCTGCGCGCCGGAACAACGCGCAATCCCTTCCTGCCAGACGACGACAGCTACATTGAGAGCAACATATACGTGCAGCCGCAGGACGGCAAGAACGACATAATGCTGTATAACGACAAGCCGCAGCTGCAGAAGCGCTCGGGCTACCTTCAGTATGACTTCATGCAGAAGCTGCTCTACAAGCCCAACGCCAACAGCCAGCACATGATTAATTTTCAGCTGTCTAACACCAACAACTTCAACCGCTACGACCGTCTGAGCGTAACGGAGGTGAAAGACGGCGAGCTGCGCCCCAAGTTTGCAGAGTGGTACTACGGACCGCAGTTCCGACTCCTCGCTGCTTACCATTACGACGGACGCAACCAGCTCGGAGCCGACAGAGTGCACATGGCCGTGGCATATCAGAACGTGAAGGAGAGCCGCCACGACCGAAAGTTCCAGAAGGAGGAGCTTTACAACAACTGGGAGAACGTGAACATCGTGTCGCTCAATACCGACTGGATTAAGTTTATGGACAACCACAAGCTGCACCTCGGAATAGACGGAACGCTGAGCTTCCTCAAGTCTACCGCCAACACCGAGAACGTGCTGACAGGCGAAACATCATACAACACCACACGCTATCCCGACGGCAGCAACAGCATGCACACCATCGAGGCATTTGCCACACACGTGTGGAACATCAGTCCGAAGTGGAGTATGCACGACGGAGTGCGCCTCGGCTACGCCACCACTTATTCGAGCGTGCTCAACGTTGACGAGTTCCCCTTCTTCGGCGGCGACAGTCTGCGCAAGAACAACCTTACATACAGCGCGGCGATAGGCATGAACTGGCTGCCCACAAAGACATGGAAAATAGCCCTCTCTGCATCGACAGCTTACCGCGTGCCCAACATCGACAACACGTCAAAGGTGTTCGACTCTAAGGTAAGCACCGTTACAATACCCAACAAGGACATCAGACCGGAGAAGACCGTGTCGGTTGACCTCAACATAACAAAGCATATCGACAATGTGCTGACATGGGAGAACGTTGTATACGGCACCTACTACTTCGACGCCATAACCACGGCGCGCGGCACATTCATGGGCGAAAGCCAGATGGAATATCAGGGCGAGATGTGCGACGTCTACACATACACCAACGCCAAGACGGCCGTATTGTGGGGATTTTCGTCGAGCCTGACCGCCACACCTACAAGACAGACCGAGCTTTATGCTTCGTTCAACTATACCTACGGCCGCATTCTGAGCGGCGAGAAGAAGCAGCCGCTCGACCACATTCCGCCAATCTACGGACGCGTGGGAGCAGCATTTCTGACCGCCGACGGCAAGGGACGCTTCGACATGTACGCCCTCTACAACGGCAAGAAGTCGGTTGACGACTACAACATGGACGGCGAGGACAACATCGACTACGCCACCGTGAAAGGTGCCGACGGCGAAGGCATGCCGGCATGGTTCACCCTCAACGTAAAGGGCAGCTACAACCTTAACAAGAGTCTGACGCTGCAGGCCGGCGTTGAGAACATCCTCGACACCCAGTACCGCGTGTTCTCGTCGGGCATCAACGCTCCGGGACGCAACGTATATGCAGCCCTGAGAATGACATTCTGATGCATGTCGTGCAAGACAACGGCTGCATAAGGCAGACGAAGCCGCATTAAGGCGGCCGCCCCGGCAGGAACATCACAACAAGAACAATGCTGACCGAGGCCACTAAAACTAATTTCCAATCGGCCATTAAGCCGCATAAGGTCTAACTATACGAGCAAACCTATGCTTTCATCCGTTCAGGACGAAACAGCGATACGGCCGAAACAAAATGACCGATTTGGACCAAACAGAAAAATAGGGGTTAAACATAAAAAAGTTTTTTCAAAAAACTCGTCACTCGTCACATCTCGACATATCTACATGATATACAGAGACATACGATGTGACGAGTTGTTTTTTCAACTCATCACACACCGCTTCTACACCATATTTTTGTACTTTCCTGATTTAGGTTGACTTCAAGCAGGCCTTCTCCTGATTAGAGTTGACTTCTGCATGGTGTGCACTTCTCAGTTCGGTTGACCTAAAACAAATTCTGAAAGGTATCCTTTCATCATGCAAAAGGACACCTTTCAGAATACAATATGTGGCCTTTTAGCTTGTAAAAGACCACATATCAGAAACCGGCTCTAAACATGCCTGTATGTAAGAATTATATTCCCGTCGTATTCCTTGCGGTCGCACAGCTCTGCCGAGGCAGGTATCTGCGGTGCGGCAGTGCCTCCGCCGACGGTGCGCGGCGATATTTCTACGCGCAGTTCGTCCCAGCATCCGTTCTCGGCGAGGAAACTCCGGTGGGTTTCGGCTCCGCCTTCAACCAGCAGCGACTGAACGCCCTGACCGTAAAGCCATTTCATCAGCTGCGGCACAATGGGCTTGCTAAAGTCGGCTTCGGGCGCAAACGGCCTGTTGCGGTCGATTACTATGCGCATCGGGTCACGTCCCGCCCACAGTCTTACGTTAAGCTGCGGCTTGTCGCGCTCCGCCGTAACACGGCCCACGAGTATGGCGTCGTTCTCCGCCCTGAGCTTATGCACGAGCATCTGGGTGAACGGCGTTGACAATGCCACAGGCCTGAAGTTGTCGTCGATAAACCCGTTTGCCGTCTGACACCATTTCAGCGTCACATAAGGACGATTGTGAGTGTTGAACGTCATGAAACGGCTGTTCAGCTCAAGACATTCTTTCTCAAGCACGCCCACCGTAACCTCTATGCCTGCGTCGCGCAACCTCTGTATGCCCCGGCCCTTCACCTTGGCAAAGGGGTCTACGCATCCTACCACCACACGCCTTACGCCCTTGCTCACAATGAGGTCGGCGCACGGCGGCGTGCGGCCGTAATGAGAGCATGGCTCGAGGCTAACATACATGGTCGACTTGCTGAGCAGTGCCCCATCCTGCGGCTTTACCGACGCAAAGGCGTTCACTTCGGCGTGGCCTTCGCCGCATCTTATATGATATCCCTCGCCTATTATGCGGCCTTCTTCGCTCACAATAACAGCCCCCACCATAGGGTTGGGCCTTGCCGTAAGCTGTCCGCAGCGTGCCAGTTGAAGGCACCGGCGCATATACATTTTGTCTTTTTCAGTCTGTTCCATGCTGCAAATATACTTCAAGTGAACGAGAAACAGAAATTTACCGGCACAAGATTCTTCCTTTACTTCACTCCTGAGGCACTGCAGGTTTATAAAAAAATCTTAAAAATACAGTTCTTTCTATACGACATAAGACCAAAAACGCTTATCTTTGTAATATCATTTTAATATCATTTTAATATCATAATAAACTCTTATTTATAACAAAAAACACCTTATTATGGAAACAAGGAATTCATTTTCAAAGGTATGACACTCAACGGCATCGGCATGCTCGTTCTCAACCTGTTTCTCTACATTGCGTCGGTAGGTCTGATTGCTCTTTCGCCCACGATATTCAGTGGCGCCACGGCCATAGCTTCAGGCGTGGCAGGCGGCATACTGTTCATTGTCAATATCATCGTCAGCTGCGGTTTCGTGAAGGTTGAGCCGGGCGAGGCGCGCGTGATGATGTTCTTCGGCAAGTACCGCGGTACGTTCAACACGCCCGGCTACCACTGGATTAATCCGTTTATCACCACCAAGAAGCTGTCGATGCGCGCACGCAACCTCGACGCCGAACCTATAAAGGTGAACGACAAGACGGGCAACCCGGTGATGATCGGTATGGTACTGGTGTGGAAACTGAAAGATACATACAAGGCTATGTTCGAGATTGACGCGCAGACCATGGCGGAATCGAAGGCAGCCGGCGACGCCGCTGCTGCAAGTGCAAAGACGGCCAACATAATGAACGCCTTCGAGAAGTTTGTACGAATACAAGCCGACGCCGCCCTGCGACAGGTGGCAGGACAGTATGCCTACGACGACGGAGAGCAGGACAACGGCGAACTTACCCTGCGCGACGGCAGCGACGAGATAAACAAGGAACTTGAAGCCAAGATTGACGAGCGCCTGGCCATGGCCGGAATTGAGGTCATAGAGGCCCGCATCAACTATCTTGCCTACGCTCCCGAGATTGCGGCCGTTATGCTGCGCCGCCAGCAGGCCACGGCAGTCATTGCCGCACGCGAGAAGATTGTGGAGGGTGCCGTGTCGATGGTGAAGATGGCTCTCGACAAGCTTTCGGACGAGGAGATAGTGGAACTCGACGAGGAGAAGAAGGCAGCCATGGTGAGCAACCTGCTCGTTGTGCTCTGCGGCGACGATACGGCACAGCCCGTAATCAACACCGGAACGCTGAACCACTGATATAATTCATAATTCACAATTAAGAATTCATAATTGGGAGCGCGCTGTCATGCCGACGGCATAGCTCCCATAACTCCCATATCTCCCATAACACCCATCACATGCTAAAGAAGAAAAGCAAGAAACAACAAATGGAATTCAGCCGTTCGCCAAAGCTGTCGGGCAAGGTCAATGTATGTCTCGGCCTGCCGCTGACAGCCCTTTGGCTGCTGCGCTGCTGGAAGATTGACTGCTGGTATAACGGCACAACGATACTTTCATACATCGTACTCCTACTGATGGTGGGCACGGGCATCTACCGCTGGGCATTCCGCAAGGGTGCCATAAGCGACACGGTTACGCTTGGAGGCTTCAGCAACCGCATGTACCTGCGCTACAGACAACTGTATATGCCGGTTGGCATTGCGGCAGGCTTTCTGCTGATATTTGTCTTCACGGCGCTACTAACATTCATAGACGACGGCATTGACGGACTTACCATCCAGAGATTATCTGAAGAACTGGCCACTTTCGGTTGGATGTTTATCCTGGTTTTGTATAAAGTTCTGAAGTCATACGTCGACTTCTACGAATATTACCGCTCACCCGAAGCATCGCGGAAGAAGGTCGACTGATATTGATTATACGGCAAACAAAGAGGAATGAAACATGATTAAACAATATCTAAGCAGCATAAGCATAACGAAATACAGCTGCAGCGCAAGGCTTTATGGCAAAATACATATCGGCATAGGGCTGCTCGTTGTGCTGTTCACCCTTGCATGTATAGCCATTGAAGGAATGCCGGAGCCGATGATTTTGATTATTATGAGTCTGATAGCCATAGGCATCTTAGGCTATGGGGCTTATTTCACATGGCTGCGCGGAAAGCCGCTGAAACGCGAGATTACGCTCGGCTCATGGTCCAACAGACTGTATCTGCGCAGCAGATGGCTGTTTATCACGGCAGGCATAATCACCAGCCTGGCAGGATTTGCCGTCACTATAATGATTGTATCGCTGATTTCCAACGGCTATGAAGGCATGATTTCTGTGATGATAAAGAAGATGAACGACTGGTTCTCACTGCTGATTCTGCTCATATACAAAGTGTTTCATTCTTACATGAGCTATTATCTGTACTACCGCTCGCCCGAATACAGGGCTTCGCTGAACAAAGATAAAGACACAATACGGGCATAAACGGCAGCAAGCCGTAAGGCCGCCGGACGCAAACCCGCAAACATAGAAGATGAAGAAAGACAACAACACCAAGAGCTTTGTCCTGCGTGTGGACTCAGAGACGATGGCAGCCATAGAGAAATGGGCTGCCGACGAGTTCCGTTCCACCAACGGACAGCTGCAATGGATAATATCGGAGGCGCTGCGCAAGAGCGGACGACTGCCGAAGAAAAAGCGCGCACGCAAAGATGAAGGAAAGGAGAATGAAGAATGACATACCGTGAACTGTGGCGCACACTCGAACCGCTGTATGGCAACGGAGAGGCGCGTGCCGTTACCGACTATGTGCTGGATGTATGCTTCGGACTGTCGAAGGCCGACATCCTGTGCGGAGCCGTTGAAGAGATGACGGCAGAAAAGACGGCAGAACTGAACAAGATATTCGGGCGTCTGACTGAGGGCGAGCCTGTGCAGTATGTGCTCGGGCGTGCCGAATTCAGCGGCCGGTGGTTCAATGTGCGCCCCGGTGTGCTCATACCCCGCCCCGAGACCGAGGAGCTTTGCGCGTGGATAACAGCCGACAGCAAGGCTTCGGCCAGTCCGAAGGTGCTCGACATCGGCACGGGAAGCGGCTGCATAGCCATAACGCTGCAGCTCGACATGCCGGAAAGTAAGGTTACGGCGTGGGACATTTCAGCCGATGCGCTCGACGTGGCACGCGAGAACGCACAACAACTAGGCGCCAACGTAAACTTCGTAAAGCAGGATGCGCTCAACGCAAAGCCTGAAGGCGAATGGGACGTGATAGTGAGCAATCCGCCATATATCTGCGAAAAAGAGAAAAAGGATATGGCCGTCAACGTGCTGGAACATGAGCCTCACACGGCTCTCTTCGTGCCCGACGCCGACCCGCTGCTGTTCTACCGTGCCATTACGCGCCTTGCAGTGCAGACGCTTAGCAAGGGCGGACGGCTGTATTTTGAGATTAACCCGATATATGCCGACGACACCTGCCGCATGATGCGGGCCGAAGGCATGACGGCAGTAGAGCTGCGAAGCGACATGTACGGCAAGCAACGCATGGCAAAGGGCGTAAAGGCATAACGACAAAACAGAGCAAACAGACAACACGGCAACATACACATAGCCGGCAGTGCCGGCACAACATGACAAAGAGATGAAACAGATAACAGAACAGGAGGCATTCTTCAAGCTGTCGGCCATGTGCGCCGCAGCAGAGCACTGCCGCCACGAGATGAGCGAGAAGATGGCGCGCTGGCAGCTGCCCGACGACATGCAGGAACGCATAATGCAGCGGCTTGTTGACGAAAAGTATATCGACGAGGAGCGCTACTGCCGCTTCTTCGTGCGCGACAAGATACGGTATAACAAATGGGGACGCCGAAAGGTGGAACAGGCGCTGATGATGAAGCGTATACCGCGCGACATAATATCAGGCGCGCTCGGTGAGGTTGACGCCGAAGAATACATCGCCGTGCTGCGCCCCCTGCTGCAGAGCAAGCGCAAGACGATAAAGGCGGCAAGCGAATATGAGCTTAACGCCAAACTGATAAGGTTTGCCATGGGCCGCGGCTTCGACATGGACATAATAAGAGAGTGTCTCGACTGTGAGGAGTTTTAAGCCATACCATCCGCCACGATATGGCTTCACGGTATGCCAATGGCCATGACACGCGTTGGAAATATGACTCACAGAAAGTGTTATATGGGCAATCCTGCATGCCATGAGCGGAGATTAAGGCATACGGGAAACGGTAAAAAGTCAGGACAAAATTATTTTTCAATCCAGAAAAACAAAGTATAATGTATGTTAACAGGCATACGTTATACCATGCAATAAATTAACTTTTCTTTACTTTCCGACAGTTTTTAGCCGCCGAAACTTATGATTTCGGCAGCCAAAAGCATGCCTTTCAGCATGCAAAAGGCATGTTTTCGCACTGTAAAAGGGCACCTTTTGCAGCGCAAACAGCCGTATAACGGCAAGCAGAAAACCGCAAGGCGGCACGCAACCGGCGTAAATCACGGTATATCAACACATTACACAAAACGTTCATTTTTCGCTATTTTTACGGCAAAACCACGCTGCAGCGGAGAGCACCGCTGCTCTGAGAGCGTCAAACGGACGGCGAACGGTAAAATTATTTTACACATCACGTCAAGCCGCAGCATAACAACAGGTGCATAACCGGTCTGCGCCCTGACGCCCGAACGCCATGGCCGGCGGCAACATCAGAGCGTATTTTGTATGCCGTGCGGCAGATTTCGGCTCACGCGGCAAACGGTTTGCCCTTATTTTTTATTGTTCATGCCGCGTATAGTTCTTATTTTCAAACAAATTGCTTACCTTTGCAAAGCAAAAAGATGAAAGAGAAATAACAAACTAAAGAAATGAATATAGCAGGTGAGATTAGCAGCAGCGTGATAAAGGCCGTGAAGGAGCTTTACGGAGCCAACATCACAGAGAACATGGTTCAGCTGCAGAAGACAAAACGCGAGTTTGAGGGTAGCCTTACCCTGGTGGTTTTTCCGTTCTTAAAGATATCAAGACAGAAGCCCGAAGCTACGGCCGAGGCCATTGGCAACTGGCTGGTTGAAAACTGCGAGCACGTTGAGCGCTTCAACGTGGTCAAGGGATTTCTTAACCTCGTGCTGGCACAGCAGTCATGGATCAAGCTGCTCAACGCCATCAGCGCCGACGAGCACTACGGCGAGCGCAAGGCAGGAGCCGACGCTCCGCTGGTGATGATAGAATACTCATCGCCCAACACCAACAAGCCGCTCCACCTGGGACACGTGCGCAACAACCTGCTGGGCTGGAGCCTTGCGCAGATTATGGAGGCCAACGGCAACCGTGTTGTCAAGACCAACATCGTGAACGACCGCGGAATACACATCTGCAAGTCGATGCTGGCATGGCTGAAATGGGGCAACGGCGAAACACCCGAG
Organism: Xylanibacter rarus; assembly: GCF_001275135.1. GTDB lineage: Bacteria > Bacteroidota > Bacteroidia > Bacteroidales > Bacteroidaceae > Prevotella > Prevotella rara. The sequence continues at coordinate 55,993 of NZ_LFQU01000010.1, read as the reverse complement.
ACAAGCGGAAAGAAGGGCGACCACCTGATTGGCGACTACTATGTGGCCTTCGACAAGCACTACCGCGAGGAGGTTAAGGAGCTTGAGGCTAAGTTTAAGGCTGAGGGCATGACCGACGAGGAGGCCGAGAAGAAGGCCAAGGACGAGGCTCCGCTGATAAAGGAGGCTCACGACATGCTCGTGAAATGGGAAGCCAACGACCCCGAGGTGCGCGCACTGTGGGAGAAGATGAACTCATGGGTTTACGCCGGATTCGACGAGACTTACAAGGCTCTGGGCGTAGGCTTCGACAAGATATACTATGAGTCGCAGACTTATCTGAAGGGAAAGGCAAAGGTGGAGGAAGGACTCGAGAAGGGACTCTTCTTCCGCAAGGACGACAACAGCGTATGGGCTGACCTCTCTGACGAGGGCCTCGACCAGAAACTGCTGCTCCGCTCTGACGGCACGTCGGTGTATATGACTCAGGACATCGGTACGGCAGAGATGCGCTTCAACGACTATCCTATAGACAAGATGATATATGTTGTGGGCAACGAGCAGAACTATCACTTCCAGGTGCTGTCAATATTGCTCGACCGCCTCGGCTTCAAGTGGGGCAAGGAGCTTGTCCACTTCTCTTACGGCATGGTGGAATTGCCTAACGGCAAGATGAAGAGCCGCGAGGGAACGGTGGTTGACGCCGACGACCTGATAGCAGCAATGATAGACGACGCACGCCGCACAAGCGAGGAACTGGGCAAGTTTGCCGACATGAGCGACGAGGAGCGTGCCGAGGTTTCGCGCATGGTTGGTATGGGTGCACTCAAATACTTCATCCTGAAGGTTGACGCCCGCAAGAACATGCTGTTCAATCCTGAAGAGTCAATCGACTTCAACGGCAACACAGGTCCGTTCATTCAGTACACTTATGCCCGCATACGCAGCATTCTGCGCAAGGCCGAGGCTCAGGGCATAGCAGTGCCCGAGGCATTCAGCGGCAACGTAAACCTGAGCGTCAAGGAGACAGAACTGATACAGAAGATGAACGAATATGAGGCTGCCGTGCGCCAGGCCGGCATAGACTACAGCCCGAGCGGCATAGCCAACTATTGCTACGAGCTGACCAAGGAGTTCAACCAGTTCTATCATGACTTCAGCATCCTCGGCGCCGACACTGACGACGAGAAGGCTCTGCGCCTGCTCATCGCCAAGAACGTGGCCAAGACTCTGAAGAACGGCATGCGCCTGCTCGGAATCGAAATGCCGGAACGAATGTAATAATTGTTGAGGAGTTAGAGTAGTTAAAGTAGTTATCGCTCACGGTGTGAGCTTAGTAGTTAAAGTCAAATGCCTTCAAGGCGTGATTTTAGTTTTGTTCAACTGCTCTAACTCCTTTATCTTTCATGATATCAACTTATCTTATTTCATCAGCCAAGGTGCTCAATATAAACTGCTCCACAAAATACCAGTTATTATGAATTATGAATTAAACAACTGCAATCCGCCTGATTACAGAAACGATACTGTGTTGCCATTGCCTATGGAAGTTAAGGCTGACGCATGGGCTGTTGACGCGGCATGCAGCGGCAATCCGGGACAGATGGAGTACAGGGGCATCGACCTCACTACGGGCGCTGTGGTGTTTCATTACGGTCCGGTGTTCGGAACGAACAACATTGGCGAATTCCTTGCCATCGTGCATGCACTGGCGCTTATGGAGCAGAAAGGCATCAAGAAGACTATATACAGCGACAGCTTCACGGCCATAACATGGGTAAGGAAGATGCAGTGCAAGACAAAACTGGAACGCACGGCCAAGACCGCACAGCTGTATAACGTCATAGCAAGAGCCGAAAACTGGCTGCGCACGCACACGTTCCGCACGGAACTCATCCAGTGGGACACGCGCAAATGGGGAGACATTCCGGCCGACTTCGGACGAAAATAGCCCCGCGTCTGCAATGCAGGCATACAAATAAGCCGGCATGACGGCATAAAAAGTTATAAAAACATCAACCTGAAACATCATGAACCCTTACACACAATGCGCCCTGCTCTCGGCCTCAACGTTGAGAATGTTGCCGCACATACTGCTATATCTGCGCTTCAGGAAGACCATTGACGCCGACCTTGAGCCTTACGGAGAAGGCAAGGGCGGCATACTTACCTTTATTAAGGTGTGCACACGGCAGAAGGTGTTCCGCAACTTGTTTTATTATCGCCTTGGCGAATACCGCTCCGTGTTCATCAAGTGGCTCATGCCCGAGGACAAGTCGCTCCACATAACGTGCCCGTCGATAGGCGAAGGATGCCATCTAGAGCATTCATATTCAACCTATCTCAACGCCGACAGCATAGGCCGCAACTTCTATTGCCTGCACCTCGTTACGCTCGGCAACGGCAAGGACGGACGCCCCACCATAGGCGACAACGTAAGCATATACACAGGTTCGATGGTGTTCGGCAAGGTAAAGATTGGCAACAACGTCAGGATTGGCGCCGCCACAGTTATATATAAGGATGTGCCCGACAACTGCACCGTGGTGGGCAATCCGGCCGTTATAGTAAAGAAGGACGGCAAGAAAGTGAATATTCCATTATAACAAAATATCAACAAGACACATGACCGAATTTGAGAAAATGCGCAGCAGCCAGCTCTACAACTTCTCCGACCCGGAGATATTCAAGAGTCTTGACCACGCAAAGAAGCTGTGTGCCAGGCTGCAGACAGTCACCATAACAGACGACTGCTACCGTGAGATGATAGAAGACCTCATACCCGGCATACCGGAGGACAGCGTGGTGTGCCCGCCGTTCCACTGCGACCACGGCAACGGTATAACCATGGGGCGCAACGTGTTCGTAAACTACAACTGCGTGATGCTCGACGGAGGACGCATTACCATAGGCGACAACGTGCTTATAGGCCCCAACTGCCAGATATACACGCCGCAGCATCCGATGGACTACGTGCCGCGCCGCGGTACGATAGAGACGGCTTATCCTGTAACCATAGGCGAGGACACATGGCTCTGCGGCAGTGTTATCGTGTGTCCGGGCGTAACTATAGGCAAGCGATGCATCATTGCTGCCGGCAGCGTGGTTACTAAAGACATACCCGACGACTCGCTCGCGGCAGGCAATCCGGCAGTGGTAAAGCGCCGCCCGGTGGTTGACAAATAATCCACGCGCGGCCCATCTTCATCACTATACAACAACAAAGATTATTTTCTGATTATGAAACCAGTTGACAAGAAGTCTCTTCTCTTTGTGTGTCTCGGCAATATATGCCGCTCTCCGGCTGCCGAGGCAATACTGAAATATAAGCTCGAAGACAACAAGTGCCTGGCAGGACGCATTGAGGTAGACTCTGCCGGCATCGGTTCATGGCACGAAGGGCAGCTGCCCGACCGCCGCATGAGAAGCCACGGAGCAAGCCGTGGATACGACCTGAGCAGCAGGGCAAGACAGATTAAGCCTGCCGACTTCAGCCGCTTCGACTATGTTTTCGCGATGGATCATCAGAACGTGGCCGACCTTAACCGCGTGGCACGCAACGACGACGACCGCAAGAAGATAATGTGTACGGCAGACTTCATGAGCCGTCATCCGCAATACGACACCGTGCCCGACCCCTATTACGGAGGCGATGCCGACTTCGAGCTGGCTCTCGACCTTATCGAAGATGCCTGCGACGGCATCATTGCATGGCTCGAAAAACAGCTGTAATGCTCTGACAAGCAATGCCTAAGCCATAGCAAGGCTGACAGCATACCCATTTATTATTAGCGCCGCATATACCTGCAAATAGGTATATGCGGCGCTCTGTTTTCACACCCCAGCACACTTAACGCTGCCAAACATGGCTCATCGTGCCGTGCAAGGCATGAAAACAGGCCGGCCATCACCCTTTTTGGTGATTAGAGACGCACATTCATTTAATCTTATTTTACCGATTTTTAAGTATTGTAAACATTTTTACGAGCCATTACCTTTGCATCGAAAAATCAAAAAATAAGACATAAATGAACTTAACGGGAAAAACTTTTCTGACATGTGCCGCAGCCATTCTGTTCACTTCCGCACAGATGCAGGCACAACATTCGGCTGCCGACAGCGTGTATCAGCACGCCAAGGGAAACCGCCTGAGCATCGGCGGATATGGCGAGGTGGCACTGACGCGCAACTTCTACAGCGACAACGTTTATCGTTATTCTAACGCAAGCCAGTATAAGAACGATCCGAGCCACGGACGCTTCGACATTCCGCATGCCGTGATATACATAAGCTACGACTTCGGAAAAGGCTGGAGCATGTCGAGCGAGATTGAGTTTGAGCACGGCGGAGCAGGCGGTGCCGTTGAGAAAGAGTTTGAAGAGGCCGGCGAATGGGAACAGGAAACCGAGAAAGGCGGCGAGGTGGAGTTGGAGCAGTTCTGGATTCAGAAGTCGTTCGCACGCTGGGCAAATATCCGTATCGGACACATAGTAGTGCCCGTAGGCCTCACCAACGCCCATCATGAGCCGCTCAACTTCTTTACAGTCTACCGCCCCGAAGGCGAATCTACCATTCTTCCATGCACATGGCACGACACAGGCATCAGCTTTTGGGGCCGCTCGGGAGACTTCCGTTATGAGCTGCAGTTCATCGCCGGACTCGACGCCTTCATGTTCGACCGCGACAACTGGGTGCAGAACGGTGCCGGTTCGCCATTCGAATTTAAGGTGGCCAACAAGTATGGCTTTGCCGCGCGCATCGACAACTACACCATTCCGGGCCTGCGCATCGGTCTTAGCGGATACTACGGACAGTCGATGCACAACACCTATCCGCACGACATGGAAGGCGAAGGCAAGGCCAACGACAAGGTTAAGGGCAACGTATATATCGGAGCTTTCGATTTCACCTACTCGGGCCACAACTGGATTGTAAGAGGTAACGCCGACTACGGATATGTGAGCGATGCATCGAAGATAAGCGCAATAAAGCGCAACCTCGTGTCGAGCGGCGCGCCTTATAAGAAGTCGCCCGTGGGCAAGAATGCCGTAGCGGCAGGCATCGAGGCCGGATACGACATTTTCTCACAGATACCCAAGCTCAGAAACAAAAACCAAAAGCTGTATGCCTTTGGCAGATATGAGTACTACGACTCATACATTCCTGCCGCCGACCAGGCCGACTACGAATATACCGACCGCAACCGCATGGCCGTAGGCCTCAACTACTACCCTGTTCCGCAGATTGTCGTGAAGGGCGAATACTCAAAGAGATTCCTCAAATCAAAATACAACGACGAGCCTTCGGTGTCGATAGGCGTGGCATATCAGGGATTCTTCCTGTAAGACGACTAAGCCGGACACCCTGAATGTATAGAAGAAACGATACAAGTATTATATAAAAACAAAGTAAGCTATGGAAAAAATCTTTAAATTGCCCCTTGCACTCATGCTCGGAGCAGCAGTAATGTTTGGTTTTTCGTCATGCAGCGACGATGACGACATCAACGACGGCAGTGCGTTGACAGAGAAAGAAGCCTTCCTGAAAGAGGCGGCAGGCGTGTATGTAAACGACGTTGTATATTCAACCTACGGAAGTCTGGCTGCCGAGACAAACAGTCTTTACGAACAGCTGTATGCCGTGAAGGAGAAGTTTAAGACAGACCCGAACTCGGTTACGCAAACTGAGATTGACAACATCTGCGCCACATTCCTGAGTGCGCGCGCCTATTGGGAAAAGAGCGAGGCATTCCTGTTCGGCGCAGCAACTGACTTCGGCATCGACCCGCACATCGACACATGGCCGCTCGACCTGGAAGGACTGGCCACAGAGCTGAAGAACACCGACAAAGTGGCCAACATGGACGGCGAAGACGGCATATCCTATGCAGCCAACAAGCTGGGACAGGAGCTGCTGGGATTCCACGGCATTGAGTTTATCATCTTCCGCGACGGCGCCAACCGCAAGATAGAGAAGCTGCGCGGCGTTGAAGACGACCCGGATTTTGTTAAGGTGGCAACAAACGTTACAGGTCTTGAAGAACTGATTTATGCCACAGCCGTTGCCGGCGACCTGCGCGACCGCTGCTATCAGCTCAACGTATCATGGAACGCCGACGCACCCGAAGAGCAGCGCACACGTGTCGTAGACGAGTGTGAACTGCCTTGCACCGTGGGCAGCGGCAACAACTCTTATGGCACAAACATGCTCAACGCCGGTCAGGCCGGAAGCACTTATGCCATGTGGCGCGAGGTGGCAAGCACCATCCTGCTGAGCGGATGCGAGAATATTGCAAAGGAAGTGTACTCACAGAAGATGGGACTTGCCTACAGCGGCGAAGACCCCAACTACATTGAGTCGCCCTACAGCAAGCGCTCCTTCTATGACTTCTACGACAACATCATAAGCATAGAGAACAGCATATACGGCGGCGTTGAAGGCAACCGCAACGAAAGCAAGTCGATCATGGCGTACTTGAAAAAGTATAACCCGGAACTTGCCGCCACAGTTGAGACAAACATAAAGAACTCTCTCGATAAACTTACGGCATGCCAGAACAGCGGCACTGCCTTTGTTGACAATCCCAAAGCTCAGTGTGTGGCCGACGCCATAGCTGCCATAGAAGCGCTCGATGCAAGCCTGACGGCAGCATCAACATGGATTGCAGCCAACTGACAATACTTTTTAAAGGTTATTAGAAGTTATGCCACGGCAAGCCGTCACACGGTCTGCGTGGCGTAACTTTACGCCTGAAAGGCAAGAGCAATCGCTGAACCGATAAAGAAAGCAAAGACAAAGTAATCTTAAAACAGCATATTATGAAATTTATAAGTATCAGAAACTGTCATGTTGCCGCCCTCGCGGCGTGTGCCTGCCTGTCGTTTCAGGCCTGCACTGACGATGAGCGTCTGCCGGAGAACACGGGCGACATTGAGTATGTTGGACAGGATGTGGGCAACTTCTCGGCCGACGAATGGTATCCGGGCGGCAAGCTCGGCACTACCGAAAACGTAGGCGCAGGCTGCTATGAAGACGACGCCCCTATAGTAGACGAAATGGGACTGCTAAGTGAGTTTCATCTCGGCGAGGTGCTCTTTGAGCGCAACTTCAACACGAGCACTCCGCCGTTCAACGGCCTAGGGCCGGCATCGGTCAGAAAGTCGTGCATCGACTGCCATCCGGGCTACGGGCACGGCAAGCGGCAGGAGTCGTACAAAGCAGGCTTCGGCAACGGCTACCTGCTCGTGATATATCATCCCGAAGACGGAGCCAACAGCAACGACGGTCCCTACATCAGCGAGGTTACGGGCATGCCGCAGACACAGGCCGTGTCGCCGTTTCTTCCACCCGTTGACGAGGACAAAATCAGCATGACATGGAAAACCGTAGAGGGCACAATGCCGAGCGGACTGTCGGCAACGGAGTTTCCCGACGGCGAGAAATATCAGCTCATATATCCCGAAGTGACCATTTCGCAGGATGCGTTCAACACCGACCCGAAGCCAACCAACATTGCCGTGCGACTGGAGTCGACAATAGGCATAATGGGCACGGGACTCATTGACGCCATACCCGAGGACTCGCTCAAGAAGCAGTATCAGGAGGAGGCTAAATACATAGAGCTCAACCCTGCCATGTGGGACAAGGCCGCCAACGACTGGGCATCTACGGCCTACTATACCAACTGGACTTCGCCGGGCGCGCTGGCCGACGGCACTCCCGTCACGGGGATGATAAAGCGCTACACCTATGCGCTGACACGTGCCAGTCTGCAGGACGGCGCCGGAGCCAACGCCATGTGGAACATTCCGAACGTGAGCCGCCCTGACCGCCCGAAGCTCTACACCACCGACGCATGGGCCCTGGCAATGTCGAAGAACCAGGACGTGATAGCTGCGATAAAGAGCGACCCTACGTCGCCGTATTATGCCGACGGAACTGACAGCGGTATTGCCGACGCGGTGAGAAATCTGCTGTCGCCAAGCACCAACCAGTTTGACAACCAGTGGCACAACTTTGAGCCGGAGATGAGCAACGACAACTTCTACGCCTTCATGGTGTGGCACCGCGGACTGGCCATACCTCGCGCCCGCAACCTTAACGACCCTGATGTGCAGCGCGGCAAGAAGTTGTTTATGGAGATGGGCTGCGCCACATGCCACCGTCCGTCGTGGACAACGGGCGACGACAACTACTGGACGCCCGACGTGATAAAGGGCAAGCCGCTGCCTAAGTATCCGCGCCAGAAGATTTATCCTTACTCAGACTTCGTGCAGCACCGTCTGCACATGATCAACGACATTCACGGCTCATGGTGCCGCACCACACCGCTATGGGGCCGCGGTCTGTCGCTGATTAACACCGGTGCACAAGACCGTCTGCACGACTGCCGCGCACGCAACGAGATAGAGGCCATAATGTGGCATGCCTACAGCAAGGAGAGCGACGCATACGCCTCGGCAGCAAAGTTCTATAACCTCAGCAAGGCCGACCGCGACGCCGTGGTGAAGTTCCTGCAGGCGATATGATTTTTTGTAGTTAAAGGAGTTAGAGTAGTTAAAGGAGTTAAAGTCATATGTCTTGTGGCTTTACTCCTTTTGAATATTGTGAATAAGTAATTCAATAAATATTTTTGCTTAACTTCTAAAGAGCAAGGCTATTGACTTTAACTACTTTAACTACTCTAACTCCCGTCTTGCGAAAGAGAAAAACTAAAAGTGAAAAATCCAAATACGTAGTGGTTGATAAGAAGCAACAAGGCTATTGACTTTAACTCCTAGCCAACTTGTTGGCGATAACTACTCTAACTCCTTTAACTCCTAAAAACACATGACCCTTTCCCGTTCCCTCCTTGCTCTTTACGTGAGCATCATAACGATAATGGCTGCGGCCACGATAACAGAGAAATACATGGGCAGCTACTATGTTGCCGACACCATATACGGCTCATGGTGGTTTGCCGCCATGTGGGCACTGCTGGCGGCAGCGGGCGTGGCGTATATCGTGAAGAGGCGCGTAAGGCGCACGTCTGTGCTGCTGCTCCACGGCTCGTTCTTCGTGATACTGCTCGGCGCCCTGCTCACCCATATATCGGCATCGCAAGGCACGGTCAGACTACGGCTCGGCGAGACAACCGACACGTATGTGGTCAGCACGAAAGACGGCGACATACGGCACACGCTGCCGTTCAAGTTAAGGCTGAAGTCGTTCGACATACACTATCACGACGGCACAAAAGCCGCGGCCGACTATGTAACAAGGCTCACCGTTACCGACGGCGACAAGACCACAGAGGCACTTGTTTCGATGAACAACATATTCAGCTACAAGTCTGTAAGGCTCTATCAGATGTCTTACGACCCCGACATGCGCGGCAGCGTGCTCTCGGTCAACCGCGACCCGTGGGGCATACCCGTAACCTACTGCGGCTACGCCCTGCTCTTTATTGCCATGGCGTGGATGCTCATCGACCCCAAGGGGCCTTACCGCCGCCTGCTGCGCAGCGACATCGTGAGAAAGGGAATGATGACCTTTGCGCTGCTTGTCGCCACTACGTTTATGGCTCACGGCGCAACGACGCTGCCTAAGGAGACGGCCGACAAGTTCGGACGGCTGTATGTTCTCTACAACAACCGCGTATGCCCGCTGCAGACTCTCGCCATAGACTTCACGAAGAAACTGTGCGGCAGCGCAAGCTACGGCGGCTACACGGCAGAACAGGTGCTGATGGGCTTCGTGATGTGGCCCGACGAGTGGAGCCGCGAGCCGCTGCTCAGACTGAAGGGCGGCGCCCTGCGCGACAGGCTGCAGCTGCCCCGCCACTGCGCCATAAACACCTTCTTCAACGACATGATGGGCGGATACATCATTGGCCCCTACCTGAACGAATACTACAACGGGCACGATGACGAGTTTCACCGCCAGGTGGCCGACGTAGACGCGCGCATACAGCTCGTGATGGACCTGCGGCGCGGCAAGCTGCTGAAGGTGTTTCCGTATACCGTCAACGGCAACACCACATGGTATGCCCCAACAGACATCATGCCCGACTCTGCCGTAGCCCCGGCCGACAGACAGTATATGCAGAACGTATTTTCGCTGATATATCAGGAGGCGCTGGCAGGCAACATGGCTTCTGTGGGCAACATTGCCGACAAGATGCTGCGCTATCAGCACAAGAACGGCGGCAGCTCGCTGCCTTCGGGCATGCAGACGCGGGCCGAACGGCTGTATAACGCCGTGCCCTTTGCCACCATCCTCTTCATGCTCAACCTCGGCATGGGCTTCGCCACGCTGTTTGCCGTTCTCTGGCTTATGACACGCCCCACAAGGCGCACCTTGCGCGGCAGCATGCTAATGAAGATTGCAGTAGCTGTCATGCTGCTTTCTTTCGCGGCGCTCACTCTCTGCGTGGCTCTGCGCTGGCTGATAAGGGGCACCGCACCCATGGCAAACGGCTACGAGACGATGCTGCTCATGGCATGGATAATCATGGCGGCGTCGCTGCTGCTGTGCCGCCGCTTCGCCATAGTGCTCACCTTCGGCTTCATCATGTCTGGCTTCTTCCTGCTCGTGTCGCACATAAGCCAGATGGATCCACAGATAACCCACATCATGCCGGTGCTGCAGTCGCCCCTGCTCAGCATCCACGTATCGGTGATAATGACGGCCTTCGCCCTGCTCTCGCTCACCTTCATCTGCGGCATCACGGCCCTGCTGCTGCGCGCCATGAGGGGCAGCTGTGCAGAGGTGCTCGCCGCTCAGCTTGCAGCCCTGCGCGCCCTGTCGCAGCTGTTCTACTATCCTGCCATGGCAGCCCTGGCCGTAGGCATATTCGTAGGCGCGGTGTGGGCCAACGTGTCGTGGGGCGCCTACTGGAGCTGGGACGCCAAGGAGGTGTGGGCGATGATAACCTTCATGGTGTATGCCGCGGCTGCACACGGGACGTCGCTCCCGATGATGCGCAGGCCCATGCCGTGGCACGTGTTTATGGTGGCAGCCTTTGCCACAATACTGATGACATACTTCGGCGTGAACTATTTTCTTGGCGGAATGCACTCGTATGCATGACGCCGGGACAGAGCCGATGCACTCAAGGGCAGCAAAAGGCAATGCTGCCCGGAATGCCGTTTTGTAAAATAATCGGATAAATTCCGTCCGTTTGACGCTCTCAGAACAGCGATGCCCGTGGCAAAGCCATAGTTTGGCGCAAAAAACACGAAAAACATTGCAGTTTTGTCATCTTCCTTATTATCAGCACTTTATGCCCAAGAAGAGACAAAACTGCAATGGTTAAAAAATATTACTCTGCCGTTTACGGTGCAAAAGTGGGCCACTTACGCTGCAAAACATGCCCGATTTTCGTCCGTAAAGCATGCTTTCAGACTCAAAAAACCATGCTTTTATTCCTTTAATAGTATGATAAAAGTAAACGTATGTTAACCATACAACATTTTTATCCAATAAAATTAACATCCGTTATATTTTCATTTTCCAGAACGGAAAATATTTTTGTCATAAGTTTTTACCACGTAGCAAAGCCCATGAGCAGGGCGGAAAACATGATAAGACACAAAATAAAACGGGAGGCCTCTTCACAGAGACTTCCCGTCAGTTAACTTAAAACAATCAATAAAAGAAATAGATTGTCACGTTAAAATTATATGTTCGGCGGCACACACGGGGCACATCAGCCCCACTGCCGTCAGTCTTTATATTGATAATGTCTGGCTATTATCTTATGAAGAGCAGCTCACGATACTTAGGCAGAGTCCAGAGCTCGTCGGCAACGATAAGCTCGAGCTTGTCTATGTGGTAGCGTATCTCCTCCATCTTTGGAGCCACCGTGTCGTGATATGCTATGGCTTTCTCACGCTCGCTCTCAATCTTGTTGGCCACCTTGCGCGCGTTGATAAGCTCGTCAACGCCGTTCTCTATGATCTGCGTGCGCTCGGCAATCTCCTCAATAATCTTGATGTTGCGCGAGCAGAGCTTCTCAACCTTCTCCTTAGAGAATATCTGCAGCATGTTCTGAACGTTCTTGGCCAGCTGGCTCTGATAATGGGTTGCCACAGGTATGATGTGGTTCATCGACAGGTCGCCCATTACACGTGCCTCAATCTGTATGCGCTTGGTGTAGGTGTCCCATTTAACCTCGTTGCGGGCAGCAAGCTCTTTCTCGCTCATCACGTTCATGTCTTCAAACATCTTTATCGACTCCTTGCTCAGGTAGTTGTCGAAGATAAGCGGACAGCTTGTCTCGCAGTCGAGTCCGCGGCGCTTTGCCTCCTCAACCCACTCGTCAGAATATCCGTTTCCGTCGAAGCGTATGGGCTTGCAGGTCTTGATGTCCTCGCGCAGCACGTCGATGATGGCGCTGGTCTGGTCTTGTCCCTTCTCGATGAGGGCGTCAACGCGTTTCTTGAAGTCGGTCAGAGCCTCAGCCACGGCAGTGTTGAGGGCTATCATGGCCGAAGCACAGTTGGCCTCGCTGCCCACGGCACGGAACTCGAAGCGGTTACCTGTAAAGGCAAACGGACTTGTACGGTTGCGGTCGGTGTTATCTATGAGCAGTTCGGGTATCTCAGGTATGTCGAGCGTCATGCCCTGCTTGCCTGCCACGTTGAACAGGTCCTTGCTGTTGCTGTTCTCTATATGGTCGAGCAGTTCTGACAGCTGCTTGCCGAGGAACGAAGATATGATTGCCGGAGGTGCCTCATTGGCTCCCAGACGATGGGCGTTGGTAGCGCTCATGATAGAAGCCTTGATCAGTCCGTTGTGTCTGTATACGCCCATGAGAGTCTCAACGATGAAGGTAACGAAGCGCAGGTTGTCTTCAGGAGTCTTGCCAGGTGCATGCAGCAGCACGCCGGTGTCGGTAGACAAGCTCCAGTTGTTGTGCTTGCCCGAACCGTTGATGCCTGCGAAGGGCTTCTCATGCAGCAGTACGCGGAAGCCGTGCTTGCGTGCCACTTTCTTCATGAGCGACATGAGCAGCATGTTGTGGTCGATGGCCAGGTTGGTCTCCTCGAATATAGGAGCTATCTCAAACTGGTTGGGGGCAACCTCGTTATGGCGTGTCTTACAGGGGATCGACAGCTCGAGAGCCTGCACCTCAAGGTCTTTCATGAAGGCCTGTACGCGGTCGGGGATGGTGCCAAAGTAGTGGTCGTCCATCTGCTGGTTCTTGGCAGAGTCGTGGCCCATCAGGGTGCGTCCTGTAAGCATCAGGTCGGGACGTGCGCTGTAGAGTCCCTCGTCAACGAGGAAATACTCCTGCTCCCATCCAAGGTTGCATGTAACCTTTTTTACTCTCTGATCGAAATAATGACAAACCTCAGTTGCGGCAGTGTTCACAGCGTGAAGGGCACGCAGCAGCGGAGCCTTGTAGTCGAGAGCCTCGCCGGTGTAAGAGATGAAGATAGTAGGAATACACAGCGTGTCGTCCATGATGAACACGGGTGATGTGGGATCCCAGGCTGAATATCCGCGTGCCTCGAAGGTGTTTCTGATACCGCCGTTGGGGAACGAGCTTGCGTCAGGCTCCTGCTGTACGAGCAGCTTGCCCGAGAACTCCTCTATCATGCCGCCCTTGCCGTCGTGCTCTATGAAGGCGTCGTGCTTCTCGGCAGTGCCTTCTGTAAGCGGCTGAAACCAGTGAGTGTAGTGTGTAACGCCGTTCTCCTCGGCCCACTGCTTCATGCCGGCAGCCACTGCATCGGCTATAGAGCGGTCGAGTCGCGAACCGTTATCAATGACATCAATGAGCTTGTCATATACATCTGCAGGCAGGTACTTATACATCTTTGCCCTATTGAAGACATACTTGCCGAAGTATTCAGACGGGCGTTCCAGCGGAACCATTACTTCCAGCGGCTTTTTCTTGAAAGCCTCTTCAACAACCTGAAATCTTAAGTTTGTCATTGTTAAAAAGTTTTATTTATTATACTTATGCCTATTCTTTATCTGAAAACATATGCAAAGATAATGCTAAATTTCATTATGACACCTTTTTATGAGATAAATGTTGCTTTTTTTTACATTCATAGCGCAATTTATAATACAAAGTAAGTCTTTCGCAGACTTAAATTGGCATAGCATGCGCCACACGCCACCACTCACCCACATGTCATTGACGCCACGTCGCCCGGTGTGTACTTACGCCCGTCAAGCAGAAACCTTACGGCCCGGCGTCCTGCCGCATTCTACTTCTGCATCCACAGACTTATGCGGCGCATGGCCTCCTTGCAGTCTTCACGCTCACCGAAGGCTGTAAGCCTTACGAAGCCTTCGCCGCTCGGACCGAAGCCTACGCCCGGCGTGCATACCACCTGCGCTCCATAGAGCATCTGCTCAAAGAACTTCCAGCTGTCAATGTTGCCCGGAGTCTTCACCCAGAGATACGGAGCGTTTACGCCGCCATACACCTTCAGTCCTAAAGATGTCAGCGTCTCGCGCATTATCTTGGCGTTGTCCATATAGTATTTTATAGTCTCCCTTACCTGCTCCTTGCCTTCGGGGGTATATATAGCCTCGGCTGCGCGCTGGCTTATATAGCTTGTGCCGTTAAACTTGGTGCACTGCCTGCGATACCACATCGGATTCAGCGGATAGCGCTCCTTGCCGTCTATGCTGGCAGCCGTAAGTTCCTTGGGCACAACCGTATAGCCGCATCTCACGCCGGTGAATCCTGCCGTCTTCGAGAAACTTCTGAACTCTATAGCAACCTTGCGCGCCCCTTTTATCTCATAGATTGAATGGGGAATGTCGTCGTCCTGAATATAAGCCTCGTATGCAGCGTCATAGAATATCAGAGTGTCGTTTTTCAGCGCATAGTTCACCCACTTGCGCAGTTCTTCCTTCGTTATAACGGTTCCCGTAGGGTTGTTCGGATAACACAGGTATATTATGTCGACACGCTGGTCGGGTATCTGTGGCACAAAGTTGTTCTCTTCCGTGCATGGTATGTAGGTAACGTTGCTCCACTTGCCGTCAACAAGCGCACCAGCCCTGCCGCACATCACGTTTGAGTCGACATATACGGGATATACCGGATCGGTAACGCCGAAGTTGTTGTCCCAGCGCACCAGCTCGCCAATGTTGCCCGTGTCGCTCTTTGCACCGTCGTTGACGAACACCTCACTCGGGTCGATATGTATGCCGCGCGAAAGATAGTCGTTCTTCACGATAGCCTCACGCAGGAACATGTATCCCTGTTCAGGACCGTATCCGTGAAAGCCTTCCCTGGTGCTCATCTCGTCAACGGCCTTGTGCATGGCCTTGATAACAGCAGGACACAGCGGACGCGTAACGTCGCCGATGCCAAGGCTTATCACGTTGGCCTTCTGATGCGACACCTTAAAGGCATTCACCTTTTTCGCAATGTCGGCAAACAGATAGTTTTTTGTCAGTTTTAGATAATGTTCGTTTATTAATGCCATATTTATTTTTATTGATGTTTAAGTTATTTTCTTTTCTATGTTGTGACTGTTCCTAATTCCGGCCTCTGCCTGTTTCTAAAAATTCCTGATACAATCTTTTGTCTTTAAAAAACTCACCTAATCTGATTTATGCTTATATCCGCAACCTTATCAGGGAAGCGGTATCTCACCGTCAAACACAAATTCGGCACCGCCAGTAAGATAAACATGATTGTCAGTTTCTCTCCATTCAATTTCGAGCGTGCCTCCGTCCATCACGACCTTACTGCTGCAGCCTGCCACTCCGAGCTTTGCCGCCGCAACAGCCGTGGCACATGCCCCGGTGCCGCATGCCATCGTTATGCCGCTTCCACGCTCCCACACCCTTGTACGCAGCGTGTCTTTCTCAACGAGATGGGCAAACTCTATATTACAGCGTGCAGGAAAAGCCTCGTGATGCTCCAGCAAGCGCCCGTAGGTCTCTACGTCGGCAAGGCCTTCAGCGTCCGTGAATATCACGAAATGCGGATTACCCATCGACACGAACGTGCCTTTAAAGAGTTTTCCGCCGGCTTCAAGCATGCCTCCCGCCTCGGCGTCTGTCCTAGGCACAAACTGTCCGGCCACATCAAAGCGCGGCTCAAGCATATCTACGGTTACGCTGTCAACCTTCTGTCCGCAGACATGCAGGTTCAGAGTCTTTATTCCTGAAAGAGTTTCGAGGCGTATAGTACGACTCGACGTCATGCCTTTTTCATAAAGATACTTTCCAATGCACCTTGAGGCATTGCCGCACATCATTGCTTCAGAACCGTCGGCATTGAATATGCGCATGGAAAAATCGGCATCGGCAGACACAGGACGCCCTATCAGCACCAGTCCGTCGCTGCCTATGCCCTTATGGCGCGAACTCCACTTTATGGCAGCCTCAACAGGAGAAGGAATATTATACAGCAACGTATTAACATAAATATAATCATTCCCGGCTCCGTGCATCTTCGTAAATCTAATCATTGTTGGTGTCATTATGATTATCTTTTCACGTTAATGTTTTCTTTTTGCATGATTTTCAATGCAAATTTACAACATCTTGTGAAACATTTTCCTATTTTTGTCGAATTATTACACAACTTTAAACTAAAAATTACATTTAACTCTCAAACACATCAATTTAATAATAGATTAAAACATATATAGACATATAAATTAATAATTATCACTCAAACCGATATCCATATATAATAATTCAACAATTTTCATCACGGCGTCACTCTTACTACATTTTGTTCTATATAAAACTATTATACTTACAATTTATAACAATAAAACTTTATTTTGATTACATTTTAAAAGAAAATTACATTCCAACAAACATAACGACATAATACATTTGTATTTACGCACATATTGACATAATTTTGCAGACATAAATTACAAAACGAAAAGATAAAACCGTTATTAATTATCAAAAAGCAACTAATCATGAAGAAAATTGAAGCAATTATCCGCAAGACAAAATTTGAGGAAGTGAAGGAGGCTTTGCTTGCGGCAGACATTGAATGGTTTTCTTACTATGACGTAAGGGGCGAAGGAAAAACGCGCCAGGCACGTATCTATCGCGGCGTAATGTATGACACGAGCTGCATAGAACGCACTCTAATCAGCATAGTGGTAAGAGAAAAGAATGTCGAAAAGACGATTGCAGCAATACAGAAGGCTGCATACACAGGAGAGATTGGCGACGGAAGGATATTCGTGATACCAATTGAAAATGCCATACGCATACGCACAGGCGAGCAGGGAGACATCGCCCTATATAATGCGGAGCAGGAAAAATAGCTGCTGCTTCTTCGGCAAAAGCCGTCTATGCCGTTAAGGACAACAATATCTTCATCTAGACCAAAAGTGGTATTTTGTTACATATAATAAGACATTCCTGCCAACGACGGCATGACAGGAATGTTTATCAAGGTAAAGTTATTTGCATTTAAAGTTTTTAGGATTATGACAGATTTGACAATAGGATTAAATACGGTATGGATGCTCCTTGCCGCAATGCTCGTATTCTTCATGCAGCCTGGATTTGCCTTCTGCGAGGCAGGATTCACCAGGAGCAAGAACACAGTGAACATATTGTTCAAGAACTTTGTCGACTTCATGGTCGGCTCATTGCTGTTCTGGTTCGTCGGCTTTGGCTTCATGTTCGGCAGCGGTGGCGAAGGCTTCATCGGAGCGCCAAACTTCTGCGACCTTTCGTTCTACACTCACCCGGCCGGACTGCCCACCGAGGGCTTTCTTATGTTTCAGACGGTGTTCTGCGCAACATCAGCAACGATAGTGTCAGGAGCAATGGCAGAGCGCACGAAGTTCAGCATGTACGTTATTTATTCAATTTTAATCTCACTAATAATTTATCCGGTAGAAGGCCACTGGACATGGGGAGGAGGATGGCTCATGGACGGCAGCGGAGACTCCTTCATGATGCGTACTTTCGGACATAGTTTCCACGACTTTGCCGGGTCTGCCGTAGTGCATTCCGTAGGAGGTGTATTGGCTTTCACAGGGGCATTCATCCTCGGACCGCGCATAGGAAAATACGACAAGAACAACAAAAGCAAGGCCATACCGGGACACAACCTTACGCTAGCAGCCCTCGGGGTGTTCATCCTGTGGTTCGGATGGTTCGGATTCAACCCCGGCTCGCAGCTTGCCGTAGCCACAGCGGCCGACCGCACGGCGGTATCTCACGTTTTTCTCACGACAAACCTTGCAGCCGTAGCCGGAGGCATAGCCACTATGTGCGTAAGCTGGATTAAATACGGCAAGCCCTCGTTCTCGCTCACTCTTAACGGCATACTGGCAGGACTTGTGGGCATAACAGCCGGATGCGACATTGTGTCGCCTGCAGGTGCAGTAGTCATAGGCCTTGTATGCGGAACCGTACTTGTATTTGCCATTGAATTTATAGACACCAGGCTCCACATAGACGACCCCGTGGGCGCAAGCTCCGTGCATGGCGTATGCGGCATATTGGGCACGCTGATGACAGGACTGCTAGCCGTTGACAGAGGACTGATGTACAGCGGAGACTTGAGTTTGCTTGGGGCCCAGTGCATGGGCATTATATGCATAGACACCTGGGCTGCCGCCTCAGGTTGCCTGATGTTCTATGCAATAAAGAAGATTGCCGGACTGCGTGTAGACAAACGTGTAGAGGAAGAGGGCCTCGACATCTACGAGCACGGCGAATCGGCATATAACTGATAAAAAGATGAATGTTTTTCAGGATAAATGATGCGCAGGAATTATGATCTGTCCCGTTCAGAGGAATGGGATAATCATATATTCCTTACTAAAAGACCTGCAAACAGCCAGCCAACCTTGTTGACCACGAACAATAGAGTATTAGTGTATCATTATTATTTAACGATGCGACATCGGTTGCATAATATCTTTTGTTGACGAGAGGAGCCGCTGCGCACAGATGCGCACGGCTCTTTTTTTATAATTATAACCAAGAAGTAAGCATTATCCATCGGTTTAACCCTACATATAGCCTCGACTGCCAGCTTCCGCCACAGGCATGGCTGTCCACATGAAAAGAGCAGATGGCTGACGGCATAAAAGAAGCGACAAATGCCAACAGAATGCACAAATGCCACTGCCGGACAAAACTATATGCAGAGCAACGGCAGCTCAAGATTATGCGATATTTGAGACTACTAAAGCAGACTGTCATGGACAATTTGAAGGCAGTAAAAACTTATGACAAAAATATTTTCCGTTCTAGAATCACAAAGTACAACAGATGTTAAATTTTACAGATAAAAGACCGGCACCCATTAACATCTGTTTACTATCAAACTCATATTATGATGGCAGAAGAAGGATTTTACGGGCAAAAAAGTGCATTTCTGAAGCAAAAGTGACCGCTTTACGATGTGTAAAGCGGCCACTTTTGCACCATAAACGGCATAGTAATATATTTTAACCATTGCGCCCGCATCCTAGAAACGGCGTAAAGCACTGATAATAAAGCACATAACAAAACATGCAATTTTTCGCGCTTTTTGCGCCGACTTACGGCTTTGCCGCCGGCATCGCCATTCTGAGAGCGTTAAACGTACGGAAATTATCAGTTTTCTTTACTTTTTCATCCGCATGTTGAGCTGATAGATGGCGGGCAGGAATATGAACATAGAGAATATCAGCGACAGCACCACACTCTTCTGATTGCCGCCGAAAAGTCCGTCGAGACTGCTCATCGAGGCTATATGCGGGAACAGCGTGCACAAGACGTACACCACGGTGTTGTTGACCCAATGGACGGCCACACCGGGCAGGATGCTCCCCGTGCGGTAATACATCCAGCCGAGCAACAGACCAATGAGGAAGGCATGGGGCATCTGGGCAGGATTTAGATGGATGACAGCAAACACGGCGGCTGATATCAATATGGCCACCCACGGACGCGAGAAGCTGCCGAGGAGCGACTTGAGGATGGCGCCGCGGAACACGGTCTCCTCAACAAACGGAACCAGCAGGCAGAGCACAAAATAGCCATACTGGCTGCTCATGAGCTGGCGGAATGTTTCTTCTGACGTGTTGGCCAGGTCAGGCATAAGGCTCTGAAGCCACACCGAAGGCAGCAGAGTGCCGAGCGAGGCTATGCCGCTCCAGAAGAATATGCCCCACTTGCCTGAACGCAGATAGGCAGGCGAGAGCACGGCCCACTTGCGCCAGACAAACAGCGCAAGCGTGAGGGCACTGTAAACGGCGCACGAAAGTATCTGCATGGGGGCGGTTATCAGCTCAAGCTTCTGACCATTAAGCACGGCGAGCACGTCTGACGAGGAATGGCCGGCGGCGAGAAGCCACACGGCAAACACCGCCCACGACACGAAATACTGTATGCAGATGAATGCAAACAGATATAATAATGCTTTCTTCATTTCTTGAATTTATGTGATAAAACTATGTTTTAACAGGAAAAATATGTGCGAATGGACGCATCGCACTTAGCAATCACGCCCTTTCGAGTATCTTTTCGGCAGCTTCGCGGTCGAGCCACAGCTGGTCTACGAGCTTTTTGATTGAGCAGAACTTCTGCTCGTCGCGCAGGCGGTGATAGAACAGCACGTCTACCTGCCGGCCGTAGATATCTTCCTCAAAGTCGAAGATGTTAACCTCGAGCGTGGTTTCATGACCGTCAAAGGTTGGCCTTGTGCCGATGTTCATCATGCCGTTGAGCAGACCGCCACATCCCTCCACCCTTACTTTCACGGCATAAACGCCATGCTCGGGTATCAGTTTCTGCGCATCGTCCACCTCAATGTTGGCCGTGGGAAAGCCCAGTTTGCGTCCCTCACGGTAGCCGCCCTTCACCTTACCTGAAAAGAAGTAAGGATAGCCAAGGCACATGGCAGCCATGTCGGCCTCGCCTCCGGAAAGGAATGTGCGTATAACCGAGGAGCTTACGTTGACGCCGTTGAGCACGAAAGCATTGCCGCGCACCACCTCGATGCCTATCTCGCGGCCATAGCCCACATAGTCGTCAAAGCCTTCTGTGCGGCTGTGGCCGAAGCGGTTGTCGTAGCCCATGATGAGTTTTCTTACGTTCAGGCGGTCGCGCAGCACGTCGCGCATAAAGTCGTAGGCCGTCATGGCAGCCATGTCGCGGTCGAAGTGGAGCACTACGCAGTTGTCGGCACCGGTCTTTGACAGCAGTGCCAGCTTCTCGTCGAGCGTAGACAGCAGCTTGGGCTGAAAGTCCATGTTGAGCACCTGGCGCGGATGGCGGTCGAAGGTTATCACCGTCGACTGCAGTTCAGGGCTGGCCGCCGCGCAGTCGGTTACAGACTTTATGAGATACCGGTGTCCGCGGTGAACGCCGTCGAAGAATCCGATGGTGGCCACGCAGGGCGCCATCTCAGCGCTGTCGGTATCTGTAAATATAGTTCTCATAAGCTACTTTACGGTTATTATTTCACACACGGTCGAGCCATTCGTCGCCCGTAAGGTTAAGGCTCATCATGCCCAGCTGGCTGGCAGCAGCACAGTTTACGGGCGAGTCATCGATAAACAACGTCTCGTAGGCCGCCATGCCCGAGTCCATGAGCACCTTGCCGAATATCTGCGGGTCGGGCTTCAGCATGTGCATGCGGTACGACAGATATGTTTTCTCAAAATAGTCGTCAACATCCATGCCGTCATTCCTGAACATGCCGTCCAGGGCCTTCTGCCAGTGTATGGGGTTGGTGTTGCTCAGCAGCACCATGCGGTAGCGCCCCCTGAGGCTTGCCAGTTTTTCGAGCCGCTGGCGGGGTATGTCTGTCAGCAGTGCGTTCCATGCCTCGCAGATGTCTGCATCGTCAGCATTACAGCCGGTGCAGATGCATCTCACCTCGTTGCAGAACTCCTCAACGCCGGTGTTGCCCACCTCAAGGTCGTGAAACAGGTCTTCCTGACGGCACTCGTCAACGTACCTTACTATCTCGTGTGCTCCAATCTTGTCGAAAGCCTCGATGCAGCGATGCTTGTCAAGATTGACAAGCACGCCGCCGAAGTCGAATATTATGTTCTTTATTTCTTGCATCTCAGCCTCTTTATTCCGCGCCATATCTCACCTACCCACATTACTATGGATGTTGCGCCGATTATGGTTATCCATTCCATGGCCGACAGCGGTTCCGTACGGAACATCTTGCCGCCGAAGGTTACGATGAGCCACTGGCCCGCAAGGATGAACAGCAGGACGAGCAGCAGACCGTTGTCGTGCTTGAAGTCGTGGAATGCCGAATGGTTAGAGCCGAACGACTTGGCGTTGAACAGATTCCAGAACTGCAGCATGACGAACGTGGTGAAGAATATCGAGAGTTCATGTATATGAAGGTCGGCACCGCTCGACAGACTGTGCAAGAGCAATGCGAACAGCACGGCAAAGAATGCCAGGCCGCAGAACACGATGCCCTTGGCCATGCCGCGTGTGATGATAAAGTCGGTGCGCTTGCGCGGTTTCTCCTTCATCACCTCCTCCGACGGCGGCAGAGATGCCAGAGCCAGTGCGGCAAAGGTGTCCATTATGATGTTCACCCACAATATCTGTGTAACGGTGAGCGGCATTTCTGTTCCTATCACTGAGCCGCAAAGCACGAGCAGCAGAGCCGTAACGTTTACTACGAGCTGGAAGAACAGGAAGCGCTGTATGTTGCGGTAGAGCGAGCGGCCCCACATAACGGCGTTGACAATGCTGCGGAACGAGTCGTCTATCAGCGTCATGTCGCTGGCCTCCTTGGCAACCGACGTTCCCGAACCGAGCGACAGACCCACATGGGCGTGATTGAGCGCAGGAGCATCGTTGGTTCCGTCGCCTGTAACGGCCACCACGGCGTCGTGCTTCTGCAACAGGTTCACAAGGCGCTGCTTGTCGGTCGGCCTTGCACGGCTCATCACTTTCAGCTTCATAACGCGGTTGAAAGCCTCATCGTCGCTCAAAGCGGCAAAGTCGGGACCTGTTATCTGAGCCTCGGCAGGCGTATCGGCATCCCAGATGCCTATCTGGCGGGCTATCTCGATAGCAGTGGCAGATGTGTCGCCGGTTACTATCTTAACGGTTATACCTGCGTCGATACATTCCTTCACGGCTGCGGGCACGTCGGGACGTATCGGGTCGCTTATGGCAGCCACGGCCTGGAACGTAAGGTGGGCGTCGGGCGTCAGCTTGGCAGTGTCGATGTCGTCGCCGTTGCCGAGCACCTTATATGCAAACGCCAGTGTACGCATGGCCTGGTTCTGATATCCCGTAAGGCGCTCGCGTATCTCGTTGCGGCGCGCGTCGTCTATGTCGCAGAACTTGGCAACAATCTCGGGCGCACCCTTCACGAAGAGCACTCGCTCAGAGCCGCGTTTAACTATGGTTGCCATATACTTGCGTTCGGTAGAGAACGGCAGCTGATGCTCTATGTTGTCTGCCTGGCGCAGCGCCTTATAGTCAGTCTTGTTCTTCTCGAGCCACAGCAGCAGGGCAACCTCCGTCGGGTTACCAATGCCCTTGCCTCCTTCTTCGTCGAGATGTGCGGTTGTGTTGTATGCTATGGCTTCGTTAAACAGAGCTGCGTCGTCGGCATACATTGCCATGTCGGCCACCTGCATCTTGTTTTGCGTCAGCGTACCCGTCTTGTCGGTGCATATCACCGTAACAGCACCCATTGTCTCGCAGGCATGCAGCTTGCGCACAAGGTTGTTGTTCTTGAGCATGCGGCGCATGTTGAGAGCCAAGCTGAGCGTAACGGCCATAGGCATACCCTCGGGCACAGACATCACGATGAGCGTAACGGCCATCATGAAGTATTCGAGCACCACCTTCACCATGCCGAGATAGTTGTCCGAATGCCACAGGTTGTGCGGATCGGTCAGTATGTCGCGGCCGAGGAATATCACAAATGCTGCCACTGATATGCCCACACCAAACTTGCTTATCATCTTGGCAAGCTTGTCGAGCTGCATGTTCAGCGGAGTCTTAACCGAAGTCATCTCCGTACTTGAGCGTGCCACCTTGCCTATTTCAGTAGCATCGCCAACCTCAGTAACCTGATACACGCCGCGGCCGTTCATCACCATAGTGCTGCGCAGCACCTTCGACGAGGGATAAGTGGCCTCCTTGTCGTTCTTGTCGGGGTCGGCATGCTTTGTTATTATAGGTTCACCGGTGAGCGACGACTCATCAATCTGCAGGTCGGTCGACTCGATAAGCGTTCCGTCGGCAGGTATCTCGTCGCCGACTTCTATTATAACAATGTCGCCCACGACAATGTCCTTGCGTGCCACCTGCACCACCTTGCCGTTACGGCGCACCTTTACGGGCGACTCCTCGCCTAGAGCCGTAAGCACATTAAACTTCTTGGCTGCGTCCATCTCGAAGTAAAAGCCGATGGTGGTGGCAAGGATTATGGCAAGGATAATGCCGATAGACTCAATGTAGTTGTTCTCGATTACGGCAAGACCGAGCGAGATAACAGCTGCAAAAAGTAAGATTTTGATTATCGGATCCTTGTATTTTTCAAGATAAAGTTTCCACAAGGGTGTCCTCTCCGGGGGTGTAAGCACATTCTCGCCATGCGCCGAACGGCTCTTTTCCACTTCATTATCCGTCAGCCCGGGCTGATTGGTGAATAATGGGTTAAATTCGTTACTCATTTAAGACGTATAAATAATGAATTGATATTATAATCCGACTTGAACATCACAGACCCGTCAAGACCCGTAAGCCTCATTATGAGTCCGTTAATTTTACATTCTGCAAAGTTAACATAATTCGCTGAATTGTATCAACGAGACGCCCACAATCATGGTTTTTTAACGAATATTTTACCGCAAAACAACTTTTCTTCGTCATTTAAAGCATATTTTGCAAAAAATATTTGGTTATTTAAATAAATAGCTATACCTTTGCACACGAAAACTTAACACCGCAAGGTTTAAGAGGGCTTTTAGCTCAGTTGGTTAGAGCAACAGACTCATAATCTGGAGGTCCCAGGTTCAAGCCCTGGATGGCCCACCGAAAACAGGAAAGCAAAATGCTTTCCTGTTTTTTGTTGTATATATCAGAATTTATACTATGCCTTTTTATAGCAACCTTCATCAATCGCAAATCCACGTTTAATTGCACAATCCTCAAATATTACTAACGTTTCCTCTATGTTTTTTATTTTTCCCATAATTTATTTTTCAGCTAAAATCATTATAAACATTGTCAAAGTTCTCTATCTTATATTTTCATAGTACACAGGGTTCTGGCCATAACTTCTTTATGATTTTCATCCATTTTTCTTTTCTCCACTCATCTAATGTTATTTCTGCATTCAGTCCGATTATGCTTTTATCCTTTTTCCTTATCCATTTCAGAGTCTTTTTACTTTCTTTTGTGTATAATGGAAGTAAAGCAGATGCGGCTATATATCTGACAGAGACATTTTTGTGTTCTAAATAGGGCAACAGCAAATCCATTTTATTTTTTTCTTGAGAAAGTTTATACATTTCGTTATAATGTCATGAGTTTTATTACAAATTTTGTAATTGCCAGAAATAATAGCTTCTCCTTGTATGATAGCATTTTTCTCAAAAAGATTCAATGCTCCTTCTATAGTTCTTATATTTCTCATATTTATATGAGTTTATTGCATTTATATTTTCATTTATTTTATATTTTTGTGTTTCGACAAGACCATGTGTTTTTTATGCCAGATGAACTTTCATTATTTTATTTTTACATATATAACAGAATCAAGTTCTTTAGCGGTGTATGTCATTTTTCTGTCATACATTTGGTATTTAACGATTGTGTCCCAAGGATTATTATAGAATACGGAAGTTGATATTATGTAAAAACGCATTTTGCCGTCATAGCTCTGACTGAAGAAACGTTCTGTTATATTGCCTTGACGGTACGTCCGGTGAGAATGTGCATGGAGATAGAAGTCTTTTTGTTGCTTTATTTTTTCTTTTTCTTTGTCAAATGATTTTATGATTCTTATATTTGTGCTGTCACCATGCACACCCATTGTGTCAGAGGATGTATAAAAACATATTATGTCACTGTCAGTGAAGTTTATTATTGTTATGTCATTGCCACTGAAATACGTTACGGCAGAATCATAATTTGGGTCATGGCTTATTGGTAAAAAGACAAACAAAACAAGAATCAATACTAATAACGGTCCGAATAATAAACCTAAAATGAGCTTTGCTATCCTATCCATATTTTATTCATGTTTTTATCTGACTTCAATAATTCCATCTGACAATTTAAGTTCCTTTGCTGTATATGTCAGTTTCTTGTCATACATCTGATATTTAACGATTGTGTCCCAAGGATTGTTAAAGAATACGGAATCTGTGATAAAATAAAAGCGTATCTTTCCGTCCGGGCTGTAACTGAAAACGCCTTCAATACTTTTTGCAGGATATGAAAATCGTCCGTTATCTTTTCTATTTATATAATGACCATTCAGTCCGATGATATTGCTCTTGTTTTCGTCATATCCTTTGTAAAATTTAGAATTCAAACTGTCACAATAAGCCCCTAAAGAATCATAATACGAGTCGTATGTCACGTAATTTTTATCCGTGTAATTTATAACTCGTATGCTTATATACGTAATCCATATAGCAACTGTTTAATAAAAATAATGCAACAAGAGTATAAAGTGCTTTTTTTGTGATTTTAATCATGTCAACATAAATTTAATTATATTCTATACAATTTCAGGTCTCCATTTATCAAGTATATTTGTGTTTTAATGAATAAATATTATTTATGTACACACTTATAATCTGTTTTTTGTTACTATTCGTTTTGCCATAATCCTGTCTTTGTTGTTAATCTAATTCCCGTATTGCAAATTTGTCTGTTTTAATTTTGCATATAATACTATGGTATGGAAACACCCATCCGAGATTGTAGTGTCTGTATTTACCAGTCAGTTCACCGATACGTATATGTTCTTTATTAATCTGCCATACATACCAGTTATATGATTTCGTCATTTTGCTAAAATCTCCTTCACTGAACAGCCTGAACATTATCTTATCCGGCTCGCCGAGATTTTTGCTTTTACCGACTTTGTACCATACATTATCCAGAATACCTAATTTAAGTATTGTATGGGCACAAAAATATATATCGTCTTTCACGATTTCCTCAATATCCGGCTCGTAATCCATAGGATAATGTTTTTTGAATACTCGTATCACCGAGCTGTTCAGTTGTGTCATGTCATTTGCCACATATTGAAAAAAACATTTATACTTGTTGTCTATCTCCACACAAAAGACATATCCGATTTTTGTTACTATTCGTTTTGCCATAATTCTTTATTTGCTGGTGTTCGATAAGATTTTTGAGAATAAATAATAATGTAAACTTAACGGGCAAAAAAGTTGTAAACCATTTCTGGTATGTTCATATAAATCTAATCTTTTCGCCCGGAATTTTGGCATTTACTCGTATACATTGTGGAAATATATACCTTTAATTCCATAGTCTTGCATTTTTCTCATGGTTTTGAGTCCAATGATTACTAATTGTGTTTTCATTTGAAATGAACCGAATCTATGATTAGTGCGAAGGATGAAATCATCTGTTTGTAGAATGAAGTCGGGGCTTTTATAAAAAGGTCTTGAACAAATAATCTCATCATAAGAATCGCAGCACTCTCTCTTGTTCATAAATTTAACTTTGCTGCGTACGTCATCCACTTTAAATATTCCCTCAGGCATAAAATAATAAAATCCCGGTGATGTCGTTATTTGTATGAAAGTCAAATCAGGATAATTGTTTTCTTCGCAAAATCTTTTGAAGGTTTCTGTCACTATACAAAAAAGATCATAGGTATAAAATAAATCCCCTTTTTTCTTTCTTATTTTATAAGACATATTTATCACGTCTTCTAACCTGTTGTTGCATACTGGACATGTGCCCGGTGTTTCTTCACATGTTTCATACATATATTCAGCATCCTTTCCTGACAGATATTTCGCAATTACTTTTTCATTTTTCTTGTCCATAGATCTATTTCCTTTTTATGTTAAACAGTCTCCATTTATCAAGCATATTCGTGTTTTTGCTAGCAACAAAATTACAAATAAATGCTGGAATAACCTCGGGAAATGGGAGAAATGACGCTAAATGACTTAACATCAAAGTCGTTACGGTGTCAGATGAGAACAAATCGAAAAAGCGGAAAATGCAAAGAAAAGCAGAATATAGCAGGAGAACGGTTTGCAAATCATTACCCAAGAAGATGTAAGATTTAACACATGTAGGACGCTATTGCACCGTTTGTCACCGTTTTGCGTATCAAGGTTTAACTCGTTGATATTTAACTTTGCAAACAAAAAACGAGTATGGCAAGAAGTACATTCAAAGTGCTGTTCTACGTGAACGGCAGCAAGGAGAGAAACGGTATTGTCCCCATCATGGGACGAGTGACAATCAACGGTTCTGTGGCGCAGTTCAGTTGCAAGCAGACCATCCCGAAAACGCTTTGGGATGCGAAAGGCAACCGAGCCAAAGGCAAGAGCATTGAAGCAAGGGACATCAACCACGCCTTAGATAACATCAAGGCACAAATCATCAAGCATTACCAGCGCATTTCAGACCGTGAAGCGTATGTTACGGCGGAAATGGTGCGCAATGCCTATCAAGGAATCGGCTGCGAGTATGAGACATTGCTCGGAGCGTTTGACAAGGACAATGCCACATTTCAAAAGCGTGTGGGTACTGACCGTGTAAAAGGAACTTACATGGCAAGGGTTCGTGCAAGAAACCATGTGGCGGCATTCATCAAGGCGAACTACAAGCGAAGCGACCTGTCTATGCTTGAACTGACACCCGACTTCATCAAGGAGTTTGCCGTTTTCCTTTCCACCGACAGAGGATTGCAGAACGGCAGCATCTGGACTAACTGCATGTGGCTGAAAGGTGTGGTCATGCGTGCGCACTTCAACGGACTTATACCGAGAAATCCGTTTGCGCAATTCCATATCAGTCCGAACATCAAGGAACGTGAGTATCTGACGGAAGAAGAACTGAAAACATTGATGACACACGAATTTGCGGATGCCAAACTTTCCTACATCCGTGACATCTTTGTTTTCGCCAGCTTCACCGCACTTTCATTCGTGGACGTTAAGGAACTGACTACTGATGATATAGTGGAGGTGAACGGTGAGAAGTGGATATTATCCAAACGGCACAAGACCAAAGTTCCGTTCCAAGTGAAACTGCTTGACATCCCTTTGCAGATTATTAGGCGTTACGAGGAATTTCAAACGGACAAGTCTATTTTCCCGAATCTGAACTATTGGTCTATATGCAAGCCATTGAAAAAGATGATAAAAGAGTGCGGAATCACAAAGGACATCTCATTCCATTGTGCAAGGCATGGGTTCGCCACCCTCGCACTAAGTAAAGGTATGCCGATTGAAAGTGTCAGCCGTGTGTTGGGGCATACGAACATCGTTACAACCCAACTCTATGCGAAGATAACAACGCAGAAGATAGACCACGACCTTACGATGTTCGGTGACAAACTGAACCAGTCTTTTGGAAATACAACAATGGCATAGGACTATGGAAAGAAACATTATAAGAATAGACGAGTTTGGCAATGTAATTTTACCGAATGACATAACCAATGTTTGGATGAACGAAGCCGAGTTGTTGGATTTGTTCGGTGTCACCGCCCCGACCATTCGGGCAGGGATAAGGGCTCTTTGCAAGAGTGACGTGTTAAGGGAGTACGAGATAAAGCGTACCATACGCCTATCCGACAAGTGCGGTATGGAGTTTTACAACCTTGAAGCGATAATCGCCCTCGCTTTCCACATCGGTACATTCGGAGCGATGCAAATGCGCAATGCCGTTCTGAAAAGGTTATACTTGCGAAAAGAGAAACAAGCCATCTTCTTTTCGCTGGGCAGTGCCGATGCAGGAAAGACCAAATACCTCTCGTAGATTGGGATGAGGGACTGACGTAATGCAGTCATTAAATCCGCAAGTCAGTACAACAATACGACAGATACTCTGATTTTTTCTCCCGAAAAGCGTTATCCAACCATTCGCTTTTCGGGAGTTTTTTCGTCTTTTCAATCCGATTCCATTGCCCAGCCATTGAAAGTTTTTGTTCCGAGGGGCTTTTTTCTATATTCTGCTATATTTTGCGTAACAACTTATCCATTAAACACTTATACTTTTGTAGCTGGTATTTTCCGATCTTAAAACCATTTGATTATGTCAGCTAAAAAACAACAAAACAGCCACAAACCGCCATCAGATGGCAGTGTGGCAAAAGAAGAGTTCATCCGAGTGGGAACAACGCTCTACAAGATTGTGGAGCAGCCAAGACTGAACGGAGGGTATGTAAAGAAACGCATCCCTTGGAACAACGAGACCCTGCGCCAAGACTATGGCAAGGACTACATCGGCAGCGTTCCCAAGTATGACGGTTTCTGCACCATACCCGAACACATCGGCTACCGCCCCGTAGTCGGCAAGTTTCTTAACCTCTATGAACCGATAGACCACCAACCAAAGGAAGGGGATTTCTCTCACATCCAATCATTGGTACGGCACATCTTCGGGGAGCAATACGAGTTGGGGATGGACTATCTGCAACTGCTCTACCTGCAACCCGTACAGAAACTGCCCATCCTGCTGCTGGTATCTGAAGAACGCAACACAGGCAAGAGTACATTCCTGAACTTTCTGAAAGCCCTCTTTCAGAACAATGTCACGTTCAATACCAACGAAGATTTCCGCAGCCAGTTCAATTCCGATTGGGCAGGAAAGCTCCTTATCGTGGTGGATGAGGTGCTGCTCAACCGCAGGGAGGACAGCGAGAGGTTGAAGAACCTCAGTACAACCCTATCCTATAAGGTGGAAGCCAAAGGCAAAGACCGTGACGAGATTGCGTTCTTTGCCAAGTTCGTGCTATGCTCCAACAACGAGTACCTGCCTGTAATCATAGATGCAGGAGAAACACGCTATTGGGTGCGCAAGATAGACCGCTTGCAGTCCGATGACACTGACTTCCTACAAAAGTTGAAAGCGGAGATACCCGCCTTTCTCCATTTTCTGCAACACAGACAGCTATCCACCGAAAAAGAAAGCCGTATGTGGTTTGCACCCTCGTTGTTGCAAACCGAAGCCTTGCGGAAGATTATCCGCAGTAATCGCAACCGGTTGGAGATAGAGATGCAAGAACTTATCCTTGACATCATGGACAGTGTCGGCACGGACACTTTCTCGTTCTGTTACAACGACCTTCTTCTTTTGCTGGTACACTCACAGGTAAAGGTGGAGAAACACCAAGTCCGTAAGGTATTGCAGGAGTGTTGGAAACTTACCCCTGCACCGAATACACTTACTTACACCACCTATCAAGTGGACTATACCCGAGAGTGTCGCTATTCTCCCATACGAAGAATCGGACGGTTCTATACCGTAACAAGAGAACAATTGGCTGCACTCTGATTATTTTGATGAAATGATGAATAAGTATATAACTACACTGATAGATAAAGGTTTGTACTCTCATCAAACACTCATCAAAAACAACTTACTGATGAAAAGAGAAAAAGGGTCAGGCAGACCATGCACTATAAGGCAAATGATGATTTTCTCTTTTGGTAAGTGCTTTGATGAAACAATGATGAGAACGTATAAGATTGCTATCCAATAGTTTGGCATACACATTCATCAATTCATCGGTTTTACAATCATCATCAAACCATAGGAAAATCATGAACATACAGGAAGTAAAGAACATACGCATTGCAGACTATCTGCAAAGTCTGGGTTACACGCCCGTCAAACAACAAGGCAACAGCCTTTGGTACAAATCACCGTTGAGAGAGGAAAAGGATGCCTCGTTCTAGGTAAACACCGAGCTTAACAGGTGGTACGATTTCGGACTTGGCAAAGGCGGCAACATTATCGCATTGGCAGAGGAACTATACGCAACCGACTATGTGCCTTATCTGCTCAACAAGATAGCGGAGCGGGTACCGCACATCCGTCCCGTATCTTTCTCTTTTCGCCAGCAAGCATCCGAACCGAGTTTCCAACATTTGGAGGTGGGAGAACTTGCCCATCCTGCATTACTCCGTTATTTGCAGGAAAGGGGCATAAACTCCGACTTGGCAAGGCTGGAATGTAAGGAACTGCATTTCATCCATAACGGCAAGCCCTATTTCGCCATCGGCTTCCCGAATGTGGCAGGAGGATTTGAAGTACGCAACCGTTTCTTCAAGGGGTGCATCGCGCCGAAAGACATCAGCCATATACGCCAGCAGGGAGAGCCGAGAGAGAAGTGTCTCGTGTTCGAGGGCATGATGGACTATTTGTCATTCCTCACGTTGCGGATGAGGAACTGTCCGACCATGCCTGACCTTGACGGGCAGGATTACGTTATCCTCAATTCGGTTGCCAATGTTCCCAAAGCCATAGATGTGCTGCATAGGTACAATCGCATCCACTGCCTGCTTGACAATGACGAGGCAGGAAGAAATGCCTACTTGGAATTGGCAAGAGAGTTCAGCGGTCGTATCCGGGACTTCTCCGACAACTACAACGGGCATAAAGACCTGAACGATTACCTGTGCGGCAAGCCCATGTCCCAATCGGCTGAGCCGATAAAAGAGAAGAAGCAAGTCCAATCCGCAAGGCGGATGATACAGCCACCGAAAAAGAAAGGGCTGAAAATGTAAGGGGATGCTTGCAGCGGCACGGATATTTACCGATGGAAAATACCATAGCTTATTAGGGAATTTTCCGAGCCGCATTGCAAGCAACGCTGAAAATTCCCCAATAAGCCAAAGAGGTTGCACCTCTCTGGACTCTCCAAGACCAACGGCAACAGCCGTACATAAGCAATAATCAAACGATGTTTCACAAGCAGAATAAGAAAAGAATTATATATGGGATTCGTAGTATTACACATGGAAAAGGCGCACGGTTCCGACAGCGGAACGACTGCCCACATCGAGCGTTTCATCATACCGAAGAACGCAGACCCCACACGCACGCACCTTAACCGAAAACTCATCACATACCCCGATGGAATAAAAGACCGCACGGCTGCCATTCAGAAAAGATTGAAGGAAGCAGGACTGACACGCAAAATCGGGAACAACCAAGTTCGGGCTATCCGTATCAACGTGTCGGGAACGCACGAGGATATGGAGCGTATCGAAAGAGAGGGCAGACTTGACGAATGGTGTGCCGACAATATAAAATACTTTGCCGACCTGTTCGGTAAGGAAAATATCGTGGCTGCACATCTGCACAGGGATGAGGAAACTTCACACATTCACATTACACTCGTTCCGATTGTCAAGGGAGAACGCAAGCGCAAGAAAAAAGAGGAACAGGTAAAGAAACGCTACCGCAAGAAGCCAGCCGACACCGTAAGGCTGTGTGCCGATGACATCATGACACGGCTGAAACTGAAATCCTACCAAGACAGTTATGCCATAGCAATGGCAAAATACGGTCTGCAACGTGGTATAGACGGCTCACAGGCTCGCCACAAGTCCACGCAGCAGTATTATCGGGACATACAGAAACTTGCCGACGGCTTGAAATCGGAAGTGGTGGAATTGCAGGAGCAGAAAACCGAAGCAGAGCAGGAACTCAGACGAGCTAAGAAAGAAGTACAGACCGAGAAACTGAAAGGCGCAGCCACCGCAGCTGCGACCAACATTGCTGAAAGTGTCGGTTCTCTTTTCGGCAGTAACAAGGTCAAGACATTGGAACGCAGGAATGAGGATTTGCAAGACCGCATCCTTGAACTTGAAGAAGAAGCACGGCAAAGGGAACAGCAACAGGCGAAGCACATACAGGAGATAACGGATGCTTACGAACAACGACACCGCAAACTGTCCGAGTTCGTGGATTTTGTCAAATGCTACTTTCCGTATGTAGAGAAGCTGATGCCGACCATCAAGTTCCTACGTGATACGCTGAACTTTGGTGATGCAGTCATTCGGAAATTATGCACATTCAAGGATGTTTCAATCAAAGGGGAACTCTATTCTTGCGAGTTTAACCAGCATTTTAAGGCTGAAAAAGCGGTATGTTCACTAAAAGAGGACAAGGAGGGGAAATATAATCTTCACATAGACGGAGTTTCACATGTCAGTTGGTTCAGACGAAAGAAAGAGGAGTTTATGGAGAAGCTGAGACCACAAACGAGAAGACAAAATCGGGGTATTAACTTGTAGATCATAATAAAATCCGTGATAGTAGAATGTTACATCACGGATTTTTTGTACTTTTGCAGTGGATTGGGGCAACCCTTTCCAAAGACATACGAGAAAAAGAAGAAGCGTTATGCTTATCTTGTACTTGAAAACGTAGGAAATTTTCAAATTGGATACAAGGATAGCATAGTGGTTCTCACGCTATAGCGTGGGCTGCTATTGTTGCATCTGTATCCAAGGTTTCCTACGACCTTCAAGTAAGAGTGTGGCATACGGTTCACGCTTCGTGCATAATTATATGATTGTTAAACTAATAATATATAATCAAGATGAAAAAAACAAGTTTAAGTCTTATTGTTCTGCTTGTATTGTGTAGTTGTGTGGAAACTGCGAATCGGGCAAATCAAAAATTCTCTAATTTACAGCAGGAAAATTTCGACAATATGCTTGCAAATAATAAGGAAAAGTCCTATCGTTTAGGGAATAAGATATTAGAGAAAGAATTTAATGATAGTGTTAAGTATGCAATTGGCGAATATATGGATTCTGTAAAGTTATTTGTTAATTGGAAAGCACGCATTCAAGATATAAATAGCCGAGAAACAGGAAATTCCATTGCTTTATCATTTGAATTAGAATATGCTCCAGAAAAATATAGAGAAGTTACTTTTGATGTTGATTACATATTACCTAAAGATAGCTTAAATTCGGATAAAATATATACAACAATAAAGAATCTAAGCAACTACTCTACCGTTTATTTTGATGGATTTATTAGAAGAAAAGCGAATGGAGAAGCTCATTATAGCTCTTTGCATTCTGATGATTTGATGCATAGTTACCCTGTATTCAAATTCTTTATCATTGATATTAATACTGAGCCCAAGGGAGATACTCTATCTGATAATATGAAGAAAGCTGTAGAATTGAGCTATAAAGCGATAGAGCCTCTTAAACTAAATTATAAAAAAGAAATTTCAAAAAAAGAATCAAATAAAAGGGTTGATATGATTGCGCCTGAATTTAAAGCTGCAAAAGATAAACTAACAAAAGAAGAACAAGCGTACATTGACAGATTAACTCAAGCACTTACGCTTGATTTTTTATACGCACAATAAGCAACAAAGATGAGTGATTCTAAATTACAATCATTATCAGAAATATTCAACAATAAAATATTTCGTATTCCCGATTTTCAACGTGGGTATTCTTGGGAAGAACGCCAGTTAGAGGACTTTTGGGAGGATATTCAAAACCTTAGCCCCAATAAGATACATTATATTGGATTATTGACGGTAGAACCTGTAAATGCAAATGAGGTATCTAATATCGAAAAATGGAAAGATGATTTATGGCTTCTCAAAAAGGGTCTGTCCGCATATTATGTAATAGATGGACAGCAGAGATTGACGACTTTAATTATCTTATTACATGAGATTTTATGTACGTTTAGTGATAATGAAGGTATTAATTACGGGCAAAAGAGTGAATGGATTGACCGTTTTTTGTATCGTTCCTACAACCAACTATATAAATCTTTTGTATTTGGATATGAAAAGGATAATCCAAGCGATGAGTATTTCAAAACAAAGATTTTAGAACAGGAATCCTCTGCAGCAGACAAGTA
The DNA here is from genome assembly GCF_001275135.1 of Xylanibacter rarus. Taxonomy (GTDB): domain Bacteria; phylum Bacteroidota; class Bacteroidia; order Bacteroidales; family Bacteroidaceae; genus Prevotella; species Prevotella rara. Next base: position 20,206 of record NZ_LFQU01000010.1, on the reverse strand, counting down.
TCCCGAAACCTTGTACACAGCAAATCTTATGTTTGCAAAAGAGTATTTCAAAAACAAGCTTAAGCCATTGAGCAAAGAGGATAGAGAGACAATCTTTGATAAGGCTACAAACAGGTTGAAATTCAATTATTATGAAATAGATGATTCATTAGATGTATATGTGACATTTGAGACAATGAACAACAGGGGCAAAGATTTGTCCCATTTGGAACTCCTAAAAAATCGTCTAATATATTTATCCACTTTATTAGATGAAGATGATGAAACAAAAGGACGATTAAGGACAGATATTAATGAAACATGGAAAACCATATATGAATATTTAGGCAAAAACAAGGATAATCCATTAGATGATGATGACTTTTTGTTTAATCATTGGATAATGTATTTCACATACGATAGAAGTCAGTCTGATGTGTATGCCGAATTCTTGCTCAAGAAAAAATTCACCGCAAAAAATGTAATAAGTGGAAATATCTCAATTAAAGAGATAAAAAATTATATAGACAGCCTATCTAAATGTGTAAAGCAATGGTTCTACATATTTAACATTCAATATTCTAATCATTCAGATAGAATAAAAGAGCACATTCAGAAGCTGGAACGAGTTGGATGGGGAGCTTTCCCTCCAATGATAATGGCTGTATTTACCAAAGAAACCAATGAGGATTTAATTTGGAATTTTTTAGATGCTTGTGAAAGATTCAATTTCTTGGTTTTTGCTGTATCACACCGTTCTTCAAATACGCAAAATAGCAATCTTTACAGAAAGACAAGAGAGTATTATATGGGACAGTTTGATATAGAAACAATTACGGCAGATATTGACTCTTTGACGGATGGGGAAGACGATGAAAACTATTATGGATGGTTTGATTTGGAAAGATTCAAAAATCATATAAAAGAACTATTCTCAAAAAATGATAGAGAAGGCTTTTATTCATGGAGCGGACTTAGGTATTTTCTCTATGAATATGAATTGTACCTACAAGACAATGCTAATATGAAAGTCTCTTGGGAGGACTTTAACAAGAGAAAGAAAGAGGATACAATTGAACACATATACCCACAATCACCTAATGATATTTATTGGAAAAATCGTTTTGGGCATCTTAAACCTTCAGAAAAACGTCAGTATTTGAATTCCTTGGGGAATCTATTACTATTAAGCCGTTCTAAAAATTCAAAGTTGCAGAATTACGATTTTGACAAAAAGAAATGTCTGCTAAACAAAGACGGAAAAGAAATAGGATACTATAATGGCTCGTATAGTGAAATTGAAGTTTCTAAACACAAAGAATGGACTCCGGATGAAATAAAGAAGCGTGGTTTGTTGATGCTGAAATTTATGGAGGAACGGTGGAAAATTAGTTTCGATAATTGGAATATATCAAAAGAGGATATACTATTTCCTTAACTGATAATTATTGGGGTGGATATTTGCAGTTTCCACCCCAATATCATATATTTGCACCACGAGTTATTGCATTGAAGCAAAATGTGGAAAAATGCAGTAAATAGCACAGTTGCCAAGTCATTACCTCAAAATTGGGTAATTCTCCCAAAGTCCTTTGTATAAGGCACTAAGAAAAGTATTCCAAAATTACATATAAATAATGACAAACAAGAATTCAACAGCGTTTATATTTAAAACATATCGTCAACCCATAACAGTTATAAATTTAACCGAAGCCAACTTTAATCACGGAAAGGACTGTTTAAGGTCAACCGAGATCAGGAAAGGACACAATCTTACAAACCATTAAAAAGTTTTTAAAGAAACTCATCACTCGTCACGTCGGCATGTAACGACTTGACATTCAATGCATTACGATGCGACGAGTTGACTTTCCAACTCGTCACACTATCGGCTGTCTCCATGTTATGTGATGAGTTGGGCCGGCAACTCATCACGCTATAACACGCTGAGCGACAATAGGTTAAGCTGCAATGTGACGAGTGACGAGTTTCTTTTAAAAATATATTCGCCCGTATCATCAACACAAGAACATAAACATTGCAACAAGAATATGCAGCATACGTTATAAATGCCATTATATTTAAATCTGTATAAAACAAAACGCTGACATATAAAATCATACCTTTTACACCGCAAAACATGACCTTTCAGCATGCAAAAGGGCACGTTTTAATAAGCCATTTGATGCCTTTTGCTAAAACGATATTATTTCAAGACATTATATGTCTACATTGCAAAATCACATCTTCATGCTAAAAAATAAAATTGTGTATTGGACTTAAGATTAAGGCACAATTCCATAAACAAAGCAGAACATTACAACTTCTGAATTCTCTGTCTAAAGTCTTCAATAAGTTTCTTTATCGTCTCATTCTTGTATGAAACATCTTCATAGAGGTATTCACCGGGAGAAGACATAATGAAATAATCTCCGGGGCGTCCGCATTCAGACAATGTAGCCAAACCTAAAGACTTAAAGTCATTATCGACCAACTCCATTCCCAAATCTTCTTTCAGCACCTTTTGCACAGCTTCGTCAGGGATGTTATAAATGCCTTTGTCTGCCATCAGATAAACAATATATTTACTCGGGCCTGAATTGGCACGACAAATAGGTGATTCCAGCATATCCAGGAAATTTATTTCAGGTTTCTTTATTTTCATTGCCAAGACAATGTCCGGACTCTTATATCCCCTCTCCACTTTATTCTTCAGCGCATAATAATAATGAAGTCTGTCGCGTGAAAAATTTCTGTAGAAATAAGGATCATACTGCACGCAGGTTTCATCACGGCCTTCAAGCCCGAGAATCTGCTCCAGTTTACGAATCTCGGCATTAAGTCTCTCGCGCTTTCTTGCAACGGCAGGTATGCGGTTATAAATCTTCTTTACACCATCTGCCAACATTACAAATGGAATGCTTAATACCAATCCAGCCAAAACGCCTCCAACAACGACATTGCCCACCAGCTCATCCTTATCAATTTTCTTAAATTTCATAGTCTATTTTGTTATAAAATTTGTTTTCACCTTTATCACCTTCTGCATCTTCACCCATAAAGGCACATTCTGCAGAATCGAAGTTAATCAATTTATATCAACCGCATTTATCATCATCACACGCAAACCCGCAAATAGCACATATATCGCCTTACAAAGTTAATACATTCAACCGATGTTCAGTTGACGCACATATCCTGACCGTCATCATCAGCATTCAGCTCTGTATATATCATCTTGCTCTCAACCTTACGTTCATAGACCACCTTCATCAGGTCGTTATAATTATCGTTGAGCAGATTGCAGGTAGCAAGCAGGAAATTAGCAAAGACATCCAGACTAAGTCCGTCTTCTGGCACGTTAATCATGGCCTGTGCCATAAGCCTGCAGTCGTCTACAGACAGATACATGTGTGCCTGATTAAACGCCATATAGTGTATCTCGTTAAAATATTCTATCACAATAATTTATTATTTTTTGATTAACGATACAATAGTAATCATATTTTTTATATATTTGCAATATTTATTACTGTTTTAAATTACTATTAATGTTATGAATAACTTAACTAAATTTCTATTAATCGTATTGATATTTTTTTGCTTTTATTCATGTAAAGACAAAGAGACTCCAATTGGAGAATTAGAAGAAATAAGTATTGACCTAAAAAACAATAGTAATACATATAATGAAGAAGATTGGTTAACTGTAACAGAAAGATTAAACAATGTAGAAAATGAATTAGAAAAATATAAACCAGAATATACTGATAAAGAATTAGAAAAAATCGGCTATTTAAAAGGGGTCTGTGCCGCTTATCTATTTAAACAAAATTTAAAAACTACATCTAGACAGATTCATGATGCAATTATAATGCTAAAAGGCAGTCTTAATGGCGTTTTTGAAACAGTCAAAGAAGATTCAACATACTGGAACTTATAAAACAGGTAAAAAATCAGACTAAAGTTTCTATTAATAACAAAAACTTCAGTCTGATTTTTATAATTATCTTCTAACAATAAAGTGCCATAGTTCCCTTATCCAAAGTACAAAAGAAGATAACACTACAATTATTATCCAATCCAAAAATTTCATTGGAGTACAATTAAAGAAATCAAACAGAACTTCCACAATAATAATTTGTCCCATAAAAATAATTGCGACAATTGTGAAAAATTCCTTGCTCATCTTCAGTTGGAAGAAACTCTTACCTGTTTCAAACGAGCGTGTATTAAACATATACCAAAGATGTGTCCATACGAATATAGAGAACAGTAAGGTTTGTTCATACGGCGACAGGCCATTAGCCTCGCCGAGTTGACAATGCAGAAGATCTGTCATTTGTGTTATTTCCGTATGCTGGAAGATATAAAGGAATATTACGAGCAACAAGAAAAAGAAACCGCCCACACCAAGAATATCCTTCATCATTGGCTTTGTAAGGATGAAAGCCTTACGATTACGAGGTTTATCACACATTACAGAACGAGACGGCGGAAGCGAGGCAAGAGCCATTGCTCCAAATGTATCCATGATTAGATTGACCCAAAGCATTTGTGTTACTGTAAGTGGAGATTCTGTACCCATGAATGCTCCAACAAGCACAATAAAACATGCCGCCACATTTACCGTAAGCTGGAACAATAAGAAACGTTGGATATTCTGATAAAGTGAACGTCCCCACATTACTGCACGGCCAATACTGCTGAACGAGTTATCGATAATGGTTATGTCAGATGCTTCCTTAGCCACAGAAGTTCCGTCACCCATTGACAATCCTACATGTGCAGCTTTCAGAGCAGGAGCATCGTTAGTTCCATCACCCGTTACTGCAACGACTTGGCTGTTGCGCTGCAACGATTCAACAAGACGTTTTTTATCCATAGGCCGTGCTCGGGCAATAATCTTCAAGCCAAGAACTTTCTTGTCAAGCTCACTATCTGATAAAGCTGCAAATTCTGGACCAGTAATTATCGCTTCATCTCCATCTTTTACTGTCCAAAGTCCAATTTGCCGTCCAATCTCTTTTGCGGTTCCAGGAGTATCTCCTGTTACTATTTTTATATCTATTCCAGCGTTTATACATTCTTTGACTGCGGCCGGAACATCCTTACGCACAGGATCTGCTATCGCGACAATACCGAGGAAGGTCATGTTTTCTGCCACTACCTTACCGTTTTCTATTGTCTTATCGCCATTCTCAAGCACCTGGTACGCAAAGCCAAGCGTGCGCATTGCCTTATTTTGATATTCTGTCAATTGTCGGGTTATAGTGTCGTCACTTACATCTCCGTCAACGTGCTTACAAAGAGAACGTACAATCTCTGGAGCACCTTTTACGTAGAGAATATTCTTGCCTTGTATAAAGGCTGACTTGACGACGGTAGCCATATATTTACGCTCTGTCGAAAAAGGCAGTTCCTCAACAACTTCTGCCGCGTCCTTCAGCTTCATATAATTTATACCCATATTGTGAAGCCAAAGTAACAATGCACCTTCTGTAGGATTTCCGAGGACTGACGGACGTGAGGGATTTTTCAGGTCTAGTGTCGCAGTGGAGTTCAAAACAATACCCTCTTTTATTATTCCGCTTTTTTTGTCAGCTCCTAGCATCTGGCTGTTGAGACCATAGAACTTTATGTCATTAACGCTCATCTGGTTTTGTGTAAGCGTACCCGTCTTGTCTGTACAGATAACGGTTGTTGCACCCATAGTCTCGCAAGCATGCATCTTGCGCACAAGATTGTTTGTCTTAAGCATGCGCCGCATACTGTAAGCAAGACTTAAGGTTACAGCCATTGGCAAACCTTCTGGCACGGCCACAACAATAAGCGTCACGGCAATCATCAGCGTCTGTAATACATAAGCCGTAATATGCGCCCATTCTAGAGAATTATCTCCTATAAAGAAATAGGCTATAAGGCGACCTATTATGACAAAAGCTGCAAAACCATAACTGAGTTTCGTGATAAGGTCACTCAGACCGTCAAGCTGTTCGTTGAGAGGTGTCTTCACACTGCTTGAAATCTCATTCTTTTCAGCCAATTTCTGTGCAGCCTCAATTTTCCTTTCATCCAAATTAGTATCATTGCTATCGACTTTCTTGCCAAGAACAGAGAGTAATATTTTACCGTTTTCAGTATTATCACCTACCTCAGTCACACAAAATATGCCGTGTCCCTCCATTACTTTCGTGCCTTTTTTCACACTGTTGGTAGGATATGTGGCATCATTGTCAAAATCGCCTTCGCAGACACTCTTATGACACAAAGGTTCACCCGTAAGAGTAGACTCGTCAACATTAAGACTTACACTCTCGAGAAGCACACCATCAGCAGGTATTTCAGCTCCTGTCGACAATATTACAATATCACCTACAACAATATCCCTCTTGGGTACTTTCGTAGCATTGCCGTTGCGGATAACCTCCACAGGCTCATCATCGTTAACCTGATTCAAGATAGTAAACTCTTTATCAGCTTTCAATTCAAAATAGAATGCTAATCCTGTAGCCAAAAGAATCGCTACAAATATACCGATAGGCTCAAAAAAGACAGCTCCACCTTCATGTAAACCGAAATATTCATAAAATGAAATTCCGATAGACAAGATACCGGCAATCATCAATATAATGATTAATGGGTCTTTGAACTTCTCAAGAAATTGTTTCCATAACGGCTCTTTTTCCGGCGGTGTGAGTATGTTCACGCCATGCTTGGCCCGGCTTTCAAGCACCTCCTTGTCAGTCAGGCCTGTGTAATGTTGTTTCTGTTGCATATTTTTAATTTATGAGTTAAATTCACTTTCGCTTATCGGCTCTGTCGAGAAGTTGTTTTCGGCCGAGGCGTTCCTGACGTTGATTTTCAATTCGTAATTCACTTCCCGCAACGAGTTCTTCCGGCCGAAATCAAACACGTTGCGGCTCTTTTCATAAAAAACGTGCGTAGTGAACTTGCCTACGGTCACAGAGTCGGTGTCATGCTGCATCCAGTCTCTGCCGTAAGCAAGTTTCAGGTAATATTTTCCTTGTGGTATTTGTGACACTGTGGCCGTGGAGTTCTCATTGACGAAAACAAACCTTATGCAACGGTCGGTCTCCACATCCATTATCTTAACGGCCACACTGCTGCCTTCACCCATAGTTATGTCGAAATAATTGTCTTGCAGGCCGAACTTGGGCTCATACCCGTATTTCTCTGACAAATCGCCATTCTCAACAGGCCCGGCTGTCCATCCCTGCTGCAACAACGCTTCTTGCTGCCCTGTGTATTCCTGGCGTTCACGGGATACGCCGGCAGGCTTGCCCGAGCACGACAACAACACCGCCGCCATGCAAATAAGCAGATAAAGCTTTTCCATACTCAGAAAACAATGTGATTAATTATACCGAATGCAATGATAACTATCCCGACAATCTTACAAAACATGGCAAATGCTTTCTTGTTCTTCTTTTTTCTGAAACGGCCGCCGAACATGATTGGCAAGACAAGCCATACGCATAAGCCAACAATGATTGATATTGCCATCATCCTTTATTTTTATTTAATATGGACAGGCTGCCGCCCGCATAACGTGGTGCAGTGCAACCTGTCCATATTTAAAGTCATTTTACAAGTCCTTTACGGTAAATCTCGTTGACACGGGCCTGGATTTCGGCATAGCGGTCGCCGAGTTGCTGCTTGCGCACCTCACCGTTACCGTACTTTCCGCGGATTACTTCACGTGCCAGCTCTTCCACGTCTCCGCCCACCGTTGATGCCTGGGCGGCATCAACTCCGGCCGGCCCGGCATTCGCCGTACCTGACTTGGCGGGCTGACCTGCCGCATCGGCTGCACCGTCAGGAGCCGGAGCCTCAACGTTCTCTTCCGAGGCGTCCCCTGCGGTTGCTTCATCGCTTTGCGTGCTGTCGGCCGCTTCAGTCGTCGAGTCAGCTTGTGCGTTTTGTGTGCTGTCGGCCACAAGCGTCGTTCCGGGCTTTGCCGGAGTGCTTTCACCGTCGCCTTTATGCGTGAAATAATACGCCAGCCCGGCCACTATAAGGATTACCACGATAATGGCAATCCACTTGCCGGCGCCACCTCCTTGGCTGCCGCCTGATGTCAAGTCCGTGCCGCCTTGGTTACCGCCACCAGCAGGTTTCGTACCGCCGGGCGTAGACTCCGCCGGGCTAACCGGCTCTGTGCCGGGCGTCTTTTTCTTCAGCGTAACCTTCTCGCCGGCAGGGCTTTCAGAATTGGCGATGCCTGGAGTTTTGGCTTTCAACGTTACTTTCTTTTTCAGTTCTACCATACTATTCGTCTACTATAAGAGAAAAACCAGGTATCTGCTTGTATGCTTCATCCAAACTCATCACACGGCTTTCGTTTTTCAATGCAAATTCGCCGTTATTGTTGTTGATTGAGCATACGCAATAAACATGGCCTTCGTCTTTCGAGTCAGCAGGCACCTCAAGGTAATCGCCTGAGTCGCTTTGGATTTCAACACGTCCGCCTTCGTCGGCGTATGTCACGTCATCGCCTTCTATTGCCGCACCGTAATTTACAATGCAGATGTAAGCAGTGTCAATGTCGTCGAACTTGGCGATGTTGATTTGCTCACTTTCTTCGCCGCCCGGCGTCGGTTCTTTTGCGTCGCCAAGATGCAGCATATATGGGAATTTGTCAAGCGCGCCAAGGTCGCTCTTTTTATTTCGGTATTCATTTGAGAACACCCCGCCTATGTTTCCGTCCTTTTTCTTGAAAAAGAGACACAGGTCAAGGTCTGTGTCTGATGTCCACAAGAGTTTCACCTTCAGCTTTCCCGAGAATGTGAAAGCCACTGACTCATTCTTCTTACGAAGAGTGATTTTCTTTTTTAATTCAACCATAAAGCAAATTTTTTTAAAGTTAATAAATAAGTTATTCACAAATAAGCGAAAAGCCAGGTATGCGCTCGAAAGCCGTTCCGAGGTCCATCACAACACCCTCGTTCACCACGCCGTTCTTGCCGTCGCGGTTCTTTATTGAGCATACATGGTAGACGTGGCCAGGCTGGTCGGCGTCGATGGCCACCTCGAAATAATCGCCCTCGCTGCTTTGTATCTCCACGCGGCCGGAGTCTTGGGCGAAGTTCACCTCCTCGCCGTCGATGGCCTTGCCGTAGTTGAGCACCACCACGTTGGCCGTGTCAATGTCGTCGAGCTTGGCGATGTTGATTTGCTCCACGCTTTCGCCTCCCTCAGACGGCTCTGCCTTGTCGCCCGTATGCTCCATGTAAGGGAACTCTTCGAGCGAACCCATGTCGCTCTTCTTCTGGCGGAACATCGACGAGAACACACCGCCAGCCTGTCCGTCTTTCGTCGTGAAGAAAATACACAGGTCGAGGTCTGTCTTAGTCTTCCAAAGCAACTTTATCTTAAGGTATTTTGTAAAGACAAACTCCGCCGGTTTTTCCTTGCGCTTAAGGCAAATTTTCTTTTTTAATTTCACTTCAGCCATAATCGTATCTTTTTATTGGTTAATAATGCCCTCATCCTTAAGCCTTTAAGGCTTTGCCTGCGCTTTGTGTCCTTCCGTCGTGGTTCATGAGCCCTTCCGCAGACCGTCAGGTATCTTTTTGCAAGGCTTCAGGCCACAGTCAGAAATCGAAGCCGCCGCTCTTGCCGCCGGGCTTGCCGCTCCATGTGTCGCTGTCGAAGAAGTCGTCGCCCGTGCGTCCGGCTTTTTTCACTGTGCTCGCGGGCTTCTTCTGCACAGTCCCGCTGCCTTTATTCCCAGACTTCAGCGGCTCGCTGAAGAAGTCGGGAGCAGCTGTTACTTTCGCGGTTTCAGTCGGTTTCCCCACAGGCTTTTTCCTTGTGGGGTTGCCGGTCTTCTTTTCAACTTTTTGCGTATTGCCGAAAAAGTCGTCGTCCAAAGGCTTTTTCGTCTTCTGAGCACCGTCCTTGGTGAAACCTTTTACCACTACGGGCTTTTTCACAGCGTCATCTTCCGGCGTTTCCTGCGTATCGAAGAAACTTTCAGAACTTTCCGCCTTGAATATCTGCCTGAACAGTTCTTTTAGTTCTGCTTTGCGTTCAGGATATTGCTTTTCCAACGACGACAGAAGATGTTTAGCCTCGTCAAACCTCTTGTCTACAATGAAGCCTTTAACCTTGTTTATTTCGCCCGTATATGCTTGCTCGGCCTCTTGTTTTCTAAGTTTCTCCTTAGCTTTGTCCAAACAGGTTTTCAACTTTCCATCTTCCTTTATTTTCAATGCTGCCGTGGCGTATTTCACAGTGTCGGCCCACTGTTCGTTGAAGTTGGCGTCCCAAGCCTTGTCAGACAGTTCCTTCCACAGCCGCTCCGCAGCCTCGGCTTTTTCTTTCTCCGCCTTTAGGCTTTCGACCTCGGCCAGCCATTGCTGCTGGTTGCCGGTGTCGGCGTCGGCAAGCATACGGCAGGCGTTTATAGCCTCTTCCATGTTGCCGGCGGCCTTGGTCTTGTCGTAAGCCGCACGCAACGTCTTTACCGTTGCCAGGCTTTCATCAAGCAGGCGTTGGACCTCGGCTGTTTTCTCCTTTACCAAGGCGTTGTCTTTGTCCAAAACTGCGACGGCCTTCAGTTCTTCGAGAGCCTTGGCATACTGCCGCTGCGACATCAGAAGGTCAGCGCGCGACAGTCCTGTATCTATCTTTCCAGTCAAGGTTATTTGTTTCTTGGCCTCCGTCTGTATGCGTTTAGCTTCTGCCGAATCTTTCATGCAAGCAAGAGCCTGTTCGCTTTGCGAGAGTGCGTCTTGCCACCGGCCTTCTTTCAGGCTTGCCTGTGCTTTTTTTATTGCGTCGGCATATTGTTTCTGGCGCATTTCCTGCTCGGCAATCAGCCTCAGGGCTTCTTCCTTTTTCTCTGTCGCGTCCGCATCGCCCGGATTGTTTTTCAGGGCTTCGTCGGCCCAGTCTCGCATAGCGACGTAATCTTCTTTCTTATAAGCGTCGTCAGCCTCGTTCATCGCGTTCTCATAGCGCATTTTCCTTTCACGTTCGGCCAGTACTTTCTCTTCACGCTCTTTAGCCTGGCGCTCGGCCTCTTCCTTACGGCGGGCTTCTTCCTTGGCCATTTGCGTACTCTTGAGCTCGGCATCGCCTTTGGCGCTCATATCTTTAGCAGCAACAGAGAATTGGGTGCAGTCCATCACGGTATATACCGAAACGATATTGGGCAAATCCTCCGTGTTATAGAACACATAGCCACTCTCAGGCAAGATGTATCTCCTTTTCAGCGCTTCGGTGAACTGGGTATTTGTAAATGTGTCGCCTATGAACACTATGCCTTTTATGTCTTCTCCCGAAATGTCGTTTTCCTTAACAGAGTTGGCAATTTCCCTGATAATGTTATCCACGCTTACAGAAGTCCGGGCGTCGATGTCTTTTTTCAGTATTACAGGACTGTATTTTTTGTCTATGTTGGCCGACAGGCTGACATCGGGTATTTTCACAGGCCGCCCTGGCTTTGCGTTGTTAAGACGCACAACCCAGTCGTCAACGTATTGTGCCAGACGGATGTACTCCCGCTCAAAATCCTCCATGCTTTGGAGGAAATGTTCGCTCCTGTTGATGCTGTGCACCACACTTTCAAGGATGGCCCTGCCGCGGAGGTCGGTGCCGAAGCCATCAAGGCTCTTTTCGCTCCGTCTGTTGAACAGCCCTTCCTTGTACTCATAGATTGAGTGGACAAGGTTCTCGTTGCAAGCGTTCAAAGTGATGTAACAACCCTCGTCACCCAGCCGTTTATGCCTCACGGCATATTCCAACGCTAAGTGCTCTATGTGGGCGGCCGACTCTTTCACTGTGAAATTCTCTTGTTCGAGCACTTTATTTATGAACACTCGCCTTGCCGCATACGACACATCTTTCGAGAACGAGAGGTACACATCGACTGTCTGATTGTCACCAGCTCCGACGGCATCTCTCAATTCGCCGATTATGCCCGAAAACTTGAAGATGTCAGCCATAGTCTTTTTCATGTTATATATAGTGAACGTGTTTTCATCGTACACTATAAGGGAAAAGACATCTCCGTAATAATGATTCTCACGGTTATGAAAATGAGGCTTGTTGTTCTTGCCGTATATTACTTTGTCATTAACCGTGTCTTCATAAAAGTACAGCCAAAAACGGTCGTCCCGGCTGCGAGGTTTCACGATGCGTGGCACACCATCGGAGCACACGGCCCCGGTGATGTACCATTTATCTACATATAGTGTCAGAACCTTCATCCGTCACATTATTGGTTGAATGCTTTTTGTATCAATGTTTTGTTGAGGAAACAGATGCCCTCTGCTATTATTAGCGGCTGGTGGTACTTGAAGCCGTTGTCCTGGTTCTTGCGCACTTTCATGTACTCCGTGTCGTATTTCTTTATGTAAGCGGCAATGCTAGCCGGCAAGTCGGCTATGTCGTCGCGAAGGTCTTTGTCGGCCTGCGGATATAGATGCGTCCTGCGGCTTACAAAGTCGATGAAGATGTTCATGAACTTCTCGAAATTCGGCACGCCAGAAAAGTCGAAGTTGCTCATGTCGTTGGCAAAATAATCACCGGTCAACTCCGTTTCGGTGCGTATCTCCTTCGGCGTACCTTCAGAGTCAATATATCTCACATTCTCTTCACCACAGATGTCAGAGTCTGTATGTGCACCTTTTTTCTCAACTTTGGACTCTTCCACCAAACCCTTGGCCACCTCGGCCTTGTTGTCTACCTCGATTTCGCTACGGTATTTAACTTTCATTTCCTTGTCGATGACAAGACCTACACCGGCGTTCAAACATTCTGCATAATATTCCGAAGCAGCACGTCCGCCGGCTGAGTTGCGCAACCAATGGAACAGGCGCCCGCCCTTGCCGAACGACAATATGTCAACACTGTCGATGTCCAAGTTTTCGGCCTTAACGGTGTTTCCTATGAGCATTCCAGAATAAAAGAGAAGCAAGCCTGTGACGTATGCCGGGATGGTGAATACGAACTTGGCATCTTGGTCTATCGAAGTGTAAAACTCCTCATAGTCGTCCGTACTCTTGAGCTGGTCGAAAATGCTGTTCAGGTAATACGGGGCTTTTTTAGGTTCATCGAGCATCTCCTTGATATTGGCGACGTACACGTCGGTCTTCTTGCTCTCATGGAAGTTATAGAGAGCCTCGCGGAACTGTCTCGACTTTATCACGGCGTTGAAGAACACCCCGGCCGCCAGGCGGACAGAGCTTTCCCTGTATAGCGTCGGCTTGTTGCCGTTGTTCACATCGTTGGCAAGAAGCAGTATGTCACTTGTGCTGCCTCCAACGTCGATGCCGAGGAACATTTTGTTGCGCGTCAGGCCGAAGTCTTGTGACAACGCAAAGCTGCACACAGCCTCCGCCTCAGTTGGAATTTCATAGTCATCGGGCATGAATTTACTTGTTCCAACTATAGGTGTTATCTTCCAAGCTTCTTCAAATATTTTCGTCATCTCGGATATGTCGGCTTCCATCATCGAACCGGGATAGCTCCATACAATGCGTACAGGACAGATGTTTTTCTTATAAAGGTATGCGCAGACATTAAGCCACACTGACTTGATGAAAGCCCTTTTCCGCCTTCGGCCACGGTCGTCGTCAAGCCATTTCATGTTGTAATGCAACTTGCCGGCCTGAGTGGTTATCTCATAATCATCCATGTCGCATACACGCACGTTAGGCCTGTTCACCGGCACCCCTCCTACTATTTCGTCGCCTTCCTGACCTGCATCATAATACCTCGGGTCATGCTCATGCAGCCATGACTTCAACTGGCCGTTGGCTGAAGGATAGTTACTGAAGAACAACAGTTCATTGATTTCGGCCACTGAACGAGGATTGGTGTTTTCCTTGCCAACGAGCACCATGCGGTTGTTCTCGAAAGCCACAGGTTCGGCATTCCTGTCCCCATCTTTGAAATACACGCAAGTGTTGTTGCTGCCGAAATCTATGCCAACAACAGCTTTACCGCGAAGGTCTTTATCTGAAAGGTCTTTCACCACCTGCGGACGGAACATCAAGAAGCCTGCATGCACATCCTTGCCCGTATCTTTCACCGTAGCCGACAGCCCGGCCATCGGCACATCGGCCGATATTATGTTATACTTCGGCAGCTCGTCACCTTGTCCAGGCGGATATGTCAGGAGTCTTGTCACTTTCACCTTCTTTTCCTCGTCAGGCTTAAGCTCATAATCCCCAGTAAAGAAATCGCCGTCGATAGTGTGGACAAAATCCCCGTCTTTGCCGGCTGTCTTGAATATCGGGGTAAACCGTTCCTTAGCTTCTGAAGTGAACTCGGAATAGAGGTAATACTTGTTCCATTTATTTGACACGAAGTCAGGCCACATTATTACGTGACCAAGGTCTGTCATCCAGTCGATTTCATACTCGCGCGTGTTCAGTGTCACTGACTGTCCGTCTATTTCCACTACGAGAGTCACGGCCAGCTGTCCCGAGTCAGTAAGCTGGGCGGTAAGTTTTGTGTTGCCTCCATCGATGTATCCGAGAAGGCTTGATAAACTGTTCTTAAATATTTCAACGCCGCGCTCTGACAACGGCAGCGAGAAATAATTTGTGTCACCGTTTTGTATGTCTTTCACCCTGAGCAGAAACACCGACCCGTCGGCGAGCTTCGGGCGTTCGTTGGCTTCCTCTGTCCAACCAATCACATATTTGTCGTCGCTCAAGAGGCTTTGTATGTCGCCTATTTTCTGGTAATCGCCGTCGTTAGAATAAGTGAAAGTGAAGTCAGGCTTCATATAAACGGGCACGTCGCTCTTAAACAACAGCGAGAAGGGATTGGCCAAGTTTGGATACTTGGCTATCGGACCTTTGTCCCTCAACCTGCCTCCGCCGCGCTGCATCAGTATGTTCTCCCAGTCGCGGCTCATTTTCTTGAAACCGCCGATACTGACCGGTCTCTTGTTACCACGCTGTGAGTTTATTTTTTTCTCAAAGGCGTCGATGTTGCAGTTCATGTTCTTCACGAAGAGATAAACCTTTTGCAACTGGTCTGGAGTGAGGAATTTCGTTGGGTCATCGAACTTGCCTTCTCTGTACCATGATATGTCGCTGGCGTCCTGGCCTATATTTGTGTAATCAACGCCGGTGAAAACGCCGGTGAACGGCGAGGTGCCGCCTACGAGGTGGTCGCGGTAATATATAAGATGGATGTATGGCTGGCGGTCAGGGTCGGGGTCGTCCTGGTCGTTCCACAGGTCTTTTTCGTCAAAGAGCATACGCCCGAATGCCGAGGCGATGTCGTAATCGTCTCCCTTGACGTTCATCTTCAACGGATTGGAGAAGCGCACGCGATCGGGGAAGAGGGCTATTACGGCCAAGAGTCCTTTCCACTCGTTGTACAACAGGCCATAAAACTGCCATAATCCGGCTTGGTTGATGTTAGGGTCGGGCGCAGCCAAGGTCTGCATGGCGAATTTGAACAGCTTGGCCCTCGCCCATGGCGTAGGCACTCCTGAAATCAAGGTGCCCAACTTCTCTGCCGTCAGGCCTTCAAGGATTTTCCCCGTCTCTATGCCTTGTATGTATGACACAGCCATGTTAAGGTCGTTCCATACGCCTTTACCACCCGTGGTTATGTCTGTGTAACTTTTTATCAATAATGCTTTTGACATGGCTCTTTCTTTTTGGAAATTAAAGAAGTTAAAGAAGGTTGAACAAATGTTTTTTTACACATACAATTACTCTTACCCCTCTTGCTCCTTCCTTTCTTTTTATTTAAACTTATATAATTTTGCCAGCGTGTCAAACACCAACTTATAAAGCTGTTCGCCTTTGTTTGTGATGTTTTGCCACGACTTGTTGCTGTCTCTCTCGCTGATGAATTCCTTCTTGAACGAGTTGAACTTCGAGCCGAACAGACCGGTCTTGAACTTGTTATCCTTGCCCGTGCCTTCGTTACGGTATAAAGAGTCGTTCCAATCCATCTTCATCAGTTCCTTGTAAGATGTTGGGTTGAACAGTGAGGTGTTGAACAGGAACTTGTCGTCACTGCCAGCCGAGCGGTACACCTGCTTCAGCCAGCCTTCCTCGAGGCTGCCACCACCTGTCTTCCTTACGAAGAACAGGCGGAAATAGTTTTTCAGGGCTTCCACCTGGTTGACGTCAATGTCCTTAAACTCTTGTATTTCTTTCTGGTTGCCTGAACGTACACTCTCCACGAAATCGTCTTCACCGTTGCAATACAGTGCGAAGACTATCAGCATACCGAACTTCTGGCAGAATTCCTTTTCCCTTTCAGTGCCTACAAAGTCGGCAAAGTCGAGGCGGCCGTCGTCGGCAACGGCGCGGTAGAGATATTCGGTGTTGGTCAGCCGCTTGTTCTCTGCGAGCTTGCTTTCGTCAGCGTTATAGAAGTCAAGGGCGGCCGAGGCGGCAAGAAGTTCTATATAGTGTGAGTCGTTCTTCTGTTCCGAGCCTCCGGTGATAGTCTGTTGCGCGTTGCCTTCTTTACGCGCCATCGGGTTCCATGCCATATTGTCGGTGCCTATCATGTAAAACCTCTGGTAGGTCTGTTTCACGGTTGTGTCGTCGTCGTAAAACATCATGGCCACCTGTGAGTTGAGGGCGAACTTGTCGCTCGTGGCTATCACTTTCTGGTTTTCCAGTTCGGTGGAATTTGGTGTGTTGAAACTGAAGTAAGCCGTTAGCAGCGTTGAGCCGAAATACACGCTTTGCAGCACATTGGCCGCACCGTTGCTCATTATCTCGGCGGCCTTGGCTATGGCTTGCGGTATGATTGGGATTGACGACGCCCCCGTGCCGCCGAACACCGAACCGAGGATGAACACGCGCGGGTTGCCGTTTTGCGAGGCCTTCGTCAGTTCACTGAGAAAGTTTTTCATGTCGTTACCGGCCTGTGACTGCGCCGCCTCAATGATTGAGTGGTACATCATCATCGAGCCGAGATGGGTCTGGGCGCGGTAGCCGTGACGCAGGTTAAAGTCCTCAACCTGTTTTGTCAGCACCAAGTCGGCCAAATCGGCTTCCTCGCGATTGTTGTATTGGGTCGTGTCATAGTCGAACACAGCCTTAAAGCTGCTTTTGTTCTCGTAATCGGGACTGAACTCATAATACTTTATATTGGCTGAGAAGAACGTGTCTTTCAGCGCCGTGCGTGCTGCCTTGTCACGGCCTTTGGCCTCGAGGTAAGCGTCTTTCAGTTCCTTGAGGCGTGAGAAGTTGCCGTTGTTCTTGTCGGTGTCGAGCGCAAGGAGGTGTATTTCAGTGTCGTCGAACATCCCCATCGCACACAAGTGGATGAGCGCCTCTATGCACCTCATCCCTGTGCCGCCTATTCCTAAAACAAAATATTGTCGTGCCATACGCTTGTCATTTTTTTACCTTGCCCAATATAGAGCCGAACTTTGTACGGCGGAACACAAACATCAACGCCACGCCTACCACGACGTAAATGCCGAGGTTTATGAAAAGACACTTGGTGTTGCAGGCCTTGAACATACTCTGGAAGCCGACGTTGCGTATGGTGTCGGTCACTACGAGGTCGTTATACAGCCAGAAGCCGAGCACGGCCACCACGCCTATAATGATGTATGCTATGCGGCGTTTTATGTATGAACGGTCGTTGCCGCCTTCCCACGGGAAAAGGTTGGCTACGAGGAAGGCCAAGGCGATGGCCACTATTGACACTATGACAGCGTAAATCATCGTGCTGTCCATCAGTTGTTCTACTTGTTGTAAATTAGTTACAGGTATCATGATTATTGTTTTTTAGTTGATTATCGTTTGTTTGCTTTAACGTAAATTGTGTAAATGGGACTGGTGGCCATCATATCCTTGATTGACGGCTCGGCAAGGCATTGCTTTATGCTCTCGGCCAACGAGACGTTTTTTTGTCCAGGCTGGTCGATGCTGTCGAACGTAAACATCGCCTCATACTGTTTAAAGATGTTTTCGGTGCTTGATATGCAAATGTCAAGCTTGAAATAAGTGCATGGGGCGCCTGTGAGTATCGACGGGTCAAAGTTCTGCGTGTCGAAATGCAGGTCTATCACACCGTGCTTCTTAAATTCGCTTTCGTCTATCTTAACAAAGTTCTTGTATTCAGTCGGTGTTATCTTTCCGCCAACCTTCTGCCCTGCGTTCTTTGCGTTGCAGAAATTTGTGAATTCTTGGCTTATGTCATACGAACGCACCGTCACATCGGTAATACGGTAGCCGCCGAAGCTGTTGCGGTCGATTTTCAGCTTGCCGGTGAATGCCGCCCCGTCAGGCAACGGTTGCCCTGTGCTGTTTGACACGGCATTGACGATGTAAGGCTCAATGGCATCTTCCCAGTCAACCTGCCACTCCTGAGCCTCGAACGTGCCGAAGCCTTTCACCTGTGCGCTAAGCATTTCGTTGGGCGTAGTATGCGTGCTTTCTGCTGCCAATGCCGGGTGACTTGCCGAAAGGTGGAACATCTCCACCTGCGGATAGGCCTCAAGCTTCACTGTCTGGGTTATTTTATCATAGATGTTGCCTTCAAGCCTCGAGTCTGTGAATATTATGTAAAAGCGCTTCTTATTATATATTGCTCCTTTATAAGGTTCTTGATACGGCTCTGAAAAGATGTAAATATCGTGCCCTTTCTTCAGCCATTTGGTAAAGGCGTCTTTAAGGTAAGGGTTGTTGACGTTGCCGAGGGCTATTGACTTCTGGAAATACTCACCGTCGGTAAGAAGTACCGACTCGTTGCGGCTCTCGGCCATCTTTTCGGCAGCTGTCTTCAGATCAGCGTAGTCATAGTTGGTTATTGACTTCAACAGGCTAAAAACATTGCCTTCTTCTTTAGTTATCTGAGCACCCTTTATTGAATAGTATTCGTCTGCCGCATCAACCCACGATGGTACCAAAGCTTGATAGAACGGCGAGTTCTGTCCGAGCACATTACACGTAGAATAATCCACATAAAGTACAAGTTCGTCATCTATATCCTCACCACCATGTCTAAAATACGTTTCATCAAAATCTTCAATATCTTTAAAATATTCTTCTGTTGATTCTGGTACATATGTATTATATGTATTACCACTAACACATGAAATAAAGGCCACACAGCCCGAAACAGCCAACAAAAGATTCTGCAGTTTTAATTTTGGTTTCATTTTCATAGCCGCAATAAAATAAGTCACCGCCAGCACCCTCAAACGGATAGTTTTTGGTATTAAATTTTTTACGGCACAAAAAAAGCGTGGGTACTTCTGCCGTCCGTCCCACGTCTAAAGGCTCTCGCATTGCCCGATATTGAAGAACGGACAACGTTATAGCCCACGCCGATATGAATATACACACTACATTTGTCATGCAAATATAATCCAGCTTACTCTCTGCGAAGCATACAAATGAGTGCGAAATGAATTCACATCCCGGGGCGTTCACGTTGCCTTGCGCTCTGACAATATCGTTTGAATTTGCGAGATTCTTAGACGTCAAAGACAAGACGTTTGCAAACGCCTTTTTTACATGTCGTGTCTCAACCCACCCTAATTACTCCACATATGAAGTTATCGGCGTGTGCTAAAACGGGGGTAAAGTTAAATATTTTTTTGTAAAGAACAAATAATCTTTAATAATAATTATTATTGTTTTATTCAAAAGTTTTCATGACACATTTTAACCACGCTAAACAACTGTTTGAACAACTTGAATCAATTTATCTTAAAAAGATTTAGAGGAATGGCGGCTTAATGAGAAATTGGCTAATTTTGCAACATCGGCTAATAGCCGGGAAACGATGTGAGGAGGCGAACGACAGGAAACGGAATGAAAGAAATTTATTTTTGATGTGACATATGAAAAGGATTTTATTTATAATAACCGCGGCAATAATTCTTGTGGCATGCGCCACGACGGACAGGCAACAGAATGACAGGAAGAAACAGGAGAAGGCCAAGATGATAAGCAGGGCGGTGTGCAACCGCGACTTCAAGATAAACGTGCAGACAGCTCACCCTACGAGGAGCATGTCGGTACAGCTGACGGCAGACTTCGACCTGAGGATTAAAGGCGACAGCGTGGTGTCGTATCTGCCCTACTTCGGCAGAGCTTACAACGTGCCTTACGGAGGCGGAAAGGGGCTCAACTTCAGCGGCGTGACAGAGGACTTCAAGATAACGCAGCCTAAACGCGACAGAAAGCACGTGGAGTTCAGCGTGAAGAACGATGAGGATACATATAAATTCCACATTGATATTTTT
>NZ_LFQU01000009.1 GCF_001275135.1 Xylanibacter rarus | reverse complement strand
CTGTAATCCGAAACTCATACCTATTAATCAAAAAATAGGAAGTAGGCGGATTAAAATCCTTATACTCAATTCCGGCAGATTATTTCTATTGATTGTCGGCTGCGCTCGGCATAACCAAATATAATTTGCTTCTGCTCCCGCTTACACGACAATTGTAAATCTGCCGGAACATTAACTTTGTTGATTCATATCGGTTACACAAGCGAATTCTTCACTTAAACATGCTCCTTTAACTCCTAAATGTCTTATTCTCTTTTTTCCAGGTATACATACTGTCTAATTTTTATACACCACTGTCCAAATATTAGACATGCATACGAATGGGATATTAGTCTATCTCTCTGATATACAACAAAATACGTTTTATGGCACGGTTTTGGCAATTATAATATCGTACAAATTATAAAATTGCCCATAAAAGCACAACCTTAGTATCTGCCGACAGGCGGTCTGGCCTGAGTCGCCGTATGCGTACCGACAACAGACGAGATAATATGTAACCCATATCCTTCAAAAATACGACATGGGAAACAGTATGTAAAAATATTGACAGAAAGAACAATAAAATTATAAATATGAATAAACTTACAATACTAATCATCATGCTCCTTGCACTTACAAAGGCCTATGCACAGCAGATAAGCGGCAAGGTGATGAACGAAAAAGACATGCCAATGGAATATGCCAGCGTGGCACTGATAAACACTGCCGACTCAAGTCTGATATCAGGAGGGCTTACGGACGAAGAAGGCAAATTCGTTGTAAACGACACAACACACTGCAAGACTCTGGCCGTAAGGGTAACATCGCTGGGCTATGAAACCGCCTATGCCGACATTCCGCTAAACGGAGCAATACGCATGCAGCCTCAGGCTAAGGCTCTTGAAGGCATAACAGTAACGGGAGTGAGAAAATTCATAAAGCACAACGCTTCAGGACTTACAGTTGATATGGAAGGCAACCCGCTCGCCAAACTGCCGTCGGTCAATGATGCCATAAGAATGATGCCAATGATTGACGCAACAAGCGGCGGAATAGCAGTACTCGGCAAGGGAACGCCTGAAATATACATAAACAACAGACGCGTAAGGAACAGCGGCGAACTGAGCCAGCTGTCGCCGGAAAACATAAAGAGCGTAGACATCATTACAGACCCGAGCGTTAAATACGGCTCAAGCGTAACGTCGGTGATAATAATACACACCAAGAAATGCGACAATGGCCTGGCAGGAGTTATAACAGGCTCCGGAACAATGTCTGAAGTTGCATCGGGAAACGTAAACGCCGACTTTTCGTATGTCTTGAAGAACGGATTAGGATTCTTTGTCGGAGGCTCTGTTGCCGACAGCGGATTCAAACAGGACAGGACGTATGACGAGAAATTCAACAACAACCAAAATTATACATTAACAGAAGGCGAATATAACAGCCGCAGCAAATCAATGAACCTGCAGGCAGGAAGCAGCTTTGACTTCGGAGAAAGCAATTCGGCAGGAGTAAGGTACGAATTCTCGAGAACACCGTCAAGCAAATACAACACGGACAGTAACATAAAGACCAACGCTGACGGACAGGAAAGCAGCATTGCTTCGGCAAACGAATCGTTATCGCAGAGCATGCAGCATTATCTTAACGGATATGCCACGATTAAGTTCGGCGCAAAAAAGAACTTTGAGATTACGGCTGACGCCGACTACCTGTACGGAGAAAGCAAAAACAATCAGAACACCACCGAGGACAGCAAAGGGATATACAGCATTGTGAACACCTCAAACAGGGCATCGTATCATCTGATTGCCACAAAGGCAAACTTAAACATGGCTTTCGGTAAACTGTCCTTTGACGTGGGAGGCGAATATTCGTACACGTCAGACAGGACTGATTTTGGCAACATCATTGACGGCACAGGCTCACAGGCAAACGACTTTATTAAACAGAATCTTGCAGTCGGATATGTCAACGCAACATACAGACCGCTTAACAACCTGACGCTGACAGCCGGAATGAGGGCTGAAGCGACAGACTTCACTTACTATAAAAACGGAGAACGAATAGACGGTCAGTCAAAGTCGTACACCGACTGGCTGCCGAGGTTCACAATCAGCTATGCCGTAAAAGACCTGAGAATAGGACTTTCGTACAACACCAACGTATACAGGCCGAGCTATTCCATGCTAAATAACAATTCGACATACGTGTCGCACACGTCATGGGAGACAGGCAACCCGCTGCTGAGTTCATCGACGCCACACAATATTAACCTGAGCATGGCATGGAAACAGACCATGCTTAACGTAACATATATAAGAATGAAAAGACAGATAGAGTATGTCTACATGCACATGCCTGACTATAACCTCAACATACGCAAGCCGATAAACCTGCCTGACTTCAACAAACTAAACATAGTGCTGTCGCACAGCATGGATATCGGCTTCTGGCATCCGATGATACAAGGCCAGCTCGCCATCTGTGACTTAAAATACGGCTCGCCCGAAGAGAGCTACAACAAGCCCATAGGAAGCATAAGCCTTCAGAACCGTTTCGACCTGCCTTGGGGGATATATGCATACCTTACGGGATGGTGGTCGAGCAAAGGCAATAACAACACTTATTATATGTACGACAACGCCTCGGTGTATGTTTATTTGTTGAAAAGCGTAGGCAACTGGTCGTTCTCTCTTTTGGCAAACGACATCTTCGGCACACAGAAGCAAAAGCACCTCACACGCACAAACGGAGTTAACGTAACTGAATACCGTAAAGGTGCTTCGCAACTAATACAACTGTCTGTAACCTATTCGTTCAACAGTAAAAACAAAAGAAATATAAAGGTATAGGAACCGGCAGTTCTGAGCTTAACAGATTCTGACGAGTATTTTCTTTAACAATATATTAAACGATGAAAAACTTTAAGATATACCTTCAGCACGACGCGATGCATTACTGCATTGCATGCCTGCACATGATATGCAGCCACTATGGAGCAGACAACAGTTTCGACAGATCCCCGGAATGACAAAACTGACATATGGATGCCAACAGCACAAAATGCATCATGGTCTTTCATCATTTAACATAAAATACAACCGACATATATAATATTATGTATAGATGGTGTAAACATAAAATAAAAAAGCGTGAACAGAGATTGAAATTAAAACCAAAATATTATGAAAAAAATACTATTAATAATGTTTGCCGTTATGGCATTTACAGCACACACATTGGCGCAATCTGTCGACACTTCGTCAATAAGCTCTTGTGGCAATACATTATATATCCAGTGGCACAGAAGCTATTGCTCCATTTATAAAAACATATTGAAGAGATGTTACCTTTAATTTATGGGAACAAAAAAGAGAAATAGTAAATTATAATTAAATACCAACGTTAAATTTAAGTCGAATCTAAAAGAACAAACATATGAAGACTTTTTTATTAATATTAGCACTGTATATTCATACCACCACTGATATTTATGCGCAACAAGACAGCATAAGTAAAGATTTCAGACTGAGTTCTATTGAAGTGAAAGCTTACAGACCTATAGTAAAAACAGAAGGAAGCAGACAGACTGTAACCGTTAAAGGAACTTTTCTAAGCAAGATGGTAAACCTTGGAAATATGCTGAGTGTCACACCCGGGATAATAGCAAAAGGGAACAACAACTTTGACGTGGCTGGAAAAGGAAAGCCAATATACTATGTTGACGGAAAAGAAGTAACCAATCAAAACATATTCACAACACTGAAAACATCAGACATTGCAAAGATAGAAATTGAAAGAGAACCTTCAGCCAAATATCCGGCAGGAACCAACGCTGTGATAAACATAATAACAATAAAACCACTAAAAGACTTCATTGCACTTGACGTCTATAATACGACCACTGTAAGACGGAAATTCTCAGAAAATCCATCATTTGAGCTTCGCATGAAATATGGTATATGGAATTCATCTATAGGATATGATTACGGAGCTTGGATGTCTCTCAACAAAGAAACATATTATACAGAGATTTTTCATCCCGACCGTACATTCCGAAGCGATGAAGCCAACGAATTATTCATGGGTTCTCACAATCACGACATAACGTGGAATAATAATTTCGACATCAACAAAAACAACACAATAAGTCTGGCTTATTACTTCCAGCATGAAAAAGAAAACGACATAAGTAATGCTGATATGAAATATTCTGATACAGAAAAATACAACGACAAGAATATCAGAAGACAAACAATAGACAATCGTAACCTACATAATGTAACTCTATATTACAAAAGCAAAATAGGAAAATCACTCCTGTCACTGGGCGGAGACTATTCTATAATAAGCAACAATTCGCGAACAGATATTGCAGAAAAAACAAAAATAATGATAACGGGAACAATAACTTCACGAAAACTACGAACAAATATAAAATAATGACACTTAATGCCACTTATTCATTTAATCTGCCTTTCAATATCAGTTCGGAAGCAGGGGCACGTTATTATAATGTAAATGACAGATACGGCTATCTGTCTGACAGCAAATGGCAGCCTGAGACATTGGGCTCAAACGGACAGAAGACGGAAGACAATG
Organism: Xylanibacter rarus; assembly: GCF_001275135.1. Classification (GTDB taxonomy): domain Bacteria; phylum Bacteroidota; class Bacteroidia; order Bacteroidales; family Bacteroidaceae; genus Prevotella; species Prevotella rara. Next base: position 108,251 of record NZ_LFQU01000009.1, on the reverse strand, counting down.
TTACAGCCGCATATTTAAGCCTCGGGAAAAAATGGAAAAAAGTTCACTTATCATTGGGTGGGCGCTACGAATATTCTGATACAAAGGTTTGGATAAACACTCTGTCGGAAACAATCAGCAACTCCCGACATACTTCTTTCTTCCTGCCATCGGGTACATTAACCGTCTTCCCGTGGAAAAACTTGACTTTCCAGCTTAATTACAGACGAAGCGTAAATAGGCAGAAATACACCGGCCTTAACCCTTATCCTATTTATCAGGACTCTTTGTCGTATTCAGCAGGTAACAGAGATCTGCAACCCAGCGTGAACGACAATATCTCAATTTACGCAGGATGGAAAGGATTATACGTGACTGCCGGATATACTCACACACGCAACCTTATAAAAAGCGTTGTATACAATCAGGATCCGTCCACAGATATAGTATGCGAGACACCGATAAACGTTAAACGTTCTGAATCATTTTACACAATGCTTGGATACAACAGAAGAATGTTTTCAGGTAAACTATACTTCAGTGGAAACCTTTACATAAACTTTCCGAAATATAAATACATATTCCTAAATAAAACAATAAAAATACACCGCCCGTTTTATTCAGGAAACATGAATTTGTATTATTTTCTGAACAACAAAATTACGGCATACACAACATTCACATTCCAAAGTTATCTTGAAGACACAAATATATCCCAGCGTCCCGCAAACAACTGGAGCGCAGGTGTACAGATGAACATGATAAAAGACAAATTAACACTCACACTCAGTGTATCAGATATCTTGCACCGTGCAAATTATAACAATATTGATATCAGATACATCAACACCCAACACGGAACCTACGGCACTAATGACATGAGAGGTATCACATTGTCAGCATCGCTCAGTTTGTTTAATCAAGACATAACAGTAAGTTCATCAAGAAATAACAACGATGTGATAGACAGAACAAGGCAATAATTAATAAAAATCAGAATATTAAATGCTATATAAATTCATAAATTATGAAAAGATTCTTGGTAGTACTTCTATTTTTTAACGCCATTATCTATACAGATTCACTGATATCCCTCTTAGAAAGAATTATATGAAATGTCAATCTTAAGCAAGAAAGAACCATAAGAAAATTGACTTGGACAAGGACATCATGAAAGATATTCAGGATGACCTCAACTTGATGGACCGTAAATATTAGTTTGATTTTCGGGTATTATAAAATAAATGAGAAACTTTAAACTCTACCTTCAGCACGACGCGATGCAGTGCGGTTTAGCATGCCTGCGCATGATATGCAGCCATTATGGGCAGAATACGGCTTCGACAGATCCCCGGAAAGACAAAGTTGGCATATGGATGCCAAAAGCCCAAAATGCATCATGATCTTTCATCATTTAACATAAAATACAACCGACATATATAATTATGTATAGGCGGTGTAAACATAAAATAAAAAAGCGTGAACAGAGAAATGTTCACGCTTTTTATATAGAAGTATGTATTTTCTGATTTTACTTAGCGTATGCCACGCTTCTTGTTTCACGGATAACAGTGATCTTAACCTGTCCCGGATAAGTCATCTCGTTCTGAATCTTAGTTGCTATCTCGCCAGACAGATTCTCTGTTTCCTTATCGTCCATCTTATCCGCACCGACGATTACGCGCAACTCGCGGCCAGCCTGAATGGCGTATGTCTTTGTAACGCCTGGATAACTCATAGCAATAGCCTCAAGATCATTAAGACGCTTGATGTAAGCCTCTACAATTTCGCGGCGTGCGCCAGGACGGGCTCCACTGATAGCATCGCAGACCTGAACGATTGGAGCGAGCAGTGTGTTCATCTCTATTTCATCGTGGTGAGCGCCAATGGCATTAACGATATCCGGCTTCTCCTTATACTTTTCAGCAATCTTTGCACCATAAAGAGCATGCGGCAGTTCGCTCTCCTCGTCAGGCACCTTACCTATATCGTGCAACAATCCGGCACGTTTAGCCTTCTTAGGATTAAGACCAAGCTCAGAAGCCATTACAGCACAGAGGTTGGCTGTCTCACGTGCATGCTGCAAGAGGTTCTGACCATAGCTTGAACGATACTTCATCTTACCGATGATACGTATAAGTTCAGGATGCAGACCATGTATACCAAGGTCGATGGCTGTACGCTTACCTGTCTCAATGATCTCGTTGTCGAGCTGCTTCTTAACCTTAGCAACAACTTCCTCGATACGTGCCGGGTGGATACGTCCGTCAGTAACAAGCTGATGAAGAGCCAGACGGCAAACCTCACGGCGGACAGGATCGAAAGCAGAAATGACAATAGCCTCAGGAGTGTCGTCGACAACAATCTCGACACCTGTTGCTGCTTCAAGAGCTCTGATGTTGCGTCCTTCACGGCCGATGATACGTCCTTTCACTTCATCGTTGTCGATATGGAACACGCTGACAGAGTTTTCTATCGCGGTTTCAGTGGCAACGCGCTGTATTGTCTGTATAACGATTTTCTTAGCCTGAGCATTGGCGTTAAGCTTAGCCTCGTCCATAATCTCGTTGATGTAGCTTGCTGCATCTGTACGGGCTTCGTCTTTCAGACTCTCAACAAGACGGTTCTTTGCCTCTTCTGCGCTGAGACCGGAAAGTTCCTCAAGCTTTGCACGCTCCTGAAGCTGCATCTTATCGAGTTCCTCCTGCTTAATCTGCAAAAGTTTCTTTTCATTATCAACACGCTGCTGCTGCTGATCTACGTCCTGCTTTCTGCGGCCCAGTTCTTCCTGACGCTGATTCAAAGAGAGCTCTCTCTGCTTCAGGCGGTTCTCGCTCTGCTGAATTTTCTGGTTACGGCTCTGCACCTCCTTTTCGAGTTCAGACTTTTTATTAAGAAAAATCTCCTTAACCTCGAGCTTCTTCTTTTCCTTCAACACTTCAGCTTCTTTTTGAGCTGCAGAAATCATTTCATTATATTTCCCGGTAAGAACATACCTGAATATAAAATATCCGCATAGTCCACCCAAAACAAGTGCTACGACGGCAATAATAATATTTAATATCATTTGTTTATTTTAATAATGTTAATATTCTCACTTTTATTTTTTATCCGTAGCTGCACGCATGCCTGTTTCAGACACGCCAAGAGCATCTTCGATCTCATTGGTTATCTTTGTGAGAATATCGTCATAGGGTGCTGTGTCGTTGTTAGTTTTTTCAAACTCCAGATTCAGTGCGATATTAATCATCGCCATATACAAGATTTCTTTCTCGCTTTTAGTTGACCTAAAGCGTTCTGAATATGTATTTACCGTTTCTGTTATAAGCTTGGCCGCATTACGATAAAAAGGCTCTTCTTCCGGTATTATATTATAAACCGGTATCTCTGTATCATAAACGTGCAGTCTTATATTTAATTTATCTTTTCCTTCAGCCATCACTACGTCACTATTCCTCACTAAGCAGCGTGATACATTTATTAACCTCGCGTATAAGGCCTGACAGTCTGCGCTTTGCCGACTCAATGTCGCCGTCAGATATCTCCATCATTTTAGCCATCTTGAGGCTTTCGTAGTCTTTCTGTGCCTGTTCCAAAGTTGATTTCAGACGCTTCATTTCCTCCTCCTGTGCATCAAGCATCGCATAAAGCTCCTCGTTTTCTTTCTTCAATTGGTTGTACTGAAGAATCAACTGCCTTACACGTGTGGTAAACAGCGTCATTATTTTGTCATTGTCAGCCATCACAAAAAGTTTTGCCTACAAATTTAGCACAAATTTATCAACTTGCAAAATTTATTCATCCGATTTTACATAAATCAACAAATTATGCCATAACGAGACTGCGGAGGCAAACTCATTACGGCATATAAGCAGACTTACTATTTCGAATTATTTTTCAAGTTGTCATCATCAGCGGGACGCGGTTCCTTCTTAGCCAGCATTACGACCTGGAACACAAAATCGGTTATCCATTTTTCGCTGAAGCCCAACCGCTTATCGTAATTACGGATGGCTACCACCGTCTTCATAACGCCCATATCCTTAAAGTCGTTCTTATGGAAAATGTCAGCTACGGTCTTTTCGGTCATTCCGTATATAGCCTTTTTCATGAACGAAGGCATACGAAGCTTAAACTTCATCAGATTACCCATAAGCATCATGAGATCTTGAGTAAAATTCTGGAACTGGATAAGATATGTCTGCACGTCCTGTATCTTACGGCAATTCTTACGGATGCTTTGGTCAACTTCCTTGAAGAAGTCATCTTCTGTATTATACAAGTCCTTAAGCATCTTTTTACAATGCTTTTTCTCCCCCACTCCAAGTTTGTTGTTCAATGTCGGAACGTGAAGAGTGGTTTTGAACATTCTCAGGTCAGGAAGCATCGCCAGATTAGTTATGCCGGCATTTTCAGCGATTGCAGCCTGAAGATAGACACGCACAAGTGTCATATAATCTTCCATGCCTCCAGTCTTATGTTCTTCTTTATTGCTTTTTCCAAATAATTTACTTAAAAATCCCATGTCTTTAATCAATATAATTTAAACTAACGAGCCATGAACAATATCACGGCAATTAAAATATAAATGCAAAATTACATCAAATACATCAAAAATCAAAATAAAATTTGATTATTATCAACTTTTATTATACCTTTGCAAAGCATATGCGATTATTGCAATTGATGTATAATTTTTTAAACAACATCACAAAGACCTGACAAAACAGGCATTCAACAGGTTAAGTATTATTTAATTTAACAGCAAAACAAGATGAAAGGTATTGTATTGGCCGGTGGTTCTGGCACACGTTTATATCCAATCACTAAAGGTATCAGCAAGCAATTGATACCAATTTTTGACAAGCCGATGATATATTATCCCATTTCAGTACTTATGCTTTCTGGCATAAAAGACATTCTGATAATATCAACACCACACGACCTGCCTGGATTCAAAAGACTGCTAGGAGACGGCTCCGACTATGGCGTACATTTCGAATACGCCGAACAGCCTTCGCCTGATGGACTTGCACAGGCATTTATCATCGGCGAGGAATTTATCGGCGACGACAGCGTATGCCTTGTATTAGGCGACAACATTTTTCACGGAGCAGGATTTTCTGCAATGTTGCACGCAAGTGTCGAAGAGGCAGAGAAGAACGGAAACGCAACTGTATTCGGATACTATGTCAACGATCCGGAACGTTACGGAGTGGCTGAATTTGACAAGAACGGCAACTGTCTCAGCATAGAGGAAAAGCCTGAAAATCCGAAGAGCAATTATGCCGTTGTCGGCTTATATTTCTACCCAAACAGCGTTGTTGAGATTGCAAAGAACATCAAGCCAAGCAAACGAGGCGAACTGGAAATAACATCTGTCAATCAAGAATACCTCAGACGACAGACTCTGAAAGTTCAAACACTTCAAAGAGGATTCGCATGGCTCGACACAGGCACACACGACAGCCTGAGCGAGGCATCAACTTTCATTGAGGTTATAGAGAAACGTCAAGGTCTGAAAATTGCATGCCTTGAAGAGATTGCATTCAAACAAGGTTGGATTGACTCTGAGAAACTTAAAGAAGTTGCTCAGCCCATGTTGAAAAATGAATACGGAAAATACCTTATAAGTTTAATAGGATAACAAACAAATAAACTAGGATAAAAATAAATGAACGAATTAAAAAACAACCAAGAAGTTCAGGAATTTGCAGAAGAGCAATCTTCCTTCAACTTCCAAACCATTTACAAGGCGTTTATACTTAATTGGAAATGGTTTATTTTATCTATACTGATATGTGTTGGCATTGGTTTTCTTTACCTGCGCTACACTACACCGGTATACAACACAATAGCTAAGTTGCTGATTAAGGACGACGACAACAGCCGACGCTCTGGACGAGGAGGCCTTCAGGCACTGGAGAGTATGTCTAACCTTGGTATTATAAGTAACAACTATGGTATAGAGAATGAGCAGGAAATCCTGACATCAACCACTGTTGCCGAACAAGCTGTACGCGACTTAAAATTATACGTCAATTATTATCTAAAGGGGCATGTAAAAGACCAGCTTATATACAAAGAGCAGCCAATAAATGTTGACATGGATTTTGCCCACATGGATAAGCTGAATGCTCCGGTCAAACTAAAAATTACAAGAAAAGACAATGGCTACATTGTCAAAGGTACATATTATATCCCAGAAAACGAGGTTGCTTTTGACGGTCCTTACGAAATAGAAAAGACAATAGATGGCATACCTGCCGTAATACGTACAAAAGTCGGAATTATCACATTGACTGCAAACGGCCGTTATAAACTTGAAGACGGAGAATCAGAAATTGCTATATTAAATTCACCCCGTATTGCTGCATATAAATATGTCAAGAGCTTATCCGTTGAACAGACATCAAAGACGTCTTCTGTATTGAGCCTGCAGCTTCAGGATCAGGACATAAGCCGCAGTATGGATTATCTGCGCCAGCTTGTGGTTTGCTATAACAGACAAGCCAACGAAGACAAGAACGAAATAGCCGTACGTACAGAAGAGTTCATCAATGAACGTCTGGCAAAAATCAATGCCGAACTTAGTTCGACAGATGGCGAACTCGAAGATTACAAGAAGCGCAACAGGCTGATGGAGCTAAAACTGGATGCCACCACGACATCGACAAACACTTCTGTATACGAGCAGAAGCTCAATGAGGCAAACACTCAGATATCTCTGATAACCAGCCTTATCAACTTTGCCAACCGTCCAGGTAACAGGCATCAGGTTTTGCCGTCAAATGTAGGACTTCAAGACGAAGCGTCAACATCGCTTATCAATGAATACAACAAGATAGCCCTCGAACGCAACAGACTGCTTCGCACGGCTTCAGAAAACAGCCCGGTGGTAATAGAGCTGACATCACAACTCGATGACATGCAGGCAAGCATACATCAGGCACTGCAGCAGGCAAAGAAGAGCCTCACAATACAACGTGACGCCATACAGATGCAGCTGGGCCAATACAGCGGTGAAGTAACCAAAGCCCCTGAACAGGAGCGTATACTGACTCAGATCGGAAGACAGCAGGAAGTAAAATCAGGACTCTACCTTATGCTATTGCAGAAACGCGAAGAGAACTCTATCTCATTAGCAGCAACAGCAGACAAAGGAAAACTTATCGAAATGCCGCAGTACGCCGGCAAGGTTAGCCCGAAGGGCAGCATAATAATGCTTATAGCCCTCATAATGGGTATAGCCATTCCGTCTCTGATTTTATACGTAATTAATTTCTTCAGATACAGAATTGAAGGCCATGAAGATGTTGCAAGCCTTACCAAGCTGCCAATCATTGCAGACATTGTCGTAGCAAGCGAAACAGCGAAGACAAGGGCAGACATTGTCGTACACGAGAACCAGAACAACCAGATGGAGGAAATATTCCGCTCTATGCGTACGAATATTCAGTTTATGCTGAAAGAAAAGCAAAACGTAATAATGTTTACGTCTTCAACATCCGGCGAAGGAAAGACATTTACAGCAGCCAACCTGGCCGTAAGCTTTGCACTTCTCGGCAAGAAAGTAATCCTCATTGGTCTTGATATCCGTAAGCCAAGATTGGCAGAATTGTTTAAGATAAACAATCACAATAACGGTATCACGCCATTGCTTACAATGACGAATCCGGAATGGAGCGACGTTAAAAAACAAATCGTACCTTCAGAGATTAACAATAACCTCGATCTTCTGATGGCAGGTCCTATTCCTCCCAACCCGGCAGAGCTTGTTTCTCGCCCTGCACTTGAACAGGTGCTCAACTTGCTCAGAGAGAACTACGACTATGTATTGGTAGACACGGCTCCGGTCGGACTGGTAACAGATACGCTGCAGATTGGCAAGCATGCCGACATCTGTATCTATATGTGCCGTGCAGACTACACTCCGAAAGCCAGCTTCGGCATGATAAACGAGCTGGCTGCAGAGAACAAGTTGCCAAATCTGTGCATCGCTATCAACGGCATAGACCTTTCAGACAAGAAGTATGGCTATTATTATGGATATGGCAAATACGGCAAGTATGGCAAATACGGACATTACGGCAAGGGTAAGTCGTATGGCTCATACGGCAACTATGGCGATTATTCTAACAGCCATTACGGCAACAAAAACGACACATCTGTAAAAAGATAACAACTGACTAAAAGTATACGGCGGCTTTCTCGTCAGAAAGTTTCCGTATACTTTTAAACATTTATATTCAATTACTTATAAAGTTATTCATATTTAGCATTATTTTTTGAAATAGAATTATGACTATTGCAGTAGACTTTGACGGCACAATTGTTGAACACAGATATCCTGAAATTGGCCAGGAGATTCCGTTTGCGACAGATACTCTTAAAATGTTGATTGCTGATCATCACAAGCTCATATTATGGTCTGTACGCGAAGGCGAACTGCTCGACGAGGCCGTACAATGGTGCAAGGACCGCGGAGTGGAATTTTATGCTGTTAATAAAGATTATCCTGAAGAACAAGGCACGTCAAACAACAACCACTACTCACGCAAGCTTAAAGCTGACATGTTTATTGACGACCGCAATATAGGAGGCCTGCCTGATTGGGGAACAATATACAGAATGATAAAAGAAAACAAGACATATAAAGACATCATGATGGAACGCCAGGGCCATGTTTCATATGATGAAAGGCCAAAGAAAAAACATTGGTGGCAATTCTAATCAAAAGATATAAATAAAAGCATTGCGCAAAAAGCGTGATGCTTTTTTAGCTCCCTATCCCGAAATTATTTAATTCGATGTAATAATACATCGGATTATCCGTAAAAAACCATTTGTTTTCAATGAAAAACTGGGCCACTTTTGATGCAAAAGTGGCCCAGTTACGACTCAAAAACAATAGGTTAATGATTTAAAACCAATACACGTCGTTTTGCTTATACATTTTACAGAACTCTACTACAGTACCAACGATTTGCAACCACAAACAGACTTCTTGCTTTCGATTTTTTGCATTCTAAATTAGCGATGCTTATAAAAGAACCTTAATTGCAGCTAAACAAAACGGGCTGTCCAAAATACAATACAGACTATATTTTACCTATGTCTCAATATTCTTTTAATCAGCTTTTATCAGATATCCTTATAATTAAGTTGTAAGCCATATTCAGTCCAGCAAGCAAACATCAACCTATTTTCCTGAATACAAAACGGACAATCAAAAAGTTTGTCGGTATTGCAATACAATAAACAGGCACAGGCGCAAGCTCCTTGCTCACACCAAGCCAAAGGAATAGATTAAGCAGTCCTATCTGCAGGAAATAGTTGAAAAGATGAGCTCCGCCAAAGCCAAAACCATTTTTAACCGACTTCTTCTTACGGAACGTAAACTTTGCCGACAATAGATAGTTTACCACAAAACTCAGAAAATATCCTATGGTATAAGCAACATTTACGTCGATTACACTTTGCAAAAGCCAATATATGCCATAATGCAGGGCCGTGGCAATAACGCCTACGATGCCAAAACGTATTATCTCAAAAAAAGTTTCACGACTTAACAGCATAATTTATAATATTCTATTCTGCAAAGGTAATGCAAAGCTGAAACAAAACCAAATATTTGAAAAACGATTAACAGCACGTGCTACATGCGGCGCAATATACGTGGAAACTGATATGCAAAAATCAGCGTACATAGTATTGCTGCAGTTGCATCAGATATACCCTCGGCTGCATAAACGCCCATCACGCCCATATACTTAGGCAACAGCAAAGCCAAAGGTATGAGCAATATAACTTTGCGGAGCAAGGCGATTAAGACAGAAACCTTAGCCTGTCCCAGGGCTACAAACATATTCTGGCACGTGCGCTGCAGTCCAAAAATGGTCATACCGCACAAGAATACCGGCATGGCCCGGCATACCGTACTGATAAGAGCTTCGTCGGTTGTAAAGGCTGCTGCAACCAAAGACGGAAACAGAACCATGAACAGCACAAGTACGAAATTAAACGTAAACATTATTGCCAGCACAATCTTGAAGCATTCCTTTACGCGGTTTCTGTCTCCGTGGCCATAGTTGTAGCTGACAATAGGCACAAAGCCCTGCGCAAAGCCTGCAAGGGGAACACTAACTACAAGCATGGCGCTCTGCATTATGGCCAAAGCACTGACATTAATGTCGCCGAACTTTTCAAGGCTGCTGTTAAGGACAAAGCCAACGAGGCTCTCCGTACTTGCCATAATGAACGGCGACACACCCAAAGCCAGAATGTGAGAAATCACGTTTCTGTCAGGGCGCATATACCTGAACTCCAATCTGAGTGAAGCACGCTTTGACGTTAGAAAACTTACTATCCACAACGCGCTGCATGCCTGCGATATAACAGTAGCCAAGGCCGCGCCCCTGACGCCCATGCCCATCACAAAGATAAAAATAGGGTCGAGTATTATGTTAAGAACGGCGCCTATCAGCACCGAATACATCGCTATCGCCGGACGTCCCTGAGTGTTTATAAACGTGTTAAGTCCTACCGACGTTTCAACAAACAGTGTACCTAAAAGATAAATTGAAAGATAATCTTTTGCGTAACCTACAGTATTCTCAGACGCACCGGTAAACATCAGCAACGGCTCCATGAAGAGATATGTAAGAGTAGTGGTCAGAAGCGTAAAAATAAGCAACAGGACAAAACCGTTACCCAGAGTCTGCCCTGCCCTCTTTCTGTCGCCCTGACCGAGGGCTATGGCAGCCAACGGAGCACCGCCGCCACTGACTATTGCCGAAAACGCAGAAATAAGTATTATTATGGCCCCCGTAACGCCGATACCAGCCAGCGCGTCCGTACCGATGCCCGGAATATGGCCGATATATATCCTGTCGACCAGATTATACAACAGATTAACAATCTGAGCTGCCACCGACGGCATAGCCATGCGCAGCACAAGAGGCAACATTCTATCTGTACCCAAACGTTCTTCGTATGCAGTATTATTTATATTTGCCTTACCCATAAATTACCTTAAAAACTCTAACCTGTAACATGATTCTTGCCGAAACCAATATGCAGACATCAATCAAGATTGCTGCATCGATGATTTCAAGGTGCAAAATTACACAATATTCATAAAACGGCGTATCTAAAACAAATGTTATTTCCGGCCAAGGCAAAATGATATACAATATGCGAAATCTTAGCAACAGTCAAAAGACATTTGACTACAATATATATAGGTAAAAAAAATTACATCGTTCTGACATAACGGCACATACAAGCCGCCCTTATTATAAAAGGAAATATCAGTCATAAACAGAAAATACTCTAAAAGGCGAAATGATTTTTATAAGCGCGAGCCGCTGCTTTCATAATAAATGTTAACGTCGGTTTATAATCTGGCAGGCAAAACGTTATAACACTAAACAAGGAAAATATATGGAGCAGACAGAGTTCGAACAAATAGCAAAATCAACAAGAGCAAAAGCTGTGGCTACAGCCCTTGCCCTCTCTATGAGCAAGGATGAAGCCGAAGACATTGCTCAAGACGTGATGCTAAAGCTCTGGACATTGCGCAACGACATAAGCAGCAAGACTGACGCCGAGAAACTGGCAGTATGCATTGCACGCAACAAGGCAATAGACGTACACCGCAAAAGGCCTCAGCAGCCATTGGACAGCCATAGCAACATAGCCGACAGCAAGGCTCCGGCCCCGGACATCTGTGTTGAAATAAAAGAAGACCACAACTGGCTGATGAAACGGGTGGCCGAACTGCCTCCGAAGGAATATCAGATACTAAAGCTGAGGCAGGTTGAACATAAAAGCAACGAGGAAATAGCCAAGCTGCTCGGCATGGAAAAAAACTCTGTGGCAACTCTACTATCAAGGGCTAGAATGAAAATACTGAAAGAATTTCAAAAAAGGGCTGGAATATAACACTATGAATAAAGAAATAGAACAACTCATAAAGCGATTCATGGACGGACAGACTACGGTTGACGAAGAAAACCGCATAGCTGAATATCTCCGCACACATGAAGTGGAAGACGAATGGAAGCCATACAAAGATATGTTCGGATGGTTTGAAGACGGAATGCCATTACAATCCAACGGACAAAAGCATACGGTAAAAAACAGGAGTAAAGCCACAATGGTGGCTATGCTCATGGCAGCAGCCGCAGCAATAGTAGCATTGGTTATGATAATGCGTCCTGGTACTCCAGACATTATACCAGAACAACAAACAGTAAACGCAGCCGGCAAATTGGCGACAGAAGAAAATATCATATCATCCAAAGATACTCTGGCCATTGACTCTATGAAGAAAGAGGCCGTAAAGCCAAATAAGAAAAAGAGCAGAATAAAGAGAAGGGTCTACAAAGTGATGCCGCCAAAGACATATCTCGCAAAGTCTGAACGCGACTCGATAAATGTTGTAGCCGACCAAATGGCAGAAGAAAAGCTGCGCCAGATATGTTTCGAACAAGAACAAAAAATAAGAGAGATATACGACCTGTATAACAGACAGGATATAAAGATAGAACTTATTATGGCCACCCTCGAAGAAGGTATTGACTATGAAACAGAAGAAAACGAATATTATTAAAAAACATACCATTATGAAGACATATAGATATTTTGCCACAACAGCAGCGTGCATAATAATGTCGCTTGGTGCCCATGCCCAAAAGAATATAGACAATGCCATTGATGACTTTGTGAACAATAAGAATTATGAGGAATACATAAAGAAAGAAGTTACAATGGAGCAAAACGGCGTAAAAGACAAATCTTACTGCTATTCATATACCTTTGAGCTTCCGTCAAATAAGTCGAAAGCCTTAAACAGCATACACTCTGCATTCAACAAAGACGCATCAAATGCCTATAATTTGGCAAAAAGATCAAGCGGAATAAGCGATGCAACACTGATGAGAGTAAGCTATGGCCGCAATCTTGACAAAGAGATTTTGTTCGGAAAACATATTGACCATAACTATGATGTTATGTTGTTTCATGACAGCAACGACAGTCTTTACAGATACGTTTATGCCATAGTATGGAAGGAGAAAGTAAAAGAAGACAAAGTATGGGGAATAATATATAAGATATACGGAAAAGACCCACAGAAAGTGAATCGCCCCGCCACAAGAACAATTATTACCATGAAAGACAACGGCGATATAGTTACTATTAATGACAACGGGCATATTATAACACATAAATCAGGACAATCGTCATCGTACAACAATAATAAAGATTTTTCAAATATAACAATCCACACAAGCGATGACGCAATAAAAACTGACATGGACTTTCTGAAAAGATTCGGAAATCTAAGGGTTGCATATTATGCCGTTCTGGATGAAGGCGGTTCAAACAAGCTCACTATCTGCACGGGAATTGTAAACAAAATATTGGAACTATGCAAGTCATACGGCAGCCTGCTCAACGAAAGCGAGAAGGTGACATGTATGGATAGCATAAAGGAAATGCAAAAGCGCAGCAAAGACAATTATCTCAAAGCGCTGCTCAACGAAGCAATTAACGAACTGAAATAATCATAATACTCGCTCTAAAATAAAAAATCTTTAAGATTAAAACAAGTCAAAACAAAGCATTCCGTCCTTGTCTTGCCAATGGCTGAAGACAAGGGCGGAACTTTTTATATAATGGCTTCAGCTACTTTTATCCTCTGCCATATTCAATTAACACGAATAGCCAAAACAGAATATTTAATCCATAGGCAAAATATTTTATCGCATTATCCATATGGCAGAATATTATAGTAACCGGTCAAACATTTGTAACAGTCAATACATAAAACTCAAAAATAAAATATAAAATGACAGGGCAAAATGTATATTTATGACTAAAATTACTATCTTTGCAGATATATACCTGCCGCATATAACCGTTTGACATCTGATGCGGTGAACTTTTATATAAAAACAAACAAGGAATAACAATGTGTGGAATAGTTGGATATATAGGTTTCAGAGATGCTTATCCCATTCTTATACAAGGACTTAAGCGCCTTGAATACCGAGGATACGACTCTGCCGGAGTTGCACTTATAAACAACGAAGGAGTTATGAACGTTTATAAGGAAAAAGGCAAGGTAAGTAATCTTGAAGCCCTGACATCACAAAGAGATATTTCAGGACAAATTGGCATTGCTCACACAAGATGGGCTACTCATGGCGAACCATCAGCCATAAACGCACATCCACACGTGTCTCAGAGCGGACGTCTTGCCCTTGTCCATAACGGAATTATTGAGAATTATAGCAATCTGAAAATCCTTCTCGAAAAAGAAGGATACACCTTCAAGAGTTCAACAGACACAGAAGTGCTGGTTCAGCTCATTGAATATATGCAAAAAAAATACGACAAGAGCCTTGAAAACGCCACTATCATGGCGCTGCGAATGGTTGTCGGAGCCTATGCCATTGCCGTTATCGACAAGAACTGTCCCGACAAAATTGTCGTTGCAAGAAAGAGCAGCCCTCTCGTAATAGGCATCGGGGCCGATCATAAAGAGTTTTTTATTGCATCTGATGCCCTGCCGATTGTTGAATATACCAAACAGATGGTTTATCTCAACGACAACGAAGTGGCACTGCTGAAAATCGGAAAGAAAATAGAAATAAACAATCTTAACTACGAAGACATAACGCCTGAGGTTAAAGAAGTGAACATTAGTCTCGAGTCGCTTGAGAAAGGCGGATTTGAACATTTCATGCTGAAAGAGATCTATGATCAGCCGAGATGTATGGCCGACTGCATGAGAGGACGCCTGCTGCTCAACGAAAAGCGAATTGTACTAAGTACCATAAACATGCACCGCGAACGCCTGATGAAAGCCGAAAGATTCATTATCGTGGCATGCGGTACTTCATGGCACGCAGGCCTTATCGGCAAACAGCTCATTGAGCAATGGGCCAATATTCCGGTTGAAGTAGAATACGCTTCTGAATTCCGCTACCGCAACCCCGTAATATCACCGGACGATGTTGTGATTGCCATATCACAGAGCGGTGAGACAGCCGACACGCTTGCAGCATTCCAGCTCGCCAAAGAGAACAAAGCCATGTGTTTCGGCATAGTCAATGTTGTCGGATCCAGCATAGCCAGGGCATCTGACACAGGCATATACATACACGTAGGTCCGGAGATTGGCGTAGCCTCAACTAAGGCATTCACAGGCCAGGTTACGGTTCTGACACTTTTTGCCTTGGCTCTCGGACACGAACGGGGCACAATCTCAAAAGAAGAGTATGAAAGCACTATTGAAGAGCTTGGCAACATACCAGAAAAGATAAAAAGCGTTTTAGCAAAAGACGAAGAGATCAAAGACATTGCACGCTCACTGACTTATGCAGAAAATGCCTTATACATGGGGCGCGGATTCAATTATCCGGTAGCACTCGAAGGCGCTCTGAAACTAAAGGAAATAAGCTACATACATGCAGAAGGCTACCCTGCAGCCGAAATGAAGCATGGTCCGATAGCTCTTATTGACGAAAACATGCCCGTGGTATTTGTGGCAACCCACCATCAACTGTACAAAAAAATCATCAGCAACATAGAGGAAGTAAAAGCAAGAAACGGCCGCATCATTGCCGTCGTAACGGAAGGCGACGAGGCCGTAAAAGAAATTGCAGAAGCAACGATAGAAGTTCCTTCTACGTTAGCCTCGCTAGCCCCACTTCTTTCTGCCATTCCTCTTCAGCTTATAGCATATCACGTGGCTGTTGAAAAAGGACTGAACGTAGATCAGCCACGAAATCTCGCAAAGTCTGTTACCGTAGAATAACATGACTTTAAAATTTACAGACATGTCATAACGACAACCTCTATAATATAAAACTTGGAGAAATAATTTAAAATTTAGTAACAACAAGCAAAAGATTAAGGTAAAAGACATGGAAAAGAAAGATTTAAGGATAATATTTATGGGTACTCCGGAGTTTGCCGTTGAAACTCTTCAGGCACTCGTTGAAGGCGGCTACAATGTTGTAGCTGTAGTAACACAGCCAGACAAGCCGGTAGGCAGACACCAAGACACGCTCCAGGCTCCTGCCGTAAAACAATATGCGTTGTCAAAAGGCCTGCCTGTTCTGCAGCCTGTAAAAATGAAAGACCCGCTGTTTATTGAAGAACTTAAAAAATATAATGCTGATATTCAGGTTGTAGTAGCCTTCCGCATGTTGCCGGAGGTTGTATGGAACATGCCTAAATACGGAACATTCAACGTGCATGCAGCCCTGCTGCCGCAATACCGCGGTGCAGCTCCTATAAACTGGGCTGTCATAAACGGTGAAAAACAAACCGGAGTAACGACATTCTTCCTAGACCATGACATTGATACAGGAAGAATAATCATGCAAGAACCATTCGAGATAAAAGAAGATTATAATGCCGAGGATGTGTATAATGGGCTTATGCATCTTGGGGCAGGAATTGCAATCAAGACCATAGACAAAATAATTGAAGGCAACGGACATGTAGACTCCATGCCGCAGGAGGAAATGATAAAGACCGGAGAAGAGATGCATAATGCACCCAAGATATTTAAAGAAACCTGCTTTATCAATTGGGAACAGACAGCCAACAGTCTTTACGACTTCATACGCGGTATGGCGCCATATCCAGGAGCATGGACAAACATGACCGATAAAAACGGCAAGCAAAACGTATTGAAGATATTCAAGTCAACAAAGACAATGATTCCATGCAACGGCAAGAAAGAAGGAACAATAATGGTGTTCAACGGAAAATTCTTAGTTGCCACAAAAAATGCATGGCTCCAGCTCGATGAAATACAGCTTAGCGGCAAGAAGCGCATGAATGCCAACATGTTCCTCAACGGTTTCAGAAACATTGAAGAATACACATTGGGATAATTCTTTTGCTGTAATTCTTATTATTCACAAACTCACGTGATATTAAACAAAAATCCATACATACTATTAGTATATGTATGGATTTTTGTCTATTGTAGGCATTATATTTCGCACAAGGCACATGTGCATAAAACAAAGGGTATACCGACAGTCAGCCTTGATTATGTTTAATCATTTTGCCATAAGGTGAGGCTATGCCTGACAGCATGCATCAGCACGTCATTTTCTTGTTTCACCATTTTTTCAACTTCACTCCATCTTGGATCAGACGTAATCTTGGGATTCTGTCTTGCTGCATTAATCTGCATTCTCATCATATTCCATTTTGAGAACTTATTTCCCATAAACATAATAAGCCACTGAGGAACACTTGCGTCTATAACAATATTTCCGTCACAGTCTTCCATCTGCTTATTCAGCTCTTCGCCAATACGCATCATTTCATCACCAAAATCATCACAAGAAATCTTACCATCGGCAAATTTTGCCAAAACAGATACCGCCCACAATTCAATACTATCAACCATGCCGTTGCCTTCATCTGCAGGACAAATATCATATAAATGTTCGTAACTCATCACGTTAATTGTACAAAAATTATTATTTCATCATTCTCTTCTTAATAAACATATCTTCTCCTGCCGCCATTATCACCTTCTTTTTTTCTCTTCTCGACAGTCCCTTTGTATCAAGATTATAAGGTTTATTGCGCTCTATATATTCTTCCACCTTGCATATTATGCGTGCCGGATTGCCACCGACAACCACTCCAGAAGGAACAGAATGGCAGACAACACTGCCTGCAGCAATAAGCACATCACTGCCAATGGTTACTCCGGGCATGATGAGCGAATTGTTGCCGATATACACATTATCGCCTATCTCAACTTTTCCGAAACAATCAAACTTTGGATAAATTGTACGGGCAACCTTACTTCCGCCATGAGTGAAAATCTTAACGTCAGCCGTTATCTGACAGTTGGAACCGATCTTTATCAGATAAGGCTCGGCAGAAGACCAAAAACATGAAGCAAAAGAATTGTTCTCACCAAAAACGACACCTGCCTTCTCTGCAAGTTTTTCAACAGAAGAGCGTTTGTGTCTACGGAAGAAAGGAAAATGCATGATATAGATTTTAAGGGTTAACGGCGTGAAATAGCCGGAAACGTCTGTATGCGTTCACGGAATTTCACGCCTATACTTGAATATTAAAATTCACTAGTAAAATGGAATCTGATATGCTTAAAGTCCTGCTGTGCCATCTGCAAGACATAACCAGAATCAGCCAGGAACACATCGCGGCCATCCTTATCTTTAGCCATATACTGATATTTGCGTTTCTTAAATGCATCGAGCTCTGCAGGATCGTCAGAGTCTATCCAGCATGCCTTATACAGATGAACCGGCTCCCAACGGCATTTTGCATTATACTCATTTTCAAGTCTGTATTGTATAACCTCAAACTGCAGCTGTCCTACCGTGCCGATTATCTTTCGGCCGTTAAACTGATTGACGAACATCTGCGCCACACCCTCATCCATAAGCTGATCTACACCTTTGTTGAGCTGCTTGCTCTTCATCGGGTCGTCATTCTCTATATACTTGAACATTTCAGGAGAGAAAGACGGCAATCCTCTGAAATGCAATATCTCTCCGTCTGTCAGCGTATCACCTATCTTGAAGATGCCATTGTCGGGCAATCCTACGATATCGCCTGGATACGCCTCATCGATAGTACTCTTGCGCTGCGCCATAAACTGCGTCGGCGACGAAAAGCGGAGAGTCTTTCCCTGACGTACATGCAGATAAGGATGATTGCGCTCAAACTTACCGCTGCAGACCTTACAGAAAGCGATGCAAGAACGATGGTTGGGGTCGATGTTTGCTGTAATCTTAAAAATAAAGCCTGTAAACTTAGGCTCATCAGGCGAAACCATACGCTCCTCAGCCTTGACAGGCTTAGGACTCGGAGCTATCTTAACGAAACAATTCAACAGTTCCTGCACACCGAAGTTGTTCAGCGCACTACCGAAAAACACAGGAGCTACTTCTGCATTGCGGTAGTCATCTACATTAAACTCAGGATATACACCCTCAACCAGCTCAAGATCTTCACGAAGCTTGCTTGCGTCAGCCTCACCGATATGCTGTTCAAGTTCCTCGCTGTTAACGTCAACTTCAACTTTCTCTGTCACGCGCTGCTTGTCGGGTGTAAACAGGTCGAGTTTCTCCTCATATATATTATATACGCCCTTGAACTTCGCGCCCTGATTTATCGGCCACGACAAAGGTCTCACATGTATCTCGAGTTCCTGTTCAAGCTCATCAAGAAGGTCGAACGGGTCACGTCCCTCACGGTCCATCTTGTTGATGAATATTATAACGGGCGTGTTGCGCATACGGCACACATTCATCAGCTTTCTGGTCTGAGCCTCAACACCTTTTGCTCCGTCGACAACAATGATAGCCGAATCAACAGCAGTAAGCGTGCGGTAAGTGTCCTCGGCAAAGTCCTGGTGACCGGGTGTGTCGAGAATGTTCACCTTATAACCTTCATAATCAAACTCCATAACCGAAGTAGAAACAGAAATACCACGCTGCTTCTCTATATCCATCCAGTCTGAAGTTGCCGTCTTGCGTATCTTGTTGTTCTTTACGGCTCCTGCCACCTGTATCTGTCCTCCAAATAGCAGGAACTTCTCCGTAAGCGTAGTCTTACCGGCATCAGGGTGAGAAATTATGGCAAACGTTCTTCTTCTTTCAATCTCGTTATTCATATACTTTTATCTTGTAATTGGAAAATAAGCACGAGACGATTTTCCGGCTGCAACTGCTCACATGCAACATGGCAAGTCATGCGGCCTGCCGTCTCAACTTAAAATCAGGATTTCTGTCGTCAGACAGATTATTTAAAAAATTCGTATCAGTTATTATTCAGCAACTTTTCAATGCAGTCGGCAAGACTTTCTTCCCAATAAGGGATATCCAGTCCGTACTCATTCTTTATCTTCGTCTTGTCGAGCACGCTGTAATGCGGACGTACCGCAGGTGTGGGATACTCGGCTGTGTGAAGTGGCCTTACCTTGCAAGTGCTGATACCGGCTATGCGGTGAATGGCTTTGGTGAAGTCATACCAGCTGCAGACGCCTTCATTAGAGAAATTATACACGCCCGGCTTAATGCCCTGCTCAATGACAGCCATTATTGCAACAGCCAAATCGCGTGCATACGTAGGTGTGCCTATCTGATCGAACACCACGCCAAGCTGCTCTTTCTCGCGTCCCAGACGCAGCATGGTCTTCACAAAGTTATTTCCGAACGTTGAGTAAAGCCACGCTGTTCGTATTATCATCGTGCGCTTACAGAATTTGCTGACGCCAAGTTCGCCTGCCAACTTTGTGCTTCCATATACGCTGTCAGGACACGGTGTGTCTGTTTCGGTGTAAGGAACAAAGCTCTTTCCGTTAAACACATAGTCTGTAGATATCTGTATCAGCCATCCGCCACGCTTCTCTATTTCCATGGCGAGGTATGCCGGAGCCTCCGTGTTGAGTGCCGTGCAAAGTTTCTGATTCGACTCAGCCTTATCAACAGCCGTGTAAGCCGCACAGTTTACAATACCGTCGATGGCATTGCGGTTGATAAAGTCAGCCACAGCCAGCTGATTGGTGATGTCAAGTTCGTTTACGTCTGTATTATAAAAGCGGTGCTGAGGATATTTGTCCTCAAGCAGCTGCATCTCGTTGCCCAACTGTCCGTTGCAACCTGTAATCAATATATTCATAGTATAAAAGTTTCTTTAGTTAAAAGCTAAGCTGACTGTCAGTCAAACTCAAGGGGCTCATTCTTGTCTTTGATATAATAATCCGAGAGCATCCCGATGAATGTCGTTATCTCTTTTATTGCATGCTCCGTGTCCGGACTTATCTTTTTTTTCTGCAGTCTGAGCATCATCACGCCATAAAGGGCATTAAAGCAGGTTTCAATTTCATTCTCCTCGTTGTCTGCTCCCCTCTTGCGCAGCTCAACAATAAACGGCAGGACTTTATAATACTCCGTAGTATAGAACGGAAATTTTGTGCTTTGCAGCAACTGCGCGTTAAGCTCGACAAGCTGCTGCATTACGATTTTGTTTATCTGTAAATGTCCTTTCTGGCGGCATCCTTCCTGATTCATCATCCTAACCAGGTTTCCATACCAGTCGGTCATCTCCTCCTTCTGTTCCTCGTCATAGTTGAATTTGTCGATATAATCATGACGTATGGCGCTAAGGCTGCAGCCATATGCCCTGATAATGTCTTCCACCTGCCACATATAGAGCAGATACTCGGCTATGTTCTTTTTTCTTAATTCTTGTGATATAAACATGTTTTAGATAAAATAAAGTTCAACACAAAACTGTTGCGCCGGCAATTAACGGTTACGGCTCATGCACACTAATAGTGGAAAGTGTACAGATTGAACACAGTGCCGATAAGCACCAGCAACGAGAAGATAATGACAACACTGCCGATAATCTTGTTGATTATAACGATGCTGCTGTTGTCGAACTTATTGCGGACTTTGTCAATAAGCCATGTAAGACCAAACCACCACAACAGGGCTCCGCATATAATACTGAGATAGCCTACACACATGTGTAGCGGATGCTTTGGCATTACGAAGGCAAACTGGGCAAAGGCTGCCATGAACAGGAATATAATCAGCGGATTTGAAAAAGTTACAAGGAATGCCGTTACGCAGTTATGAATAAGACTGCCCTTTTTGCTGCCGCTGATATGTATTTTCTTCGTAGGGTCAGACCTGTAGCAGTATATACCAAACGCCATGAGCATTATGCTGCCAAGTATCTGAAAGACAAAACGATTTTGGTTATTGTTGATTATGTCTACAATAAAGCTCATGCCAAAACCCGTTATCAGCGCATAGATAAAGTCGCTGATTGTGGCTCCGATACCGGTAACAAGGCCATACCAACGCCCTTTGTTCAGCGTGCGCTGAATGCAAAGAACCCCGACAGGCCCCATAGGCGCAGACGCTACAATGCCTATGAGTATACCCTTGAAAATCCAGTCAAGTATGTCAAGATGAAATTGAAACGGCATAACGGGTGCAAAATTGCTAATTTTTTATGAAAGGAACAAATTTTATATACAAAACTTTGCTACGTATAATAAATTTGATAACTTTGCATTGCTAGAATTATTATTTAAAATAAAATATCATGATTTCACAAGCATTAAAGCCCTACGTCATAGGCCTCGACCTCGGTGGCACGAACTCTGTTTTCGGCATCGTCGACAGCCGTGGTGACATTAAGGCAACAACAGCAATAAAAACACAATCGTACTCGCAAGTGAGCGAATACGTCGACGCTTCAATAGACGCACTGCAGATAATAATCGACCAAGTCGGAGGCATCGACAAAATTAAGGCAATGGGCATAGGCGCCCCCAATGCCAACTTCTACAAAGGCACAATAGAATACGCACCTAACCTCGTATGGGGACATGAATGTGTAGTTCCGCTGGCAGAGATGTTCAGCCAGAAATTAGGCATTCCCGTAGCCATAACAAACGATGCAAATGCCGCAGCCATAGGCGAAATGACATACGGAGTGGCACGCGGAATGAAAAACTTCATCATGCTTACACTCGGCACAGGTGTTGGTTCAGGCATAGTAATCAACGGACAGCTTGTTTACGGATGCGACGGATTTGCAGGAGAACTTGGCCACGTCATAATGAGACGTGAAAACGGAAGATTATGCGGTTGCGGACGCACGGGATGTCTTGAAGCATACTGCTCTGCCACCGGCGTTGCACGCACAGCACGCGAGTTTCTGTCAACATCAAACGAGCCTTCATTGCTGCGCGACATGAAACCGGAAGACATAACATCGTTTGACGTTTCTGTTGCAGCAGGAAAAGGTGACGAGCTTGCAAAAAGAGTGTACGACTTTACAGGCGAGATGCTCGGAGAGGCCTGCGCCGACTTTGCAGCCTTCGCTTCACCCGAAGCCTTTGTCTTCTTCGGCGGACTCACTAAAGCCGGCGACCTGATTATGGACCCGATCAAGAAAAGCTACGATGAACACGTGTTCCACACATTCAGAGGCAAGGCACAGTTCCTTATAAGCGGCCTCGACGGTTCTTCAGCAGCCGTGCTCGGCGCAAGTGCCATTGGATGGGATATCCAGGAATAACTCAGAAAGTAACATTAAAACATAATTTGATATTATATCAATGGGCCTGCAGGTTATTTGCCTGTGGGCCTTTTTTATTGCATTCATATAATGGATTTGGCTAAACCATTGAGCCGCCTTGTTGCATATTTAAGTGAAAAAGGATGATACATACAACAGCATAAAAGCATCCGACTTTATGATATGCCGGATTGGCAATGAAAAACCTATTGTTTAGGTGACGAAAACGGGCCACTTTCGATGCAAAAGTGGCCGAGTTACGACCTGAAAACAATAGGTTAATGATTTGAAACCAATACACAAGATTTTACTTACAATTTAAGCCGCACACATCAAGATTTGGCACTTCCTTAAACATAAAACACACGATTTGCTTTCGATTTTCGCGTCTCAAAAACGACATTACTTTTTCTACATAAGAATTTGACGAACTTTCGGAACAAAAAGTTCACGGCTTATCCGTATATATTCCACTCGTCTGTATTGCATAGCAGCCTTACAGCAGTCTAAAAGACGACAACTATCATCCAAAAGACGACAAACAAAAAAATAACACCTTAATTAATATAATAAAGACACAATAAAACAGACATTGCAGCTGTCTGAACTTCATTTATTGACCAATCACAATAAATATATAATACAAAAAGTAAAAAAGCACGTAATATTTTATGTGTATCGTATTTTTATGTATATTTGCAGTTTGTAAAAACACCGGCGAACACGCCGGAATGTTTGAAAACAACTTGATGAACAGCAATAAAAACATTTAAATAATTTAAGGCAATGAACAGACAGGACGACATAAAAAAAGCAGTTGAAGTAATGAAAAACGGCGGAGTGATTCTCTACCCCACCGACACCGTATGGGGCATAGGATGCGACGCTACCAATGCCGAGGCTGTGGCGAAGGTATATAAGATAAAACAGCGCGACGACTCAAAGGCTCTCATCTGCCTTGTAGACTCAGACGCAAGGCTTCAACGATATGTACGCAATGCACCTGAAGTGGCATGGAACGTGATGGAGCTTGCCACAAAGCCAACTACAGTCATCTTTGACGAAGCTGTCAACCTGGCGCCCAACCTCATTGCAGAAGACGGAAGCATAGCAATGCGCATAACCAACGAAGAATTCTCCAAAGAACTGTGCTACAGATTCCAAAAGCCCATTGTGTCTACAAGCGCCAACATCAGCGGCCAGCCGGCAGCGCAAAACTACTGCGACATTTCTGAAGAGCTGCTTAACGCTGTAGACTACGTATGCTTCAGCCGCAGACAGGAACATAAGCCGCACACTCCGTCGAGCATAATAAAGATAAAGAACAACGGAGAGATAGATATAATAAGAAAATAAGTTTTTATAATCTGAAATAAAAGGACACAAAGTGAGTCGTATTAACGGAATTGCAGAAGGGGCTTCAGGCGAACAGACACTGATGGAGCGTATCATATCATGGCGCAAGCAGTATATAACAGACCGCCAATTCACGCTGTTCTTAAGCTTTCTTGTAGGATTTTTTGCTGCCATAGCAGCATTCATCCTGCACTGGATTATTGAGGAAATTGCCCTTTTGCTGACATCTAAATTTGATGCAAACACATTCAACTGGATGTATCTTGTATATCCGGTGATAGGTATTTACCTTACTTCACTTTTTGTCCGCTACATCGTCAAAGACGAGATAAGCCACGGTATCACCCGCATTCTTTATGCCATCAGCAGCAAGCGCAGCAGGCTGAAAGGACACAACTGCTGGAGCTCGGTGATAGCGTCGGCCATAACTATCGGATTCGGCGGAAGCGTAGGAGCCGAGGCACCTATCGTACTTACAGGTTCGGCAATAGGCAGCAATCTCGGCAAGCTGTTCAACATGGACAACAAAACACTGATGCTGCTTGTAGGATGCGGAGCCGCCGCAGCGATAGCCGGAATATTCAAGGCCCCGATAGCCGGACTTGTGTTCACGCTCGAGGTCTTGATGATAGACCTTACCATGGCATCGCTGCTGCCAATACTGATATCAAGCGTAACAGCCACATGTTTCACGTATATATTCACTGGCAGCGACCCGCTGTTTTTCTTCCATCTTGACAGCGCATGGCCCGTTGAACGCGTGCCGGCAAACATTCTGCTAGGTATATTCGGAGGCTTTGTAAGCCTTTACTTCATACGCACCATGACCGCCTGCGAGTCTGTTTTCGGCCGCATAAAGAACCGCCCCATGCTAAAGCTTCTGCTCGGCGCGATGGTGTTAAGCCCGCTGATATTCTTGTTTCCGTCACTTTACGGTGAAGGATACGGCAGCATAAACATCCTGCTAAACGGAAAGACTGAAGCCGAATGGGAAACCATCCTGCACAACTCGCCGTTCTACGGCAACAGCGAAATGCTCCTGCCATACATCGGAATGGTTCTTCTCACCAAGGTGTTTGCCACCTCTGCCACAAACGGCGGAGGAGGATGCGGCGGAACATTCGCTCCTTCATTGTTTATAGGAGCATTTGCAGGCTTCTTCTTTGCAAGAGTATGGAACATTTATGAAATAGGAATATACTTGCCTGAGAAGAACTTTGCACTGCTCGGAATGTCGGCCGTAATGGCTGGAGTGATGCACGCACCGCTTACAGGTATCTTCCTCATTGCCGAAATAACCGGTGGCTACCAGATGTTCATTCCTCTGATGATTGTAAGCATCTGTGCATATCTTACCATCATAATATTCGAGCCTCACAGCATCTACGGCATGCGACTGGCACGTCAGGGAAAACTGATAACGCACCATAAGGACAGGGCCGTGCTTACGCTTATGAGCCTTGACAGCGTGATTGACAAGAGTTTCACGGCCGTGTCTCCCGAGCTCAACCTGGCTTCGCTCGTACACGCAATAAGCAAGAGCCACAACAACGTGTTGCCTGTGCTCGACGATGCGGGCAACCTGCTTGGCGAAATAGACATAACCAAGCTTCGCCACATTGTGTTCAGGACTGAGCTGTATCATCACTTCAAGGTCAAGCAACTGATGTCTCAGCCAGAAGCAACGCTAAGCGTGAACGACACAATGGAGATTGTGATGAAAAAGTTTGACCAGACCGACTCTGCCATGCTGCCTGTGCTCGACAATGAGAACCACCTATTGGGCTACATATCACGCACACACATGTATACCATGTACAGAAAGATGGTGGCAGACCTGTCTGAAGACTGATTGCCAAGCAATAATCAAAGCAATCAGTCTGACGCTTTACATCAAAGCGTCAAACTTGAAGTCAGTCTTTTTCCTGTAAGCTATGGCTGTAAACTTACAAATTAGTTTATTGTCCTGATTGCATATCTTAACCTCGCAATAAGGTATTTTGTGATGATTGCATGTTTCTGTTGCCTCAGCCGTAAGCACATCACCTTCTACGGCACTGTGCAGAAACGTTATCGTGCTTTCTATGCTAAGCGTCAGCTGTCCATGGCTGTTCATTACTGCAGCCAGAGCCAAATCGGCAAGTGTAAAAAGCGCACCGCCCTGACAAACGCCACCGGCATTGAGATGCGACTTGCCAACCGTCATTACTGCACGTGAATATCCCTCTCTCACCTCCACAAGTTCCATACCGGCATTTGCCGCAAATATATCCTTTTCGTTTAAAAAATCTTTTAACGTCATTGCAAATTATTTATATATAACCTTCCTCTGTCAAAAACATTTATCTGCTAAACTAATACAAAAGCTAAAACAGCCTGTAAGCGACTGCCGCCTCCGACGACATAAAACAATATCAAAAGCAACAGGGCTATGCTGCTATCCATTTCTTATACTTTCTATAAACGGCTTCAACAAAGAAATATCCTTTACGGCCGGAGAAGTTTCAAAACGGCTGTTAATGTCTATTCCTGCCATGCAAGGATGAGTCAACGAAAACACTTTCTCCACGTCATCAGGTCCTATTCCGCCGCTTATAATAAACGGTATATCTCCGTCATAATAGTCAAGCAGGCTCCAGTCAAACTTTGTGTCAACATCATTGCCATACTGTTTTTTAGGATAAAAGAGCAGCATGTCAGCAACATTTTTATACTTACGCCACAGTCCGACATCTTCCATATCAGCAATGCCAATAGCCTTAATGAACTTTATTCCCGGACATATCTCATCCCTAAGAGTCAACCGGAGATTGTTTATCATTATCTCGTCGTTTTTGCCATACAGCTGAACATAATCGAGCTTATAATTATAAGCCATCGTTATAATGTTCTGGGGCATATCGCTACCAAAGACTCCTACTCTTGCCACTTTTCCATCCTCATTCAGATCACGCCCCTGTATACTTGCATAATCAGGCAACAAGCCGACATTAGAGGGTATCGAAGAGACATAACGCGGATTTCTTCTGTCAAATACCAAGCCTATCATATCAGCGCCAAGCCCCATGACGGCACGTATATTTTCAGGATCGCGCAATCCACAAACTTTTATTATCATGACTACAGTTTCGTTTCAGACATAAATAAATTAGCTATGACAAATTCCTTTAAATACATTACTGATGAATTCTGCCATGTAACAAAGATACAAATATTCTGTCTATTAAGGCATACACGCCACGAAATTTTTACCTAATAAACTAATCTTAATAAAAAAGGCCTGCCGTTTCGGCAGGCCTCAAAAAATGTATAATTCTTCTTCACACAGTACAATAGCCCGCTATATTCTGCTTTTGTGAATTAAGCCATAAC
This sequence comes from Xylanibacter rarus, assembly GCF_001275135.1. Lineage (GTDB taxonomy): Bacteria > Bacteroidota > Bacteroidia > Bacteroidales > Bacteroidaceae > Prevotella > Prevotella rara. The sequence goes on along the minus strand of NZ_LFQU01000009.1, from coordinate 80,420 downwards.
TATGCAAATATTGTTTTCAGTAAATTTTATCTATTTATACGTATGCCGCATAAAACAAAGGCACACTCACCAACAAATCAAGCGGATACCCCAGCTTAACCGATTGCAAAGATAAACATTATTCTATAAGCAACAAACTTTTTGGCACATTTTTATCAAAAAAGTTGCAGTTTTAACACAATACGGCAAGTTATGTTTACAACGTTAGCACATTTATATATAAAAACAAGAACACCAGAGCAACAACAAAAGAGCATAAAACACACAGAAAAGCCCTAATATCTAAATGTAATTCAATAATATTTTAAACATCAACAGCTTCTGTCAAACGAAATCAGAAAAAAAGACATATAAAAGAGTAATAAAAACGATTTATCATCGTTACAATAATAGAATTAAAAATAATTTGCCTATGAAATATTTTACCAAAGAAGAAAACAAGCCGTCTAAGAATACGCTAAACATTATCAAGCAGATAGCTTATACCTACAGGTCTATAAAACTTAACGGAAAAACGAAGCTTATTGTCTGAATTAGAAACCTACCATTTATGGCAACATTAATTTCACCTTCATTACTTTCTGCCGATTTTCTTAATCTGCAGAAAGACATCGATATGATAAACAACAGCGAGGCTGACTGGCTCCATCTTGATGTTATGGACGGAGTGTTTGTGCCAAACATTTCATTTGGCTTCCCAGTAATTGAAGCTGTCGCAAAAACATGCAAAAAGCCGCTTGACGTGCATTTCATGATAACAGCACCTGAAAGATACATAAAGCAGACAGCAAAGACAGGAGCCATGATGATGAACGTGCACTTCGAGGCATGCACACACCTTAACAGAACAATACATGAAATACATGAAGCAGGCATGAAAGCCGGCGTAACGCTAAATCCGTCGACACCTGTATGTTTGCTCGAAGATGTCATAAAGGACGTTGACATGGTGCTAATAATGAGTGTAAACCCCGGATTCGGAGGTCAGGCATTCATAGAAAACACCATTGACAAAGTAAAGCGTTTAAGAAGACTGATAGAAGAATCCGGCTCAAAGGCACTTATCGAAGTTGACGGAGGCGTACAGAGCCAAACAGCCCCAAGACTCGTTGAAGCCGGCGTGGATGTTCTGGTCAGCGGAAGCTATATATTCAAATCAAAAGATCCGGCTGCCACCATACACGACCTGAAGCAACTCTAAACGCTCAATATTGGACGCAGAAAATAAGCATAAAATAATATACAATATAAAATGGCGCAGACGGATAATACAGTCTGCGCCATTTTATGTTGCCAACAGATTAAGACAACCTATTGTCCGCAACATCATACAGTAAAAAACCGAATTAAATCGGCTTGTCTATATTATTAAAGTTATTCAATATTGACTAAATCTTAAGAACGGCGCAAGTCTGACCGGTCAGTCAAGCTGGAGCGCTATATTATGTTCCTTTGACATACGGCGCAGATTGAGGATAGCATACCGCATCCTGCCCAATGAAGTATTGATGCTGACTCCCGTAGTCTCGGCAATCTCCTTAAACGACAAATCTTGATAAAACCTCATGAACACAACCTCACGCTGCGTGGGAGGCAACATATTCATCATATTCTTGACATCAACCATTATCTGATCGTTTACATAACGGTTTTCAACGTTGCTGTCCAGTATTTCATTGCCGCTGAGATTAGAGAGATCGTTCTCGTCAGTAGGCTCAATCAGATTACGCGAACGCTGCTCACGATACCAATCCATAATGACATTATGCGCGATGCGCATAATCCACGCTCCGAATTTTCCACTGTCAACATACCTGCCCTGATGCAGCTTTGTTATAACCTTCACAAAAGTTTCCTGAAACAGGTCGTTGGCCTTGTCCTCGTCTCTGACGACAAACAATATGTATGAGAACAATTTGCTCTGATTTCTTGATAAAAGCTCATCAAAAGCCCTGTTGTTTCCCCTTACATAAGAAATAGCTAACTCCTCATCAGTCAACCTACTTATATTTTCCATTTCTTTATTCTTATTTTTTAATTTTAGGTAAACAGTGTTTCGATAGGCTTTATCTAAATTAAATTAATATTAAACAATCATATTGTACGTGCAAATATAAGAAGAAATGTTTACACGCACAAATATTTTAGAAAAATAACGTTTTTTCTTTTGAACTTTGACAAACTATATGTATCTTTGCGGATGATTAAGGTTCGATACGACTCGATTAAAAAGGGAACGGGGTGAAAATCTCCGACTGTCCCGCAGCTGTAAGTTCCTTTATAACTTAAAAGTAACATGCCACTGTGAAAACGGGAAGGTGCTTGAAAGTGGAACAAAGTCAGAATACCTGCCTTATGATGTAAGACCTATTCTCTCGATGTAAGGGGCTATGGTCAATCTTATAAAATTAATATCAGACTAATAAATGCCGTGTCACTGCATAGCTGTGTAATATCGCTATATGCAGTTGACGTGAGTATTACACATTGACGCTACATTTGACAAGACGTTATATTATCGTGTTTTAATTATATAAGTTTATCCGAGATTGACAACGCCGTGAGGCGTTGTCAATTATTTTATCGCCCTATCAGTCAAGGATTTATCAAGATCAGATGCAAAAATGACATAGACAATTCTTCAATAGCCGAAAACATAAGACACATCAACATCCTAATTCGAAAATTCGTAAGCATCTATTTTCTTTATTCCGGGAATGGCAAGATACGTCTCGCGGAAACCAAACACAGACAACACCTTGCCGCGATTTTCAGGATGTTCCTTTAGATTGAGTTCCTCACGTATTTTCTTTGAGCATGACGTGAGGCATACTGAAACGACATGAGAAAGGTCTGCTGTTGCAGGATCGTCAGCCAAGAGTAATGCTGTATCGTGATCAAACGGAGGTTCAAAATCATATCGTTTCTTACCATTGGCGCCAGTTGCCGAACCTACGATGTAGCCCTTCACCCATACCTGATCAACTATAGGCTTACTGATAAACGTCTCTACATCCACAACATCACCAAAAGAAATGCCTGTATCATCATCATACTCACCATCGCCTTCATCTTCATCATCCGAACCGGTGTCCTTATCCGTTCCGCCGACAATCTCCGTTCCGTCATCTATGCCTTCTTCCGAATCATCATAGGGTTTGTCGCATGCAGAAAAAAAGAATGCTGTCAACAACAGCACAAACATAAACCTGATTTTTTTCATAATATATTATGTTGGTTAACGATATACAAAAGTAACAATATTTTTCATAACAGACAAACAATCACGGGCAAAAACAAAAAGAGGTTGACGCAGGATGCTGTCAACCTCTGACGATTTCGTTAAAACTTCGAAATCATAAATAAGATGTCGCAAATATAAGGCATTTCAATGACAATTGCAAGTTTTTTGATTTAAAAACTAATATTTAACATTTAGGCTACATAAAATGTTAAATATTTTACATTTTGGCATTCTGCATTACATATTGCAAAGTGCTGTAAATCAAAGCATATTACAAAAATAAAACAAAATAATACACACAAGCTTTCGTATTCAAATTATATTCACTATATTTGTACCAACAATCAAAAAAATAATAACATATATTAACTTTACGTATACATTACAAACTTAGTTTTTATGAAACAATTACAGACATTATTGCTATGCCTACTGTTTCCGCTTGCCATGACGGCATCAGTATGGGAAACGCAGTACAAACAAATTGAAGAAAGCATCAGGATGCCTAAGTTTGCCGACCGTACTTTTGACATAACAAAGTATGGAGCATCGCTAAAGGCCAGTGCGGCAAAAAACCAGAAAGCCATCAACAAGGCTATAGAGGCCTGCTCAAAAGCCGGTGGCGGACGTGTTGTAATCCCACAAGGAACATGGAAGACTGGCGCCATAAGAATGAAGAGCCACGTTAACCTTGTAATCGAAAAGGGTGCTACCCTATTCTTCGAATTTGACAGAAGCCTTTATCCTCTGGTTGAAACACGCTGGGAAGGACTCGACTGCATAAACTATTCACCGCTGATTTATGCTTACAAGGAAACAGACATCGCGATAACCGGAGAAGGAACTATCGACGGTAACGGTTCTGACGACACATGGTGGCTGATGAGCGGAAAGACTCCTAAGAGCAAGGACATTGTTGTTGAGGAAAAGCAGCAGAATCCAGGAGGACGCGCCGACCTGCTGAAAATGGCAGAAAACGGAGTGCCTATCGAAAAACGTATATTCGGCCCGAAAAAAGGTCTGCGCCCTCAGATGGTAAACTTCAATCAGTGTGACGGTATTCTGATTGAAGGCGTAACTATGGTACGCTCACCGTTCTGGGTAATGCACCCGCTGCTAAGCAAGAACATAACCGTAAGAAACGTAACCGTACACAACGACGGCCCTAACGGAGACGGCTGTGACCCTGAATCATGCGAGAATGTTCTTATTGAGAATTGCGTGTTCGACACTGGCGACGACTGCATCGCAATCAAGAGCGGACGCAACGAGGACGGACGCGAAGGCGGCAAGGGCCGTTATGTAGGACGTCCGAGCAAAAACATAATTGTGCGCAACTGCGTAATGAAAGACGGACACGGAGGAGTGGTTATCGGCTCTGAGATTTCAGGCGGATGCAACAATGTGTTTGTTGAAAACTGCAAAATGGACAGCCCAAACCTTGACCGTATTCTCAGAATAAAGACAAACTCATGCCGTGGCGGCGTGATTGAAAACATCTATATGCGCAACGTTGAAGTTGGCCAGTGCGCAGAGGCTGTGCTCAAGATCAATCTTGACTATGAGCCGAAAGAAATTGGCCGTCGCGGATTCTACCCGACAGTACGCAACGTCTACATGGAGAACGTAACCTGCCAGAAGAGCAAATACGGAATCATGGTTGTAGCATTCGACTCACTGACCAATGTATACAACATCAATCTGAAGAACTGTAAGTTTGACGGCGTTTATGACAAGCCGGTTTACATAAAGGGCAAAACCCGCGACATGAACTACGATAACCTCTTCATCAACGGTTCACTTATCCTTGCCGAGGCTCCGTTCAAGAACTACAGCGAGTGGATGGTACACTCTGAAATGCAGCGCAACCCAGACCCATGCATGATTGACTTCGCAAAAAAGCCAAAATGGGGATATGTTGTAGGAATAGAGCTCGAATCAATGCTCGACACCTATCTGGCATACAAAGACGAGAGCATCATAGACTATCTGAAGCAATACCCGGCTAAGATGATTGACGAAAAGGGCAACATCACAGGATACAAATATGAAGACTTCAACCTGGACAACACACGTCCGGCACGCTATATCCTGCGCATGAACAACCTCTTCCCCGAGAAGAAGAATGAGAAAGCCCTGAAAACTCTGTTCAAACAGCTCGAAAAGCAGCCTCGCACAAAGGACGGAGTGTGGTGGCACAAGGCTATATATGCACACCAGGTATGGCTCGACGGTGTATATATGGGACATCCGTTCTACACAATGGGAGCACCTATACTGAAAGGCGAGAAAAAGGCAAAGAAGTATTATGACGACACTTTCGAGCAGATTTCAAAGACATACAGCCGTACATACGATGAAAAGACTGGACTGTGGAAACATGCATGGGACGAAACTCAGAAGATGTTCTGGGCTAATCCTGAAACAGGCTTGTCTAAACATACATGGGCACGCGCTCAAGGATGGTTTGCAATGGCTATACTCGAAGTACTCGACGTTCTCCCTGAAAACTATGAGAACAGAGGTAAACTGATTGATATGCTGAACAACGTTATGAAGGCAACCGTAAAATATCAGGACAAGAAGACCGGCTTATGGTATGATGTGCTCGACGTTAAAGATCCGCGCAACTATCTCGAAGCAACAGCTTCTTCAATGTTTACATACGTCCTGCTGAAAGGCTCACGCCTCGGCTACTTCTCTAACGACATGAAAGAAGCCGGACTGAAAGGCTATAAAGGTATACTGAAAGAGTTCATCAAGGTGAATGCAGACAAGACTGTATCACTTACACGCTGCTGCGAAGTGTCAGGCTTAGGCCCCGACAACGCAAAAGGACGCCGCCGCGACGGCTCGTTCAACTACTACATGAGTGAACCTATACGCGACAACGACGGAAAAGGCGTTGGTCCGTTTATCTGGGCTTCACTGGAGATGGAGCGTATGGGCTACGATGTTGCCAAGCTCAATCAGTAATCAGCAGCAAGACAAAATCTACTTAAAAGCATCTGACATTTATTAAAACAGATATAACAAAAGATAATTCTAACATCATTTAATTGAAAAAGAAACTCTTAATGACAACAGCAATGGCAGCGAGTGCCATTGCTGTTTCTGCGCAAGCTCCCGCATTCCCCGGAGCTGAAGGTCACGGACGCTACGTAACGGGCGGACGCGAAGGAAAGATTGTACATGTAACTAATCTGAACGACAGCGGTACAGGTTCTTTCAGATCTGCTGTCAGCGGATCTTCTAAGAAGATTGTCGTATTTGATGTTGCCGGAGTAATACCTCTGAAATCTGATATCAGCATCGGCGCAAACACCACCATTGCCGGACAGACAGCACCCTACCCCGGAATAACTTTAAGATACTATACTGTAAGACCGGGAGCAAACAATGTCATAAGATTTATACGCGTGCGCCGCGGACAGGAAAAAGACAAGAACGACGGAGCAGACGCAACATGGCAAAGAGAAACAACAGGTATTATTCTTGACCACTGCTCTTTCAGCTGGAGTATAGACGAAGTTGCCTCATTCTACGACAACAATAACTTTACAATGCAATGGTGTACTGTTGCCGAGAGCCTTAACAACGCCGGACACGGCAAGGGCGCACACGGCTACGGAGGCATCTGGGGCGGTAAGCTGGCAAGCTTTCACCACAACATGATAGCACACGTAACCAACCGCGTTCCGCGTTTCAACGGCGCACGCTATGAATGGAGCGGATACACGGGCAACAAACTGTACAGCACATATAACTGGAAGAACTCTGTTCAGGCCGAAAATGTAGACTTCCGCAACTGTGTGATGTATAACTGGGGCAACAGCAACGGCTGCTACGGAGGCCCCGGCGGCGGACAAATTAATATAGTGAACAACTACTATAAGGGCGGTCCGTCTACACCGGACAGCAAAGCAAAGAAGGTTACAGAAATTTCAGTTGCTGCTGATGGAAACTCTGAAGGACATCCGAAAATCTTCGGTATGACCAGCCGTTACTACATTGCAGGCAACACAACAGAAACTCACGGAGGTTCAATAACTCAAAACAGAGACTGGAGCGGCGTAAGCTATGACGACGGCACATACACCATCAATGGCGAAGAATATTCTAAGGACGTAAACAACTATTACGGAGATGCAGTTGAACACGTAGCAAACAGCGACGGCGAAATGTGCGTCAGAATAAAGATGGACGAGCCAGCTCCAATGGGCGAGGTTACAACCCACAGTGCAGAAAACGCATTCAGCAAGGTCATGCTCTACTGCGGTGCATCTCTTTATCGCGACGAGGTTGACGCCCGCTATATGGAAGAAGCCCAGACAGGTACGGCTACATATACAGGCTCTGTAACCAAGCAGGAAGGTCTTGTAGACCTTGTTTCTGATGTTAACGGATACACCGAAGCCAACTTCCCCACCGGTCAGCGCCCTGACGGCTATGACAGCGACAACGACGGAATGCCCGACGAATGGGAAATTGCCAACGGCCTTAATCCCAACGATGCCTCAGATGCAAGTCTGTATACTATAGACACACAGAAAGGATGGTACACCAACGTTGAGGTTTATATCAACTCTATCGTTGAGAATATCATGAAATCTCAGAACACGGATGCCATAAATACCGTTGACGAGTATTATCCTTCGTGTGTATCTACAGGCATAAGCAATGAAGTTACCACTTCTGAAATAAAGAAGATTGAATACTTCACACTTGGCGGAGCCAAGTTAAATGCACCAGCTAAAGGCATAAATATCAGAAAGATAACCTACGAAAACGGAAAGACAAAGACTGATAAAGTTATAAAATAAGATTCGTTTTATTAGACCTTTATGAAAAGAGTGAGGACATTAATGTTGCTCACTCTTTTTTTGATAAAGAATATTAACCACATTTTAACATAAAAAGAATTGTCCAATACAAATAAAATCTCTATTTTTGTAAAACATATAACAACATTAATAATTAAAAAAATTATGATTATGAAGAAAATTTTACGCTTATCTTTAGTTGCAATCCTGTCCCTTATATGCGGAACAGGATTTGCGCAAACTACATTCGACTTTGATAATGACTATGCGACATTGTTCCCGAGCCTGCCAGGAACATCAAGCAATGACTCTCACGATGGCGATTTCACAGAAGCAACAACATGTTCTATCGACGGAATATCAATAACAGTTTCAGCAAAAACAAGCGGCAATAACGAGAATCGTATTTGGTCATCAAGCCCACGTCTTCGTATGTATACAGGAACACTGACCATCACTGCCCCAGAAGGTAAAAAACTTTCAGGCATAGAATTTAACGCAGGTAAATGGAATGCCAACAATACAGTTGACAATGGTGAACTCAGCGTCGTTGGTAATAGCGCAACATGGACAGGTTCATCAAACAGTGTTGTTTTAAACATCGGTGGTAATACACAGATTAAATCTATTGTTGTTTACATTGAAGGCGATACACCTGAACCTATTGTAACAGCAAAATATAAAAAGGCTGACAAAATTGAAAGCGGAAAAGAATATTTGATTGTTGCTTTAAATGACGGTGTCTATAATGTGGCACAGCAGATAACTTCAACATACGGTTACCTTTATGTTGAAAGCGCAAAGGAAGAAAATGGTGTTATCGAACTTTCTGAAGACAATACAAATGCTTTCACTATTGAAGCTACTGACGGCGGTTACACAATCAAACAGAACAATGGAAAATATCTCTATCAGAAAGATTCATATAACAGTTTCAACGTTTCTGACACATCAACAGAAGGAGATGTTTGGACTATAGACGCTAATGCAGACGGAACATTTAAAATTACTAACGTTAGTGTAAACAAATACGTTCAGTATTCTGTAAACTATAAATCATTCGGAAGTTATGCAGATGAGCAGGGTATAATGCCTTATCTCTATGTAAAAGACGAAACAGGCACAAGCATCAGCGGCACAACAGTTGAGAAGTTTGACGCAAATGCTCCTGTTTACAACCTCGCAGGTCAGCGCGTAAGCAAGAACACAAAGGGCATTCTGATTCAGAACGGCAAGAAATTCGTTAACAAATAATCTTAAACAACAGATTATACATCATAAGGGATGCAGCTGTCATGGCTGCATCCCTTTTATTTTAATATATTCAACCGGAATGAAACAGACTGAGTAGTCTATATGAATTACGTCTTGTTACAACACATAAAACTAAATGAAGGGATGCAAAAGTTTTCTAAAATCAAAACCTTTAACGTGCGCAGAAAGGCCGTCGCGAAAATAAAAGACATCCCCGCCTTAAAATCCTGCATTTTACAGTATACAAGATAAAACATTGGTTATCAATACTTTATAACATTCGGGCATTAATTCACACTGTATAATAAAAGCAAAAGCATACCTTTCAGCGTGTAAAAGGTATGCTTTTATAACATAAAATGGCATGTTTTGCAGTGTCAAAAGGCTTGTTTTATAGCCAAAAGTCTATGGTTTTCATATCAAAACTCACCTTTCAGGCTGCTAAAAGCCATAGATTTTGAATGTTTTTAGGCCAATGACAGCCATCTGAATCGCTATTTCGCTATTTTAAAATGTCATGACTTTTTACTCGAGAAAATGTCGTGTTGCCAAACGAGTTTTCTGTTTTATCACTTCACATCCACGCTTATACGCTTCAGATCCTTGTCAGCGCTCGATGTTCCGACCATGATGTCATACCTGCCCGGCACCACTCTCATGGCATTACTCTGAGCATCCCAGCCCTCAAAAGCTTCACGCGGAAAATCTATTTCTACGGTCTTCGTCTCGCCTGCCTTAAGCTCAACACGCGCAAATCCGCGCAATGTTTTCAGCGGTCCTTCTGCATCTGCCGTGTTGCGCATATATGCCTGCACGATTTCTACTCCGTCACGACGGCCGGTGTTGCCAACCTTCACCTTTATCTTACCGGTTGAGGCGTCATAAGACGGCTCGCCTACAGCAAATGTCGTATAGCTTAATCCGTATCCAAAGGGGAACAGCGGTTCGCCCTTGAAATAGCGGTAGGTGCGGTTTGCCATATTGTAATCGTCAAACGGAGGCAGCTGACTGTCGTTCTTATAGAATGTAACAGGAAGCTTGCCGCCGGGATTGTAATCGCCAAACAGAACATCTGCCACAGCCGTACCGCCCTGTTCACCGGGATACCATGCCTGCAGAATTGCATCACATGTCTCGAGTTCTGGTGTAAGCGCAACCGCACTGCCGCTGCAATTGACCAGCACAACCTTCTTGCCTGCATCATGAAGAGCCTTGATAAGTTCGCGCTGAACTAAGGGAAGTTCAATGCTGGTACGGTCGCCATTGTCAAATCCCGGCTCCGTAACCTTAGCCTCCTCACGCTCCAGATTGGGCGATATACCGCCAACGAACACAACAGTGGATGCATCACCAACAGACTTGAGCACACCGGGAACTGTGAGTGTCTGCATTCTTGATACGTCAAAACTCAGCGAAGCGCCATTGCCAAACTGGATATAGTCGAGCTGCACAGAATAGTTGGCGCCGGCCTTAACCTTAATACGGCGTTCATTAAGCCTCACCTCGTTCTTATTATTTCTGTTTACCAAAGTGTCTCCGTTGACAATAAGGCGTATGCGTCCGTCATTCAGATATCTCACACACAGCGTCTCTGTCTTGTCAACCGTAAAGTTTCCGTTGAACCTGACAGAAAAATCTTTCAGCTCCACTCCCGGAGCAAATACGGTGTTGCCGCCGGTGTCAAACTGAGGATGGCTCGAATAATTGCCTTCATAAACAGGCTGTCCATCCATATCGGTGTTATTCCAGAACTTTGCTGTCATTCCGGCCTTGCCGTCAAGTCCTGTCATGCGTCCAAAAATGCTCTCACTCTCGGTCATTGACGTTATGTCGCATCCCTTGACATATCTTACGCCAGAGCCAAGCTTGTTGCGCATTCCCTCAAGCACCGTGATGGTGTGTGTAGGCTGACCGTAATATATGCCCCACATCATTGTCGAATCGGCAGCATTAGGTCCCATAACTACAATATCAGAAGCGTTCTTTGCCAACGGCAGAGTGTTGTTCTTGTTATGCAGCAGCACCATCTGCTCGCGTGCCATGTCGAGCGCCAGCTTCTTGTGGGCCTTGCTCGCTATAACACTTTCAGGAATGCGGGTCCACTCAACAAGGGAGTCGGGGTCAAAGTCGCCCAGTTCAAAACGTGCCTCAAGCAGCCGTTCTACACTTGTATTTATCTGTTGCTCCGTTATGGCTCCGGCCTTTACGGCATCAGGCAGAGCCTTATAGCTGTTTCCGCATTCGAGGTCGGTGCCGCTTATAACGGCTTTGGCTGAGGCTGAAGCAGCATCGGGTGAAACTTCATGGCAGCCAGGAGTCCAAAAATCACTGATGGCGCCGCAGTCGCTCACCACAAGCCCCTTAAATCCCCATTCGTCACGAAGGATCTGCCTAAGCAGCCTGTTGCTGCCACAGCAGGGCTCTCCCTCAAAACGCTGATATGCACACATAACCTCCTTTACGCCTCCCTTCTGCACAAGCGCCTTGAAGGCCGGCAAATAAGTCTCCCACAAATCACGTGGCGACAGGTTTTCGATGTCAAAATGATGGCGCGTCTTCTCAGGACCGCTATGCACGGCAAAATGCTTTGCGCAGGCATAAAGCTTCATATACTTATGTCCGGCCGGTCCCTGCAGGCCACGCACCACGGCAAGTCCCATGCGCGCGTTCATATATGGGTCCTCCCCATAAGTTTCCTGCCCGCGTCCCCATCTCGGATCACGGAAAATGTTTACGTTTGGAGTCCAGAACGAAAGACCCTGATAACGGCCCACGCTGCCCTTCTTTCTCTGTGCCGTATTCTTTGCACGTGCCTCATCGCTCACCGCCGTATATATACGCTCGAGCAACACATCGTCGAAAGACGCAGCCATTCCGATACATGAAGGGAACACCGTGCAATAACCGTTGCGTCCGACGCCATGAAGGGCTTCGCTCCACCATGCAAATCCGGGTATGCCTAATCGGGGTATTGCTTCTGACAGATCGAGCATCAGCTTGGCTTTCTCCTCAAGCGTCAACCTTGAACATAAATCAGCAGCACGTTCCTTTGCGGAAAGATTAGGATTCTGGTAAGGAAGAGTCTGAGCACCAGAAACAACAGAACAAAAGACAGCCGCTACAACAAATAGATTTCGCTTTTTCATCGTTTTCTTGGTATTATAGATTTTAAACAGTTTACAAGAACTCAAAAAGACTTTAAATAAAGTCACGATTTATCACATATGCAAAGATACTTAAAACCAAAGAAAAGTAAAAATATCACAAAATGTTTTTTATATGGTTCATCTGTTTATATACAAAACAAAATGCAAATGAACCAAAACAGGGAACCAAGCCTAATCAACTGGCTTCAAGTCAGTCATCATAATCAAGCCAAAATGGTGCTTTATATTGAACGGATTATTGTCTACTAACCCAAAATCAGTCTGAATAATTCTGACAAAACAGAAAATAAGAACTTCCTACAAACGCTTATTAAAACAAAAAGGCAGAAGCCATTATGATAATGACTTCTGCCTTAATAATTATTTTATCTGCTGTTTAAACATTCTATTTAACAACAAACTTCTTACCGTTACGGATATATATTCCGGGCTGCAATGAACCTTTCATTTCTACACCCTGCAGATTATATATCTTTCCTGCATTCTTTTCATCAGTATTGATTTCAGAGATGCCGGTTGGAGTTGTTGTTGTGAGAGAAAGTTTCCATACACACTGCTTGCCGGCTGCCTTAAACGTAAGTGTGCCTTCGGCAGGTGAAACAAGTTCTATATCATAAGACTTATACACCGGAGTTGTGCCTATTTTTGCAGGGAACACATAGTCAGTCTCTGAATATTCCATGCCGTTAAGCTCTGCGAGATAGCTGTCGCCGTCAGCATAGTTGTCGTATCCATAGATGCCTACTTTTGTAACCTTCTTGCCTGAAGGAATGTTCACAGTAAACTGCACTCCGCTTGAATACTTGACACAGCCCTGCTCGCCTTTCGAATAGCCTTTACCGCCATCATTAGAAATGCTGAAACCGTTGTTGAAAATCCATAAAGCAGAATTTCCAGAATCAGAATTAAGATATGTATCTGATGAAAGTTCATAAACAACAGTATCACCATCTGACGGGTCGTTGTCATCATCATAAATCTGATTGCCGCTAAGAAGCGTTCCGCCTTCATTGCCAGCCTCCATTATCTCGGCAACAATACTGTTCATGTATCTCTCAAGATTTGAATATCCGTCAGCTCCTATGGTCTTTCCGTCACTGGCATTATTCTTGTCAAGTCCGTTTGCGTCTTCCCATGCATCAGGCATACCGTCGCCATCGGTATCTAACGGAGCTGCCTCAGATTTCAGTTCAGGCCATGCGCTCCAATCATCTCCTGCATCAGGGAAAGCCTGCTTCAAGTCGTCCTGGCTGTCAATAATGCCCGGCAACTTGCTTGTTGCACTGGATGTACCTGTGCATGACGCACCGCCATTACGCGTATCGTTTACAACTAGTTCGTCAACCCAGTCTCTGTGCAGTGACGCTCCTGCATAGGCAAGCACCCTGTCATAAGCCATCTCAGCCGAATGTGTTGTTACGGCCTCAAACGTCAATGGTTCTGACAAGCGCATCGTGTCGCGGGTTTCCTGTGTGAACGTATTGTCGTTGCCGCTGTTGCTTATCTGATTGTAAATACCGTATGTCCAGTTGTCATTAGTAACATCAGAGTATTTAGGATTTACATTTCCGTCTACATAAAAGTCGCCCCAGACGTGCCACATTACATCCCATTCATTAGGTTTGTCTGTATCGTGATCTGTGTATTCAGAAGTACGGATGCCGATTCCTGCTATCCTCTTCTGCATATCAGTCTTCCTTGTATTTGTAGCAGGTCCTGGCTTATAATAATTGTTCACAATGTTAACATTCATGCCTTCACCGCCGTAACATCCATTTCCGGCCCAGTTGTATATAACATTGTTGCGCATATCCATACGCTCGTCTGTCTGTGTATCAGGGCGCGGGCCAAGGCGCGGAGCGCGTGACTCATGGTGAGCAAGAAGATTGTGGTGATAAGTTGCACCAGAACCTCCCCAGTTACCGCCATATCCATGAGCACCCTTTGAATGGCCGGACTCACGAAGACTCTGCGCAGCAATACACCACTGAACTGTTGTGTTCTCGCTTCCGTATACAGACAAGCACTCATCTATGCTCCAGCTTACAGAACAATGGTCGACAATTATATTCTTGTTGTCAGTACCTCCAAGACCATCGCCTTCATGGTCATCTACATATTTGTTTCCAAGTCGGAAACGCAAAAAACGCATAATAACATTATCCGTAGCTATTACAAAAGGATGATCAGCAATGCATATACCGTCACCAGGAGCAGTCTGTCCGGCAATCGTCACGTTACCGTTACGCAGTTTGAGTTCACTCTTCAAATGTATTGTGCCAGACACATCAAAAACGATGGTTCTAATTCCACTACGTTCGCACGCCCAACGAAATGATCCTGTACCGCTGTCATTAAGATTGGTTACATGGTATACAGCACCACCTCGTCCACCTGTGGTATAACGTCCAAAACCTTCAGCACCTGGAAAGGCTATCGGCTTATCCTGCGAGTATGCTGTCTGAAAAGAAGACAAGCACAACAATAATGATAATACCTTAAAAATAAAACTTGTTTTATACATAAAATGTAAACAACGAAAAATAGTTTCTTTATTATTAAAACAACGAACTGATAAAGCCCGTGAGATGAGTAAAAAAATTTATCTATAATATTATACCCAACTATGCTAATAAACGAAAATCAAAGAGGAGCAGAAAAGCCCTGCCCCTCTTTGATTTTATGAATGATTATTCTGCTGCGGGCCACCATCTTGGATCACCAGCACCTGAATTATCTAATGTTCCTGAAATGAAGTGGAAGTCTGCATTTGCCGGATCAACAAACAACTTATCTGATGTGTAATCAAGAATTGTTATGTTGGGGAAGCCCTTAGACTTATAGAAGTCGCTTGCGCAATATGAGTTCACAACTTCAGGTTCAATCTTTGCTCTGATGTTCTTGTTTGTTGCCTCATCCGGAGTCTTACCGAATACGCAGTTAAATACAGAGAACGTCTCAGGACCATAGGTCTTATCGTTGAAATCGATAAAGTACTGACCACTACCGTTGTTGTTATAGAAAGTACAATACTCCATGTAGATTGAGTTCATGTTCACTTTCTCACTATAGATAAAGGTCTTACCCGTAACACAGATATTCCAGAAAGTGCTGTTTGTCATCTTAATGTTGTTAACATATACAGCCTGGTTTCCATTGTCATCAACATGTATGAATGAATATCCTGAGCCAAGATCATGCATCAAGCAGTTATCGATAACCAGATTGTTGATAACCTTAGCCTCGCTACCCTGCAGGCGGAAGAAAGTATTCTTCATACCAGAAACTTCACAGTCAGTGAATTCAATCTTGTCTACAGTACAAGCCTTGCTCTGGTTAATCAGATAGTTAGCGCCAGAACCGTCATCAACAATCTTCAGATGCTGGAATGTTATGAAGTTATGTGAACCAGCGATGTCAATGCTCTTCAGCAGACGCAATACAGGTGTTTCACCACCACCACGGCCAAAGAAGTTAACAGACATTCCGTCAGGAACTGTAAGTGCACCCGGATCGCTCTGAGTATCATCACCAATAACCTCAATTGTCTTGTCTGCCGGGAATACAATTGTAACGCTTACATTACCAGAACCTGTTGCAGCCTGAGCTTTTGACAGGATTTCATCCATAAGAGCCTGGTTGAATCTTTCAATGTCAGCATCAAGATACTCTGTATAACTTGCAGCAGGAGGTGCAGCAGAAGTTGTAACAGTCTGTGTACCACGCTTAGCCTCACCATTATATATTATAAAGGTGTAAGTTGTCAGAGGAGTCAGACCTGTAAACGTATGAGTTTGTTCTGCCTTATCTGTTTCAGTCAACACATAGTCAGTTGTGTCAGTGCCCTGAACAACCAGGATGTTTGTTACAGAATCAGCCGGTGCATTCCAACGTAATGTAACCTCAGAATCTGTATAGTCATCAGCCAGCACCTCATCAAAGATCTGCTCTGCCTGAGTTTTAAAAGATTCGCCTTCCTTATAATAAACCCACTTAGACTCTGCCTTTGTATCAGACATTGTCTTTATTCGCATATAATACTTAGAGTCACCGTCAAGACCTGTCAGAACAACAGGAGACTTTCTGATTTCCTTGTTCAGTCCAAAAACTTTGGCACGCTCACCGCCCATTGCGATTTCGTCATACAAAGAGTCTTTGCTGACCTCGATAACAAAATATAAAGAGTCCTTTGTGGCAGACATTGCCGAGAAAGTAACAGTTGCAGTTGTTGCAGTTGTTTCAACAGTAATGTCGTCCTCTCCAACTCCAAACAATCTGTCAAAAGCACTGTCCAAGCCCCAGTCGTTTCCGTCTGTACAAGAAACCACAGAGAGACCTAAAAACATTATCAGTATTGAACTGAAAAATTTATTAATAGTTTTCATCCTTTTTTAATTTACTGTAAATTAATAACCGTATGAGTTACTTAAGTATCCCTGTGAGTCAGAGATTGTTGTCAAACTTATAGGCATCAAATAACGATTCTTAACTGCAACACCTGCATCCATCGAATTTACATCATTGCCAACAAGTCCGCTACATATAGAAGGAAGGTTTGTATTTACCTGAGTATCTGTTCCTGATTCAAGATCAGCCTTTCCGAACCAGTCGCAGCTGTCTTGATAATCTGCCTCATTAACTTCCTCGACAGGTGTATACCATGTCACAGAAGAGAAATCGATACGACTCTTTGAGTCATCTGTATAGTTGAAGAACACTTTTTCAGGATATGTTCCATCAGCAAGCTGACGCAGATATGTCTGCTTAAACTCATAAATCTTCTGAACAAGCAGGTTCCAACGAATCAGATCATATTTGCGGAAGCCTTCACCTGCAAACTCCCATGCATTCTCCTGTACGATACCATCGTTGAAGAATCCTTCCTTATCTGACGGCAGAGAAGCCACATAAGCCTGAGCTTCAGCCTTATGCTCGTCATCGTAAGCACGCTCATGTACGAGAGCCAAAGCCTGACGGGCTGTCAAGCCAGCATTATCAGGATATGTTGCATCAGGACCTCCAGCCAATTCGTTCATACACTCTGCATAGAAAAGCAGTACATTAGAATAACGCATCTTAACAGGATTGATACCAGTCATGTGCTTTGAGTCAATCTTCTGGTTGTCAGAAAGCCATGTTTCAGACATCCATCTTGGATTCCATTTTCCTACATAAAGTCCAAATGGAGCATTCTTAAGCATCTTTTCAACAGCCTGCTCAGCTCTATTGTCGCTACCGCTTGTAGTAGTGATTTCGTAAGGAGCAACAGTTACGTCACGGCGTGTATCGTTCTGCTTATAAGAATAGAAGAAAGGAGCTGTCAACTTAACTTTACCGCTAGAGTTACCATTACCAAATGTAGCATTATCCTTTGTAATACGCACACCAATTGTATAACCAAGCTCACTTGTAACGTTATACTTCATAGGTATCTCGAACAAGTTCTCCTGATATGTCAAATCCAATGTCTGCTGATTGATAAGATACCACTCATTTTCGAACGAAGGATTCAACTGGTGCTTGCCAGATACGATAACGGCTGTAAGATGCTTCAATGCTTTCTCATAAAGAGCCTTACGCTCCTCTGCACCAGGACGCTGTGTCGGATACACAGGATCTGAATAACTAGCTGTCTCATATCCGTCCTTAGCCTTCTCACGTATAGCATAACCTGCACGTGTCATGGCTATCTGTGCCAACAGGGCGTGAGCATAGCCCTTTGTTACATGCTCTGTGGTATATCCATTCTCACCAGCCCAAGGCAAAAGTTTTGTAGCTTCCTCAAGGTCAACCATTAATGTGTCCATAATAACATCGCGGTCAGTCTTGGCCATGAACGCATTGCTCAAATCAGGCTGAGATGTTTCGAGTTTCATAGGAATATCACCCCAGTAACGCAACATGTCAAAATATACCATAGCTCTGATAGTCAAAGCTTCACCGAGATAACGGCCCATTTCCTGGTATGAATCATTGCCTTCAACAAAAAGTGGGCTTTGGCGAATGCCTTCAATAATATCATTAGCATCCTCAATGATTCCATACATTGCTGTCCACTCATCTGTAAGAGTGCTCCATCCTGTAGAAACATTATAGTTTCCGGCACCACGGTTACCTGCTTCATAAGCACCGTTTCCTAGACCGTCTACAAGCTCGATATCACTGTTTATATTGGTTGTAATACTCCAATCCTGTGAATAAGTACGGTCTTGACCCATACCACCATAAAGTTTATTCACACGCAAACTTGTGTAATATGTTGAGTTATACACAGTTGTTTGATTCATTTCCGAAGGAGAATTCTGATCCAGGAAATCAGAACAAGATGAAAGTCCCAAAATTCCCGCAGAAAGAATCATCATTGAAAATATCTTTTTCATAATTTCTATATTCTTAAAATTTAGAATGTTACGTTAATACCTCCTACAAATGTACGGCTCTTAGGATATGCCGCATAATCTATACCAGGACACATAGGAGTCTTCTTACTGCTTGTATCAACTTCAGGATCATAGCCATCATATCCTGTGATACAGAAGAGGTTATAACCTGTGAAATAGAGTCTGATATTCTCAATATTCATAGCCTTAACCCACTTCTTAGGAAGTGTATATCCTACTGTAATATTCTGTACGCGCAAGAATGAAGCATCCTCAACTGCATAATCAATAAGGTACATCTTTGAAACACCTGCAGGGTTATACATAACCTTACCCTGGTTGATTTCGTTCAGACGTGCCATAACAGCCTCAGCGCTACCATAAGCAGCAATTGTGTTTGTTGAAGGACGGCCTAAGTTAAGACCTGTCTCAGGGTCGATCCATGTATAACGGTTCTCAAGATTAAAGTCTGCAACCAGGTTGTAGTTCTTGCTTGAACCTGCATAGAAAGAGTTTGCAAGTTTTGTACCGTTAACCAGCTTGTTGCCAAGAGAATAGTTGAAGAATACGTTGAAGTCAAAGTTACCTATGCGACCGTCAAATCCGAAACCACCTGTTGTAGGAGCAACAGTATTGCCAAGACGCTGCTTTATAGGATCACCATTTTCGTCAACCTGCACTTTAAGAACGCCGGGATAGAGACCGCCAAAGTAAGTATAGCTGTTGTCTTTCAGTCCTTCACGCAAAGACCATGTTCCATTTGCATTCAGCACGAGGTCACCTGTGCCTGTGGCAGGATCATAAACGGTATAGTAACCATTTGTCTTGTATCCCCAAAGTTCTCCCAGACGACCACCGGCAACAACACGGAAGTCCTCATACTGCTCAAGAGTCTTACCACTCCAACTTGAGCTCTGCCATGGGCTGCCGCTGTTAAGTTCTTCAATCTTGTTGCGGTTGTAAGAAATATTGAAATTAAAGTTCAATCCAAAGTTCTTCTTGTCAACAAGTACAGCGTTGATTGCAAGTTCAACACCCTTGTTTGATGTCTTACCAAAGTTCTGGAACTGAGTTTCATATCCTGTGCTTGAAGGAATTACTGTTTCCATAAGCAAATCCTTTGTTGTATTCCAGTAGAAATCCAAAGTACCGCTGATTCTGTTATTCCAGAAGCCGAAGTCAATACCCAAGTTACGTGTTATGGTTGTTTCCCATTTCAAGTCAGGATTATAAAGATATTTACCATGCTCAAGCATTGAACCTGTAACGCCGTTGAACTCGGGAGCCTTTGATGTATTAGAAGCCATTGAATATAAGGGCTCGAGCAATCCTGAATTAATACGGTTGTTACCTGCTGTACCAAAGCTCAGACGAAGCTTCAAGTTAGAGAGCCAGTCAGATGCACCCTTCATGAAGTTCTCTTCTGACATACGCCATGCCAATGCAAGTGAAGGGAACCAGCCCCAACGGTTATTCTTGCCAAACTTACTTGAACCGTCAGCACGGAGAGTGAATGTTGCAAGATATTTGTCAGCCATTGTATAATTAATACGGCCGAAGTATGAAAGGATGTTTTCCTGTGCCTCAATATCGCCTTCGTTTGGAAGAGCTGTACCTGCTGCTGTATTTGCAAGAACCTCATCGATTGTCATTTCCTCTGGGAATGCAACAGAAACATTTGTACGTGTAATATCACGTGAACTGCTCCACTCCTGACCGATCATTACGTTAATATGATCACGGCCACCGAACAATTTTTGTTATCGTAAGTAACAGTGTTAGCATTGCGCCAGTTCTTATTCTCCAGTCTTACAAACATAGCCTGCGGCTGTCCGTTATATCCATATTTAGAGTTTGTAACGGCTCTTGCGCCCCAAACCTGGTCTGTATCATTATATTTCCAGCCGTAACCGAATTCAGTACGGAATGTAATGTTCTTGAAAGGTTTCCAGTTCAAACCTACATTATAGTTCTGAGAGAAACGCTCCTGATACTTATATGTATCGCTGATACGCTCAACCGGATTGCGTCGTGTATTAGAACTGTTTTCGCTGTCATCATCTACAGAAACCAAAGCCTCAACAGGATTCCACTTAACAGAGTTTGCTACAGCAGAGTTTGCTGCATTGCTTTCGTTGGTGTCAGCACCACCATTAAGACCTTTGAGCTTTGTGAAAGCCATACGGCCGTTGAAGTCAAGAGTCAACCATTCGTTAAGTGTAGCATTGATTTTTGCGTTAACGTTGTTCTTTGCATAACCAGAACCGAGCATGATGCTCTTTTCATCGTTGTGAGAGAAACCTACGTTATACTTGATTTCTTTTGAACCACCGCTAACATTAACATTGTATTGTTTCTGCAAACCAGTACGTCCGAAAAGTTCATCCTGATAGTCACGTCCTTCGATTGACTTCCAGATATCAAGGTCATCATAGTTTCCGTAAGCATCATTACCAAGTTCATACTGATAATATGCATAGTTGTAAGGATCCATTGTCTTGATAAGCTTAGTAACCTTCTTCCATCCCAGAGATGCATTGAAGTTAACCTGAGTCTTACCCTCTTTACCGCTCTTTGTTGTAACGATGATTACACCGTTTGCACCACGCGCACCATAAATAGCAGTAGACGAAGCATCCTTCAACACGTCGATGCTCTGAATTTCGCTGGGTGCGATGTCGCTGATGCTCTCAACAGGGAAGCCGTCTACTATATAAAGAGGTGAGTTGTCCTGAGACAAAGAACCTCCACCACGCACACGAATCTTGATGTCGGCGTCAGGAGAACCTTCTGTTGTTGTGATGTTAACACCGGCCATTTTACCTGTCATAGCCTCACTTACGCTTGAAACAGGAATGTTTGCGATGTCTTCAGCACTAACTGATGCAACAGAACCAGTCAAGTCTCTTTTCTTAACCGTACCATAACCGATAACGACAACGTCATCAAGATTTGTTGCCTCATCTTCAAGTACAACGTTGATGTTTGATTTTCCGGCAGCATTTACAGTCTTAGCCTTCATACCGATGTATGAAAACTGCAACTGTCCGTCGCCGGTTGTTTTAATAGAGAAATTTCCATCAAGATCTGTCACGGCGACATTCTTGGTACCTTTCTCCTGGACAGTCACACCGATGATCGGCTCACCGTTGGTGTCCTTCACATTACCTTTAACTGTTTGTGCAGAAAGACCGCTCACCACAAAAGTGAAAAGCACTAAAAGCACAATTCGAAAAGTTTTCAAATTACCAGACATAAATGTTATTAATTTAATTAAAAATAAAAAATATAAATTCATCTTACGACAAAACCACCATAAAGGGCGCAATTATGGCGTGTCCAAAACAGCCAAGCGCCGGACCCTTACGTACTCTATATCGCATAATAAAGGCTCATCAAACAAACATTTACATTGTTATTACCTTGTTTTTTGATATTAGTTTTTATAAGTTTGATAGTTTTGCCTGCAAAGATACGAAAAAAATACATTCCACAAAACAAAATCATTATTTTATACATAAAAAATTTAAATATATAAAACCCATAATTTTATTAACATATATAAATCTTCATGAATACAACTACAACAAAAGATTGTTAATTAGGATGTAGGTAAAAAGGATGTGAAAGTATTAACTTTTCGTATGCTCAAATAATCAACAGATAAAAAGCGACGGACAAAAGGAACAAAATAAATGCAGCATAAAAATACAATGACAGACAGAGACTAATGCATACAAACATTCTAAAATAAAAATGGTGGATACACATTTAAGCGCATCCACCATTACGTCTAAAAGCCCTTAATAACTATCTAATAATTTTGGTTGCTATCTGCTTACCGTCTTTCAACGTTTCTACTTTAATAACAATACCTTTATAAGAGCTGCCAACACGGGCACCCTGCACATTGTAATATGATGTGCGGACAACATCACCACCGGCAACAACAGAATCAGAGATACCTGTAGTTGTTGTTGAACCAGGGCCGAAACCTCCACACTCATTTGCAGCACGTACAGAATACTCAGAAGCATTTCCTTCTGTGATGTCATAAGAAGCTGATGTTGTCATTCCGACGAACTCACCATTTCTGAACACTGCATAAGCCAAAGCTCCGTCAACAGCATTCCATGTAAGTTTGTTTCCGTCAGCCTTCAGCACGTCCATGCTCTTCTGAGCTGTGTATGTTGCCGGATACCAGTTCCATGATTTAGAGATAGTCTCGAGTGAGTATTCTTCAGCCTGTTCAGCTGTAAGTATTGTTTCATAAGTATTGCTCTTGCTGTCCTTTGTAAATGTACAAACAAGTGAAGCTGGCGAAATAACCTTTCCGCTCTGATCCATAGTGTTATACTCTACAAATTTATCTGCAGGCACGTTCATTCCACCGAGAGTCCATCTGTTTTCATTAAGACGCTCCGGCTGCAGCAGAGTTGTATTTATGTAAGCACAGCGCGGGGTGTTGTTCCATGCACGGCCGTAGTTAAACTTCTCTGCCTTGCTGTCAATTGTACAACCACTGAATACATAACCAAACTTGTTTCCCTCTGATGAATTTGTAGAAGGAGCAGTAAGCGTACATTCACCTGAGCCGTCGGCATTGCGGGGTTCTACAGTAAGTGTACAGTTGTTAAAGAACACATCACCCTCACCGCAGATAAAGTCTACTGTTCCGTGAATGTCAGAATTCTCGAAATAGAAGTTTGAGTTGCTGTTTGAATAATATGTGTCCTGATAAGAAAGCATGCGTACATTCTTGCAGACAGTGTGCTTACCCTTGTCCTGGATAACAACGGCACGGCCGGCAAATCCGGGTTTGTAGTAGTCATAAGCATTCTTCAGGGTAAGATCCTGCAGATAAGTATTTTCACCTGTAATGAGGAATGTTGCAGAAACTCCGATACCTTCCTGCTCAGCCTCGTTTACGATTATTGTGTTATCCATGCTCTGACCGATTACAGAGATATTGTTTCCTGATATAGGTGTAAGCACGGCATTGCCAAGATCATAAGTTCCGTCCGGCACGAACACATAGGTACGCTTGTCTGAAGAAGAAGCAGCGTTTGCGATTTCAAGAGTTGTAAGGAAGTTACCGCCGTCGTTTGGTTTAACTACATAATAGCCCTGCTCGTTCATCTCAATAGGAGAATCTTCAACATTTGCTATCACGAGTTTGTGCAGATAAATTTCATTGCTTGACTTAAGAGTGACAGTTCCTGCCTGACCTTTATATTCGAGCATAACGCTCTTGCCGTCTGTTGAATCATATCCGGGAGCAGTAGCAACCTCATTGCCTTCTGCATCATAGAGAGTGAGTGTAGCATCCTGCTTGCTGTAACGGCACAGTGTTGCAATAATATAAGCATGACCGCCGACCAACAAGTCTATCTTGCCGTTTGACTCGAGTGTCCATCCGTGTGCAGTATCGTGGAACTGGGCCTTCTCAGCGTTAAACGCCTCATGGTCTTCATCATAGAAATATTCGTCAGTGAGATTGAATGTATAGCGTGCAGATGTGCTTTCTGTCTCTATTTCTGTAACACCTGCATAAAGATTAAGGTCAGAAGTAACGACATCATCTATAGTAAACTTACGTCCACCATCTGCCTCAGCAAACCAGCCGCGGAATTTCTTTCCTTCAGCAACAGTAACACCTTCATCATCTCTCAATGTAGCGATGCTTGCATCTTTCTCCACTTTCTGTGAATTTTCCAGCACGCTTCCATCTATATTATAATAGGTAAGGGTGAAGTAAGGCTTGTGAACGAAAGTAATCTTATATGTCATAACGTCCTCGTTGGCCTTCACCTTTATTGTAACGACAGATGTTTCACCGACAGTTTCGTATGTAACGTCACCGTCAACCTCACCATTGTCGCAAGTTATATCTGTTACAGGATTCTCCAAAGACGGCAGTGGAGTTGCATTGGGCACCTCGATAGTTGTAGTCAGCACGCCGGCAGATGTCTCTTCGAAGATATCAGCTGCATGGTATGTCTCGTTATTGTAAGAGAAAGTTCCGAGAGACGGAGTAAGCGACATGTCTACATTACCATAAATGTCAAGCTGCAGAAGATATGCATTCTGATTGGTTGTGATATTAGTAAACTTCAGCTGACAGTTTGTTCTGTTGACATCACATGTAACTTCACAGCCGGCAGCCGGATTAGCCACACTTTCCGACAGGATAACCCAGTCGGCATCGCCGTCACCTTTAGCCCAAAGTTTCCAGCCACGATTTCCGCCTGTGGCACCATGTATAAAATGAACCTTTGTTACAGAAGCAAGTTTTGAAGTAATAATATAAGGATTGTCACTCTTTGCGGCCATCAGCATACCGCCAGTCCAATCAGGGAATTTACCAACATTAAAGTTGCTTGCACCAATCTGTGTATTGAAGATTGAGAATGATATCTCCTCATGGCTGTACTTGGTATTCCACTTTACAACAGTTTCTTCTTCTTTGGCAGCGGTCTCATAATCTCCCCATTCAGAAAAATTGGTAGAATACAATTCCTTTTCCTGAATGTTTGAGATGAATTTAACCTGAACACTATAAAGATAAGAACCTCCGGTTGCTATTACCTCAACATAGCCTTTCTCCAGATCCTTACTTTTAACATTATAAGTTGTTACATCTGACGTTGCAGCAACTCCGCCCACAGTAAACTTATACTGACCGGGATAAGACTTCACTGTAACAACATCGTTTACAGACTTTACAGGAACCTGCAGGATTGTTCCCTGATTAAACTGTGCATAATTGTTTTTCTCTGCGTTCAATTTGCCGTTTGTGGCGTCTACATGCAGCACAACACCATCAACGTTAGATTTCAGGTCGCCAGTCTTGCCTTCAAAATTCGTACTGGCACAAATGCCTAAAGGACTGTTATGCTCCCAGTCCCACAACGCAGTAACATCATTCTGTGCCTTAGCTACGATTGCAAACAGCGCAAAAAGGCACATGAGGGTCACTTTTTGTAACGATTTTCTCATATTTAAATTAGGTTAGTTAATATATTTTAGTAAATTATTTTTCAATACTTATATAAAGTTCGTTTGTTGCGTGCAAAGATATGAATAAAAAACAAATATACGATAAAAATTGATAAAAATATGGCGACAACTTCATCTTTAATGAAAATGCTGATTAAAACCATTAACTCAAAACATGCAAAAAGATAAAATATTTTCGATTTTTATCCCTTAAGAAGCATCTTATTAAAATAAATTATTATCTTTGCAGCGAAACAACAAGCTACGTGGAATAGAATAAAATATTATATCTTTTTTACAAATCAAATTATTAACTAAAAAATTAAGTCTTATGAAAAAAATTTTTACTCTTGTAGCAGCTGCTATGATGGCTGTATGTGCTAATGCGCAAGGAACTTACGCTGTACCAGACGATGGTTCAACACCTGAAGACAACATGGTGATAACAGACGTTGAGAACATCACTGTCACACTCGGAACCGGATTCAAGGAGAACAAAAGCAACACTAACCTTCCTGAATTTGTTGCCTACACACAAGGAAACAGCAATGCTGCTTTCGGAGAAGATGGTATAATTCCTGTTTCTGGAACATACTATGAATTCAAGCCTGCAGTAGACGGCTCACTGAAAGTTGGTGCCGTTATCGGTAACGGTAAAGAGTTCCGTGCAGTATGCGACGGCGCATATATGACACCCGGAACAGACTTCACTCTGGTTAACAAAGACGGCGAAACTGTTGAACTTGCAGAGGACAACACTCTCGCAGAGAAATTCTACGGATATGTAAACTTCGACGTTAAGGCAAACAGCACTTACTATCTTTACATGAAAGGTTCTAAGATGAGCTTCTACGGCTTCATCTTCTCAACAGGCGGATCTACTGGCATCTACGACATAACAAAAGACAACGTTGACGCCAACGCTCCTGTATACAACCTTGCCGGTCAGCGTGTAAGCAAAGAAACAAAAGGCATCCTTATCCAGAACGGCAAAAAATTCATCAATAAGTAAATAATATAGTTTACGTTATAATAAATGAAAGGGACAAAGCTCAAAACGACTTTGTCCCTTTTTATTTACACGATCAATAATCCTCCAGTATCTTTTCAAGACGCTTGCGTCTCTTTTCGTGCTTATGCCCCTTAAAATCAAAGAGCTTGAACATATCAAACGAGAACAAGCCCGACGGGGCCTTAAACTGTTTTGCATATTTAGACACCTCACCCTTTTTGATGCACACTATAGGTGCCTTTGCCGTAATGACAACCTCATCGAGCCGGTTGAGTTTGGGCATAA
Source organism: Xylanibacter rarus (assembly GCF_001275135.1). Classification (GTDB taxonomy): domain Bacteria; phylum Bacteroidota; class Bacteroidia; order Bacteroidales; family Bacteroidaceae; genus Prevotella; species Prevotella rara. Next base: position 53,256 of record NZ_LFQU01000009.1, on the reverse strand, counting down.
GCCATATTGTGTCACAAAGTTCCTTTCGGCTGTATACCCTGCTTTCATAACTTACATGTGAAAAAGTGACGCCGTTACACAGCTGACTGATTACAAAACGTCCTCTCGAATCGGTAATCACGGTTCCTTTCGGATTGATATACACTCTTACACCGGCTATCTGACGTTTGGTCTCCATATCGAAGACCACACCTGTTATTTGTGCACTGCCATCAATGCATATCAACAATAACACGAGACAGCCAAAAAGTCTGACAAGAAACATACATCCAATATTTAACCTCAAAAGGAATTCATGCAAATATAAGAATTTTATAGGCTCGAAATAACATGGCAGACGACCAATTATAAAACTTTCACGTAGTTTTAAGCCCATTAAGACCATGAACAAGATGAGGTTATTCAACATGCATATATCCATATAAAGGAATATTCAATATAACAAATCAGCCAGACTATCTATCCGGATAAAAGCATCTGTTTGAGAACTATTTTTCACAATTTAAACCAACAGCAGAAATATAGCATAAAAAACTGTAACCATTTCTATCACTAAAGATTACAAATAGAGCGTTTACGCATAGTCACACAAAAATTCTTTAAGCAACCAACACGCATTTACTTTCAAACTGTTAATGGCCGGTTTATGCATCGTAACTCGGCCACTTTTTAACCGTAAATGGCCGAGTTTTTATGTAAAACTCAATCGTTTATTTTTGATATTTTACAATATATCTAATTTTGTTTGCAGTATACTGGATTTAGTTGACAATTCTCCGTGTTAAAACTATATTTGTTTCCAAATCTTTTTTAAATTCAAATCAGGTTGTCACTGCCTTTATTAAAGTTAACCTTTGATTTCAGTTTGACATGCGCATAAAGTTATAACACTTCATCGTGTAAAAATCACAGCCATCACTATTTTTATAGCATGATGACAGACTTATATAATAAACAAAGAAAATCGGACCGAAAGGTAATTAAACATCTTATTATATAATTAAAAGCATACCTCTCCTTCAACAAAGAGAAATATGCTTTTAATCGCCAAGAACGGACAGTAAAAAATATTATAAAACGTCCATGAATCATTAAGATGTTTTATAGCGGAGAATGCTGCTCCGTGAACATCTTCAAATTATAATGCTAACTTAAATATCTTTTTCATGCCGGCAGAAGATATATGCACCAAACAAACACGGGACAAAATAAACATTCTCCTTTTTGCCAGATGCATCTTCCGCTCATTTACGGCATATCTAAAGTTCTGTCCGCCGACATCTATTATATCTCAGTTTGTGGATTTATGCGTTCACAATGTAGCCTGCTACTTTATGATAATCTTGCAGCTCTCGCTTTTTCCTTTCGCATAGACCGTTACTACATAAAGACCTTTAACCGGAACATACAATGAGCCTCCGTCAATAATTTTGTCTGCTATTGTTTTCCCGCTAAGATCTGTTACCACAATTCTGCAAGCGCCGTCTACAGAAGCTGAGACATTATGGCCTGACACAACAAGCCCGATTTTGTCTTCCTGCAAGACTGAGCCTACAGATACTGTACTTTCATCTTGCCAGCTTAGTAGCGGAAATCCATTATTAATGCCGTTTGCGTCTTTCTTCCATGCATTTTGTCCGTTGTCAAGCGCATACAGGAAATCATCGCTCTTCATCTCGTCTGCCGTCTTCTTGACAACAGCACCATTATCATCAGTGGCTCCTTCTTCTGTTTCAAGATAATAGCAATTTTCTATTACAGCACCGTCTTCTGTAGTGCCTACAACAGCATTGCCAGTAAAATCGCTTAATATCTCTCCACAGTTATAGCAGTTTCTCAATGTACCGTCTACCAGGAAGCCGACAAGTCCGCCTGCAAAAAATCCGGTAAAGACTATATTGCCCCTGTTATAACAATTTTCGATTACTCCTCCACGGTCTACATATCCTGCAATGCCGCCTAAGTCTGTACTGCCCGCAATATCAGCGTCATTGATGCAGCCTGACACCGTGCCGCCATACATTGTGCCGACGATTCCACCCTGCCCCAGGCCCTGGGTTATTGCTATAGATGCCTTGTTTACGCAGTTCTCAATCCTGCCGCCGGTCATTGCTCCAACAACAGCACCAGAGCCGTCGGTGCCTTCAACAACCGAATTTTTGCCTATTGTAAGATTCTTCACTACGGCATTTTTTGATATACAAGCAAAGAGTCCTGTGCCGCCTACGCTGTTTTGGGCGTCTATAAAATATATGTGCACGTTGTCCACGGTTTTACCATTGCCGTCAAAAACGCCTAAAAAATATTTTGACTCGTCAATCATCTGATCTGGATTTTCCAGATCAGCATACTCGTTAAAGAAACCTATAGGCGAAAACTTGTGCAGTCCACCTCCCATGTCAAGACTGTTTACAAGTTTAAAGAACACCCCCTCATAAGTTTCTCCGTCAGTAACAGTCTCTGCCAAATAAGCCAGATTTTCTCCTGTCTCAATGAGATACGGGTCTGCTTCGGTTCCGCTTCCTTTTGTCCAAGCCTTTGCAGTACCGTCCCACACCTGTGCATTTGCAACCATAAATGCAAACAAACTCAAAATCGTAAAAATGATTTTACTCATAAATCTAATTAAGTAAACTTGTATACATCCGTAATTTGTGCAAAACTAATTATATTTTTGCATAAACAAAACATTCTGTATTAATTTTATACCATATTGCATATAATGAGGTATGCAAAAAGTAAATTATGAGCATTAAGTATGACAGATAGAGGAAGAATGGAAATATTATATCAACTGATAAAATAATGTTTTCATCAATTGGGACAGCATAAATGTCATATAAATTTAAAATAAATTCATCCAGTCATGCAATATTTTAAGATTATTAGGGTTTTATAAAAAGTAATCGCACTAACGAAATTTTATGAACATCTACATATTATGCATTATCGGGGTATTCATCATCAGTGCCATATGCGGTTTTTTGTTTATCCCGCTGATACTTAACTTCTGCAAGTCGCGTAAGCTTTATGACATACCCGACGCACGAAAAATACATCACAACGCCATTCCGCGGCTTGGAGGAATATCCTTCATGCCCAGCATGCTGCTGTCGTTTGCCGCAGCGTTGTATGTAATCAACACTACCGACAAGCAGGTAACAATCAACCTGTGGAGCATTTATTTCCTGCTGAGCATGCTGATGATATATGTAATGGGCATAGTTGATGACATTTTGGGGCTTTCGCCGCTCATCAAGTTTATCGTGCAGATTATCGCAGCCTGCACTCTGCCTTTGTCTGGACTGTATATCAACAATATGTACGGCTTTTTCGGTATTCATGAGATCCCTTATTATATAGGTTTTCCGCTGACGGTGCTTACTATTGTGTTTATCGACAATGCCATCAACCTTATTGACGGAATAGACGGCCTTGCGGCCAGTTTGTCAATAATAGCCCTGTCTGGTTTTCTCTATATGTTCATCGTTCAGAACGTATGGAGCTATTCTATACTGATTGCAGGCCTGATAGGTGTGCTTGTGGCATTTATGTACTTCAACCTGTTCGGATCGGCTGAGAACAACCGAAAGATATTCATGGGCGACTCAGGAAGCCTTACGCTGGGTTACCTGCTCGGTTTTCTCTGTATAAAATATTCTATGAACAATACGGCTGTTATGTCTCACCACAAATTCGACTTCATCATAGCCTTTACCCTTCTTCTGGTACCCATGTTTGATGTTGTCAGGGTTTTCATGATGAGGATTTACCACAAGAGGTCGCCTTTTTCTGCCGACAAGACACACATTCACCATAAGTTTATGAGTGCCGGATGCACTCAGCACAAAGCTCTTGTAGCAATATTGCTATTGGCTGTATTTTATGTTGCAGCCAACCACTTCATGCTTATGGCAATGAGCAACACTGTTGTGTTTATCATAGACGTGTTAATATACATCGGCGTGAACCTTGCGCTCAACTATATAATAATGAGAAAGCATTCGCACGTAGGCGATATAAAAGTTGTTTCTGAGAGAGTTAAAAGTTAAACAAATATCATCAAGATTATTAAAAGCGTCCATTTGCAATGCGAATGGACGCTTTTTTATTTGTATAACATCACCTTTTAAAATGCAGGAAACAATCTTTTACAAGCTACGAAAAATATAGATAAGATAAACATGTCGCTGCAGCCATTACTGCATAAAAATAAAAATGTGGCATGAGCCGCCTGCAAATGCCATTTTAATGTTCAAAATACTAAATCAAGAAACATCAAAATCACGGCACTCGGCTCATGCCACAGATATCAAATAATTATAATTTACATCACCCAAAAGCGTGGCACCAATTGTATATATCCCACAAACCCTCAAATAGGGTGGCCCAAAACCACAGATAATATATTTACACTTGTATCTTAACGGAGTACAAGTTTATACCCTGACTACAATTTTTTGAAATACATACGATAAGTACCCGACAACAATATCATCTTGTTTCCACTAAGACTTTCTATGGTATACGTCTCGTCAGGCGCCACAATTCCAAAAGGATTAAGCAGCGTAATGTCCTCAAGGGGCTTGTCACCATTTTCACGGTCATAGATATAAGGGTCATAAAGACGAAGGGTGGCACCATTATGTTCAAATCTCATCAACAGGCTCTGATGCATCCCCGACTTATCGTCGAGCTGCAACAGCCTGGCCTGAAACGACCAGTAGATTCGCTCATTGCCAAGATCTGCTGTGGTCGACGTGGCCAGCGTGTCTACTCGCGTCAAATGCCACATACCGTCAAGGTCGCCATTGTCAAGCGTCCGTATCTCACACGCACCAAACATCATGGAAACAACAAAAGCTATAAAAATATTTATGTAACAATGTTTCATCTTCATATACGTAATTATAAATTAAGAATTCCGGTCTTTGCCACCGTCAACTGAAATCCGTAATTGTTGCCAAGTATGCTGCCAAGATCCATGCCATAAGCTCCCTTAACGCTCCATCCCTTCAGCAGTTTGCCGCCAAAGGCGTATTGTCCCTCAAGCATAAAGCTGAAATTGTGGCGGCTCTTGCCATACGGGTCGTCATAAGTACCCAGGCCTTCCTGCCACGAAGCCAGCAATCTATAGGTAAAGCGCTCAATAGGACATCCGTCTATACCGAGATGGAAAGCCATGAAGCGGTTGTCCTTCACACATATCGTGCCGTCAGAATTATACAGCGGCGAACGGTAGAGCGGATTGCCCATCACCTGCCCCCAATGCTGCCAGCCTGTATATATTCCGTGATTATAGAAATTATCCTTGCCGCCAATATGGTCGGGTATCGTACTTGTATGGTCGTGATAAATAGGACCGCTCTGATATTTCGAATAAATATACTCAAACACCACGCCGTTCACCCATCTGTCATAGTTCATTCTGAACTCTGCACCAAGCATAATGTCTTTAAAGTCATACAGAAGATAGCGGCTTTTCTTCTTTTCCTGCCACTCGCTTCCCTCGCCATATCCGTCATAGTCAACCAGGAACATGGCTGAATGATCTTCAAAATATTTGTCGGCATAGATGCTGAAACGCCACAGGTCTTCTTCCCAGTTAAGGCGCACGAGCCAGCTTCCTACCTGATTGCCTTCGGCGTTCTGATAGGTAGTCTCGCCAACATCTGCTCCGCCTGGAATAAAAGCATTCCAGAATGCACTGAAACCGGTGTCGCCTTTTATGGCTGTCATGCCTCCATTTCCGTCAGGCTGATACGACGTTCCGCCGAAAGTTGAAGCCATCTCAAGTCCAAGTTCAAACGAGAAAGGACAAAAGAAATTCTCATTTCCAAACTTCAAATATCCTGCCTTGCTGTGATACAGCACATTGTCGGCATATTTGCTCTTCTTTCCTGTAAAGTCATGCTGCCATCCGTCATCAGTCATCATTCCGTAGGCAATGTGTCCCTTTAGGTGAAGCCAGCCGTTGGCAAAAGGCAGAGTCCAATAATCAGGCAGAGCCAAACGCACCTGTGGCACAGGTCTTGCGTTAATGCCGAACGTCTGCGAACCGCTGCTCAGGCGGTCGTCCTTCAGCTCCATTGGATACTGTTTGCTTCCGACGGTAAGCACTCCATGAAGCCAGCGTGCCTCAACGAAAGCCTGCTGGACAACGAAATTGCTTGTATAATTATAAGGCACGGCAAGATCTACGCCATAGCCTACTCCCCACCGTCTGGCCGAATCAGTGCGCAAAGGCCTGAACAGACCAGCCCTGACATATCCGTTAGTTTCGTCGAGCGAGCTAAGTCCGTATCTGTTGGCATTGAGCCAAAGCGGCGTACTTCCCGAAGAGAAGTCGGCCTGCATCTCAACATTATATTTAAGTCCCTTGTCGAGACGCAGTTTCTCAGGCTTGTCTTCTTCCCATCCTTGTGAAAAAGCCTGACCGGCAGATGACAATAATAATAAAGCGAGTAATAATGATTTCATCAAAAACAAATTTTAATATATAACGCCATTTATTAAAAAATATTACATTTACCATTCAAAAGACTTATATCAGTCTTTAAATAAAGAATTTACGGCACACCATCAGATATAAAAACAGCACTGAATATAACGTAAAAATACGGCATCTATATGCAGAATAAACACAAAATAGGGATTTTCCCCCTTGAAGTTAGGGAAAAACCTTTTTACATATGAATAATTATAGCTTTCTTTGCATACGGTTAAAAAGAAAACAGAAAGGCTTTGACATGAACAAGTTTATAATAATACTGACAACCCTGCTGACACTCACCACCGCAACAAAGGCGATGAGTTATAGTCAGGCACGCGAACAGGCACTGTTTCTGACGGACAAAATGGCCTATGAGCTGAACCTGAACGAGGAGCAATATGATGCAGCATACGAGGTGAATCTCGACTATCTGATGAGCATCAACACATACGATGACCTGTATGGCACATACTGGACACAACGCAACCTCGACTTCAGCTACATTCTGCTCGACTGGCAATACAGGGCATTCTGCGCCGCAACATACTTCTACCGCCCGCTTTACTGGACCTCCGGAGTATGGCACTTTGCAATTTACGCCCGCTATCCCCGACGCGACTACTTCTACTTCAGCCATCCGACTGTATACATATCATATCGCGGAGGTCACAGCTGGCACCATAACGGAGGATGCAGCTGGTATAAAGGGCGCACGTTTAACCACGGAAGTATAAACAGAGGCCACGGCATGAGAGACAGATTTGACCGCGGCGACTACGGAAGAGGCCATAAAGGTGCTTTCTCCGGAAGAGACAGAGACAACAGGCGGCCAAGAGAAAACGGATGGGGCCGCAACTTCAACCGCAGACCAGAAAACATAAAAACCATTCAGAATGTAAAAGGGAACATCAACGGAAGCAACCTGAAGGGACAAAAAAGTTTCAGAAGGAACAACCGTGAAAGCAGTACGCGGACAACAGCAAGACCGAGACCAAACGGCAACGGAAGCATGAACTTCAACAGGAACAGGAGGCAAGGCATCAGCCGCCAGATTAAGACTCCCAACAATACTTTCAGTCCACAGAGGTCAACCAAGAGCTTCAGCGGAAACAGAAGCACTCCCACACGCTCATTTAAGAGCAGCGGAAGCAGCAGCCGAAAAAGCTCATCTGGCGGAAACAGCGGCAGACACTTTGGCGGACGAAGATAAAAGCAAAGCCATGCAAACAGACAATATCATAACAGCATGAGCCCGGCATCATTGACACGACAGAATAATTTGCCGCAAACATAAACAACAAACAGGGACGTTAACAAAGAGTAATGCTGCCGACAAGAGGAAGAAACATTAAAACTGATAACAAAATAAGTGACTGTTGAGGACTGAAATCTGCAATTCCTACAATAAAGACTACTTCTTAAACAGCAAGATACATGGTCTTCAACAGTCCAAAAACACCAGGACCGACAGGAGAAATCCTCGTCGGTCCTATGTTTTTTGCCGTAATCAGTGCCTTATGCAATCGCATAATACAGACAATACTGCGCCTACGGAGAACATCTGACGGCAACAGGCAACAATCAGATGAACTGCCATAAGCGCCCGGCAGACTTATAGCCTGCCAGGACTAAAGCATCAACTGTCTTACCTCCGTATTGCGCATAGGCGCAATATCCTTCATTTCCTTGTCATAAAACACAGCCTGAATGGCCTTGTTTATAATGCCATGCCCAACGGCAAGCACTCTCTTTTCAGGAAAATTCTCACGTATAAAATCAATAAAGCGCCTTGCCCTTGATTTCAAAGCGTCAATTGTCTCTATGTCATCAGGCCATTCAACATCCTTCAAGTCAGGTATGTAACGTCCGGTAAAGCTGCCCCAGTCGCGCTCTCTGAGCAGTTCCGTGTTAATAACTTCAGCCCCGTAAGGCTCTGCCAATATTCTACATGTCTCAACAGCACGCCACAAATCGCTCGCCACAAAGACATCTATATGCTCGGATGACATCTGCACAGCCAGTTCGCGGGCCTGCTCACGTCCTTTGTCGTTAAGCTCGCCATGCGTCTGTCCCTGCATGATGTGGTTTGCGTTGCCCACAGTCTCGCCGTGCCTTACAAGATAAAGCGTTGTCATATTTCTTTAGTTTTCAAATCAATGCAAAGGTAACACATAACGAGAACAAAACAAAATAAAAGTCAGCTTAAGCCTGATGTTATCTGTTTTTTAGCTGACGGCAGGACACGAAAGCCTTTGCATGCATATTAACAGCGCCAATATACAGTGCCGGCAGCGGGATAAAGTCAAGCCGGACACGGCCAGCATCACTTTGTTATCATTCTTTGTATAAAATAAGTTAAACTTATTGTAAACAAAGACAAAACGCACTATCTTTGTAAGAAAGAGCAAAGAACTTACAGCCAGAATGCCGCATGGCCGGCAGGAAGAATAAAACAGCATAAAGGCTGCATGACAATAATAATCCTTAAGGACTATATATAAAAGAAAATCTAAATAAAATCTACAGACATGAAAGTATTGCAAAGTTCTGTTTTTCGCGCTATATGCGCAATAATTATCGGCATACTGCTGATAAACAATCCCGACAACACCGTGAAAGGCATAACCATTGCCATCGGACTGCTGTTCCTCGTGTCGGGTGCAATATCGTGTGCGGTATATCTGAACGCCAGGACGCACGCATCAGACACTGAAATTTACGACGCTCAGGGACGACTTATTGTAACGGGCAAGCCTACATTCCCTATTGTAGGAATAGGCAGCGTGCTGCTCGGTCTGATACTGACCATAGTGCCGGGTCTGTTTGTCAAGTCGCTGATGTACTTTCTCGGAGCCATAATCATCCTCGGAGCCATAAACCAGTTTATGGTTCTGGTCAATGCCAAAAGGATGTTCCGCGTGCCACTGTGGTTCTGGATATGCCCGTCGGTGATATTCCTCACAGGATTACTTGTACTGATTAAGCCAATGGAAACGGCATCGCTGCCGCTGCTTATCATAGGATGGTGCCTGCTGCTGTACGGCGCAACGGAATGCGTCAACGCATTTAAGATTCACCGTGAGCGCAAGCGCATCGAGACAAATATGACAATAAAAGACAAAGACTAATAACAATAAAGGCTGCCGTGACAATGTCGGGCAGCCTTTATTGTTTTGTTATAAGAATGAGGTTTAATGCCGTCAACGCTACAATGAAGAGGCATTAAACGTTTACAAGACTTTCAATGTATTTACAAAGGATGTTTATTCCCTTATGGTTCTCTCCTCCCTGCGGAATTATGAGGTCGGCATACTTCTTTGTAGGCTCGATAAACTGTTCGTGCATGGGCTTAAGCACTTCGAGATAACGGCTGATAACCATGTCTACGGTGCGCCCGCGTTCGAGCACGTCGCGCTGTATGTTGCGTATCAGACGCTCATCCGAGTCGGTGTCAACAAATATCTTCAGGTCCATCATGTCGCGCAGTTTCTTGTTGAGCAGAGTCATGATGCCTTCAATGATTATCACCGGCTTCGGCTCAACGTGCAGCGTCTCTTTCAGGCGGTTACACTTGATATACGAATATGTGGGCTGCTCAACGGCCTGTCCGTTTCTCAGTTCGTTAACCTGCTTGATAAGCAGTTTCCAGTCGAAAGCGTCCGGATGGTCAAAGTTTATGGCATGACGCTCCTCCTCGGTCATGTGCGACGTGTCGTTATAATATGAGTCGAGCGGAACCACAACCACATGATGCGGCGGCAGCGCCTCGGCTATCTTTCTCACAACGGTGGTCTTGCCCGAACCTGTTCCACCGGCTATTCCAATAATGGTCATACTCTATATGTTTTTTAGTCGCAGGCAGTTGTCTTATATTTAATAAGGTGGATATGCCCTGCGGATTTATGGTTAATAACTTTATTGCTTAAATAAGGCCAAGTTGCCTGAAGGCTTTTTCATAATATTCGGCCTTACGCTCAATCTTCATCGGATATGCGCGCGAACTGCTCGGCATGCGGTATAGCGTCAGACTGCGGCCTAAGGCAGAAAAGCTGACGCCCTCGCCCACCTTCGGCTGCTTTATTCCGAAGTAAGAGGCAAATGTGTCCGTAGCTTTCTGTCCCGTGGTTATCACGGCGCGGCATGTTGGTATTGAGTCCAGCAGCGAGCCGAGGTCGGTGGCTTCAACAATCTCAAGGTCTTTGTCTGATGCCGTATTCTTTGTGCGGCACACCTTGCACGCCGTGTCGTAGAGACCTATGCCCTTTTCGTTAAGGAAACTGATGATGTCCTCACGTCGGAAAATCTTCGCATCACTGTCTACAAAATGCAATTTGTCGCCGAAGAAGATATGGCCGAATATGCGCCACATGTCATTGATGAAGTTGGGATAAAAGAAATCCATACACCAACGGTTGCGTGCCGGCGGAAAACTGCCGAGCATCAGCAACCGTGTGTTTTCAGGCAGAAAAGGCCTTAGCGGATGTTCTTCTGTAACGCTCATTTCTGCTCTTTTACCAAGTAAACAACAACAGGCAGGTGGTCGCTGTATCCGTCGAGCCAGATGCCTCCTCCGTGTGTACGCTTAGGCGTGCCCTTGTATTTTCCTTCATTGTTGAAGAGATAGTCGCGGCGGAATATCTGATTCTTCCAGAACTTCAGTGTCGAGAAGTCTTTCTTGCCGTCGCGGTTAAGCATGTTTGGCGTAAGCACTATCTGGTCGAAAAGATTCCATGAGCCCTGATATGAGAGCGTGCCCACGCCCTGCTTTGTCAGGATGTTATACCACGGATTATACATGTCGCCGTCCTTTACGTCCTTCACTTCGGCCTTTGCTCCCAATATGTCTTTCATGCTCTTGTTTGTCGGGTCGTCGTTCATGTCGCCCATAACGAGCACCTTCATTGCCGGGTTTTCGCTGACAAGCGAATCCTTGATATTCTTGACGAGCTGTGCAGCCCTCTCACGATATGAAGATCCTGAAAAACGGCTCGGCCAGTGGCACACGATGACCGTAACAGGCTCGCCGGCAAGCTCGCCGGTAACGGTGAGGAATCCGCGCGTGCGGAAGTTGGCAGGCATGGTCTCGTCGGGAATGTATGGCAGCAGTGTAGACTTATTGACTGTGAACATAGACGGATTGTAGAGCAGCGCACAGTCGATACCGCGGCTGTCGGGTCCTTCAATATGTACATATTTATATCCACGCGCGCGAAGAGGCTCCTGCGCCGTAAGGTCGTTGAGCACATTGGCGTTTTCAACCTCAGACAGTCCTATCACAGCACATCCCACGTCAGGCAGCACGTCGGTGCCCATATCGGCCAGCACCTTGGCCATGTTGCGCAACTTATGCGAATACTTAAGACCGTTCCAGCGCGACGAACCTGTGGGCAGATACTCATAGTCTTTCTTGCCTTCATCATGACATGTGTCGAAAAGGTTTTCCTGATTGTAGAAACCTACGGCATACACTGAGTATTTTTTCTGTGCAAAACTGCTCACGGCAACAAGCCAGAGAGACAAAACAATTAACAGATTAAACTTTTTCATAATATAAAAATCATTGTTTCTTCAATACAATTTTCTGATTTATCCCCCATGGCAATGCTGAAAGCATGGCTTTTCGGAGGTGGTGGTTATTTTTGCAAAGATAATGCAACTTAAAGATAATTCAAAAAATTAGATACTTTATTTTTTGATTATCCGGATTTTGAAACAAATTTGTAGAAAACAAGTAACAATAATGACACACTGCGCCAAAAACCCACATCAGCGCCAACCGGGAGAAACCTGAAGGATACGTCACAGCACGCCAGCATGTGCCCATATTGCAACTTAAAGCCCGCGCCGGCCCAAAACAACGCATCGGCCCAAGACTGCCGCAACCGGCAACATCACGGCAAGCCTCAACGCAGCTCAACATCTGCATGGAACACGCTGACCAAACTGCACATACGCACAAGCCCACAGCCGGACAAAGACAGCCGTGCGCACGGCGCTCGCAGACAAAGAGATAACACACTGACATACAATAAGTTACAAACGGCATTGTAAAAGGTATTCTTTTAGGCTGCAAAAGGTGGCATATTGCAATGTAAAAGATGGTCTTTCGGAAGCCAAAAGACACCTTTTGCAAAACGGCATTTTGCCAACCATAATACACGGACAAAAAACTGCACGAAAGAATACAAAAACTGCATTGGAAAAAACGCAGGCTAAAACTGCATAAAAACCGTGGCATGCGAAAAATAGAACAAAAAAGCAAACTGCAAGAACACCGCTTGTTAAAGTTGCATAAAGCTAGTAAAAACGGGCTATTCAAGGCCAATGAACGTGGAGATATTACACTCTGATTAAATTTAACACAAAAAGAAGCAAGCAAAAAGATTATTTTTTGTTTTATTTTTGATGTTTATCTAAAAAAAATTATCTTTGCCAAAAGTTTATTACCTAAAACCATTATTATGCAAAAAAAGCTGAAATTAGCAGTGATTGCTTTATGCTATACGCCTTTGCTGCATGCGCAAAGCGATTCCATAGGGCAAAGGGGTGCCGTCTTGAGTGAGTCGGCATTCACATTCACGGAGGCACAATTGGGCGAAGACGATGACATGTCACAAAACGTAACCATAGTGAACTCTAACTCAAACATCTATGCAAGCGAGGTTGGATATCTGTTCTCACCTATGCGTTTCCGCTACCGTGCATTCGACCAGAAATTCAACGACATCTACATTAACGGCGTACCGATGAACGACATCGAGTCTGGACAGTTCCGCTATTCGGTCGTAGGCGGACTCAACCAACAGACACGCAATATGGAATTCTCATTGCCCTTTGAGAGCAACAACTTTGCCATGCCGTCAATGGGCGGTGCAAACAACTATAACTTCCGCCCGGCTGCCATGCCCACAGGCCACAGGCTGACGCTGAGCGGCGCAAACCGCAACTACACCCTGCGCGGAATGTACACATTCAACTCAGGACTCAACAGCAAGGGATGGGCCTTCTCGGGCAACGTAACTTACCGCTGGGCCAACGAGGGATATGTTGAGGGAACATTCTACAACTCGCTCTCTTACTTCCTCGGCGTACAGAAGGTGTTCGGCGACGGCGCACATTCGCTTTCGTTAGTAACATGGGGCAACCCCACGGAGCGTGCATCACAGGGTGCAGGTACTGACGAGATGTACTGGCTGGCAAACGACCGCTACTATAACCCTTATTGGGGATATCAGAACGGCAAGAAGCGCAACTCGCGCATCGTGACAGACTTTGCACCTACAGCATTGCTGACATGGGACTGGAAAATTGACGACGAGACAAAGCTCACCACGTCGCTCATGGGAAAATACAGCATGTATAAGAGCACAAAGCTCAACTACAACAATGCTGATAACCCACACCCCAACTACTGGAAGAACATGCCGAGCAGCTACTATGACGTATGGGACGAGACCGACGCCACCAACCGCACTGAGCAATGCCTGGCTGACTGGAACACGGCATACGACTACTGGACTTCGTCGAAGGCCAACCGCCAGATAAACTGGGACCGCCTGTACTATTCTAACCGCCAGGTTTCAGCACAGGGAGCCGACGCCATGTACTACATCCAGGCCAAGCACAACGACGCGCTGACAGTATCACTCGCGTCAACGCTGAACAAGCAGCTCAGCAAGAACAGTCAGCTCAACTTAGGTATCATCGCATCTACAAACAAAGGCATGCACTATCAGACGATGGAAGACCTGCTCGGAGCTACCACATATCACAACATAAACACATACGCCCTGGGAACATACGACCGCAACGCCGACGAAATACAGTACGACCTTAACAACCGCAACGGTGTGGTAAGAGAGGGCGACAGATTCGGCTACGACTACAACCTGCTCGTAAACAACGGCAAAATATGGTCGAGCTACAGCGAGAACTTCGGCATTATGCATTACACCATAGCAGCAAAACTGGGATACACCAGCATGCAGCGCGACGGTAGAATGCGTAACGGTATGGCAGCCAACAATTCTTACGGCAAGAGCAAGACAGCCCAGTTCCTCGACGGAGGCTTCAAGCTCGGCACAAGCTTCAATCTCGGACGCGGCAACACGCTGACCTTCGGAGCCGGATATGAGCACCGCGCACCTCAGGCAAGAAATGCGTTTGCATCTCCTGAAATCAACAACGACTTCGTGCTCAACCTCAAGAACGAGCGCGTGTTCAGCACCGAAATCGGCTATCAGCTGCAGACATCATGGCTGCATGCCAACATCAACGCTTACTATAGCTATCTGACAAACGTAACCGACTGGCAGAACTTCTACTTCGACGATATCAACTCGTTCTCATACGTATCTCTGACAGGCATGAAGAAAGAGTATTACGGAGTTGAAGCCGGACTTAAGTTCAAGGTTACAAGCGCATTCGACATCAAGCTTATCGGTACTATCAGCGACGCCAAAATCAAGAACAACGCTCATGTACGCTACATGAACTCAACAAGCGCGCTCTACACCGACGAAATAGTATACAACAAAGGCATGCGCGACTCTGGCACACCGCTCACGGCAGCAAGCCTCGGCTTGAGCTATCACAGCGGCGGATGGTATCTCGACCTCAGCTGCAACTACTACGACCGCATCTACCTCTCTTATTCTCCATGCTACAGATACGAGAGCACACTCAACGCACGTCAGGAGGCTGTAGGCGACATCTACGACAATGAAGGCAACGTGCGCGCATCTGCATTAGAGCAGGCACAGGGCCACGGCGGATTCATGCTCGACGGATCAATCGGACGAAGCATATATCTGAAACGAGGATCGCTCTCTATCAACCTCATGGTTACAAACATCCTGAACAACCAGAACCTCTGCACCGGAGGATATGAGCAGAGCAGAAGCGACTACACAAGCTCTGGTAACATCCGCGCATACCGCTTCTCTAAGAACCCGATGAAATTCTATGCTTACGGAACTAACGGCATGCTGAACATTACTTACAGATTCTAAAAATCAAAAGACGATGAAAAAAATTAAATATATAAAACTGATAATGCTCACGCTGGCCCTCGGACTTTCAGTTACATCATGCATGGACGAAGACTGGAGCGACCCGACAGGAGACACCGCGCCCTACGGCAATAACGACATACAGGAGACAAACGTAATATCTATTGCCGACCTAAAAGCCAAATATGCATCAACCCTGGCCAACCAGAACGACACGGCGCGCATAACAGACGACCTGCAGATAAAGGCCCGCGTAACAGGAAACGACATTGGCGGAAACATCTATAGCGAAGTGGCTGTCGACGACGGCACAGGAGCAATACTTATCTGCATCTCTCAGGGCGGACTCTTCGGATTTCTGCCTGTAGGTCAGGAAATACTTGTAAACCTGAAAGACCTCTATATCGGAACCTACGGCTACCAGCCGCAAATCGGCACTCCGTATACCAATGCAAGCGGAAAGACATTCCCGAGCAGAATGAACAAGACTGTATGGCAACAGCACTTCAAGCTGATGGGCGCAGCTGATGCGTCAAAGATAGACACTCTCGAGTTTGACATCAGCAAGGCAAAAGACGCCAGCTACATGAAAGAGAACTGCGGACGCCTCATGGTTGTAAAGGGTGTAAGACTCAAAGATGCCGACGGCGTGAAGACTTTTGCACCTGAATCAGAGAAAGACGGCGGCAACGGCGTAAGCCGTCCAATAGAAGGATTCTCTTCAAACGAATTCGTAGTACGCTCAAGCACGTATGCCGACTTTGCCGGAACAGTAATGCCACAGGAGAAACTTGACATAACAGGTATCTTCACACGCTACAGCAACACATGGCAGATACTGATGCGTTCTGACTCAGACTTCAAAATATCAGAATAAAAAACATTTAACAAAACAATAAAAGAACAACAGTTATGAAAAAGATATTATTTTCAGTGCTTGCCCTTGCTATGGCAGCATTCTCATTCACAAGTTGCGAAGACGTTCCCGCTCCTTATGACGATCCCAACGCAGGCGGCGGTGGTGAGGTAGTTTTGCCTGAGGGCGTACTGCTCGACCAAAGCTTCACCAACTCGTTAGGCAGCTTCACATCTGTATCAGCAAGCGGCTCGCTCAAATGGTACAACGACTATTCAAGCGCTATGGTTACAGGATTCCAGGACTTCAATGGCGACGGTCAGAAAGAGAACCAGGCCGGAGTTACATATCTTGTTGGCCCCGAAATCGACCTCACAGGTGTTGAAAACGCATACATAACCATCAACCATGCGCTTAACTACGAACGAGGCGACATCAATACAAACAACACTATCCTGATAAGCAAGGATTATTCAGGCGACGTAAACACAGCCACATGGGAGCCGTTAAGCTACAATACAGACGGTCTGAACTCAGGTTTCGAATTCTGCGAGAAGAGCGTAAACATCCCTGCATCATACATGGGAAGCAAGGTTGTTATCGCACTGCGCCACACCTGCTCAGAAAGCCAGTCATCAACATGGGAGGTTAAGAGCATCAAGGTTCAGGAAGGCAAGGCACCTGAAGAAGGCGGCAGCGAAACCCCTGACGGCACATATATCGACCAGGATTTCTCTTCTTCACTTGGTTCATTTACATCACAGTCTGCAAGCGGAAGCCTTAAATGGTATAACGACTACTCAAGCGCCATGGTTACAGGTTTCCAGGATTTCAACGGAGACGGCTCTAAAGAGAACCAGGCAGGTGTTACATATCTCGTAAGCCCTGTAATCGACCTTACAAGCACAACAGAGGCATATATCACCATTAATCATGCCATCAACTATGAGAAGGGTGACATCAACGCCAACAACTCTATCGTTATAAGCAAAGATTACAACGGCGACGTAAAGACAGCAACATGGAAGATGCTCGAATATGACACAAACGGCTTAGGCACAAGCTTCACATTTATGGAAAAGAGCGTCAACATTCCTGCTGAGTATATTGGAAGCAAGGTTGTTATAGCACTGCGCCATACATGCAACGACCAGCAGTCATCAACATGGGAAGTTAAGAAACTTTCTGTAAAAGACGGTTCTGTTGAAGAGCAGCCGGGCGGAGACACAGGCGATCTTACAGCTCCCAATGGCGACTTTGAGGCATGGGTGTCAGGTCTTCCCAACAACTGGTCGACAACATCTACAGCCGGAAATGCAACACTCTCTATGAGTACAGACGCTCACAGCGGTTCATATTCAGTAAAAGTTGCCGGAGATTCAAAATACAACAAGCGTATATCATACAAAGAAATAGAGCTCAAAGCCGGTGAATACACAATGACATTCTATGCCAAGGCTGCCACATCTGCAGGAGCATCAGTACGTCCGGGATACGTACCTGTTACAGACGGAAAAGTAGGCAACTATTTCTATGGCGACTACACAAATGACATTACAAGCAGCGAATGGGTAAAAGTTACACACACCTTTACTATTGATGCAGACGGAACATATTGCGTAGTGATTATGAACTCTAAGAATCCTGGCGGAGATGTCCTCATCGACGACTTCACCTTGAGCATGGGAGGAACAGTCATTATAAAATAATTTATAAAAATTATTACCAAAACATTTGGCAGGCTGCGGAAATCTTCGTATTTTTGCAGCCTGTAATGTGTAATTATATTTTTAACAACAATATTTAAGAACAAAATGAAAAAAGGTATTCATCCAGAAAACTATCGCCCCGTCGTATTTAAGGATATGTCCAACGGCGATATGTTCCTTACACGTTCTACATGCAAGACTACAGAGACAGTAGAATTTGAAGGCGAAACTTACCCGGTGGTAAAAGTCGAAATTTCAAGCACATCTCACCCGTTCTATACAGGTAAGAGCAAGCTCGTTGACTCAGCTGGTCGCGTAGACAAGTTCATGAGCCGCTATGGTAAAGCTCGCAAATAATAGATTACCATATTTCGATTAACATACAAAGTGCGTTTGGGCGTAGTTGCATATACGTTTAAGCGCACTTTTTGTCTAAAGACATTTCTACTCTTTCCGCATCTTTTTCTTGCTGGCTTATGCGGATTGTTCATTATCATACCATCATAGTTATTAGTAAATTTATGTCTGTAAAAAGTATTTTTAGCAAAACAGCCCTGCTCAAACTCGCAATAATTCTGCCGTCATTTATTCTGCTGACAGTCTCATGCAGCAATGACGACAACGACAACGGAGGGAACGGAAAAGAAGAGATAAATCTCAATAAGAATGAGATTACCACAGACAAGGCTGTCACCCGACTTGAATTTCCACGCCTGAAAGGAGGCAACAGCATAGTTCTCATATACAGGACCAAAGGCGATAAACAGTATGACAAAGACGAAATCAACTATTGTGTCGAATGGGACTGTAGCAAGAAATCGCAGCGCTGGTCGTGCTATCAGATGCACCAAGGCTACACCGGAAATTACAGCCGTGTGACTGACAGCTATCATAACGACACCAACCTCGACTCAGAGTATTATTGGGCTGAAGACTATTATTATGGCTCCGGATATGAGCATGGGCACATCTGCCCTAACGCAGACAGGAAATTTTCTTATGATGCAAACTACCAAACTTTCTATATGACCAACATGCAGCCGCAATATCACAAATTTAACGGCTACACAAACAGTGGTCAGGATCAAGGCGAAGGCCTATGGGTAAGAATGGAGGATCAGGTACGTTCATGGACTCCCAGAGCAAAGACTGATACGCTATACGTCTGTAAAGGAGGAACAATAGACAATGAAGACCAGATAATTTCAAGAATACAGGGTAAACTTATCGTACCAAAATATTTCTTCATGGCATGCCTTCTAAAAAACAGCGAGGGCTATAGAGCTATAGGATTCTGGGCCGAACAGAAAAAAGACGAATGGCGGACAGACGACCCGCTTTCACTATATGCAGTTACGATAGACCGGCTCGAAGAACTTACGGGCATCGACTTCTTCTGCAATCTGCCTGACGATACGGAGAACAAGGTGGAAAGCAGCATAGCCATTAAAGCATGGGGACTGAAATAACCGATTACATCATTTAAATATCTGAAGAGCCATATCATCACCCCAAAATGCAGAGATTGATATGGCTCTTCACATTTATCATGTCAAGACTGACTCGGCTTAGATATAGCATGAAAATACAAACGTGGATATCGCCTTAAAGACCTAAAATAGACACAATAGCAAATAAATTCATTAGATATTTACGATTCTGCAAGTTTATCCTACCAATGTATCCTTAATGATATTATCATCAATATCTATTTTTATTCCGTCATTACTTATTGTCAAACAGAACAATATATACAGACAAGAAACATCCTGCCAATTTAAGAGCAAATTCAAATATAGTTGCAGCATTATCGCGGCTGATACAGATTCTATAAAACAAAAATCGGCTCAAATCAGAATTGGATTTGAGCCGAGTGTTACATCTGAAAATCAATCATTTTCCATTTATTATCATTGTAAAGAGAGTATGCAAAAAAACATAATGACTAACAACTGCATAATTGTGACTATGAGTAAAATTACATTGTATGGTAAATCCGTGTTTTGTTTATCAGCACCCGTCTCGCCATAAATGTTTTTTATGCAAGTCCCTCCTTACTACAACTGAATATAAAGACACTGTGCCGCTTGCATCACTGCAAGATTCGGCTATACACAACTTATTCCCAATAATTTATATCAACCTAAATTTCAACATCCATCAACTTTGTCTCTATATTCCATCAACCATATTATAAATAATCATCAAGTCATTTTCATCAATCCGCATGACCGGACAATATTTAAGCATTTCAGCCTATGGAATCAAGAGCATTTATGTTTTTCTTAATATCGTCATCGGACAACGAACAGTTAATCAGGTCTCCGTTGAGATACTGATCATAAGCAGTCATGTCTATTAGGCCGTGGCCGCTTAGATTAAGCAATATCACCTTCTGTTCTCCTCTATCTGCACTTAGCTGCCTCACGTATGTTTGCCGCCATGGCGTGGCAGATATCAGGAGCCGAATATCGAGCGCCTTTTCAAGCGCATATCCTCAAGTGGTGCTGAACGTTAATATTTACGCATATCGAGCACCTCGTCGGGGATGTCCATCCATGCATGCTTATTGTCAAACTTCTATCTGCAACACTATTCACAGAACACGAGAAAAGTTTTTCAATGGCTCTTTTGTTGCCAGATTAAGAGGCTGCAGCGGTTTGCCAACCACGTCTATCTAGATATTATACCACCATGTGTGGCATCTCCTTTTCCTGCAGAATAGACCTCTTATGCCCCTTTATATCTCAATTTATATTTCCGTTTGTTACTCTCAACATCTTACGACGACAAATTTAATATTTTTCTTTATAAAAAACAAGAAAATTTCAAATAATTTATTCAAAAAACTTACAATATGATTCCATACCTTATTATATAACGGCAAAAAAGGCCGATAAACGGATTTTTGTGACAAAATTAACTGCGAACAAGCTCTGCCGGTTACAAATAAAACACTGAAGTATCTTTGTTGTTTACAAAAAAACACTACCTTTGCATCATGCTTATTCTGATTACTGTCTTGATTTATTTTGCCGTCCTCTTCGGCATAAGCCGGCTAACATCACGCAAGGCCGACAATGAAACATTCTATCGCGCCAACCGCAAATCGCCATGGTACATGGTTGCCTTCGGCATGATTGGCGCATCGGTGTCCGGTGCCAGTTTCGTTTCTGTGCCGGGCATGGCGATGCACATGGACATGACCTACATGCAGACGTGCATCGGATTCATACTGGGATATTTTGCCATAGCCTTCATCCTGCTGCCTGTATACTACAGACTAAATCTTACCACAATATATTCGTACCTGCGCGAACGCCTCGGGACGCGGTCGTACAAGACGGGAGCCGCATTTTTCATTCTGTCTGACCTAACGGCCGTGGCAGTGAAATTCTACGTCGTGTGCATCATCCTGCAGCGCTTTGTGCTCGATGCCTATAATGTGCCCTTTGCCGTAACTGTGCCCGTGCTGATGTTCCTTATATGGCTCTATACTCACAAGGGCGGAATAAAGACTCTGGTATGGACCGACACTGTGCAGACGGCATGCATGCTAGGTGCGCTGGTGCTGATAATAATAAAGGTGGCCGGAGAGCTCGACATGAACTTAGGCGAAGCAGCAAAGGCTGTTGTTGCCGACAGCCACAGCCGCATGTTTGTGTTTGACGACTGGATGAGCACGCAAAACTTCTGGAAACAGCTTGTCAGCGGAGCTTTCATCGTGATTGTCATGACAGGACTTAACCAGAACATGATGCAGAAGAACCTTACGTGCAAGACTCTTGCCGAGGCACGCAAGGACATGTGCACTTACGGCTTTGCGTTCGTGCCCGTCAATCTGCTGTTTCTCTCTCTCGGCATTCTGCTCATGATGCTTGCCGGGCGCAAAGGCATGGCCCTGCCCGACAGTCCCGACGAACTGCTGCCCATGTTTGCCGCCACGGGCGAGCTGGGTTCAGCCGTGGTGGTGCTGTTCATCATTGGCATTGTGGCAGCTTCAGCCAGCACTGTCGACTCGTCGCTTACGGCTCTCACCACGAGCTATTGCGTCGACATTAAGGAGCGTCCGGCCGACGTTGGCCTGCGCCGCCGCGTGCATGTGGCCATAGCTGTGATATTTGCAGTGTTCATACTACTGTTCAGGATGATAAACTCAACAAGCGTGATCGACGCCATATTCATCCTCTGCTCCTACACCTACGGCCCTCTGCTCGGTCTGTTTGCCTTCGGTCTGCTCACCAAAAGAAAGGCGAGCGACACAGCCGCGCCGTATATCGCCGTGGCATCACCTCTGATATGTCTTGCCGCCAACTACATCGTGCCGGCTGCTACGGGATATAAATTCGGCTACGAACTGCTGCTTCTCAACGGGCTCATAACCTTCTGCGGACTATGGATAAGCGGAATCGGCAAAAATCAGAATGCAGGCAAAGACATAAGATAAAAAGACATAAAAGAACAATCTGCAGGCACGAAACATCTTTTTATCATGATTATGCGCCTGCTTATTAAATTTGTTTTGTATTTTTGCACCGCAAATCAGTTTTAAGGTAAAAATTTTTCCAGGTAATATCATGGAATGGATTAACGGACTTTTCACCACACACTCTGCCCTGCAGACAATGGTACTGCTGTCGCTAATCATAGCGGCCGGACTAGCATTGGGCAAGCTCCACGTCAAAGGCATATCACTCGGCGTTGCCTTTGTATTTTTCGTAGGCATCGTGGCCGGACACTTCCAGCTCAGCGCCGACAAGAGCATGCTCGACTTTGCCGAGACATTCGGACTTACCGTGTTTGTTTATACACTTGGACTCTACGTAGGCCCCAACTTCTTCGGACTGCTGCGCCACGAGGGCATAGCCGCCAACCTGTGGAGCCTTGGCGTCATAGTCATAGGCACCGTCATGGCCCTCGGCCTCTGCCTTGTCCTGCCCGTCAGCCTGCCCGACATGGTAGGCATACTGTGCGGAGCGACAACCAACACGCCCGCACTCGGAGCTGCACAACAGGCACTCGAGGCTGCAGGACAACCTAGCGGAGGGGCTGCCCTGGGATGCGCCGTTACTTATCCGCTTGGCGTAGTGGGCGTAATATTGGCAATGATACTGATCAGAAAGCTGCTGGTTAAGCCGGCCGACCTTGAGCCGCGCATATCCATGGAGGAAGACAACACATACGTGGCGCAGTTTGTCGTTATCAATCCGGCCCTAGAAGGCAAAACGCTTTCACAAATATCGCAGAAATCGCATATCAAGTTTATCATTTCACGCATCTGGCGCAACGGCGAGGTGATAATGCCGCTGGCCAACACCCAACTGCACATCAACGACAATGTGCTGGTGGTCACCATGGCCGACGAGATTCCGTCGATAGAGATTCTGCTGGGAAAGAAGATTGAAACCGACTGGAACAAAAAGAAAATAGACTGGAATGCCATAGACGCCCAGGTGGAAAGCCGCGTCATAGTGCTGTCACGCCGTGTGCTCAACGGCAAGCACCTCGGACAGCTGCACCTGCGCGACACTTACGGAGTGAACGTCAGCCGCATACAGAGAGGCGACATAAAGCTGCTGGCCACCGACGACATCAGGCTGCAGTATGGCGACCGCGTAACAGTTGTTGGCGCACCTGAGGACATAAACCACGTGGAAGGATTTTTGGGCAACGCCGTACAGACGCTCAACGAGCCCAATCTTGCGGCCATATTCCTGGGCATAATGCTCGGTCTGGCTCTCGGCACCATACCGCTCAGCCTGCCCGGCATGAGCGCCCCCGTAAGACTCGGCATAGCCGGAGGCCCAATCATCATGGGCATACTGGTAGGCTCGCTCGGCTCTCGTGCCCACTTCATAAGCTACACCACGCCGTCGGCATCGCTCATGCTGCGCAAGCTGGGCCTGTCGCTCTATCTTGCCTGCCTCGGCCTTGAAGCCGGCTATCAGTTCTTCGAAACCGTGGTGCGCCCCGAAGGTCTGCTGTGGATAGGCATAGGCTTCGCACTGACTGTGGTACCGGTGCTGATAATAGGAGCAGCCGCCCTGCTTACACGCAAATATGACTTCGGCACTATATGCGGCATCCTATGCGGCTCTATGGCCAACCCGATGGCCCTAAGCTATGCCAACGACACGCTGAAAGGCGACTCTGCATCTATCAGCTATACGTCGGTTTATCCGCTGGGCATGTTTGTCCGTGTGGTCATAGCCCAAGTGCTGGTGATGTTCCTTGTATAGGACAAACCAATAAATATGGTAAAAGCAGTATGCAGGCGCAATGACATGCACCGCTACTAACATAAAAATTGCAGCAAAGAAGGATTTTCACTTTGCTGCAATTTCTTTATATACCCTTACTATCTGAAAACCGCAGACGCTCCATAACTGAGTTATTTTAAAAATAAAATATTTTGTCCGCAAATACGCTGAAATAAGTGTGCAAACGCAACTGCACTGTCAACAGCATTTTACAGAGAATCTACAGCATTGTGTGCAATAAAATTTGATAAACAACGCCCCAAAAAGCCCATAAAACAGAGTTAAAAACAACCGTTTTGGCACTCAAAAAGCGGCCACTTTCGAGTCAGAACCATATCGTTTACGATGAAAAAGCATACGTTTTTTCTTACTTTGTAAATATTCTTTATCAGAGAAATGCGTTTTACATCCAATGTATTTCTATTTTGCCGTAAAATCCGGACATAAATCAAATAACATTTTGCTCTATATAACGGACAAAACACTGTCATAGGGAAATGCACACAAAATACCTAAATCCATATCAAACTTAGGGAAATCCCTAACCACTTGTAGGGAAAACAATTCTGCCGGCAGATATTTAATGCCTATCTTTGCAACAGAAAAATAATTAAAACCAATACCTGAGCATACTGGAGACAGAGGCTTAGACCGGCAAAAAAGAAATAATAACAACAAAATAAAAGGAGACTACGCTATGAGAAGATTCAGACTATTATCGCTGCTAATGCTTCTGACGCTCACATGCGCAACAACAGGAGCCTCTACACTGACTGAGACATCGTATATAACTCAGCCCAAACACCATAAGAAACATCACCACAAGGCACCGCCACATAAAAAATATCATCACAAAAAGCGCCCTGCTCCGCCGCCGCACGGACGCCCGCCTGGAGTGGTGATACATCATAACCACAGGCCGTACATCTACTCACACGGACGTTACTATTGCGACAGGGGCGGCACATACGTTGTGGTAAAGCCGTCAATCGGAATGATTGTGCCAAGTCTGCCCACCGGCTATGTAACGGTTAAGCGTCCGCACGGCAGAATAGGCTATGCATTCGGCGGAGTGGTTTACGAGAAAATTACTTCTAACGGAGCATTTAAGTTCAAAATTGTAGGTTTCTTATAAAAAATAAATTCCAAATCTAAAATGATATAACCCCAAGACCTAAAATGATATAAACCTGGAAACCCTAAATAATGCTTTAATTTTGAATATAAAAAGAAAGTATGAACGCTGCAACAACCCCATGCGCGTTCATACTTTTGTTTTCATAAATATGCTGCTATTTTTTTATCAGCCCGTAAGCCACAGCCATGTCTGCCACTTCGTCAGCCATCTCGTCGCGAAACCATACGGGCGACAACACCTCGACCGCCCCGCCGCGTGAAAGCAGTTCCTGACGGAAATCGAACGTCGGCTTTATGTAATACTCAAATACGGAATAGTCTGAATATGTTTCTGTCTCGGTCTGCGAAGAGTGAAGTCTAAGCGAACGCAGATACATACGCTGACGGCCGTACACCTTGATGCGTACCCGTTCCGGCTTGATGTCTTCGGTTATTATTCCGAAACAGCTTGAGAACCATGCTTCAGGGTCGAAGTCCTTTGGATATGTAAACTTATTGTCTGTGGTGTCAAGCCTTAATATCCTGTCGAGCGAGAATGTCCTTACGGCATTGCGCTCGTCGCATAGTCCCACGACATACCACCGCTGCCTGAACACTTTGACGCAATAAGGACTTATGGTATAAACCTTAGCCTCGCCGTCAAAGTATCCCTTATGACTTATCTCTATCTTCAGGCTGTCGCGCATAGCCTCTATCACCGGTGCAAGATAATCCCGGCCCGACGGTATTTCCTCAAACAATATGCGCCGCTTCAGATGATGGCTCTCATTTATAAGATTGTTCACCGCAAACGTATTGAGCAGCCAGTTGCGTATGCCGCCACGCTCCATGTCCTCGGCATTCTCGATGTAATAATAGTAGCCGTGCCGGCGGTCGCATTCAATATTTATGTCAAACACTTTCTCTATGGCTTTGCGCCAGTTATGAAACGTGCGCAGAGGCAGGTCTACGCCTTCGCTTAGCTGCGAGCGCAGCCACCGCTCGTTTATCTCCTCGAAGGTTATGTTCCGGGCACGGTAGATGGTATCAACCAGCCAGATGTATTTGTCAAAAAGATCTTGTGTCATATTTTATTTTTATTTAAATGTCAATTTATATTACGATGTCTTTCGTGATATTTCTGCATCACTAATGAATCCCACTCTCGGCATCGGATTTTTGTGTATCAGTTCCTCGTCACATTTCTCCTTTATATATTCCAGACTCATTTTCTCTTTTCCATAGAGAATGAGGTCGATGGCCTGCTTGCGCGCAACGTTCTCAATCTGCCCGCCGCTAAAATCATAATGATAAGCCAGATAGCATATATCTTCGTCACTGATTATAGGTATCATGCTCTTCCAGATGCCGCATCGTGCCACAATGCTCGGCTTTTCGAACTCTATCTTATAAAGGAAGCGGCGCTCAAAGGCTTTGTCCAGATTCTCCGTAAGATTCGTCGTGGCTATAAATATACCCTCGAGCTGTTCAAGCTCCTGAAGAATTATGTTCTGTATTGAGTTCTCCATCTTTTCCACAGCCCGGTCGGCACCTTTCTGCCTGATGCCAATCAGAGCGTCGGCCTCATTAAAAAGCAGGATTGGTGTTACATCTGAGGAGTTTACCAACGCGCGGTAACGGTCAAAAAGGTTTTTCACATTCTTCTCGCTCTCGCCAACCCAGCAACTTTTCAGTTCAGCATAATTCACCTGTATCACATCACGGTGTGTTGCCTTAGCCAGCTGCATAACAGTTTCTGTCTTTCCCGTTCCAGGTGCGCCATAAAACAAGCACGTAAAGCCAGAGCGCATGCCTACTCTCTTTAATTCGCTGCACACTTTGGTGTATCTTTCTTCGGTGAGCAACTCTTTCAGCTGTTCGACCTGACGGCTTTCGCGTTTGTTATAGTACATCTTGCACTCCGTTATGTCTTCATGCTTTATCAGTTCTTTGAATCTGGTCGTAGTGTTCAAATTCATGTTCAGCTCTGACAGAAACTCCTGTTTAGCCTTTACCGTCAGGTTATATTTCTCGTGATTGGCCAATCCGTCTTCATTACAGAATTGAATCAGTCCGTTCTTTTGCAGCATGCTTTCGCCTCGAGAGAGCTTACCCTTCAGCTTATTTGCAATAGCCCTATTCTTGAATAAGTCTCCAAAACTTTGCGTGTCCAGGTTGTAATCGTTGTCACAAACCAAACGACTTGCCCAGAAAACAAATATTATGCCTTCGTCATTAACTATATTGTCACAGATAAGTTTATAGGTACGCAACTGCTTTACAAACTCGAGATTTCTGTTTGTTTCAAGCAAACTGAACAACTCTGAAATAAATTCTTCATACGGCAAATAATCATAAACACGAGATTCAAACAGACTATAAATTTCACAAAACAACTCATCGCAAGTAAGAAGCTTGGGCTCAGCCGGCACAAATGCCTCATTATGCTTAAACGCATCTATCACATCAGGCCCCATGGCGTATGTTGTTTCACCACGTCTGTTTTTTATGCGTATCATCTTTCTTTTTAAAAGCTCGTCAATCTCAGTGCTGTAGTTTATCATCCTTACCATACGGCATTTCAGATATTCTGCCAAAGTTCGGAGTTCGACATCTCTGTCCCAGCAGTTGTCTACAAACAGCGACAGCAGCACGGCTTGTACTTTGTTCACGGACAATTTACGGCACACATAACTGATATAACGTTTTGCCTTCTCATAAAACTCATCGCTCAGGTTTGAACCTTCAGAGAGTTCTACGATATTATCCATGGCCGTCATCAATGTCAGCTTTTCTTTCTTCTCTGTCTTTTCTGTCTGTTCGCCTGTTTCTGTTTTCACTTTTAATTCTCCCATCTTATGCATCCTTTATGTTTTTACTTTATCATCTCCAAACTGTATAAGCCTGGTGTCTGTTCCGCCTTTTTCAGACAAAGCTACCTATTTAGCAGCCTTTCCGTGTACATCCAAGCCACACAGTTATGTTTTACGGATGCAAAGATTGCCATTAGCTATGCCAAAATAAAGCACAACCAAAATATTTTTCTACTTTTACATGCTCGATATCACCAAGATTACATCAACATGCTGGCAGTGATACCTAAAGAATTTGCTATATTGTAACATATTGTCTTTCAAGATTTTCTTATTTCAAAAATCTCTGTCGTAATTTACATAATGCCGTAGTTCGGCATCAAAAAAATCTGTCAGCATTTCGGAAAGTAAGGTGTTGTACACACTGTCAACAACATACAATCTGAAACACTGACAGACAAGTCTCATGATAATATTACTTTTATAACTTAAAGCTTAATCCGGCTCCACGCTTCTTCAACGTCCGACATCATGTCTGAATACATTTTTTCGTGCGTATCGCCTGTATAGGTTGGATGCCAGCTGTCAATAACCATCTTACGGGTTCGTGGAGAATAATATATCCAGTTATTCAGTTTTAGCAAGTCTATAAGATAATTCTCTGCAACAAAATCCTTTATTGCTCCTGAAGCGCCACAACACAAAAGTATATTTGCGTCGTAGGCAGCAATCTGTTTCACCAGCAAGTCTTTATAACGCTCCATATACGACTTCAACACAGAAGTTTCAATGCTGCTCGTACCTACTTGTTTTTTGCAGTTTACACGGGCTACGGGTGCCTGGTCGTAAAATGGCCGATAAACATCTTGTCTGTCTATTTCTGCAAACTTCTTGGCATGTCCGTTGGCGTCGATCGTCAGCAATCCGTAAACCCAGCGCATGAGGTTCTTATAGAACGGTGCAGAAACAACGACATTATTCTCGCCAGAGAAGTTGCTGCGCCCTGTCTCCGCACGTATGTCCCACGCTTCCTCATCATTAAGGTCTTTGGTCAGTATCAACACACGCCTCTTGGCACGCTCCCATATAGCATTCTCATTGCCCGGTTCACGGCTCCAATAGCCGTCTTTATAAACAAACCGTCCACGATAAAGCAGTCCGTCAGGTGCTAGTTCGCAGCCATCACCGTTGGCGACAGAACGCTTCAGCCATTCAGCAAAAATATTATCTTCAAATTGCTTATAATTCATTTTCTATAAATCATATTTGAATTAACTTATGAGCCATACTGAAATTAAAATGGGCCAAAAGAAATTATATTAAAATCTCCGCATGTTTCCATTCTAAATCATATGGCTTATTCTATTTTCAGTTTAACTAAAACAGCCCGGCAATAACGTGCCAAAACCATGTCATCACCTTTATTGTCAGCAACACAAGGAAATAAATAATTACGCACAGCATAACTATGAGAACAGCCATCCTCACCGCCTTGCGGTTTATCTCACTTATAACCTTTTTGTCGCCTTCAACAAATCCGACAATCAGTTTAAAATTTCGGACAAACGACTTGTTGAACACGTCAATGACATCACCGATATAAAATGGAATAAGTCCCATCGCAATATCGCACAGCGCATTATAAATCACCGCCAATGTCAACGGCACCGACCGTATCTTAACTGCACTGACATAAATGTAAGGCAGCATAAGCAACTGTGTGAGCAAGTCGCCAAATCCTTCAAGCAAAAAGCCCAACACAGCATCAAGATAATATTTATCCATCAACCGCGTAATCCTTTCTGCAAGTTGGTATGACTTGGATGACTTTATTTCAACTAAATCTTTGTTCATTATATATAAGTATAAAAAACGACATCAAACACTAATGACTATTTATATATCATTTTTTAATTTAATACGGCAAATTTATAATAAACATTTCAAATAAAATTTTTTCCAATAATTGATAAACCGTGTATAGCAATCCTAAAATACAGCCAACTACAATTATTATTCCACCAACAGGTATTGCAGAAATCATTAAAAAAATAGAACTTCCAAAAGCAAA
Source organism: Xylanibacter rarus (assembly GCF_001275135.1). Lineage (GTDB taxonomy): Bacteria > Bacteroidota > Bacteroidia > Bacteroidales > Bacteroidaceae > Prevotella > Prevotella rara. The sequence goes on along the minus strand of NZ_LFQU01000009.1, from coordinate 22,927 downwards.
AAATACGCATATTACGACTAAAATAATAATTGCAACTGTAAGCGTCATTGAATCAAAAACTCCCAAACTAAAAAAAGAAGAAGTTTGATAATTTAAATTTTTATTATAAATATATCCTTCTATTATTTTACCATCATCATTTACCATATAACAATGTTTCCATTTTTTATTGTCATTATTATTTTCCACTAATAAATCTTCCCCCTTTGTTAAAGTACCTATTACTTTAGAGCTTGTTGTAGGACGATTTCTAATATTTAAAGAATTAACATCTTTACCTACTAATTCTGCTAAACAATAATGATTTTCATCTGAACTTCTTAAGCCCCAATTAAATGACAACTTTTCTCCCTCATTGGATTGTCTAATATAAATTGTATCTTTAAAAGTATCATTTACAATATCATAGCCTAAATTTGTAAAATAATTGCGTACCTGATCACTAGAATTAACCAATTCAAAGTCTGCAATAACAACTTTCTTCCCAGAAACCTCCACGGTTTCACTTTCCTTTAATTTTATTAATAAATTAGGATTTTTCTTTTTTATTTCATTTACAAAAAATGAAAAAGAAGGTAAATCTCCATCATATATATAAACTGAAGCACAAGCATATTCTTCTGCATTCAATCTACTCTCAAATTTCTTTAAAGCTCGCTCATTTGAGTTACATGATGTTAACAAAGCACCAATAATTGTCAATAAAAATAATTTTAAAAATTTCATAATATATCAATTAAACATTTATTTTAAATACCTTATCACTAATGTCCACTAAAATAGTGGAGATACCAAAATTAACGAAACATAATCAAGCATACTGGTCAAGACCACCTAGCTATTTCTATCAAAAAATTCTATAAGTTGAGCCCAAATAAACGTATCCTTAAACATATGTGACTTATTATAAAACCGAAAATCAAAATTCAAGTTTACTAACTAGAAAAATCTCTACAACGATTTTATTATCAATAATTTCAGTGACCTCTTTACTTTTTAGTGGACACGATGAATATACTTCATCTCAAGTCTTCTTTATTATACTCAGATGCGTTACTATTCAATACACACATTTGCTCTTGCAATTTCTTTTGTAATCTCTTTGCTTGTGGTCGGAATGTTGCAAGAGTTAATCCACCAGATATAGCACCTCCCACTATAGGTATTACCTTACCTAAAGCTTTAGCAAAGCTTGATTTTGTCAGACTTATTCCTATCCATTTCGCAATTTGTTTTATAAGAGGATAAATTGCAGTTTTTGTTAATGCCATTCGAGGGAGTCGTTTTATTACCTCCTTAGCAAATTTTTCAGACAGCATCCTAATAGCCATATTTGCTTGGGCAACCCCCATCATTACACCTACAAAAATAGTTAACATATCACAGGCTGAGTCAGATAAATCACCATTTTCATCTCTCAAATCAGGAAAACCATATAAATATGCTAATTTCTGTGCTAACACAAAAACATGCCAATAATATTGTGCCATATCAGCCGGGACTGTTGCTGCCATGGTCAAACCACCAGGAATGCCTGCAAGAGTAGACAATGCTGTCACTTTTGTTGTATGACTATTTATACAAGAATTTGCAACTCTATCAATAATATTTTTTGATAATACTTCAGACGGTCTTATTGAAATAACCTTATCCAATTGTTCCGCAGAACAATATAATGAAAATTCTTTTCTCAAAAAAGACTCTCTATCCACCTTTACTCCAGGAACAGTCATTGCTGATGACATGACTTTATTCCAAATAGACACCTCATTTGCCATATTTCTTATTTAAAAATTTTGATAATATTTTCACACCCTTTACAACAACATCCGCATAATCAACATAAACATGCTGACAATATGGGCATACTCCTGTAGAACTATAAATAGTAAATGATTTATGACATTTACTGCACGTTACAACTTTAATATTCATAATAATTTATTTTAGTTTAAAATTACTTATTCTCCCATCTATCCCAAATACTCTTATAAAATTTAAGATTATTAGGCTGAGTTAAATAACCTTTTGGCAAAGTCCTGATACTTTGGCATTTTGGACATCGCAGTGGCATTGAAAATATGGTTGCAGCATATTCTATATCCAGACCTATGAAGTTATTACCACACTCGGTGCAATGAAATTTTATAAATCCTCTTAACATAATCTTTATTTTTTACGTTATACATTAATTTTCAATTCCAAAGATACGCCTATGATATGCCATACTAAAGCATAAGGTCAATAACTTGAACGAAAATTTCAGTAAAACTAAAGAGCCATGTTATTTTCACAGCGCCGGAGAGTGATTGCCCTTATTCGCACCTTTTGGATGATTTACGCACGGTGCTGCTGTCATCATCATTATCGACGGGAACTTCCGACCACAATATTTACAGGTGTATTCGCTCTTCTCCGTGCCTTCATACAGCTTGTGGCGACCTTTGTTCGGGCCGTCGGGATGGCGGACACACGGGGCTGATGTCAGCAGGCGCACTGACGGAAAGCGATGACCACAATACTCACAATAATAATATTTCTGCTGCATTTTTCCTCCTTTCTCCGACTGAATACCGGATGACAATACGATTAATGCCAAAAGACATATAGCGGTTATAGATATAGTCGGTATTTTGTTTTTCATTATTATCTTATCAAATTTGTGTCCTTCAATATTTATTTAACAAAAATAGAGCTTTTAAATCTGCCAATCAAGTTCACAATGGTTCACTTCACAATTATTAACCCAAGAGTGTTCTTGTGTTTTTGCATTATGTAACACGTTACAACAAATAATCAGATGCCATGCAACCAACCATCAAGTTACGTCTTCAGTTTACAAAAAGCGGTGTGAACTCACTCCCCCACGCTTTCTGAGAGTAAGGTTCTGGCAAAACCCGATAATAAAGAAAACATGAAAGAGGAATCCACACCAATAGCATGGTGTGAACTCGCTCAGACAATCATTCATTACTATCAGGATTGAACTGCCAGATTCTACTCCCTGAACGTCACTGTCTGTGCGTGTACACAAGTACTTCTGTCTGTGCGCATTTTTCTGCACACAATATGTCAAAGGCAAAGATATTAATTTTTCATCAACATTCAAACCTTTTGTCTGAAAACTTGTGCCGTCCTCTTTCATTTTCTATTTTTCAAACAAATATAGGGCAATGTTATGCCAACATAGAGCATATGTTTGATGATAATGCCATAATTATGGCCGATAACCGGCAATTAATAATATTACATCATGAACAATTTCATTTTATAGAAGATTCTTTCTGAGCATCAAAACAAATGCTTCTACATTGAATGGCAGTAAAAGCCTGTAGCAGATATGCCATAATAACCAATACATATATCATATGACAAGTCAGAGGTCAAAGGCAATAAAAGTGTCATAAAGCCTCTTCGGCCATAAAACTATATTGCAACATCATTCTCATAATTCAAATTTAAGTTAATGCATACGACACAAAGTGATAAAAATCACAAAATAAACAAACCAATGACACATATCAAGAGCTTTTCTTACCAAAATATATGTATATTTGCAAAATCCAATCAATGTGACAAATATCATTTCAATTTGTATTGTTATGAACAAAAAAGCAATTTTCACAATGGTTCTGGCAGGATTCCTTGGCTTGGCACAAGCCCAAAACAACTCCACATCTTTAGAGCATATAAAATCTGTAACAGCTGTAAGCAAAGTGCTTGGTGACGGACGCAAGGTGGCAACAGTAATTCTGGAATACGACACTCCTATAAGCAACAAGAGCCTGTCGGCCGGCAGCTATGCAGTCGTCGGCAAGGAGGTTACAGACGTATATGCCAATAATGTGCCGGAAAAGACAGAGAAAGGCACAGACGGAAAATATGTCGTCATTGAGGTGAAAGCTGAAGTTGACTTATACGCACAGCCAAAACAGCCCACAAATGCTGACTTGGAAAAGAAAAAAGAGCGCGACCTGATGCAGGGTGGCCCTAGACTGAGGGCCGGATGGAGCACTGGAGGAGACGACGAATACCCCGGCAATGCTGTCGTGGTGCAGATAAAGGATATAAAAACTGCCGGAGGAAAAACCTATAAGGCCAGCGACACACAGATAAACAGCACTGAAGAGAAGTGCCTTGTAGCAGACGACTTCAGGCAAGAAGAATTCGTCAGCCCGTATACAGGACAGGTGCTGCCATATAACATATATTTGCCCGAAGACTACGACCCCGCAAAAAAATATCCTCTTGTCTTGTTCATTCACGATGCCGGAGTGGCAAGTTCTCAGGTAAAGCAGCCTCTATATCAAGGCAACGGCGCCACGTCATGGGCTGAGCCTGAGGCGCAGGCACGGCACAGATGCATTGTGGTTGCACCCGAATATCCTTATATAACAGTAGACGACAACTGGAACTACAGTCACCATCTCGACGCGACAATAGCATTGCTGAAAGACCTGCAGACACGCTATTCTGTAGACAGCAGCCGGATATACACCACGGGCCAGTCGATGGGCTGCATGTCGTCTATCGTGATGATGCTCAAAGAACCCGACATGTTTGCCGGAGCCCTGCTTGTTGCCGGCAAATGGCTTCCGTCTATCATGGCACCCCTTGACAAACAGAATATATGGATTATATCATGTGAGGGCGACAGCTCGTCCAACTCACTGCAAGGACAGGCTGTTGAGATATGGCGAAATAAGGGAAGCAAAGTGTCTGAAGCTACATGGGACATGACACAGACACCAGAAGCGCTCTCTGACGAAGCCGACAAAATGAGGGCCGAAGGCAACCATCTGCTCTTCACACATCTCACAGGCGGCAACCACCGCGCTACATGGTTCGTGGCTTACGGAATAAAGGGCGTGCAGGACTGGCTCTTCGAACAGCATAAATAGCGGCTACAGAAAAAACTGTCTATTGGCTGTCATGAAACGGTATTCTCAATCTGATTTGTCAAACACAAATGAAGATACCAATAATCTTTTATCAACAGCTAACGGCATCTTACCTTATAAAAGGCCATCTTTCGGGTATCAAAAGGACGCCTTTCGGCACACAAAAGGTATGCTTTTGCATGGAATGAGGAGAAAAACCTGTAGCTGACGTGGCATAAGCCAAATGCATTTATCATAACATGGAAAAACAATGGAAATATTTTTCATAAAAACTCATCACTCGTCACATCTACACATAAGCTACTGATAATAAGATGTTTACGCTGTGATGAGTTACATTTATAACTCATCACATTCAGGGTCAACCTAAATCAGGAAAAGGCACATTAAACCCCAAACAGCCAAGCGTGATGAATGATAGAGTCAACTCATCACGCCATATCTCATTGACAATCAGCGTGTTAAACCGCAATGTGACGAGTGATGAGTTTCTTGCAAAAAAATTATATGGTTTATAATAATATAAACAGACTTTTGACATTGCCAGACAAAACGAATAACCATGCATGTTAGCACCAATATCACAGGCCTGCCTATATTACGCAACAAGGGCAAATGCTATATGATGCATTTGCCCTTGCAGGTTAACTATAATGATGCGCAGACGATGCCGCGCAAAGAGCCTATTCTGTCAGCCAGACTTACTCCCACTCGATTGTCGAAGGCGGCTTTGACGAGATGTCATAGCAAACGCGGTTGACGCCTTTCACCTTATTGATAATCTCGTTAGAAACCTTAGCCATAAAGTCGTAAGGCAGATGTGCCCAGTCGGCTGTCATGGCGTCTGTGCTCGTTACGGCACGCAAAGCCACAGGATGCTCGTAAGTGCGCTCGTCGCCCATGACTCCCACGCTGCGTATCGTAGAGAGAAGCACCGTTCCTGCCTGCCAAACCTTGTCGTAAAGACATTCGCCGTCTTCACAGATATAGTTGTGCATTGCCTCAATATAGATGTCGTCGGCATCCTGAAGTATGCGCACCTTCTCGCGTGTGATGTCACCGAGAATACGAACAGCAAGACCCGGTCCGGGGAACGGATGACGCTTGATGAGGCGCTCGGGCATGCCAAGCTCGTAGCCTACGCGGCGCACTTCGTCCTTAAACAGCCACTTCAGCGGCTCGCAGAGCTGCAGATGCATCTCCTCCGGCAGTCCGCCAACGTTGTGATGGCTCTTGATAACCATACCTGTTATGCTCAGACTCTCAATGCGGTCAGGATAGATTGTGCCCTGTGCAAGCCATTTTGCATCAGTAATCTTCTTTGCCTCAGCATTGAACACCTCAACAAAGTCGCGGCCTATAATCTTGCGCTTCTGCTCAGGGTCGGTAACGCCTTCAAGATCTTTGAAGAACTTCTCGCTTGCATCAACGCCGATAACGTTGAGTCCGAGTCCCTGATATGCCTCCATAACCTTCTGGAACTCATTCTTGCGCAACATTCCGTGGTCAACGAAGATACATGTAAGGTTCTTTCCGATGGCACGGTTAAGCAATGTAGCACAAACTGAAGAGTCGACGCCGCCGCTCAGACCGAGAATTACGCGGTCGTTGCCCAGCTGCTCCTTAAGTTCGCTCACCGTAGAGTCAACGAACGAAGCGGGGCTCCACTGCTGCTTGCTTCCGCAAATGTCAACAACGAAGTTCTTCAGCAAGAGCTTGCCCTGTGTTGTGTGGAACACCTCAGGGTGGAACTGAACAGCCCACAATGGGTTGGTGTCGCTTGCATAAGCGGCATACTTAACGTCGGCTGTTGAAGCTATCACATGGCAGTCGGCCGGTATTGCGGTGATGGTGTCGCCGTGGCTCATCCATACCTGAGAGTTCTCTTCGAAGCCTTTAAACAGAGCATTGTCGGCATCGAATGTCCTCAAGTTGGCACGTCCATACTCGCGTGTGCCGGTCTTTTCAACCTTTCCGCCGTTAGAGTTGGCAATAAACTGCGCTCCGTAGCAGATGCCGAGCACCGGATATTTGCCTACAAACTGACTGAGGTCTACCTTGAAAGCCTCTTCATCATGAACAGAATAAGGCGATCCGCTCAGAATCACACCGATAACGTCGCTGTCGTCTTTCGGAAACTTGTTGTAAGGCAAGATTTCGCAAAACGTGTCGAGCTCACGCACTCTACGGCCTATCAGCTGTGTGGTTTGTGAACCAAAATCGAGAATAATAATTTTCTGTTGCATATTATTATAATTGGTTTATAAAATTTTCTGCTTCTGCAAGTGTGTCAAGTTTTCCTACGTCCATAAGCCTCAGGTCGGTTTTGTCGTATCCCTTTATCACCACTTTGTCACACACTTTTAGATAAAAGTCTATTATGCCGAACTTGTCGGGGAATTCGTCCATAAGGCCGAACATAGACGGCGAGATGACATGTATGCCCGAGAACGCCAGCATGCGGCAGTCGGCAACATTCAAGTCTGGGTATGGACTTCTTACCTCGCCCGTCTCAATGTTTGTCCATCCTTTCAGCCTCATGTCGTCGTCAAAGAGCAGATAGCGCTTTGTCTTACGGCTGCTTACCACGAGCGTCGCGGCGCTGTCGCCGTGCATGGCGTACAGATGTGTGAGGTCAACGTTGCTCAATATGTCTACATTATGTATCAGCACTGGTTTGTCGCTGTCGAACAGCGGCGCGGCTTTCTTTATGCCTCCGCCCGTGTCGAGCAGCTTGTCTGTCTCGTCAGACACTCTGATGTCTGTGCCGAAGTTATCGTTGTCTTTAAGATAACCGACAATCTGCGACGCAAAATGATGAACGTTAACCACAATGCGGTCGGCTCCGGCATCTTTCAGCTTTTCAATAACGCGCTCTATCAGCGGCTTGCCACCTACCTTTACAAGTGCCTTCGGCATTGCGTCGGTAAGCGGTTTGAGCCTTGTGCCCAGTCCGGCTGCAAATATCATAGCCTGCATCTTCAGCATATTTTTTGAGCTTTTATTTCATTTCAACGCCTCAAGCGTCTGTGTTATGTTTTGTTCTCTGTGAATGATGTGTACCTCTATGCCGAACTTCTTGTTGATATGTTCTGCCAGATGCTGTGCCGAATAGACGCTGCGGTGCTGTCCGCCCGTACATCCAAAACAGAACATCAGGCTCGTGAATCCGCGCTGGATATAGCGGCGCACATGAGCATCGGCAAGTTTATACACGCTGTCGAGGAATGTCAGTATCTCTCCGTCGTCCTCAAGGAAACGTATAACAGGTTCGTCAAGTCCCGTAAGTTTCTTGTACGGCTCATACCGCCCGGGATTATGAGTGCTGCGGCAGTCGAACACATAACCACCGCCGTTGCCCGACTCATCTTCAGGTATTCCCTTGTGATAAGAGAAACTGTAGACGCGTACCACAAGCGGACCTTTGTTGTCATATTTTGAGAATGTGGCCGGACCATCTGAAGGATGTGCCGCAAACACCTTGCTGTCTGATATCTTAAACCCGTCTGCACGGCTCAATGCCGGCTCTTCGAGAGTTGCAAAACGCGGAAGCTCCGTGAGCCTCTTCAGCACATCCATAAGATAAGGATATGTAAACACGTTAAGCTTAAGCAGCTCGCGCAGATTCTGCATTGCAGGCGGTATGCTGTCAATGAAATGCTTCTTGCGCTCAAAGAATCCTCTGAAGCCGTATGCACCAAGCACCTGAAGCGTACGGAAAAGCACGAACAGGCTAAGGCGCTCGGCAAAGTGTCTGACAGAAGGCACTTCGGTATAATTTTTCAGAGAATTATAATATTCGTATATCAGCTCGCGGCGCAACTTATGAGGGTATTTTGCCGAAGCCTGCCAAAGGAATGAGGCAAGATCGTAATAGAAAGGTCCCTTGCGTCCGCCCTGATAGTCGATAAAATACGGACGTCCTGAAGCGTCGAGCATTATGTTGCGCGCCTGAAAGTCGCGATACATAAAGCTGTCTGTCTTTTCTGCAACGAGGTCTTTTGCAAAAAGCCTGAAATTGGCTTCAAGCTTAAGTTCGTGGAAATCGAGCTCGGCAGGCTTTAAGAAACAATACTTAAAATAATTGAGGTCGAAGAGCACGCTGTTCTCGTCAAACTCCGGCTGCGGATAACAGTTAGACCAGTCGAGGCCGCGGGCGCCGCGTATCTGTATGTTCGGCAGTTCCTTTATCGTGTTTATCAGCAACTGCTTCTCCTTTTGGTTGTATCGTCCTCCGGCTTCGCGTCCGCCGCTTATTGCACTGAACAGCGACACACGTCCGAGGTCTTCCTGCAGATATCTCAACTCATCGTCTGACACTGACAATATACGGGGGACGGGCAGCTGGCGCTTGCGGAAATGGCCCGAAAGATATATAAAGGCGTGATTCTCGTCGCGGCTTGTGCCTATTGCACCTATCACCGAACTGCCGTCGTCGCCTGTCATTCTGTAATATTCGCGGTTGCTTCCGGCCTGCGGCAGCTTCTCTGTGCTCACCGGCTCAGAGCCGTGCCATTGTCTATATAGTTCTATAAGTTTCTGCATGACGTCAAAACATTTTATCATCCTTCTTGCCCCGTTTCTTTCCTATAAACTCGGCCAGGACAAAATCCAGCACCATGAGCAGCAGTATTATGCCAAGAGACATCAGCCACGACTCCGTAATATACATCAGTCCGGCAGAAAGTACGATGAAAATAAGCCACTGCGACTTCTTTATTTTAAAATCCTTAATGTCCATAAAGTATTTTTCTTGACTCGAAACTAACCCGGCCATCAGCTTATGCCAAACTAATCTACAGGGCTGAAAGTGCAGCAGGACATCGGCCCGCCCAACGGCGAAAACTTGCCCGACAACCATCACGCAGCCTCAACAAACGGGGCTAAGATGCTATAGCCGAATAACATTCGGTGCAAAGATAAGCAAAATCAAAGACAATATGAAATAATGGTGTTTATTTTTGACAAACGTAAGGACATAAAAAAAATCGCATGTCCTCACGACAAGCGATTTTCAAAAAACAAACTACTTAAAAACTAATCTACTAAAACAAATCAAAAAAATATCTACTTTAGGATCTTTATCCATAACGTATCTATCTGTTGACATGCAAATATAGACATTTTATAATTCGTGACAAAACATTTTCAAAAAAAATTGCGCAAAAAAACATCTATACCGCAAAAAAAAGAGGCTGCCCGTTAAGCAGCCTCCCATTTTGTTATTTGTAGTTTACAAATTACATCATTCCGCCCATTCCGGGAGCGCCCATAGGCATCTGAGGCTTATCCTCAGGTTTGTCAACGATCAGGCACTCTGTTGTGAGGAACATGCCTGCTATTGAAGCTGCGTTCTCAAGAGCTACGCGGGCAACCTTGGCAGGATCGATGACACCGGCCTTACGCATATCCTCATAAACATCTGTACGTGCGTTGTAACCGAAGTCGCCTTCGCCTTCCTTAACCTTCTGAACAACAACAGCACCTTCGCCGCCTGCGTTGGCAACAATCTGACGGAGAGGCTCCTCGATTGCACGCTCAACGATGTTGATACCTGTCTGCTCGTCTGCGTTGTCACCCTTCAGGTTCTTCAGACCTTCAAGAGCGCGGATGTATGTTGTACCACCTCCGGCAACAACACCTTCCTCGATAGCTGCACGTGTAGCGCAGAGAGCATCGTCAACGCGGTCTTTCTTCTCTTTCATCTCAACCTCGCTGTTTGCACCAACGTAGAGCACTGCCACACCACCTGCCAACTTAGCCAGACGCTCCTGCAGTTTCTCTTTGTCGTAGCTGCTTGTTGTGTTTGCTATCTCGTTCTTTATCTGAGCAACGCGGTCAGCTATGAGCTGCTTCTCGCCTGCACCGTTTACGATAGTTGTGTTGTCCTTAGAAACTACGATCTTGTCGCAAGTACCAAGCATTTCGAGAGTAGCCTGCTCAAGCTTCAAGCCCTTGTCCTCGCTGATTACGAGTCCGCCTGTCAGTACAGCGATATCCTCGAGCATAGCCTTGCGGCGGTCGCCAAAGCCAGGAGCCTTAACAGCACAAATCTTCAGGTTGCTGCGCAGACGGTTTACAACCAATGTTGTAAGAGCCTCTGAGTCAACATCTTCTGCAATAACGAGCAACGGACGTCCGCTCTCAGCTGCAGGCTGCAGGATAGGCAAGAAATCTTTCAGGTTGCTGATCTTCTTGTCGTAGATAAGGATGTAAGGATTCTCCATTACACACTCCATCTTGTCAGCGTCTGTTACGAAATATCCGCTCAGATAACCACGGTCGAACTGCATACCCTCAACAACACCGATGTGTGTGTCGCGGCTCTTGCTCTCCTCGATAGTGATAACGCCGTCCTTAGAAACCTTACGCATAGCGTCAGCCAGCAGTTTACCTATTTCAGGATCGTTGTTTGCGCTGACAGTAGCAACCTGCTCAATCTTGTCATAGTTGTCGTCAACCTTCTCAGCGTTGTTCTTGATATATTCAACAACGGCAGCAACGGCCTTGTCTATACCACGCTTCAGGTCCATCGGGTTTGCACCTGCTGTAACGTTCTTCAGTCCTTCAGTAACAATAGCCTGTGTAAGGATTGTTGCTGTTGTTGTACCGTCACCTGCATCGTCGCCAGTCTTGCTTGCAACGCTCTTAACAAGCTGTGCGCCTGTGTTCTCAAAGCGGTCCTCAAGCTCAACTTCCTTTGCTACGGTTACACCGTCTTTTGTTATCTGCGGAGCACCGAATTTTTTCTCAATAACAACGTTGCGGCCTTTAGGACCGAGTGTTACTTTCACTGCATTTGCCAACTGGTCAACGCCTCTCTTCAAGAGTTCGCGGGCGTCTGTATCGAATTTTATTTCTTTAGCCATGATGATTTTATTTTTATATGAAGGCCACATTTAGGGCACATTGTCCGTAGTCATAATGCCTACCTGCGTGCCGGTGGCCTCATAGGGTTGTTTTTAAATTATTGATCTGAATATATTATTTTACTATAACAGCGAGAACGTCGCTCTGGCGCATCATAAGATACTTAACGCCGTCATACTCAAGCTCTGTGCCTGAATACTTGCCGTAAAGAACCTCATCACCTTCTTTAAGAATCATTTCCTCATCCTTAGTGCCTGTGCCAGCAGCAACGATAGTGCCGTGCAAAGGTTTTTCTTTTGCTGTATCAGGAATAATGATACCACCGATTTTCTCTTCTGCCGGTGCAGGAAGTACCAGCACTCTGTCTGCTAATGGTTTAATGTTCATAATCTTTATATTTAAACTGTTATTTATACGTTTTATATTACCGATGCTTTGAGCATCCGCAAACACAATAGCGAAAAGCGTGCCAAAAGCCAAAATGTCAGTCTTTGGTTGTCAGTGTATGACAAACGTGTCAGTCATAACACATTGATGACACACTGCCAAGAAAACCACAAAGAAGAGACAAGCCCATATGTCCTTATATATAAATATGTATAACGTGCTTTAAAATTACGCTACACGGAAGGCGCAGCCGTTAGAAAAAAGGCAAAGGTGTTTTGCCGTCAATACCACAGAGATTATCTCTGAATATATCTTTATGCACACGATATTTTCAACTTATGCCGTTTCTGACTTATATCCAGCTACAAGACATGCCGCCTGACGAACATTCAAAATGCTTGAATTATTGTCTAACAGGCGACATTATGACATAAAGAAAATGTCAGTAAAATTTAATGAAATAGAAATTCAGGCGGCACATACAGGCATCAAAACGGCAACAAAACAAGGATTTCACTGCAAAAGACATGCACTTGTATTTCAAAAGCTAGTCTTTTACATTGCCAAAGCTATGCTTTTACAATACAAAACACACTTATTCATAAGGCCGAAAAGCCTTAAATTACGGCAGTTTTAAGACATAAGCGATGCACATTTATCGGAAATCTCTCATAACACATAGCTATTCAGGACATTACGGCTGCACACAAAAAGCCGTAATTTTCAGCCGAAAATATTTTATCTTTTTGAGCAACGCGATTCTGTGAGGTTATACAAAATCAACATGTAAGCAATTTCGGTTAACTACTTACATGTTGTATTTCAACATAACGAAATAAGCCAGACGTCATTTCTGCTTTTTTCCGTTTATAACAAGATTCTTTATCCTGGTATTTTCTATCACGCTTTTATCAAAAGAATTGGCGCTGTCAGTGATATTGCAGTTGACAAACGAGAAGTCTGTCAGCCGGTATTTATCTGACATTCCTACGTCAAAAAAGTTGTCACACGTAGCGTCAACATTGCTTACTGATATATTGTTGCAAACAGACATCGGCATGTCGTCGCGCTGTTCGGGCTTATAGAATTGTGTCCAAGGACGAACGACAAGGAAACTTCCGCAACGTCCGCTCAACGTTTCAAGGCTTACATACTCATAATGTTGCGGCGTGTCGGGGCGCATCTTTAGCCACAGAACACGGTTGGCATCATTGAATATGCAGCGTCGCATAACGATGTTGCGGTTGTGCAGGCTCTCGCTGCCGAGCGTCAGGCAGCCGTGCACCTTGCCATAAGTGCAGTCCTGCACGATGACGTTATAGTTAGGACCATTGTCAGGGTCTTTATCGGCAAACGTTCCCTTGCCTCCCTTCAGCACTACGGCATCGTCGTTTACGCTCATATAGCATCCGCTTATCAGTATGTCGTGACAGTTGTCTATGTCAACGGCGTCGCTGCTTGGCGCCTTTACGCCCGAAGTAGGCGCAAAGATATAGCACCCGATGTATTTAACATGGTGACAGCGGTAAAGATGATTTGTCCAGAAAGCACTGTTTATCAGTCTTACGTCCTGCACCTGAACGTTAGTGCAATGCGACAGATATACAAGACGCGGACGCAGAGCCTCAAGATTGGTGCAGTCGGGATTAAACTTCCGCCTGATCCAAAACTCCTCCCAGAAGCGCAGTCCGTTGCCGTTTATCGTTCCCGGGCCAGTGATGGTGAAGCCGTTTAACCCATCGGCGTTTATCAGAGCTGCAAAATAGTTGAGCGTCTGCCCCTCCATTCGAGTCTTGACTAGCGGATAATATTTTATTGCATCAACCCCTTTAATCACTCCGCCACGGCAAATATGCAAATGAGTGCCCTGCTTGAAAAACAGCGAACCACTGAGAAACGTGCCTTCGGGCACCACTATCACTCCCCCGCCCTCTGCAGCAGCAAGGTCGATGACGCGCTGTATTGCCTCTGTCTGCAACAGAGTCGAGTCGTTTTTCACGCCATAGGACGTGATGACATACTTGCGTCCGAGTGTATCAATGTCTATACGCGACGTATCGTTAAACCATGCCGGAATGTCCGTTCCGTCGGGAAAGCTGCCGCCCGACGCTCCTGCGCTGGCAGTAAAGGCCATAAGGGCAAACACTACTGTCAATATCTGCTGAGAAAACTTCATGACTAATTATAATTTCTTGTTGGTGACATCCATCCTCCGCCACAACCTGCGCGGTATCAGCCGCCAGAAGAACACGAGAATGCTGTAGCGCCAGTCGATAATCTTAACATGCCTGTGGGCCGTTACGGCCTTCACTATCTCACGTGCAACGTACGTCTTGTCCATCAGCATTGGATAGCTGCCGCTGCCCGACAGCAGCGGGGTGTCGACAAATCCCGGCCTGATGTCAGTAAATCTTATATGCAGACGGCGCATGTTGGACAACTGTTCGAGCGCCTGGATATAAGTGTTCTGATATGCCTTCGACGCGCTGTACGACGGCGCCGCGCCAAGTCCCTTTGTGCCGGCTATTGAAGACACCACGGCTATGTCGCCGCCAAGATTGTCAGCCATATAGTTAAACATCGTGTCGACCATCTGCGTAAATCCGAACACGTTGACGCCTACCGTGTCAAGCTCGGTGTCTGCGTCAAGCCGCGGATTCTGATGTCCTACACCTGAGCAGTAGACAAAAAGATTCACTCCGCCCATGCGCCCCACAAGGTCGAGCAACCTGCGCGGCGCCTCCTTGTCGGTAACGTCCATGGCGCACACCTCCACCATGGCAGGATTAAGCTCTTTAATCTCAAGCAACTTGTCTTCACGCCTTGCGGCAATGCCGATAATCCAGCCTTCTGCCAGCAATATCTTGCTAACTTCGCGCCCTATGCCCGAAGAAGCACCTATAATAACAGCTCGTTTCATCAGTGCGAAAATAATAATATTTGACGATTCTGTCAAACTTTGCATACGTTTTCAGACAAAATAAAATAAAATTGCTTATATTTGCAGTTGGTAAGTGGCAATGCGGCACACGGCGCAACATATTCCGCCATGGAGCATGCCTCACGACATTGAATAAAAACATTTTTCTGAAATTTTTAAACGTAAAGCATATTTTATGAAGGACTTTTTTAAATACATGGCCGCCACGGTTGTCGGCTTGATAGTTTTCACCCTGCTAACAGGCGTGCTCGGAGTGATGTGTATCGCAGGCATGATTGCCTCTGAAAGTTCGGCAAAGGACGTGAGCGACAACACGGTAATGGTGCTCAACCTGTCGGGAGTGCTCAACGAACGCTCTGAAGAAAGCATCATGGACCAGCTGAGCGGAAGTACGGTTGGAAACATGGGACTCGACGACATACTCGATGCCATTAAAAAAGCCAAGAACAACGACAAGATTAAAGGTATATATATTGAGGCAGGAATGTTCGGCGCCGACTCTTATGCGTCGATGCAGGCCATACGCAACGCGCTGAAAGACTTCAAGAAGAGCGGAAAATGGATTGTGGCTTACGGCGACGTATACACACAGGGCACCTACTATATCGCATCGGTTGCCGACAAAATATTCCTGAATCCGAGCGGACAGATAGACTGGCATGGTCTGGCTTCGCAGCCGATATTCCTTAAAGACATGCTGGCAAAGTTTGGCGTTAAGATGCAGCTGGCTAAAGTGGGCACATACAAGAGCGCTCCCGAAAT
This sequence comes from Xylanibacter rarus, assembly GCF_001275135.1. Taxonomy (GTDB): domain Bacteria; phylum Bacteroidota; class Bacteroidia; order Bacteroidales; family Bacteroidaceae; genus Prevotella; species Prevotella rara. The sequence continues at coordinate 7,066 of NZ_LFQU01000009.1, read as the reverse complement.
GTTCACTGCCGACAAGATGAGCGACGCCAACCGCGAACAGGTTACGGCTTATATTAGCGGAATATGGCAGACCATCTGCAAGGATGTGTCTGAAAGCAGAAAGATCAGCGTCGACTCGCTTAACGCATATGCCGACAGACTGATAACCTTCGACGATCCGAAAGAGTTTGTCAAGCGCAAGATGGTGGACAAGCTTATATACACTGACGGCATAAAGGCCGAAATAAACAAGCTCATGAAAAAGGATGCCGACGACAACATCAACACGGCAGGACTGGCAGAGATGAAGCTTCTGGCTGACAACAGCAGCAAAGGAGACGAGATTGCTGTATACTATGCTTACGGAAACATTGTTGACAGCGAGGAGACTGGCATGATGAGCCAAGGCCACAACATCGTGGGCAAGAAGGTTTGCGAAGACCTGCAGGCTCTGGCCGACGACGATAACGTAAAGGCCGTGGTGCTGCGCATCAACTCGGGAGGCGGAAGCGCTTATGCCTCAGAACAGATATGGCACTATGTTGAAATGCTGAAAAAGAAGAAACCCGTGGTTGTGTCTATGGGCGGCATGGCTGCATCGGGCGGCTACTATATCAGCAGCGGCGCCAACTGGATTGTGGCTGAGCCCACAACACTGACCGGCAGCATCGGCATATTCGGCATGTTCCCCGACTTCAGCGGACTGCTCACGCAGAAACTCGGCGTTAAGTTCGACGAGGTGAAGACCAACAAGAACAGCGGTCTGGGCACGCCTGCACGTCCTTTCAACGAAGAGGAGATGGCATACATCGAGAACTATATCGACCGCGGCTACAAGCTGTTCCGCTCACGTGTGGCAGAAGGCCGCAAGCTGAGCATTGCACAGGTAGAGAAAGTGGCTCAGGGCCATGTATGGCTCGGACAGGATGCATACAAGCATAAGCTGGTAGACCAGCTCGGAGGCCTCAACGAGGCTGTGGCAAAGGCTGCAAGTCTGGCTAACCTGAAGGAATATCACACGGCTCCTTATCCCGGAAAAAGCGACTGGATGGAGCAACTGCTCAACAAGGCATCGCAGGGCAGCTACATCGACAATCAGCTGCGCCTCACACTTGGCGAATACTACGAGCCGTTCATGCTCATCAGAAGCATGAACAGACAGAACGCCGTGCAGGCACGTGTGCCGTTCATACTTAACATCAGATAAACAAAGCAGGCGCCACAGGCACAGCTGCCGGCGCGCCTGCTGCATATAACGACAAACAATATAATGAATTCAGTAAAGGAATGGAAGGCGACTTTATAAAGATAAACGAATGGATGCTTCCGCTGAGCTGGCTCTACGGCCTGGGCGTAAGGCTGCGCAACCAGCTTTTTGAGCTCGGCATTCTTAAAAGCCGCAGCTTCGACATTCCGGTAATATCGGTAGGAAACATCACCGTGGGCGGCTCGGGCAAGACGCCCCACGTGGAATATCTCATCCGCCTGCTCAAAGACAAGGGCAAGGTGGCCGTGCTGAGCCGCGGATACAAGCGCAAGAGCAAGGGCTACGTGTTGGCTAAGGACGACACTGAGATGAGAAAGATTGGCGACGAGCCCTACCAGATGAAGCAGAAATTCAAGGACATATACGTGGCTGTAGACAAAAACAGATGTCACGGCATTGACCGCATAACCGGCGACGAAGAGACGAAAGACACCGACGTGATACTGCTCGACGACGCCTTTCAGCACAGATATGTCAAACCGGGAATCAACATTCTGCTCGTTGACTATCACAGGCTCATCATCTACGACAAGCTGCTGCCTGCCGGCCGACTGCGCGAACCGCTAAGCGGAAAGGCAAGGGCCGACATCGTTATTATAACAAAATGCCCCAAGGACCTAAAGCCCATGGAGTATCGCGTGATAATAAAGGCAATGAACCTGTTTCCATATCAGCAGCTGTTCTTCTCCACTCTCGAGTATGAAGACCTTAAGGCCGTGTTCGGCAGCAGGACAAAGACGCTCGACAGCATCAGAAAGAATAAGGAGAACGTGTTGCTGCTCACAGGCATAGCGTCGCCAAAACAGATGATTTACGACCTGAAGCCTTACGCCGGCAACGTTGTGCCGCTGACATTCGGCGACCACCATCAGTTTACCGGAAGGGACATTGAACGGATAAACGAGGCGTTCGACAAGATGCCGTCGCCCAAAATAATAATCACTACAGAAAAAGACAACTCGAGACTGGCCGGAATGGACGGACTTTCTGAAGAGGTAAGGCAAAATCTATACATGCTGCCCATAAGGATAAAGTTCATGCTCGGTCAGGAAGAGGAATTTAACGAAAAAATAATTGGTTATGTACGAAAAAATTCAAGAAACAGCATCCTGGCTAAAGCAAAGGATGACAACAAGCCCAAAAACGGCAATAATTCTGGGAACAGGCCTAGGACAATTAGCTTCAGAAATCACTGACAGCTACGAGTTTCCTTACTCTGAAATACCTAACTTCCCCGTTTCTACAGTAGAGGGACACGCCGGCAAACTGATTTTCGGCAAGCTCGGCAACGTTGACATAATGGCTATGGAAGGACGCTTCCACTATTATGAAGGCTACAACATGAAGGAAGTTACGTTCCCGATACGCATAATGTACGAACTCGGCATAAAGACTCTCTTCGTAAGCAACGCTTCGGGAGGCATGAACCCTGAGTTCAAGATCGGCGACCTGATGATAATCACAGACCACATCAACTTCTTCCCGGAGCATCCGCTGCGCGGAAAGAACTTCCCCACAGGCCCGCGCTTCCCAGACATGCACGAGACTTACGACAAGAAGCTCATAGCAGAGGCCGACGCCATTGCCGCCGAAAAGGGCATACGCGTGGTTCACGGCGTTTATGTGGGCGTGCAGGGTCCTACGTTTGAGACTCCGGCAGAATATAAGATGTATCACCGCCTTGGCGGAGACGCCGTAGGCATGAGCACGGTGCCTGAGGTTATCGTGGCACATCACTGCGGCATAAAGACATTCGGTATAAGCATCATCACCGACCTCGGACTCGAGGACACACCGGTTGAGGTAAGCCATGAGGAGGTGCAGATTGCAGCCAACAAGGCTCAGCCGCTGATGACTGAAATAATGAGAGAGATGATCAACCGTGCATAACCTGTGCCGGCCGGATTATAGGATACAAGGAGTTAAGAATGTTGCCTAAAGGCGTATTCTTAGCTCCTTAAATCGAAATATAACAAAGAAAAAACTAAAAGCAGAATGACAGACATTGCGAAACTTGGCGAATTCGGACTTATCCGTCACCTCACAGACGGACATGCCCCCAAAAACGAATCGACAATATACGGCGTAGGCGACGACTGCGCCGTGATGCACTATCCCGACAAGGAAGTGCTCGTTACGACAGACATGCTTATGGAAGGCGTCCACTTCGACCTTACATACATCGACCTGCAGCACCTTGGCTACAAGTCGGCAATGGTGAACATAAGCGACATATTCGCCATGAACGGCACACCGCGCCAGCTCATTGTAAGCATTGCGCTGAGCAAACGCTTCACGGTTGAGGACATGGAGATGTTCTACAGCGGCCTGCGCATGGCCTGCGAAAAATGGAACGTAGACATTGTGGGCGGCGACACGACGTCGTCGTACACCGGACTGGCCATAAGCATAACGTGCATCGGCGAATGTGCAAAGGAGGATATCGTATACAGAAACGGCGCTAAGGACACCGACCTGATATGCGTCAGCGGCGACCTCGGCGCGGCATACATGGGCCTGCAACTGCTAGAGCGCGAAAAGAGCGTCTACTATCAGCAGGTGAACGAGGCAAGGAAGAAGAACGACAAGCGTGCGCTCGAAGAGCTGGCCCACTTTCAGCCTGACTTTGCCGGAAAGGAATATCTGCTGCAGCGCCAGCTAAAGCCGGAGGCAAGAGGCGACATTCTGCAAGCACTGCGCGAGCGCAACATACACCCCACGGCCATGATGGACATAAGCGACGGACTGAGCAGCGAACTGCTGCACATCTGCAACCAGAGCAACTGCGGGTGCCGAATTTACGAAAAGAACATCCCCATTGACTATCAGACGGCTGTGATGGCTGAGGAGATGAACATGAACGTAACTACGTGTGCGCTCAACGGCGGCGAAGACTACGAGCTGCTGTTCACCGTGCCCATAGGCGACCATGAGAAGATTGAGGACATGAAAGACGTGAAGCTCATAGGGCATATCACAAAGAAAGAACTGGGCCACATGCTCGTAAGCCGCGACAACAACGAGTTTGAGCTGAAAGCTCAGGGCTGGAATCCCTTAAAAGACTAAGACAATAAATTATTCATCATACAGGAATGTTCAGGCTGCCGGCAGTCTGAACATTTTTTGTTAAAACAGTTACTACTGAAGACTAACACAAAAGCTAAGATCAGTGATGGCATCTAATCACATAACCAGCATGCTCCATCACGTTAAGCCCCAGCAGAAGGCATCAAATAGCTTTTCGAAAGGCATGCTTTTACATGACAAAACAAGGCCTTTCATGATGCAAAAGATATGCTTTCAGACGGATATTGACATGCATCCGACACAAAGCAAAAAGAAAGATGAAAAGAAATCCATAACGGAATGAATGAACAAAAAAGTTTTTCGAAGAAACTCATCACTCGTCACAACACGGCATAAGGCACTGCAAATCAAAGCATTATGGCGTGACGAGTTGTCATGCGAACTCATCACATCAGGCATAAATCAACCAAAATCAGGACAAAAAAGAACGGCTAAATCTTTGTGTGATGAGTTTGCACGACAACTCATCACACCGCAAGCAACTGAATATCAACAAATTACATGCGAATGTGACGAGTGATGAGTTTCTACAAAAAACTTTTCAGCCAACATCAACAAAACAAGGACACAGACAGCAACATATTCATAGACTGAAAGCACATATTTAAATATGAACGGAAAGTAACAATAAAAAAATGCAAAAAACGTTATATCAGAAAAAACATAATAACATGAAAAAACTGGTAATAATAATGCTCGTGCTGTTGACGATGACACAAAACTCAACAGCACAAACAGCAGGAGGCGAAACAAAGATTTTCCCTATGTTCGGACTCACCTTATCTAAGATGAACAACGACATAATCCTCACTGACGCAGGAAACGGACAGGGCGATGAGCTTAAGCCAAAATATAAATTTGGCATAACGGCAGGAGCCGAGGTAAGACACAGATTTAAAAACAATGACTTTGGCTTCAGCGCAGGTCTGCTCTACGCGATGTACGGCACCAAATATTCAGACTATACTTATAGCAATGAGCAATACTATAACAAGATAACCGATTCGAAGCAGACACTCCACTATCTCACAATACCCGTAATGGCCATCTGCTATTTCGGCAACAGCGGCTTCTCGATAAAAGCCGGAGTGCAGGCGGGATACCTTCTGTCGGCAAAAGGAAGCGGTGACTACGAGAACGGAACTATTGAAAACGGCCAATATATACCTGACGCGGAACAATCAGGAGAGGCAAGCAACACCACAACCGGAATATTCAAACGTTTCGACATCGGCATCCCTGTAGGAGTTGCCTACGAATACAACAATATAAGCATCGACCTGAGATACTTGTTCGGCCTGAAAAACCCATATAAATATTACGATGATAACATATGCAACCGCAGTTTCTCGCTGACAGTAGGCTATGGTTTCACTTTATAATACAGAAAAAGTGCAGCTAAACAAATAAAATCATCACACAGCGCACAACTGCTTTAATGCAATAAATACGCAAAATAAAACATGCATAAAGGTGTATTCTGCACAATTATGCATGTTTTATTCGTTTTTATAAGCTAATTTCCAAAAATAAGTTAAAAAGAATACTTTTATCACGTAATGAATCTTTTATTTTAAAACTTTTGCGTACCTTTGCATCGCAAAAAAGAACAACGATGGTGCCATAGCTCAGTTGGTAGAGCAAAGGACTGAAAATCCTTGTGTCCCCGGTTCGATTCCTGGTGGTACCACTCCTCCTTTCATTAGCCCTGTACGTTTAAGCGTCAGGGTTTTTCTTTTATATACCCCACACCTTATTATATACAGCAAAATTAAATTAGCACGATTCTCACAGACTCAAATATTTAACGAAAAACAATTACAACACGTAACAATCAACATTGGCATCATGGGGCAGTAGAAATTTAATGGGGGTATCCGTAGAGCTTTGCGATTCTAAAGAGAAAAAGCTTTTTATGGGGCAGTAGAAATTTCGGCAGCACCAAACAAATCGTAAATATATAAAAAAAGCAACATTCACATGAATGTTGCCTTTTAAGAGGTACCTAGCAGAGTCGAACTGCTCTACACGGTTTTGCAGACCGTTACCTAACCGATCGGCCAAGGTACCATTTCTCGCTTTTTGCGCTGCAAAGGTAATACTTTTTTCTTATACGTGCAAATTTTCAAGAATATTTCTTTAAAAAAAATATCATATACCATAATTTATCCAATTCCGCTCTTCCATAATACGGCAAGGCGAATCAATAGAAGCTATAAATTACAACAAAGAAGGAACACCATTTTAGTATGTATACCACATAACTAAAAAAGCAAAAAACACTTTCAACATAATTTTATATTAAAAAACAAATATGAAGTAAATGGTACAATATTATTAATATATAACACTTATTAATATATAACACTCCATAAATCCACACTCCACACATTTCATTGTCTGGCAAACTAAGCAAACAAGTCATCATATTTTATTGTTTTAAATCATCTTTTCTGCATTATAAAGGCAATATTCAATAAAATCAAAACAATCTGATAAAAAAATCCGAAAAAATTTTGCTGTATTAAAAAATATGCGTACCTTTGCATCGCATTTAAGAAATGGTCCCGTGGCTCAACTGAATAGAGCATCTGACTACGGATCAGAAGGTTACAGGTTTGAATCCTGTCGGGATCACAAAAGTCATCTCAATACTGAGATGACTTTTTTATTTGTATCCAAACTTTAAAACCGGACCACAGAAATCACAAAGCCCGAGGCAGTAGAAATTTA
>NZ_LFQU01000008.1 GCF_001275135.1 Xylanibacter rarus | reverse complement strand
TTTAAATCTCCCCCCGATGCACTAAATATTAAACAAATTATTGTGCAACTGACATACTTATTTTACCCTTATACGTAATAGCCAGCTTAACAATAAAACAACTAGGACTATCAGGAATTGCCAACTGCGTCTGATAATGAAAACCTGATTTATCCAGATAATCCAATTTTATATCGCTCAAAACACATTGGCTAAGCATATTCTTTGGGACGCAAGATGCAAAATCATCTTTTCTGAAATCTTTAGAAAATAATTTTGAACTACCTGAGAATATACTAATATGAATAATATTATCATAATAAATGTTCTCAATTTCAAGTCCTTCATCATTATAAAATGTGCGATAAACTTTATATGTAGTAGGATTTATCTGAACATAACAATGATAATTCTTATCAGAAAAACTAACCACGGAATCTCGTTTAATGACTTTATTTTGGTTTAAGACGATTGGAGAATGCTGCACAAATTGCATAGCATCATTAGGATCGTCACTTTTAACCAACTTAACAATATCACCATTTTGATTCTTAAACTCAAATATATTTGGACTTTGTTTTACTATAGGATACTTTGAAATATTATTACCATAAAAAATCATCGTATCAGCAATAATCTTAAACATTACCGGCTGACTCATTGAATCAGGATAGTACACAGTATCACCTTTTATACGAAATGTAACATTTTCCCCATCTGCATCCAACCAAATTCCTTCCAACATAGATTTTGCCTTCAGGTTTTCAGCTACAGGCTTTTCACGTTTATCCAAGTTATTACAACTTCCAATAAACAATAGAGCTATTGCCGATACGAATATGTATATAATATTTCTAATCATTTTCCTATACAATGATATTCAAAACCATGCTCCGCCAAATCATCATTATCAAATATGTTCCTTCCGTCCAAGATTAATTTTCTATGCATTTTATTGGCGACAACATTCCAATCCGGTAATCTAAACTCTTTCCATTCTGTCAGCAAAATCAATGCATCAACATTTTGCAAAGCATCGTATTTATTTTCATAATACTCTATCTTATCGCCAATTATGCGTCTACATTCATTCATTGCTTCAGGGTCATAGGCCTGCACTTTACATCCTGCATTCAACAACTTCTTTATAACAACCAATGCTGTTGATTCACGCATGTCATCGGTTTCTGGTTTAAAGGCCAATCCCCACAATGCAACAGACTTACCTTTCAATTCTCCGTCAAAGGCTTTAACTAACTTTTTGAACAACACCTCTTTTTGTCTTTCGTTAACTTTCTCAACAGCCTTCAATACTTCCAACGAATATCCATTATCATCGGCCGTTTTTATTAAAGCCTTAACATCCTTAGGGAAACAAGATCCTCCATATCCACATCCTGCATATAAAAATTTACGGCCTATACGTGTGTCAGATCCTATGCCTGCTCTAACCTTATTAACATCAGCGCCAACAAGCTCACAAAGGTTGGCAATATCATTCATAAAACTGATACGGGTGGCCAACATTGAGTTTGCAGCATATTTTGTCATCTCTGCACTAGGAATATCCATGAAAATCACACGAAAATTATTCAGAAGAAACGGCTTGTATAATTTTGTCAAAATATTCTTTGCTCTTTCACTATCTACCCCAATAACAACCCGATCCGGACTCATAAAATCTTTAATGGCATTACCTTCCTTAAGAAATTCCGGATTGCTTGCTACGTCAAATGCAACATCCACACCACGTTTTTTCAGTTCTGCCTTTATTGTATCAGCAATTTTGTGAGAAGTTCCAACTGGAACGGTGCTTTTTGTCACAACTACCAAATACCGGTTTAAGTTCTCCCCTATTGTTTTAGCAACCTGAAGAACATATTTCAAATCAGCACTTCCATCTTCATCCGGAGGTGTGCCTACTGCAGTAAATACAATCTGCTGATCATTTAAGACTTCTGCCAATGAGGTAGAAAACTTTAATCTGCCGGCATTAATATTTTTTACAACAAGTTCATCTAACCCTGGTTCGTAAATAGGTATAATACCTTTCCTCAATGCTGCAATTTTCGCGCAATCAACATCCACACATGTTACAGTTGCCCCAGTCTCAGCAAAGCAAGCACCAGAAACCAATCCGACATAACCTGTTCCAACAATTGCTATATTCATTCGGCTATAAATTATATATTACACCTATACATTAAAATATTCTGCATCTTTAAAAGCCACTCCATTCAGATCTTTCTGACTTGTCAGAATATCATTCGAGTCTATCGGCCAATTTATATTCAAATCAGGATCATCAAATCTTATTGACGCCTCGCTCTCCGGAGAGTAGACATTGTCCACCTTATACGTAAATATTGCCTCGTCACTTAAGACCAAAAATCCATGAGCAAATCCCCTAGGAATAAAGAATTGTTTCTTATTTTCATCGCTCAATTCTACCATTACATGCTTACCGAAAGTTGAAGAATCCTTCCGGAGATCTACTGCAACATCAAGTACACGTCCCTTAATGACACGTACTAATTTAGCCTGTGAGAAATCCCCCTTCTGATAATGCAAGCCACGCAAGACGCCATAAGACGATTTTGATTCATTATCTTGAATAAATGAAACCTGCCCTACGTGCTCTTTAAAGTCAGAATATTTAAAAAGCCTCAAAAAAATATCCTCTGGAATCATTAAAAACCTTTGGCTCTATAATAAAACTCCATCTATTTCTGTTTTTATGTAATTCATAATTTGAATATAATTTCTTAATAATTTATCTGCAAAATTAAAAATATTATCCGAATTATTGCAGCATGATTAAAAAAATCTTCATAATAAGCTACATTATTTGTTTTTTAATCAAAAACGAGTAATTTTGCATCCGTGATAGAATTAGAAAGACATATTGAAATATTATTATTAAGGAATGACTGTGTCATCGTACCCGGACTTGGCGGTTTTATCGCCAGCCACATCCCGGCTACTTACGATGAAAGGGATTGTCTATTCCTGCCCCCTCAAAGGACATTAGGTTTCAACCCCAAATTAAACATCAATGATTCCTTACTTGTACAATCGTATACAGAAGCTTATGACATAAGCTATCCTGATGCACAGAACCGTATCTCAGGAGAGGTAAATGAATTAAAACAAATTATATATAACGAAGGGTCTTACGAACTCTGCGATATCGGTACATTATATTTAAACAACGACGGTAACCTTGAGTTCAAACCTTGCGAAGCAGGAATCCTGACACCAGATCTGTACAGCCTCAGTTCTTTTGAAATGAAAAGAGAAGAGGATGACAGTAACATATCTAAAGAAAATGACGTATGTCATGAAAACAGAGCGAATTCGGATAGGACGACTGCCACTGTAACATTTTCAACATCTCCATTAAACTATAGGATAAAAGAGAACGACGTATTAGAAGAAACATTCAATGAATCAAGCAACAATACGCCATCAACAAAAATAAAGCTATTTAAAAGCGTATTGGCAGTATTTATTGCAATAATAACATTCTTCGCCTGGTCTTCCCCAATAAACAACAATAACAAAATTATACAAATGGGGAATATGGACAATGGTATTATTCATAACTTAATCAAAAACAGTTACAATAATATCACGAAAGAAAATATACAATTAAAGAAGGAAAGTAAAGCTGATATCAATTCAAAAAATATTAGCAACAAGTCGGTACAGGCTCCAGAGGAATTAAAGTCTGTCAAACAAGACAAATATTTTTGTATTGTATTGGCAAGCAGAGTAACAAAAAAGAATGCAGACGCTTTTGTTACGAAGCTTACTACAAAGGGATATGAAGCAAGCACTTTAATTGAAGACAATAAATCCATCAAAGTTGTATACGGAAAATACAAGACCAGAAATGATGCATATAACGCCCTCAATGACCTGAGAGGCAATGAGTTTTTTTATGACGCTTGGGTATACCAGATAAAATAATATAATGAAAAGAGTTAGATGTCCAAAATGTGATGGATTTATCACATTTGATGAAACAAAATACAAAGAGGGGCAGTCACTTATATTTGAATGTCCACAATGTGGCAAACAATTTGGTATTAGAATTGGAGCCACAAAACTTAGAAATCCGCAAAAAGATGAGATATTAAACGAAAATGAATATAATGACGAATTCGGAGCATTAATTGTCATCGAAAATGTCTTTCATTATAAGCAGGTCATACCGCTAAAATTCGGAGACAACATAATTGGCCGATATATGAAAGGAAGCAAGACAAACACTCCTATTGAGACAAATGACCCAAGTATAGATATTACCCATTGTAATATAAATGTATCCAGAGACAAGAAGGGGCATCTGAAATACACCCTAAGCGACGGCCCCAGCTACACCGGCACATTTGTAGATAATGAAATTTTGGGGAATAAAGAAAAAAGGATTATACATGATGGCACATTATTCACAATCGGAGCCACAAGTATTATACTAAAAGCACCAAAAGAAGGTGAAACAACAGACTAATCAGCGGGTTGAGGCAGTTGTAAACACTTAAAAAAAATTAAAAACGCCATAAAATGGCAAAAATAAGGAAATAAAATTACAGGAAACAGAAATATAAAATTAAAAGGTTGTAAATTTGCAGCCGATTTATAAACAAATATAAAGTCGAACTTTATTAATTATTTAATTTATTTTTAATTTTTATGTCAGATTTAAAGAACGTACAACCATTATCAGACTTCAATTGGGACGAGTTTGAGAATGGAAGCAAAGCAAATGTAAGCAAAGAAGAACTTGAAAAAGCTTACGATGAAACCCTTAACAAAGTTAGCGAGCACCAGGTTGTAGACGGAAAGGTAATTTCTATTGACAAGAAAGAAGTCGTTGTCAATATTGGCTACAAGAGCGACGGTGTTATTCCTGCAAGCGAGTTCCGCTATAACCCCGATTTAAAAATCGGAGATGTTGTTGAGGTTTATGTTGAAAATCAGGAAGACAAAAAAGGTCAGCTTCTGCTTTCACACAAAAAGGCTCGCCTCAGCAAGAGCTGGGAGCGCGTTAACGCAGCCCTTGATAACGAGGAAGTTATACAGGGTTACATTAAGTGCCGCACTAAGGGTGGTATGATTGTTGACGTATTCGGTATCGAAGCATTCCTCCCGGGAAGCCAGATTGACGTTCATCCTATACGCGACTACGATGTATTCGTAGGAAAGACAATGGAATTCAAAGTTGTTAAAATCAATCAGGAATTCCGCAATGTTGTTGTTTCACATAAAGCTCTTATTGAAGCTGAACTTGAAGCACAGAAGAAAGAAATTATCAGCAAGCTTGAAAAAGGCCAGATCCTCGAAGGAACTGTCAAGAATATTACATCATACGGAGTATTCGTTGACCTTGGAGGTGTTGACGGACTCATCCACATCACAGATCTTTCTTGGGGCCGCGTAAGCGATCCGCATGAGGTTGTTGCACTTGACCAGAAGATTAACGTTGTTATTCTTGACTTTGATGATGACAAGAAACGTATTGCTCTCGGTCTGAAGCAGCTCACTCCACATCCATGGGATGCACTTGATCCTAACCTCAAAGTTGGCGATCATGTTAAGGGTAAGGTAGTTGTTATCGCTGACTATGGTGCATTTGTAGAAATAGCTCCTGGTGTTGAAGGTCTTATCCATGTTTCAGAAATGAGCTGGAGCCAGCATCTCCGCAGTGCACAGGAATTCATGCACGTTGGCGATGAAGTTGAGGCAGTTATCTTAACTCTTGATCGTGAAGAGCGTAAGATGTCACTCGGCATCAAGCAGCTTAAAGAAGATCCATGGGAAACAATCGAAGTTAAATATCCTATTGGAAGCAAGCACACTGCAAAGGTTCGCAACTTTACTAACTTCGGTATCTTCGTAGAACTCGAAGAAGGTGTTGACGGACTCATCCATATCAGCGATTTGTCTTGGACCAAGAAAGTAAAGCACCCATCAGAATTTACTCAGGTTGGTGCAGAAATAGACGTTGTTGTTCTTGAAATAGACAAAGAGAACCGTCGTCTCAGCCTTGGCCACAAGCAGCTTGAGGAGAATCCTTGGGATACATACGAAACAATATACACACCGGGTTCAATCCACACTGGTAAGATTACCGAAATAATGGACAAAGGTGCTGTTATCACTCTGAATGAAGGCGGAGAAGGTTTCGCAACACCTAAGCACCTTGTAAAGGAAGACGGTTCACAGGCTCAGCCGGGTGAAGAGCTCCAGTTCAAGGTAATTGAGTTTGTAAAAGAAACAAAACGTATCATTCTGTCACACAGCCGTACATTCGAGGATGTAAAAGAAGAGCCGAAGAAAGCTCCTCGTGCAAAGAAGGCCAAGAAGGAAGATGCTCCTGTTATAAATAACGTTGCTGCAGGAACAACACTTGGCGACATCGATGCTTTGGCTGAGCTTAAGGCTAAAATGGAAAAAGGAGAATAATAATCATATTATTCCATAATAAAATAGGGAAGCAAATTTTGCTTCCCTATTTTATTATATATAAAAAAACGATAACAAGCACAAATGGGAGAAAAACAATCATAATCACAATTACAAAACATTTCGCCTTGTTAAATTAAAAACAATACACGTATTAATGATTTTCAATAAACATTACTACAATAGTGCACTAAATTTATTAGTGTATTTACCGCATAAACATTATATACTAGTCAAATCATTTCTATTTGACACATATTACGTATATGCCATTTGAACTAAAATATACTATAATAAGGACTAAACAAAATTATTTTATAGAGAAAGCTAATTATTATTATGCACAAATAGCTTTTTCTCATTAGGCAAAAGCCTGTTAAGGCATATCCAGCAAGTCAACAAATTTTGAAGAGGGGAAAAATTGAAATTAAAATAAACATAACAGTGAATAAGCCGCTAAAGCACAGGGCAATAAAAGCACAAATAGAAAGAGAATAGGTGCATAAAAGTTTCAAATCATTAACCTATTGTTTACGTATAAAAAGTCTATTGTTTTTAATGCAAAAGTAATAGACTTTTTGTACGTAAACAAGTGATTTATATAAACAGTACAACACCTCTGCATACATTAAAAACAGCTCATGTCTGAAATATCATTATGTAACAATATATTAAGATAAATTGTATTCAGCCTCACATACATTATATTCAACCCATTAAATTTAAAGAAGCAAGAAAACAATTCAACGTATGACAAAAAGAAAATCCCAAACCCACCCATACTACATAAATAGTTTTACATAAGAGAAATTTATCTCTTAAAAATTCACACAAAAAGCAGCGAAATGATAAAATTTGCAAAAAAACAGCGTTAAAATAAAAACACAGACTAATATATTTTGGCATCTAAAGAATATAATGTAATTTTACACCCAATAACAATCTAAAATATAAAATCATGAAGAACATTAAATTTAACATCTTAAATTTAGGCCTTGCATGTTGTTTATTATCCGCATGCGGAGTTAAAAACGGCAGCAACGTAAGCACAATCTCAGGATTGTCTGAAGCTGCTTTTGATACAACTATAAATCAAAAAGCCGTAAAACTCTATACCCTAAACAACAAAAATGGTATGGAAGTATGTATAACGAACTTTGGTGGAAGAATTGTATCACTTGTTGTTCCTGATAAAAACGGCAAACAAACAGATGTTGTTCTTGGATATGACAATATAGCACAATATGCAGATTCAGTAAACAGTCCAAGTGATTTCGGAGCTGCAATTGGAAGATATGCCAACAGAATAAATAAAGGTAAATTACAAATAGCAGGAAAAAACATACAGCTACCTACAAACAATTATGGACATTGCCTGCATGGAGGCCCATCCGGATGGCAATATCAGGTATATGATGCCAAGCAACCTAATGACTCGACACTAGAACTAACAATGTTATCTAAAGATGGAGATAACAATTTCCCCGGAAATGTAACCGCTACTGTTTCATATGTATTGAGAAGCAATAACAGTCTGGACATAACATATACAGCAACAACAGACAAAGAAACCGTTATTAATATGACCAACCATTCATATTTTAATCTTAACGGAGACCCAACTAAGGATATAGAGAATTGCATTCTGTACATAAACGCAGACAATTATACCCCTTCTGACTCAACATACATGACAACGGGTGAAATTGCTAAAGTAGATAATACCCCCATGGATTTCAGGAAGCCTACTGCAATTGGAAAGGATGTCAATAATTTCAAATTTGATCAGATAAAGAATGCCAATGGCTTTGACCATAACTGGTGTTTAAATACATATAAAGACGGTAAAGGTGATGATACAAAAGTAGCAGCGAGCCTATATTCTCCCTTGACAGGCATTATGCTTGAAGTCTACACGAATGAGCCTGGCATTCAGGTATATACAGGTAATTTCTTAAACGGAAAGATTAACGGGAAAAAGGGCATTGCATACAACAAACGTGCAGCATGCTGTCTCGAGACACAAAAATATCCGGACACACCAAACAAAAAAGGATGGCCGACAGCAAACTTGAAACCTGGTGAAAAATACTATTCACACTGCATATTCAAATTCAGCATTAAATAAATAACTATTAACCTATTAAAATTTTAATCAAAAAAAATGGAACTATTAGACTGGATTGTAATTGGTGTCTTTTGCCTGGCACTGATTGGTATAGTTGTATGGGTCATCAATCAAAAGAACAATGACTCGGCTGACTATTTTCTTGGAGGCCGAGACGCAACATGGATAGCCATTGGTGCATCTATCTTTGCCTCAAACATTGGTTCAGAACATCTGATCGGACTTGCCGGAGCCGGAGCATCTTCAGGAATGGCGATGGCACATTGGGAAATTCAAGGTTGGATGATTCTTATTCTTGGATGGGTGTTTGTACCTTTTTATACAAGAAGTATGGTATACACAATGCCTGAGTTCCTGGAAAAACGTTATAATAAAGAAAGCCGCACTATTTTATCTGTAATATCACTCATAAGCTATGTCTTGACTAAAGTTGCTGTTACGGTATACGCAGGCGGACTTGTTTTCCAACAAGTATTCGGCATTAAAGAGTTATGGGGCATTGACTTTTTCTGGATTGCTGCAATTGGACTGGTATTAATAACAGCTCTATACACTATTTTCGGCGGAATGAAAAGCGTGTTGTACACATCTGTACTGCAAACCCCTATCCTATTATTAGGTTCACTCATAATCTTAGTATTAGGTCTGAAAGCAGTTGGCGGTTGGGACCAAGTACTACAGGTATGTTCTATACAGCCTGTTAACGAATATGGAGATCACATGACAGATTTGATGCGCAATCTGAAAGACCCTGATTATCCTTGGCTTGGAGCATTAGTCGGCTCTGCTGTTATCGGATTTTGGTATTGGTGTACAGACCAGTACATCGTACAGCGTGTTCTTTCCGGAAAAAATGAAAGAGAGGCACGTCGCGGAACAATCTTTGGTGCTTACCTAAAGCTACTTCCTGTATTCATCTTCCTTATTCCAGGAATGATCGCATACGCATTGAACGTAAAATCAGGCGGCACTTTCCTGCCGGTTGATGCAAATGGAGTAACAATCAGTGATGCTGCCTTCCCGACATTGGTAGCAAAAATTCTGCCTGCAGGAGTGAAAGGTTTGGTCGTATGCGGTATTCTAGCCGCCCTCATGAGTTCACTGGCATCATTGTTTAACTCATCTGCCATGCTTTTCACCATCGACTTCTATAAACGTCTACGCCCGAACACTTCAGAAAAGTCTCTCGTGAGAATTGGCCAAATGGCAACTGTGGTAATTGTAATTCTTGGAATTCTGTGGATACCAATAATGAGAAGCGTCGGCAATGTATTGTATAACTACCTGCAAGATGTACAAAGCGTACTTGCTCCCGGCATAGCAGCAGCATTCTTGTTAGGTATATGCTGGAAAAGAACAACAGCAAAAGGAGGCATGTGGGGACTTCTGTCTGGAATAATTATAGGTCTTACAAGATTAGGTGCAAAGGTTTACTATAGCAATACAACAGACGCAACAGATAATTGGTTTAAAGCAGTATTCTACGACTTCAACTGGCTCTACTTCTGTGGTGTAATGCTGATTTTCTGCTGTCTGGTTGTCGTAATCGTAAGCTTGTGTACAGAAGCTCCATCTGAAGAAAAAATCAAAGGACTCGTATTTGGCACTGCAACACCAGAACAAAAAGCTGAATCACGTGCAAGCTGGAATCATTGGGATGTAATACATAGCATCATCATATTAGCGATTACAGTGGCATTCTACATTTACTTCTGGTAATAACGAAATAACTTAGAGCATATGACAATTTATTATAACGAACATTCAAAATTTTTTGTATCAGTAGACTGTATCGTTTTCGGTTTCGAAAGCAATAAGCTAAAACTGCTGATAGGAAAACGCCAGATGGACCCAGGAAGGAACGAATGGTCTCTTTATGGCGGATTTGTTGGAGAAAACGAGACGCTGGATGAAGCGGCAAATAGAGTATTGTATGAACTGACAGGTCTTACAGGCTTATACATGAAACAGGTAGGAGCTTTCGGAGCTGTTGACCGTGATCCAGGTGAAAGAGTTATATCAATAGCATATTGCGCCCTGATAAACGTTAAGGATTACGACAAGACTCTTCAAGAAAACCATCAGACAGAATGGGTTAATCTTGAAGAACTGCCCAAACTCTATTCTGACCACAATGATATGGTAAAAAAAGCCATATCATTGCTTAGAAGAAGAATTTCATCTGAGCCGCTAAGCTTCAACCTATTGCCCGAACTGTTCACTTTAACGCAGTTGCAACATGTATACGAGGCAATCTTAGGAGAGGCTATCGACAAACGTAACTTCAGAAAACGTATAAAGACAATCGATTTCATTGAAAAGACCGATTTAATTGACAAAATTACATCTAAACGAGGAGCAGCCTTGTATCGTTTTAATAATGATGCATACATGGAAGATCCGACATTTAAATTATAAGAATTATGCTTGAAGAATTAAAAGAAAAAGTTTTTAAGGCCAATCTTGACCTTGTAAAACATAACTTGGTAATATTTACATGGGGAAATGTATCTGGAATAGACCGCGAAAAAGGGCTTGTTGTAATAAAGCCCTCAGGCGTAAGCTATGACGAGATGAAGGCATCTGACATGGTAGTTGTAGACCTCGCTACAGGAAAAGTTGTTGAAGGAGATCTCAATCCTTCATCAGATACACCGACACACTTGGTCTTGTATCGCGCATTTCCCGAAATCGGAGGCATTGTACACACCCACTCTACATATGCAACAGCATGGGCACAGGCTGGCAAAGACATTCCAAATATCGGCACGACACATGCAGATTATTTCCACGATGCCATACCATGTACAAAAGATATGACAGAAAATCAGATGGGCGAATATGAAAAAGAAACAGGCAATGTCATTGTAGAACGCTTCAAAGGAATCAACTATGTACACACTCCAGGGGTATTGGTTAAGAACCATGGACCACTCTCATGGGGAACAGACCCAGACAACGCTGTATATAATGCCGTTGTGATGGAAGAAGTTGCCAAGATGGCATTTGTTTCTTTCATGGTTAACCCAGATACAACAATGAATCCTCTCCTCGTTGAAAAACATTTCAGCAGGAAACACGGACCAAACGCATATTACGGACAAAAGAAATAAAATTTAATAACATAAAAAAGTAATTACAACTATGATAAAAGCATTCGAAAATTACGAAATTTGGTTTATAACAGGTGCTCAGCTTCTATATGGAGGTGATGCAGTTAAACAAGTTGACGGACATTCAAAAGAAATGGTTGCCGGACTGAACGATTCAGGAAGACTTCCAATTAAAGTGGTATATAAGGGAACCGCAAATAGCAGCAAAGAAGTTTCAGAACTTTTCGCAGCTGCCAACAATGAGAAAAAATGTATCGGTGTAATAACATGGATGCACACATTCTCTCCTGCCAAGATGTGGATACACGGACTTCAGATACTTCACAAGCCACTACTCCACTTGCATACACAATATAATGCCGAAATTCCATGGGATTCTATCGACATGGACTTCATGAACCTCAACCAGAGTGCTCACGGAGACAGAGAGTTCGGTCACATAATATCACGTATGCGCATAAGGAGAAAACTTGTAGTTGGATACTGGAAAGAAGAAAAGACACAGAACCATATTGCTGTATGGGAACGTGTATGTGCAGCATGGGCAGATGCACAAGACATGTTAATCCTGCGTTTCGGCGACCAGATGAATAATGTAGCTGTTACTGACGGCGACAAGGTTGCAGCAGAACAGGTTTTGGGCTATCATGTAGATTATTGTCCATTCAGCGAAGTACTTAGCTATTTTAAAGAAATAAAGGACGCTGATGTTGACAATCTGGTTGCTACATATTTCAATGAATACGACCATGACAGTTCACTTGAGGATAAGACAAGCGAAGCATATAAGAAAGTATGGAATGCAGCAAAAGCGGAACTCGCTTTACGTGCCATACTGAAAGCCAAAGGTGCAAAAGGCTTCACAACAAACTTTGACGACCTTGGTGACGTAGACGTAGAAAGAAGCGGAATGGGATTCGACCAAATTCCAGGACTTGCCTCACAGAGACTCATGGCTGAAGGATATGGCTTTGGCGCAGAAGGCGACTGGAAGTCAGCAGCCTTATACCGCAGTATTTGGGTCATGACACAAGGCATGCCTAACGGCTGTTCGTTCCTCGAAGACTATACGCTCAACTTTAATGGTGAACAGAGTTCCATCCTGCAGTCACACATGCTGGAAGTATCACCTCTGATTGCTGCATCTAAGCCACGACTTGAAGTTCATTTCCTTGGCATAGGAGTAAGAAAGAGCCAGACCGCCCGTCTTGTATTTACTTCAAAAGTAGGAACTGGTGTTACTGCAACAGTAGTAGATCTCGGCAACCGCTTCAGAATGATTGTAAACGATGTAAAATGCATCGAACCTAAGGCATTGCCTAAACTCCCCGTTGCATCAGCACTTTGGATTCCTCAACCCAACTTTGAAGTTGGAGCAGGATGTTGGATATACGCAGGAGGCACACATCACAGCTGTTTCTCATACGATCTTACTGAAGAATATTGGCAGGATTATGCAGAAATTGCAGGAATAGAGTGTGTATTCATCAATGAAAATACAAAGGTTGATGAGTTCCGCAAAGAACTGCGCTTCAATGAAGTTTATTACATGTTGAACAAAGCTTTGCTGTAGTTTTATGACAAAATACGTTATAGGCCTTGATTACGGAAGTGATTCAGCCAGGGCTTTAGTTGTAAATGCTACAACGGGTGAAATATTAGCAACCAGCGTACAATATTATCCACGATGGAAACAAGGATTATATTGCAACCCTAAAGCAAACCAATGGCGCCAGCATCCCAAGGATTACCTTGAGGTGCTGGAAGGCACGGTAAAAGATGCTTTAAGCCAATGTCCACAAGAAGTTGCCAAGAATGTTGTCGGAATTGCCTTTGACACAACAGGATCAACACCTGCCTTCACAGACGAGACTGGCACTCCATTGGCAATGCTGCCAGAATTCGAGGACAATCCAAATGCAATGTTTGTATTATGGAAAGACCATACTGCAGTAAAAGAAGCTGAAGAGATAAACTTAGCATGTGCAAAGTCAGAAATAAACTATGCTAAATATGAAGGTGGCATATATTCTGCTGAATGGTTCTGGGCAAAAGCGATGCACATCTTACGTGAAGACAGCAAGGTTGCTCAGAAGGCATATTCAATAGTTGAATATTGTGAATGGCTGCCAGCTGTACTGACCGGTGTAAATAAATCAAAAGACATTGTCCGCAGCCGCTGTGCATGTGGCCATAAGGCAATGTGGCATAAAGAATGGGGAGGTCTTCCTTCTGAAGATTTTCTTGTTTCATTAGAGCCTAAACTTGCCGGATTCCGTGCCCGACTGTTCGAGGAGACAGAAACTGCAGATAAACCTGTCGGACATCTATGCAAAGAATGGGCAGAGCGTCTAGGACTTAATGAAGATGTTGTTGTTGCCGGAGGCGCATACGATTGTCATATGGGTGCTGTTGGTGCCGGAGTTACTCCTCATACGCTTGTACGTGTAATAGGAACATCAACATGCGACGTTATGGTTGCATCGTATGATGAAATCGGTACAAAATGTATAAAAGGTATCTGTGGACAAGTTGATGGCAGCGTAATTCCCGGAATGGTTGGTCTTGAAGCCGGTCAGTCAAGTTTTGGCGATGTCTATGCCATGTTCAGAAGAATACTTGAATTCCCCGTAAGAGAAATCCTGCCTCAAACAATCGGCGATAAATTATCTAAAGAAGAAATTGACAATATTGTTGAAAAAACTTGCGATAAAATTATCGTCAAACTAACCGAAGAAGCAGAAAAAATACCTGTCAGCGAAAGCACGATGATCGCAACAGACTGGATAAACGGACGACGCACTCCGGATGCAAATCAGTTGCTAAAAGGAACAATTGCCGGATTCACTCTAGGCTCAAATGCCCCACAAGTTTTCCGCGCATTAGTAGAAGCCACAGCATATGGAACAAAAGCTATTGTTGACAGATTTGAAAACGAAGGAATAGTAATCGACAAAGTCATAGGCATTGGAGGCATCGCGCTTAAATCACCATTTGTAATGCAGACAATGTGTGATGTCATCAATAAGCCAATAAAAGTTTGCAATACAGACCAAGCATGCGCATTAGGAGCCGCAATGTTTGCAGCAACAGCAGCAGGAATATATGAGAAAGTTGAAGATGCAATAGAAAATATGAATAGCGGATTCTCTAAAGAATATATTCCACAGCCTGAAAATGTAAAAGCATACGAGGATATATACAAAAAATATCTAAAACTCGGACAATTTACAGAAAAAGAGCTATTCTAGGGTCTAAGATGGCGTTAGTGTCTGTCACTCAGACATTAACGCCACTTTCATTGTGACATTTTAAACAGACTCCTTTTAGAAGTCAAACGGTTATCTTTTAGATGATGAAACATATCATATCGCAAGCCCAAATGCCACATTTCGTATGGAGTAAATTAATGAAAATAAAACCAACAGACATTTATCATTAAACGCAAATAGCAACCATAAACAATAAGGCATCATCTTATAAAAACAATTGCTGAAAAGCGGATAAAATCATTATTAACTTTATTGAAGTTTAAACGTCTTTTTCTTTTGTTTTATCATAAGATTTAACTATCTTTGCATGTAATAAGTAAGATAATTTCAAATTATTAGATATAACCCGAAAATCATCAAATTTAATACTAAATATAATGAACGATAAAAAATTAATGAACAAAGCAGCAGACAACATACGTATTCTCGCTGCATCTATGGTAGAAAAAGCAAACTCAGGACACCCCGGAGGTGCCATGGGAGGTTCAGACTTTATCAATGTACTATTCTCAGAGTTTTTAGTATACGATCCTGAAAATCCATCATGGGAAGGCAGAGACCGTTTTTATCTCGATCCAGGACACATGTCTCCGATGCTATACAGCGCATTATGCCTGCAAGGGAAATTCACATTGGAAGAACTAGCCATGTTCCGTCAATGGGATTCACCAACTCCTGGACATCCTGAAAGAGACGTTAAGCGCGGTATAGAAAACACATCCGGTCCTCTTGGTCAAGGACATACTTTTGCTGCCGGTGCCGCTGTTGCAGAAAAATTTTTGGAAGCACGTCTTGGAAAAGAAGTTATGCAGCACAAAATATATGCATATATTTCTGATGGTGGTATAGAAGAAGAGATTTCACAAGGTACAGGCCGTCTTGCAGGTACACTTGGTCTGAACAATCTTATTATGTTCTATGATTCAAATGACATCCAACTTTCAACAGAATGTGGTGTTGTTATGAACGAAGACACTGAAGCGAAATACAAATCTTGGGGATGGAACGTAATTAAAATAAACGGAAATGACGTTGACGAAATACGTGAGGCCCTAAAACAGGCACAAAAAGAAGAACACCGCCCTACCCTCATCATCGGAAAAACCGTAATGGGTAAAGGTGCACTTAAAGAGGACGGCACAAGCTATGAGCACAGTATCAAGACACATGGTGCACCTCTTGGCGGAAATGCATATGTAAATACAATAAAGAACCTTGGAGGTGATCCTGAAAACCCATTCCAGATATTCCCCGAAGTACAGGAATTATATGCAAGACGCAAAGAAGAATTAAAGCAAATTGTAGCAAAACGTCATGCTGAAGAAGAAGCATGGGCAAAAGCAAATCCTGAAAAAGCTGCACAGATGAAAGAATGGTTCAGCGGCAATGCTCCTAAAGTAGATTGGAGTGCTGTTGTTCAGAAAGAAGGATCGGCCACACGTGCTGCATCTGCCGCATGCCTTGGCGTACTTGCAGAACAAGTTCCTAATATGATCTGTTCATCTGCCGATTTGTCAAATAGCGACAAGACTGACGGTTTCTTGAAAAAGACATCATCAATGGTAAGAGATGATTTCAGCGGAGCTTTCTTCCAGGCTGGTGTAAGCGAACTCACAATGGCATGCATGTGCATCGGTATGTATCTCCATGGCGGCGTAATTCCTGCATGTGGAACATTCTTCGTATTCTCTGATTACATGAAACCTGCTGTACGTATGGCAGCATTAATGGAAGTGCCAATCAAATTTATTTGGACACACGATGCATTCAGAGTAGGTGAAGACGGACCTACACACGAACCTGTTGAGCAGGAAGCACAAATCAGACTGATGGAAAAACTCAAGAACCATCATGGAAAAGACAGCGTAAGAGTATTCCGTCCTGCTGACGCAGATGAAACAACAGTATGCTGGGCTATGGCCATGGAAAATATGGAAACGCCTACAGCACTTATATTCTCACGCCAGAACATCGCAAAACTTCCGGCTGGAAATGACTACGAACAGGCACGCAAGGGAGCATATGTTGTCGCAGGTTCAGATGAAGACTTCGATGTAATACTCTTAGCAGACGGTTCTGAAGTATCAACATTGGTTGCCGGTGCAGAACTTCTCCGTAAAGACGGAATAAAGATCCGCATCGTAAGCGTTCCTAGTGAAGGTCTCTTCCGCAATCAAAGCAAAGAATACCAAGAAAGCATACTTCCTAAAAACGCCAAAATATTTGGCATGACAGCAGGTCTGCCTGTAACATTGGAAGGTTTGGTAGGTGCCAATGGTAAAGTATTTGGAATGCCAAGCTTCGGATTCTCAGCACCATATAAAGTATTGGATGAAAAACTCGGATATACAGCCGAAAACGTATACAAACAGGTTAAATTATTTATGGAGGAATAATTATGGACATCAAGACTGTAGGACTAGCATGCGATCATGCAGGCTTTCCGTTAAAAAAGTTTGTCATCCAATATTTGGAAGACCATGGCTATCAGTATAAAGATTATGGCACATATAGTGACATGAGCTGTGATTACCCCGATTTTGCACATCCTTTGGCTGAAGGAATTGAAAGCGGAGAAGTATATCCAGGCATTGGTATCTGCGGAAGTGGTGAAGGTATGGCTATTACATTGAACAAGCATCAGGGTGTTCGTGCCGGCTTGGTTTGGTCACCTGAAATAAGTGAACTCATACGCCAACATAATGATGCAAATGTAATCGTATTACCTGGACGTTTTATTGACAATAAAACAGCTGAAAAAATACTTGATGTATTCTTTAAGACAGCCTTTGAAGGTGGACGCCATCAGAGAAGAATTGAGAAAATTCCTGTAAAATAAGAATTAGCAACCCTGATATAATTAAAGAGAGTTGATAAAATTCAACAATATAAAAATACCCAAGATACGAAAAACGTACTCTTGGGTATTTTTATATTGCTGAATATATAAAATTTCAGAATATTCCAATATCAAAATTTACATTCTACATCTTTATAATGTACGAATAATCATTGTTCTTAAGAAGATTTTCTATTGAAATTGACTTATTTTTATTCATATATTGGTCTATCATATTGACATAACGGGATTTAAAAAATTTATATCCCAAAGCAATATTACAAACCCACATAATCTTTCCTATA
Source organism: Xylanibacter rarus (assembly GCF_001275135.1). Classification (GTDB taxonomy): domain Bacteria; phylum Bacteroidota; class Bacteroidia; order Bacteroidales; family Bacteroidaceae; genus Prevotella; species Prevotella rara. The sequence goes on along the minus strand of NZ_LFQU01000008.1, from coordinate 100,971 downwards.
TGCAAATCTCTCTCTAGCTGGGTACGTGATTCGAAATCATGCATAGGATAAAGACTGAGAAGATAAAAATTAAGGCAATCAGGTACTATATTATCTCGCGTCATTGTCTTGATCTGTGATGGATAATAATATTTTTTATACAAAGGATAATCTTTACCCAAATACTTATCCAATGAGATGCCTATGGTCTGGTTTCCAACAACAATACTTTGATCTAACGCACCAATTTGAGCATATATCTGAGGTATCGGTAACGTTGGAATATAAACTTTAAGACGGTCAAACGAACTGTTTAACAGTTTGTTTATATCATCCATATTTGCATACTGAGCCTCTGCATCTGATAGTATTGTCTGAAGCGTAGAATCTTGATAAAATGCCAAAAACTTATGATTAATCTGCGGATCATTTACCTCACCAATTCTCAAAACATCCTCAAGTAATGTTCTCGTTTCCATAGGAAAGTCTGTATTCATCTGCTGTAATGCAGAAAAATCTCCAGTCGTAAGATACTGACTTTCCAAGCGGTCATAGCGACATACCTCAATACGTTGCTTGACGCTCTCATCTTCAAAAGGCTTCAATTTAAGCTCACATGCCTCAAGAAGAAAAACTGATAATACTAATAACCATTTGGAAAACTTCACTACACATTAATCTTTTACCCTGCAAAGTTAGTAAAAAACTAATTATCCCCAAACATATTAGCTAAAAAAATTAAATTAAACTCTAAAAAACGGCAATTTAACTTTAATTTTATAAAAATCAGTCAACAATAATGAATTTATATTCCACATTTATTAATAAGCAACTAACATTAACAAAAGCATAAATCAACTTTGTTTTTATACATATAATACAACAATATTTGTTATAAGCCAATTTCAATTTTGCATTTAAATTATTTAGACGTATCTTTGCATTGAATAAAAATTAATTGCTATGAACAAAAAAATATTAACAGGCGTAATAACTCTGCTGATCAGTATTCCTGGATTTTCCCAGAAAGACATCACAATTACAGTTACAAACAATTCCAAAACATCAAAGCTCAATGAGCCAATAGTGCTCAACCTGAAGGAATATAACACAGACATTGTAAGATCAGCAACAGTAAAATGTGAAGGTAAAGAAATACCATGTCAGCTTGACGACATTAACCAGGATGGCATAATGGATGAACTCTGTTTCATTACTGATATTGAAAAAAAATCTTCAAAAAAAATAAATATCACATTGTCCAATGAAGGACTGCCCAAGGAATATCCATCGAAAGTTTATGTAGAAATGCTTTTGAGTAATAAAAAAATTAAAGAAAGCAATAAACAGAACTTATATATTTCTCATCTAACTGTAGATAGAGACGTGAATCCTTATTGGTCCTTACATCACCACGGAGCTGCTTTTGAGAACGACATGGTCGCATACAGAATCTATTTCGACCATAGACAAACTGTTGACATCTACGGAAAATACAACAAAGGTCTGGAATTAAAACAAACACAATTCTATCCTGACAAAGATCAGAAAAAAGCAGGTTTCGGAGATGATGTATTATGGGTAGGTTCAACGTTAGGCTTAGGCACACTTAGAGGCTGGGACGGAAGTAAGCCAACAATGCTTACTGATGTTGACAAAAGAAGCCAACGCATCATTTCACGCGGCCCATTACGTACGATTGTTGAAGTTAAGGATGTTGCATGGCGTCCGCAACCTGGTCAGGAACCAATAGACATGACCACTCTTTACATTCTTTATACTGGAAGAAGAGAATGCTATGTCAAAGCTACATTCAATAAAAACGTAGATAAGTATAAATTCTCTACAGGTATAATAAACGTAAAAAATTCAAAGGAATTTTCAGACAAACAAGGTTTACGTGGATGTTGGGGAACAGATTGGCCTGTATCTGAAAAAGACAGCGCAGGACATAAGCGCGAAACAGTAGGCTTGGGAATTTACATACCACGAGAATATATTATCAGCGAAGAAGCCGCCAATAAAGACAACTATGCTTTCGTAATTAGTTCAAAAACTAATGAGATAAACTATAAAATCACATTCTGCAGTGACAATGAAAAGTTCGGTTTTCACAATGCAGAAAAATGGTTTGACTATTTAAAAGAATGGAAAAAGGAACAAGAAGACCCGATTATCATTTCTAAACAATAAGAAATTAATTATAAACAATTTTGCAGGAAAAGGATGTGCGACAATTATTTCACATTCCTTTTCCTGCAAAACATTTTTACTAAACGACATCTGACTCTCCTTAGGCTTCAAGAAAAGCAAAATATTACCATTGCATAATGATAATCTATAGCCGAAAATAAAAATATAGGCAACACATTAACTAACTTATCATCATTAATAGGTATTTTACTAAAATATAAATACGAAATCATTATTTTTTGTTACTTTTGCATTACTTATTAAAATGGCAAAAAGATGAGATTATCAGAACTAAAGACAGGAGAAAGAGGTGTTATTGTTAAGGTAATGGGACATGGTGGATTTCGCAAACGCATTGTTGAAATGGGATTCATCAGAGGAAAAATCGTCAAAGTACTGCTTAACGCTCCACTTCAGGACCCCGTGAAATATCAAATAATGGGGTATGAAATCTCATTACGGCATACAGAAGCCGCAATGATTGAGATCATACCGGCCGACAACGCCCCGCAGCTAGAAGAAGAAGAGGCGAAGAAGTTGGGAATGACAAACATATCTCAAACAGCAGATGAAGACTATCTGCTCACAGATGAAATGCTCCACAAAGTTGCATTGGAAAAAAGTCATACAATAAACGTTGCTTTGGTAGGTAATCCCAATTGCGGAAAGACATCTTTATTCAATTTTGCATCTGGCGCACACGAAAGAGTCGGCAATTACTCTGGTGTTACAGTAGACGCCAAAGAAGGACACGCTGAATACAATGGATATCGCTTCAATCTGGTAGATTTGCCTGGCACATACTCACTTTCAGCATATAGCCCCGAAGAATTATATGTACGTAAACAAATAATCGACAATACTCCTGATGTCATTATTAATGTTATTGATGCAAGCAACATTGAAAGAAACCTCTACCTTACGACACAACTGGTTGACATGAATCTCAAAATTGTCGGAGCATTAAACATGTTCGACGAATTTGAATCTAGAGGGGACAAACTTGACTATGATAAACTCGGTGAATTATTCGGAATGCCATTTGTCCCTACAGTATTTAAAACCGGACGCGGCATTGACGAACTCTTCAAAACTGTCATAAACGTATATGAAGGTGTTACCGAACCGGGAAAGAACAATCTCAGACACATCCATTTAAATCATGGGAAATACATAGAACAAGCAATTGACGATGTAAAAAAGGAAATACAAAAAAACGAACAAATCCGATACAAATATTCAACACGCTTCCTGGCAATAAAATTACTTGAGAAAGATTCAAAAATAGAAACTCAGGTAAAAGATCTTCCAAACGGAGAAGATATCATAAAAATTCGGGACAACGCAGCTGAACTAATTCTCAAAGAAACCAGAGAAGACAGCGAAACAGCCATAATGAATGCAAAATATGGCATCATACATGGAGCCATGAAAGAAGCTGGTTGTGAAGAAGGAAACAAAACAGACACATATCAGCTTACTCATGTCCTTGACGCCATAATAACAAACAAATACATTGGTTTCCCACTATTTTTCATATTCTTGTACCTAATGTTTGAAATTACGTTCACGTTAGGCCAATACCCTATGGACTGGATTGAAAGTGGTGTAAATCTCATAAGTGAATTCATGAGATCTATAATGCCGGACGGCCCACTTAAAGCCATGGTCATTGACGGGGCTATAGCAGGTGTTGGAGCCGTAATCGTATTTCTTCCTCAAATATTGATCTTATACTTTATAATTTCATTCATGGAAGACTCTGGCTACATGGCCCGAGCTGCTTTCATCATGGATAAAGTAATGCACAAGATGGGACTGCACGGCAAATCGTTCATTCCGCTTATCATGGGATTTGGATGCAACGTACCAGCCGTAATGGCAACACGAACTATCGAAAACAGACGCAGCCGACTAATTACGATATTGGTATTGCCACTTATGAGCTGCAGCGCACGCCTACCTATCTACATAATGATTATAGGTACATTCTTTGCAGTAAAATATCAGTCGCTCATCATGATATCCCTTTATGTCATCGGTATAGCTATGGCTGTGCTAATGAGCCGTATATTCAGCAAATGGCTTATTAAAGGAGACGACACTCCTTTCGTCATGGAACTGCCTCCATACAGATTTCCTACAGCAAAAGCCATACTACGCCATACTTGGGAAAAAGGCAAGCAGTACCTAAAAAAATGGGAGGAATAATTCTCGTTGCAAGTCTAATAGTATGGGCCTTAGGTTATTTCCCTCATAATGAGCAATTAAGCAATCAAGAACAAAAAGAACAAAGCTATATTGGAGTCATCGGAAAATCAATTGAACCTATATTCAGGGCACAAGGTTTCGACTGGAAACTTGACGTTAGTCTTGTAGCAGGAGTTGGCGCAAAAGAAATCATAGCATCAACAATGGGTGTACTTTATGCCGATGACGATAATGTATCCAATGAATCTGAAAAATATCAAATCCTGAATAAAAAGATGCAGGCGGACGGAATAACTCCGCTCATTGCCTTTTCGTATTTGCTATTTGTATTGATTTATTTCCCTTGTATAGCAACAATTGCAGCAATAAAAAGCGAGACCGGTAGTTGGAAGTGGCCAATATTTACAATGGTTTATACAACATTTCTGGCATGGTGCGTTTCTGCATGCTGTTACCAAATAGGCAGCCTGATTTTATAGAAACTAAATAAGAGAAAAAGTATAAACAGACCAACCGCCTTAACATTTAATCAGATGTTAAGGCGGTTCTGTTTAATGCCAATCAGACATAAAAGCAAATTGATTAATTCAAAAAAGTAAGAATAATGAAAAACAAAACAATTAAAAACCAATAAAATATAATAATAACCATATATTATGCGGAAACGTAAAATCACTTTTTAATAACTTACAATAAAAATAATATTCACATAATTTGCGACACATAATTAATGACAAAATTATGTAAGTTAGTGATTTAGAGCATATTTAAGACTCCAAAATCGCAAAAAAAGCAAAATAAATTTCCGTTTCACAACAAAAACTATTATATTTGCACGCCCAAATGAAAAGTTAAGAACCGATAAATAGTAAATTCATATAAAAATGACTAAGGCAGATATAATTGAGGAAATTGTAGAATCAACAGGTATTGCGAAAAAAGATGTTTCTGCAACAGTTGAAGCTTTCATGGAAGTTATAAAAACAAGCTTACTTGAAAAGAAAGAAAATGTATACCTGCGCGGTTTCGGCAGTTTCATCGTTAAGCATAGAGCCGAGAAAACGGCACGTAACATATCAAAGAATACCACAATAGTTATTAAAGCTCACGATTTTCCAAGCTTTAAGCCCGCTAAGAGCTTTGTAAGCAAAATGAAAGGCGAATAAGTGCGGATTTTTAATTTAACAATATTATATAAACCATTTAAATTTATAAGCTATGCCAAGCGGTAAGAAGAAAAAGGGCCACAAGATGGCTACACACAAGCGTAAAAAAAGATTAAGAAAGAACAGACATAAGAGCAAGTAAATTGCTTCGATAAGTCTGTAAATTCAGAAATTAAAGGGCATGTCATCACAGCCTATAACGACCGGTGGACATGCCCTCTTTTTTGACAAAACTAAGTTCAGAAAACCAGAAATGACCAGCGAAGTTGTAATTGACGTCCAACAGAAAGAGATTTCGATTGCCCTGCTGGAAGATAAAAATCTAGTAGAGTATCAGACTGAGCAGCGCTCAGCGTCTTTCTCAGTTGGCAACATCTATATGGCAAAAGTCAAAAAACTGATGCCTGGGCTTAATGCCTGTTTTGTAGATGTTGGTTTCGAACGTGATGCTTTTCTCCATTATCTTGACTTAGGAAGCCAATTTGACTCATACGAAAAGTATTTAAAACAAGTAAAAAGCGACAGAAAGAAACTTTTCCCCTTGTCAAAAGCGACTCATCTTCCTGATTTGAAAAAAGACGGAAGCATACAGAATACGTTGCGTGTCGGACAAGAGGTGATGGTACAGATTGTTAAAGAGCCAATATCAACAAAAGGTCCCAGACTGACTGGTGAGTTAAGTTTTGCAGGACGTTATTTGGTTCTGATACCATTTAATGATAAAGTTTCTGTTTCTTCAAAAATTAAAAGTGGTGAGGAACGAGCACGACTCAAACAGCTAATCAACAGTATAAGGCCTAAAAATTTTGGCGTTATTGTACGTACTGTTGCCGAAGGCAAAAGAGTTGCAGAACTTGACACCGAACTGAAGATTCTCTTAAAGCGTTGGGAGGAAACCATTACTAAAGTACAAAAGACAGAAAAAAGACCTCAACTAATATATGAGGAAACTAGTCGTGTCGTTGCATTGTTACGCGACTTGTTTAATCCGTCATACGAAAATATATATATAAATGATGAAGAGGTCTACAAAGAAGTAAAACATTACGTAACCCTAATTGCCCCGGACAAGGCAAATATAGTAAAGATGTACTCTGGTAATGTCCCGATCTTTGACAATTTTAACATCACCAAACAGATAAAATCGAGCTTTGGCAAAATTGTAAACTACAAGCATGGTGCATATCTAATTATAGAACACACAGAAGCCCTGCACGTTGTAGACGTTAATAGCGGAAACAGAACACGCTCCGCAAATGGTCAGGAAGCCAATGCACTTGATGTTAATCTTGGCGCAGCAGACGAACTTGCACGACAATTGCGCTTAAGAGATATGGGAGGTATTATTGTTGTAGACTTCATAGACATGAACCTAGCCGAAGACAGGCAACTGCTCTATGAACGAATGTGCAAGAATATGCAAAAAGACCGTGCACGACACAATATCTTACCACTAAGTAAATTCGGACTTATGCAAATAACACGCCAAAGAGTCCGTCCTGCAATGGATGTTAATGTGGAAGAAACCTGCCCTACTTGTTTTGGCAAAGGAACGATAAAATCCAGCATACTTTTTGTTGACCAGCTTGAGAGAAAAATTGACAGACTAGTCAATAAGATTGGAATTAAGAAATTCTATCTGCATGTACATCCCTATGTAGCAGCATATATCAATCAAGGCATAATAAGCCTTAAACGCAAATGGCAGATGAAATATGGCATGGGCGTACATGTAATTCCTTCTCAGAAAATGGCCTTCTTGCAATACGAATTTTATGACAGCAAGAAGCACTTTATTGACATGCAGGAGGAAATTGAAACAAAATAAAAAAGATGTGTCCATTGTTTGGACACATCTTTTTTTTATATCTAAGACTTACAAAATCGCTAAAGATTATTTATTGCACAATTTTAAATCTTATACGGAAAGTATGTTTCTCTTCATCCCAATTAGTTCCTAGAATTTCAAATCGGCCAATTTGAGACGTAGAACGCACATGCTTACCGATACACGGGCATACATCATAATCGCCAATACGGACTAAACGCAATGTTTCAGACGCATCTTCCGGCAGCCTGTCAAGCGACACTCCCTCAGGCACATTATCACGATTGACAAACTCGAAACTTACAGGCAAGTCCTCATCGATAAGCTCATTCATCTTCCTCTCAATATCACGTTCCTCATGACGGGAAGGCTTATGGTCAAGAACATAACTTATCTTACTTTTTTTGCGCTCAATATGAGCATTAGTTGACCGCTCACAACCAAACATTCGTATCATTGTCTGATTGAGAAGATGTTCTGCAGTATGTGCAGGTGGAAATTCTTCCTTATTGTGCGCATTCAAAATATAATCTTCTGCCATGGCATTAATTTATGAACTGTTAGAAAGATGTATGATATAAAGATTTCTATACTAAAAATTTATATATCCGGGCTCCGTATGCAGGAATATTTAATTCTACAGCAGAATCTGCCTTAAGTGGCAGCATAACAGTGTTGCCTGTGAGCAAATCAGTTGCGTTGACAGATTTTTCGGCCATCTGCATATAATCAAATGCATGCCTGGGTATATTTACGCCACATGTAACATCTGAATCTGAGAAATTAACCACAACAAGCAACACCTCATTATCTGCCTTTCTAAGAAAAGCATACTGACGATGAGAATCAAAGATGTCACTTTTAGGATTCACATACATCAAATCAAAAAACATGCCTTCACTCACAGCCTTTTCATTCTTGGCTATATTAAGAATGGCTGAATAAGCCTTTTCCAGACATTTTTCATCTGATGTAAGCTTACGTCTGTTCACATACCCATTGTAAAGAGACGCAACCGTCCAATAATCGAATATCGTAGTGCGTCCATCCAAGCCACTAAATCCCTCCTTGTCCATACCACGTTCACCAAACTCCTGACCGGCATATAACATAAACGGATTGTTGTAGAGCAAGGCACTTACAACAACAGCCGGCAAAGCCTTGTATGCATTACCAGAAAGGAAATCACTGGCCAAGCGCAGTTCGTCATGATTCTCAAGGAAATAAAGCATATGCTCCTTTATATCGTCAACAGCCTGCCACTGGTAAGTTATGTCTGAAGCAGCACTTTCTCCGCGGATGACTCTGCAAAGGCAATCATACATGCCGACTTTGTCATAAAGATAGTCGAAACCGCTCCCCAAATAGCTCCTGTAAAGTGATGGATTATATACCTCACCAATAAACACTATATCAGGATAATCTGTCTTTATCTTACCAATACACCAATACCAGAATTCGGAAGGCACCATCTCAGCCATATCACAACGGAAGCCGTCAACACCTTTAGCTGCCCAAAACGAGAGTATATCTCTCATTTTATGCCATGTATCTGGCACAGGAGCGAAATGATAAGAACGGCCTCCTGCATCACAATAATCAATACCGTAGTTTAATTTAACGGTTTCATACCAGTCGTTAATACCAGGATGATTATCGAAATGGTCATTTCCGGTAGCCTTGGCAGGATATTCACTATATGAATCATCTGCTTCACCTTTTAAATCAAAATATGGAGCGAAGCTCTCATTAGGGCAATAATAGAAATTATTATCAGGATAAAACCCTTTGTTAACATCATCTGTCTCACCAAAATCCTTCACCCCATCAGGCTTCTTTACCGATTTATATTGGCGTGCAACATGATTTGGCACAAAATCGATAATAACCTTAAGCCCGGCCTTATGGCTGCGCTGCAGCAAAGCCTCAAATTCTTCCATACGCCTGTCAACATCATCAGCCAAATCCGGGTCGATGTCATAATAGTCGACAATGGCATATGGTGATCCTGCCCTACCCTTAACTATAGCAGGATGCTGGCACGGGATGCCAAATGCAGAATAGTCTGTTTTAGAAGCATGACGTATAACACCTGTATACCAGACATGTGTTACACCGAGTTTTTTTATACGTCTTAATACCGAATCGTCAAAAAAACTCATCTTTCCGCAGCCATTTTCGGCAAGAGTTCCATTTTCAACGCAATTATATGAACGGTTGCCGAAAAGGCGCGTAAAGATTTGATATATAAGTATCTTATGATGTTTCATCATTGCTGTTTATGCAATGCCATGAGCTGAAACATTTTTGTCGATACGGGCAATCATTCCCTGCAAAGCCTTGCCGGGTCCGCACTCAGTAAAGTCGTCGGCACCATCAGCAATCATGTTCTGAACACACTGAGTCCACTTTACAGAACTTGTAAGCTGTGCAATAAGATTGTTCTTTATCTCAGCAGCATCAGTATGAGGCTTAGCGTCAACATTCTGATATACAGGACATTTAGGCTCGCTGAATTCTGTTGCCTCAATAGCTGCCTGAAGTTCGTCTTTAGCCGGCTGCATAAGAGGAGAATGGAAAGCGCCTCCGACCTTCAGCGGAAGAGCACGCTTAGCTCCTGCTGCCTTAAGCTTCTCACAAGCTTCATTTATAGCTTCAATGTTACCACTTATAACGAGCTGTCCAGGACAGTTAAAGTTTGCAGGAACACATACATGTCCCTCCTTGTTTACTTCGGCACAAATTTCCTCTACCTTTTCATCAGGAAGACCTATTATTGCAGCCATTGTTGAAGGAGCGGCATCACAGGCCTTCTGCATTGCCATTGCACGAGCGTAGACAAGCTTAAGTCCATCCTCAAAGCTCAATGCACCGGCAGCAACAAGAGCAGAGAACTCTCCGAGAGAGTGACCGGCAACCATTGACGGAGCAAAAGCATCACCCATGCACAATGCACTGATTACACTATGAAGGAATACTGCAGGCTGAGTTACCTTTGTCTGCTTAAGTTCTTCATCTGTTCCGTTGAACATGATGTCTGTTATCTTATAACCGAGAATGTCATTAGCCTTGTCAAAAAGTTCTTTTGCCAATGGATTACTCTCGTACAGGTCTTTGCCCATACCTACAAACTGTGCTCCCTGTCCGGGAAAAACAAATGCTTTCATATTTTTAAATATTTACTATTTGTAATTTGCGGTGCAAAGTTAACACATTTTCTGCACACATGCAAATGATGACATGTCATAAATCTGACAATCAGCGATTTATAATGACTTTAGCTTACATCATAACTGAAATATGAGTTATATTAAAATAGTGACAAACAAAACATTATGATTTTACAACGCTAATTCACTGATTTATGAACGAAAATTCATTGGATTACTGTTATCAAATCAACGGATTTCATAAGGGCATATATAACATTGATATTCAAGCAGTTACAAAAGGGCATGTTTCATACGGCAAAAGGTGGCAAATTGAAGGCTGAAAGACGGCATTTTACACAGCGAAAGGACACATATCAGATAAAACGCATACAATGTATAGATTTGAAAACAGCATGGTAGCTACAATATGTATATATACGGACAAAATCAATTGCACATACATAACGTTCCGCCAACCAATAAGGCATAACGGCCATAAAATTCATAAAATGCAGAAACCTACATGAAAAAGAGCGGAAACGTACAAAGTCCGTTCCCGCTCCCTCTAATGATACTTTCTCAACCTATAAAAAATTATTTATAAAGAGGTCCGAAGTTGGCACATGCCCTAAAATCGGCTCCTTCCTTATCCATGCCGAAAGCATTCCATGTTGCAGGACGGAACACTTTGTCGTCATCAACATTATGCATACAAACTGGTATACGGAGCATAGACGCAAGAGTAATAAGGTCTGCACCTATATGACCATAAATGATGGCTCCATGATTTGCACCCCAGTTATTCATAACAGAATAAACATCCTTGAAGGCAGGTTTGTCACAAAGACGCGGCACGAACCATGTAGTTGGCCAAGTCGGGTCTGTACGCTTGTCTATTACCTTATGTATTTCCGGATCGATGTCTACCGTCCATCCTTCAGCAAGCTGAAGCACCGGTCCGAGTCCCTTTACAAGGTTAAGACGTGCCATAGTTACAGGCATACCACCTTTAGACAGGAAGTTGGATGAGAAGCCTCCGCCACGGAAATAATCACGGTTTGCCGGATACCATGTAGTAGCAGAAAGGCATGCTTCAACTTCTTTGTCTGTAAGTTCCCAATGATGCTTCATCACTGGATTTCCGTCGGCATCACAACACTGTCCTGTTCCATCCAGAGTTGTGGCGCCAGAATTTATAAGATGTATAATTCCTCCTGAAGCTCGCCCGCTGAGCTCTTTACCCGTAACACGCTTAACAGCCTCTGGACTCCAATATGTCCTGACATCAGAGAATATAGCGCTGCGGTTTGTCAGCAAATGTTCCAACAGCATTGTCAGACCATTGCATGTATCATTTTCTGTTGCAAACACGTAAGGCTCGCGTATACCATTCCAGTCGAACGACGTATTTAGCATTGCCTCAGAGAAATCACCATTAGGCTTATAGTCAGTCCATTGTCTTTGTCCCTGGAAACCTCCGGCTATAGCATTATGGCCTAATGCCTCTTCCTTAAATCCGGCCTCTAGCAGCTTCTCGTTGCCAGTCATCAAGTCTCTGAATATCATTGTCATCTTTGTGACAAACTCCCAGTCGGCATCCTTTTCCTCACGGTTCTTTTTCTTGACATCTCTATTTCCTATGTCTTCACCCTCATTGGGAACACAATATTTCTTAACCCATTCAATGGCCTTCTTGTATTCATCCTTATCATAGATGCCTTCATCCATACGACGCAGAATTTCAGTCATATCCACTTGTTCTGCACGTATGCCAAGATATTCCTGCATGAAATCAGCGTTGGCAATACTTCCAGCAATACCCATAGCAACATTTCCGATAGACAGATAAGACTTGCCGCGCATGGTTGCTACAGCCTGAGCGGCGCGCGCCCAACGCAATATCTTCTCAGCCACGTCAGCTGGTATTGTATTATCATCCAAGTCCTGCACATCGTGTCCATAAATACCAAATGCAGGAAGTCCCTTCTGAGCATGAGCAGCAAGTACTGCAGCAAGATAAACAGCTCCCGGACGCTCCGTACCGTTGAATCCCCATACGGCTTTCGGCCAATAAGGATGCATATCCATTGTTTCTGATCCATAACACCAGCATGATGTAACGGAAATTGTGGCCCCCACACCATTATTTTCAAACTTCTCTGCACATCGTGCTGCCTCAGCTACGCGACCTATCGTACCGTCTGCTATGACGCATTCAACAGGAGTACCGTCTCCGTTTTTTAAGTTATTAGAGATAAGTTCTGCTACAGCTTTTGCCAAATTCATGGTCTTTTCCTCAAGACTTTCTCTTATTCCGCCTTGACGGCCATCAATAATTGGACGAATTCCGATTTTTGGATAGTTTTTCATTATATATCAGGTTTTGTTATTAAAATAAGCAAAAGAACTTCACCTAAAATAAAAATATTATCTTTATTAAGTGCTTGTTTGGCGACAAAGATAAGAAATACGACAATAACCAATCATTGTTTTTTGATAAACCAACTTAGAATTAGTACACATAAAACACAAATAAACCTTAACAGCGATAACATTTATTAACAACAGACGCACCTATCTACTTAAACAAAAGAAATATCAAAATAACATAAAATACAGAAAATAAACAATATACGACGTTTTAAAGTATATCAGTAAAAGACTAGTCTTCAAAATAAGCGCCAGTTTAGAATTATGGCAGCAAAGACATTATTCGTATGTCAAATAGTGTTTTTTTTCAAAAACCTTCTTTTGTATCTAATTTTTTAGTACTTTTGCCTTAGTTATAATTTTTACATTATTTAATTTATGGCTTATAATAATAATCACTTAGTCATAATGGCTGGCGGGGTTGGCAGCCGTTTTTGGCCAATGAGTACAACAGAAAAACCCAAACAGTTTATAGATGTATTAGGAGTAGGACGCTCCCTGCTACAACTAACATTCGACAGATTCAAGGGAATATGTTCTCCTGAAAACGTATGGGTTGTAACAAACCGCAGCTATAAAGACTTAGTTTTAGAACAACTGCCGGAAATTCCGGTTACCAACATTTTATGTGAGCCATGCAGACGCAACACTGCTCCATGTATAGCATACGTGAGTTGGAGAATAAAATCCAAAGACCGTAATGCCAATATTGTTGTCACACCAAGCGACCATATAGTTACAAATTGCGAAGAGTTTAAAAGAGTCATATCTCAATGCCTCAAATTCACTAGTGAAACAGATGCGATAATAACTCTTGGAATGAAACCTACGCGCCCGGAAACAGGTTATGGATATATTCAGGCTGACCTGTCGTCATGCTCTCCACGGAATAAAGAAATATTCAGAGTTGATTCTTTCCGAGAAAAGCCAGACTTAGAAACAGCAAAAAAATATATCCAAAACAAAAGTTATTTCTGGAATGCAGGAATATTCATTTGGAGCGTCAACACTATCGTAAATGCATTCCGCATTTATCAGCCTGCAATAAGCAAAATTTTCGAAAGCCTGCAGCCTGTATATGGCACTCCTAAAGAGCAGGAAGAAATCGACTTAAGATTCCCTGAGTGCGAAAACATATCGGTTGACTATGCAATTATGGAAAAAGCCGAGGAAATATTCGTATGTCCCGCTGATTTTGGCTGGAGCGATCTCGGCACATGGGGCTCATTGCTTGTTCAAACAAAAAAAGATCTTTATGGCAATGGAGTAATTGGAGAAAATGTCTCGCTTTTTGATACCCACAACTGCATCGTACATACTCTAGACAAAAAGAAAGTAGTTATTCAAGGACTAGACGGATACATTGTTGCAGACGACGGAAACAAGCTTTTAATTTGCAAGTTGTCTGAAGAACAGCGTATAAAACAATTTTCAAGCGACAATAAATAATTAAAGACACAAAAGATTAAAATGGAAAAAAAGATTGCATTAATTACCGGTATAACCGGTCAGGACGGTTCTTTCCTTGCCGAATTTCTAATTGAAAAAGGATACGAAGTTCATGGACTGCTCCGCCGTTCGTCTTCATTCAATACAGGACGTATTGAACATCTATATCTGGATGAATGGGTAAGAGACATGAAGAAATCAAGACTTGTAAACCTGCATTGGGCTGATATGACCGACTCGTCATCATTAATACGTATAATTGCAGAAATCAAACCAACCGAAATATATAATCTAGCGGCACAAAGTCATGTTAAAGTTTCTTTCGATGTTCCAGAATATACAGCAGATACAGATGCTGTAGGCGTATTAAGACTGCTTGAGGCAGTACGCATTTGCGGACTAGACAAGACATGCCGAATATATCAGGCTTCAACATCTGAACTTTATGGAAAAGTTCAGGAAGTGCCGCAAACTGAAACAACCCCATTCTACCCCCGATCTCCATATTCTGTAGCCAAACTCTATGGCTTCTGGATTATGAAAAACTATCGCGAAAGCTATAATATGTATTGTTGCAATGGTATTCTTTTCAACCATGAAAGTGAACGCAGAGGAGAAAACTTCGTTACAAGAAAAATAACTCTTGCAGCCTGCCGTATTGCTCAAGGATTCCAGGACAAATTGTATCTCGGCAATCTTGATGCACAACGAGACTGGGGATATGCACGCGACTACGTTGAATGCATGTGGCTCATTCTACAGCAACCAGAGCCGGACGACTTTGTCATTGCTACAGGAGAAATGCACACTGTAAGAGAATTCTGTACATTAGCATTCAAAGAAGCAGGCATAGAACTCCGTTGGGAAGGTGAAGGTGTCAACGAAAAAGGTATTGACACCAAGACTGGCAAGACAATAGTTGAAGTTGACCCAAAATACTTCCGCCCGTGTGAGGTAGACCAACTATTAGGAAATCCGGCAAAGGCAAAAAAGATTCTCGGATGGAATCCAACAAAAACATCATTCCATGAATTAATAAGAATAATGGTACAACACGATATGAAGTTTGTGAAAAAACTCTATATCAAAGCACAAATGGCAGAATAAAGATGTTAGACAAAAATACAAAAATATTCGTTGCAGGCCACCACGGACTAGTGGGGTCTGCAATTTGGAATAATCTTAAGCAAAGGGGGTATAACAATCTGGTTGGACGCACGCATAAGGAACTAGACTTACTTGACCCAGTTGCTGTTAAAAGTTTTTTTGACGAAGAACGTCCAGAAGCTGTAGTGTTAGCAGCTGCACATGTTGGAGGCATCATGGCCAACCTTAATTACAGGGCAGACTTCATCTATCAAAATCTTCAAATACAACAAAATGTCATTGGCGAAAGTTTCAAGCACAATGTTAAAAAATTGTTGTTCTTAGGAAGTACATGCATTTACCCAAAAATGGCACAACAGCCCATGAAGGAAAATGCCCTTCTAACATCTGAACTTGAATACACAAACGAGCCATATGCAATAGCAAAGATTGCGGGTTTAAAGATGTGTGAAAGTTTCAGTCTGCAATATGGATGCAATTACATTGCAGTAATGCCGACAAACCTTTATGGTCCAAATGACAACTTCCATCTTGAAAATAGTCATGTTCTGCCTGCTATGTTACGTAAAATTTATTTGGCAAAATGCCTTAACGAAAACAATTGGGAAGCAGTTCGCAAAGACTTAAACTTAAGACCTGTTGAAGGAGTATGTGGACAAAACACGAATGAGGAAATACTAAATATTCTTGATAAATTCGGAATAACGCCACAGGCCGTAACATTATGGGGCACAGGAAGTCCAATGAGAGAATTTCTCTGGAGTGAAGAAATGGCAGACGCAAGCGTTTATGTTTTATTAAACGTAGATTTCAAAGACACATACTCGCCTAATGATAAAGAAATCAGAAACTGTCACATTAATGTCGGCACCGGTAAAGAAATAAGCATACGTGATGTTGCAGAAAAAGTAATGCATGAAATTGGCTTTAAAGGACAACTATTATGGGATGCGACAAAACCAGACGGAACTCCAAGAAAGCTTACAGATGTTACAAAACTGCACAATCTTGGATGGCATCATAAAATAGAGATAGATGAGGGCATCCACAAACTTTACGAATGGTACAAACGAGGAATTTGCATCAATCATAAAAACTGAATTTATAAATAGCCATATTTCCTTATAAGGAACAAGTTTACCAATATAGATTGGCAAGACAATAGGTAGAAACAAAATAAAAATCCATATCAGCACTGAATGTTGATATGGATTTTTCTTTGCGGCTGTCGTCAATTTAGACAAGTGAACTTATCTACAATGACATTAAATACGCCAAAAGATTTTGTGCAGCCGTTTTATATCGTCTGCACAAATCTATTAATTCAATATTTATTTGCAATACCAGCTAACAATAGTTTCATACAACTCCTGCTTGCCAGAAGTCTGCTTTGGCTCACCCTTCTCTTTTGCATATGCTACAATATCCTCAAGAGAAAGTTTGCCTTCTTCAAATTCCTTACCCTTACCAGAATCGAATGAAGAATAACGCTCCTTAACCATGTCACAAATTGGAGAGTTCTCAATCAGATTTGCTGCATTCTCCAAAGCACGGGCCATAGCATCCATTCCGCTGATATGAGCAATGAAGATATCCTCTGGATCTGTTGAATTACGACGCAATTTAGCATCAAAGTTAGAACCACCGTTTCCTAATCCGCCATTACGAATAATCTGCATCATTGCCTGAGTAAGCTCCCAGTTATCAATTGGGAACTGGTCTGTATCCCATCCATTCTGATTATCACCACGGTTAGCATCAATGCTTCCAAGCATACCATTGTCAACAGCAACAGCAAGTTCATGCTCAAATGTATGACCTGCAAGTGTTGCATGGTTTACCTCAATATTAACCTTGAAATCTTTTTCAAGACCATGTGCGCGGAGGAATCCGATAACAGTCTCTGTATCAACATCATACTGATGCTTTGTCGGCTCCATTGGTTTAGGTTCAATCAAGAATGTTCCTGTGAATCCTTTTGAGCGAGCATAATCACGAGCAGCTTTCAGCATATTTGCAAGATGCTCTTTCTCACGCTGCATCTGAGTGTTCAAAAGGCTCATATAGCCTTCGCGACCACCCCAGAATACATAGTTTGCACCTCCAAGCTTTATTGTTGCATCAATAGCGTTCTTTATCTGCACAGCGGCACGTGCAACAACATCAAAGTCAGGATTAGTTGCAGCACCATTCATGTATCTCTTATTACCAAAAACGTTTGCAGTACCCCACAGCAATTTGATATTTGTGCCCTTCATCTTTTCAAGAGCATAATCAGTGATTGCCTTCATACGAGCTTCATATTCCTCGATAGTCTCACCCTCGTCAACCAAGTCAACATCATGGAAGCAGAAATATTCTATGCCAAGTTTGTCCATTATTTCAAATCCGGCATCCATCTTGTCCTTAGCACGCTCAACTGCATCAGCTTTTTCATCCCATGCATATGTACGTGTTCCGCCACCAAACTGGTCACCGCTTGCTGCGCCTAATGTATGCCACCAAGCCATTGCAAACTTCAACCAATCTTTCATCTTCTTACCCATTATTACTTTTTCAGCATCATAATAATGATAAGCTAAAGGATTATTACTATCCTTACCTTCAAATTTAATTTTTCCTATCTGCGGAAAATACTCTTTTACCATAACCGTTATTTATTAATTTATTAAACCTAAATAATTATATCTCGAAATTACTAATCAATGATTAATTTGTTGCAATAAAGTCTCTTTCCATAATGAATAAGCCTGCAAATATTCAGCACGTCGTTTTTCATCCGGCTCTATAACTGCCAACTTCTTCAATGTTGCAAAAGCTTCATCATGATCTTTATATATGCCACAACCCATACCGGCTCCCTTGGCAGCTCCTACACTTCCGTCTGTTTCATAAAGTTCTATTGTAGCGCCACTAACTCCAGCTAAGGTATTACGGAACAACTCACTTAAGAACATATTGGCTTTACCTGCATGTATTTTATGTATATCCATACCCATCTGCTGCATTACCTCCATACCATAACAGAAACTGAAGACAATACCTTCCTGTGCTGCACGCATCAGGTGGGCTTTGCCATGCTTGTTGAAATTTACGCCATGGATAGAGCAGCCGATCTCTTTATTCTCAAGCACACGCTCAGCTCCATTGCCAAAAGGAATGATTGTTATTCCATCACTTCCTACCGGAACACTTGCCATCATATCATTCATATCTGAATATGAAATTCCTTCAGGTGCAACATTACGGCGCATCCAAGCGTTTAATATTCCTGTTCCATTAATACACAACAAAACGCCAAGACGTTCCATATCCTTTTGGTAATTAACATGGGCAAAAGTATTAACTCGACTCTTAATGTCATAATTAGCTTCGCCCAAAACGCCATAAACGACACCTGAAGTACCAGCTGTAGACGCGATTTCACCCGGATTAAACACATTAAGGCTAAGAGCGTTATTAGGTTGATCACCCGCCCTATAACTAATAGGTGTTCCTGCCTTCAAGCCTAATTCATTTGCAGCGGCCTCTGAGACTTCACTCTGAATACTAAACGTCGGCACAATGTCAGCAATTAAGCTTTCATCAAAACCGAAATAATCCAACAGGAATTTTGCAACTTTTTTATTCTTAAAGTCCCATAACATGCCTTCACTCAATCCGCTGATGGTAGTATTAATAGTACCGCTCAGTTTCATTGCGATGTAATCACCAGGCAACATTATCTTATATATCTTCTCGAACAGCTGCGGTTCATTCTCTTTCACCCATGCAAGCTTAGAAGCCGTAAAATTACCCGGCGAATTAAGCAAATGACCAAGACACTCTTTTGGTCCTATATTTTCAAAAGCTTTTTCACCATAAGGCACAGCTCGAGAATCACACCAAATTATAGAAGGCCTCAATACATTCTGATTCTTATCAACACACACAAGGCCATGCATCTGATAAGATATACCAATTGCCTTAATATCTTCACCTTTAACAGATGAATCTGCCATAACCTTTTTCAAGCTGAGTTTTGCATTATCCCACCACATTTGAGGATCTTGTTCAGCCCAACCAGATTTCACGGCTATGATAGGTGCTTCCTTTTCTGGATAAAATGCTGATGCGACACATACGCCGCTATCTGAATCTACTAAAGATGCCTTTACTGAAGAGCTTCCGACATCAAAACCTAACAAATATCTACCAGACATAATAAAAATACTTTTTATATTAAAGACGATTTAGAAATGCATTTCCCTTGAATTTATGATTTTTTTGTATCTTAAAGTGTCTTAAAATAATGACAAAGACAAGTCTTCATGTTTATTTTCAGGCTCTTCTTTTTCTTCGTCATCACAAAATTCAAATTGCAGTTGAAGAGACATTTTAGAAGAATTATTGATACGATACACTCCACGCTCATCTGTCTTCTCAATAATAGAATCAGGCACTTTACTTGTACGGATCAAATATGACGAAACATAACGGTAGACGTCTTCAAACGACACGACATTGAAGAATCCGTTGTTATGATTATAGACATGCCTTGCTATCTTTTTCACGCTCAAGCCTTTAGGCCCGGCCTCGTTAAGAATAAAGATGATATCGCGGTCGTAGCTCATAGTATTATGATAATAAAAAAGGACCGGTAAGAAAATATTACCAGCCCTTTTTAAATATTCTTTCTACAGATTAAGCTAATGTAATCTTGTTCTCTGCATCTTTTATCTTACCCTCTTTAAAGAGCCAGCCCATACCGAGCAAAGTCTCTTCTGTGGTAATTTTAGCTGCTTTAGCAATCTCAGCAACGCTCAAGGGCTTTTCAGCTGTAGCTAAGGCCTGATATACATCGCCAGCCTTAAATCCTACTGTTTCTGCATTAATCTCTAATTCAACTTTCTTTGCAGTACTTCTCTTCGGTGCTGCTTTCTTCTCAACAGCTTTTGTTGCAGCTGTCTTTCTTACACTTACGTTCTTCTCTGTCATAATTCAAGTAAAACACATTAAGATCGACAATGTCTAAAAGACATACAATCTTTTCAAATTCTCGATGCAAATATAGTGATTTTATTCAAATTATTAAAAATTTTATCAAGAAAAATCGTATTCAACACATTAAGTGCTTTTTTAATATCAATTTTCTTGACTTAAATCAACCTTTATCTGCAGCTCATCCAGCTGTTTCTCATCAAGAGCAGACGGTGCATCCAACATGACATCACGTCCACTGTTATTCTTCGGGAACGCAATACAATCACGTATACTGTCTAATCCTGCCATTACAGAAACAAAACGGTCAAGGCCAAAAGCCAATCCTGCATGAGGAGGTGCGCCATACTTAAATGCATTTATCAAGAAGCCGAACTGAGCCATCGCACGCTCCGGCGTGAAGCCCAATATCTTAAACATACGCTCTTGCAGACGTCCGTCATGGATACGAAGGCTTCCTCCACCCAATTCAATACCATTGCAAACGAAATCATACGCCTTAGCACGCACTCTTTCCGGATGCTCTTCCAATAATGGAATATCATCAGGATTTGGCATTGTAAACGGATGATGAGTAGACATCAGGCGCTGTTCCTCATCGCTCCACTCAAACAGCGGGAAGTCAATAATCCACAGACATTCAAATTTATTCTTGTCACGCAAGCCAAGCCTGTCGCCCATTTCCAATCTAAGGCTACAGAGCTGAACACGTGTCTTGTTTGCATTATCACCACTAAGAATCAATACCAGGTCACCATTACCTGCACCCATCACTTCTTTAA
Source organism: Xylanibacter rarus (assembly GCF_001275135.1). Classification (GTDB taxonomy): domain Bacteria; phylum Bacteroidota; class Bacteroidia; order Bacteroidales; family Bacteroidaceae; genus Prevotella; species Prevotella rara. The sequence continues at coordinate 79,694 of NZ_LFQU01000008.1, read as the reverse complement.
GTTTCTGCAAGACATCTGCATCATAGAACTTATCTATGCTGCTTTTTACAGAACCGTCTTCATTAAACTTAACCCAAACAAGTCCTTTAGCGCCAACTTGCGGTTTCTTGACAAAATCAGTCAGCTGATCTATCTGCTTTCTTGTATAAGAAGCACAGCCCGGCACACAGATTCCGCCAATATATTCTGCACTATTGAACACCTCGAACGAGCCTGTGCCCTTTAGAGTATCCATTAGTTCAACGAATTCCATTCCAAAACGCAAATCGGGCTTATCGCTTCCAAATCTGCACATTGCCTCATGCCATGTCATTTGCTGTAGTTTGGCCGGTAATTCCACACCACGTATTTCCTTAAACAAATGGCGTGCCATATCTTCAAAAAGATTGATAACATCATCCTGATCAACAAAAGACATCTCACAGTCTATCTGTGTGAACTCAGGCTGACGGTCGGCACGAAGATCTTCGTCACGGAAGCACTTTGCTATCTGGAAGTATCTGTCAAATCCGCTCACCATAAGCAACTGCTTCAGAGTCTGCGGACTTTGTGGCAATGCGTAGAACTGTCCTGGATTCATGCGTGAAGGCACAACAAAATCTCGTGCACCCTCAGGAGTGCTACCTATTAATATAGGTGTCTCAACCTCAATAAAATCTTTCGAATCCAAGAAGTTGCGTATCAATATTGTCATACGGTGGCGCAATTCAAGATTCTTGCGGACGCATGAACGGCGCAAGTCCAAATAGCGATATTTCATTCTTATATCATCACCACCATCTGTATTATCCTCTATTGTAAACGGCGGCGTGATGCTTTCACTCAGGACATTCATCTCAGAGACGATAATCTCTATATCACCAGTAGGCAGATTCTTGTTCTTGCTCTCACGTTCGTTGACAAGTCCTGTAGCCTGTATACAAAACTCACGTCCAAGCTTGTTGGCTGCAGCACACAGCTCAACATTGTCGTTTTCATTAAAGACAAGCTGTGTAATACCATATCGGTCACGGATATCGACAAATGTCATTCCGCCCATTTTACGGATGCGCTGAACCCATCCGGCCAGAGTAACTGTCTTGCCTGCATCAGACAAGCGCAATTCCCCACATGTATTTGTTCTATACATAAACTTACAAATTACTTTAATTATGATGCAAAAGTACAAAAAATGACCGAATGAACAAATTTTAAATGGCGAAAAGTAAAATTACACTCTATGATAGTATAAAATTCAACTGTTTAAACCGAGCTGGTATCCGTTCACCGGCTAATACAGATAATTCTTTTTAAGATGAAGAACACAAAAAATCTCCAACTTTTAGAGGAACAAATACGAAGCACTATCAGCCAAAAAATTCAAAATTGCAAACTAGCGAGCAACTCGCAAACATCTCTCTGACAATTATAATAAATGCATTAAAAAAACAGAAAACTTTTTGATTAAAAGCTTCTGAAAACGCCATTATTTTTTACATGAATGTATTTCCTTTAGAAAATAGCGAAAAACCTCATTTTTCGTATTTCACTACATATCAATGGGTTAACACAGAATATCTAATTACCTGATACATTCTCCAGTACAAAACATGCCCTTTTACACAGCAAAAAGCATGGTTTCAGGACACAAAAGCAATGCTTTAACCGATAAAAAACAATGAATTTACGCCTAAAAACAATAACATCACACAGACTTCGACCACGAAAGCAATAAAAAAGGTTATAAAAACACGAAAAACGTCCACCAACATTTAATTTATGTTACGACGCTTTTTCTATTTTAGAGAAAACTTTTTGCAAAATAATAGCACAAAATCAGTAATAAAATTTTACCATACCAGACTTAAAAATACAATTTACAAATTAAGGCTAAAACGAATAATCGCGCAATCATCCCAAACCAAAATAATTAAAGATATTTCCCCTTTATCCTAGAACTGATAAAAACAGGCACGAAATGGCATGCCCATAAAACATGCAGCCAACTACCCCGTTTGACAAAAATATATTACAAAACGAATTTGAATATAATTTTACAATCAAATCATAATTAATTAACACAAAATAAACCATCGATTATATATTTTATAAAAAAAAGATGTAAATTTGCTGCAAAAAATTATTATTAACCGAATAAAAATGAAAAAGATCCTATTCATTTCAATGTTGCTGATACTTTGCATAAGCAATGCAGCAGCACAAAAGACGGCAGAAATTAAGTTTGACAAGCAAACTTATAATTTCGGCAAATTTTCAGAAAGTAATCCCGTACAAAAGTGTACATTTAACTTTACCAACGTGGGAGACGCCCCACTCGTAATAAACCAAGCAATGGCCAGCTGTGGATGCACAGTTCCATCATACACTAAAGCTCCAATAGCTCCCGGCGGAAAAGGAACAGTGACAGTGACATACAACGGCAAAGGCAAATTTCCAGGACATTTTAAGAAATCAATCACGATAAAGTCTAACGCAAAGAATGAAATTGTGCGCTTATATGTAGAAGGCACAATGGAAGAAGCAAAATAAATAAGAAAGGGAGCTCAATGCTCCCTTTTTTATTATCATTATATCATAAGAATATTCATCACTAACCTTATTCACATCAAAATGAATATGCAAAACCTATTGAGGCATATTCTTTAAACTGCCAATATCCATAGTCATCATGGCGCACTGACGATCCGTCGTCAAATCTCGGATATATGAAGATATTTGTCGAGATATATTTATTAAACTGGAATGTAAAGGTGTTTTCCCATTCTACTTCAGTTCGTTCATAAGTCGTATAACCATAAAGACGAGTCTTCCATTTAATCAAATCCGAAAAAGCCCATGTCAAATCTATCGTACATTCAGAACCCACATCATTCATTGTATGCGAACCTTCCTCTAGTCCATATCTTGTTGCAAGCGATTTTCGTCCGACATATCTGAAGTTGTATGCAATAGGAGCCATCTGCAAAGATCCTGTTAGTTTTCCGTTAAAAGCGTTTACCGAATAGCTCATACCCAAAGACAAGTTTATATTCAACGGCGATAAAATATCTGAATACACCTCAGGATCGTTGCTCTTATAGCCACGCATAAACTGGGTATATGCGATAAGCTGCAATGTATAATACCAATTCTTGCTTGCCTGAAGTCCCAATTTGCCCGTATATCTTATAAGGTCCTCTGTAGTCTTAAAGTTATGCAGGGTGTCTCCGCTTGAGGTCTGAAATCCTAATTTAAGCTCAAGTTTATTTTCAAACTTAACCTTTTGTTTATTATTGTAATTCGCTTGTAGCGTGGTACTTGCAACCATCGAATAATTGCTTTCGCCACCTTTATACCAGTTACTTGAGACATAATTTTGCAGGAACTGCAAATAGTAGTCACCGCCAAAAGTCCAAAAGTTCGGTTTCTCTATGACAATTTCAACAGGAGTGTCAAGGCTTACGTCCGGTGCAGAAGCTTCTTCCCTAGAATAATCAACCTTATGACGTATTGGCGAAGTTATCTCTTCATGCAAAGAGCCTATTTTGCTTAAGTCACTTTCCGTATTTACGACATATTCCGGATGATTAACATAAACAGACATCAACGCATCGTCAATAGCGCTGCTCACATCATCAACACCCTTGTACTTATCATTAATGCTAAAAGTATGACCAGCTACAGAATAATAAAATGTCAGAGGAGCAAAAACGCGGAAAAAGCGGGCATCAGATCCTGCATTATCATCCAAAGTATCAGCTGCATACATTAAAGAATCCATATGGACTTTACACGCTTTAAGCGAATCAATATACGAAGCCACGATGAAAGAATCTCTGCTTATGTTTCGGCCATTATGATGCTTAATAGGCGCTCCGAAACAAGACACCGCACAGAAGAACTCCAAGATTATTAATATCAATATTTGCTTATGTTTCATACTTTTAGCACTTTTTGCGTGCAAAGTTAGTATTAATATTCAAAAACAGAACATTAATGGCTGTTTTTTTCAACACACACGAAACTATTAAAATTAAGAGATTATAATTTTGGCATATCAGCATTTTTTCTTAATTTTGCACCTTGTATATTAGTATTAATAAATAACCAAAATATTATAATCGTGGCAGAGACAAAGTATATATTCGTTACCGGCGGTGTAGCTTCCTCTCTTGGAAAAGGAATAATATCGTCATCAATAGGCAAACTTCTTCAGGCCAGAGGATACAACATCACAATCCAAAAGTTCGACCCATACATCAACATTGACCCGGGTACGCTGAACCCTTATGAACATGGCGAATGTTATGTAACAGTGGATGGCCACGAGGCAGACCTTGACCTCGGACATTACGAACGTTTTACCGGTATTCAGACAACCAAAGCCAATAACCTTACAACAGGCCGTATATATAAGGCCGTCATAGACAAAGAGCGCCGTGGCGACTATTTGGGAAAGACAATACAGGTAATCCCCCATATCACAGATGAAATAAAGCGCAACGTAATGTTGCTTGGCAAGAAGAACAACTATGACTTCGTAATTACAGAAATCGGAGGTACAGTAGGAGATATTGAAGGCTTGCCTTTCTTAGAAAGTATCAGACAGCTAAAATGGGAACTTGGCAAGAGGGCTCTTTGTGTCCATCTTACTTATATTCCTTATTTGGCTGCAGCCAAAGAATTAAAGACAAAACCGACTCAGCACTCAGTCAAAGAGCTGCAAAGCGTTGGTATCCAACCGGATATCCTTGTGTTAAGAACCGAGCATCCAATAAACGACAATATCAGAAAGAAAGTTGCAAACTTCTGTAATGTTGACGCTGACGCAGTAGTGCAAAGTGTCGACATGCCGACAATATACGAAGTTCCAGTAAGGATGCAGGAACAAAAGCTTGACGAAACGATATTGCGCAAAATGGGCGAACCTGTTGGTGAAACACCGACATTAGGTCCATGGCGTTCATTCTTGGAGCGTAGACATAAAGCAACAGAAATCGTAAATATCGGACTTGTTGGAAAATATGACCTGCAGGATGCATACAAGAGTATCCTGGAGAGTCTGTCACAGGCAGGAACATATAACGATTACAAAGTCAAAACGACATTCATAAACAGCGAAAAGATTACAGAAGACAATGTTGCCGAAAAGCTTAAAGATATGGACGGCATTGTTATTTGCCCGGGATTCGGTCAAAGAGGAATAGAAGGAAAGATTGTCGCCGCACATTACACACGTACACATGACATTCCAACATTCGGTATATGTCTGGGTATGCAAATGATGGTAATTGAATTTGCACGTAACGTTCTTGGATACGAAGATGCCAACAGTCGAGAGATGGACGAGAAGACAGAACATAATGTCATTGATATTATGGAAGACCAGAAGAACATCACAAACATGGGCGGCACGATGCGGCTTGGTGCTTATGAGTGTATTTTGAAACAAGGCTCACGCGTATTCGATATCTATAAGAAAGAATATATCCAGGAGCGTCATCGTCACCGTTATGAATTTAACAACGATTTCGAACAAGAATACGAAAGAGCCGGAATGAAGTGTGTTGGCCGTAATCCGGAAAGCAACCTGATTGAAATAGTTGAAATACCAGGATTGAAATGGTATATCGGCACACAATTCCATCCGGAATATTCAAGCACAGTACTTCATCCACATCCGCTGTTCCTTGATTTTATCAAAAAGGCTATAGAGAACAAAAAAAGCAAAAATTGATATATTATTAAAAGGTAAAAGAATAAAAATAACACCATAGAGAGAAACAAAAGATGGATAAGAATACAATCATTGGCTTTGTTCTCATCGCTGCTCTGCTAATCGGCTTCAGCTGGTATACTCAACCATCTGAAGAAGATATTGCCAAACAACGTATGCAAGACTCGATAACAGCTCTTGCAAAGAAAAAAGCCGAAGAAAGCCGTAACGCTGAGGCACAAGCCTCTAATCAGAATGCACAAAATAATGTAAATGCAGATACTACAGCTGTTTTCTATAAGTCGTTAAGCGGTAAAGCTCAAAACATTATTTTGAAGAATTCAAAGTTAGAGCTTACACTCAGCACAAAAGGCGGTACTGTTGAAAAAGCTGTAATAAAGGACTTTAAAGATAACAAGGGCAATAAAGACCTTACTCTTTTTGACAGTAAAGATCAGTCTTTAAAATTCATGCTTGAAGGTAAAGAAACAAATATCATAACAAGCGATCTATACTTTACACCTTCAAACATTACAGACTCAACAGTTACAATGACTGCTGTTGGCTCTAATGGAAGATCCTTAGTAATGAATTATAAGCTTGGCAAGAACTATCTGCTACATTTCTCTTTAAAAGCAAATGGAATGAGCGGACTTTTCTCACCAAACTACAACAAACTTGACATCGAATGGACAGACCACTGCCGCCAACAAGAAAAAGGCTTTACCTTTGAGAACCGGTATGCATCTCTTACTTATCATTTCACGGATGGAGGTACTGACTATATTAGCGAGACAAGTGAAAAGGTTGATGAGAAAATAGAAGACGCCATCGACTGGGTTGCCTTCAAGAACCAGTTCTTCAGTGCAGTAATGATTGCAAAGGACGATTTGGGAACAAACTCATTAATGACAAGCATTCCACAGGAAAAAGGTTCTGGCTACCTGAAACAATATGGTGCAAAGGTCAAGACATCATTTGACCCAACAGGCAATAATTCAACTGAACTTGAATTCTATTATGGTCCCAACGACTTCAGACTGTTGCAAAAGATTGAAAAAGAAAGCACATTCAACAAAGATTTAGAGCTTCACCGCTTGGTATATCTTGGATGGCCTTTGTTCCGTATAATTAACCGTTGGTTCACCTTATACGTGTTCGACTGGCTTACAGGCTTGAACATCAATATGGGTATTGTCCTTATATTGATTACCCTTTTACTTAAGGTAATAACTTATCCTTTGGTCAAGAAGAGCTACATGTCTTCAGCAAAGATGAGAGTTTTAAAACCAAAACTTGAAGAAGCGACCAAACAATACAACAAGCCTGAAGACCAGATGCAGAAGCAGCAGGCAATGATGGCACTATACGCCAAATATGGTGTAAGTCCATTGAGCGGCTGTCTCCCAATGTTAATACAGATGCCTATCTGGATTGCCATGTTCAACTTTGTCCCCAATGCGATACAGCTACGTGGTGAAAGTTTCTTATGGATAAGTGACTTGTCAACATATGATCCGATAATCGAATGGCATAACAACATATGGCTCATAGGTGACCACCTGAGTTTAACATGTATTCTATTCTGTGTAGCAAACGTTTTGTATTCAATAATGACAATACGTCAGCAGAAAGACCAAATGGTCGGAGCTCAGGCTGAACAAATGAAGATGATGCAATGGATGACTTATCTGATGCCAGTTATGTTCTTCTTCATGTTCAACGACTATTCATCAGGCCTTAACTTCTATTACTTTGTATCTTTGTTCTTCAGTGCTGCCATCATGTGGACTTTGCGCAAGACTACAAATGATGAAAAATTGTTGAGTATTCTTGAAGCAAGATATCAGGAAAACAAGAATAATCCTAAAAAGATGAGCGGCTTGGCGGCAAGACTCGAAGCCATGCAAAAACAGGCAGAGGAGTTAAAACGCCAACGCGAGGCACAAGACAAAATGAGAAAATAGGAAAAAACACATTTATAAATTGATAGGGGCATGCAAAAGTATGCCCCTATATTCTAAAAACACTAAATTTATGAACAAAGCAACAATCTTAGCAACCGCACTTTCAATTTGTTGTAGTTCGGTTAACGCACAAGAAAATGCGAGCTTCATCGGTAAAAGTAACATCACCTTACAAAGTGATCTAATGACACCAGAGGCTCTGTGGGCAATGGGTCGAATCGGCACTGCACAGGCCTCGCCAGATGGAAAACACATTATCTACCAAGTAGGTTATTACAGTGTAAAACAAAACAAAGGCCATCAGGTAATCTACATTATGGATTCTGATGGAAAGAATAACAAAATGCTGACTACGTCTGCAAAAAGTGAGACGGATGCAGTATGGATAAAAGACGGCCAGAAAATTGCTTTTTTATGTGACGGCCAAATATGGGAAATGAATTCTGACGGAAGCGGCAGAAAGCAACTTACAAACGACAAAACAGGTATTGACGGATTTAAATTTTCCCCTGACGAAAAGTATGTTATACTTATCAAACAAATCCCTTACCATGGAATTATAAAAGAAAAGCCGGAAGACTTACCTTTAACAACAGGAAGAGTCATCACAGATATGAATTACAGACACTGGGATGAATATGTTGAATCTATCCCCCACCCTTATCTGGCTGAAGTAACGTCAAACGGCATTGGAGAAGGCACTGATATAATGAAAGGTGAACCATACGAATGTCCTGTTAAGCCTTTCGGAGGTGCAGAGCAGCTAGCATGGAGCACTGACTCAAAAACAATTGCATATACTTCAAGAAAGAAGACCGGAATAAATTATGCAATTTCAACTGACACAGATATATACCTTTATAATATAGAGTCTAAACAGACTGTAAATATTTGCAAGCCTGCAAATTACAAAGAGCCTGAAATCAACATGACAAAGTCTATGAAAAACCAGGCTGTTAACTCTGAAGAAAATCTTAAAAACAACCCTGGATATGACGTAAATCCCAAATTCTCTCCAAACGGCCAATATGTCGCATGGTTGAGCATGGCACGCAACGGATATGAAAGCGACCGCAACAGACTTTGCGTCTATAACTTAAAAACTGGGGAAAAGACATATACAACAGAGTCATTCGACTCTAATGTCGATGATTTCTGCTGGTCTGCAGATTCAAAAACTTTATATTTCCTCGGCATTTGGCATGGTTGCGAGAACATATATCAGACCAATCTTAAGGGCAATGTAATGCAACTTACAGACGGTTGGAATGATTATGGCTCAGTTCAGATGCTTAATGACGGCAAAAAGCTGCTAGCAGAGAGACACAGCATGTCTCAAGCATCTGAGTTATACATCGTAACTCCTGGCAAAAAAGAAAAGACAGCAAAAGTTGAACAAATAACATTTGAAAATAAGCATCTGTATGATCAGATGACATTTGGCAAAATTCAGCAGCGCTGGACAAAGACAACAGACGGAAAAGACATGATGTATTGGATCATACTTCCGGCACACTTCGATGAAACAAAGAAGTATCCTACCCTACTGTTCTGCGAAGGCGGTCCGCAAAGCCCTGTTTCTCAATTTTGGAGCTACCGATGGAACATGCAGATAATGGCAGCCAACGGTTATGTTGTAATAGCTCCGAACAGAAGAGGTTTGCCAGGCTTCGGCAGTGAATGGAATGAGGAAATTTCAGGCGACTGGACCGGTCAGTGCATGAATGACTATCTAAGTGCAATTGATGATGCATGCAAGAATCTCCCGTTCGTAGACAAGGATCGTCTCGGTGCTGTTGGTGCAAGCTTCGGAGGCTTCAGCGTATATTATCTTGCCGGACATCACAACAAGCGTTTCAAGTGTTTTATCGCTCATGACGGTGCTTTCAATCTAGAATCAATGTACACTGATACAGAAGAAGCTTGGTTCAGCAACTGGGAGTATGATGATGCCTTCTGGAACAAGGACATGACAGAAAATGCAAAGAGAACATATGCCAACTCACCACACAAGTTTGTAGACAAATGGGACACACCAATATTGTGTATTCACGGAGAAAAAGACTACCGCATCAATGCGAACCAAGGTATGGGTGCATTTAATGCAGCTCGCATGAGAGGTATTCCAGCTGAGCTTCTGCTTTTCCCCGATGAAAACCACTGGGTGCTGAAGCCACAAAATGGCGTACTCTGGCAAAGGACTTTCTTCAACTGGCTTGACCGCTGGCTGAAATAATTTAAACACCGAAATAATTAACAGTAAAAATAAAAGAAAACAATGACAGAAGCAATTCAAAGAAAGCTGAATGATTCAGCCGCAGCGCGCTGGACAGCTTTGGTGTTAATAGCATTGGCAATGTTTTTTGCCTATATGTTTGTTGACGTAATGTCGCCATTACAGTCGCTGATCGAATCAGAAAGAGGCTGGGACAGTGGAGTTTTCGGAACATACGCTGCTTCGGAATACATCCTTAACGTGTGTGGTTTTCTTATCCTTGCAGGTATCATCCTCGATAAGTGCGGAATAAGATTCACTGGTATATTGTCAACATCATTAATGGTTATAGGCGCCTCTATAAAATATATTGGTGTAAGCGACTGGTTCCAAGCAACAGCCATGTGCAGCTGGCTTGACTCATGGTGGACAACACTGCCCGGAAGTGCAAAAATGGCATCATTTGGTTTCATGGTGTTCGGCTGTGGCTGTGAGATGGCAGGTATAACAGTGTCAAAAGCAATAGCAAAATGGTTCAAGGGCAAAGAAATGGCCTTGGCAATGGGACTTGAAATGGCTATTGCACGTCTTGGCGTGTTTGCAGTATTCTCTGTTTCACCTAAAATTGCTACACAGTTCGACAACTCTGTTGTGGCACCGATAGCATTCTGTACCGTTCTTTTGATTATCGGCCTTATCAACTTTATTGTGTTCTCCGTAATGGACGCAAAACTGGACAAACAGCTTGGTGAAGCCAATTCAGACGAACCAACTGAAGAATTTAAAGTAAGCGACCTCGGACGTATATTCAGCAGCAAGATGTTCTGGATTGTAGCATTACTGTGTGTACTTTACTATTCTGCAATCTTCCCATTCCAAAGATATGCAACAAACTATCTTGAAGTAACACTGCACATTGAGAAAGAAGCTGCAGCAGATTTGTTCAGATGGTTCCCGATTCTCGCAATGATACTGACTCCTGTGCTTGGTTCATTCCTTGACCACAAAGGAAAAGGCGCAACAATGCTTATGCTCGGTTCACTTATAATGATAGCATGCCACCTCAGCTTTGCATTCTTGTTGCCAATCTATCCTAACGAATGGTTCGCACTTCTCATTATAGTAATTCTCGGCGTTTCGTTCTCTTTGGTTCCCGCAGCATTATGGCCAAGTGTCCCGAAGATTATAGACCCGGTAATTTTAGGAAGTGCATACTCTCTTATTTTCTGGATACAGAATATAGGTCTATGTTTCGTTCCCCTTATAATAGGTATGACTCTGAAAGCTACAGGCGGCTACTTGGTTCCGATGCTTATATTCGCATCATTAGGAGTACTGGCATTGATTCTAAGCTTCGCCCTTAAAGCTTTCGACAAGAAGAAAGGCTTCGGACTTGAAGAACCTAACATAAAAGAATAAGTTGCACATAATAACGTTATCAAGCAACTGAATGCTTAATATACATGAAAAAAGAATGCTGGATTTATTTCTTAAATCCAGCATTCTTTTTGTTTAAACACAACACACAATACTCTTACACATCAGAAAATCTTCACATTTGCGTACCAAGCCCACACTTTATGGCATTTAGTATACGATAAAAACAGAATCAGTTAATATATGATTATCACAACAATTCTCTTTCAATTTTAGAGTAAAAAATCAGGACAAAAATATTTTTCAATCTAGAAAATCAACATATAATAAATTCTAAATTTACCTTATACATACGCGCAATTTATTAACTTTTATTTGCATTATTCGAATTTAAGCATAAAAAATCAACCCATTTATGAGAATAAAACAATGATTATGAGCTATAAAATCAGGCAAATTGCAAGCTAAAACCACTGAGTTTGCAATGCTAAAGCATTGATTTTAGCATAAAAAGGAGTATCCAGCGATGGTCTAAACGGCGTAAAGTTCTATCAATCAGCGTATTACTGAAATTATAACATTTTACTACTTTTTGTCCAAAACACAAGACTCAATTACAAATAATTAAATCTGAGAGCGTCAAAATTCATTTAAAGCAACAATACACGACAAAATATCCTTACAAAAAGGACATTATATAAAAACAAAAAGCATGACATAAAATTTTATGCCATGCCTATCGTTTAATATCTAATTCCGGACAGAACAAATAAGTTGATTACATTCATAAATAATCACTAACCTAAATCCCCGGATATAAAGTTCTTAACCTCACCCATGTTTATTGATCAATGAATCTGAAACAGATATAATCACAATAAACATAAATGCACCTTACCCGTTATATAATTAGAACGGTAAATCATCTTCACTCTCACCTTCTTGCTGCGGCGGGAAAGGAGCAGCCTCTGAAGCCGGCTGAGTTTCTGCTGATACTGGAGCCTGAGGCGCAGCAACCGGAGCTGTATAAGGCATTCCCTGTGTAGCATTCATTTGTGCAGCAGCTGCATTCGGATCAATACGCTCCACTTTCCAAGCACGCAAAGAATTGAACCAACGGCCTTGATATTCGTGTGCATCAATATCAAAACTTACACGCAATTCCTCACCACTCTGAATATTGAACATTTGTATCTTGTCTGCACCGAAAACATTGAAGCAACATTTCTTTGGATAAGCCTCATGAGTCTCTATTACATAGTCTTGTGATTTCCACTGTGTTCCTCTGGCAGAAACGCCTTCTCTTGCAGGAAGAACAACTATAATTTTTCCTTCAATCTCCATTTCTTTATATATTATTTGTTTCTATTTTTTGAATTGCGAAATTACTAAAATACTCGTAAATAAAGAAATTTTTACACGTTTTTTTGTTTTAGAGTTTGCTTTTTTGTATTTTTGTGTCCTATTAATTACGCAGATAAAACGAATAATAATATTAAATAATGAGACTTACAATATCAAGCACGGCTTTAGCCAGCCGCCTATCGGCTTTATCAAAAGTGTTCAGCAGTAAAAATTCATTGCCTATATTGGATTGCTACTTATTTGAGGTAAACGGCAATCATCTGACAATAACTGCATCAGACAGCGAAAACATTATGACAACGAACATACAACTCGACGAAACATGTGACAGCGGTGTGTTCGCAGTCAACAACCAAACTATTTTAGATGCCGTAAAGGAGTTGCCGGAACAGCCACTGACACTGGATGTTGACATGACGACATTTGCAATAAAGGTGATATATCAGAATGGTGTATACAACTTTACAGGACAGAGCGGTGAAGAGTTTCCAAAGTTCCAGTCACTCCCCGAAAATGCGACGTCAATAATAATCGACTCTAAAACACTTAACAACGATATTTCACGCTCGATATTCGCAACCGCCAACGAAGAGCTGCGCCCGGTGATGAATGGTATCTTTTTCGACCTGAGCCAAGACACATTGGCAATAGTTGCCAGCGACGGACATAAACTCGTAAAAACAAAGAGCAAGAACATAAAGTCAGACAATCCGCTGTCATTCATCTTGCCCAAGAAACCTGCAACATTATTAAAAAATGTGCTGCAGAAAAATGATGATGACATAATAATCAGATTTGATGACCGCAATGCAAACATCATATTCTCAGACGGAACGTTATCTTGCCGCCTGATTGAAGGACGCTACCCGAACTACAACTCCGTAATACCACAAGACAATCCTAACCAGCTTACGATAGACAGACTTGTACTTATAGGAGTTTTAAAGCGTGTTCTACCATTCGCAAGCGACAGCAGCCAACAGATAAGACTGCATATCGAAATGGGCAAAGTAGTTATATCATCAGAAGATGTTGACTTCTACACAAGCGCACAAGAAGAGATTGTATGCGACTACAACGGCAACATAATGGACATCGGCTTCAAGGGTACTTCACTGATGGAAATATTAAGCCATCTTGACTGTGAAGAGGTTGTATTAAAGTTGGCAGACCCAAGTCGCCCCTGCCTGATACTTCCGGCAGAACAGCCTGAAAATGAAGATATACTGATGCTTATCATGCCCATGTTATTAAACGATTAATCAGAAGAATGAAATTAAATCTTACAAAGCCCCTGATTGTCTTCGACCTGGAGACAACAGGGCTTGATCTTGTTAAAGACAGAATTATACAGATTTCTTATATTAAGGTGTATCCTGACGGTAAGGAGGAACGCTCAAACCAGTTTGTAAACCCCGAAAGAAGTATTCCGCAGGAAGTTGTGGACATTACAGGCATTACAGATGCAGACGTAGCAAATGCTCCTACATTCAAGATGCTTGCAACAGATTTGGCAAACAAGTTTCAAGGATGTGACTTTGCCGGATTCAACTCAAACCATTTTGACGTGCCTATGCTTGCCGAGGAATTTCTGCGCGCAGGCATCGACTTTGACTTTTCAAAATGTAATCTGATTGACGTTCAGACAATATTCCACAAGATGGAACGTCGAAATCTGGCAGCAGCATATAAATTCTATTGCGGCAGAAAGATGGAAGACGACTTTGTGGCTCATAAAGCTGATCAGGATACTGAGGCTACCTACAGAGTGCTGCAAGGAGAGCTCGACATGTATGCCCCCGGAAAACAGGAAGAGCCTGAACGTCAGCTAAACAACGACATGAACGAGCTTGCAGAATTCTCAAAGCTCAACAATAACGTTGATTTCGCCGGACGTATCATTTGGAAAGAAATGAAGGATGCCAACGGAAATGTCCTTACAGATTCTGACGGCAATCCACGTATGCAGGAAGTTTTCAATTTTGGCAAATACAAAGGATGGAGTGTTGCAGAAGTACTAAACCGCGACCCGGGATATTTCAGCTGGATGCTCAGCAGCGACTTCACATACAACACGAAGCAAGTGCTTACACGAATACGCCTAAGAGAATTCAACAAGCGATAAACTCTAGGGTAAGAAATAAAATAACACAATATCATATATAAATACAACATGTTGAAAGGTAAGAAAATTGTACTTGGCATAACAGGCAGTATTGCAGCATATAAAGCATGCCTCATAATCAGAGGACTTATAAAACAAGGTGCTGAGGTGCAGACCGTTATAACTCCGGCAGGAAAGGAATTCATAACACCAATAACATTATCTGCACTTACGCATAAGCCTGTCATCAGCGAATTTTTCTCTCAACGTGACGGCACATGGAACTCACACGTTGACATTGGTCTTTGGGCCGATGCCATGCTGATTGCTCCATGCACGGCAAGTACAATAGGAAAAATGGCCAACGGAATAGCAGACAACATGCTTATAACGACATACTTATCGATGAAAGCACCTGTGTTTGTCGCTCCGGCAATGGACCTTGACATGTTCGCACACCCTTCAACACGACAAAATATCAAGCGTCTGCAGTCATATGGTAATATCATCATTGAGCCGCAAAGCGGCTTCCTTGCAAGCGGCCTGGAAGGCAAGGGAAGAATGGAGGAGCCGGAAGAAATTGTAAGATATCTTGATGAATTCTTTGATGAAAACAAAGATACGCTGAAGGGGAAAAAAATAATGATAACAGCCGGTCCGACTTATGAAAAGATAGACCCGGTAAGATTTGTCGGCAACTACTCTAGCGGGAAAATGGGATTTGCCATGGCAGAAGAATGCCGCAGACGCGGTGCTGAGGTAACATTAATAAGCGGACCTGTTGGTATTGAATGCTCTAAAAAGATAAAACGCATCAATGTAGAAAGCTGTAACGAGATGTATAATGCAGCCGTCACAGAGTTTAAAGATTGCCACGCCGCAATATTGTGTGCAGCTGTAGCCGACTTTCGTCCTATATCTATCGCAGAAAATAAAATTAAGCGCGAAAAAGATAATCTTAACATACAGCTATGCCCAACAAATGACATTGCAGCAGAACTAGGACGTATAAAGACTGATGAACAGATTTTAGTTGGCTTCGCATTGGAAACAAACAATGAAGAAATTAATGCCAAAAGTAAACTGGAAAGGAAGAATCTCGACTTTATCGTATTAAACTCAACGCGCAATGAAGGAACGACATTCCGCAGCAATGATAACCAAATTGAAATCATAACAAAGAATGAAATAAAAACATTTGAAAAGAAAAACAAAAAGTACGTTGCTGCAGATATCATTGATGAATTAACAAAACTTTTCACTGAAAAAAACAGGTCATAATCATAACAGGCAAAATGAGGTTGCTATTACTTATAATAAGTTGGTTGTTTATCACAGCAGGCACAAATGCTCAGGAGTTACTGGCTAAAGTAACAATAAACCATAATCAGATTCAAGGCACTGATGCAAGTGTCTTCGACAATCTGCAGCAAACCCTGGAACAGTTCATCAATGACAAACAATGGACATCGTTGCAGTTTCAGAAAAATGAAAGAATAATATGCAACTTCAATATAACTGTGACGAAATACGACGCATCATCAAATTTATTTACATGTACGGCACTAATTCAAGCCAACAGGCCTGTATACAACTCAGCATATAATTCAACCTTATATAATAATAAAGACGGCGACTTTAACTTTGAATTTGCACAGTTTGACCAATTAAACTTCAACGAAGAACAGATAGACAACCAACTGACAGCACTTATTGCCTATTACGCATATCTGATCATAGGTATGAACCTTGACAGTTTCTCGCCTATGGGTGGCGAGGACATTCTGCAAAGATGCCTTAATCTTGTAAATAATGCACAGAATCTGAATTTTACAGGATGGAAGGCTTTTGAGAATGACAGAAACCGCTTTGCATTCATTAATGACTACATGGAAGGAGCGATGAAACCTTTCAGACAGCTGCAATATGACTATTACCGCAGCGGCCTTGACGAAATGGCCAACAATGTAGAAAGAGGAAGAACAAACATCACAACAACAATCGAGACAAATCTGAAAAAAGCACACGAAGACAAACCTTTGAGCACCTTGCCGCAAATATGGACGGACTACAAAAAAGATGAGTTGGCAAACATATATAACGGTAAAGGCACACAAAAAGAAAAGAATCAGTTTATGAGATTCTATTTTCTATAAATGCTTCGCAAAACAGTTATTGGGAGAAAATAAAAAATAAAATAATATATTTCATTTCAATATAAAATGCTGAAACAGTTATATATTAGGAACTTTACGCTGATTGATACACTTGACATACATTTCAATCCTGGCTTTTCGGTCATTACAGGTGAAACCGGAGCCGGAAAAAGTATTATCTTAGGAGCGATAAATCTGCTTCTAGGACAGCGTGCAGACGTGAAAAGCATAAAATCAAATAGTTCAAAATGTGTTATTGAGGCTCATTTCGACATAAGCCGATATAACATGCAGGACTTTTTCACAGAAAACAATATCGACTTTGACGATACCGACTGTATATTAAGAAGAGAACTGAACTCATCAGGAAAGACACGTTCTTTCATTAATGACACCCCCGTTGCATTAAACCTAATGCGCACTTTGGGACAACAGCTTATAGACATACACAGTCAGCATCAAAACCTCTTGCTGAACGAAGAAGATTTCCAGCTAAACGTAGTCGACATTATAGCCAAGGACAGAGAACTCCTTATAAAATACAAGGAACATTTCAATGCATATAAAGATGCAAAGAAAGCCGTAGACAGACTATGCAAAGAAATTGAAGAAAATAAAAAAAATGAAGACTACATCCGTTTTCAGCTAAAAGAGCTCACAGAAGCAGAACTGAAAGACGGCATGCAGGAAGAGCTCGAGCGGGAAAGCGAAAAATTAAGTCACGTAGAAGAGATAAAGACAGCGCTCTATTCAGCCGGAACTTCACTAAACTCATATGAATCAGACAATAATGTACTTGATAAAGTGAAGGAAGCATCGCGCTCCATTATCGGCATAACAAGCATATATCCTGAAATCAGTTCTATTTCAGACAGGTTGGAAAGCTGTTTTATAGAACTGAAAGATATATCTGACGAAATAAATTCAGAAGCCGACAATATCGAATTCGATCCCTCAAGACTTGAACAGATAAACAGTCAGCTTGACAAAATCTATTCTCTTGAACAAAAATATCATGTGTCCAATATTGCGGATCTCATTAATATACAAAATAATCTGGAGAAACAGATAAGTAATATCGACAACAGTGATGAAGAGTTAGATAAGCTTAAATCAGAAGAAGCACGTTTACTTAAGGAGTGTGAAGCCATAGCATCTAAACTGACAGAAATAAGGACAAAAGCATCGAAAGTGATTGAGCAGGAAATGCGTAACAGGCTCATACCCTTAGGAATACCTAACGTAAGATTCTCTATAAAAATCGAAAACAAAAATATCAGTGAGGATGGCCACGACCGGATATCATTCTTATTCAGTGCCAATACCAGCACACCTGTACAACCTGTAGCACAGGTTGCATCCGGAGGTGAAATTGCAAGAGTTATGTTGTCACTTAAAGCAATGATAAGCGGTGCTGTGAAACTGCCTACAATAATATTCGATGAAATAGACACCGGAGTTAGCGGGAAAATTGCAGAAAAGATGGGTGATATAATGCAGGAAATGGGAAAAGCCAACCGTCAGGTCATAAGCATTACTCATTTGCCACAGATTGCAGCAAAAGGAACCACTCATTATAAAGTGTTTAAGGAAGAAACAGAACATGGCACGAGCAGTCGCATGCTCATTTTAAGCAAGGACGAACGCACAAAAGAAATCGCACAGATGCTCAGTGGCTCTGAAATTTCTGATGCAGCCATAAACAATGCCAAAGAATTATTAAAAACATTATAAACGATGAAACAGATAGGAGTTATTTTAACATTAATCATACTTTGTGTATGCGGCAACAGCAAAGCACAGCCTTCAGCCGTAAAGAATGCGGCAAAATCCGTATTCAAACTAACAACATACAACGCAGATGGAACTGTTCTTTCAACAAGCCATGGTGTGTTTGTCGGCAATAATGGTGAAGCAATAAGTGACCTTAAGCCATTTATTGGAGCATCTAAAGCTATTGTTACAGACAGCAAAGGACGCGAAATGAATGTAGAAAGAATAATGGGCGTCAATGATATATATGACGTTGCAAAATTTAAGGTCAGCGGCAAAACTATTCCACTGAATGTTGCACAATCTGCATCTGCTTCTGGCTCACAGGCATGGCTTGTATCATATGCAGAAAAATCACCGACAATAACAGCTGCAACTGTAAAAAACGTAGAAACGTTTATGGATAAATACTCATATTATATATTCTCACTTGCTGTTCCGGAAAACACAAATGCCTGCCCTTTTGTTAATTCTGAAGGACAAGTTATTGGAATAATGCAACCGTCTACGACATCAACAGACATACACGCAACAGACGCAAAGTTTATTACCGAACTGCAGACAACAGGACTTTCTGTTGAAGATGAAACCATGAAAAAGATAGGCATACCTCCATCATTGCCGACAGACAAGAGCCAGGCTCTTCTGACACTCATGATGGCGGCACAAGCGAATGACTCAATAAAACATGCGGCTATAGTCAGCGATTTCATAAACCAATACCCTACTTCTGTTGACGGCTATACAGCTCAAGCACAAATATATCTTGACGCAAATGACTTTGAAAGTGCTGAAAAAGAAATGGAAACGGCCATCAAGAAGGTTGAAAACAAAGATGAGGCTCACTATAATTACAGCAAAATAATATACAACAAAGAAGTTTATAAAAGCGACATACCATACGCGGCCTGGAATCTGGACAAGGCTTTTGAGGAAATTAATAAAGCATATGCAATAAATCCTCAGCCATCATATCAGCACCAACAGGCACTCATAACATATGCAAAGGGCGAATATCAGAAAGCCTATGACATGTTCATGGACCTGACAAAGACATCAATAAGAAACCCGGAATTATTCTATAACGCATCACAATGCAAACAAATGCTTAAAGCCCCAATGAAAGAGGTTATAGCGCTGCTTGACAGTGCCATAACAACAACAGACACTTTAAGACTTAGAGAAGCAGCTCCGTATTTCTTGGCACGTGCGGAAGCTTATATTACGACAGACAGCTTCAGACAAGCTGTCTTTGACTACACACGCTACGAAATTCTGGTAAACGGAAATGTAAATGCTAATTTCTATTATATACGTGAACAAGCAGAAGTAAAAGCAAAACTTTACCAACAAGCTTTGATAGATATATCAACAGCTATTATGCTTGCCCCGAAAGAACCAACATATTATGCAGAAAAAGCATCATTGGAACTAAGAGTAAACATGATGGATGACGCTATAAAAACTGCAACAAAATGTATTGAGCTTGCACCTGAATATGCAGACGGTTATCTGATATTAGGGTTAGCACAGATAAATAAAGGAGATAAGGGCAACGGAATGTCAAACTTAGAAAAGGCCAAAGAGCTGGGGCATGTTCAAGCACAAGCAATGATAGAAAAGTATTCTAAATAATCGGTGCTATTATAAATAACAAGAAATAAGAAGCGGCAGGTGAAATGATTCTCACCTGCCGCTTCTTTTATTTTCAATTAAGACTTACTTGTTTTAAAGACAAAAGCAATCAACTACTTCTTCGTCCTAATAATATCAAACAAATAAGTAAGCTTAACAATTATATTACCAAAGTTTGACTTGCCAAAATAATCTTTCTTTGAATCACCATAGATATTGCCCAGGCCATAATAATAACGTGCTTCCAACTGGAAATGACCAACTTTAGGATGAGAATACTCAACTCCAAGTCCGGCTGCTATACCATAGTCAAATTTATTCTCTACAGCCATTGTATCTTGAGCAACCGTATGGTTAACACGATCATCTAGGTTTATGTCCTCAAAATTAAAATTCATCTTGGTTGATTCACTTAGACAGAAACCCAGCTGCGGACCAGCTTGAAAAAAGAACTGAAAGCCTTTATCCTCACGTCCCCACCCTAAATGAGCAAATATCGGTATCTGCACATAATTCATTGTTCGGCTATATTGCTCAGCCACACCTGTAACAGGGTTTATTACAGGAGCGTCATTTGCATCGAGTATTTCCTCCTTCCATCCAATCTGGGCGAAGTTTACTTCCGCCTGCAAAGCACAGATTGTACTGAAATACTTTTCACAAACATATCTAAAAGACACGCCCCCGGTAAAACCTCCATGATATGTCTGATTTACTTTCGGATTAAAACCGACATTACTCAAAACATATCCTCCGTTTACACCGATACTCATATCATTACGATACAATCCTATCTGGGCATATGCTCCAGACACCAACAAAGAAAACACAGCCGATATTAATAATCTACGCATCTTTTCTGTCAAAAATTGATAAGTGATATCGTATTATTACGATTGTAATGGACAAACATAAAACCGGCATTCTGATATCCACCAGAACCAAGTTTGGTAAAATGCAATGGTGTTTGTACTGCATTTTTATCAGCAGTACTTCCATTAAACTTCTTTCCATTGTTATATATACCACGCAGGAAGAACATGCCATGATCATAACCAGTAAGGGCAAAACGTGGCAGATAATCCATCATACTGCTCTTAAACCAACGCATATATCTGTTTTCCAAAGTCTTTACCTTGGTTGAATAAGAGTTGTAATATGCTGCTGTCGGGATATATGTATCATACTTAAAAAACTTTTCCTGGTTGTATTTCACATACATTAGCCATTCTGTATATCCAAACAATGAAACTGCCAACGAAGGATGCTCACCAGTAAGTGCATCCAACCTTTCCAAAACCTGATTTAGTTCAGGTGAACGTCCTGTATTCAATATTACCATATTTGGCTTTACTGCACTGAATGATTTGGCAAACATTGCATCGCTGGAATTCAAATTTGTCACATTACATGAAATGTTCCTAGCTTCAAGTTCTTTACGCAGTCCGAATGTAAACACCCCCTTATCACTTGTGCGGTCGTTACAGTCGATAACAACAACATGATAGTTACTGAAACGATAAACGAAATGCTTAATAACTTCATTATAAAAATATTCAGGAGACTGATAAACCTGAAAAATGTTAGAATTTGATGCGACATCATTGCCATTAATAGAAAATGGTATAACCAGCTTTGCCCCATTATCCTTGGCAAAATCGGCAATAGGCTTTACCTGTTTCGTATAAAGCGGTCCAAAAATAACATCAGCCTTATTAAGTCCTGCCGTAGATAATGTTTGATAAACGTTTCCATCTATCGGCAAATTGCACGCATTAATTTCTATCGACAATCCTTCCTTCTTCAAGTCATCACAAGCCATAAGCAGGCCACGATAATATTCCAACATACGACGTCCATCACCATCAACATTGTGCAGCGGCAACAATACTCCAACTTTGACAGACTTTGATGATGTCTTTATGGCCTTATCAGATGTATTTACAGACTTAGAAACTACCGACTTACCAGACTTTGGTATAATGATATAATCACCTTTTTTAAGCTCGTAATTCGGATCATTCATTTCCGGATTAGCCTTAATAAGTTCACTCACCGTAATGCCATATTTACGGGCAATTCCAAAAATTGTTTCACTACGTTTAACCTTGTGCATATCCTGCACGTCCTTGTTTTGTGCAAACATATCGAATGCTGCAAAAAAAACTAGAAACAGCACGATATATCGTGAAAAATGCCTCATATTTATTTAATTTGGTATCTTATTTAATCCAATGTTGATAAAGACTAAACACCAATGCCACTACCAAGCAGACATATATAATTGGTCATGCCGTGCAAAGCCTTACCAAACTTTTGTGTGCAAAAATACAAAAAAAGAGCGTCTAAATCAACTTTATTACGTAAATTTGCATAAATATATTTTGAAGAAATGAGAATCATACTTTTATTCAGTTGCGTAGCAACACTCATAACTGCCATAAACATAAAGGCAGACACTTACGACGAAATACCGACAATCAGCCCTACAGCCACTTATGTAACTGATGAAGGAGAAGAGGAAAACTCTAATATGTCCGGAAATGCTCCACTAGTAGGGCGCTTTCAGGCTAATCCACAAAATGTAGGTGAATATAGTGCCAATTATGAATGGAGGTTCACCATTGACGGAGAAAGTACACCATATCTGACAAGATATGAGGAAAACACTGAATATACTTTTACAAAAGCAGGCACTCACAATATCGTAGTATATGCAACCTTCATCAATGGAAATGACACAATAGCATATACTCAAGAATATTGGGATGAAATAGGGCCAATGCGCGTTACGATAAGCGAGAGCAAACTAGAAATGCCAAATGCATTTTCACCTAACGGAGACGGCATAAATGATATATATAAGGCCAAAGACGGATATCAGTCTATTATTGAATTCCATGCATACATATTTAACCGCTGGGGACAAAAGCTGTATGAATGGGACGATCCTGCCGGAGGATGGGACGGAAAATATAATGGGAAAGACGTAAAACAGGGTGTCTACTTTGTTTTAGTAAAAGCAAAAGGAGCTGACGGACGCACATTTAATATAAGAAGAGACGTCAATTTGTTACGTGGATACACAGAAGAATCAGGAACATCAACAACAGAATAAAGTATCCAGAATTGTACATCAAAGAGTCAAATTAGAAATGGATAGAGAAGATGAAAAGATAAACGTGTGGGGAGCACGCGTACACAATCTTAAAAACATAAACGTAGAAATTCCGCGTAACAGTCTTACTGTTATAACCGGACTTAGCGGTTCAGGCAAGTCATCACTTGCCTTCGACACCATATACGCTGAAGGCCAAAGACGGTATATCGAAACGTTTTCTGCCTATGCACGCAACTTCCTTGGCGGAATGGAACGTCCTGACGTTGACAAAATTACTGGATTAAGTCCGGTAATAAGCATCGAGCAGAAAACTACAAACAAGAACCCAAGATCTACTGTAGGAACGACAACAGAAATATATGACTATCTGCGCCTGCTGTATGCACGTGCAGGTATTGCATACAGTTATGCAACGGGTGAAGAAATGGTGAAATATACGGAAGAAGACGTGCTGAAGATGATCCATACAAAATACGACGGAAAGAAGATTTTCATATTGGCTCCTCTTGTACGCAACCGTAAAGGTCACTATCGCGAACTGTTTGAAAGCATGCGCAAAAAAGGATACTTGCATATCAGAGTAGATGGTGAGGTGAAAGAAATTGTCAGAGGAATGAAAACTGACAGGTACAAGAACCACAACATCGAGGTTGTCATAGACAAACTGCAAGTACAGGACAAAGACGACGAACGGCTGAAAAAGAGCGTTGCAGCAGCAATGAAGCAAGGAGATGGGCTGCTCATGATTATGGAAAAAGACACAAATGAAGCAAAATATTACAGCAAAAGGCTAATGTGTCCCACTACAGGTATGTCCTACGGAGATCCAGCCCCTAATAAATTCTCATTCAACTCACCCGAAGGCGCATGCCCGCGCTGCAAAGGGCTCGGCTATGTAAACGAGATTGACATCAACAAAATTATGCCGGACATGAAGCTGTCAATAAAACAAGGAGGCATAATTCCGCTAGGAAAGTATAAAAACCAAATGATATTCTGGCAAATTGATGCAATTCTTGAGAAATACGGCTGCGACCTTAACACGCCAATAAATGAGATTCAAGAAGAAGCCATGAACGAGATATTATATGGCTCACTTGAACCCGTACGCATAAGAAAAGAACTTGTCCATACATCAAGCGACTATTTCGTTGACTTCGACGGCATTATAAAATATCTTCACAATGTCATCGAAAATGACGACAGCGCAAGCGGTCAGAAATGGGCCGATCAGTTTCAGACGGTATGCCAATGTCCAGAATGCAACGGACAAAGACTAAAACGCGAGTCGCTTTCATACAAAATATGGGACAAGAATATATCTGAAGTGGCAAACCTTGACATAAGTGAACTCAAAGAATGGCTTATCGAAGCAAAAAGGCATCTGAACGAAAGACAAACAAAAATTGCCTCGGAAATCATTAAAGAAATTATAACAAGAATCGACTTCATGCTTGAAGTTGGACTCGACTATTTGTCACTCAATAGACAATCAGCAACGCTTTCCGGTGGAGAGAGCCAGCGAATAAGACTGGCAACACAAATCGGGTCGCAACTTGTGAACGTACTTTACATATTGGACGAACCTAGTATTGGATTGCACCAACGTGATAATGACAGACTTATAAAATCACTGAAAGAACTACGCGACCTTGGCAATACTGTTATTGTTGTTGAACACGACAAAGACATGATGCTCAGTGCAGACTATATTGTAGACATAGGTCCAAAGGCAGGACGCAAAGGCGGAGAGGTTGTATTTCAGGGTAAGCCTGATGAAATGCTGAAACAGCACACCATTACTAGCCAATATCTCAATGGAGAGATGAAAATAGAAGTTCCTGCTGAAAGACGTAAAGGCAACGGAAAATATATAATATTAAAAGGTGCATCTGGAAACAACCTTAAGAATATTGATGCCGAATTTCCTCTCGGCAAGCTCATTGTCGTTACCGGAGTGAGCGGAAGCGGCAAATCAACATTAATTAATGAAACGTTGCAACCTATACTGAGCCAACACTTCTATCGTTCGCTCAAAAAGCCAATGCCATACAAGAGCATTGAAGGCATTGAGCATATAGATAAGGTGGTGAATGTAGACCAAAGTCCGCTCGGAAGGACACCACGTTCAAACCCGGCAACATATACAGGTGTGTTTAGTGACATACGCTCACTTTTCGTAAATCTTCCAGAAGCAAAGATAAGAGGCTACAAGCCTGGCAGATTCTCATTTAACGTAAAAGGCGGTAGATGTGAAGCCTGTGGCGGCAACGGATATAAGACAATAGAAATGAGATTTCTGCCGGACATAATGGTACCATGTGAAGTATGCCACGGAAAAAGATACAACAGGGAAACTCTTGAAGTGAGATATAAAGGCAAGAGCATAGCAGACGTACTTGACATGACCATAAATCAGGCTGTAGAATTCTTCGAAAACATTCCTGATATTTTACGAAAAATAAAAACAATACAGGATGTAGGACTTGGGTACATTAAACTCGGACAGCCCTCAACGACGCTTAGCGGAGGTGAAAGCCAACGAGTGAAACTGGCAACAGAATTGAGCAAACGTGACACGGGCAAGACGCTGTATATCCTTGATGAACCAACAACAGGTCTGCATTTTGAAGATATACGCATACTGATGAACGTACTTCAGGAGCTGGTCGACCGCGGCAACACAGTCATTATTATTGAGCACAACCTTGACGTAATAAAGCTGGCTGACTATATAATAGATATGGGACCAGAAGGTGGACGCAACGGAGGTACTGTATTGGCTACAGGCACACCGGAAGAAGTGGCAGAAAGTACGAAAGGCTTTACTCCTCGATTCTTAAAGAAAGAGCTGCAGGCATAATAGAATTAAACATAAGGCAAGTCTGTCAATATATAATGATTTTACATTTTAATATTGAAAGACTTGCTCTTTTTGTTTAAAAGAACATGTATTTTTGAGTCATTGCCTATGCGCTGTCAGCCATTTCCAAACTATTACAATCTGCATCATTATTTACGAGCAATACTTAACTAAAGGAAAAGACGCATATCTTTAGTCCAAAATTGATCTTTATTAAAATGCCTCATTACAAGGTCTGAAGAGTATTCGTAAACTACTGATAATCAGCGACAAATAACGTTCATTACAAAACATGGCTTTTTAGGATGCAAAAGGCCATGTTTTATACTGCAAAACGCCACATATCATAAGGTAAAAAAGCACATATCAAAAAATCATACTGCATCAGTAGCGATAAATATCGCATACGCATAAATTAAAAAACCGCACAACACACCATATGGTGTTATTGCGCGGTACACTAACAATCCTATGTATTTTATTCTATAAAATCAGAAATTTAATCAGAATCTTGTCATTACTTCAATTACAATTTTATCACTTTCTGATGGTTTAGCAACAGCTCCAGAACGGTAGAAATACTTCTCATAGTTGAGACGAATATCTGAAATAAACGGCTTAGCTATACTAAAGGTAAGTCCACCTGTAATTCTTGAGCGCTGATAGTCGTTTATCATCAATGATCCTTCTGTGTTCTCCTCACCGTCAAGATAACGCATACCATCACTATGATCACTCATATAGTCATAACGCAAAAGTGGCGAAATCTTTGTAAAGAAACACTTGCGTAACGGAATATCATAGTTAACAAACGCATCAAATGCATGCACGTTCTTAAAGGCATTATCCTCATAATGCTTAAAAAGATATTCTGCCTCAATATGCCAGCCATGTGCATGATAATAAGCACCTGCATCATACATCATAACCGAAATATGGTCAGGACGGATTTTCTGCGTACTAAGAGTAATATTAAAGCCATTAGGAATAAAGATTTGAGCCTTAGCTGAAAAATTAATATTGTTTGTCCAGAAATCCTTCTGATTCGTTAATCCAGAGCCGTTAAACATTCCGGCCTGAAGAATAATTGGAATCCCAACATTAAACGAATAGCCTAAAGTTGCACCAACATCACGTACATTACCTACCTGCTTAGCAATAAAAGATCGGTTAGCAAAATACTGCTGATGAGGAGAACGATGGGCATCAATTGTAAATGGCACACGCATCTGTCCTATAGTAAAATCAAATCCTCTAACAGGCTTGATTTTTGTATATGCATCAAGCATCTTTATCTGCCCTTCATCCGACAAGTCGATTTCTGCTTTATATTCAACAGCTTTTGCCACTTTTCCTTCAAGACTGACACGCGCGTTTCTAACTTGAAAACGTCCGTCTCCTTCTTCCGTCTGATATTCATACTTTCCGCGTATGGTGCCGTGCACCTTCGGAGTAAGGTCGACCTTATCTTCTTCTTGAGCGTGTAATGGCAAACCAACACACAAAGCCAACAATGGCAAAATCAGTTTCTTATTATTCATACAATTACTTATTTTTTTGCAAAATTAAGCATTATGTGTTACAAAAATATTACATAGCAATTAAAACGCTTGTAACATCCTATGCCATACATCAAAACGAATTATAAAATCAACTAAACACAGCAAATAATCTTCTGTAAAAATAGTATATTCTCTTATTTTTAATTCCCTTTTATTATACCGGTATCATTATCTTTTTTATTAACTGTATACTTCGGACTTTCATATTTACGGCCTTTTGAAAAACGCCAGCTTAAATTAAAAGTTAGCATATTTCCCATATCACCATTAATAAGCTTTTGCGTCTTTCCAACATATCTGTTAAGCAAATATGCTTTATTAGAAAGCATATCGTTCTGAAAACCATTCTGCCAGATTAATGAAAAGATGAAATCTTTATACTTATATGATGCGACAAGACTGTAAGTACAAATATTTGTAGTACGGTTTTCGCCCTCAAGAAAACTCCATCCGTTACTTGCATCAGCAGAAAACGTAAAATCACCCAAATATGCAGTAGCCCTGAATGCACCATTAAACGAAGAATAATGATGTTTGTATGTATTTCCATAATTGAAGAAACGGAAAAAGCCACCTGTTGCAGCAAACGTAAGTTTGTCAGAAACAATAGCAAAACGAGTATAGCCATTGACATAAAACATAGAAATCCGGCGCTGATTCTCACGGGTAAAAATAAAATTTGTGTTTCCGCTTTCATCAATCTCTCTATTAATCTGAGACATAACGCAATGATAATTATTACGATAAGACGTTTCTATTTCTGCATAAAACGAGGGCAATTGGCACGACAAGGTAAACGACTGCTCCAATACACGTGCAGGAAACAACGCAGAATTACCTCGGGATACTTCTAGCTCATTATTTCTCACATCAACATCTCCCAAATATTCAAGGCGTGGAGGATTCTGATACATACGCAGATAATACCTTAATTTAAATTTTTCCAAAAACGGATAAGCAAGAGAAAGCTCCGGACGCCAAAGCCAATATTCATAAGCATCATTAGCCTGATGATAATACAGACGACTTACCCCTGCACCAAAGGTATATTCTAATGCCGCCAAATTACCTTTTATCTGCGCATAAGCATAGACTTGTGAATTACGTATAGTATTTATAGCTTCTGCATCCCCAAGATATTTATTACTAATATATTTCTGAAAATATTGTATACCCGATGAAAAAGTCAGCATACGCATTCTGTTTTCATATATACCTTCAGCAAAAAGCGACCAGCTGTCACCATCAGAAGTATAGCTATAAGGTGATTTCCCATCATAGCTCCATGAATAAGAAGCGTCGCTATATGTCCCTGTTGCATTTATTGTTACAGACTGATTTCGGCCTATATTCTGATTATAATAAAGATCCAGGACAGGAGAAAAAGATTTGTCAGACGAATTTATCCCGACAGTATCACATTCTTGATTTACAATATTTTCCCTTAAAGTATAATCATCAGGACAATTCGATAAATCTGTGCCGAGTGTAGCCTGAAAGACATATCGTCCTGTTTCTGAAAAAGAATATTTCAATTGCAGATTATGACATATATTTTTTAGTCTGCGTTCCTTATCTCTTCGCGTTATATAATAAAAAGAATTATCAGGCATAAGATATTGGGCCGTTTCTTCATAACGTAACTTTCGTTTGTCTGAAAAATCCAGCCAATAACTCAAAGATATTTCACTCTTTCCAAAATTAAACTTTGCGAACAAATTATCCGAACAATTAAGATATGTCATAGTATGTGTCAGGTCAGCTCCTATGACATAACCACTAACAGCTTTTTTCACAATTATATTAATTACAAAACCCACGTTCTGACCATATCTTGCTCCCGGATTTCTTATATATTCAACATATTTCACAGCACTTAAATCTATTGATGACAAATCGTTTGCAGTTGCTTCAATATCGTTAATACGCACCTGAACGGCTCCCATATTATTAGGTGCCGAAATAGTATGTGCCACTTCATCAACAGAAATAAGTGGTAATGCTAACTTTGACAACAAGCCATAAGCCGTTGAAGAATTTTCTTTTGTTTATCTGTAGGAAAAATTCTTAGTGTCCCATTAGTATTTACAACACGAGAACTTTTTACAACGACCTCATTCAAGATTAAAGAATCAGATACAACGATGTCATTATCATGACTATAATTATGATAACTGATATCTTTGTCTGCAACAACACATTTCGTTTTAACACTGTCTTTCTTTGCTTCTTTATAACTTTGAGCCATTGAAAAACATGAAAACATTAATAAAACTACAGATAATAACGTCTTTTTCATCTTTAAGCTTTTTCGCACAAAGATAAATCAGGCGTTAGACAAAAGAATATTTTTACACTGACAACTTACTGACATTTACCAGACAGTCTATAGGTCAAGACATCAGAATCTTGTAATAAACTATTAATCAATGAATTACGTCAAGCTAAAAGATAAAATAAAAACTTCTATAACACACTTTTGTCATCAACGCGCAACTTATATGCGCGTCCGCGTTCTACTTCTATTTTCAAATTACTGTTAGCCTCAACAACAGGCTTCAGTCTTTTAATCATTGTATAAAGTGTTTCGTTTGCATTATCTTTCCCTGGCCACAGAGCATTACAAATATCAGTTTTAACAAGCCTGTGCCCGTCTGCTTTAAAAAACATCTGCATCAATTCAAATTGCATCGGCGTCAAGTTAATCTCTCTGTTATCTGCACCATAAAATGTTTCCGACTGCTTATTATACAACATATTGCCTACTGATATAATACAAGTATCGTCATTTTTAGCACAAACGCATGCAGTATCATTACTTTCAGCAAAAGATACACTATACAAAAGCTCTTTCTTCTTAAAACAAAAATAAGTAATGCTGCCCCAAATCAAAGATAAAAGCATTAAGGTTATCGGCAGTTTCTGATCAGAAAGACTCAATACCATGAAAAAAGAACACTCTGCATAACCGCGCATGGCAACTGATCCGTTACAGTATTTCAATGAAGCAGGGTTTAATATTATTGTATCACTGCATATCCCATTCGGAATATATTTTGAGTTATGCGCAACGATATTTTCAGGCACTATGTCGAACGATATATATGCCCTGTTGCGTAATTCAGGTATAGAAAGTCGTTTATTGAAAAACTCATCATTAATCAATAATGCCACATGACCAGATGTCGTATTCTGTAACTGTTTATATGCCTTTATTGTATCTGTTACCAACCATGCACCACCCTTTACTGCAATAGTATGAGCTAAGGCTTGATTCAAATCATCCTTAATCAAGTCTTCTGTACTAAGATATCTGTCCGTTCCGGTTACAACAGATGACAGCAACAATACAAAGAATACTACAATAGAGAAATATGACTTCATAACCCAAATTATTATAACTTATGCCTCTTAATACAAAAATACAACAGTCTGGCAATGACATGCAATATTATATGAAATACAGCATAAGCCAAGCTGCGACACTTATGCAAAGATACAAATTTACAAGCTATAATACAAGAGCTATAACATGTTTTTCATAACACGGCAAATTTAATTTTAGCATGAATTTATATAAAAGTAATATTGTATAAAAACAAAAATCCCGGTGCTTAAAAGCAACCGGGACTTTTATATAAAACTGCTTTACAGTGCGAAAATTACTCTTCTACAGTTGTTTCTTCTGCCTTGGGAGCCTCAACCTCAGGAACTGCATTCTCAGCAACAACCTTTACAGGCACCTCTACGAGAACTTCTTTGTGGAAGTGTACGGTAGCAACAAAGTCACCTACCTTCTTAGCATCGTGCATTGTAACAATCTTACGATCGATGTCAAAGCCTTTCTTCTGAAGTTCAGCAGCTACAGTTGCGGCATTAACAGAACCATAAGTTACACCATTAGCACTTACCTTCATCTCTATAACAAGAGCAACATCCTTCAGAGCCTCAGCCTTCTTCTCAGCCTCAGCCTTAATAGCAGCAAGTTTACGAGCCTGCTGTTTCAAGTTCTCAGCCAATACCTTCTTTGCTGAAGGAGACGCTATAACACCCTTGCCCTGAGGTATCAGGTAGTTACGGCCATAGCCGGCTTTTACGTTAACGATATCGTTCTTAAATCCTAAGCCGATAATATCTTCTTTCAGTATAATTTCCATTCTGTCTCCTCCTTCAAATTATTTCATCAAATCGGTTACATAAGGAAGCAGAGCTATCTGGCGTGCACGCTTAACAGCCTGAGCCACACGGCGCTGATACTTAAGAGAAGTTCCTGTGATACGGCGGGGAAGTATCTTACCCTGCTCGTTCAAGAATTTCTTAAGGAACTCAGGATCCTTATAGTCAATATACTTTATACCGCTCTTCTTGAAACGGCAATACTTCTTTTTCTTTGTATCCACTGAAGGCGGAGTCAAATATCTGATTTCTGATTCTTGTGCTGCCATAATTTAAGCCTCCTCTTTTTTAGCGTATTTGTTTCTTCTCTTCTCGGCATACAGTACGGCATACTTGTCGAGCTTAACTGTCATAAAACGGATTACCTTCTCATCACGACGGAATCCAGTCTCGAGAGTGTTAATTACATTAGGCTCAGCCTTGAACTCTATCAGGCAATAAAAACCTGTAGATTTCTTCTGAATAGGATAAGCCATCTTCTTCAGTCCCCAGGTCTCCTCATTCAGAATTTCCGCACCTTTGTCAGTAAGCAGATTTTTGAATTTAGCGACCGTTTCCTTCATCTGTTCATCAGACAAAACGGGAGTTAAAATGAAAACGGTTTCGTATTGATTCATACAACTTTAAAATGATTAATTTGTTTATTATTTTGCAAAATGCGGTGCAAAGGTACGCTTTTCCGCTGATATATCCGACATTATTAATGTACACACTTATAATATTTAACTTTATTTCACCTTTACAAGCCTTATTTTGCCAATCTTTCATATACAAAGCCTTGCTTTATTGATTTTTATCTGTATTTTTGCACCTATAATATTAAGATCATAAAAAATTATTTATATGAAGAAATACGTACGCTTTTCAGGACTGGCAGCCATGTATCTGGGCGTCATTATGCTGATTGTCGGCTACGCTTTCAGTTGGACCGACAGTAACGCATTCATCATCTCGGCCTTGACTCTGGTGGTGTTTGGAGCAGTTGGGCACGTGTATCTTCTGAAAAAGGAAAGCAAATATTAAACATACCGGAAACGCGACATTTCGCAATTAATGCCATTTTACATTGTAAAAGGCCATAAAACGCGAAATAAAAGACATCTTTTAGACTGCGAAACTGTATCTTTTACAAACCTCTAGCTATCAACACATTACACATCCAGCAATTATACAGGCCTCAATAGTTAGAAATCTGCACACACAAGAACACCAATATAAGTACCAACACAATAATCAACCAATAGAACATTTCACTTTTTCTATTGGCCGAAGTCTGCTCCACATCAAAAATTCCGGCATTATTACTATATTCTAAGATAGCACGTTTCAAACTACTCATTCTGAAAGCCAATTCAAAATCCTTAAGATCTATATCATGATACTTACTGTTGCTGTTTGACAATTCTGTAACGACAACAAGCCTGCGCACCGGCAACAGCATTGAATAATAATGATACCAGTCTATATAGCATCTGCTCACCTGTGACCATGGATAATCGTGCTTGGTTATCTTAAATAAAAAACGTTCATAATAATGAATACCTCGTGAATCAATTACAATTTTCTGCCTACGTATAAACAGACTCAATACAACAGAAAATATTACAAGTATGAATATAACTACGGAGATTGCGACATACCATGGTTTACTATAGCCGTCCAACAAACCGCAAGCCAAAATAAGACAAAAGCCCAATCCAAAAACCGAGGAAGCAGGACTTTCAGTAATCACATACCTGTCAACATGTTTCATAGTCAATTTCCGTCGTTTCTGCAAATATATAATTTTATTCCATAAAGAGCAAATAACTTATAATAATATAAAACAAAAACAATCCTCAGAGCCGGTGTATTCGGTTTTAAGGATTGTTTTATTATTATCTTTCAAGGCTTATATTTATTCCTGCTCTGGAGTGATAAGCTTGTATCCCTTGCCGTGAATGTTGATGATTTCTATCTGGTCGTCGTCCTTAAGATGTTTACGCAACTTTGTAATGTAAACGTCCATAGAGCGTGCGTTGAAGTAGTTATCATCAATCCATATTGTCTTCAGTGCGAAGTCACGCTGCAGAATCTCGTTAGCATGAGAGCACAGAAGAGCAAGAAGCTCATTCTCTTTAGTTGTAAGCTTTGTCTGCTTGTCGTCAATGGTAAGCAACTGTTTCTGAGTATCGAAAGTAAAACGTCCGATATGATAAACAGTATTTTCTTTGTTTTTCTTACCACGTACACGACGCAGGATAGCCTCTATACGGAACACAAGCTCTTCCATTGAGAACGGCTTTGTGATATAGTCATCAGCACCGATTTTGAAGCCTTCAAGAATATCTTCCTTCAAAGTCTTAGCAGTGAGGAATATGATTGGAATTTCAGCATTGGCCTGTCTTATTTCCTGAGCCAATGTAAATCCATCTTTCTTTGGCATCATAACATCAAGTACACATATATCAAACTTGCTCTTCAAGAAAGCTTTATATCCTGCGTCACCATCAGGACAAAGTTCTGCGCTATAACCCTTTGCCTGTAAATATTCGCGAAGAAGCATACCTAAATTCTCATCATCTTCGCATAAAAGAATTTTCAATTTCTCATCCATAGTCTTTCTTATTTTTTAATTATAGGTAATGTTATTATAAAATTCGTTCCTTTTCCTTTTTCGCTTTCTGCATGTATTTCACCCTTATGCAGTTCTACGATTTTCTTTACATATGCCAAGCCAAGGCCAAAGCCTTTGACATCATGCACATTTCCGGTATGAACACGATAGAACTTCTCAAAAATCTTTTTAAGATTCTCTTTTTTTATGCCCAATCCGTTATCTCTAACCGACAAGTAAAGATGCTCTTTGTCATTCCATGTATTAATAAACAATTCTACCGGTCGCTCAGGATCACGATATTTAACAGCATTGTCCAACAAGTTGAAAATAACATTCGTAAAATGCATCTCGTCAACATAGATTGTCGGTTCCGTTGCATTCAGTTTTGTCGTTATATGCCCTCCTGTATGTTCTACACGCAATGTAAACGTATTAGCTACATTTTCGGCCAACTCATTCAAATTAAGCTCTTTCTTTTTAAATATGGCTTTCTTGCGGTCAAACATTGACATCTGCAACACCTTTTCTACAAGGAAGCGCAAACGCTTCGACTCGTCATTAATAACTCCTCCCAGATGCTTCATCATAACAGGACTCTTAGTTACGCTTTCATCATTGAGCATCTGTGCAGCAAGAGAAATACTGCTTATAGGAGTTTTTAATTCATGAGTCATATTGTTTATAAAGTCATTCTTTATCTCAGTATAACGTTTCTGTCTGAATATAACTACGATTGTAAAAATAAATGTCACCAGCAACACAACAGTAAACGCAATAGAAGGAATCATAAAACGTACACTGCTGAAAATATAGCTGTTCATATCAGGAAAGTGTATCTTGACAATTCCAGCCTTCGATGAAGGATCATTTCTGAATAATGCCTGCGAATAAGTATATTCCTCACCTTCATCCGTATAGTCAGGGCATCTGTATACTTCTCTTCCGTCTTGTGTCGAAACCGTAAAATGATAGGCAATATCAATACCATTGTTCATCAGCTCCGTCTTAATGTCCTGATCAAGCATCTTGAAGTTTATACGCTCCTTCAACGGTTTTTCTGAAGCAGTATAAAGTATGCTGTAAACGACCTCGTCAAGCAAAGCTTTCTGATAGAT
This sequence comes from Xylanibacter rarus, assembly GCF_001275135.1. Taxonomy (GTDB): domain Bacteria; phylum Bacteroidota; class Bacteroidia; order Bacteroidales; family Bacteroidaceae; genus Prevotella; species Prevotella rara. The sequence continues at coordinate 43,971 of NZ_LFQU01000008.1, read as the reverse complement.
ATAACGGTTTTTCACAATTTCCCTCATTGACTTTGTTGCCTCTGATATCGAGTTCTTGTCATTACGCAGAATCATCGCTTTGGGCATTGAGGACGGTTTCATCGTTATCGTTTTTAATTCAAAAGACGAATACATCGTACCGTTTTTATCAACAACAGAGTATTGATGTGAATGCTGGACAGTGCCATCCATTTCACCCGAACGAGTTCCAACTGAATCTTGTTTGAATGCACGGCGTTCTGTCGCGTTAACATCCTTTTCAAGATACCTTAATGTCTCATTCAGTTCCAAGTTACGGGCAGCCTGAGACAGAGCCTTTGTTACAGACTCGTCAAACTGTTCTTTCTTCATGTGCACCATCTCTTCAATATATTTTATTTGCATAAAGAGCAGCACAAGGAAAGAAAGTCCCATCACGATTGCTACTGTCCAAATTGTTGCTTTTTTCATATTGGCAAATATATGGTAAAAATAAATAAAGCCAAATTATTTTGTTAATTAATTATTCAAAATTTATCTATATTAACCAAATAACCATACGATAATTAATAATTATCAAGTTAAAGGCCTTCACAAAAGTTCTTGCAATTAAACAGAACAGCATGAAGAATAATTGTAAAGAACTATAAGGTTATATATAGTGCAATGACATTCATGATATACCAAGGAAACTGCATTATATAAAAAGAATAAAACAGACTTTATATACAAGCAGGAAACGACATAACACTTATAAAAATAGCAAGATTACAATAAGCTATAATTTTTCAAACAAACTATTCAACATGCAATATCAGCATAAAAAAACAGCCGTGGGATTTACTCCACACGGCTGATTCATTATTGTTATTCGTCTTTATCAGCAAGTTCTGCCTCATGCTCTTGTATCAGAGCCTGTTGTATGTCGTTAGGAACAAGCTCGTAACTTGCGAACTTCGTGGTAAACGAAGCACGTCCGCCTGTAATAGAGCTCAGCGAGATAGAATAGTTTGCAAGTTCCTTCAAAGGTATCTTAGCCTGCAGTTTCTGATAACCGGCTTCGCTGTCCATACCCATGATGAGGGCACGACGTCCCTGCAAGTCGCTCATGACATCACCCATAAAGTCTGCCGGAACATAAACCTCAAGGTCGTAAATAGGCTCAAGAATCTTCGGACCAGCATTCTTAAATGCATCAGAGAAAGCATGGCGAGCTGCCAACATGAATGAAAGTTCGTTACTGTCAACCGGGTGCATCTTTCCATCATAAACAACAACACGTACGTCACGTGCGTAGCTTCCCGTCAGAGGTCCCTGCTCCATACGCTCCATAATACCCTTCAAAATAGCAGGCATAAAGCGTGTATCAATAGCACCACCGACAACAGAATTGATGAACACAAGCTTGCCGCCCCACTCCAGGTCAACAACTTCCTTACTCTTGATGTTCATCTTGAACTCCTGACCGTTAAACTTGTACATTACAGGATCAGGCATACCTTCTGCATAAGGCTCAACAATAAGGTGCACTTCACCAAACTGTCCTGCACCACCCGACTGTTTTTTATGGCGATAGTCTGCGCGTGCAGCCTTTGTGATGGTCTCACGATAAGGAATCTTGGCATCAACAAACTTAACCTGCAGTTTCTCATTATTCTCAAGGCGCCATTTTAGTGTACGCAAATGGAACTCACCCTGACCATGAACTATTGTCTGCTTCAGCTCCTTGCTCTGCTCTATTACCCATGTCGGATCTTCCTGTCTCATCTTCAACAAAGCAGCCATCAGTTTTTCTGTGTCAGCCTCATTGACAGCCTTAATGGCACGAGAATACTTAGAGTTAGGATATTTTATGAAGTCGAATCTATTATCACAATCCTTTCCATTAAGAGTGTTGCCTGTCTTCACGTCCTTCAGCTTAACAGTACAGCCAATATCACCGGCATTAAGACAGTCAACAGGCTGACGGTTAGCTCCTGCACAAACATAAATATTTGCAATGCGTTCTTTTGAGCCACGGTCGGCATTGCTTAAATCGTCGCCGGCCTTAACGCATCCGCTCATAACCTTGAAGTAAGAAACTTCTCCGATATGAGGCTCAACGCCTGTCTTAAAGAAGTAAATAGATTCAGGTCCTGAACTTTCTGCAGCAACTTCCTCACCACGTGTGTTATGAACCTTAGGCATTTCGCTTACAAACGGAACTACGTTGCCCAAGAATTCCATCAGGCGGTGAACACCCATACTCTTTCCTGCGCAAACACAGAAAACAGGGAATATAGAACGTGTAACCAATCCCTTACGTATACCTTCACGCATTTCGTCCTCTGTGAGAGTTTCCTCCTCAAAGAATTTCTCCATAAGAGTTTCATCGTTCTCTGCAGCGGCCTCCACAAGAGCCTTATGAAGTTCCATTGCCTTGTCCATCTCCTCTGCCGGTATATCCTCTATGATAGGAGCACCGCCTTCGGGCTTCCATGAATATTTCTTCATCAGAAGGACGTCAATAAGGGCATTAAAGCCTGGACCTGTAGTTATCGGATATTGTATCTGGACGCATTTCGGACCATAAATGTCCTGCATGCTACTTATTATCGAATCGAAATCACACTTGTCGCTGTCAAGCTGGTTTACAAGGAAGATAACCGGCTTCTTCAGCTTCTCAGTGTATCTGAAGTTATTCTGTGTGCCAACTTCAGGACCATACTGACCATTGATTAATATAACAGCCTGGTCAGTAACGTTAAGGGCTGTGATGGCGCCGCCGACAAAGTCGTCAGAGCCCGGGCAATCTATGATATTAAGTTTTTTATTGTTCCACTCTACATTAAAAACAGTTGAAAATACCGAGTAGCCGTATTCTTGTTCAACAGGGAAATAGTCACTTACTGTGTTTTTTGCTTCTACAGAACCGCGGCGCTTAATCAGTCCGCTCTCATATAACATAGCTTCGGCAAGAGTAGTCTTGCCTGAGCCCGCACTGCCAAGCAAGGCAATGTTTTTAATCTCGTTAGTTTGATAAACTCTCATATTATTATAGATTTAAGTTAATAACTTATGTTGGCCTCTAAGTTACGATTTTTTGCGCAAACAAGCAAAAGAAAACACAAAAAAGCGTCAAAAAATTAAAACATATTAGTAATTTTGCATTAAAATAAAGAAAACGAAACTGAAACATCTAATAAACAATGGCCGGCATATACATCCATATACCCTTCTGCAAGAGCCGCTGCATTTATTGCGGTTTCTACTCGACCACACTTCTTGACTTACGCAAGAAATACATAAATGCGGTTTGTCGCGAAATGGAATTAAGGAAAAACTATATACGCGAACCTTTCTCCACTATATACCTTGGCGGAGGCACGCCTTCGTTGCTGGACGAAGCTGAACTTACCAAACTGTTTCTATATATAAATAATGTGTATGACGTGGATAGAAATGCCGAAATAACAATGGAGTGCAACCCTGATGACATCACTCCGGAGTTTACAAACATGCTAAGCCGTCTGCCTATAAACCGTGTAAGCATGGGTGCGCAGACATTTGCAGACAGCAGACTCCGTCTTCTACACAGACGACACAACTCTGACGAAGTGAAACATGCCGTAAAATTGCTGAGAAAAGCAGGCATCAAAAATATAAGCATCGACTTGATGTTTGGATTCCCTGACGAAAGTTTAAGCCAGTGGAAGGAGGACATATCTGCCGCTTTGGCTCTAAACGTAGAACACATCTCGGCATACAGTCTTATGTATGAAGAAGACACGCCATTGTGGAAAATGCTCGACACAGGCAAGGTAAAAGAGATTGACGAAGAACTGAGCCTGACAATGTTCAAAGAGCTTGTATGCCAACTTACGGATGCCGGATATGAACATTATGAAATAAGCAACTTTGCACGTCCAGGATATCGCTCACGTCATAACAGCAGCTATTGGCATCAAGTGCCATATATCGGTCTTGGCGCAGCCGCTCACTCGTTTGACCTTAACTCCAGACAGTGGAATGTGGCCGATTTAAAACTATACATCGAGGAAATTAATAACGGCATCATTCCTATGGAGCGTGAAGAACTCGACAACGACACAACATTCAACGACATCATAACCACTGCCCTACGCACATCAGACGGGATTGATCTAAACGCCATGGAAACGCGTTTGGGTAAAAGATACAGAAACACGCTTATTTCTGCCGCCGGCAAACATATTGAGCAAGGACTACTAGAGATACAGCACGACCGGCTAAGACTTACATCCGAAGGCATCTTTATCAGTGACATGGTGATGAGCGACCTTATGATTGTTTAGTCATGCATTCTCATGTGGCAACCGGTAATAATATTAAGGAAATTATGGCATAAACAAAACTCAAGCATTTTCATCTGTTCCTACGTGGACAAAACAATAAAATCATAATATACCATTTCAGCACCTTGCAAAGCAACGTGCTGCCAATTTACTAAAAGACATTACAGAATGTCACTGCTGTTTTGTATGAGTTTTTAGCTAGAATAGAAACAAGATGAGACAAAAACAGCCGGAAGGCAGTAAACAATATTTACAAAGCCTTTAAAAGGCTATGTTTTATGATGCAAAAAGCATCGTATTACACCACAAAACACTATGTATTTACGTTCAAAAACAAGTCTTTTTCATATCAAAAAACAGCTTATTATAACTGTTTCACATCAGTTTCCATTGCACACAACCCGACATTCTCGCATAGTTCATTGTAATGCAATAACTTATGGATGCACACGAATTAGGCCAATTTTCACGTCCAAATGATTTTATTTTCAAAATAACTCAGCCTGAAGAGGTCTGCAAAAATCAAATTGAAAGAAAACAAAAGACAAAAGCATCAAAAAGTAAAACCAAAACAGAAAGTCCAAACGGCCAAAAGTTCTATGCGACATAAACCATTATCATAAATCAATGACATGAAACATCAACATATAAACATATTCAGCATGTATAAAAGAATGGCAACCAACTATTACTAAGATAACGGATTATATACGACAGGCCTTTACATTTACCATTTTGAACAGACAAAGGAAAGCTTTAATCGGTCGAATGTTCCTCATAGCGGCATCCTTTTTCTTGCTATTGTTTGGTTTTAAAGATAAAATTATTTAATTTTGCCACCTAAAGCAATAGTAATACGCCGAATAAGCCTAACACGGCTGACAAATAGTAAGCGTAAAGAAACGAAAAGAATGATTTCAGTAGAAGGACTAAAAGTAGAATTTGGCGTTAAGCCGCTCTTCAGCAACGTCAGCTTCGTAATTAATGACCGCGACCGAATCGCACTGGTCGGAAAAAACGGAGCAGGCAAATCTACTATGCTGAAGATTCTCTGCGGCATGCAAAAGCCAACTGCGGGCGTCGTGGCTGTACCAAGTGGAACAACCATAGGCTATCTGCCGCAGGTGATGATTCTTCAGGATGACACAACAGTACGTGAAGAGGCGCGTAAGGCCTTCGCCGGAAATACGGAAATGAAGGCAAGGCTCGACAAGATGAACCAACAACTGGCAGAACGCACCGACTATGACAGTGATGAATATATGGCTCTAGTTCAGAAGTTCACCCAAGAGCACGAAAGATACATGATGATGGGCGCAGAGAACTATGAAGCTGACATAGAGCGCACTTTGACAGGTCTTGGATTTGAGCGTTCGGACATGTCACGTCCTACAAGCGAGTTTAGCGGAGGATGGCGTATGCGTATAGAGCTGGCAAAGATTCTTTTGCAGAAACCGGACGTTCTGTTGCTAGATGAGCCTACCAACCATCTCGACATTGAGAGCATACAATGGCTCGAACAGTTTCTTGCACAAAGCGCAAAAGCCGTGGTTTTGGTAAGCCACGACCGTGCATTCATCAACAATGTGACCAACCGCACGCTCGAAATAAGCTGTGGCAAGGTGGTTGACTATAAAGTGAAATATGACGAGTACGTGAAACTCAGAGCCGAACGACGCGAGCAGCAACTGCGTGCCTACGAGAACCAGCAGAAGGAAATAGCCGACATAAAAGATTTCATTGAACGCTTCAGGTACAAGCCCACAAAGGCTGTACAGGTGCAAAGCCGCATAAAGCAGCTCGAGAAGATTGTGCCTATAGAAGTTGACGAAGTGGACAACTCGGCAATGCACCTCAAGTTCCCCTCATGCCTGCGCAGCGGCGACTATCCTGTAATATGCGATGAAGTGCGCAAGAATTATGGCACTCATACCGTGTTCGACCATGTAACACTCACAATAAAACGTGGCGAGAAGGTGGCCTTCGTAGGAAAGAACGGAGAAGGAAAATCAACACTCGTGAAATGTATAATGAACGAGATTCCATACACAGGGACGCTTAAGATTGGCCACAACGTTCAGATTGGCTATTTTGCCCAAAATCAGGCACAGCTGCTTGACGAGGAGCTTACTGTGTTCCAGACAATAGACAATGTAGCCAAAGGAGATATCCGACTAAAGATTAACGACATACTCGGAGCTTTTATGTTCGGAGGCGAAGCATCTGAGAAGAAAGTGAAAGTGCTCAGCGGTGGCGAACGCAGCCGACTCGCAATGATAAAGCTCCTGCTCGAACCGGTTAACCTGCTGATTCTCGACGAGCCGACTAACCATCTCGACATGCCGTCGAAGGATGTCCTAAAAGAGGCCATCAAAGCTTTTGACGGCACGGCCATCATTGTAAGCCACGACCGCGAGTTCCTCGACGGACTGGTAACCAAGGTCTATGAGTTTGGAGATGGAAAAGTAAGAGAGCATATCGGCGGAATATACGACTTTCTACAGACTCATAACATCGACTCACTCGACTCTCTTGGTCATCACCAAGCAACGACAACGATACAACAGCCTGCAAGCTCAGGAAACTCAACATGCAATGAGCAGCAACAGGCTGAAAACTCGGCCAAGCAATCGTATGAAGAACGCAAAGAGCAACAGAAGAAAATACGTAAGGCTGAAAAGGCCGTAAAGGACTCTGAAGCAAAAATCGAGACGCTTGAAAAGCGTCTTAAGGAACTCGACGAAATGCTATGTCAACCCGAAAGGGCCAGTGACATGAAGCTGATAAACGAATATACATCTGTAAAGAAAACTCTCGATGAAGAAGTTGAGAGATGGGAGCAGTTGTCGGAAGAACTTGAAAAATATATGTAACAGACAAATACCATCAACTTAAATTAAAAAATTATGAAAATGAAACACATTATCCCAGCAGTGCTATTTGCCTCTGCCTCACTGACAGCAGGCGCACAGGCACAGCTGACGTCGGGAATCGACCTGAAGAATCTCGACAACAGTGTCAGACCAGCTGATGATTTCTATCAGTACGCATGTGGCGGATGGATGAAAAACAATCCGCTGCCCGCAGCTTATTCACGCTTCGGAAGCTTTGATCAGCTCGGACTCGACAACAACAAACGCGTTAACACAATCTTGAGCGACCTGCTGAAGAAAGAATATCCGCAGGGCACCACAGAGCGCAAGTTAAGCGACTTCTACAAGCTTGCAATGGACTCTGTGCGCCGCAACAAGGAAGGCGTAAAGCCTGTTATGCCGCTCATAAATGAGATAGAAAAGGCCAAGACCGTGGCTGACCTCCGCAAGGTGCAGCTTAAATATGCTACATTCGGCTATGGAGTGCCTATGGGCATCGGATTTGGAGCTGATGAAAAGAACGCCACAATGAACATCCTGAATATATATCAGGGTGGTATATGCCTCGGCCAGAAGGAATATTATCTTGACACAGACCCCGCAACAACAGCCATAAGAGAGGCTTACAAGAAGCATATTGAGCGCATGTTCAAACTCTTTGGTTTCTCTGACGCTGCAGCCAAGAAGAAGATGGAGAGCATCATGAAAGTAGAAACTGCGCTGGCAAAGGTTTCTAAGTCAAGCACAGAGCTGCGTGACGTTGCTGCCAACTACAACAAGATGACTATTCAGAACTTTGAGAGCAACTATCCTCACGTAGGCTTAACACAACTTCTGAACGCAGAAGGCGTAAAGAGCGAGTACTTCAAGGAACTCGTTGTAGGTCAGCCTGCTTTCGTAAAGGGTGCAGACAAGATTCTCTCTGAGATGACAGCAGACGAAATGCGTGCTTATATGGAATGGGATGTTATCCTCTCAGCAGCAGGCTACCTGAGCGATGACGTAATTGCTGCCAACTTCGACTTCTTCGGAAAGACAATGTCTGGCCGTAAGGAAGACCATCCACGTTGGAAGCGTGCAACAAGTCAGGTAGAAAGCCAGATGGGTGAAGCTCTCGGCAAGATGTATGTTGAGCGTTACTTCCCCGCATCTTCAAAAGAGCGTATGGAAAAGCTCGTAAAGAACCTGCAGATTTCTCTTGCTGAAAGAATCAAGGCTCAGGACTGGATGAGTGACGACACAAAGAAGGCTGCACTCGACAAACTCGATGCTTTCTACGTAAAGATCGGTTATCCAAATAAATGGAAAGATATGTCAGGCCTGACAATCGACCCCAAATTGTCTTACTATGAGAACGTACAGAACTGCCGCAAGTTCTGGAACGAGTGGGACATCAACTATCGTGCAGGCAAACCGGTTGATAAGGATGAGTGGTTCATGACACCTCAGACCGTCAATGCATACTATAATCCGACAACCAACGAGATTTGCTTCCCGGCAGGAATCCTGCAGCGTCCTTTCTTTGATCCTGAAGCAGACGATGCATTCAACTATGGTGCCATCGGTGTTGTTATCGGCCATGAGATGACTCACGGATTCGACGATCAGGGACGCAACTATGACAAGAACGGAAACATGATTGACTGGTGGACAGCCAGCGACGCTGAAAACTTCAATAAGCGTGCACAGGTTTGCGTTGACTTCTTCTCTGCAATCAAAGTTCTGCCTGACCTCAATGCCAACGGTAAACTCACACTTGGCGAAAACATTGCCGACCACGGCGGTCTGCAGGTTTCATACAATGCATATAAGAACGCCACAAAGGACGCTCCTCTGAAAGAGATTGACGGCCTTACAGCCGACCAGCGTTTCTTCTTGGCTTATGCAGGCGTATGGGCTGCAAACATTACAGAAGAGGAGATACGTAACCGTACAAAGAGCGATCCTCACTCTCTCGGCGAATGGCGCGTAAACGGTGCACTGCCACATATCGACGCATGGTACGAAGCTTTCAACGTTAAACCTACAGACAAACTTTATCTGCCGGCAGACAAACGAGTAAAACTTTGGTAATTTCACCTCAGTGACAACATCGTTGAAGACATGTTGAATTAATCAAGCCTGAAAGTAGGCTGATATCTTATAGCCCCATGGAAACTTTCCCATGGGGCTTTTTTATATGACAAACTTCATCCCCACAAAAGTTTTTCGGTGCCAATCATACGCTATATCGTTTTTTTTATGTAAGTTTGCCACACGTTAATGAGAAAGAGAGAATAAAAAGATGCCATTACGAATACCAGACAAGCTGCCGGCAATAGACATTCTTAAGAAAGAGAATATCTTTGTCATGGACAGTTCCAGGGCTCACACGCAGGACATACGCCCTCTGCACATCGTCATATTAAACCTCATGCCTCTGAAGATTACGACAGAGACCGACTTGATACGTCTGCTGTCGAACACACCACTACAGATGGATATAACCTTCATGAAGCTTAAAAGCCACACACCGAAGAATACTCCAATCGAGCACATGATGGCTTTTTATAAAGACTTTGACGTTCTGAAAGACAAAAAGTTCGACGGAATGATCATTACCGGTGCACCTGTTGAGAACTATGCTTTCGAAGAAGTGACATATTGGGAGGAAGTAACTAAAATTTTTGCATGGGCACGCAATCATGTCACCAGCACATTATATATATGCTGGGCTGCACAGGCAGGGCTCTACTATCATTATGGCATACCCAAATATCCACTGCCAAAGAAGATGTTCGGTGTGTTCAAGCAACACACACTCATGCCGCTTTTACCCATATTCAGAGGCTTTGACGACTTTTTCTACATGCCACAGAGCAGACACACAGAGATACGCAAACAGGATATTGAGGCAACTTCAGGCTTACAGCTCATAGCCGAGTCAGCTGAAAGCGGTGTAAGCATAGTGATGGCCCGCGGCGGAAGAGAGTTCTTCATAACAGGTCATCTCGAATATTCACCTGATACACTCGACAAAGAATACCGCCGCGACATAGGCAAGCGTGACGATGTGGAGATGCCTGTAAACTACTATGCAGACGACAACCCGGACAATCCTCCGTTGGTGCGCTGGCGGGCTCATGCCAATCTCCTTTTCAGCAACTGGATTAACTATTACGTATATCAAGAAACCCCTTACGACATAAACAAAATTGAGTAAAGCTATAGAACTTTTGGCTCCGGCCAAAAACCTGGAATGCGGCATAGCCGCCATCGATCACGGAGCAGATGCCGTATATATAGGAGCAAGCCGCTTCGGAGCAAGAGCCGCAGCAGGCAATACCCTCAGCGACATCAAGGCACTATGCGAGTATGCCCACACGTTCATGGCCAAAGTCTACGTGACTGTGAACACCATTATCTATGACAATGAACTTTGTGCCACCAAAGAGCTTATATCGCAACTATATGAGGCTGGTGCAGATGCCATACTGGTACAAGATATGGCTCTAGCCTCAATGATTGCCTCTGGAGGCGGACTTCCGCCTATACCCATCCATGCCAGTACGCAGACTGATAACCGTACAGCAGATAAAGTAAAATGGCTAGCCTCACAGGGATTCAGCCGTGTCGTACTTGCCCGTGAACTCTCGGCAACAGAGATCGCACAAATTCACAAAGCCGTGCCGGACGTCGAACTCGAAGTGTTTGTCCCATGGTGCCTTGTGTGTAAGCTATTCAGGACAATGCTACGCTTCGCAGTATTGTTTTGGGCGCAGTGCCAACAGGGGCGAATGCGCCCAGTTCTGTCGCTTAAAATTCGATTTAGAGGATGAACACGGCAACGTCATTGAACGCGGACGCCACTTGCTGTCACTCAAGGACCTATGCCTCATAGACCGCCTTGAGACACTGCTCGACAGTGGAGCTACATCGCTCAAGATTGAAGGCAGGCTAAAGGATATAACATATGTGAAAAACGTAACTGCAGCCTATAGCCGCAAGCTTAACGATATAATAGCACGCAGCAACGGACGCTACTGCCGCGCTTCGCTCGGCCGCAGCTATTATACTTTTGAACCAAATCTTGATAAGACATTCAGTCGAGGCTTCACCCACTATTTTGCAGATGGACGCAGCGCTGACATGAGTTCACCACTCACCCCAAAGGCTATAGGTCAGTATGTGGGCACGGTAAAGTCAATAAACCGCAACGATATTACCGTAGCTGGCACTGCAGCCTTTTCCAATGGCGATGGTCTGTGCTTTTTCAACGGAAATGATGAGCTGCAGGGATTCAGAGTCAACAGGGCACAAGGCAACACCATATTCCCTCAAAGGATGCCTTCCGGATTGAGTCGCGGCCAGGCTCTCTACCGCAACAGCGACCAAGCATTCGAGAAACTTCTTACGGGCAAAAGTGCCGAACGCAAGATAAACATAACAATGAGTCTGAAAGAATCTGCCCCAGGCAACATAATACTGACGGCAACTGCCGACAGTGTCAGTGCCATTACAGAGTTACAATGTGAGCCGCAAACTGCGCAGAAGCCACAGACCGACAATATTGTGCGTCAACTGACACGACTTGGTAACACACCTTTTAAGTGCACCGACGTGTCAGTTCCACAAGATGGAATAAAAACGTTTATACCATCGAGCCTCCTGTCTCACATGAGACGCGACATTATCCAAAAACTGGAGCAAGCCCTCAGACAGGCTACAGCAGACGCACGCACGGAGGCAAGTAGCAAAGCGGCAAATACAAAAACAGAAAAAGGCGGCAGCAACACATATCCTGCAGCCTATCCGTATCTGTATAATGTTGCCAATAACAAGGCGGCAGAATTCTACAAGTCGCAACAAACTAAAGCGATACCAGCCCCAGAGATCAACATGCCGCCACACGCCCTGCTCATGCAGTGCCGCTACTGCCTGCGTCATGCTCTGGGCATGTGCACACGCCAAGGCGGACAACCACATAGTCTCAAAAGTCCCCTATACCTGCGCATGACAGACGGCCGCCGTTTCAAACTGCAGTTTGACTGTGCACGATGCCAAATGAACGTCATTGCCGACAAGTAGATTTAATCCAGTCTCCTTCCCGACAAGAAACACTCGCAATACATAGCCATGCAACAAACAAAAAAAAATACGCCGCTAAAGCCCTATACACCTGTATACTGGCAATCCTTATGATACTGACATCCACGCTGTCGTCATGCTATCACAACACAGGGCGCAGTAAAACCAAGACGGTAGCTACTGCACAGCCAGACACTGCCGCTTTTGAACGCATCCACCACTATTCGTTAAACTACAACTTCGTAGTGAAGACAGACTCGCTTGTACTGCTGCGCCAGCAGCCAGAAGAATTGCTTAACGGTATGCAGACCGACTCTGTATCCGTCTACAAGCACGACCATATCGTCGTTGCCGACATCAGAGTAATGCCATCTACAACTGCCGACTCTGTATGGATACAAGTAGCACGTGACCAAGAAACCTTCGGTTGGACACGCGAGCAGATGCTATTGGCTTCAACTGTACCCAGCGACCCAATATCACAGTTCATATCAATATTCTCCGATACCCACCTTCTCATCTTTCTTATCGTCATCAGCACAATATCCGTGGCATATCTTATGCGCACCCTACTGCGCCGCAATGCTAGAATAGTTCACTTCAATGACATAGGCACATTCTATCCCACGCTGCTAGCCCTCACCGTGGCTACAGCTGCAGTCATCTACTCAAGCATACAGAACTTTGAGCCAGACACATGGCGCCATTTCTACTTCCATCCCACGCTCAATCCCCTAAATGTACCACCCGTCCTAGCCATCTTCTTGGCTGCCGTATGGACTATGCTCATTCTTTCTCTGGCTGTAGCCGACATTGTACGCCGCCTTTTGCCACCGGCGGAAGCTTTACTATACCTCTGCGGACTGGCTGGCATCTGCGCCGCAAACTATATAATATTCTCTATAGCCACGCTTTATTACATCGGCTATCCACTCTTGGCCGCATACACCTACTTTGCCGTAAAAATCTACTTCAAACGTGCTAAATGCAACTACACCTGCGGCAAATGTGGAGCAGGTCTAAGACACAAGGGTATTTGCCCACAATGCGGAGCAATGAACACGTAGACAAATAACTTAAGAATTGTAAAATGTAAGCAGATGTTTACGGCAAAAAACTAGGCCACTTTTACTTTAAAAGTGGCCTAGTTTTTTGCCGTAAACGATAGGTTAATAATTTGAGCCCAAAGTATGTCATCAAACTTTCAGCTTATACAATAATTATTGTAAAAATTCATCACGCATTAAGCCAACACACATACTTTACTTTTATTTCTCAGACAAGAAAATCATATCACATTATTATCAGCAAATTTATCATATACCCAACATATCAATACGAAATCCTGCAATAATACAAATCATTATTTCACTGTATCCACAACAATCAACCCATGCATTATAATCCATGTCAAATCATTTCGTTCCAGAGACCGATGATGCGCATTCAGATACAGATAGAGCTGCTTCAGTAATATTTGTATTGACATTTGCCCATGCTACATGTTATCTTTGCGAATAAAAAGCATACAAACTTAACAGAAAAAACGATGATTACGATTAGAAAAAACATGCTTCTGATTCTGTCGTCTGCCATTATGGCCGTATCGTGCAGTGGCCGACATGATGCTCCTGGCACGGTACGCACTGTGGACGTGGCCATGGCTGAAAGTATGGCCGATACATCGGCCCGCAAGTATCCTTTCATATCTGAGCCTTGCCGCACAGCCGAACTCGCCTTCAGAGTTGGCGGCCATATAGTCAAACTTGACGTTCAAGAAGGTCAGTTCTTCAGACGCGGAGAGGTGATAGCCGCACTCGACGCACGTGACTTCATTGTAAGGAAAAGACGAGCAGCGGCAATATGCCATCAGGCTAAGGCTGAATACGAGCGTACTACACGCTTATTTAAAGCCGGCAACATAGCCGAACAGGAGTATGAACATGCAAGAGCCGATTATGAACGCGCAAAAGCAGACTATGACATGGCTGCAGATGAATTGGACCGTACACGACTCATAGCTCCTTTCAGCGGATATGTACAGACACAACATGTAGAACGCTATCAGGACGTGGCAGCAGGACAGCCAGTGGTTACGTTTATAGATATGTCACGCATAAAGGCAGAGGCCTACGTACCAGAAGACATAGCCGCACAACTACAACAGAACATAGGCGGCAGGACATGTCTGATAAGCTTTGACCGCATGAGCGGCAGGACATTCAGACCGGCAGAAACATATATAACACGTACCGCCACGGGTAACAATATGGCCTTCAAACTGACAGCATTGATAGACAATGGCAAATCACACCTGCCAGGCGGCATGTCTGGCAACATGCTCATTGGACAGACTTCAAATAAGTTTGTTGGAGTAGCCGTACCTCAGAAAGCAGTATGGAGTCCATCCTCTGGAGGCAGTTGTGTTTGGACGATAGACAACAGCGGACGGGTTAGCCGACGTAACGTGACCACGGGACGCCTTTTAGGCGGAGGTATGATAGAGATTTGTAGTGGTCTAAAAGCAGGCGAATGCGTGGCCACTGCAGGTCAAGCCATGCTCAATGAAGGCGACACCGTGGCCACACAGGCCGTTGCTAACCGGAAAGGAGGAATGCAACAATGAGAGGCGCAGCTGAATTTTGCTTACGAAACAGAGCGCTGAGCTGGTTGGTACTGGCACTTGTGCTTGCGGGTGGTATAATTGCCTATGGCAACATGGGCAAACTTGAAGACGCCCCATTCACAATTAAACAGGCTGTGGTGACAACATCGTATCCGGGAGCCTCACCGGCTGAGGTTAGAGAGCAAGTGACAGACGTGCTCGAAGAATCAATACAGGAACTTGGCGAGCTCTATTATCTGAAAAGCGAAAACAGGGCAGGGCTGTCGAAGATTACCGTTTACGTGAAAAAAGAAATACGCGCTGCTGACATGCAGCAGTTGTGGGACAAACTGCGACGTAAGGTGAACGACGCCCAACCACATCTGCCAACAGGAGCCGGTCGCCCAGTAGTAAACGATGACTTCGGCGATGTACTCGGAGTGTTCTACGCTCTAAGTTCATCTAACCACAGCTGGCGGGAGCTTGAAGACAAGGCAGACAGTTTAAAAAATGGTCTGTTGGGCATAAAAGATGTAGCCCGCGTAGAGCTGTTCGGACTGCAGGACCGCACCATAGACATAGAAGCCGATCCTTCGCTATTGGCAGCCAGCGGAATAACCATGTCTGACATAACAGCAGCATTCGACAGACAAAATAGAATTGTAGATGCCGGTGCTATAGAAACCGAACACAATCGCATAAGAGTAGAGGCTACCGGCAGTTTTGGTAGTCTTGAAGAACTAGAACAACTAACGATTGTGGGACGGGACGGAGCCTACATCAGGCTTGGCGAGGTAGCTCATATAAGCGAAGGTTACCGCCATCCCGCACGCAACCAAATGCGGACCGACGGACAGCCGGCCGTAGGTATGGCCATATCTACTGTGGCCGACGGCAATGTGGTTGATATGTCGGAACGTGTTGCAGCATACATAGACGAAGCCAGACAAACACTGCCCGAAGGATACAGCCTGCAGACAATATACGACCAAGGACATGAGTCAGCCGAGGCCAACGAGGGTTTTGTGCTAAACCTTATAATATCTGTAATAACCGTAGCTGGCGTACTACTTCTATTCATAGGAATAAAGAACGGCATACTAATAGGCAGCGGACTAGTTTTCTCTATCTTCGGCACATTGATATACATGTGCGCAACAGGTATTGCCCTGCAACGAATGTCACTTGCAGCCATAATAATAGCCATGGGTATGCTCGTAGACAACGCTATCGTGGTATATGACGCGGCATTGGTAAACATGCAGCGCGGCATGCGCAAACGCCCGGCCATACTGTCAGCCGTGGGCACCACAGCCATGCCACTATTAGGTGCAACATTAATAGCTGTGCTGACATTTTTGCCCGTATACCTCTCTCCACACATAACGGGTGAAATTCTATCGTCTCTATTCATCGTGATAGCAGTATCGTTGCTGCTTAGTTGGATTCTAGCCATAACGCAAAACGTGTTTTTCGTACAAGAGTTTGTGCGCCGTCCACGTCCTGATGAGCTCAAGGGGGAACTGTTCAGAGGCAGACTTTACGATATGTTCAGAAAAGCCCTACGCTTGACGATAAGCCACAGATATGCCGTTACTGCATGCCTTGTCACATTGCTCATTCTAAGCGCAGTTGCTTTCAAGCTCATCCCGCAGCAATTTATGCCATTGCTTAACAAGCAGTACTTCACAATAGACCTGTGGTTGCCAGAAGGAACGCGCATAGAGCAGACTGCAGAACAGACACAAGCATTGGCTGACACGCTGAGACGACGCAAAGACATAAAGCACGTTTCAACATTTACGGGGCAGACGCCTCCACGCTACTATCTGGCCAACGCAGCTTACGGTCCTCAAAGCAACTATGCCCAGTGCCTGGTTGAAGCCGTCAGCCCTGAGGCTGCCAGAAACATGCAACAGAAACTGCAGAACGAAATATCACAAGCTTTCCCTGATGCATTAGTACGCGTAAATAGCTTTGAGCTGAACTCTGTACCACAGGCCCTCATAGAGGCACGCTTCAGCGGCGATGATCCACGCGTACTCGATTCGCTGACCAATGTGGCAATAGAAATAATGAGACGCAATCCCAAGGTTATGAATGCACGCAATGAATGGGGCAACAAGGCCATGACGATGACCACTCCGTACAATCCTGTAAAAGCAGGAAGGCTTGGACTAGGAAAAGCCGACATGATGACCGCCGTGAAAAGCACTGCCGACGGAGTTGCAGTAGGCATATACAGAGATGCGGACAAGCAGGTGCCTGTGATGTTACACACAAACACCAAGGGCATGATATCACAAGACGCGTTGGGCGACCTGGCTGTATGGAACGGCACAAACTCAGCTCCGTTGGCACAGCTTGCAGACAGCATAAGCACGGGATGGGAATGGCCGCTAATGAAAACATACAACAGGCGGCTGTCAATGGCAGCCCAGTGTGACGTTAAACACGGACACACTATGAAGGAAGTACATGCCGAAATACGCAACGAGATAGAACAGATAAAACTACCACCAGGTTACACCTTCTTCTGGGACTCTCAGTATAAGGACCAGCAAGAGGCCATGGCCGCACTGACCAAGTATTTTCCACTGGCCATAATATTCCTGGTGGTAATCCTCGTAATGCTATTCGGCAACTTCAAGCAACCGCTAATAATATTTCTCATTCTTCCACTCTCAATCATAGGCGTAGTTGTCGGCATGCTCGTCACGGGTTTTCAATTCGGTTTCTTCTGCATTGCCGGATGGCTCGGATTGCTGGGTATGATAATAAAAAACATCATCGTATTACTCGATGAAGTCAATCTGCAGAGACGCGCAGGCGTACCACCATCTACGGCTATAGTAGAGGCAACAGTATCGCGTACACGTCCGGTGCTCATGGCTGCCGCAACAACAGTATTCGGCAGCATACCACTGCTGTTCGACATTGTGTTCGGAGGCATGGCAGCAACAATCGTGTTCGGTCTTTCATTTGCCACGCTGCTCACTCTCTTTGCCACTCCTGCCCTATATGCCATATTCTATCCAGAAGCAGCAAAGCAAGCCGAAGATACGACAGAAACATGTAAACATGCATAACAAGCAACAGACAAAGTATGAAAATAAAACATATAATAACAATATATGCGGCGTTGACTGCCATAAGCACAAACGCTGAAGCTAAAGATGCGGCTATGCTACAGGCATACCGCCGTCAGGTGGAAGCCTATAGCCACGACGTAAAAGCCGCCACACACGCATTAGAAGTATATAAAGAAAATGCAGCAGCGGCAAAAGCAGACTTTAAACCAAAGATTACGGGCAACGCCGACGCTAAATATACAGGTAATCCACTCGAACTGAACATAGCACTGCCGAGTACAGACGGCGGCCGCAGCTACACGTTCAACGGCAGAAACACAAAATACGGTGCATCGCTGACAATGGCTCAAC
Organism: Xylanibacter rarus; assembly: GCF_001275135.1. Classification (GTDB taxonomy): domain Bacteria; phylum Bacteroidota; class Bacteroidia; order Bacteroidales; family Bacteroidaceae; genus Prevotella; species Prevotella rara. Next base: position 25,691 of record NZ_LFQU01000008.1, on the reverse strand, counting down.
CAATCTACACGGGCGGACTGCTCAAGGCTTCCTACGGAAAGGCCAAAACAGAAAGTGAGAATGCTGCATTCGAGAAAAAACGCATAACCAACAATCTTATATATCAAGCCGATCAGACATACTGGAACTATGTAGCAACACGCGAAATGGTAACAGTGGCACAGAGACATCGTGATGCCGCAGCCGCACTTGCAGAGGCTGTAGCATTACGTGTAAGCAACGGATATACCGGCCGCAACGATCTTCTGACAGCCGAAGTGCGTCTCAACGATGCCGAATATCAACTGCAGCGTGCGCTAACTGATGCCGAAAATGCTCGGCTTGCCCTAAACTCGCTGGCTGGTGTCGGTTCATCTGATATGATACCGGCAGATACCATGCTATGTCCCGATACAACAATACCTTCAACGGGGCAAAGTATATACAATCGTCCTGAGATGGCCATGGCGAGCAAACAAATAGACATAAAAGGCTATGAGGCACGCATGGCCGATGCAGCCTACAAGCCGAACTTGTCTGTAGGCATCAACGGAAGCTACACATCACCTGGATACGACTTCAGGGCAGCTCCAGACCCCAACTATTCTGTATATGCCACACTAAGTATTCCTATATTCGAATGGGGAAAGAGGGGCAACACCCGACGTATGGGAAAACATGCCACAGCCGTAGCCGAAGAACAGATGAGAAGCACTGCCGACAGGCTGCAGCTTGAAGCCGAAACGGCTAGATGTAACTACACAAAGGCATGCGAACAGGTAAAACTGACAGCAAGCTCACTTCTCAAAGCAGAAGAAAGCCGCAGACTGACCACAGAAAAATATTATGAAGGAAGTGTGTCTGTTACAGACGTCATCAACGCTCAGATATACTACCTCGATGCATGTCGGAATCACATAGCCTCAAAACTTGATGCCTGCATGGCCAAAAGCTCACTCGAATATGTGTACGGATATTGAAAATAATTTATTATTTTTGCATTCGCAGCGCAGTATTTCACCAAACAGGCATCCAAACGGCATGCTACTCCATATTGCCGGACGCACACATGTAATATAAAAATATGACAACTAATGACAATAACCTGCAGCATGGATCGGTGCTCACCGACATACTTGTCTATTCTGCAATAGGCTGCTGCTCATACCTGCTGCTCATAATTTGCGGTGACATGCCGGCCATAAGTAGCCAGCACCTGACCACACCGGAAAGCATCATTGCCGTACTACTGCTGTTCAACGGTGTTGGTCTGAGCCTGCGCTTTGTCAACCGGCGCATGAGTGCGTCCTATCCCGCATGGATAAAAAAGCGCAGCCGCATGTTCACATTCCTTGCTATAGCAGCCGCAGCCCTACTCTGCTCTAATTATCTGCTGCTTGTGGCCACCAAAGTCATAGGTCACTCCCCAAGGCCGATGGCCTTGGCATGGCGAGGGGCCGGAGCACTGCTGGGCGTATGGCTAATAGAGTTGCTGGCCGTAAGTCTGTTACTCATTAACAGGTTTTATGCCGACATAGCAGAACATCGCCGCAGGGCACGACAACTGGAAGATGCCTCAGCCAAAGCACAATATGCAGCTCTGCAAAGTCAGCTAAACCCCCATTTTCTATTCAACAGTCTGAATACACTCGTGGCTGAAATAGAATATAACCCAGCTGGTGCAGCCGAATTTACGCGCAACTTGGCCGACATATACCGCTACATTCTCGATTGCCACGAGAAACAAAGTGTAAGCCTCAACGAAGAAATTAGGTTTGCCCAAACCTACTTACAGCTACAAAGAGTGCGGCTAGGCGACTGCATACAACTTGAAACAAAGCTCAACAATATCGAGGGCTACATGCAACTGCCGCCACTGACACTACAGTTGCTAACAGAAAATGTTATAAAGCACAACATCGTTAACACGGCAAATCCCGCAACCATAAAACTATGGTGTGAAGAAAACGACGACTCACCCTGGCTGGCCGTAAGCAACACGCTGACACCCAAGCCTGTAATTGGCACCTCAGGACACGGACTTCAGAATTTGTCAAAGCGTTGCAGACTGCTATGTGGACGTGACATACGCATCATTGCCGACAACAATACTTTTACCGTAAAAATCCCCATGATATATGACTGACATTACTGCTGCAATAATAGACGACGAGTTGCCGGCAGCCCGCCTGCTCTTTAGTATGGTGAACAGTATAAGACCTGAATGGCACACACATATTGTGCCTGGCAGCATAAGCGAAGCCTCCCAGTGGCTCGACCATTCGGGCGTCCGTCCCGATATAATGTTTCTCGACATACAACTCTCTGACGGCACATCATTCGGACTCGTAGACAAGCTGCCGACCGAATGTATGATTGTATTCACCACAGCCTACGACGAGTATGCACTGAGGGCATTCGACCTTAACAGTATTGACTACTTGCTAAAGCCTATACGCGTTGAGCGTCTTGAGACTGCAATAGCTAAATTTGAACGCTACCACAACGCCGGACTTCTTGGCAGCCTCAGCAAATATCTTGCAAGAGCGATGCACGAAGACGCTGCTAATACATACCGCGAGCGTCTGCTTGTGTCGGCAGGCCGGAAACTTTACACATTGCAAATAGACGACGTTGCATACTTCCGCTCGGAAGACAAAATAACCATAGCCACCACATGGGCCGGAACCGAGCATATTGTAGACCCGCCATTGAGTAGCCTGGAGCAGCAACTCGACCCGAAAAACTTCTTCAGAGCAAACCGCCAGTTTATCGTCTCGGCAAAATCTGTGAGAAGCATAGAGCCCTACTTTGGCGGACGCTGGGTAATGAAAACATCACCCAACTGCAAGGAGCCAATCATTATAAGCCGTGAAAAAGCCTCTGCACTTAAAGTGTGGCTCAATTCATAGGAACAATGCACAAAAGAACCCCAAGCAACAACCATCTGCCACATCATCAATACATAAAATAAAGCACTTACAACAAACAGACACGCAGACTTGGTTCGCCTGTTACTATAAACCAAGATTTGTTACTGCCAAAAAGATGACCTGATTCTGGCAGTAACAAACATTGATTTAAAATGAGATTATCACACTATGTCTACACATTATTGGCGTCGCTGCGGCATAAACCTTTCCTGCATATACTGAAACAACATAAACAGCGGAGGAACAACAAAAAGCAGGGCCACCGTGCCCACGAGCATTCCACCCACCGTACCTACGCCTATGGATATATTGCCATTAGCACCAACACCCGTAGCAAACATCATGGGTAACATACCGAAAATCATTGTGAGCGATGTCATAAGTATAGGTCTGAGGCGTACGCCAGCAGCCGAAATTGCAGCCTGAGCTATCGACATGCCGGCACGACGCCGCTCCGAGGCATACTCGGTAAGCAGGATAGCCGTTTTTGAAAGCAAACCGATGAGCATTATAAGACCGGTCTGCAAGTATATGTTATTTTCCAGACCGAAAATCCTAGCAAACATGAAACTGCCGGCAAGGCCAAACGGCACGGACAAAATGACAGCCAAAGGAATGAAAAGACTTTCATATAGAGCGCAGAGAATAAGATATATAAACACAACACACACAACAAACACCAATGTGGCCGTATTGCCTGCGTCAGACTCCTCGCGCGACATACCTCCAAACTCATAACCATAGCCCGTAGGCAAAGTCTTGTCTGCCACCTCCTTTATAGCCTCTATGGCCTGGCCAGAGCTGTATCCCTGAGCTGCCGAGCCGTTTACCTGTATGGCAGAAAACAAATTGAAGCGTGTGAGCACTTCTGAGCCATAAACTCTTTTGAGCTTTAAATATTGGCTTATAGGCGACATTTGGCCGTCTGAGTTTCGCACAAACATATTATCTAGTGAGCGTGTGTCGAGCCTGAACTCAGGCGGTGCCTGCACCATTATGCGGTAAAGTTTTGAGAAGCGGTTCATATTTGAAGCATAGCTGCCGCCAACGTATCCGGAAAGCGTGCTGAGCACATCGGCTGGTGACACTCCGTTACGTTTGCATCGCGCAGCATCGACCTCTACGAGATACTGTGGAAACTTGGTGTCAAATGAAGTTGTCGCACGGCCTATCTCGGGACGGCGGCTCAAAGAGTCAATAAACAGGCGCGTATATTTTAACAACTCATCTGTGGTGCCTCCCTTCTGGTCCTGCACATATACCTCAAATCCGCTACTTGTGCCGTATCCAGGAATCATTGGACGCGTAAAGGCAATGATGTCAGCACCCGATATAGGAGCCGTAATGCGCTGTATCTCGCTTATCACAGCATCCAGAGCATCCTCCTTGTGAGTACGCAGACTCCAATCTTTAAGACGTATCGTGAACATTCCGTTGCAGGCACCCTGACCGCTCAAAGTAGAGTTGCCCGTAGTATTCGACTGCAACTCAATCTGCGGTATAGTGCGCAGGCAACTATCCACCTGCTCCATCACCTTACGGGTTTGGCTTACGCTATTGCCCGGCGATGTACGCACATCAACAAACACCGTGCCCATATCCTCATTGGGCACAAAGCCGGTTTTTGTGGTTGCCATGAGTATGGCAAAGCCAACACAGGCAATAACCAGCAATAATCCGGCAAACCATTTACGCCGGAGCATAAAGGCTACTCCTCTTTTATACTTCATGACAAGACGGCCAAATGCTGTGTCGAAAGCTATATGGAAACGCGACGAAAAACTTAACTTGCTTCCGTTAGAAGCATCGGCATGTGGAGTCATTATAAGTGAGCACAAAGCCGGACTCAACGTCAACGCATTGACCAGCGATATGGCAACAGCAGCAGCCATAGTAAGTCCAAACTGAGTGTAGAATGTACCCGTGGTACCTCCAATGAAACTCACAGGAATAAACACAGCCATGAAAACAAATGTTGTAGTGACGAGCGCCGACGTGATACCGTCCATGGCATCGACCGTGGCAAGATATGAAGAACGGTAGCCCTCGTCGAATTTGGCCTGAACGGCCTCTACAACCACGATGGCGTCGTCTACTACAGTTCCGATTACAAGCACCAACGCAAATAAAGTAAGCATATTCAGGCTGAAGCCTGCCACATAGAGAAAGGCAAACGTACCGACCAGCGACACTATGATTGAAAGTGCGGGGATGAATGTTGAACGCAGACTCTGAAGGAATACATAGACAACAAGCACCACAAGTACTATTGCCTCGACAAGCGTTTTTATGACGTTCTTAATTGAAGCATCAAGAAAATCCTTCGTACTCATCAAATCCACTATCTTTATACCCTTTGGCAACGTTTTGGATATTTCGTCCACGGTACGGTCGATCTCTTCTATTATCTCATTGGCATTTGACCCTGAGGTCTGAGCAATCATGATGTTACAACCTGGATGACCGTTAACTTCGTTAATGTAATCATAAGCTCTAGTTCCCAGTTCTATAGCGGCAACATCTTTTAGTCGCAGCACTTCCCCACCAGGAAGCGACTTTATCACAAGATTTTCATAATCAACCTCATTCTCATAACGTCCTCGGTACTTCAGCACATACTGGAAAGTGTTACTTGCCTCAGCACCCAAAGTGCCTGTGGCGGCCTCCACATTCTGTTCGTCAAGCACTTCGGATATATCAGCCGGTACAAGTCCATACTGTCTCATTTTACTGGGATTTAACCATATACGCATGGAATATTCGTATCCGAATACATTAACTTCACCAACACCGGCAATACGCGAAAGACGCGGTTCGATATTAATCTTCATATAGTTGGTAAGGAAAGCCTCATCAAACGAATCATCAGGACTATAAACAGCCAACTGCTTGATGTTACTTGTCTGACGTTTTCGCACGGTAATACCACTCTTTGTCACCTCTGCCGGCAGCAGTCCTTGTGCTGTGGCAATACGGTTCTGCACGTTGACTGTGGCCATGTCAGGATCTGTTCCCTGGCGGAAATATACACTGATTTTGGCAGAGCCATTATTAGATGACGTTGAAGTCATATAGGTCATATTTTCAACACCGTTGAGTGCTTCCTCCAGCGGCACCACCACGCTCTTCTGCACGGTTTCAGCATTAGCCCCACTATATGTAGCCGAAACGCTGACCGTAGGTGGTGCAATCTCAGGAAATTGTTCGATAGAAAGCTGCAACAAGCCTATAATTCCGAGAATGAATATCAGCACGGATATTACTCCGGCCAGTATAGGCCGGTCGATGAAAGTTTTTATTTTCATTGGCAATCCTTATTTTTTTGTGGAATCAGACTTCTTTCCCGTGCTAACCACCGTACCCTCACGCATCAGTCCTGCGCCCTCCGCAATAATGACATCACCCGGTTCCAGTCCGGATAGCACAATATAGTTTTTCCCATCGTTATATTTATAAATTGTTATAGGGGCAGACTTTGTCTTGCCGTCAACAATCTTCCACACAAACACTCTGTTCTGAAGCTCATATGTAGCCGACTGAGGTATCACAATACAATTCTTATGCACGGACGGAACTAATACAGAAGCACTGCCACCATTGCGCAACAGATGTCGGGGATTGCTGAAAACAGCTCTAAATCCTATAGATCCAGTCTCCGAATCAACGGTACCGCCAATAGCATCAATACGTCCCTGTAGATCGTATTTGTTGCCATTACTCATCGTCAACCCGACCGGAGGAAGTTTTTTCTTAGCCTCATCAAGTGAGCCATACTCCTCTATAAGATCAAGCATCTGTGTCTCAGCCATAGAGAAATAAGCATAAATCTCAGAATCATCAGACACGGTTACAAGCGGTTCTTCAATAGTACTGCCAACCAATGCACCGACACGATAAGGTATCATACTTGCAACACCATCAACAGGACTCTTCACTTCTGTATAAGACAAGTCATTAGTAGCACGTGTAAGTTCAGCCCGGGCTTGAGCTACAGCAGCCTTGGCCTCTCGTAAAGAGTTAACGGCTGTCTGCCTGTCATAATCTGATACAACATTTCTCCTGCAAAGTTCCTCTTTACTATCTGCCGTTAGTTTGGCCGTACACAACTTTGCCTCCGCACTCTCCAAATTAGCCTTTGCCGTACTGAGCGCAGCCTTATATGGCACCTGATCAATGACAAACAGCACCTGACCACGCTTAACGGCATCTCCCTCATTTATACGTATGTCTGTAATCGTGCCACTGACCTGCGGACGCACCTCAACAGCCTGACGCCCTTGAAGTGTTGCAGTATAAGCAGATTGCAGCATAAAGTCTCGACGCGTAACAGTAAGCGTCTTATACTCCTCGCCATGAGTAGCCTGTTTTTTATCATCACAAGCACAGAACAATGACATACTACACACAACGAGCATAATACTTGTTTTAATTTCCATTTTGTATTTCTATAAAATAAAAACTAAAGTTACTAAATAAGGGCCGCTCAAGACATACAACAAATAACAGCCCTCTATGTCCGGGTGCATATAAGCAAGAAATATAGTTGCTTTTTTCCTTACAAAACTGCATTGCCGGCCATTCAGTTGATGCAAATTTATGAACAATGAGTCTTATGATAAACTATGTGGTGACAAACAGCCTATATGTGGTGACAAACAACACATGGCAAACAATAGACCGTTCAATAAAATGTATTACCTTTGCAATGATCGTAAAACAAAATAAATATGTGAACCATCCGCAGCCAACAATAATAAAATATATAAACCATGCGGACTGAATACATTAACATCTGAAAACAAATCTCATATGAAGAATAATCACATTGCATTGTATATAGACCTTTTATTCTGCTTAATTATAATGCCATTGACCATAATGCTGCTTCCTGTTGACCGTTGGATTGTGCACAACACGGCCTTCCTGCTCACACTGATAGCCTATATATACATTATTTACTTCATATACCGATGGGTATGCCTACCAAAACTCTTCATGCAGAAAAAACTACATACACATAGCCGGCTTACTGATCACTTTAACTGCAACAACATGGCTGTTCACTTATTTTCCTGTACCATCAGACCATACAGGCTCACCACGGCAAATGGAAGCCAGAATGAATATGCGCACACAAACAATATGGTTCTTTTTTCTCATGGTAACAGGATTTTCGCTTGCAATCGAACTGACATTCGAACTATTTAGACAAATACTGGCAAAACAGGAAATTGCCGCAGAGAAAAACAAAGCAGAACTGGCACTCTATAAAGCACAAATAAATCCACACTTCATGTTCAACACTCTCAATATGCTTTATGCACTTGTACTTTCTGGGTCTGATAAAACAGAATCTGCCTTCGTGAAATTTTCAAATATTCTGAGATACATGTATGCACAAACACATTCCGAAAACATTCCCATAGGACAGGAAATAGAATATATCAGGCAATACACTGATTTGCAGGAACTCAGATTAAACCATCATACAAGGGTGACCCTAACAGCCCAAACCGACAACGAAACAACTCCTGTACCATCTATGATATTTATCACTTTTGTAGAAAACGCGTTTAAGTATGGCACATCAGCAGACACAGACTGCAACATCCAAATAAACATATGCCTAAAGAACGGTCTGCTAAGTTTCGATACTGTCAACACTATTATAAGACATGTAGATTCAGAGCACGAAGGCATTGGGATAGCCAACTGCAGAAAACGACTTGAACTATTATACCCAGGGCGATACGAGCTTGAAAATGGCCCAATAGGAAACGTATATATAGCAAAACTAAAAATACAACTGTAATGAAAAATATAAGTTGCATTGCCATTGACGACGAGCCCATGGCATTGCTCGTTATCGAACAGTTCTGCCAACGTCGCGGCGGCATAGAACTAACGACATACAGCGAACCTCAAAACGGCATAGACGAAATTATAAGAACCAAGCCACAGCTTGTGTTTCTTGACATACATATGAGCAGTATAAACGGCCTGGACATAGCCCGCAGCATACCTCACGAAACGTGCATCATATTCACAACAGCACATGCTCAGTATGCTCTAGAAGGGTTTAATCTCGATGCTGTAGACTATCTGCACAAACCTTTCGCCTATGAACGTTTCTGCCGTGCTGTAGATAAAGCTATGCGCCGAATGAACCCAACCTCAGTAAATCCACAACGCCACATCACAGTAAAACAAGAATACTCAAACGTAAACATTCTACTAAACGACATCCTCTATATAGAAGCTTTAGGCAATTATGTAAAAATTGTCAAAGTCACAGGAGGAAACGTACTTACACGTACAAACATGAAAACATTAATGCAGATGCTTCCACAAGAAGCATTTGTGAGGATTCACCGTTCATACATAGTCCCGTTGAATAAAATTAATAGTTTTACAAGACACAACGTATTCATAAACGGTACAGATTCCCCCTTACCTATAGGGCAGCAATACGCAAATGAATTATCGGAGCGCATCCTGCACCATTCTCATCTGATATAGAAATTCTCCGTCAAGCTGCTGTACCATTCTGACCGCGACATATCATCATTATTAATACATTCTTCTGTTTGTTCAATCCTGTCTGCAGGATGCTTACGATATGCCAAAAGATAACGGCTGACGGGCTTACGTGGTATGGTTCTAATGGCACAGATCCTTGAAGGGAAAAGACCTGCCATGGCTGCTTCAGCATCAATGGCCGTGCGCAGTGCGGCTGGTATGACAACAGAGAACTCGCCATCGTCGGCCAATAACCGTGATGCACCGCTCACAAGTTCAGCATGGGTAAGTGTGTCGGCATGACGTGCCATGGCCTTTTGCCCGTCTCTGTTTTTCAGCGAATTGACGAAAAACGGCGGATTGCATACTATAGAACCGAACTGCCCTGCACAGAACTCTTGTAAAGGTTTTTCTATTATGGTTATCCTGTCGCTGAATGCAGAATTATATACATTGATACGCGCTTGTAGGACAGCACCGGCATCAACGTCAATGGCAACAATCTTCCCCGATGGATATCGTTGAGCCATGAACAAGGCAATTAACCCAGAGCCCGTACCAATATCCAAGATAGTATCGCCACCACGTGCCCATGCTCCAAGCAGCACCCCATCTGTACCCACCTTCATGGCACACCTGGTATGCTCTACTGTAAACTGTTTGAATCTGAAATAATTATTTGACATGATGTTCCGATTATTTGCATCTTATCAGGCTTAAGCCATTAAAGCACTAAAAACATATAAGATGACTGATAGCTTTTATTTTCGCGAATAAAAAAGACGCTTTCGAACGCTCAATATTCGTCCATAACCCCTAAGCCGTCAGCCATCCAAACAATCATTTTTCCGGGTCCTCGATGACACCATGCATAATATGGTATAAGCTTTACAGTGCGATTAGCAGTGTTTATGCGTCCGTCTGGCGTTTGATCCAGCAAAGTACCTCTTGCCGTTATCATCTTTATGCCGCCCAAAAGTCCGGGACAGTCGGTCACAGTCATAGAACTGTCAGCGTCGAAAACAAAACGGAATAAATCATAATCATTATCAGCCCATTCTGCACAATACACAAGAGGCCCTCGCTCAACAGCAATACGACCATGACAGGCAGCAACCTTATCATCCGCCTTCACGATACGAGGCTTCATATCAAAATGTACGTCTATGCAGTCACCACGCTTCCATTTCCTGTCGATGACAAAATATCCGTCAATCAACTCTGCCGCAACATTTATACCATTTACAGCAACAGAATATTTCAGACTCAAGCCATCTGCATAGCTGTAAAGGCCACCCGGTGTAACCTGACCGCGTACCCATCCCGGCACTCTTATCCTGATACAGAACTTTCCGGCACTGTTGTTCACGACTTTGAGCCGCACATCGCCGTCCCAAGGATAGTTGGTTTCCTCACGCAACACGACCTCACCTTTTCCGACAGAAATAGTCGAGGTGTTGTCAGCAAACAGGTTTACATAAACATCGTTATCCCTTACAGCATACATATATCCTGGTACTGATGGTATAAACCTGCAAAGATTACTAGGACAACATGCACATCCGAACCAAGGCTGACGCTCAAGCGTATTGTCGGCGTTAAACCTGTATTTGCCATCTGAAGCCAGCGGATTGGGATAAAAGAACCTGCCGCCGTCAATGCTCATGCCACTTATAACGCCGTTATACAACGTACGTTCCAGACAGTCTATATATTTTGAATCACCATGCAACATGAACATTCTCTGGTTTAAATACACCATTGCAATGGCCGCACACGTCTCGTTGTACGCCGTAAGATTCGGTAGTTCATAATTCCGTCCGAAAGCCTCACCGTCATGCAAGGCTCCCACTCCACCCGTTATATAATACTTTTTAGCAACAATGTTGTTCCATATATCATCTATTGCCTTGATATAGGCCGAATCACCTGTAAGTGCAGCCACATCTGCCATACCTGAATACATATAGCCCGCACGGACAGCATGACCTACAGCCTCATGTTGTTCTACAACAGGCAGATGACTCTGACTATAAGAATTTCTGACCTTTGTCTTCCCTCTATAGTCGAGAAAAAACTTTGCCTCGTCAAGATATTTCTTTTCACCCGTGAGTACGTAAAGACGGGCCAATGCCATCTCAGCTATCTGATGTCCTGGCACTACACATGCCTGACCATCAGAAGGTCCAACCTCGCGGACGACACAGTCTGCATAGCGCCGGGCTATATCCAAAAATTTCGTTGAACCTGTGGCCTGATAATGTGCACATGCAGCGTCAACCATGTGGCCAAGATTATACAGTTCGTGGCTCAGCACTTCTTCATTGCTCCAACGCTCCTTGCCCGCCCATCTATGCGGATTTTTCGGGTTTATGGTACGCGCTGTATAAAGATATCCGTCGGCTTCCTGCGCAGCAGCTACTATATCAAGCACACTGTCTATATATTCCACAAGTTTTTTATCCGGGAAAGTCTGAAGCACGTAACTGGCCCCTTCAATGGTTTTATATACATCTGTATCGTCAAACGAAAACCCCATAAATGACGACACATCATAACTGTCATTTGGATGAGCAGCCTTAACAAAGTTATCATATCGGCCTTCTGTCTTACATTTACTGAAAGCCAAAGGTATCGTGACATCACGCACAGCCTTTATCCTGCTACCCCAAAAAGAATTTTGGCTTATCTTCACAGATGTAAACGGCACCTGTCTTACTGAATAAAAATATTTCTTTATATTTCCGGCAACTCCACGGCAAACCATAGAAGATATAACCAATGAAGCCAACAAAACTCTTTTATTCAACATGGTATATTCAAATAATAACGTATATAAACGAAAAATTATCTTTAATATGCAAAATTAAGTTATTTTATACAGACAGCAATAATATGTTTTTAATTTAACACAAAAAATGCCAACAACTTTAATATGACATAAAAATTTGTTATGCACCGGCAGCCGTAAAACACGACCCTAAAAATCGTAACATTTCACGCCATCAATATTTCGAATCAAATAGTACCCGCCACTATTTTATTCATTTTACAAGAACAGCAACTCTTTTTATTACAAAATATAAGTGATAGAGTTTTGAAGCAAAACTCAGCCATTTTTGCATGAAAAACGGCAAGTTTCTGAATCAGAAATCAATGGTTTTCCAATCATGATACATATTAATTAAATGAAAATAATTACTGGGTATCAATATTATATCAATTAAAATGAGTAAATTTGCACCCCAATAACGAATTGCAAATTATGAGAAAAGATATAAACAATGCATTTTCTATGATAGCAGACTACGAAGGAGATGTTGCCAAACTTTTTGAAGAGAGCATTGACGGTGACGTACCTGTATTAGCCACAAGAAATTTGGTATTATTTCCGGGAGTAGTTTCGCCGGTGTTGATTGGCAGAATTCAAAGCCTTAACTTGATAAACCATCTAAAAGAAAATCAAAATTCCATATTCGCTATATTTTGTCAGAAAGACTCTGATCAGGAAAATCCGTCTCTGAAAGACTTATACGAGATTGGAGTATATGCCAAGATTATACGTGTATTAGAGATGCCTGGCGCCGGCAACAATCTTACTGTCATTGTACAGGGCCTTGGACGCTGCAACCTCTCTGACATAAAGAAAACCCAACCTTTCATTGTTGGAACGGTAACAAATGCACCGGAAGAAATCCCGTCTTCTGACGACAAGGAATTTATGGCTGCCGTTGATGACCTTAAGAACACATCAATAGAATATGTTAAGAAAAACGAGGATATACCAGATGAAGCCCAGTTTGCATTACAGAACATCAACAATGCAGTAATACTGTTGAACTTTATCTGTACCAGTCTGCCATTCAGCGTTGAAGAAAAAATAAAGCTCTTAAAGGCCAACACACTGAAAAACAGAGCATTAAAAATGCTGAAAATAATATATCGCGAGTTGCAGCTTTTAGAGATAAAGCATAATATCAGAACTAAGACACGTGAGGATATTGACGAACAGCAGCGAGAGTATTTCCTTCAGCAGCAAATCAAAAACATCAAGGAAGAATTAGGCAATGGCGATACTTATCCTGAACGTAAAGAGCTGCTCGAAAAGGCCAAGAATAAAAAATGGCCTGAGGATGTTGCTAAGACTTTCAGCAAAGAATTAGACAAACTTGACATTCTGAATCCGCAAAGTCCGGAATTCAGCGTACAGCTGACATATCTGCAGACCATGGTAAATCTGCCGTGGGGATATTACACCCAAGACGACCTTAACCTTAACCGTGCTGAAAAGATATTGGACAAGGACCATTATGGCATGAAAAAGGTTAAAGAGCGCATCTTGGAATATATGGCTGTGTTAAGTTTAAGAAAGGATCTTAAATCACCGATTATATGTCTTTACGGCCCTCCCGGAGTAGGTAAGACGAGTCTGGGAAAAAGCATAGCCAATGCCATGAAGCGAAAATACGCACGCATATCTCTGGGTGGTCTGCATGATGAGGCCGAAATCAGAGGTCACAGAAGAACGTATATCGGAGCCATGCCCGGCAGAATAATAAAGAACATACAAAAGGCCGGTTCGTCCAATCCTGTATTTATTCTGGATGAAATTGACAAGATTACACAGAACACCGTAAATGGCGATCCCGCATCAGCGCTGCTTGAAGTTCTTGATCCGGAACAGAATCATGCATTCCACGACAACTATCTTGATGTAGACTATGACTTGTCGAAAGTGCTGTTCATTGCAACTGCCAACGATTTGAATACCATTCCGCGCCCACTGCTCGACCGTATGGAGTTGATTGAAGTGAGCGGATACATCACAGAAGAGAAGGTTGAGATAGCCAAGAGGCATCTCATACCAAAGGAAAAAGAGAATACAGGCCTGACTGACGAGAAAAAACTCACGTTCAGCAAACAGGCTATTGAGAAAATAATTGAACAATATACAAGAGAAAGCGGAGTAAGACAACTGGAAAAACAAATTAACAAGTCGCTCCGCAAGCTGGCATACCTGAAAGCGAAGGAGGCAACGCTGCCATACTATAAGATAACACCCAAAGAAATTGAGTCGCTATTAGGCAACCCGCCATTCTATCGCGACATATACCAAGGCAACGATTATGCAGGAGTTGTAACCGGTCTTGCATGGACAAGTGTAGGTGGCGAGATATTGTTTATCGAAACAAGCTTAAGTAAGGGAAAGGGCTCTAAACTCACGCTTACAGGAAACTTAGGAGATGTCATGAAAGAATCTGCCATACTGGCTTTAGAGTATGTAAAAGCCCACGCAGACAAACTTGGCATTGACTATCGTATATTCGACCACTGGAACATACATATACACGTCCCCGAAGGTGCAACGCCTAAAGACGGCCCTTCAGCTGGTATTACAATAGCAACATCTCTTGCGTCGGCACTTACTCAGAGAAAAGTACGCAAGAATACGGCCATGACAGGAGAAATAACTCTGCGTGGAAAAGTGCTGCCTGTCGGCGGTATTAAAGAAAAGATTCTTGCCGCAAAACGAGCCGGTATAACGGAAATCGTTATGTGCAAAGACAACAAAAAAGATATTGAAGAAATATCACAGGAATATATTGACGGGGTTAATTTCCATTTTGTAGAAAATGTTCAAGATGTCTGGGACTTTGCCCTGACTGACGAGAAAGTAAAGAACCCAGTAACATTTGATATAGAAGATTAAACATATATGTTATTTGAATTACAGCATACAGACACCGGCAGCGATGCACGCGCAGGAATAATAACCACAAGCCACGGACAGATAGAGACTCCGATTTTTATGCCCGTTGGTACATGTGGCAGTGTAAAAGGCGTACATTTCAGTGAACTCAAAGAAGAGGTGCAAGCCCAAATTATCTTGGGCAACACCTATCATTTGTATCTTCGCCCCGGACTTGACATTTTAAAATCTGCCGGTGGACTGCACAAATTCAATACTTGGGACAGACCGATTCTGACTGACAGCGGCGGATTCCAGGTTTTCTCACTTACAGGAATACGCAAGCTCAAAGAAGAGGGCTGCGAATTCCGTTCGCACATTGACGGCTCAAAGCACTTTTTTACGCCGGAAAATGTCATGGACACCGAAAGAATTATAGGCGCTGACATCATGATGGCTTTTGACGAGTGTCCTCCCGGCCAAAGCGACTATCAGTATGCCAAGAAAAGCCTAATGCTAACACAAAGATGGCTTGACAGGTGTATCAAACGCTTTAATGAAACCGAACCGCTATATGGATACGAGCAGACCCTGTTTCCCATTGTTCAAGGCTGTACATTCAAGGACCTGCGCCGTGATGCTGCCAAATTTGTTGCAGACAAAGGAGCAGACGGAAATGCTATCGGAGGATTGGCCGTAGGCGAACCGACGGAAGTCATGTACGAGATGATTGAAGTCGTAAACGAGATATTGCCAAAGGACAAGCCAAGATACCTGATGGGAGTTGGCACACCACAAAATATTCTGGAAGCCATAGAACGCGGAGTTGACATGTTTGATTGTGTCATGCCGACAAGAAACGGCAGGAACGCCATGCTGTTTACATATAATGGTACAATGAACATGCGAAACAAGAAATGGGAAAAAGATTTTTCACCGATCGATCCGGACGGATGTCATGTAGACCAGATATATTCTAAAGCATATTTACATCATCTGTTTAAGGCTCAAGAGCTGTTGGCCATGCAGATTGCAAGCATTCACAACCTGGCCTTCTACCTTCGCCTTGTAAAAGATGCACGTAAGCATATAATATCCGGAGATTTCGTTAAATGGAAATCATCGGTAATTGACCAACTTGGCAAACGCATATAACACTTACGATGAAAATTAAGAACATCAGAAGATTTAGGAGAATATTAAAATTATTGAGATGGATGAAAGTTCATCTTAAATGGTTATTCGCCTTATTTTCATGGTTAGGTAAGAAGCTTAACTGGATGAAATACCTCAATCCGTTCAGACATCTGAAGATACTGGATTGGTATATCATAAAGAAGTTTATTGGCACATATTTCTATTCAATAGCTCTCATCATTTCAATTTCCATTGTATTTGATATTAATGAGAACTTGGCAAAGTTCACACAATATCACGCTCCGATTAAAGCTATTGTGTTTGATTATTATATGAACTTTGTGCCATACTTTGCCAACCTGTTCAGTCCGCTGTTCGTTTTTATCGCAGTAATATTCTTCACTTCAAAGCTTGCCGGTAATTCAGAGATTATATCCATGCTTGCCGCTGGTGTAAGTTTTAAGCGACTGATGCGGCCATATATGGTTTCTGCAGCAATCATTTCTGTTATGACATTCTTTTTGGGAGCATATATAATTCCCAAAGGAACCATCATCAGGCAGAACTTCGAATCAATGTATAAAAACAAGAAAAAGATAACGGCTGCAGAAAACGTACAGTTGCAGGTAGGCAAAGGTGTTATTGCCTATATTCAGCATTATGACAATAATCTAAAGAAAGGCTATGGATTCTGTCTTGATAAATTTGAAAACAAGAAACTGGTAAGCCACCTTACTGCTGCCGAAATACAATATGACACAATATCAGATACGAAATATCATTGGAAAGTCAGCAACTGGAGAATACGCCAACTGAAAGGACTACGTGAAACCATTACCAGTGGTGCCAGTAAGGACACAACGATTATGATGGAACCTACAGACCTTGTATTCTCTAAAGGACAGCAGGAAACATTCACCAGCCCGCAACTTAGAGACTACATCACCAAACAGATTGACCGTGGTTCTGGAAACGTTGTGCAATATGAAGTGGAATACCATAAACGTATTGCAACGTCATTTGCTTCATTTATTCTAGCAACTATAGGTCTTTCATTATCATCAAGAAAAAGAAAAGGCGGCATGGGAATGTATCTTGGCATAGGACTGGCCCTCAGCTTTACATACATCATGTTACAGACAGTTTCTGCAACATTTGCAATAAACGCAAATACCCCCCCTATGCTAGCTGCATGGATTCCGAATATAGTTTTCACAATAGTGGCATATTTCTGCTACCGTAAAGCCCCTAATTAATAAATATGGATTTTTACAATTTAGATTTAAGCGATAACACCCTTGATGCAATCGACGACATGAGGTGGACAACATGTACACCCATACAGGAAGAGTGCATCCCCGAAATACTTGAAGGAAAAGATGTTCTTGGAATAGCCCAAACCGGAACTGGCAAAACTGCGGCATACCTTCTTCCTATATTGAGCCGTCTTGACGAAGAAAATTTCCCGGCCGACTCAATAAACTGTGTAATTATGAGTCCAACAAGAGAACTCGCACAACAAATTGATCAGGCTATGCAAGGATTCTCTTATTATATGGAGGATGTAAGCAGTGTTGCTGTATATGGAGGAAACGACGGCAACAGATATGAGCAAGAGAGTCGTAGCATGAAAATGGGTGCAGACATAATAATTGCAACACCCGGCCGCCTCATAAGCCACATAACGATGGGAAACGTCGATTTCAGTAAGGTGTCTTTCTTTGTATTGGATGAGGCAGACAGAATGCTTGACATGGGTTTTTACGATGATATTCTGTCAATAACAAAGCTGTTGCCGAAGACATGTCAGGTAATAATGTTCTCAGCTACGATGCCGAACAAAATAGAGGAATTGGCTAAAACAATATTAAAGAATCCGACTATTATAAAATTAGCAGTAAATAAACCAGCAGAAAAAATAAAGCAGATTGCATGTGTCTGTCATGAAAATCAAAAGCTAGGCGTTTTAAAGGATATATTCAAAAAATACGGGCATAAGAGAGTTATCATATTCTCAAGCTCAAAACTGAAAGTAAAAGACATAAACAAGACACTAAGATCAATACATATTAATAGCGGAGAAATGCATTCAGACCTCTCACAAAGCGAAAGAGATGAGGTTATGTTTATGTTTAAAAGTGGACAAATTGATGTGCTTGTTGCCACTGATATTGTTGCAAGAGGTATTGATATTGATGACATATCAATGGTCATCAATTATGATGTGCCTCATGACTCTGAGGATTACGTACACCGAATTGGGCGTACTGCAAGAGCAGACCATGACGGAATTGCCATCACTCTTGTAAGAGGTAAAGAAGTATCTTGGTTTATGCAAATCGAAAAATTCCTCGGATATGAGGTTGAAAAAATACCTCTGCCAAAAGGATTAGGCAAGGCTCCGGAATATAAGATAATAAAACCTAAAGGTAAAAATACCAGAAAGCGGAGCGACAAACCATCAAATAACAGAAAAAGGCCTAGAAGACGCAAATCTAAAGAACAGCATAAGTGAGCAAACAATTACAGAAAGTTCTATAATAAACACTCACATTCCTATTTCTAAAGATATTTTTTGCAGTTATTATCCCAGTTGAATCATTTCCATCAACAGATAATAACTGCATTTTGTTAAAGGTCAAGTTATCCTCTGGAAACAGTTTATACATAGTTTCTTTTGCGCACCAATGCATCAGTAACTTAACCTGTGATGACGCATTTTCATCATCACGCATAAACTTACTCCTTATTCGTTCTATTCTATTGCTGAAATATTCAATATCAACAGAAACTTGCTTACTATGAGAAACGATAATTACAGCAAAGCCACGTGTATGGCTTATGCTAATATTCATACCAGAAGACAAATATGGCTTTCCGTTATCCTGATGCAAAAGCTGTACGTTATCACCAATAATTTCTTTTATCAATAAACGCACCGCTAACACTTCGCACTTTCTTTGCTCTGATTTATACAAAGCATTAAATTCACTACGCGAGCTCTCTACATATGGCGATAAAGCCCAAAAATCATCAGAGGATTCACTAATAGCCCAAATACCCAATCTGACATCAGGAAATATTTCCTCGTTTAAGAACAACGGCATATATAATATCTTTTGATATCCTTAAATATATAGCCTTCAAATTATAAAAGACGAAATATCAAATTATTAACCAAAACTAGAACGGTGCATCATCATCTTCATTATTAGTAGCAGATGAAATTGCCGTTGACTGATTTGTTTCCTTTGCAGATTTTGGTGTTAACAGTTCCATATTATCGGCATAAACTTCAGTTACGTAATGTCTAAGTCCTTTTGCATCATCATAAGTACGATAATGTATACGGCCCTCTATATAAAGTTTATCTCCCTTATGGACATACTTTTCGACAATCTTGGCCAATCCACGTGAGAGTACTACATTATGCCAGTCTGTTCTGTCTGGAACTTGTGTTCCATTTGGTAATGTATACCCACGTTCTGTTGTTGCTAACGGAAACGTTGCAACGGCCTGATCGTGATCATAATAACGCACGACAGGCTCTTTACCAACATTACCGATAAGCATTACTTTATTCATAGCTCTACTTCCAAAGACCTAAATACTTAAATTTAAAGTTCTTTCCCTTAGCCGATGGAAACTGACTACGACTGTCAACACGTCCACGAAGATGCTCAACAATTCTATTATAGCAGTCCAAGCCTGAAACAGCTTTACAGCTTGCTACAAAATGTGTATCACGATATTCGTGCTTTCCTGTAATTGGCACCAATACAACACGTTTAAAGTCTAATGAACCTTCATACCAACCAGGTCTCTCCTCATTAAGACGGGCTATAGTCGGAGAAACATTATCACGTTGGTCATCAGCTGCACTAATATTTGAACGTAAAGCTTTTTTCTGCTTAAAATCTAACATTGTAGCAGCCTCTGTTTTGATTATAATAAAATAAACTCTTGGTCTTATTTTATATCGTTTGGGATAATAAACATCGCTTGCAACATATTCACGAATGTCATTCTCCAAATCAGGATTCATACCGACCTCCTCAATTGAAGCCAAAAAGGCAATAGCATCATCAACATTATTTACTAATGTCTCTTTATCAAAATATCGCAAATATAAATTCATGATTGATTGTATTTTTCTTTTTTAATATGAGCGGAAAACGGGACTCGGACCCGCGACCCCGACCTTGGCAAGGTCGTGCTCTACCAACTGAGCTATTTCCGCAAAAAGACCAAAAAAGATTGGTGAAGAGGAGGAGACTCGAACTCCCACGAAACAATTTTCACTACCCCCTCAAAGTAGCGCGTCTACCAATTCCGCCACCTCTCCATCATAAAATCATTCTGAATAAACAATGTGCCCAGAACAGGACTCGAACCTGCACGTCGTGAAACACACGCACCTGAAACGTGCGCGTCTACCAATTCCGCCACCTGGGCAATACAATAGGAAAATACTTCCAAGTGTCATTTATTCAGAATGTGCGAGCGGAAAACGGGACTCGGACCCGCGACCCCGACCTTGGCAAGGTCGTGCTCTACCAACTGAGCTATTTCCGCTTATTCCTTTTAGTGAGGAGCATTTCTCTAAATGCGGTGCAAAGATACGGCTTTTTTTGAAACTCACAAAATTTTTCGGACTTTTTTTCAAAAAAATCGTTTTTTCTTCAATCCATACGATTTAAGTAGTCTTTATACGTGAATTTCCTCAATATTTCAAACTCTCCATTTGTATGCATAATGGCTATAGAAGGATGGGTGATTCCGTTAAACATATTAGTTTTTACCGTTGTATAATGCAACATATCTTCAAATATGACATTATCTCCTATTTTTAATTCATTATGAAACCGCCAACATCCCATAAAGTCACCAGACAAGCAACTATTGCCACCCAACCTATACACATTATCGTCGTCAAGCGAACATTTCATATTTACATCCTCTATAATCTCTGCCCCTCTAACAACAGGCATATATGGCATTTCCAGGCAATCTGGCATATGACAAGTGAAACTGACATTTAAAATAGCCGTTTTTATACCTTTGTCTTCAACCAAATCTACTACTTGAGCCACAAGACATCCTGTCTGCCATCCAAAAGCACTTCCTGGCTCCAATATAATCTTCAGCAAAGGATACCTGTCATGGAATCTATTCAAAGTATCAATCAAAAGATCCACGTCGTAATCTTTTCGCGTCATCAAATGCCCGCCGCCGAAATTAATCCATTCAATCTGCCCAAACCATTTTGAGAATTTATCTTCAATATGTCCTAATGTACGTAAAAAAACATCAGCTCCACTCTCACAGTGACAATGACAATGAAAGCCCTTAATATCATCAGGTAAAACTTCAGGCATCTTATCTGCGGTAATGCCAAAACGAGTACCGGGCGAACAAGGATTATACAAATCCGTGCCGATTTCAGAATATTCAGGATTAATCCTCAAACCAAAATTCAAATCAGGATTCACTTCTTTTGCCTTTTTCCCATAACGTGAATATTGTGACAGGGAATTAAAAGTTAGAAAACTTGAACATCTCGAGATATCCTCTATTTCATAATCCGTATAAGCAGGAGAATACGTATGCGCCTTTGTTCCAAACTTTTCATAAGCCATACGCGCCTCATAAAGAGAACTTGCCGTTGTTGCCTTTATATATTCTCTAAAGATAGGGAACGTCTTCCATAAAGCATAAGCCTTGAACGCGAGTATTATTTCAACGTTGGCTTTTTCTGCAACACTTTTTATCAGTTCCAGATTTCCACGCAGGCGCTTTTCTTCTAATATATAATAAGGAGTTCTCAATCCTTCAAACGTATTTAAATCAAATGTCATACTAAGAATTTATTTTTTGTCCGCAAACTTACACATTTTTTTTCATTCAGTACCATTTACAATAAAGATTTCGTACTCATCACACCCATCCAAAACTATTATTCTGCAAAATCAATCAAACAATGTCTTCACCAACACGCCTCAACAAGATATATTAATGCTAAATACAATTGAATTACGCTAATGTCCAAAAGTATTTTCCGAGCCTATTCGGGCTAATCACAATTACTCCAAATGCCGTACAAATAATATATGTCAAGAATAATTATTTGTCGAAAAAATACATTCTTCATTTTTATTGCATTATAGATTGTAGGTTTGGCTTTTTTTTATACATTTGCATTTGAAAAAAAGAAATAAACGATGAAACTCGTTATAATGACTCAACCTACGTTTTTTGTAGAAGAAGACAAGATCCTGACAACTCTTTTCGATGAAGGGATGGACAACTTGCACCTATACAAACCGGGAGCATCACCTATGTATTCCGAACGCCTGCTCTCGCTTTTACCGGAAGCTTATTACAACAAAATAACCGTCCATGACCATTATTATTTAAAAAATGAATATGGTCTTGCCGGCATACATATCGACAATAAAGAAAAAGAAATTCCAAAAGACTATAAAGGAAAATTCAGCAGAACGTGTACAAGCATAAACGATCTCTATGAAATAAAGAAAAAAGCTGAATATGTATTTTTATACAATGTGTTTGACAACCATAACAAAAATGCTGAAGATAAACTCATTGCATATAAAGACATAGAAGGCGCAGCGAAAAAGGGGCTCATCGACAAACACGTTTACGCTTTAGGGGGCATCAGTTTGGAAAACATAAAAGCCGCTAAAGACCTTGGATTCGGCGGTGTTGTCATATGCAATGACCTATGGAACAAGTTTGACATCCACAATGAATTGGATTATAAAGATTTAATAAACCATTTTGAGAAATTAAAAAAAGCTGTATCATAATAAATAATAAAACAAAAGACAGAAATGAGTGCCAAAAACTCTTTTATGGTATTTTCTGGAACAAACACCAGGTACCTGGCAGAAAAAATCTGCCAAAGCCTTGATTGTCCGCTAGGCAATCTTCTTATTACTAAATTCTCCGATGGAGAATTTGCCGTATCGTATGAAGAATCTATACGTGGACGCGACGTGTTCTTAGTCCAAAGCACATTCCCCAACTCTGACAATCTAATGGAATTGTTGCTTATGATAGACGCTGCCAAACGTGCTTCTGCCAAAAGCATAAATGCTGTCATCCCATATTTCGGCTGGGCACGTCAGGACAGAAAGGACAAGCCGCGTGTAAGCATTGGTGCCAAATTGGTGGCAGACCTTCTCGGAGTAGCAGGTATCGACAGACTCATTACAATGGATCTTCATGCAGATCAGATACAAGGATTCTTCGATGTTCCAGTGGATCACCTATATGCGTCAGGTGTAATACTCCCATACCTTCAGAGCCTAAAACTTGAAGACATGGTCATTGCATCTCCAGATGTAGGCGGAAGTAAACGTGCTAATACTTACGCTAAATACTTTGGATGTCCTCTTGTTTTATGTAACAAAACACGCGCAAGAGCAAATGTTGTTGAAAGCATGCAGATTATCGGTGACGTCAAGGACAAGAACGTAATTATCATTGACGACATGGTAGACACTGCAGGCACAATAACAAAAGCTGCAGACATAATGAAAAAAAGCTGGTGCAAAAAAGCGTCAGAGCATGCGCTTCGCATTGTGTAATGAGTGGCCCTGCAAGCGAAAGAGTTCAGAACTCCGCACTCGAAGAAATGGTTTTCACTGACTCTATACCATATTCTAACAGATGTGCAAAAGTAAAACAGCTCTCTGTTGCAGACATGTTTGCAGAAACAATCAGAAGAGTCGTAAACAACGAAAGCATCAGTTCGCAATATTTAGTATAATAAGTATGAAAATATTTCGACAGATAACATTTTCAACCATTATAACTATGTTCTTGACAGCGTGCCATTCACAAAAGAATGGCACGCCTCAAAACGACAATACGTCCAACGATACAGAAATCAGCGAACAGAAAGAAAGCGAAACACAGTCTGAACAAATCAGCTTCGTAATGGAAGACATCAATGGTAATCAGGTATCTGTAAAAGACGTATTTTCAAAAAACAAAATAACAATCATTGACTTCTGGGCAAGTTGGTGCGGTCCATGTAGACAAGAAATGCCTAATTTAGTAAATACATATAATAAATATAAAGAACAAGGATTGGGTATTGTCGGTGTCTCTCTTGATGAAGACAAAGAGCAATGGAAAGACGCCGTAAAAGAAATGAACATGACCTGGATCCAATTGTCCGACCTTAAGGGTTGGGGCAACAGTGCCGCTCAGATGTATGGAATACAAGCCATCCCATTCACTATAATTGTTGACGAAAAGGAAATGTTTTAAACATCGGACTGAGAGGGGAAGCACTTGAAAGCTTCGTACATAATTATATAAATAGCACAAAATAATATTGCAATATTATTTTGTGCTATTTATACCAAGGCAAAGACACAATCATCAAACGTACTATACATAAAATACCCTTAACCTCATATTAAGGTGACATTTAGCATTTCTACACTATTTATCAAACATTCACACACATAAACATAAAACAAAAAAAGACAAAGGAAAGACCTTTTTGCTCTGTCTTCTGCCCTAACATGAATTTATATTCAATACCGCATATTCAAAGATTATTTTACACAAAGACACTCTAATTCGAGATAAACTGGTAATCAATTTATTGTTTTTGCATCTTTATAGATAAAAATCAAATAGCGACAAAAAGATGCAATGATTATCGAAAACAAAATTATAGAACTTTATTATATAATTGACTGGTTTTCAAAGAAATTTGACTCTGAAGCAGACTAAGGCCTGAAAATATATAGTCGTAACGACAGGTAACGTCACCTCAAATGTCCGTGCCGTTTGTCGAAAAGTGAAACAATGTCCATATTTGTATATTTTCATTTTGACACATTCAAAAACATCAAATACTATTATCTATTCTTTGCCAGGCAATACTTTCAATAGACAACCTTGCAAATTCATAGACTTATAGCCACCTTACCGAACTTACTTCAAACATGCACATGAATATGACGATATACAACTTATGCACTTTTAATCGATGCCTTGTATGGGCTCAAATTGATTAAATATCACATTATGAGTACAATACGCAAAATGCCATCTTTTATCACCCCAAAAGTAGCCTTTTACAAGCCCAAAAGCCACCTCTTGCAGGCAATTTTGGTGCAGTAGAAATTTAATGGGATATCCGTAGAGCTTTGGATTCTAAAGAGCAATAATTCTGAATTCATCAAGGTGAATATGAATCTCTGTCGAAAATTCTTCAACACTTACTATACTAACAGAATCAGTATTTCTGAAGGCAGCACTAGGCGAGCTAACACTTTCAATTGGTTCGTTTCCATATTGCAAAGGTCGGGATTTCTATGGAATTGCAACAAAAAATCCCAATTAAATTTCTACTGTCCCTAAATTTCTATTGTCCCCAAAAGAAAACA
>NZ_LFQU01000007.1 GCF_001275135.1 Xylanibacter rarus | reverse complement strand
ATAGTTGTAGCAACAACATCTCCGACAAACAGCAGTTTTGCTTCACTATGATTTACTATATTATAAACTTGCTCCGGTGTAAATTCATGCAAAACAGGAACAGCAACAGCTCCATACGTAAGTGTTGCAATAAAGGCTACAGCCCAGTTTGCACTATTACGGCCACAGATGGCAATTTTGTCACCTTTTACAACACCGCTGTTTTCAAACATTATATGCAACTTTTCAATTTTTCTTGCAACATCTTTATATTGAAGTGTTACACCTTGATAATCAGTTAAAGCATCTAAATCCCAATTATCAATAATGCTTTTCTCTATAAACGAATTAAAACTTGGTATTTTTCCATTGCACAAAAATAATAAATTTGTGCAAAGATAAATCATTACTTGCACATTTCAAAATTATTTGTGCAATTTTTCTGCAAAGTTAATTACAGTTATCAATAAATCTATCTTGATAAGATAAATATTGTAATTTTCAAAGATACATCTATTATCTAATATCAAATTCATACAATCAACGTCTATTAGGCTATAAATAAATCAAATGTTTACAATAGACAACAATCTGAACAACAGGCGAAACAGGCATTGCCGATTTAAAAGTATATAATATATAGAAATAACTCGATTTGAAAAAAAACATGTATATTTGCAAAGTGGAAATTATTAAAAGAATCATATTAATATCTCTTTTAGTCTTCTGTCTTATACCGTACAGAACAAAAGCTGAAACGACATCAGACTCGCTAATACTTCAACGAGTTCTGAAATACAAACAAAGTGTATCAGAAGAAGTAAAAGGAATCCACACAAATGTCTATTTAAGATATTATTTTAAAACAGATAAAAGAAACATAACATTGATGGCTATACCTTCCATGTATGCGATATCAAGAGGAAGGCGAGAATATGTAGGGGAAACATACAGCAATATATATATTAAAGACAATTACATTTCTGAAGCGACACGCCAATTAAATATTGGAACCATACCCCATCATAAAAATGCAATGACTACATTGCTGAAATATCTGATGCCGAATATTTATGATGTAACAATATTAGACAATCAAATTCTTTCTCCATTTAATACATATAATACAAAGCTATACAAATACGATATTACAAGTTTAACAGACAATCGTTCTGAAATTGTTTTCAGACCAAAACTCCACAATACACAAATGATAAGTGGTTCTGCAATTGTCGAAAGAACTACAGGTAGAATTATACGAATGCAATTTATGGGCGAATACGATATGGTGAAGTTTCATATAGACGTATTAATGGGCAAATATGGCATATACTCATTACTACCTAAGAAATGCGATATTGACGCCGTATTTCATTTTATAGGAAATAAAATTCATGCATCTTATCATTCGGTTTATGATAATCCTATCACCCTACCCGATTCAATAATAAATTCACACGACATCAAATTAATGGAAGAAATAAGGCCAGACACACTGCCTATCCACTTTAAAGATGCTTATATCAAATATGGCTATAATAACACAACTGATACAATCCAGAATGTCAAAGAAAACAAACGTTGGGACCAAGTTTTATGGGATGTTTTAGGTGATCACATTATCAATCGCACAAAAGGTAACTTTGGAACCAACAACCAGGGCGCTTTTAGAATATCTCCAATTTTAAATCCATTGGAATTAAGTTACAGCGGGCGAAAGGGTATAACATACAAATTAAAAATCAACGGCAGTTATAATTTTTCTTTAAATAAAGATATTTCTTTATCTTTTAATTCAGGATATTCGTTTAAACAGCATCAGCTATATTTCAGAATGCCTATCCGTTTTACATACAATAAGAGAAGAAATGGATATACAGAATTTGAAATTGGTAATGGAAATAGAATTACCAACTCCAGTATAGTAGACCAAATAAAAAATGAGACACTTGATTCCATCAATTGGGACAACATGAATTTAGACTATTTTAAAGATTTCTACTTTAAATTCAAAGCAAATTATGACTTATCGGATAAATGGAGCATACAACCTGGTATAATATATCACAAACGCTCTGCCGTTGATAAAACAGGCTTTGAACAAGCAAAAAGGCCTACAGAATATTATTCGTTTGCTCCATCATTACAAATACAATTCCGGCCATACGGATGGAACGGACCTATATTTACGACTGACTACGAAAGAGGAGTAAAAAATGTATTTAACTCTGATATGGAATATGAACGCTTTGAGTTCGATGCTTCATGGAAAAAACAATTCCATTCCCTGAAAGCAATTTCTCTTAGAGTTGGCAGTGGATTTTATACATCCAAAAGTAGAACATCATATTTCTTAGACTATACAAATTTCAGAGAAGAGAATATTCCTGGAGGATGGAATGACGATTGGACAGGTGAATTTCAATTATTAAACAGCAACTGGTATAATGCTTCGGAATATTATGTGCGAACAAATGCAACTTACGAATCGCCATTAATGTTATTGTCCCGAATACCATATGTAGGGCGACTGATGGAGATAGAACGTATATATGTAAACACACTCTTTGTTGAACATCTACATCCATATATAGAATGTGGATATGGGTTCACAAACAGATTTTTTTCTATGGGCTTATTTTTAGCGACTCGAAATGCTGATTTTGAAGGTATCGGATGTAGATTCGGATTTGAGTTGTTTAGAGACTGGTAACAATTAATATTTTAACATGAAACAATTAACAGTATATAAAGCTAGCGCCGGAAGCGGTAAAACATTCACCCTTGCCGTTGAATATATAAAACTCCTGATTAAGAATCCTATGAGTTTTAAGAACATTCTTGCTGTAACCTTTACCAATAAGGCTACAGAAGAAATGAAAATGCGAATATTAAGCCAGTTATATGGAATATGGAAAATGCTTCCTGATTCGCATCTTTATATGAAGGAAATAACAGAAAAGCTAAATATAAGCGAAGAACAAGCAAGCCGACAAGCCGGAATAGCCTTAAATAGCCTCGTTCATAATTACAACTATTTCAGAGTTGAGACGATAGACTCTTTCTTTCAGTCTGTATTACGTAATCTTGCACGCGAATTAGATTTAACAGCAAACCTAAAAATCGGCTTAAATGATTCTCAGGTAGAAGAAGAAGCAATAGATCAACTTATAGACTCACTGACAACAACAAGCCAATTATTACAATGGCTTATAAATTACATTTTTACCAACATAGATGAAAACAAAGGTTGGAATGTTATTGGTCAGATTAAATCATTTGGAAAAAACATTTTTCAAGATTACTACAAGTCAATCAGCGACAATCTAAATAAGATAATCACTGAGAATAATTTTTTTGATATATATATTAAGGAGCTAAAAGAAATCCGTAGTAATGCTAAAAAAAGCATGGCAGCATATGCAGACCGGTTTATAAATGAAACAACCAAGGCCGGATTAGACCCTAATACATCATTTGCATCAAAAGGCAAAGGCATATGCAGTTATTTCAAAAAACTTAAAACAGATGATTTCAGTGATGATAAATGTGTTAACAACACCTTGAAAAAATGCCTTGACAGTGCTGAAAGCTGGACGACCAAGACTAGTCCAGACAGGAATACTATTATATCATTAGTAAATGAAAGCTTAATGAAACTGCTACATGAAGCTGAAACAGAACGCTCAAAACAATGGAAGCTTTATGCAACAGTTGAGGTTACTCTGAAACACCTTAGTAAATTACGCCTTCTAAATAAAATTGAGAGTAAAGTAAGAGAATTAAATGAAGATGCCAACAGATTCCTGCTAAGTGACACTCAGTACCTGCTTCATTCACTCATCAAAGACAATGATTCTCCGTTCATATTTGAAAAAGCCGGATGCCAACTTGAACACATAATGATAGATGAATTTCAAGACACCAGTTCTGTTCAATGGCAAAATTTTAAAGTCCTGCTTAAAGAATGTATGAGTCATGGCTCAAATGATAATGACACCGTCAACAACCTCATTGTCGGAGATGTCAAACAAAGTATATACAGATGGCGTGCAGGAGACTGGCGCTTACTTAATAATATCAAGGAGCAATTTCCGTCTTCAAAGGAGCAGGTGGACGTGTGTTCACTTCAAACAAATTACAGATCTGAAAAAAACATCATTGATTTCAATAATGCTTTTTTCACTTTAGCTGCACAATATGAATACACACGTGGCCAAGAAATCGGACTTGACAGCAGTGCCAATGAAATCAAAACTGCGTATGGAGATGTTAAACAGAATGCAAGACAAGGAAAAGCCCAAGCCGGATATGTAAGATTAACACTGCTACCGAATGAAAATTATAATGATACGACGTTAGAATATATTGAAAGCAGCATAGATGAGATAATACAATCAGGTATGCCGTTGAATAAAACTGCAATATTATTTAGATACAATAAGTTGATACCAATTGTTGCAGACTATTTCATGGAAAAAAGACCCGACCTGACTTTTATAAGCGATGAAGCCTTCAGGCTAGATGCATCAAGTGCTGTTAATACAATTATGCTTGCCTTACAGTTACTCGTACATCCCGACGACATAATGTCAAAAGCTAATTTGGCTGTTATATATCAAAATACAATATTGAAAAAACGATCTGAATGTAAGTAAAATTCTCACAAGCTTCGTGTCTGAAACAGACAATGCTGATTCTTTTTTAACCGTCAAGCTATATTGACAATATGCAACAGCTCATCAAAAAGCCATTGTTTGACATTATTGAATTTATATATTCCACTTTTGAGCTTGAAAAGATGCATGAACAAGGTGCTTATATATGCGCTTTTTATGATCAGGTCTCTGATTTTATAAATAACAATTCAGGCAATATTGATAAATTCATCAATGAGTGGAATGAGAACATACATTCAAAAACAATTCAATGTGATGAAATTAACGGTATAAGACTTATAAGTATTCATAAGAGCAAAGGTCTGGAATATGATAATGTAATTATTCCATTCTGCGATTGGACTTTGGAAAACAGAAACACCACGTTATGGTGCAATCCGAAATATCAGCCATTTGACAAATTGCCGATAGTTCCTGTAGACTATAACAAAAAATTGCTCAATACAATATATGTTGATGATTATAAAAACGAATATTTACAAAACACTGTAGATAATCTCAACTTGCTATATGTTGCATTTACAAGAGCATGTAAGAACCTGTTTGTTATAGGAAAGAAAAACAATTCATCCAAAAGTATAAGGAACAGATCTGAGATATTAAACGATAACATAAAAGGATTGGCAGAGACATTACCCGGGGCTTCTATTTCCGGGATTGAACAGGAAAATGAGCCAACTATATTTGAGTATGGAGAACTTTGCTGTGATGAAGAGACAAAGTCTGTAAAAACAGAAAATGTTTTTATACAACAAACTTTGCCATATAAAGTAAATATGAAAACATCAAACTATGTGGCTAATTTCAGACAAAGTAATAAAAGTAATGATTTTATAAAATCTGAAAACGAAGAGAACGAACACGAACGTTATATAAAAATGGGTAGTATATTACACAAATTGTTTTCAATGATTCGTACTACCGATGATATAGACAATGTGTTAAAACAATTCGAATTCGATGGTGTACTTTATGATGATGATATAACGGCAGATAAAATGCGGAGTATGCTAGCAAAACGTTTATCTGATAAACAAGTAGCTGACTGGTTTGACTCACGTTGGACAGTATTTAACGAATGTAGCATTCTTGAATACGACAAAAATACTAACAAAGTTATTGAAAGGCGGCCAGATAGAGTAATTACAGACGGCACCAGAATGAAAGTTATTGACTTTAAATTTGGCAAACCTTGTAATGAATATATAAATCAAGTAAAACAATATATGTCTCTACTAAAATCAATGGGGTATCAAAATGTTGAAGGATATCTGTGGTTTGTTTATTCAAACAAGGTCAACAAGGTGGAATAATACATTTCGCATTCACTCTCATCATTTGTAACTAATACAACGGAAGTAACATGAAGAAATTTTTAGAATACGTAGCAGAAGACATCGTAAATAAATATGGCACTAATTTGTCAAATATAGCAGTTGTGTTTCCTAATAAACGTGCATCAATATTCTTGAACGAACAGCTTGCCATAAAAGCCGGCCGTCCTTTATGGTCACCAGCATATATTACTATCAGCGACTTTTTTCGTCAGCATTCATCGCTGTTAATTGGAGATCCAATAAAACTTATATGCGAGATACATAAAAGTTTTACTGAATGTACCCAAATAGACGAATCGCTAGATCATTTTTATGGATGGGGACAATTGCTATTGGCTGATTTTGACGACATAGACAAGAATATGGCTGATGCCTCAAATGTGTTCAAGAACATTAAAGACATCCATGAATTAGACGACATTTCATATCTTACAGATGAACAAAAAGGGATTCTGCATAAATTTTTCAGTAATTTCACGACAGACAATGAATCTGAACTGAAAAAACGCTTCTTAAAATTATGGGGACATTTCGAGGATATATATAACAACTACAAAGCAAGACTCCGTGAACAAAATATTGCATACGAAGGAATGCTGTATAGAGAAGTTGCCCAACTGGATATTGATTATAAATATGACAAATATCTGTTTGTCGGATTTAATATGGTTCAAAAGGTTGAGCAAAAAATATTCTCAAATTTACAGAAAAAAAATAGAGCTGGTTTTTATTGGGACTTTGATTCGTTTTATATGCCGCCAAATAAAAACGAAGCCGGTCACTATATTGAAAAATACCTTAAAGACTTTCCTAATGAGCTTAACTCGTCTGACAAAAGTATCTATAATAACTTGTCTGCAGGCAAAAGAATTATATATGCTAACGCATCCACTGAAAACATTCAGGCAAGATACGTAAGTGACTGGTTGAAAGAAGAAGAAAGATATAAAGATGGTAAAAATACTGCAATAGTTTTATGTGACGAGTCTCTTTTACCAACAATCATACACTGCATACCCAAAGAAGTTGAATGCGTAAACATTACTTCTGGCTATCCACTTTTTCAGACACCAGTTTCATCGTTTGTTCTACAGCTACTCGATCTTAAATTAAAAGGCTATTCACACAACAAGAACAGATACCAGCTTCATTATGTAGCTCAGATTTTGTCGCATCCTTATGCACAATATATATCAGAAAAATGCTCGGACCTATTGAATGAACTAAAAGAAAAGAACATTTATTATCCAACATTTCAGATTCTTGACAAAGATGAATTTACAAAACATCTGTTTGAGCTACAGAATAACAATAACGATTTGATGCAATGGCTTATGGACATCTTGAAACGAGTTGCCATAAATATGGGCAATACAGACAAAGACCCATTGTTTCAAGAGTCGATATTCAGAATGTACACATTATGCAATAGATTAAATGAACTGGTCAAGTCAGGCGACCTTGATGTGGACGTAATAACATTGCAAAAGCTTATCGTGCAACTGATCAACTCAACCTCTATTCCATTTCATGGTGAGCCAGCAGAAGGCATCCAAGTTATGGGTATACTTGAAACCAGGAATCTGGATTTTGAGCATGTACTGATTCTCTCATGTAATGAGGGAAATATGCCAAAAGGCATAACGGACTCGTCCTTTATACCTTATTCGATAAGAAAGGCATACGAACTGACAACGGTAGATAACAAAGTAGCCATTTATGCATATTATTTCTACAATTTGATACAGAGAGCCTCTGACGTTACAATTGTATACAACAACTCAACAGAAGACGGACACACAGGTGAAATGAGCCGATTTATGCTTCAACTTATGACAGACGGTAACTTTGACATCAAGCGCATATCCCTAAAAACAGATCAACAGCTGGTATATTCAAAGCCTAATATAATTGCCAAGGATGAAACCATTGTCAATATATTAAACTCGATGAAATTTATTTCACCGACATCAATAAACAGATATATGCGTTGTCCGCTGCAATTTTACTTTTACAATATTGCCCAGATTAAAGAACTTGATGAAAGTGACGAAATGGACAACAGGATGTTTGGTAATATATTCCATGGAGCTGCAGAAATATTATACCGGAAATATCTTAACGCAGAAAACCACATCATTACAAAAGAAACCATTAATAAAGCATTGGAAGACAAATCGTTAATTGGAAGGATTGTTGATGAGGCCTTTACTGATATATACTTTAAGCAAGAATATAATGACAACAATAACAAATCGTTTTATAATGGTCTGCAGCTGATTAATCGAGAAGTAATAATAAGGTATCTGAAAAGATTAATTGAAATTGACTCAGCATTGGCACCATTTACTATCATTGGGATTGAAAATGACGTCTATGAGGATATTAAATTTGTTGCAAATGGTGACGAACGTAAGATATGCATAGGCGGACGCATAGACAGAATGGACAAAATTGTTGATAAAGAAAATAATACAGAAAAAATAAGAATTGTTGACTATAAGACAGGAAGCAGTAATCTAAAAGATGCGAAATCATTGGACGACATATTCATACGTCCGCTAAATACAGAAATACACGCAGACTATTATCTGCAAATAATGCTATATTCGTTAATAGTTAGAGGCAATAAGAAATATAACAGCAGCAGTTTGCCTGTAAGTCCTGCACTGCTTTTTATACAGCACTCTTCAGAAGAAGGATATAATCCGATAATATCAATAAACAAGAATAAGATTAACGATATATCTGAATATCTGCCGGATTTTTTGGAGAATGTCAAGTCTATATTGTCTGAAATATTTGACATTGCTACTCCATTTAAGCCTACAACAGAAAGAAAAACATGTGAAAACTGTCCGTATGCACGCTTGTGCAACTGCTAAAATTCTACATGAAGATACTTCAAAAAACGAATACTATTACAAATATCCCAGACGACATATACGTTAAACTGTCATCTGGGATATTTTTGAGTTACTATATCAATAAACTTAGTGCATAGATTCATCAACAAATGACAATGGCAACAAATCTTTTATGCTGTCAATAACATAAATGCCATCTGTTCCACAAAGTAATATCTTTATGTTACGTTGGTATCTTTGCTCCATTTCTAATATTACTTGCCGGCAAGAACCACAAGGCGAAACAGGAGTTTTAACCAGTCCTTCTATATTTTTTGCAGCGATTGCAATGGCTGTTATCGCCAACTCTGGATGATTAGACTGAGCATTAAATATCGCAGCACGTTCAGCACACATAGTAACGGGAAATGCAGCATTTTCCTGATTGGCCCCAATCACGATAGTACCATCCTCAAGCCTCAACGCAGCCCCCACCTTAAAGTGGGAATAAGGTGAATATGATTTGTCTGTAGCTTCAATAGCATGTTTTACCAATGCTTTTGACATATCATCAAGTTCTTCAAATTTTAACAGACTTAATTCTGATTTTATAATGATTTTTTCCATGTCTACGTTTATATTTATTCATTTTCGTTGTTTGTCGGATCTTTAAAATATTCATAGCAACCAACATCCGGGAGTTCATCTCTTTGTCTTCCGTCACGGTCTTCAGGCAAGGAATATTCTATCGCAGCAGTGTTTATAGCCGGAGATTTTTCGTTCAGATGAAAGTCATACCTCTGTTTGTCTATATCAACTAAAACAAAGTTTTCTTCTCCTGATACAGCTGAAGTGTCCTCAACATTCTCGAAAGCCACATTAATTATATTCTCATCGTCCGTAACTTCTGGTGTACGCAATAATGAGTTCACAAATCTATAATTAAACTCTTTCGTTTCATCATCCATCTTCGCACCAGTTATTACATCGTTTGCATAGCCAGTAACAATACTATTCAGACAATCCATCTTTAACAACGGCATATAACGTTCACCCTGAAAATTAGAATAATACAGAGCAGCTCCGCGATTAGAGTCAAATGGATAAAACTGTGCCAATGTACATTGTTGTATTATTGCACTGCCGCCAAATATTGCCACACAATCATTTAAGGTATTGGTTATTTGGCTGTTACGTATCTCTATTGAACAATTTTCAGATTTAACGCCATATCCCTGACAATTATGAACTGTACTATTAAGTAATTGAAGTTTAACCTTCGATACATCAGAAGAGTCACAAACAATACCATTAAATGTGCTATGAATGTCTGTATAGCAGATTTTATTATCGTAAGAAGAACCATAGAAACGGATTCCCTGCCACTGACCACTGACATTATCGTAAGGAAGATAGTCAAACATGTTATCCAGTCTGTCACCACGAAGCACAATATTTCTATCTGCCGTACCTTCAGATATCATACGGCCATATATATTAATTCCGGCATCACCATGAAAATACAAAGTTGTTCCGGCTGCTATATTCAATGTAGCACAGCTGTCAACCGTCAGTCCACCATAAATTACAGTCGGTTTAGAGTCTGTTCCGATAGTAGTGTCATTTTGCACATACACATTCTTCAGTAAATTGGCATCCCACGTATAAGCGTTTAAAGCAACCTTCTGCTCTACCCCACTTTCCAAAAGGAAAACAAGCTCATCCTCGAGCAGTTGAGGCTCCTGCTTTCCGTTTTCCGGAGATGTTAATTCAACAAATACCCTTATACTGTCATTTTTACGGATCTCTACGTCAGAAATTTGATACCCTGACGTCGGGCTAAGGTATTCTCCGTCAACATTTATTCTAAATCCAGTCTGGTTTCCACGAGCTAATCTAACCTTTGTACATCGTATCCCGTCGCCAGCCTTATTATAAACCCAAAATGTACGTGTAGAAGTTGGAACCGTTGAAAAAATGGTATCCATACTTATCGTATCAGTTGAAAATGTCAATATGTCAGATTTTGACAATGAAAAAGAATCATCGTCTGTACACGACACAAACAGACAAAGAAAACTTATTAGTGAAATAATATTTTTTATCTTCATGATTATATAACGATGTTTGAAATATTATATTGCACTTAATTTGAAAGAAATTATTTCATTCCTTATAGAACATTATTTCACAAAATAACAATAAATCCTTGTTCTTGCTTATTCAACATTATCAATGTCCCTATTAAAGGGGGCACCGAATAAATACATACGACTTGAAATGACAAATACAGCAGTAACAGACTTATGTTTTTCTGTATGTAATTCATTATTTATGACAAGCGCAAATCTGTATATTATCATTTATGCTTCACTATACATCTTCTAATAAAAAACATTTCTGCCTTTTCTTCGAAAGAAACCAATGAAATACATCCATTAAACAAATGACTTTTGGATTAAAAACAACTGATTTATGGGCAAAAACTCAATCACTAATAATCTGAAAGGCATACGCGTATTTATATTAATAAAACGGATATATACAAACCGAAACAATCCTTTTTAATACAAAATCAGCTTTATTTGTTATAATTTTTTACAACTAAAAAAGTATTAGACAAATAAAGATTAAGTATACATCTAAATTTATAAATCAAATTATATGCACGACACACATTCAAAATAAAGACGATAATGCATTAATGAAAAGCTCCATTACATAACCAAGCCCAAGCAAACCATTGATAATAAAGAAGTACTCTCTATACATAAATAATATAGGGGCAACATCATGAAAATGACTTGCCCCTATATTAAATAATATTTAAATTACAAAGAAATCAATCTGTTCCTTCTATCTTAAACGACAGGCTATCTTTATCTGGATTCTTATCTATTAAGATAACGTCATTATCTTTTAATTTTCCATCCAATATCAATTCACAAAGCCCATCCTCAATATAGTTCTGTATTGCTCGTTTCAAAGGTCTTGCGCCAAATTGCACATCATAGCCTTTTGAGGCAACAAACTCTTTTGCAGCATTTGAAATCTTTATGTTACAACCAAGTTCCTTGATTCTGCCGACAAGCCCCTTTAACTCTATGTCTATAATTCTTTTTATAGCCTCAAGATCCAATTGGTCAAATGTTATAATCTCATCAAGACGATTCAAGAATTCAGGACTAAACTGCTTACTCAAACTTTTTTGTATTATGCTTCTAGCATATTCTTTGTCGGTTTCATTGATGTTTTCACTGCTAAAGCCACCTGCATTGAAACCTATACCGCGTCCAAATTCTTTTAATTGACGAGTTCCAGCATTACTTGTCATGATTATCACCGTATTACGGAAATCTATCAAGCGGCCATTACCGTCTGTCAGACGTCCTTCATCAAGAACCTGCAATAACATATTGAACACATTGCCGTGTGCCTTCTCAATCTCATCAAGCAATACAATTGAATATGGATGACGTCTTACTTTCTCTGTAAGTTGTCCGCCTTCTTCATATCCTACATATCCCGGAGGAGCGCCAACTAATCGAGACGTATTAAAGCTCTCGCTGTATTCGCTCATGTCAACACGGATCAACGCATCAGAACTGCCAAACATATGCTCAGCCAGTTTCTTCGCCAAATATGTCTTACCGACACCCGTTGGTCCCAAAAACATAAACGCTCCTATCGGATGATTTTTCTCTTTCAGACCAACCCTGTTACGCTGTATAGCCTTAACCATCTTTTCGATAGCCTTATCTTGAGCAACTACAACAGCTTTCAAATCATTAGCCATATTTTTGAGCCTTGCACTTTCGGCCTCAGCCATCCGTTGTACAGGCACACCTGTTATCATTGA
This sequence comes from Xylanibacter rarus, assembly GCF_001275135.1. Lineage (GTDB taxonomy): Bacteria > Bacteroidota > Bacteroidia > Bacteroidales > Bacteroidaceae > Prevotella > Prevotella rara. Next base: position 109,598 of record NZ_LFQU01000007.1, on the reverse strand, counting down.
CACTACCTCTGTAACATCATTCTCTGTTATTTCATCTCGAGTGCCAATCTCATTATTTGCCCATTTTTCCTGAAGTTCAGAAAGTTCAGCTTCCAATTCTGTCTGCTTATCCCTGTAACTTGCAGCCAGCTCAAAGTTCTGATTTCTTACCGCAGCCTGCTTCTTCCCTTTGATAAAATTAATTTCTTTTTCCTTTTCACTTATCTCAGGAGGCATTTGTGTGTGCCGCAGATGCACACGTGCACCCACCTCATCAAGAACATCAATAGCCTTATCAGGAAAGAACCTGTCTGTTACATACCTTTCTGTCAATTTGACACACGCCAATATGGCATCGTTAGTATAAGAAACATGATGGTGATTCTCGTAACGCTCTTTTATATTATTCAAGATGGTTATTGTTTCATCAGACGTTGTCGGTTCCACAATAACCTTCTGAAACCTTCGTTCCAAAGCTCCGTCCTTCTCGATAGAATTACGATATTCACTTAATGTCGTTGCTCCAATGCACTGAATAGTGCCACGTGCTAATGCCGGTTTCAATATATTGGCGGCATCCATTGAACCCGGAGTAGAACCGGCTCCTATAAGCGTATGTATCTCATCTATAAAAATAACGACGTCAGGATTCTGCTCTATTTCCTTAATCAGTGCGCGTATACGTTCCTCAAATTGTCCACGATACTTTGTGCCTGCAACAATAGCAGTCATATCAAGACTAATTATACGCTTATTGAATAGGACTGGTGATGTATGATGCTTGTTAATAAGCTGAGCCAGACCTTCAACTATTGCGCTTTTACCTACACCAGGTTCTCCAATCAAGATTGGATTGTTCTTCTTTCTACGACACAAGATTTCTACAACGCGCTGAATCTCACGCTCACGGCCTACAACAGGATCCAATTTTCCTTCCGAGGCGCATTTAGTCAAATCGGTTCCAAAGTTATCTAGCACTGGCGTTTTTCCTTGGCTTCTATGTACACCAGTTGCAGTACTCTGCGGATTTGATTTCTGTGAATTACCGCCATTAATACTAAGCATGCCGTCCTCATCTTCATCCTTATCAGGCATGTCAATCCCATCATTTGTCATATAACCTGATTTATTCTGAAAATAGGTTAACGCATCTTCATAACTCATATTATTAAACTCTAACACCTCTTTTGCTCCATTATTTGCATGATCATGTAAAATCGCCAACAATAAATGCTGTTCATCAACCATTTGCATAGACTGAATACGGGCCTCCAAAACAGCAAGTTTTAAAATATTACTGGCCTTTTCATTCAACACAAGCTCATGAGTATTTAAAGGTTGCATAAAATCATCTTCACGCACCTTCTGTTCCAACTCGGTTTTTATTGACTGATAGTTTATATCTAATTTCAAAAATAATTCATGCACAGGGCCCGTCTTGTCACGAAGTATACCAAGCAGCAAATGCTCCGGACCAACAGACCTGCTGGCTAACCTGGCAGCCTCTTCTCTGCTAAACGCTAGAATTTGAGACACTTTTGGTGAAAATTGACTGGTCATTTTATATATATTCTTATTTACAATAATTTTACGATGCAAAGATAAACATTTTATCACAAACAAATATTATGCCATATTTCATTTTTAATTATAAGCGCGCAGATTTTAGCATTCAAAATAAAAAACATATATCCTCTTTAATATTTAACAATAACTATTTTGCAATCATTTTAAATAGTTATTAATAAAATAATCATAAATCAATAAAATCTCTCATTTCTTAAAAATACATAATACAAAATTTGTTTTTGTATGATTTTTTATTAACTTTGCGCCCATATTACAAAAGAATTATGGCAACAAAATTATTAACACCTGATTATATTTTTGAATCTAGTTGGGAAGTTTGCAATAAGGTCGGAGGTATATATACAGTTCTTTCAACAAGAGCAAAAACCCTACAGAATCTTCTGAAAGACAAAATTATTTTTATCGGTCCTGATGTTTTTATTAACGATAATCCTTATTTCATAGAAGACAACAAACTGTTTTCTGAATGGCATGAACAAGCCAACAAAGAAGGTCTTGTTATTAAAATTGGAAGATGGAATATACCAGGACTACCTATTGCAATATTGGTAAACTTCAATCAATATTATAAAGATAAAAACAATATTTATACATGGACATGGGAACATTTTCAGGTAGACAGTCTACATGCCTATGGTGATTATGACGAAGCGTCTATGTTCTCATATGCAGCTGCCAAGGTAGTTGAAAGTTTCTATAATTTTTATCTTGACGATTCTCAAAGGGTCATATATCATGCAAATGAATGGATGACCGGGTTAGGACTTCTGTACTTAAGCTACAAGATACCACAAATTGCAACAATATTCACCACTCATGCCACGAGTATAGGAAGAAGTATTGCAGGAAACAATAAGCCGTTATATGATTATTTGTTTGCCTATAATGGTGATCAAATGGCTAACGAGCTTAACATGCAAAGCAAACATTCAATTGAGAAACAAACTGCTAAATACACTGACTGCTTTACCACTGTAAGTGAAATTACTGCAAATGAATGTAAAGAACTTCTGGATAAGCCTGTAGACGTTATCTTGCCCAATGGCTTTGAAAATGATTTTGTACCCAAAGGCGCAGAGTTTACCAGAAAAAGGAATATTGCCCGCAAACATGTTCTAAACATTGCGAATGCATTACTCGGAACAGACTTAGACGACGACACACTCATTGTATCAACTAGTGGACGATATGAGTTCAGGAACAAAGGAGTTGATGTATACATAGAAGCAATGAACAGGTTGCTTAGAGATAATCGTCTGAATAAAAAAATACTTGCATTCATCGAAGTTCCCGGATGGGTTGGTGAACCTCGCGAAGACTTAAAAGAACGTATTAAGTCACAAAAGAAATACAACGAGCCATTACCAGTACCAATGATAACACACTGGCTTCAAAATATGAGTCAGGACAATGTCTTAGGAATGTTGAAATTCTTAGACATGCAAAACAGGTATGAAGATAAAGTAAAATTAATATTTCTGCCTTGCTATCTTAATGGCAATGATGGTATTTTCAACATGAAATATTACGACCTCGTATTAGGAAATGACCTTTGCGTTTATCCTTCATACTACGAACCCTGGGGATATACTCCATTGGAGGCAATTGCATTTAAGGTTCCATGCATAACATCTGATTTAGCAGGTTTTGGACTTTGGGCAAATGCCGAATTTGGAAGATATGGAGAAATTACTGACGGCGTAAAAGTTATTCACCGTACAGATTACAATTATTCTGAAGTTGCTGATAAGATAAAAGATACAATTGTAGAATTCTCCAATATGTCCGACAGCGAGATTAAGAAAGCCAGAAACAATGCAGAAAAGCTGTCTAAAAAAGCATTATGGAGCAATTTTATAAAATACTATTACCAAGCATATGACTTTGCGCTCAGACGAGCAGAAGCAAGAAAGCATTAAATCAATTTGTAAATTACATAAATTAAATAAACAATGAAAATTAAAGCAGACTATGTCAACGCTCCACAATGGAGAGAACTGACTGTAAAATCAAGATTACCTGAACAATTAAAGTGTTTAGATGAACTTGCTCATAACATGTGGTGGGCATGGAACTACGAAGCAAGAGATTTATGGCGCAGCTTAGATGAAAAATTGTACGAAGAAGTTGGTCATAATCCTGTTTTATTGCTCGAACGTCTTAGCTATGACAGAAAAGAAGAAATTGTCAAGGATAAGACAATAATGAAAAAAGTTAAGGACGTATATTCACTGTTCCGTAAATATATGGACGTTAAACCAAATACAAAACGTCCTTCTGTTGCATATTTCAGCATGGAGTATGGTCTTAACCAAGTTCTTAAGATATATTCAGGCGGTCTAGGAATGTTAGCCGGTGATTATCTGAAAGAAGCATCTGACAGCAATGTTGATATGTGTGCCGTAGGATTCCTTTATCGCTATGGATATTTCAAGCAGTCCCTCAGCATGGACGGACAGCAGATTGCAAACTACGAAGCTCAAAACTTCAACTCACTTCCTATTGTTCGCCAACTTGATGCCGAAGGCAATCCCTTGGTTGTAGATGTTCCATATATGAACTATCAAGTTCATGCTTATGTATGGAGAGTTAATGTTGGTAGAATTCCGCTTTACCTACTTGATACAGATAACGAAATGAACTCTGATTTTGACAAACCAATAACCCACTCTCTTTACGGTGGTGACTGGGAGAACCGTCTGAAACAAGAGATTCTGTTAGGTATAGGAGGTATTTTAACTCTTAAAAAACTAGGTATAAAGAAACAAATATACCACTGCAACGAAGGACATGCAGCATTATGCAACCTTCAGCGTCTTTGTGACTATGTACAAAGCGGACTCTCTTTCAATCAGGCAATAGAGTTGGTTAGAGCCTCATCACTTTACACTGTTCATACTCCAGTTCCTGCCGGTCATGACTATTTTGACGAAGGTCTGTTTGGCAAATATATGGGCGGTTACCCCTCAATACTTGGCATCACATGGGATGAATTTATTGGCATGGGACGCACTAATCCTGATGACCACAACGAAAAATTCTGTATGTCAACATTCGCCTGCAACACTTGTCAGGAAGTGAATGGTGTAAGTAAGCTCCATGGATGGGTCAGCCAGAAGATGTTCTCAGGAATATGGAAAGGTTATTATCCGGAGGAAAACCACGTTGGTTACGTTACCAATGGTGTTCACTTCCCCACATGGGCAGCAACAGAATGGCGTAAGCTATATGCCAAATATTTTGACTCAGCTTTCATGTCTGACCAAAGCAATGAAAGCATATGGCATGCAATATACAAAGTTCCAGATAATGTCATTTGGGACACACGCATGGTATTAAAGAAGAAACTTACAGATTATATTCGCGATAAATTCCGTGAAACATGGCTAAAGAATCAAGGAGATCCTTCAAGAGTTGTTTCTTTGCTTGAAAAGATCAATCCAAATGCCTTGATGATTGGTTTCTGCAGAAGATTTGCTACATATAAGCGTGCACACCTTCTGTTTACTGACCTCGACCGTCTGGCAAAAATTGTCAACAATCCAGAGCGTCCTGTTCAATTCCTGTTCTCAGGAAAAGCCCATCCTGCAGATGGCGCAGGCCAAGGTCTTATAAAGAAGATTTTCGAAATTAGCCAACGTCCTGAATTCTTAGGAAAAATTATCTTCCTCGAGGATTATGACATGCAGCTTGCACGCCGCCTGGTTTCAGGTGTTGATATATGGATGAACACACCGACACGTCCTCTTGAAGCATCTGGTACATCTGGTGAAAAAGCTGAAATGAACGGTGTTGTCAATTTGTCTGTTTTGGACGGCTGGTGGCTCGAAGGATATCGTGAAGGAGCCGGCTGGGCACTTACAGAGAAACGTACATACAAGAATCAAGGCTACCAAGACCAACTTGATGCTGCAACGATCTACGGATTATTGGAAAATGAAATCATACCTTTATACTATAACAAGAATGAAAACGGATATAGTGAAGGTTGGATTAAAGTGATAAAGAACTCTATCGCAAAAATTGCTCCTCATTATACCATGAAGAGACAATTGGATGATTATTACGAAAAGTTCTATACAAAAGAAGCTATCCGTTTCGAGAAACTTGCAGCAAATGATAATCGTTTAGCAAAAGACATTGCACAATGGAAAGAAAGCGTAGCTGAACGTTGGGACTCAATACATGTTGTATCAAAAGAATCTATGTTCCCCAACACTGGTTTAGAAACAGGAGTTACATACAAAATTAGATACGTAATTGACGAACAGGGCTTAAATGACGCAATAGGACTTGAATTTGTTTCATTAACTGTTGACAATAATGGCGAAGACCGTATTTCAAATGTATTCCCATTCAAGTTAATCGGACATGAAGGCAACCTTTACACATTTGAAGCTACAGTAGAGGCATCAGAAGCAGGCACATACAAGACTGCCGTCAGAATGTATCCAAAGAATTCTGCCCTGCCTCACCGTCAAGACTTCTGTTATGTAAAATGGCTTGATTAATAATCATTTGCCTATAAGCGACATTATGTAATTTTTATTACATATATAACTAAAGATAAATCTCCTTAACTAATGACATTTTTTTGTCAATAGTTAAGGAGATTATTTATTATACTTTGTCCAAGTTCCACATCAAATAATCCATTTAATCATCCCTAAAAATTCTTACGAGACATCATCCTGGACAGCATCTCTTATATTTTTTGAAGCATGCAACAAAGAGCTTTCATGGCTCTTTTGAAGTTATAGGCTGCAGCCGCCATAAGCACGTTTACAATATCTCCCACCACACCCTTATAAAAGTTACGGCCTAATCGGTAATCTGATTACTTAATACCAACAGATAATGATGGTTTTAAGGGACAACTAAGTAAAAAACGTGCTTTACTTAAAATCACAAGCAAAAAGACATATAAAATTTCTAAATTATTAACCTATCGTTCACCTGTAATGAACAGACCTGTTTCGCATCATAAATGCCCCCTTATTTGTGACTGTAAATACACTACTATTATTTATAAATTAAACCATATGGATTTATTTCATTTTGAAATTTATAAAATCATCCTAGAAATTTATAATAAAACAAGAAAGATGTTCACGACTTTTGCCTTGATTATTAATCATAATTGACATATAGAATAATAAGCTATTTTTATCCAAATAAAAAGCCCTACATTCATATCACTACGAATGTAAGGGCAACAACCTTAAAACAACCTATCGAATGTATTAATTAACCATTATCATGCTAACATTTTGCTCATATACTTTCTAATAACCTTACGAGCACTACCTAACTTATTTTCGACACTCTTATAATTCATATTTAATGTTTTAGATATCTCAGAAACAGCCAAATCGTCGTATATATTCATCTTGTAAATCTTTCGTTGATTTTCATTTAGTTTCTGAATTCCGCAATCAAGTATTTCGATAATTTCCTCAAATGAATAATTGGGAAAGTCATCACAAGAGTCCTTTTTAGTCTTAGACACAACATAACAAGAATAATCATCCACTGATTTTTTATGCCTATAATAATCGTATATAAGATTGCGCGTTATAGTATAGACCAAATTTGAAAGACTCTCTTCCGTCAAAATTTTATCTATTGACAATAACTTAATAAATACATTTTGAACAATATCATCGGCGTATTCTGTTTCTTTAATTCTGCTTACAACGAATGCACGCAAATCATTAAAATGCTCTGCATAATACTTGCCAATTGTAGTAAATTTAGTTTCGAGTTTTTCCATAGCTGTAAATTAGCTTTATATATGCAAAGATACTTCATTTCCTACGACACAAAAAATGAATCAATCTATTTATTCCTGCCGTATACAAATTCAAATTGTTTTGAAACATCTAAAAAAGTTATAGCCAACAGCATTTACAAAAAGCAGAATCTCTAGCAATAAAACACAGCCATCTGACAATCAATTAATTATCAATAATATTTTATTAAAGCAATAGCCGTAATCATTACTTATATCTAATTTCAAAATGTCAGGCAGATATTATTACGAATAACAAAAGCAATAATGATCTCCCGCACTTAATTAATAACAATAAAAGTAAGCGACAATTATGGCACAGTATTTGCAAGTTGATTTGACGATTACTTATTACAAAAATACATTTAAAATACATATAGCTATGCAAAAAGGAAATATTGGGGTTACAACAGAAAACATTTTCCCCGTCATCAAAAAATTCTTGTATTCAGACCATGAAATATTCCTTCGTGAAATGGTAAGCAATGCTGTAGATGCAACACAGAAAATAAAAACACTTGCTGATAAAGGAATATTCAAAGGTGAACTTGGCGATTTGACGGTACGTGTTACTCTCGACGAGAAAAACAACACACTTACAATCAGCGACCGAGGCATCGGTATGACAGAAGAGGAGATTGACAAATATATTAACCAAATTGCATTTTCAGGTGTTAATGATTTCCTTAATAAATATAAAGACAATGCCAATGCGATAATCGGACATTTTGGACTTGGTTTCTATAGTTCGTTTATGGTCAGCAACAAGGTGGAAATCATAACAAAGAGCTACAAAGACGGAGCAAAAGCGGTTAAATGGAGCTGTGACGGCAGTCCGGCATACGAAATAGACGATGCAGAAAAAGCAGATAGAGGTTCAGATATAATACTTCATATTGACGATGACTGTAAAGAATTTTTGGAAAAGGCACGCATACAGTCTCTGCTAAACAAATATTGCAAATTTATGCCCGTTCCTGTAGCTTTTGGCAAAAAGACAGAATGGAAAGACGGAAAACAAGTTGAAACAGAAGAAGACAATATAATAAACAGTGTAGAGCCGTTATGGACAAAAACTCCAAGTACGCTTAAGGACGAGGATTACAAAAAGTTCTACAACGAACTCTATCCTATGCAGGATGAACCTCTGTTCTGGATACATCTTAATGTAGACTATCCATTCAACCTAACAGGTATATTATATTTCCCACGCATCAAGTCTAATATTGAACTTCAGCGTAATAAAATACAGCTATACTGCAATCAGGTATTCGTAACAGATCAAGTTGAAGGCATAGTTCCTGAATTCCTTACACTATTACACGGAGTAATTGATTCTCCGGATATACCTCTAAACGTAAGTCGAAGCTATCTGCAAAGTGACAGAGACGTAAAGAAGATCTCTACATACATTACTAAAAAAGTTGCAGACAGACTCAACAGCATATTCAAAGAAAACCGCAAAGATTATGAAAGCAAATGGGATGACCTGAAGCTTTTCATAAATTACGGTATGCTGTCTCAAGAGGATTTCTATGATAGGGCTAAGGACTTTGCACTGTTGAAAGATGTTGAAGGCAAATATTTCACATTTGACGAATACAAACAATTAATAAAAGACAATCAGACAGACAAAGACGGACAGCTTATTTATCTTTATGCAAACAATAAAGAAGAAGAATATTCTTATATTGAAGCTGCAAAAGATAAGGGATATAGTGTATTGTTGCTTGACGGACAGCTCGATGTTCCTGTTGTTTCAATGCTTGAGCAGAAATTTGAGAAGAGCAGATTCATGCGCGTAGACAGCGATATTATAGACCGTCTTATTGTCAAAGATGATGTCAAGAAGACAGAACTTGACAGCGATCAAGCCGACAATTTGTCAGCAGCATTCCGTTCACAGATGCCTAAAATTAACAAAGTTGAATTCAATATTGAAGTTCAAGCCCTGGGAGAGAATGGCATGCCTGTAATGATCACTCAAAGTGAGTATATGCGCAGAATGAAAGACATAAGCCGTTTCCAAAGCGGAATGAGTTTCTATGCTCAGATGCCAGACAGCTATAGTCTTGTTCTGAACAGCGATCATAAGCTCATAAAAAATATTCTTGATGATGAAACCAGCAAATGCAGTGATGCTCTTAACCCTGTAATCAGCGAAATAAAGGGTCAACAAGCACGCCTTGCAGCTCTACATCAGAATCAAAGCAAGAAAAAGCCGGAAGAAATTACTCAAGAAGAAAAGGATGATCTTGCAAATACAGAAAAAGCATTAAACGAACAACGTGAGAAAAAGAACCAAATCATCTCAGAATACGCTAAAGATAACAAAATTGTGCATCAGCTAATAGACTTGGCTCTGCTTCAGAACGGCATGCTGAAAGGATCATCCCTCGATGCATTTATTAAACGTTCTGTTTCTTTAATAAAATAAGAAACAGCGTTGTAACACTTTGCAACATAAAATCAATTAACTCAACTTATAAAAAAATACACCCAAGCATTTAAGTTTTAACTCAAGCTTGGGTGTATTTTATTTTTGTTTTATCAAGAATAGATCTTCATCTTCAGCAATCATTTTTCCTAATCTTGTGTTTAAGCTAATTAATTTGACTGTTTTTCACATAATAAACCACTGAGTTTTACATCAAAAATCATTGACTTTTACCTTAAAAGTCTATTAGTTTCAAATCGAATAAAGATACAGCGTTATTTATCCAAAATCAAACATCCAGCACCGCACACGACATAATTTATCATGAAACGCAGATAAAAACTATCAATTACGTTCCATGTATATTACAAAATAAATTATTACATAAAATATTCAGATAAGACGCTATCAACCATCACATAAAAATCTAACACTTGCAATATCCGAAACAATACCAGTTATTCACCAAACATTTTAAGATATAGATGTATTTCGTTATACGTAACATCCGGTCCGACACCTGAATATATATCACTTACGGACCTATTATTTGGATTATTAATAATAAAAGTCTTTATAGCTTTTATATGCTCCTCAGGTACAAGACGATCCATCTCAAGTTCACCAGCCTCAACATAACGGGCAATATGTCCAAATACAGTGCCATAAACAAGTCCTCTTTCTTTAGCAATCTGCTCTATTGTCATACCAGAAGAAAACATGTCATAGCTAATTTTATAAGTTGGTATCTTCGGCTCTTTCACTGTCTTTGGTTTTCTTGCCTTTACTATTTTCTTTCCACCATCATCAATACTCAATAATATCTTCGATTTTATCCGGAGATAATTCGGTATTGAAAATTCAACATTATTGTCTTCCGCATGTATGAAAAGCTGTTTTTTTAGTTCTATATCCCTGAAGAAGACACTATATCTGTCATCAAACTGTTTTTTAACAGCCTTATTCTCAATCTCAACTTTTGTTTTGTTGCACAACAAGGTGAAAACCTTCATCTCTTCAGAGAAATACGCTGCAGCTTTATGTATCCTCGTCTGAATATCAGGGCTGCTTATATCAGGATTTGCATGCAACATTCTTGTATATTGTATTTTAAAGCGATATGACACATCAATAATGCGCTCAAACGACAGCCCTATACGTTTATATTCAGCCAAGAGTTTCGGATATTTTTTATACAAATGCTCATCAAGCGTTCTCAACAACATATCAAACGAAGACTTCAATGACGAAAAATCGAACAATTCGTCCAACAACTGTATAACATAAGAATTATGCAAAGCTGATAATGTTTCTGCAGACGGAACACGCTTGTCGATAGTGTTAATATATGCATCCAAAGTACTGTCACTGATTATGGCATCACGTTGTAAAGGGGCACTCAACACCATTCCGTCAAGAGTTCTGCAGCGACTTAATGCAACATATGCCTGTCCGTGTGCAAACGAATGTGAAACATCTATTATAGCATGATCAAAAGTCAGTCCCTGGCTTTTATGTATTGTTATAGCCCATGCAAGGCGTAAAGGATACTGTCTGAAAACACCTTCTACAGTTTCTGTTATTTCTTTTGTAGTTTCATCTATAGTATACTTGGCATTTGCCCACTCTGATTTTTCAAGATTGAAGCTTTCTCCTCCATTCTTATCTCTGACAATAATAGCACTTTCATCCAATGACACCACTTCGCCAATCATACCGTTAAAGAAACGTTTCTCTGGGTCATTTTTAATAAACATAACCTGCGCTCCCTGTTTTAGAACCAAATTAACATCGGCTGGATATGAAGTTTCAGGAAAATCCCCCTCAATCTCAGCCTTAAATTCATATTCACGCGAAGGCAACAATGACAGTTCCCTGTCATTTATCATATGTGCCGGATTGTTATGTGTCGTCAAACGAATATAATCGCTGTCTTTCTCTGGAATAAAATCAGGAATATAACGTCTGTTTAAAGCTGACAATGTTTCATTTGTAGCACGATTCTCCCGTATCTGATTCAAGAGAGAGATAAACGTTTCATCTTGCTGTCTGTATACGGTATTAAGCTCAACAGTATGATACTCTGCAGCATTAAGAGCCTTGCTTGAAAAAAAGTAAGGTGTCGGATAATACTTGCTCAACATTGCCCATTCTTCATCTTTTATAACGGGAGCAAGCTGTTGCAGATCGCCAATCATCAGCAGTTGTACACCGCCAAAAGGTTTTCCATGGTCACGGTATCGTCTCATTACGGAATCTATTGCATCAAGCAAATCTGCACGTACCATACTTATTTCATCAATAACAAGCAAGTCCATGGTTCGTATTATGTTACGCTTAACCTTACTGAAACGATAATACTTTTGATCTTCACCTCCAAAGGTAGCTCCAGGCACATAAGGAGACAGAGGAAGTTGAAAGAAGGAATGAATGGTTACTCCTCCTGCATTTATTGCAGCAATACCTGTAGGAGCGAGCACGACAAGCCGTTTAGTTGATTTGTTCTTTATTTCCTTGAGAAACGTTGTTTTACCTGTTCCAGCCTTACCGGTCAAAAAAAGATTTGCCCCGGTATTTTCTATTATATCCCAAGCCATTGCCTGCTCGGAAGCAGCATTCATCATAGTATACTAAAATAAAAACAGATAAGTTGTATTTAAAATATAAAATCGAAAAAGGCGCAGAAAAATCACCACGCCTCGCGATATTTTCCTTCTTCTTTATCTTTCAGCATGCTGAGATATGAATTGTATCTGCTTTCTGAAATATAATGTTCCTCAACAGCTTTTCTTACGGCACATCCCGGTTCATGAGTATGCGTACAATTATTGAAGCGACAATCTTTTGAAAACTTAAATATCTCTTTAAAATATCCACAGATTTCTTCTGGCTCCATATCAAATGTACCAAATCCCTTTATTCCGGGAGTATCAATAACCCATCCCCCGTAAGGTAGTGGAAGCATTTCACTGAATGTTGTAGTATGCATTCCTGTGTTATGAGCTTCACTAATTTCAGCTGTCCGTAAGTTTAATCCTGGTATCAGATGATTTAACAGGGTACTTTTACCTACACCGCTATTTCCACTAAAAAGCGTTATACGGTCTTTTAGCTCAGGGACAAGGCAATCAAGCGATTTTGCATCAAGAGCTGAAACAGCAAAACATGTATAACCTATTGTCTCATAAAGGTTTATCATTAAATTCTGATAGTTTAGTTCAGCTTCCGAAAGTATGTCGGTTTTATTGAATATTAAAGAAACAGGTATTCTGTAAGCTTCTGCTGATGCCAAAAACCTGTCAATAAATGTTGTGGATGTCTCCGGATAATTTACTGTAACAATCAGAAATGCCTGATCTATATTTGCTGCAATAATATGGCTCTGCTTAGAGAGATTTGGAGACTTTCTTATAATATAGTTTTTTCTTTCCTCAATATCTTTTATAAAAGCCGTACCTTCCTGATTGCAGATTATCTCAACACGGTCACCCACAGCAACCGGATTGGTGCTGCGGATGCCCTTTAGTCTAAAATTGCCTTTAATTTTACATTCTACAGTGTGTCCTTCGTCGGTTTTAACCGAATACCAACTACCTGTATTTTTTATTACAAGTCCTCTCACTGCTGTTATACTGTCATTATTTCCTTATTCTTTGCAGCAAGCAAATCATCGATTTTCTTGATATACTTATCATGAAGTTTCTGCAATTCAGCCTCTGCATCTTTTTCATTATCCTCTGAAAGGCCGTCTTTTATAGCTTTTTTAAGTTTGTCTTTTACATCAGCACGCACATTACGTACCTCAACCTTAGCCTTCTCTCCAATCTTGTTGCATTGTTTAGCGAGTTCCTTACGACGCTCCTCTGTGGGCTGTGGTATGCCAAGTCTTATTATCTCACCATTGTTTTCAGGAGTTATGCCAACATCTGAGTCCATAATGGCTTTCTCAATATCCCTAATCATTTTTTTATCCCATGGGCGTATGGCTATTGTCCGCGCATCAGGTGTTGACACATTAGCAACTTGATTCAAAGGAACCATTGATCCGTATGAATCTACTCTTATACCATCAAGAATGGCAACATTTGCACGTCCGGCACGTACACGAGAGAGCTGCTCATCTAAAAACATAGCAGCCATTTCCATTCTCTCTTCGCTTTCGCTTAAAGTTGTCTTTACGTCTAACATATATAATTATATTTTGTTACATAAATATTTTCAAATCAAGCTCCAAAACACATCACTACAGATATTGTCTTTTTTGCTATTTATTGATATTTCTATTCATCTGCTCATGAACCATATTTGTGAGGTCAACAAACTGCTGTATTGAAAGTTGCTCAGGTCTCTTTGTCATTATATCCTGTTCAAAAAAGCTGTCATCAGGCATTCTGTCAAACAATTGTTTTAATGATACACGAAGCATCTTCCTCCGTTGGTTAAAAACAGCCTTTACAACACGCCTGAACATATGCCAATCACACCCCAAATCATTAACATTGTTACGAGTTATACGAATAACTGCACTTTTAACTTTTGGCGGTGGATTGAATACGTTTTCATCAACTGTGAACAAATACTCAACATCGTACCAGGCCTGAATAAGCACACTTAGTATTCCATACGCTTTTGTTCCAGGTTCGGAAGCCATACGCTGAGCCACTTCACGTTGAATCATTCCGGTACAACATGGTATCAAATCTTTATTATCCAACATCTTAAAAAAGATTTGTGAAGATATGTCATAAGGATAGTTTCCCGTAAGAACAAACTTCCGTCCGTTGAATACTGTATTCAGATCCATTTTAAGGAAATCATCCTCAATAATGTTTTCTCTTAAATCCGGATATTTTTCATTAAGATAATTAACAGATTCAGAATCTATTTCAACAACCTTTACATCTCTGTTTTTTTGAACAAGATACTGAGTCAATACACCCATACCGGGACCTACCTCCAAAATTGGAATATCAGGGCATGCATCTACGGTATCGGCTATTGCATTGGCAATATTAAGATCCGTCAGAAAATGCTGTCCTAAATTTTTCTTTGGCCGTACTGTTCTCATATCTTATTTTTTGTTTTTGCAAAAATAAATAAATATTTTGCAAAACAGACACATTGACATGGAAAAAATAATATTATCTGAAAATAATATGACAAAAATAAGTTACATTGTTACTTTTTCCCGTCTTAAATTTAAAACACATTTATAACAAACGATTAACTAATTTAAAATCAAATCCAATGAAAACATTAAACAAATACCATGGAGTTGTAGTGCCAATGGTCACACCTATTACAAAGAATAACGAAATTGATATTGATGCCGTAAAACGAATTATAAATAATTTTGCTCAATATAATGTATCTGCATTGATAATGGGAACAACAGGAGAAGGTAATTCTGTTTCAGTTGAAAGTGGCGTTAAAATGATAAAAGCTGCATCGGAGGCAGCCGCAGGAAGAATAACAATATACGCCGGACTTGCCGGGAATTGTATTTCAGAACAATATGATGCGGCTGTAAAGTTTATTGAAGCAGGTGCAGATGTCATTGCAGCCACACTGCCATGCTACTATTCATTAACACCGAAACAAATGTATGAATACTACAAGAATCTTGCAGACACGCTTACTGCTCCTTTAATGCTATACAACATAACTATAACTACCCACATGAGCATACCACTTGACGTTATTGAAAAACTAAGCCATCATCCCAACATTGTTGGATTAAAAGACTCTGAAAACAACATTCAACGCATGGAAGAAGCGTTAACACTATTCTCTGACCGCGAAGATTTTGCATACTTCTGTGGATGCGCAGCTAATTCTGCAAAAGCTCTGTCACTAGGAGCAGACGGCATTGTGCCAAGCGTAGGTAATTATTTGCCTAAGATATATAATGACTTGTTTGAAGCCGGAATAAGCGGAAACACAGAAATTGCAAATGATCTACAAGCTAAAACAATTGAAATTGGAAAAATAAATACCGACAATCTTACACTTGGCGAATCCCTTGCAGGTTTAAAAGTTATAATGAAGATGTATGGACTTTGTGAGACATATATGCTACCTCCCCTTACAGAGCTTGAAGAAGAAACTGTAATTAACATTCAAAATAAAGTCAGGGATATCATTAATAAATATAAATAACATGTAATACTAACCTTAAAAAACATACCATGAATTACGAAGGTCTACACTGGATTGACACAACAATCGTGATCGCATCCGTATTGCTTGCCATAGGTGTTGGCATTTATTTTGCAAAAAGACAAAACTCAACAGAAGCTTATTTTGCTGCAAGCGGCAACATACCTGCATGGGCTGTCGGTATGTCTATGTTTGCGACAATCATAAGTAGTGTAACATTTTTAGCATACCCAGGAAGCGCATATTCAGGAAATTGGATTTTATTAGTACAAGGTCTGATGGTTCCATTGGTTTTACTTGGAGTAATAGGCTTTATCGTTCCATTATACAGAAGAGTAATAAAACTTAGCACATACGAATACTTTGAAAGACGTTTTGGAGCATTTGCACGATTCTATAGTTCTATAGCATTTGTGTTGGAACATTTTTCTAAAATGGGAACCATACTATATCTACTAGCCATGGCCATGGTTGCTTTTTCTGGCGGAATAAATATCACTTGGTTTATCATTAGTATTGGTATTGCAGTTATTATTCTTACATACTTCGGCGGCATGGAAGCTATAATATGGATGGACGTCATCCAAGGATTTCTCCTTATCATTGGCGGAATAATGGCTATTGCCATGTTATTCCATCTAACAGAGGGAGGGGCTTCCGCGATATTAAATATAGCTGCAGAACATAACAAAATTGATTTCGGTCCATACGCTTGGGATTTCACACAATTGACATTTATTGTAATGGTGTTTAATGGCATCTTCTATGCCATACAGAAATATGGTACAGACCAAAGTATTGTACAGCGATATCTTACCGCAAGAACTGATAAAAGCGCAAAAAAAGCGTCATATCTGGGAATTATGCTAAGTGTACCGACATGGGCTTTATTTATGTTCGTTGGCACATGTTTATTTGCATATTATCAGATAAATGCAGGCGATTTACCGTCAGGTATTAAGAGTGATGAAATTTTCCCATATTTTATTGCGACAGAAATGCCAATCGGAATAACCGGACTTATAATCTCCGCATTGATTGCAGGAGCGATATCTAGTTTGGATGCAGATGTTAATTGCATATCAGCTGTAGTTGTAGAAGATTACTATACACGTTTTCGCCCAAAAGCAACAGACAAGCAAAAATTACTTGTCGGACGCATATCTGTAATTGCAATAGGCATAGGAGCTATCCTAATTGCATTATTATATGTAGCCTGGGGAGGTGAAGGCGTTTTAGGTACATTATTCGGGCTTTATGCAATATTGTCTGCAGGCATCGTCGGCATATTTCTACTAGGTCTGTTCAGTCGCAGAGCAAATTGGCAAGGATTATACATAGGTATTGCGGCTGCAATCTTATTCACAGCATATGCAGTATTAACGACAACAAAATTTGGCAACGATCCTAATGCTGGAATAATTTTAGATCTTGAAGATTGGAATTTCAGACATCACACTTATATGCTCGGCGTATATAGTCACCTTATTGTATTGGTCGTTGGGTATATTGCGAGTCTGTTTTTCAAGACACCTCTTGCTGATAAGGAGCTGACAATATATGGTTACCTTGAAGAAAAGAAAAATAAAAAATAACATATTACAAATATGAAAGAAATTACATTACTTCAACCACAAAAGAT
The DNA here is from genome assembly GCF_001275135.1 of Xylanibacter rarus. Classification (GTDB taxonomy): domain Bacteria; phylum Bacteroidota; class Bacteroidia; order Bacteroidales; family Bacteroidaceae; genus Prevotella; species Prevotella rara. The sequence continues at coordinate 92,000 of NZ_LFQU01000007.1, read as the reverse complement.
TGTGTTTGGAACAAATTGTATAGACAAATTTGTGAACGACTATTTAAAACTTGGTCTTAACCGTCTATTCATTATAACCATGCCAGTAATTAGGCCTTTGATTTCCAATATGGTTGAAAGACTTAATAAAAATGGCATACATATTGAGTTTTACGAAAAGATATGCAATGAGCCATCTATAACAGACTTTGATGCTCTAATGGCAGAAGCAAAAAAATTCGGTGCAGACAGTTTTCTTGGCATCGGCGGTGGAAGCATTCTTGATATAACTAAGCTTGTTGCCACATTGATTAACAGCAATCAAAAAATTGAAGATTTATTCGGCATTGATCTTATTAATCAGAAAGGGAAATGGTTTGCGTGTATGCCGACTACAGCCGGTACGGGTAGCGAAGTATCACCCAACGCAATATTACTTGATGAAAAAGACTCTTTGAAAAAAGGTGTTGTAAGTCCATATTTAATAGCAGATGCGGCATACATTGACCCCAAACTGACATGGAGCGTACCTGCCAAAATAACAGCAGAAACAGGTATGGATGCCTTAACTCATTGCATTGAAGCATATACAAACAAGTTTGCACATCCTATAGTTGACATGTATGCACTTCAAGGCATTAAATTAATCGCAAGCAACATATTTAAAGCTGTAACAGACGGGAATAACGTTGAAGCACGTGAGGCAATGGCATTAGGAAGTATGTATGGTGGTTTATGCCTTGGACCTGTTAATACAGCTGCTGTTCATGCCTTATCATATCCACTTGGAGGAGAGTTTCATATATCACATGGATTGTCAAATGCAATATTGCTACCTTCTGTCATGAAGTTTAATTACACCGCAAATCTTAAAAAGTATGCAGATATAGCAATTGCATTTGGTGCAAAACGTGGAACAACAGATGAAGAGACGGCTCTAAATGGAGTTGATTATATAACAAACCTTTCAATAAAATGTGGAATACCTACAACACTTACAGAAATTGGCATTCCGCAAGAAGCAGTAAGCCGTATGGCAAAAGCAGCAATGAAAGTACAAAGGTTACTAAAGAATAATCCACGTGAAGTTACAGAAACAGACGCATGTGATATTTACAACAATCTATACAAATAAAACAAGACCATGGATACGAACAAAAAGCCAATATTAGCATTAACAATGGGCGATCCTGCTGGTATTGGTCCTGAAATAATAATAAAATCTCTTGCTTTTAAAGAGACCTATAATAAATGTAATCCTGTTGTTATTGGTGACGCGTCAATAATGGAATATGCAGTCAAACAATGCAATATATCTTTATCTATTAATGCTATTGATGATATAAAAGACGCAATATTTACCTATGGGACAATAGACGTATATGATTTAAAATGTATCAATATGGATACATTCAAACAGGGCAAGGTAGATGCTCAATGCGGCAATGCGGCATTTTTGGCGGTAAAAAAGGCCATTGAACTTGCTATGGCAAATATCGTTGACGGCACTGTAACTGCTCCCCTAAATAAAGAATCCCTAAATATGGCAGGACACCATTTTGATGGTCACACAGAAATATATGCCCATTTTACGAATACAAAAAAATATGCCATGCTGCTTGCTGATGAATTTATGCGTGTAATTCATGTATCAACACATGTACCACTTCGAAAAGCGTGTGACTTAGTGAAAAAACAACGCATAATTGACGTCACCGAACTAATATATAATGCATGTCAACAATTTGGCATTTCACATCCCCAAATAGGCATTGCCGGTCTTAATCCTCACGCTAGCGACAATGGACTCTTCGGTGATGAAGAAAGGAATGAAATCATACCTGCTATAGAAGAACTGCGTTTAAAAGGATATGATGTAGAAGGTCCGATTCCACCAGATACATTATTTGCAAAAGCAAAATGTGGAAAATACGACGGATGTGTGGCCATGTACCACGACCAAGGGCATATTCCATTTAAGGTCGTAGGTTTCAACTGGAATAAAGAAACAGGCCAAATGGAAAGTGCGAAAGGTGTTAACATAACATTAGGATTGCCAATAATACGTGTTTCCGTAGACCATGGAACAGCGTTCGACGTTGTTGGGAAAAATATAGCAAGTCCTGATGCGATGATGCTTTCAATAGATTATGCATCACGCATGGCAAGGGAAAGAATAAATAATCAGAAATAAATTTTTCAACATGATTGTTGTCATTTCAGACGATATTACAGGTGCAGCAGAACTTGGAGGTATTGCATTAAGATATGGATTAAATACAATAATTACAACTGATATCACCAATGTTCTGCCGCATTCAGATATACTTATTATTGCTACTGATACCCGTTCTGATACTGAGTCTGGCTCTGTAAAAGCTATCAAACATTTAATGTGTAAATTGAAAGATAAAGCCATTACAATATACAAAAAGACAGATTCAGTTCTACGTGGCCATATTGTAGCAGAAATTAAAACGATAATCTCATATTCCTATTATAGGAACACATTATTGTTACCTCAAAATCCGTCTAAGGGGAGAATTATTAAAGACGGTATCTATTACATCTATGAAAATAAATTAGATAAAACCAAATTCAGGAATGACCCGGAATATCCAATATTATCATCAAACGTTAATACATTATTAAATAATTCAGCCAAAATCCTCAATATAGACGATATTACTTTATCTGATAATAATATTTACATTGCAAATGCCCAAAATGAAAACGACATCATTATACAATTATCCAAAGCGCATAAACACACATTACTTTCCGGTGGAGCAGATTTCTTTAACTGCATAATAAAGAAAGAATTTAATGTTTATCCGTTAAGAAAAGAAGTTGCAAAGATTCCAAATGCAAATCGCATTATAATTGTATGCGGAAGTACACAAAGTAATTCTCTTGTCAATGAACCTTATATAACAGAGCACAACGGATATGAAGCTGTAATGCCTGATGATGTATTTAACGGACATGGAATAAATAAATGGATTATTAAGCTAAAAAAGTTATATGATAAACATGAAACAATGATTCTCAATGTTGGAAAAAGAGAAAATCGAGGAAAAGAATATGCAGTCAGACTTAAACATATCATGGCTGAAGCCACAAGAACTCTCGTTAAAATACATCAACCGGACATACTAATCATAGAAGGAGGAGCTACAGCATATTCAATAATTCAAAATTTGAAGTGGTACAACTTGGAATTTAAGACGGAATACTCTCCAGGTATAGTGAGTATGCTTTATGATAAAACCGAAATAATATTAAAACCTGGCAGTTACTCTTGGAATGACATATTTAAATCCAACAAATAGTAACAAATTAAAATCTATGATATGCATTGTAATTTTTCTATAATCTTTTCTAAAGCCCCAAATACGATTTCATTTTCAAAAGAAGACAAACACAACCGCAAAATAAAGTTGCATAACAAAAATATAAATCGGCCATAATGAGGCTGACATTTTTATTCCGACATAAAGACTTTTATAAACTTGATACAAATCACCAAGTTTACCACATGAAATTCCATATGACAAAGAAAGAACTATAACAATAAATGCAAATAAAGGAACTGCGCCGGCCGTAAAAGCGCTAGGACACAATTCGCCTGTAACTCCTAATAGAACCGCATGTGGAACAAATGTCAGAGAAATTATGACAATACAAAATACGATAAAAAATATAGCAGAAATAATTAATGCATGTTTCTCTCTATATGTGATGGGACTCCCCCTATAAACACATAAAATAGCATCACAAAAACCACTATACCTAAATGTGCCCCATGCAATTGAGCACAAGACTAACCATACTAATAGTGGAGATGCCAAACAATAAGCAAAACCACCCATAAACTGACGCACCCCTTCTTCACTTATCATTGACCTTATTGGTAATGATGGATTAACAGAACTGACAATCCACGAAAATACTATCACACAAATAAACATTAACAACAATGTCAATGCGGATAAAGCCAATACTTGTTTACGATGCATCATTTAAATAATTCATTAATTATAAATCATCTGGTATAATATTATCCACGTCAAGAATATGAAGTTCAATCGCTCTGGTTACCAATCTTGTTGCATTTATTCCAACACCTCCATTACCATCAGGGAATAGTCTGCGAATAAGTTCGTTCTGTCTTTTTTCCAAACTCTTAACACCAAAAGGCATACCACGCAATCCCGTTATCTGTTCTTTCGTGTATCCTAATGCAAGATGTCTCAAAAAACGCTCATCATATTCATCAATCTCATAATTTACCAACGCTTCTTGGCGCATTATTTGTTTACTTACGCTATCTTTAAAGCGTTTAACAATCTTTTCAAGTATTGGCTGATTGAAAACATACTTACGCCCTTTCATTACACTAGAAATATCGCCCCGCGTAAGAAGTTCACCACTTTTTAGTATAATTCCGTCACAGCCAGCATCAAGTGCGTCAACCCATAATTTCTCGTTAAGAATTTCGCCAGTGAATATCAAGACTTTAACATCAGGATACAACTCTTTAGTTTGTCTACAAATCTCAACTCCAACCGTTGTTGAGCCGCCAAGTCCTAAATCAAGCAATACCAAATTTGGCAATTGCTGCTTAATCAAATGCCAATACGCAATTTCACTATCTGCAGTACCTATTATCTCTGCCTCAGGTATATCATTTCTTAATATACCTTCCGTTCCTTTTAATTCTAGAGGAACGTCTTCAACTATAATAACTTTAAAACTATTCATTTTAACTCTTAATTTAAGATGTTTTTATATTTGAACAAATATACCTAGCCAAAGTTATACGCAAAATCATCTTGTTCTCCCTTTCCTCGAAAATTGTAACAATACCACATCCATGAAGATTAGTCAGTTCACTATTTTCACGTATAATTTGTCTACATATCAAATATGGAATATTTTTTACTGATGGAACAAACAAATCAATATTAGTTTTCATCAAATCAGACGATAAACTACGGCAGATAACATCAAAAACTATATATTGATTATTTTTAGAGGAAATTATCACATCACCATTTACACATCCGCATTGAGTTTTCAAAATATCAAATAGATACTTTATCAATACGCTATCCCCTAACACGTATTCATCTATACCGATTATTTCTTTTAAAGAGACAGGTTTGCATTCATAAGATACTAAATCAACCTGTCGCTGTATCTGCTCACATAACAGAGTATACAATTCTTTATAATATACAGTAACTTCAATTAAAGGTTGAATATTTTTATCCGCTTCATCAACAAGCTGTCTGATTCGAGAAGGATAATACATTGTTTCATGCTTCAACGCACTCAAACAATTATCTGTAACATTATTACATACATACAGTTTTTCATCCTCATATCTAGCCCGATTAAGTTCGTCTGAAAGATATTCTATATCAGCCTTCTTACGTTCATTCAAGTCAATCGAGTTATCCAAAACACTTTTTATCTGCCCTATCACTTTTTGTAACGAATGAGGATATCTTGAAACATCAACTTCTGAGATAGTTGAAATCTTTTGCGAAATAGATTTATCAGAAAAAAGAAGTTTATTAATATCATTAATTTTGTCTACACAAAAACGATAATATAAGACATGGCGATAATATAACAAATAATATAATCCCGCAGCAGAAATTAATAATATAATAAGAAATATGACTGCTATTACTTTATTTGTTTTCGAACGCTGCATTGTAAGACAATATTCAGCCAAACCTCTATCTGCAGACATTTCTTTAAATAGTTGAGTATAAATTTTATTATTATATACATACAAATCCCATTTATGTAATGCCAAAGAAGCGACTGCACATTCGTTACGAATATCTAGAATTACATCATAATCAGTTTTAATCTCCTTACGAAACCATATAATATCAGCAGGCAAATCCGTCTCTGCGCCTTTTAGCGATATCAAGTCTTTTCCTTGGTGATATGCCTGCTTATAGAATAAATTCAAATAGGAAATTGCAGAATCTGCATAGTTCAACGTTTTTTGATATGTTCCATTAATATTACTATAATATGCAGAATCAGCAAAATTACTTGCTTTTATTAAATATTCTGATTTTACTTTTAAAACAGTATTTGCTTTTATTTCTTTTACATCCTCTGCGTTAAGATTTATCGTCAGACTAAAGCTTATAAGAAATAAAAAGCCACGTAGAATACCATACGGCAAGCGAAAATAAAATCTACTACCCTTTCCTATTTCGCTCTCTGCAAAAATACCACATACATTAAAAATCTGACTAGTCTTACGATACTTGTCAATAATACCTTTACAATTCATAAGACCAAAACCATGTCCATTCTTTATTTTGTGTCCAAACAAGTTTTCCAACTTTTGCTTATCAATACCCTCACCTGTATCAGAAACAGATATTTCAACGTAATCAGTTTTTTCTTCTGCACTAATCACTACAGTTCCACCTGCTTTTGTAAATTTACGAGAATTATCTGAAAGTGTATTAAGCATGAACAAAGTCATTATTTTATCAGCCTTAACTACAGCTGAAGAAGACCGAACTTCTAGTTTTATACCTTTTAGTTGAAAAGAAGCTGTTGATTTTAGCAAGACATTAAAAACATCCTGTAACTTAAAGCTTTCAATATGCAAAGAAAGCTGACCTTGTTGAAGTTGAATCCAATGAGTAAGTACATCATTATATTCATTGATTCTATCAATCAATTCTTTAACATAACAATACCTTTCTCGCCTTATTTCATCTGATTCTACAGACATCTCTATCCGCTTTACCTCATTTATTATTCGATCAATATAAGGCAATACATTATTAACAAGAAAAACCTTAGAACGATTGTCCACGTTTCTTCTTTTAGCTTTTTCTATACTCAAACGACATAAATTCAATTGTTCTTCAACCTCTTCATAACTTTCATCAAGATTATTTAAATACTTACAATTCAACTTATTCCATTCCTGTAAAGGTTTTAACAAATCGTCAATATAAAATTTTTTATCTCGCTTTTTTCTTAAACGATTAAGAATAAAAAACAATGCAATAACAATACATATTAAACAGATTATGAATACTATAAGGACATTAAGTTGCATTGATGTTTTTTCCAATTGTTCAGCACGAGCTTCTAATTGCCTATCTTGTCGCGTTTCTTCTCGTAAATCAAGATATTTATTACGATAAATGTCACTATTATTCTTATCATCAATCGCAGAATAAGCCAAACTCAATTGTTCACAGATACTAGCGACTAAATCAGGTGCTTGGTTTATCAAAGGCTCTGCCAATGCATTTTCCAAACAGATCAAAGAAGATGTATAATCACACACAGTCCAATAACAAAAAGCCAAAGTACGGTATGCTCCTGCAATTTGATATACATCTCCATAACTAACAAATAATGATAATGCTCTTTGTGCTAAATTTCCGGCCAACAAGCTATCAGGCATATTATCAATATTAAGATAGTTTATTGCCAATTTATTATTTAAAGACAACCACGTTCGATTGTCTTTATCTATAAGATGTTCACTTAACGCTTGCAAAGAGTTTGCTTCCCAGTACTTGTATTTTCCTTTCTTAGCATACAAATAACATTTAAACAAATACTCGAATTCTTTTTGAGAAACATCATACTGTGTTTTTCCTTCAATCAATCCGCCGCTCCCTAATTGATATAAATAATTTATATATTGGGCTGTATCCTTATATATTTCAGTTATAGAGTCTATTTGCAATATGGCATGCTTAGCCTTATCAACAAGTCCCAAATAATAGTAATAAGTAGAACTAACTATCAGAAACTCTGATTCGGCATAATTAAGACGCCTTGACAAGCGTTCTGGTAAAGACTTTTTTTCTTCGTTTATTCGCTTTAATCTGGCTTGAGCACGTTCACGAAAATCGTAAAACTTTTTATTTTCTGATTCTCGCTGACACAATCTCATACGCTGAATATCAGCAATTAAAAGTTCTACTTGATTATCTGTAACATAAGTAACGCTATCAAGAAAATCATATGCTTTTTCATAATTCATTTTTGAAATATGAAAAAAAGCCAAATTATTATATGCCTCTGCACATGCAGAAGAATTTCCTTTCGACAAACTTAATGCCTTATTGGCATAATAATAAGTTGAATCCAAGTCCTTGTAATGATATACATAAGATATATCATTCAACCTGTCAACTTCTGATTTTTCGTTTTCAAAAGAACAAGCTGAAAAAAATAAAAGGCTCAATATGCCCAGAAGCACAATCGAGCCTTTCAATACGTATCTATTATCCGCGAGCCTTAGCAATATACCCTAAAGCTTCTTTACACTTATCCGTAATAGCTTGCCAATTACCTGCAGCAATAACATCTTTCGGGAATAACTTAGAACCCATTCCCACACAGAACACGCCTGCTTTAATCCATGAATTAAGATTTTCCTCATCAGGAGAAACGCCACCGGTTACCATCAATTTAGACCAAGGCATAGGAGCCAACATTCCCTTAACCAATTTTGGTCCTAAAACGTCACCTGGGAATACTTTACATAAATCACAGCCTAATTCCTGAGCAAAGCCTACTTCTGAAACACTTCCGCATCCAGGAGTATAAGGAACCAAGCGACGGTTACAAACCTTAGCAATTTCCGGATTAAACAACGGGCCAACTACAAAATTAGCACCAAGTTGGATATACAATGCGGCTGTTGCGGGATCAACAACAGAACCGACACCTAAAGCAAGTTCAGGACATTCAACGGCAGCAAACTTAACTACTTCACCAAACACCTCGTGAGCAAAATCACCACGATTGGTGAATTCGAAAGCACGAACGCCTCCATCATAACATGCTTTTATAACTTTTTTTGCTATTTCTACATCCTTATGATAAAAGACTGGTACCATTCCAGTTGAACTTATCTTGTTCAATACCGCAATTTTATCAAATTTAGCCATTATATTCTATTTTTTATTTATAATAACACTTAAACAATATACGGACTTTTGAAAGTTTTATTCTTTAAACACGCAAATTGTCAAAGCATTTCTTAGTTTATAAATTTCAGATGTCAAAACATTACTCATGCCAGCATCAACGCTGAACACGACCAGAAGCGTCACCACCAGCAAGGTTTTCAACCTCCTCTGCTGACATCAAATTAAAGTCGCCCGGAATTGTATGTTTCAAGGCAGATGCTGCAACGGCGAACTCTAATGCCTTACCCTGATCTTCCGGATATGTCAGCAATCCATGTATAAGACCACCGGCAAAAGAATCACCACCACCAACACGATCAATAATAGGCATTATATCATAATGCTTACTCTGGTAAAATTCTTTTCCGTTATAAATCAATGCCTTCCAGCCATTATGGGTAGCAGATAAAGACTCACGAAGAGTTGAAACGACATACTTAAAGCCAAACTCTTCCATCATGCCCTTGAATATGCCATAATATCCTTCAGCATCTGTTTTTCCACCTTCAACATCTGCATCCGGCTTAAAGCCTAAACATAACTGTGCATCTTCCTCGTTACCTATACATACATCAACATACTTCATCAAAGGTTTCATTATACTCTGAGCCTTCTCTGATGTCCAAAGTTTTTTACGGAAATTAAGGTCCACACTAACAGTTACGCCATGACGTTTTGCAGCCTCACAAGCAAGACGTGTAAGTTCTGCAGCCTTGTCACTAATGGCCGGAGTAATTCCACTCCAATGGAACCACTGAGCTCCTTCCATTATCTTATCAAAGTCGAAATCTTCAGGATCAGCTTCAGCGATAGAACTGTGAGCACGGTCATATACAACCTTTGAAGGACGCATACTTGCACCTGTTTCAAGGAAATATATACCTAAACGATCACCACCACGCGCAATGAACTGTGTATTAACTCCGTATCTGCGTAATGCATTTAAGGCACACTGTCCTATTTCATGTTTAGGTAATTTCGTTACAAAATAAGCCTCATGACCATAATTCGCAGCACTAACAGCAACGTTTGCCTCGCCACCACCATACACAACATCAAAATTATCACATTGAACAAATCTCTTCTGACCGGGAGATGAAAGGCGAAGCATTATCTCGCCCAAGGTTACAACTTTAGCCATTTCTTTAATTTTTGAATGTTTATAGATTTATAATTTGTTTTTTCAGTTCACAAAATTAATATTTAAATTAAAACCAAACAAATAAAACAACAAAAAAATGTGTTTTTCACAAAAATCGCCTTTGTGTTTTCGCACGATTCAGTTTTTATTGCTATTTTTGCAGAAAATATTTCACTTTATCTTTGAAAGTGGATTTATATATGAGCGAAAAGATAAGAATTAAAGACATTGCCGAGAAATCAGGTGTATCAGTTGGAACCGTTGACAGAGTTTTACATAACCGTCCGAATGTATCCAAATCAGCAAGGGAAAAGGTTGAAGCTGTTTTAAAAAACATAAATTACCAACCGAATATGTATGCAAGTGCTCTTGCATACAACAAGTCATACACTTTTTATTGTATAATTCCTCAACATAAATCAGAAGCTTATTGGGAAGAAATTGAAGAGGGAGCAGCAAAAGCATGTGAAGCAAGACGTGATTTTCACATTGATGTGAAAATGATGTACTATAAAAGGTTTGACCCGTCTACTTTTATTAGGGAATACACCAAATGTCTAAATGCAAATCCAAATGGGGTAATTGTTGTGCCTAGCGATTTAGAAACGACGAAAGGTTTTACGGAAAAATTGCACGAACGCGGCATACCTTTTATATTATTAGACTCATATATGCCAGATTTAAAGCCACTTTCATTCTATGGGCAGGATTCTTTTTGTAGTGGATATTTTGCTGCAAAAATGCTCATGTTAATAGCATCAGGCGAAAAAGAAATAATGCTTATGAAACAGACTAAGAACGGAAAAGTCGAAAGTAAGCAACAAGATAACAGAGAAGTTGGTTTCAGGCATTATATGCAGGATCATTTTCCACAAACGAAGATTATTGAGCTAGATTTACCGTTGGATGAAGATGAAAACAATTATGACTCTATCTTAGAAAATTTCTTTACATCAAACCCGCATATACATCATTGCATCACTCTATGCTCAAAAGGTCATATTGTCGGTGAATTTTTATTAAAGACCAATAGACGTGACGTTCAAATAATGGGATATGATATGGTTGAAAAAAATGCGAAATGCTTACGATTAGGAACAATATCATTCCTCATCGCCCAACATGCCTTCATGCAGGGCTACAATTGTGTCGATACATTATTTAAGGCAATAGTGTTAAAAAAGAAGGTTGATCCGGTAAACTATATGCCAATAGAATTATTGTCTAAAGAGAACGTGGATTTCTATAGACGCACACAATTATAAACTTAATTTACACAACTATAAAACAAATCATTTTATGGAAAAAGTTTCATTCATTAAAATTAATCCGGCCGATTCTGTTGTAGTTTGTCTAAGGGACTATAAGCAGGGAGAAGAAATAAGCATCAATGGCAAAATTATAACCGTTTTGCAGGACACTCCTGTCGGCCATAAAATCCTTTTACAAGACACAAAGGCTGGTGAGAACATCATCAAATACGGCTATCCTATAGGACATGCCCAAAAAGATTTAAAGGCCGGTGAATGGATTAATGAGAACAATCTAAAAACGAATTTATCAGGTAAACTTGCTTATGAATATAATCCTGTAAATGAAATTCTTCCCATCGAAAACCAAAATCTAACATTCAATGGATATGTCAGAGCCAATGGTGAGGTTGGAATAAGAAATGAAGTATGGATTGTACCAACTGTAGGATGTGTAAATGGAATAGCAGAAAAATTAGCGACAAAGCTGGCTGAAGAAACAAAATTAGCCGGTATTGACGCCGTTCATGCCTGGCACCACAATTATGGATGTTCACAATTAAGTGAGGACCATGAAAACACCAGAAAAGTGTTACGCGACATTGTCCTTCATCCTAATGCCGGAGCTGTTCTGATATTAAGCTTGGGATGTGAGAACAACCAGCCTGACCATTTTGAAAAACTTTTAGGCGATTACGATAAAAGTCGTATAAAATTCCTTGTAGTACAAAAGGTTCAAGGAGATGAAGTTGAGGAAGGAATGAAAATTCTGCACTCATTATACGACATAGCAAGTAAAGATGTAAGGACAGAGTGTCCGTTAAGCAAGTTGCGTATAGGATTAAAATGTGGCGGAAGCGATGGATTAAGTGGTATAACAGCCAATCCGCTTGTTGGAGAATTTTCTGACTTTATTGTTGCACAAGGCGGAACATCTATACTTACAGAAGTGCCAGAAATGTTTGGTGCAGAAACAATTCTCATGAACAGATGTCAAAATGAAGACCTCTTTAATCAGACTGTAAAACTCGTTAATGACTTTAAAGAGTATTTCTTGAGCCATGGCGAACCTGTTGGTGAGAATCCTTCACCTGGAAACAAAGCCGGTGGAATATCTACATTAGAGGACAAAGCACTTGGATGTACTCAAAAATGTGGAAGAGCCCCTGTTAGTGGTGTATTAGGCTATGGCGACAGACTAAAAACTACCGGTCTTAATCTGTTGTCTGCACCAGGAAACGACCTTGTTGCTTCAACAGCATTAGCTGCTGCAGGCTGTCAGATTGTTTTATTTACGACAGGACGCGGCACGCCATTTGGTACATTTATTCCGACTATGAAAATATCAACCAATAGTGCACTATTTAACAACAAACCAAATTGGATTGACTTCAATGCAGGAGAATTGGTTGAAGGAACAGATATGAAATCCCTATTGGACAAGTTCATCAAAAAGATAATATCTGTTGCCAATGGTGAAAAAACATGCAATGAGAAAAACGGGTACAGAGAAATATCCATCTTCAAAAATGGTGTAACACTTTAAACATATTTTCAGGATGATGTAAACGCATCATCCTGAAAAATAAAAACGCTGCAAAAGCAGTTATAACCACAAAAGATATGCAAGTTGTAATAAGAAATTTCATTAAATTATTATCTACTGGGGCATTTCAGTCATATTGTACACTTGAAGAAATGTCTGAATATAAATGGAATCAACTATTATACATTGCTAAAATAAATGATGTTGAAGATTTTATCATATCTGGAATAATTTATTCAGATAACTCATCAAATAATATTATACCAACAAAGATCACGAACTCTATAAACGAAACTATTTATTCCAATACAACAAGAATCACACCAAAAGACGACCAATACAGACAGTCGACAAAAACAATAAATAAATTCTCTAATTCATATTTAAACAAGAAATTAAATCGAATTATTTATAATGAGATTCATAGTATCGATACATCTGTAGACTCTATAACATTCTTAAACAGAAGTATTGATAACATTAAAAATCTTTTATCCGCAAATTCATACATCAGAGACCTTGTAGAATATGGCATTTATTTAAGAAAATATGGTAATAAAATAGATTTCGTTAAAATAGACAATTGGATAAATACATTAAAGATGAATAAAATAATGAACTTAGTTGGTATATACCTCATTAAGTTCTTCAACTTCGATACAAGCGAAATCCCATTCTATAATAACCAAAATAAAATCAAAACGGGAGAAATAAAATTACCGCTAAACCTTAAAGCAAAATCGGAGGACAAGATGAATGAGACTCAAAAAGAAATTAATAACTTGATTTGTAATATCCCAAAGCCTAATACCGGTATGTTCAAGTATTTTTCATTCTTTCCACTTGAGACAACAAGCATCTTTTTCTCTAATATTTTTTAACAGTCTTTCAAATATTGAGGAATAACTAAAATTTTATAATTTTCTTTGTTGTACCAACGATTAAGTGTATCTTTGCCAAAAATAAGGAATCATACAATGAAACAATACATTTTTATTATTATCAGCCTATTTACTCTAACACAATATATATCTGCACAAGATTACAACACCTACGTTCAATGTGAAGACACATGCAGACATATTCACGGAATAGATCTCAGCCATTATCAAGGAGACGTTTTCTGGGAAACAATTGGTGAAAATAGTAAAATGGCCTATGTTTATTTAAAAGCGACAGAAGGCGGTACACATATAGACAAAACATACGAAAGAAATATCGAATTAGCACACAGATATGGTTTAAAAGTTGGCTCATACCATTTTTTTCGGCCTAAAACTGATTTAGTTAAGCAACTCGAAAATTTTAAATCACAATGCCGTCCTGGAGACCAGGACCTGATACCTATGATAGACATAGAGACAACAGGGGGGCTTAAGACTGACGAATTTTGTGATTCATTATTTAAATTCATCGATTTAGTTGAGAAGGCCTATCGCCAAAAGCCTTTATTGTATACATATACAAATTTCTACAACAAACATCTCCAAGGCAAAATTGACAATTATTGTCTTATGATTGCCCAATATTCTGATGAGGAACCAAAACTTGCAGACGGAAGAGATTATACTCTTTGGCAATATACTGCAAAAGGACGCATAAATGGTATCAACACATATGTTGACAAGAGCAGATTTATGGGACGTCATAGCATGAGAGAAATACGGTTTAGACATTTCTAATAAAATAACATATAAAATAAAAATATAAAAATGGCAATTATTAAATGTCCTGAATGTGGTCATCAAACTAGTGACAAGGCTCCTGTATGCCCCAATTGTGGAGTAGAAATCGCAGGAAAAATAATAAAATGTCCTTATTGTGGAGAAATTTATTTAATAAGTGAGATTGTCTGCCCACATTGTCACAAATCACCTTCCAATGGCAATAATCCTATTGAGAATGACAATCAAAGCCTTGTTGAGCAAAACTCAACAAATGTAGAAAGGAATAGCTATCTGACGTCAGACAATGGTATAATCGTTCCTACAAAAGACGAGTCAAGCAATAGTTTGAATACAACGCCTCAAGAACAATATACGACTCCCAACGACAACACTCCTAAAGCAAGAAAAAATAACAGGACAACACTGATTGTTTCGTTAATAATAGCAGTGTTGGCATTAGGTGTATGCTTCTATTTCTACAACAGGGCGCAAAGTGAAAAGGAAATGGAAGAATATAATTTTGCCTTAAGCAGTGAGGATCCAACAATTTTACAAGAATATTTAAATAACTTTAAAGATGCTCCACAAGAGCATATTGATTCAATTAAAGCACATTTGCAAAGACTTGAGCAATTAGATCAGGATTGGACAAATGCCATTGTAAGCGGCAGTAAATCAGCGCTGATGGATTACTTAAGCAAACATCCTGATAGTCCACACAAACAAGAAGCAATGGACAAAATTGATTCTATTGATTGGGCACAATGCCTAAAATTAAATACCTCTGAGGCATATCAGATGTACATGGCAGACCATTCTGATGGCAACCATTATGAAGAGGCACAAATTGCTTTGAAAAAGATTAAAGCAAATACTGTAAGCATGGAAGAAAGACAAGCAATAAGTAATCTCTTCCATAACTTTTTCGTAAGCATTAACGAGCGCGATGAAGTTAATCTCGTTTCAAACATAAATGATAACATCAACTTTTTAGGTAAGCAAAATGCTACAAAACAGGATATTATTTATTTCATGAACAGATTGTATAAACAAGATGTTCAGAATATGGTTTGGAGTATCTCCGGTGACTACAACATACAAAAGAAAGAGATTGGTGACGAACAATATGAATATATTGTAAATTTCATGGCAAATCAGAAAGTTGAGAAAGTTGATGAGCCAAGCGCAAACTATAAGTATAAAATTAATGCAAGAATTAATCCTGACGGTAAAATGACAGAAATGTCTATGACAAGGATAAATGAATAATAATATGTTAAGATTAGTCGCCATAAGTTTCTTTACTATATGCCTTAATACACTATTGATGGGCCAGGAAAAGACTATAAAACTCCGAATTATACAGACTAGTGATGTTCATGGATGTTTCTTTCCCTATGACTTCATTGAGCGTAAACCAGCAAAAGGTTCTTTAGCACGTGTTTCAACATACATAAAGGACCTCAGAAAAACTTATGGTGCTAATCTTATATTGATGGACAATGGTGACATTTTACAAGGTCAACCTACATGCTATTACTGTAATTATGTAAAGCCTGAACTTCCCAATGTAGCTGCATCGGTCATAAATTATATGGGCTATGATGTCCAAACTATCGGAAATCATGACATTGAAACCGGTCATAATGTATATGACAAATGGATAAAAGAGGTAAAGTGTCCAATGCTTGCTGCAAATATAATATCAAAAGATACGGAAAAGCCATATCTTAAGCCTTACCATATAATAAATCGTGACGGCATAAAGATTGCTATTATTGGCATGATAACTCCTGCAATTCCCAACTGGCTTAACGAAAAACTTTGGGAAGGCATGTCTTTTCAAGAGATGAAAGAATGTGCTTTATATTGGACTACCTATTTGAAGAAGCAGGAAAACCCTGATATAATAATAGGCCTTTTCCATTCTGGAGCCGAAGGAGGAATAATTACAGATGAATATGAAGAAGACGCCTCCTTAAGAATTGCCAAAGAAGTACCTGGTTTCGATTTGATTTTATATGGGCATGATCATAAGAAACACATTGAAACAATCAAAAATAAAGACGGACATGATGTTCTTTGCATGGATCCTTCATCTAATGCATACTTCATATGCGATGCTGAAATAGACGTAACAATAAACAACGGGCAAATAATAAATAAACAGATAAAAGGAAGTCTGAAAGATGTAAGAAATCTGCCTGTTGATACTGCATTCATGGAGTATTTCAAGGACGAAATAGACAGCATAAACAACTATGTCAATAAGAAAATAGGCACTTTCAAAAATTCAATATACACACGTGACTCATATTTCGGAAGCAGCGCATTTTGTGATTTTATCCAAAACGTTCAGCTTAAAGTAACAAATGCCGATGTATCATTCAATGCTCCATTGTCATTTGATGCCTGTATAAAAGCTGGTGACGTATTTGTCGGAGATTTATTTAACCTCTATAAATATGAGAACCAGATATATACGATAAAAATGACTGGCAAGGAAATAAAGAATTACCTTGAAATGAGTTATGGCCTATGGACAAATACAATGGTATCGAAAGATGACCATATAATGCTGCTGAATATTGATAGCGTCAACGGAATAAAAAAATATACATTTAAAAATCTTGCCTTCAATTTTGACAGTGCAGCAGGAATTGACTATGAAGTAGATGTAACAAAACCTTATGGAAATAAGATACATATATTGCAGATGTCAAATGGCGAATCTTTTATAATGGACAAATGGTATAACGTAGCAATGAACAGCTATAGAGGCAATGGCGGAGGTGAACTTTTAACACGTGGTGCCGGGATACCAAAAAATTCCATCAAAGGCAGAATTATATATGAAAGCGAACATGATCAAAGGTACTACATCATGAAAGAAATAGAAGATGCTAAAATTGTTAATCCTAAACCAAACGACAACTGGAAATTCGTACCATCATCACTAGCAATACCGGCAATAAGACGCGATAAAGACCTGCTTTTTGGCAATAGATAATCAATTAATTGCCATATTATAATTTATAAACTATGAAGAAGTATTGGTTTGTTTTTAATAACACAGATTTATTACTTGAAAAGAATTCAGACGGTAGTTATACGATTCCTTTTCAGGAGTATCCTCCTACTGAAATTGGAAAAGATACAACCATCCATGATATAACTCCACTGGAATCTTACGAAGTAAAAACTTATCGAATAGACGGCCCTATTATCAACGATAAGTTTGAAATGTGTAATTTAAGGGCATCATATCATAAACTGCCCCAACCACTATATCTCAAAGCAGGCAAATGTGAAGAAATACTTTATTGGGATTCAAATACAAAATTCTGTGGCGTATGTGGCGGACACATGAAACTCAATACTGATATTTCTAAGAAATGTGAGAAATGCGGAAAAGAAATATGGCCACAACTTGCAACAGCGATAATAGTATTAATACACAAAAATGATCAGGTATTACTTGTTCATGCAAACAACTTTAAAGGTAATTATTATGGTCTAGTTGCCGGATTCGTTGAAACAGGCGAAACACTTGAGCAAGCTGTCGTAAGAGAAGTAACGGAAGAAACGAGTTTAAAAATCAAAAACCTTAAATATTTCGGATCTCAGCCATGGCCATACCCTTGTGGCCTAATGATTGGCTTTTATGCAGAATACGAAAGTGGTGAAATAAAATTACAACGTTCAGAACTGGGTGCAGGTGGCTGGTTCACCATGGACAATCTTCCACCAATACCGGAAAAATTGTCTATTGCAAGAAAACTTATTGATAATTGGATTGAAAATCATGATAAAATTTAACGCAGACAAAATAATTTTCAATTTATATCCTGATATATAAAAATATCAGTCGTGCCAAATCAGCAAATTTAGATTATATGTATAGGGCAAAATATAGAGTAACAAAGATGTACCACCCTATCTACTATCAGGATCAGAGAGCATCCATCTACTTATAGAATGAAATATAAGTACCTGATACAATCAGAATTTAAATGCCCTGTCATTGTTCTCATGTTTTATCAACAAGGTATTTTGATACCTAATAACACACGAAAATTGCCTTATCTGCTCTGCATTTAGTTCATAATTTTATTCTTAATTGTAATTCTAGGTCAGTGGCAGAAGAACGATTAATCTGCTGATAACTGCTGCCAATGATTTCTCTGTCAAAATATTTTGTCGCTCCTACTTTAGCAAACAATGTGACCTGTTTCAAAATATCATAACTGGCAAAAAAGGAACCTCGAATACCATGCCCATAAAATGACGGGAAATAGTATGAATAGAGCATACCCTTTTCATAAGAATACACACGGCTGTCATAACTGTCTGTATTAAAATAAGAAAAAGAAACATTTATGTTTAACCGTTTTTTTAATATGTAATTGGCATTCTGCGTTATCATCCATCCAAAACTATTTTCTTTGTATGAAGAAAAAGCAAGATCAGCCTGCGTCTTAGCTTTCCAGGCTCCAAAACTATACGCAGCAGAAAAACGTGCTCTATGATCAATTTTATTGATTAAATCCGTTTTATCTTTATTGTCTTTCTCACGTATTTTAAGCCGATAACGTGCTGAAAATATCCATCTAGGCATAACATATGTCAGTTGCAACGTATTATCTAAAGAACATGAACTTTTTGAAGCCTGATACTTAGGCCATGCAAAATAAGCATAATCGATATATGCAATTATGTTTAACGCCTGTGACGGCCGCCATGTCATTCCCAAATATATACCACTTTCATTCTGCACAGCCCCACCCTCATTAAAACTTTCAGCAAACAACGAATAATATTTGTATGAATAAAAACGCTGAAGAGCCAACATGGTCAAACGATCTGTTATGCTATAGCTTAAAGAATTAATCGTAGCAACAGCTTTACAGCCACCAGTTGCAGTCTCTCCACTGAATGACAGGCGGCTACCAGTATAACCATAATTTACACCTACATTATAAAATTCTTTACCATGAGCATAATATCTGCGATAAACCGAAGTAGTTTTAGGCACAAGCTCTTTATCTAAAGATGTGTATGCAGCAGTTGCCCCTACATAAAATCCTCCAAAACGATAATCTACATTACCGCCCAAAAGCAAATGTGAAGAATTATTTTTCTTATCCAATTCCGTCTTGGTTCGATGGTAACCAGAATTTAGTATTGTAGAAATTGTACCGTCACCTTTATTCAAAGTAGCATCAAACTTGCGATAAGAAACAAATAAACTTAAATCTAACCCTTTGGCTAAAGTAAATGTACCTGCAGCCCCTTGAAGATAGTTTCCGTCAGAAGTTGAAGAGTGAGCCCTTATATTGCTTCCACCTCTTCCCATGGATGATAGCGTTGACAACTTGCCAAAACTAAAGTTATTATTCATAACAAGCCCCATTCCGAAACGCAGCCTGTACCTGCCTAACGCCAAAGTTTTTATACGCCCCATTTTCTTCAAGACAAGATAAAATGAATAAAAATCATATCCCATACTATTTCGGCCTGCAAAAAACGGCTCTCCGGCATCTTGAGATCCAAGGAAGCCTAATCGTAGATAATCTCCATAATCGAAGTCATACCTTACACTATGTTTATATTTATAGCCCTGATATCCATTTATATCACCTTTTCTGTCATAAAAAGGTATTTTTATGGTTCCGACAACCTCATGTTTACCATATTTTACGATGTTTTTAAAAGACGGAAAGCCCTTTTTATGCGTATCTCCAGCATAAGTAAAATAAAAAAGAAGCCTACGCTTATAATATGACAAATCTTTTATCATTACGAGTTCACCCAAAGATTTCATTGGTCCATAACGATAAATATACTCACTGATATTCTCTACATCCTTTGCAGTCAAAAAAGGAAACTGCTCCAGATCCTCTCTAGATGCTGTATTAATATTTATTGGATTTTCTTCCAGATCACACAAAAGTTCAAATGAAGACTCCCACGATGAAGACTCTATATCCTCAAGTTCACTTAACTGGTACAAAAACTGTTCCCATTCATGTGTCTGCTCTGCGTCGATATGCAATGATATGCAAAACAAAAATATAAATATAATTAGTTTTTTCATCAGAAGATTTAAAGTAATTAGTCTGAAAGTTAAATCTATGTGTTCTGTAAAAGCAATATATGATATTTACAAAGTTACACATTTTTTACGAAAACGAAACGAATCATACTAATTTAATATGAATAATTTATCTAAACTGTTTCCACGTATATTATTATTTTTACTAATTTTTGCAAAAGATTCTGCATAATTTGCTCATAAATTAAAACAAGAAATAACCAAAAGATTATATTCAAAATAAACAAATAAATATGATAGACGAATTTCTAGCTTATAACAAACAGTTCGTTACAGAAAAGGCTTATGAACCATATGTAACCACCAAATATCCAGATAAGAAAGTTGCAATTGTATCGTGTATGGATACAAGACTTACACAATTACTTATGGCATCCTTAGGAATAAAGAACGGGGATGTAAAGATGATAAAAAATGCAGGAGGCATCATTCAGTCACCATTCGACAGCACCATACGCAGCTTACTCGTAGGAGTATATGAACTGGGAGTCAAAGAAATTATGATTATAGGACACACTGACTGCGGAGCACAGCATCTAGATCCAGACGAAATGATCAGACTAATGCTGGAAAGAGGTGTTTCACAAGAACACATAGACATGATGAAATATTGCGGAATTGACTTCAGATCATGGCTTAATGGATTTAACAATTCAGAAGAAGCTGTCAGAAAGTCTGTAGAAATTGTTGCCAAACATCCTCTTATGCCCAAAGACATTATTGTACGCGGATTTATTATAGATTCATATACAGGCAAACTTTCTGAGGTTATATGCTAAACAGAAACCTCAGACAAAATAATTAAGAGCAACTATTATTTACTCGGATCAATCAAAAGAATTATTAGCAGAGCATAAGATACATCCTTTCAAAGCACAAAAGGACATCTTTTACGTTTCAATATATGTCATATTGCAGCATAAAAGCATACAAACAAGCAACTAACTGAATATCAATACGTTATACAACGGTCATATAATTCAGTTGTTTTTACCCTAAAACTCAATGATTTTTATGGTAAAAATAACTGAATTAGTTCATCAAAATCAATTACTTCATAACTTTCAACCAATAAACATTGATTAATAAAAATTAAATCAATAAACATACATCATTATAAAATAAATTTATCTGACACAATAGAATAAAATAACCATACATCAAAAATGTCAAGGCACCATTTATGACCTATTAAGAACAACAATTATGAGGTAACTAGACTTTAACGTTTAGCATCTCTAAAAAACAGTAAAAATAATACTTGACATAATTTATCCATTGACCAGCCGTAAAATACTATCAAAAATAAGACAAAATTATAACCTTCAGAATAAAACAATAAATACAGGATTTATATTCACTTCCTGATATATACAACACACAAGCTGCATTATAACCTTAAATTTCATTAGAACAAACACATTTAAGGATAAAAAGTATAGATTGCACTAGATATGCATTTTTTTAATAAAACAGGTTGGAAGCTTGCAAAATAGCCAAATTATAAAAAAGAACAATCCCGACTGAATTATCTTCAGTCGGGACTGCCAAATTATTTAATAAACCGTCTTTATATTCAAAGCCAATTAGAAGAACAAGTAACGGTTATCCTTAACATTTGCATTTATGTAAAGTTCTTGCATGAAGTTACCCGCATACTGCATCATCTTCTGACGCTGACGCTGCTCATATTCTTTTGCATTAAACTTAACAGGACGCATTTTCTTTTCCAAAACCTGGAACAGATATACTCCACCGTTACCCTTAACTGCAGCAGAACTGAACTTACCCTTCGCTGTTGCAGCTACTGCACCACTAAGTGCGGGCTCGCTCATACCTGTAGACTGAACAAAGACAGGTGCAGCAAATGTTACCTGATTAACTGCAGAAACCTGAGCACCTTTTGCCTTAGCTGCAGAGATGCTGTTCACACCTTTAACTTTAGCCATAAGCATTTCAGCCTTCTTATCACGCAATACTTCCTGCTTTACATAATTCTTTACATTTTCATCATCAAGTGAACGGTATCCCTTCTTGTTAATCTTGGTCATAACCAAAACAAGCAGATGGTCATTATCACCACACTCATAAAGCTGTGATACCTTGTTCTCGTCTGTCTCGAATATCCACTTAAGAGCTTCACGAGTTCCATGTATACCAGCTACGTAATGCTCTGAATTGCGTATATCCATGCGTTCCTGAACTTTGTAACCATACTTAGAAGCATTCTTCTGCATAGCCTCCAAAGTCTGACTCTCACTGACGAACTGGCTAAACTTATTAAATGCAGCTGAATATGTATTCTTTGAGAACTCAATCGGTTTCTTAATCACAGCAGCTACATACTTATCTGTCATAGCCTTACGGTCTGTAATCTGCAGAATCAAATTACCTTGTGTAAGTTTTAAGTTCTTTATTTCATTAACGGGCAATGTATTCAAAGACTCAATATAAGACTTTGTATCAGCGTCCATTGAAGTTGCATTCT
This sequence comes from Xylanibacter rarus, assembly GCF_001275135.1. Lineage (GTDB taxonomy): Bacteria > Bacteroidota > Bacteroidia > Bacteroidales > Bacteroidaceae > Prevotella > Prevotella rara. The sequence continues at coordinate 68,827 of NZ_LFQU01000007.1, read as the reverse complement.
GATACTGATTAGATGTTATCCAATTCTTCTCGCCTGTCTGACCATATTTCTTTGCAATAGCTTCAAACTCAGCTCCACTCTTGAGTGCTGTAAATATACTGTCTGCAGTTTTTGCAGCATCAGCAGGTGTTGCGCCACCAACCTGAATTGCACGGAACTGAACAGAATCAGGCAATTGAACTTTTGATATAAGTTTTACTACATTTATGGTATTATCCAACTTATTTTCTACAGGTGCAGAAGTTGAACCTACAGCCATAGAATCAAGACGTGCTGCTATATCTGTCGGGAATGCAGCTTTTGTCTGAGGAATACCTAAATATGTAACCAAAGAACCGCTATTTCTTACTATTTCAACCGGATCAGCTGTTTCCTTCAATGACTGCACATATCCGGCAACAGTCTTATTCAAAGCTGCACGGTCTGATGCAGAAGGCAAAACCTGATAATCAACATATTTGATTGAACGTGTTTCTTCATATTGTTTGAAACGAGGCTTGAGTTCTTCATACTTAGCCTTCAAGTCTGCATCAGAAATCTTTACCTTGTTGTCATTTATAGAAGAATAGGCGAATGATGCCAACTGGATATTGCTTTCTTGATTTTCATCTGTATACGCCATTTTAGCAGATACAGGATTAGAAATCAAACATCCGGCCAACAATGACTGATATTTCTGAGCCAATACCTGCTGACGCAAAGATTTCTCTATAAATGTCCAAAAATTATATATACCCTGATACTGCTCTGCCATCTGCGGATTTGTTGTTTGAGCCTGCTTGTATTCAGCCAAGAACTTCTTCAACAAATTAGCATCAAAACGTCCTGTTTGCTGGTTTACGAAAGGAGTCTGAAGAAGCATCGGGTTTGTTCCAGCGTTAAGTATGTTCTGCAGTTCCTTGTCTGTAACCTGCAATCCCAACTTAGATGCTTCCTTGCTGATGATTTCAGTTTGAACAAAAGTATTCCAAACCACATCCTTTACTTGATTAAGATCGTCATCAGTAAGATTGTCGCGACCTTGAGTCATTTTAATAACGTTAGTGTACTCGTCAACTAGCTTCTGAAAATCTTGCACATTGACTTTGTCACCTAAAACTTCGCCTACTTGTTGACGGCTCTCGTTTCGTGATGACTCACAAGAGCGGAACAACTCTTCAGCAATAAATGCAAAAAGGGCGAATCCTAATATACTGATGAGGATAACGCCTTTGCTTCTGATTTTTCCTAATGCTGCCATTATTATAAATATTTATTTTTTATTATTCCCTCAAATTAGTATTTTGAACATTTTAGCGCACAAAATTACAAAAAAGAAAATAAAAACAATTATTTTTCTCTTAAAAAGTTCATTGTTAAGGCTTTTCATACTGTAATTCATGCGGTATTAGCTCATTTAATCGGTATAACCTACAATCGTATCAAATTTACGGAACGCTTAAAATTAGTTTTATTTAACATTAAATTTCTTTATGCACTGTTTTGGCCGAAGGAGTTGTAGGCAATCGTTTCTTTGCCTTAACAGTATCCGGCGCTGTTAAGATAGTATCATTATCTGTATTTTCGCCAAATTTACCTTTGACGAAAGATCCCTTTGTATTAGATATTGTATAATGTCTTAAATGCTCATCACTCAAGAAATAAGTGCCCTGCATCTCTCGGTCTGGAGTAATAAGATGAGAAAATTTATGACTATACAGCTCATGGCTGTTCTGATCCCAAAACAGTTCCTCACTTGAAAAGCGCATGCCATCAACTGTTCTTACGCGAACACGCCCCCTCAGCTCCCAAATCTTTGACTGGTCATAATAATATGCGGTATCGCTTTGAATATAGGCTTCAACATGGAACTTCTCATCAAACTGCTCCAAGAAAAGACCTTTATCAAAAATCCATCTAGATGGTTTTTTCTCTTGATTTACCTCCCAACGTTCAGCAACAATACGGTATTTAATTAAGCCTGAATCTGAAACCAATGTATTAACACCATAGGAAATCATTACGGCAACAGAATCACGAGGATTTATTGCTGGCGCAATGTGTTCTTTTCCCTCCTGACAAGAAAGGAAAAGAAACACAAACACTATGAATATATAAGATTTCAATATCTGCTTAAATAAAAACATTAATCAACTTTCCACTTCATGAACCAACGTTCGTTAAACGTTATTCCTATATTAATACGAAAAGTATTCTCTGTCAACAGACCATCTGCTGATGAATGAACCCATTGTCCGGAAACATTAAGAATAGACCTGTTATTATAGCTATTGATAATTGGAATACCGAATCCTGCACTTACGCTTATTTCCTTAGGTCCATCCTGACCGTTCACTTTATAATAAGGTGTTGAATATGAGACGCCTGCTCTAAAACGGACTCTATCAATAAAATCACGACTCATTTCATTATTACAGAATTCTCCTCCTACAGTAACTTTATATCTGTCTTTATAATAATTGTCAACTAATTCATAAGACGGAACATCATTAACGACATTGTATACCGGATACTTTACTCCACCCCACTTTTGAAGAGTGAAATCAGAACCAAGTTTCAACTTATTCTTATAATTCCACATAAAACCGGCACCGAATGACATCGGAATTTCCAAACCATTATCCACTCTAAACGATGTAGTATCTGCGACAGAAGTCGATGAGTTTGTTGAAATAATCAGACATTCCGGATCTGAATTCAACTTATGGCCAAGTCCATAAGTCAAACCCAACGTCAATGAATTATTCTTATTCAAATTAACTGAATATTGGAGTCCAAAATCCAACTTATAACTATTTACAGTTGCCGTATAATATTTTGACAAAGTATTCACCCAACTGTCACTATAGCTGTTAACAACAGAGCGGTTTAAGTCACCCCAAATATATGAGACATTAGCACCAATTGACAATCCTTTTAGGAATTCCCAACCAGCTCCAAAATACACTTGATGGATACCGCCACTGCCTGAATAAGTATTTGTATAAGTGGTACTTCTGTCACCATCAAGATAATCAGTAACAGAATAATTATATCCTATATTAGTGAACGGTATTAATCCAAAACTCACACCAACATGCTTAAATGCCCTAAATCCGGCAACAGCATACTCAAAATCAGCATTATTAGCATTGACTTTAGTTCCATTCTCACTGAAATTTGTTATCTGACCAGACATGCCTGCATCAAAAATAAATGTCAGCGAGTCCATTGAAGAATATGACGCCGGATTTATATAATTAACTTGATTATGCTCTCTAAATCCCAAACCCAATCCGTTCATTCCTCGATTAAAACCGCTAGTCTGCTCACTTAACTGTCCTAATCCATACTGGCTATAAGGAGAATTAGTTCCACTTTGAGCGAATGTCGGAATTACACAAAGCGACAATAATGTTGCGCTTAACGCCGTTCTATACAATTTCATTGTTATATTCTAATATTCTGTTAAGTCCAATGGGGACAATAAAATCATTTGCAAAGATGGGCATTTTTTCTGAAAAATGCAAATTCAAATGAACGCCACCAGTTAAATAAACAAAAAGATCCGGATATTTTTCTAAAAAGGCTCTTACGTAACCTTCTATTTCATATTTAATACCTTGAACGACACCACTTCTTATCGCATATTCCGTAGTGTCACCCAGCATCTTCACGCAACCTTTTCGCTCAATTAACGGCAATTTTGCCGTATGTTCATGAAGTGCATAAAAACGCATTGTAGGTCCCAAGGAAATATTACCGCCCTCATAAACGCCTTCAGCCGTAACAAAATCAAATGTTATACACGTGCCGACATCTATGACGAGGACATTGCAATCAGGTCGCAAATAATTAGCACCGACAACTGCGGCCAAACGATCCGCACCTAACGTTGAAGGAGTAGCATAGCGATTAACAATTGGAACAGGAGTTTCACCGCTTATTAATTTGATTACAGGAAACGGCAAATTTTCAAATGCCGACACCAAATCGTCATCAAGACTCGCTACTGTAGAATATATACCTTTATTAAAATGGTATTTATTACAAAAATCAGTCAGTCTATATATTGCATCGCTTTTATCAACACGAACACATTCAATGATATGTCCATCATTGAAGCATGCGAATTTCACACACGTGTTTCCTATATCTATAATCAGATTCACTTGACTGTTTTAAATTACAGCGTGCAAAATTATTAAAAAAATTGGAATAATAGTATGTTAAATGAGAAATATGAATTATTTTTGCATCGTGAAACGTTTCAAAACATTTATAATTCTGACCATAATATGCCTTATTTCGCTAAATACAAACGAAATAAGTGCCAGTAATAGCGTGCAGTCTCTAACAACAGACGAAGATTCGATAGAGATAAGTTTGTTGACCTGTGCACCAGGGCAAGAGGTCTATAGTCTTTACGGGCATACTGCCATCAGATACAACGACAAAAAGAGGGGAATTGATATTGCCATCAATTATGGCATGTTTTCATTCAAAGCCCCCTTTTTTATTCTAAGGTTCATCTTCGGATTGACTGATTATGAAATGGGTATTATTCCATTTGATGCCTTTTGTGAAGAATACAGATATGAGAACAGAAGTGTCACACAACAAGTTCTCAATCTCACAGCTAAAGAAAAAAAGGAGATAATTAAAGCTATCGAAAAAAATTATTTACCTGAGAACAGAGTATACAGATATAACTACTTTTATGATAATTGTACCACACGCGCCCGCAACATCTTGCTTGACAACATTGACGTGGAGGTATGTTATCCTAATAAAAAGGAGTCATATCCGTCATTCAGAGATTTAATACATTCATTTAATGATAATGACCCATGGGCAAGATTTGGCAATGACATTTTACTTGGCGCAAAAGCAGACAGAAAGACCAATCTAAATGAATACCAATTCTTACCATATAATTTAATGTATGACTTCGAGAAAGCCACTATAAAAGACAAAAATGGCATTACTCGCCCTTTAATTCTATCCCAGCATGATGTAGTAAAGTGTCAGACAAGCATAAATAATGAAAAAGGATTTCCACTACGACCCAGCACTTGTGCATGGATATTCCTTGGATGTATAATAATAACTACAATCATTGAAATATGCTTTTAAAAAGAATTTTTGGCTTTTTGACGCACTTTTAATTTTTATATATGGTTGTATAGGTTTGATACTATTAATGATGTTTTTCTCAAAGCATCCTACAACAAGTACAAATCTGCAAATATTTTTATTTAATCCACTGTCGCTATTTTATATATACAATATTGTAAAACGTAATAGGACAAATCGTCTTTGGTACTATCTCTCAGGATCAATCGCATGCTTCTTTATCGGAGGGCTGTTTCAGGACTACGCTGAGGGCACGTACATTTTGGCATTATCTTTGCTGATAAGATGCATATATAACATTATTCGTAAAAAGAACAATGATAAATAAATACATTACAGCAACATTCTTAGCAGTTGCATCAATAGGAAACATAAGCTCACAAAATGTAAGACCTGTTCCTAAATTGGTTGTAAATATAGCCATAGACCAATTAAGGACAGATTACATTGAAGCTTTTATTCCGTACTATAGCGAAGGAGGAATAAAGAAACTCCTAAGAAATGGTGCTGTATACAGCAATGCACAATATATGTTTTCTCCAGTGGACCGTGCATCATCAATTGCTTCAATTTCCACTGGCACATCTCCATCATCCAATGGAATAACAGGATTCAGATGGTTAAACAAAAACACTTTGATTCCCGTAAATTGTGTTGATGACAATAGTTATGAAGGTATCTTCACAAAAGAAGGAGCATCTCCAAAAAATATCATCACCACGACCATAAATGACGAACTTAAAATAGCAACTGAAGGTGACGCCATTGTATATAGTATAGCTCTAGAGCGTGATGCTGCAGTTATCGGAGGTGGTCATGCTGCAGATGGAGCATTATGGTTCAATAAAGACAACAAATGCTGGTGTTCATCTAAATATTATTTCAAAAAAGCTCCAAGCTGGTTAGAATCTTATAATTTACTTTACGCGAATAATTTCACTGAAGACAATGTAAATGCAAATATTACAAATGTTGCATTAGAATGCGTGAATTCCTGTGGAATGGGAACTGATGACATCACAGATATGCTGTCATTAACATACAGCGTGAAGATTCCAGTAAAAAAAATAAACAAGCAACAATTACAAAACACATATATACAACTTGATAAAGAACTTGAAAAGTTAATATCAAAACTCGAAAGCAAAATAGGTATTAATAATCTTTTATTCGTCGTAACAAGTACAGGATATTGCGATGAAAAAGAAATTAATTACGAAAAATACAGAATACCTAGTGGTACTTTCTATATAAACAGAACAGCCAACTTACTTAATATGTATCTTGGCGCAATATACGGACAGGACAAATATATTGAAAGCTGTTTCTACAATCAGATATTCTTAAATTTAAGGCAAATTGAGCTGAAGCGTATAAATATAAGTGATCTGTTAAGCCGTGCTCAATCTTTCTTGATACAAAATTCTGGAATAAAGAATGTGTTTACCAGTAATGACTTGATGCTATATGGCGACAAGAATGATTCAAAACTACGTAACTGGTACAACCCTGACAATTGTGGAGATTTAATAATTGAAGTTTCACCAGGCTGGAAACTCCTAAATGAAGATACAAAACAGCAATATGTTTCTAAAGGGAATGCAATACCTTTTCCTGTAATTTTTTACGGGACAGGAATAAAGCATGAGGAGTTAATTACACCTGTAACAATAGACAGAATAGCTCCTACAATAGCAAAAATAATTAGGATTAGAGCCCCAAATGCATGTTCGGCATTGCCTTTATATTAAATAAAGCTAAAAATAATATAACTTTTTACAATAAATTTGTACTTTTGTACACAAATACTCACAATTCATAAAAGAAAATAAAATATTATAGATATGGGTTTTAATAATTTTTTAAAGTCATTGTTCGGTGATAAATCGTCAAGAGACATGAAACTGATACAGCCATTAGTTGAAAAAGTCAAGGCGGCATATCCTGAAATTAAAGCACTTGATAATGACTCTTTGCGTGCCCGCACAAAGGAAATTCAAAAGTATGTTCAAGAATCTGCTCAAGATCAAAAGAAACAGATTGCTGAACTGAAGGCAAAAATCGAAGAAACACCTATTGATGAGCGTGAAGATATATTCGCTCAAATCGATAAGCTTGAAAAAGAGGTGCTTGAAATTTATGAAAAAGCCCTCAATGAAGTGATGCCCGTAGCCTTTAGCATCATAAAAGATACAGCCCGCAGATTTGCAGAAAACGAGGAAGTAGTTGTTACTGCAAATGACTTCGATAGAGAACTTGCTATTAGAAAAGATTTCGTTAGGATTGAAGGAGACAAAGCTATCTACAGTAATCACTGGATGGCCGGCGGTAACGATATGAAATGGGATATGGTTCATTATGACGTCCAACTTTTTGGTGGTGTCGTATTGCATCAGGGAAAGATTGCGGAAATGGCAACAGGTGAAGGAAAAACACTCGTTGCAACATTGCCTGTATTCTTGAACGCTCTTACCGGAAACGGTGTACATGTCGTTACGGTAAATGATTACCTTGCAAAACGTGACTCTGAGTGGATGGGACCGCTCTATGAGTTCAACGGATTATCTGTTGACTGTATTGACAAACACAGACCCAATACACCTGAAAGAAGAAAAGCATACCAAGCAGACATTACATTTGGTACAAATAACGAGTTTGGTTTCGACTATCTTCGTGACAATATGGCAATATCGCCCTCAGATCTTGTTCAACGAGCTCACAACTATGCAATTGTCGATGAGGTTGACTCTGTGTTAATTGACGATGCACGTACACCTCTTATTATATCAGGTCCTGTACCAAATGGTGATGACCAGATGTTTGAAGAATATCAGCCATTGGTTGAACGTCTTGTTGATGTTCAAAGGAAATTGGCCACACAATTCTTGGCTGAGGCTAAACAAAAAATAAGCGAAGGCCGTGAGAAGAACGACCAAAAACTTCAAGAAGAAGGTTTCTTGAGCCTATACCGCTCTCACAAAGCATTACCGAAGAACAAGCCGCTAATCAAATACCTTTCAGAAGAAGGTATAAAGGCTGGTATGCTCAAAACGGAAGAGTATTACATGGAAAATAACAACCGTCGCATGCCTGAAGCCGTTGAACCTTTATATTTTGTTGTTGAGGAAAAATTAAATTCTGTTGATTTGACAGACAAAGGAACAGAATGGCTGGCAAAACAGGTAAATGACAAAGAGTTGTTCGTGTTGCCGGATATTACAGCACAGCTTTCTGCATTGGAAAATGAAAAAGAACTTGATGATCAACAGAAACTTGATAAGAAAGACCAACTTCTGAATCATTACGCAGTTCAAAGTGAGCGCGTACATACATTACAGCAACTTCTGAAGGCCTACACCATGTTCAATAAAGATGACGAATATGTTGTCATGGACGGTGAAGTTAAAATCGTCGATGAGCAAACTGGTCGTATCATGGAAGGAAGACAATGGAGCGATGGTCTACACCAAGCTATAGAGGCAAAGGAGCACGTAAAAGTAAAAGAAGCGACACAAACATTTGCAACAATAACTCTTCAGAACTACTTCCGTATGTATCATAAACTCTCTGGTATGACGGGTACGGCAAGTACAGAAGCAGGAGAACTTTGGGATATTTATAAACTCGATGTTGTTGAGATTCCAACAAACAAGCCAGTCATAAGAAACGACATGGACGACCGAGTTTATAAAACAGCCAGAGAAAAATATAACGCCGTCATAGAGGAAATTGAAGCAATGCGAAATTCTGGTCGCCCATGCTTGGTTGGTACAACATCTGTAGAAATATCAGAACTGTTAAGCAAGATGTTGCAGATGCGCCACATTCCTCACAATGTGTTGAACGCAAAGCTTCATCAACGAGAAGCTAATATCGTAGCAGAAGCAGGACGTAGTACATTAGGAAAGGTCACTGTTACAGATTCTGACGGAAATCAACATGTTGAAGAAAGATTACTTGGAGCCGTTACTATCGCAACGAATATGGCTGGACGTGGTACCGATATTAAGTTGTCTCCAGAAGTAAAGGCTGCTGGAGGTTTGGCTATCATTGGTACAGAACGTCACGAAAGCCGACGCGTTGACCGACAGCTTCGTGGACGTGCAGGTCGTCAGGGAGACCCGGGTAGCTCAGTATTCTACGTAAGCCTTGAGGATAAGCTTATGCGATTATTTGCAAGTGAAAGAATCGCACGAGTTATGGACCGCCTCGGCTTTAAAGATGGAGAGCGTATTGAAAGTCCGATGATTACCAAAAATATCGAAAGAGCACAAAAGAAAGTTGAAGAGAACAACTTCGGTATTCGTAAACGTCTGCTTGAATACGACGATGTCATGAACAAACAAAGAACTGTCGTATATGAGAAGCGTCGCCATGCACTCATGGGTGAAAGAATCGGAATGGATATTACGAACATCATCTGGGATCGCGTTGTAAACATCATTGAAAAGAACGATTATGAAGGCTGCAAAGATGAGTTCCTCAAAATACTATCAATGGAATGTCCGTTTACTGTGGAGGAATTTACCAACGATAGCCATGACAATTTGGCAGAAAGAGCATTCCAAATGGCAATGGCAGACTTCAAACGTAAAACTGAGCGCATTCAAAGCGTAGGATGGCCTGTCATTAAGGATGTTTACGAAAACCAAGGTGACAGATATGAACGTATAATGGTTCCTATTACTGACGGTAAACGAATTTTCAATATTCCATGTAACTTAAAGGAAGCATACGATACTGAATGCAAGAGTGTCGTAAAACAATTCGAGAAAACTATCCTGTTACATATTATTGATGATTGCTGGAAAGAGAACTTACGCGCATTGGACGAATTGAAGCATAGCGTACAAAATGCTTCATATGAACAAAAAGATCCGCTGGTTATCTTCAAATTAGAGAGTGTTAAACTGTTCGATGATATGGTAGACCAAATGAATAACCGAATCGTCGGAATTCTTATGAGAGGACAAATACCAGAAATGCAACAAGAAGAGGTACACGAAGCAGCTCCGGAGCAAAGAAGTCAACGCTATACTGAACAAAAAGACGACATGACAGATCCGGCACAACAGGCAGCAGCACAACAAGATACAAGAGAAAGTGCAGAGCCTAGAAGACAGATGCCTATTCATAAAGATAAGCTGCCGGGACGAAATGATCCATGTCCATGCGGAAGCGGTAAAAAATTCAAGAACTGCCACGGCAAAGGACTTGTATAAATATCTATAAGGTTGATTATTATAACCAAATAAAAGCAATTCACCCAAGAAGACGTTCAACAACGTAATCTTGGGTGAATTATTTTTATAAAATATCCTATAAATCTATCTTCTTAGCCAATTCAAATCGTTATTCATACAAAAAGCAAATCTGCATAAAAACAGTCCCAATAAATAATGCTGTCAATATGACATACGGATTAACATGAATCCCTTCGGACATTTTATTAGTTCTGCATATTAAGATATTGCTTAACTGCATCAGCACAACGTTCGCCGTCGATTCCTGCAGAAACTATTCCTCCTGCATATCCGGCACCTTCACCACATGGGAAAAAGCCTTGAATACGCACATGTTGCAATGTTTCCGGGTTACGCATGATTCTCACTGGCGAAGAAGTTCGTGTTTCTGTGGCAATAAGCACAGCTTCATTGGTAAGGAAACCATGACTTATCCTTCCAAAAGTTTCAAATCCTTGTTTTAGTCTTCCCGCAATTATCTTTGGCATCCAAAAATGTAAAGGACTAGAGATTAGTCCAGGTGCATAAGAACTCTTAGGCAAATCATAACTGAGTTTAGAGCGTGTAAAATCAACCATTCGCTGAGCCGGGGCTGTCTGCCTCATATTGCCTTGCTGCCAACACATCTTCTCTAAATTCTCTTGAAAGCGCATCATGCACAAGGCATCACGCTCTCCTTCAATATCTTCAGGATGAATTTCAACAACCATTCCGCTATTTGACCATTTAGAAGAACGATTACTCGGGCTCATGCCATTTACAACAATCTGTTCCTTTCCTGTCGCAGCAGGAATTACAAAGCCACCAGGACACATACAGAATGAATAAACGCCACGCCCATCAACCTGAGTGACAAAATTATATTCCGCTGCAGGCAGATATTTTCCACGTCCGTTCTTGTTATGATATTGGATCTGATCAATAAGTTCGGCCGGATGCTCAAGCCTCACACCAACAGCAAGTCCCTTGGCTTCAATTTCTATTCCAGACTTATATAGATACTCATAAATGTCCCTTGATGAATGTCCTGTAGCCAAAATCACGGGTCCTTTAAAGACTAATTCATTACCACTTTTAAGATCTACAGCCTCGACACCCAATGCCTTATCATTTTCAACAATGATTCCTGTTGCCTTTGTTTGAAAATGAACTTCTCCACCACACTTTAATATTGTATTTCGCATATTTTCTATAACACGCGGAAGTTTGTCTGTTCCTATATGCGGATGAGCATCGGCTAAAATCGCAAGAGGAGCTCCATGCTGACAAAAGACATTTAATATTTTACTTATATTACCCCTCTTCTTACTTCTTGTATATAGTTTTCCATCAGAATAAGCACCGGCACCACCTTCACCAAAACAATAATTGCTTTCATTATCAACCTTATGAGTTCGTGAAATGGCAGCAAGGTCTTTTTTACGTTCATGAACATCTTTACCACGTTCTATAACAATAGGACGCAATCCATGTTCTATAAGACGCAAAGAAGCGAAAAGCCCACCAGGACCTTCTCCAACAACAACAACCGAAGGAGCTGAAGAAACATCTTTATACTCTACATGCTCAAAAACATCATCCTCAGGCTCTTCATTAATATACACTCTTACTTTCAAATTAATAAAGATAGTACGCTGACGGGCATCAATACTACGTTTAAGCACTCTGACATGCTTTATTGTCCTCGCATCAATAGCCTTTTCACGTGATATATATTCTTTTATTGTTGCTTCATTGAAAGCCTGTTGAGGCAGCACACGTAATTGATATTCACTTATCATATTCAAAATATTATTTCAAAAATTTATTCATAAAGTCAAGAACACTCTTCTGTTCTTCTATGCCACATGAGTGGGTTATATCCCTTAACTCAGTCACCAGTCTGTCTCCGGCCTTCTGACTATCCCACACATCATGCATAATTGCATAAGCCTTTTTGACTCCAGGTACAGGAAATAGCTTATCGTTCAATCCGTTAATAAAAAACATAGGTTTAGGACAAGCAATACTAGCAATATGAGGATAATCAAGATACTGCCGTAATGAAGGAATACAGTTAGCAAATCCTCCATTTTCCTTACGTCCGTACTTCCATGTCATCTGCACATCGGTTGTCACCATCCAACAAACAGATGCACATGCGGCAATTTTTTCAGACAAAGCCGCAAGCATCCACGCTCTGTAAGCTCCCATAGAAAATCCAATACACCCTATCCTGTCTGAATCAACCACATTGAGACTTGCAAGAAAATCTGTTGATGCGATATCATCATATGTCATAAATGCGCATAGATTTCTTCCGTACATCATCATGTTACCTGCAATAATATCATATTTTTTTCGGTCAACACCTTCCGCTCTACCGCGTTCTCCCCATAAAGGGGCATCAGTAGAAAACACTACATAGCCATTTTTTGCCAGATAATCGCCAAAGAATTGTCCGCCGTATAACTTATCACACCACTGACGTGCATCTGCAATAACAGCAGAATCTTCATCAAACGGCATTATCATCTTTTCTTTGCCAATAAACAAATGCGCCCCATGATCATGCAAAAGATTTATAGCAGGAAACGGTCCTTTGCCATCAGGAATCAACAAATAAGCTTTCACACGATAATAATCAGAAAGATTAAATTCAATTTTACGGGCAACATATCCGTCTCTATGCTCTTCTGAAAGTATCTTTATATCATAACTTTTTGCTGCCGTTGGCGGTGTCATCATACATTCAAACACCTTTTTACGTGCTGTATCTTTCCATTTACCAAAATCTGTTTCATTACAATTGCCCCATGCCAGTGGATACTTCAAGTCTGCAAGTAATTTATCAGCGTATACTGGAAAATCCTTATAAAATTCATAAGACTTTCTCTTCTGACCGTTTACATTCACAAAAGATACAGCCAAAACGAGGACAAGCAGCAACGTCCGTTTATATATAACCTGTAACATAATATTCCAATTTTGTGCAAAAATAGCAATTTATTATGTAAAATAATTGCCACAAACAAGAAATCTTGCTAAATTTGTGACCAATTTAACAGAGCGTAAACCCTATTTGTCAGAGGGGCTCAACTAAATAAAAGAGATAAAATGAAAGTATTAAAGTTTGGAGGAACGTCCGTAGGTTCCGTTAAAAGCATTATGTGCTTAAAGAGGATTGTTGAAAAAGAAGCTAAAAAACAATCAGTAATAATTGTTGTCAGTGCATTGGGAGGCATCACGGACAAGCTTTTGTCTACTGCTCAAATGGCACTGAATGGAGATGAATCATATAAGAGAGAATTTGATGCCATGGTGAACCGCCATCATCAGATGATTGACACTATAATAACAGACACAACCAAGCGTGAGAATCTTTTTAATACCGTAGATGCTCTTTTTGAACAATTAAAGAGTATCTATTATGGCGTATATCTGATACACGACCTCAGTGAAAAGACACAAAACGCAATTGTAAGTTACGGTGAACGGCTTAGTTCAAACATTGTAGCAACACTGATAAAAAACGCATGCTGGTTTGATGCACGCGACTTTATCAAAACTGAACATAAGAAGAATGGTAAACACATTCTTGACAGTGAGCTGACAAACTCTTTAGTATGCGAAACATTCAAGGATTTGCCACGAATATCTGTTGTACCAGGCTTCATAAGTAAAGACAAGAATACCGACGAAACAACCAACCTAGGAAGAGGCGGAAGTGACTACACCGCGGCAATCATTGCTGCGGCATTAGATGCTGAGGTACTTGAGATTTGGACTGATGTTGATGGTTTCATGACAGCAGACCCTCGCATAATACAAACTGCATATACCATAAATGAGCTCAGCTATATTGAAGCAATGGAGTTATGCAACTTCGGAGCAAAAGTAATTTATCCTCCGACGATTTATCCGGTATGCATAAAGAACATACCAATAAGGGTAAAGAACACTTTCAATCCGAAAAATCCTGGCACCATAATAAAAAAAGAAATAAACAATGATACTAAAGCCATAAAAGGTATTTCAAGCATCAGTGGTACGGCATTAATTACCGTCACCGGTTTATCTATGGTCGGCGTAATCGGTGTAAACCGAAGAATATTCACTGCATTGGCAAATAATGGCATATCTGTATTTATGGTAAGCCAGGCTTCATCTGAAAATTCAACCTCTATCGGTATGAAAGAGTCTGACTCTGAAGCTGCGGTAAACGTACTTAACGAAGAATTTGCCAAAGAGATTGAAACAGGAGCCATGTTCCCGATGCGTGCAGAGAAAGGACTTGCAACAATTGCCGTTGTCGGTGAAAACATGAAACATGTTCCCGGCATAGCAGGCAAGCTGTTTGGAACACTTGGACGAAGCGGTATAAGCGTCATCGCATGTGCCCAGGGCGCATCTGAGACAAACATTTCGTTCGTTATCAACGGCATGTATCTACGCAAATCACTCAATGTTCTCCATGATTCGTTCTTCCTTTCTGAATACAACGTACTTAACCTTTTTATATGCGGTGTTGGCACAGTTGGCAGCAAACTTATAGAACAAATACGCTCACAACATGATGAACTGAAACAAAACAGGCGCCTGCAATTAAATGTTGTCGGCATCGCAAGCAGCCACAATGCAATATTCGACCGCGAAGGCATTGACCTCGACACATATAAAGAACAGCTTGTACAATCAGAGATTACCGACACCGAGACACTACGCAGAGAGGTTATTGGCATGAATATATTTAACAGCGTATTCGTAGACTGTACTGCCAGCAAAGATGTGTCAGCTTTATATCAGGATTTTCTTGAGCACAACATCTCTGTTATTGCAGCAAACAAGATAGCAGCCTCATCTGATTATGAAAGTTATATAAAACTTAAACAGACAGCCCTTGCCAAAGGTGTTAAATTCAGATTTGAGACAAATGTGGGAGCAGGGCTTCCTATCATCGGAACAATAAACGACCTGCGCAACTCTGGTGACAAAATTCTGAAAATAGAAGCCGTATTAAGCGGAACGCTAAACTTCATATTCAACGAACTGTCTGAAAATGTTCCGTTCTCAGAAGCTGTCAGACGTGCAAAAGAACAAGGCTATAGCGAACCAGACCCCAGAATAGACTTAAGCGGAATAGATGTCATACGCAAACTCATCATCCTGACACGAGAAGCCGGATATAAAGCCGAGCAGGATAATGTTGAGAAGAAACTCTTCATTCCAGAATCATTCTTTAATGGTTCATTGGACGATTTTTGGAAACATCTGCCTATGCTTGATGATGAGTTTGAACAGAAACGCAAACGGCTTGAAGCCCAGAACAAAAGATGGCGCTTTGTTGCAAAAATGGAAATGGGGAATACCAGCGTAGAACTCACAACAGTAGAAAAAGGACATCCTTTCTATAATCTTGAAGGGTCTAACAACATTGTGATGCTAACTACTGAACGCTATAAAGAATACCCGATGTTAATACAGGGCTACGGCGCAGGAGCAAGTGTAACGGCAGCCGGTGTGTTCGCTAACATAATGAGCATAGCAAACATTTAGTCCATAAAAGGAGGGGCTACATGAAACATATCATCATTTTAGGCGACGGAATGGCAGATCATCCCGTCGCCAGACTTGGAGGCAAAACCCTTCTTCAATATGCCGACAAGCCTTATATGGATATGCTCGCATGCAAAGGGCGTACAGGTAGACTAATAACTATTCCTGACGGATTTCTTCCGGGCAGCGAAGTTGCCAACACTGCCATCCTAGGCTATGACCTTAATCGAGTCTATGAAGGCAGAGGACCACTAGAAGCAGCAAGCATCGGATACGACATGAGACCTGATGATTTTGCCATGAGGTGCAACATAATAACGCTTGAAAATGGTGTTATCAGAAATCATAACGGAGGGCATCTGAATACTTCAGAAGGAGAAATACTTATAAAGTATCTGAACAAACATCTCGGCGATGAGCAAATCGAATTCATTACCGGAATACAATATCGCCACCTGCTCATAATACGAGGAGGCAACAAACACATAATTTGTGCTCCACCACACGACTATCCGAACGAACAATGGAAAGGGCTTTTGGTAAAAGCAGAACCCGGATGGGAAGAAAAGCGTGACGGCAACAGAATGACAGGTAATGAAACTGCCAAGCTCATAAACAGCCTGATTGTAAAATCTCAAGAACTTTTAGAGAAACATCCGATCAATAAAGAAAGACGCATAAGCGGAAAAGACGCAGCCAACAGCATATGGCCATGGGGAGGAGGCTACCGCCCAGACATGGAAAAATTATGCTATATGTACCCTAAAATCAAGAATGGCTCGGTTATATCGGCAGTTGACCTGATTCGTGGCATAGGATTTTATGCGGGATTGAAAATAATAAAAGTAGAAGGAGCCACAGGACTTGCGGATACAAACTATGAAGGCAAGGCTGAAGCTGCGATAAAGGCGCTAAAGACGGATGACTTTGTTTTTCTGCATCTTGAAGCAAGCGACGAGGCAGGACACGACGGGGACCTCGAACTGAAACTTAAAACCATAGAGAATCTCGACAGCAAAATCATTAAACCTATTTATGAAGAAATAAAGACATGGAAAGATGCTCCTGTGCGCATGGCTATATTGCCAGACCACCCCACTCCGGTAGAAGTGCGCACTCACGTAAAAGAGCCCGTTCCGTTCATAATCTGGCATGAC
Source organism: Xylanibacter rarus (assembly GCF_001275135.1). Taxonomy (GTDB): domain Bacteria; phylum Bacteroidota; class Bacteroidia; order Bacteroidales; family Bacteroidaceae; genus Prevotella; species Prevotella rara. Next base: position 51,777 of record NZ_LFQU01000007.1, on the reverse strand, counting down.
GGAATAACACCCGACAACGTAAAGACTTACGACGAAATGAGCTGTGCAGATGGAGGATACGGACTGCTAAGACTCAACGAGTTTATGAAAACATTCATGAAAGACTGAAAACAAACCAAAGGAAGCTGCGATATGAGATATTATAGTACAAACAAAAAATCGGAATGTGTTTCACTACGCGATGCGGTGGTAAACGGATTGGCTGAAGACCGTGGACTATACATGCCGGAAAGAATCAACAAGTTGCCTGAAGAGTTTATCAAGGACCTCGACAAAATGTCATTTCAGGAAATATCGTATGAAGTGGCCAAAGCATTCTTTGGCGATGATGTAGAGACTGACGCATTGAAAAAGATTGTCTATGACACCCTGTCGTTCGATTGTCCTGTAAAAAATATATGCAACAAAATATGGACCTTGGAACTTTTTCATGGCCCTACCCTTGCATTTAAGGATATTGGGGCACGATTCATGGCACGCCTGCTTGAATATTTCATCAGGCAAGAATCTCAACAGATAGTAAACGTGCTGGTTGCCACAAGCGGTGACACTGGTTCGGCCGTGGCAAACGGTTTCCTGGGAGTTGACGGCATTCATGTTTATGTGCTGTATCCCAAAGGCAAGGTAAGCAAAATACAGGAGAGCCAATTTACAACTCTCGGAAACAACATAACAGCCATTGAGATTGACGGAGTGTTTGATGATTGTCAGAACCTTGTAAAGAACGCCTTTATGGACAAAGAGCTGAACAATAGCATGAAACTGACATCTGCCAACTCTATAAATGTGGCGAGATTCCTTCCGCAGGCATTCTACTACTTTAATGCCTACGCAAGAATGAAAGCCAACGGACTGACTGACAATCTTGTTGTATGTGTGCCTAGCGGAAACTTCGGAAACATAACAGCCGGACTATTTGCCAAAGAAATGGGTCTGCCAATATGCCGTTTTATAGCAGCAAACAATGCCAACGATATATTCTTTAACTATCTGAAGACTGGCGTTTATGAGCCGAAACCTAGCATACAGACCATTGCAAACGCAATGGATGTAGGCAATCCTAGTAACTTTGCGCGTATATATGACTTATATGAAGGCTCGCATGAAAGAATAGCATCAATGATAAGCGGAGCTACATACACAGACGAAGAAATAAGCAACGCAGTCAAACAGTGTTACAATGAAAACGGCTATATACTTGATCCGCACGGAGCCTGTGGCTATCAGGCGCTAAAAGATCTACTTAACACTAATGAAACAGGGATTTTCTGTGAAACGGCTCATCCTGCAAAATTTAAGGACACAATAGAAAAAATCATCGGAACAGAAATTAAGATACCGCAACGGCTGGCAGACTTCATGAAAGGTAAAAAACAGACCGTAAATATGTCTAATGACTTCAATAGATTTAAAACGTTCTTGCTGGAACAGCAATAGAGCAATAATCTGTAGCGCTCATAAACACATAATGGATAAAAATATGCATCATAAATAAAGGTCTAAGTCTGTTTAACTTTTGGCTTAGGCCTTTATTTATGATAAAAAAGTTTATATATTCAACGCATAACGACAACATCATAATCAAAACAGGCACTTAAATTAAAAGTGAAAGCCATCTTACACGTATACAATCTACTTTACATTTTTAACAATCTAAAATTTGAAAAATCTGTAAAAAATCAAGACCAGAGTTTTCTTTAATCTAGAAATCAGTTCTAAATTTACGTTAATAATATAAGTATATTCAGCCATGAATAATAACACAAATTCACATTTCTGAGCCTTTAATAAGCCCAAAAGCACTATTCTATATTGTAAAACCATTGGTTTTGCTGCTTAAAAGCAATGTGTTTATCTTTAAAAATCTATGGTTTTACATTCTAAAAAGCCACATTTTGCAAAAACAATATGATAAGCCCATATGCGCTGTTACTCTAATCGCCTATAAATCAAGCATATACACAAATTATAATATTTGAGCAAAATTTGCAGCAAAACATAAGAATGAAAATAAAGCACCTGCTCTCAATGCGTCAAAAACAAATAGTTTTCTATTTGAATGGTAGAAAATATTTACAAAAAACAATTTAGAAATGGTGTCAAGATAATATTTCTACCAGCATAAAGAACTAAAAACCCACTCAAAACAAACAATAATCAATGTATGAAAAGTACCGAGAAAAAATAAGGCGAACAGTTGCATATAGACAAACTGCACGCCTTATTTCACATAACTGACATATTCAACAACAAATTTTCCAGCTTTTATATGTCGGCCAATTCTTAAATCTGCTCACATTCTTTAAGCCATAATGCAGACGAAGCATCACTCGGCATACGCCAGTCGCCGCGCGGACTAAGACTGACGCTGCCGACTTTAGGTCCGTCAGGCAGACAAGAACGCTTAAACTGCTGATTGAAGAAACGGCGCAAAAATATTGTAAGCCATTTCTTTATCGTTTCATCATCATAGAAAGGAACTTCAGGATTACTTCCATCGAAAGCTTTACGTGCAAGCATAAAAATCTTTGACGGACGATAACCAAAACGTATTATATGATATAAGAAGAAATCATGAAGTTCATAAGGCCCTACAAGATCCTCCGTCTTCTGTGTTATGTTGCCAGCCTCATCGGCCGGTATAAGTTCTGGACTTATAGGAGTGTCAATTATATCCAGAAGTATGCTTCGTGTTTCATCGCTGTCTTCACTCATAGCAACAAACTTGACAAGATATTTTATCAACGTTTTAGGAACCCCGGCATTCACTCCATACATGCTCATATGGTCACCATTATATGTAGCCCAGCCTAAGGCAAGCTCAGAAAGGTCGCCTGTACCTATAACCAAAGCACCTAGCTGATTGCTGAGATCCATAAGAATCTGAGTGCGCTCACGCGCCTGACTGTTCTCATAAGTAACATCATGCACGTTAATGTCATGACCAATGTCATTGAAATGTTGTTTTACGGCATCTGCAATACTGATTTCACGCAATGTGATGCCAAGACTTTTCATCAGATTTACTGCATTGTTATATGTGCGGTCTGTTGTTCCAAAGCCAGGCATAGTTACGCCTACAATACCCTTGCGCGACAATTGCAGCTTGTCAAATGTTCTTACACATACAAGCAAAGCCAATGTACTGTCGAGACCTCCGCTAATACCAACAACAACAGTCTTGCATCCTGTATGAACAAGACGTTTGGCTAATCCGGCCACTTGTATTGAGAATATCTCATCACAGCTTTTTTCCATGTCGTCAGTCTTCGGAATAAACGGATGAGGATCAACATCACGTATAAGTTCAAAGTCACGCGGCATCACAGTATGAGCATTTACGATACGCGAATCATGTCCACGCTGGGCATTTATATAAGTGCTGTTGGTACGACGTTCGTTACGAATCTTCTCTACATCTATCTGGGTAATTATCAGCTGAGAATCAAGAGCAAAACGTTCACTTTCAGCAAGAAGCTGACCATTTTCATAAGCAATGGCATTTCCTCCGTAGACCACATCCTGAGTGCTTTCGCCAAATCCACAACCACTGTAAACATAGCCAGAAATCATACGTGCACTCTGCTGAGCCAACAGTCCCTTAAGATAGTCGTGCTTACCGATAAGCTCATCACTGGCTGAAAGATTGAATATGATGTCTGCACCAGAGAGCGCAAGATTACAGCTAGGAGGCACCGGAGCCCACACATCTTCACATATCTCCACGCCAAACATGGCTCCGTCGCATGTCCGAAACAGTGTCGGCTGAGGCGTAACTACAATCTTATTGCCTGCAAAACGAATTTCAGAAGGTTGCAAATCTTGTGACGAAGCAAACCAACGTTTCTCATAAAACTCACTATAATTAGGAAGATATGTCTTCGGAACAAGCCCAAGCAAATCGCCTTTTTGTATCACTGCGGCACAATTCAACAGCAAATCGCCAACAACTACAGGCACACCTACAATACTGATTATATCCAGCTTGCGGGTGAAATCGAGCAACATGAGAACTGAAGTTTCTGCCTGCTCTAAAAGAAGTGTCTGTTTAAACAGATCCTGGCAAGTGTAACCGGTAATACAAAGTTCCGGAAAAACAATCACCTCAACACCCTTTCCTTCTGCCATGGCTATAAGACTCTCAATCTGCTGCACGTTATATGAGCAGTCGGCTACTTTAACCGAAGGTATGGCTGCCGCCACTTTAATAAATCCGTTTTGCATGTAAATCCTTTTTTTGTATTATTACTTTATAGTGACCTGAGTAGCTCCATAGCCATACTCCTGAAACGAAGCATCTTGATAAGAGCAATTCTTGTAACGGTAGTTGAGTTCGTGAATCACCGCATGACGCAACACTCCTTCACCCTTTCCATGTATAAAAACTATCTTGACACCATGTTTGCCCATATAGCTGTCCATGGTCTTTCTGAATACATCAAGTTGATAGTTAAGTATATCTGCAGCAGACATTCCTGCAGTTGTATCAAGAAGCTCGTTAGCATGCAAGTCAACAACAACCGGTTCGTCTTTTGACTTCTTGCGAGCATTCTGAACAACAGCTCTCGGTTTGTTGTCATCTGACGCCTTTCGAGCCATCTCCATTTTAAGTTTTTTTGCGTCAACTACAAGTGGACGTACGGGCTTGTCGTTCTCAATCAAAGTATAAATTAATGCAGACTGCTCAAAGAAGTCATTCTCCTGGAATGTATGCAATTTATAGAATTTTACAGTATCTATACGAAGCTGAGCATCAACAGCAGGTTTAAGCAGGAATCCTTTGTCTTTCTTATATGCCACAAACTGTACGGCAACACGCTCAAGTTCATTCAACACTTCACGTCCGAATTCTTCTATAAACAACTTGGTGTTAGGTTCAACAGTTCCTTTAGAACGTAAATTCCAACTTGTACCTTCAACAGTAAGGTAAGTAAAATCAATATAATAATTGCTGTCGTTAATCAAATAAACCTCAAACTTTGTGTTAGTTATCTCTTTTATGTCAACCGGCACAAAGCCAAGATAAACAGACAGCGCATCTCCACCTTTTCGCTCTTCAGGCTGTGCAGTAAAAGTTACAGGTCTGTCGGCGGGATCATAATCTTCGTCTTCATCCTTAACCGTACTGACATTCTGAACATCATGCTTTATATTATAGTCGTCATTGTCTATTACAACAACGTCAGTTATACTTGTTGGTATCTGAAAACCGTCTTCGTCCTCTACTAGAACAATATTCTTACCCTGAAAGCCGGCAACGACACCGCCTCCAACTTCACTCAAGAATCTTACTTTATCTCCTATTTTCATCGTTAATCGTTTTTATTATGTTAAGGAATCAACAAAGAACTGTCACCATAACTCAAGAACCTGAAATCATGGCTCAAGGCATAATCATATATAGTTTTCCAGTCGCCATGCACAAAAGCACTGACAAGCAAAAGTAAAGTACTTTGAGGCTGATGGAAATTGGTGACCAACATTTTTACAATCTTATACTCATAACCCGGAGCAATGATTATCTGTGTGCTTCCATGGAAAGAATTCTGTCCGTTACGGTCAAGATAGTCTACTATATTTTGCAAAGCCTCTACAGGCGACAAGTCTGTCTGTGTTTCATAAGGCTCCCACTGATCTATATGTAACTGTTCTTCTTTCAAATCCGGATTTTTGCTCAAACGCACACCTATATAATAAAGACTTTCAAGAGTTCTTACGCTTGTCGTACCAACAGCCACAGCACATGCATTGTGCTCTATTAGCTTCTTTAATGTTGATTTAAGCACGCAGATATATTCGGTATGCATGTTATGTCCGGCTATCTCTTCACTCTTTACAGGTTTAAACGTTCCGGCTCCAACATGAAGAGTAAGTTCTTCACGCTCAATACCTTTATCATCAATTGCCTTAAGTACATCTTCAGTAAAATGCAGACCGGCGGTTGGGGCAGCAACACTGCCCTTTATCTTTGAATACACCGTCTGATAAGTAACCTTGTCGCTCTCTTGAGTATCACGTTTAAGATATGGCGGTATTGGCAGTTCACCTACATTTTCAAGAATATCCGCAAATGTTATATCCTTATTATCCCACGCAAAGTCGATCCAATGACTTGTCCCATGTTCCTGACGATAAGTTGCAGTAAGCGTTACTTGTGTTCCTTTTATATCAAAGACACGCTTAAGCGCCCCTTCTTTCCATTTCTTAAGATTACCGACAAGACAAAGCCAAGAACATGAACCATTTGTCTGAAACATCTGCTCATAGTCAGCAGGTTCAGCCGGTTCAAGTAAAAAAACTTCAATAATGGCTCCTGTTTCCTTTCTGAAATGTATTCGAGCCTTGATAACTCGTGTGTTATTAAATATCATCAGCGAGCCTTTAGGCAAATAATCTGTTATATTATAAAAGACATCTTCAGAAACTTTACCTTTGTCGTATATTAAAAGTTTGCTATGGTCACGTTGGGCAACAGGAAATTTTGCTATACGTGATTCTGGCAAATCATAATTAAAATCCTTAATCCTAATATGTTTTGTATCCATCTTTTTGTGAAAATCTAAAATATCAATGCTCTTATTATGGAATAAACCAATGTTAAAACTAAAACTAACACAACAATGTTGATATCAACATAGTTGTATCCAGTTGAAGAATATTGTGTGGAAATATAATTAAACCCGGGATGCATACGTAGATATGCTTTAATATATAAGAAATAAACAATCATTCCAACGATTGCTCCCCATGTAAGACCTACAATTATATCTCCAGGATAATGAAGTCCCAAGTACATTCTCGTCCAACAATTTACCAAAGACCACAATATAATTGCCACAGTAAATGTTCTATTACGTATAAGCAATGAGAAAAACATTGCTATACAGAATGTATTTGAAGCATGGGCCGAGAAGAAACCATACTGAGTATCACGCATCCCATTAACTATGTCAATTGTATATTTTACGAAAGGATCCCATGATGGCCTGTAACGTGCAACGAAAGGCTTAACAATAAAATCCGTAAGACCGTCCGACAATATTATACACAAAATAACGCTCCCGACAATAAGCATTATCTGCTTCATCGTCTCATTATTCTTTATCACAACATATAATAAAGAGAGATAAAGCGGTATCCATGTCAATCCTGACGTAAGGATTACAGCCAGATTGTCAAGAAACAATGATTCGCTTCCATTAAAAAACGGAAAGAATTTCGCGGTCTATCTCTATTAATGTCTGCATTTAATCAATTAATAACTTTATTTGTCTTATATTCGTTCTATTTGTGAATTCAAAATCCACCCTTCACGTCCATCTTCAAGTTCAACCTGCTTCCAGTCCTTCATGGTGTCATCTATTATCTCAACACGGCTGCCTTCATGGACTATGACCGTTGCCTCACTGTTTGCCACAGGGGTCTTACGCAAGCCAGCTGATGGCGATATCACGATAGCTCCGGTTCTATTTGTCAATATCTGCTTTTGCTCATAAGCAAAAATATTACTGAAAACAAAACCAAAACAAATACGACAGCACTATAAAAACCAACTTTACGCAACACAAGTTTAGGAGCAAACAAATAAATCAAAACAGAAATTAATGCAACAACAATGCAAACGATAGCAATACTTGCCCATTGGTCAACGCTTGCAAGATTAACCAACGACTTGTACCATGTCACAAAAAACATCTCCGACTTCGGCGTAATCTTATCAATCGTCTTTGAACGTGCCATCTGAAGATTGAAACGTATATCAGCATCTCCAGGAGCCAACAGCAAAGCGCGTTCATAATTCAAAACTGCTCGAGTTATATTGTCTGTACGATAATACGAATTGCCCAAATTATAATACAACTCAACGCTAGGCCCTTTCTTCAAAAGTTCCTCATAATCTTTAATTGCCTGCTGATAATGGCCTTTTTTATACTCATCATCAGCATTCTTCTTTGTTACAGCACCAACTGATGCACAAATACAAAATAGCACAAGAAATACCAGAAACCTTTTTGAACTATTTTTCTTTGAGCCACTCAATGTATTTTCTATTTTTATTATTGCTGACATTGCTGTTTCAAAAGTCTGATTCATATTACCTTTTATATCTCCTGGCGCATAACGATTATATTCACATTCGTCAATAGCATGAATAAACATCGAAATTGTATTCTCATCGATGTCTTTAGACATAAGATTCTCTGAAATATTGTCTTTTGAAAGCCTTTCTACAGGAATATTCAATTTTGCACTTACATATCCCCACAAAGTTCTCAAAACTTCATCATAGAATTTCTCATGTTCATTTGCAGCCATCAACTGGCTTGCATACTTTAAGCGTTTTGTTGCGATACGATTTGCTTTTTTCTTCCTTAAATCTGTAATATTTGCATTGTTTATAGCACGCTTGCGGAAAAGAATCAATACTCCGGCAAACATGGCAAACAACACTGACAATATCGCCCAATAAGATGTTGACCCATAAAATATATCTGTCAAATCTTGAATTTCCACATCACCTTCCTTGATTGGATGTATGTCCTGGTTTTTGAGATCACTGTAATCCGCAGAAAGTCCTGCGCTGCCGTCACCTTTAGCAACATCAAGTTTAAATGACTGTGTTTTAATCGTCTTATATGAGTTGGTAGACACATCATAATAAGTAAATTCTACAGCAGGAATCTCATATTTACCTTGATTACGAGGAACCGCCAAGAAATCATATATCATGTTGCCTTCTACTCCATTTGAAGTCAACTTTGTCTTATCTGTTATCTTTGCATCATATTTATCAAAATCCTTTGGGAAATTGACAACAGGTTGCTTTATCAGTTTCAAGTTTCCTATACCGCCGACAACAACACGAATAGTCACAGGCTCATTAGCCTTTATCTCTTTCTTATTTATCTGTGCACTAATGTTAAACTTACCTACACCACCGGAAAAATTAGCCGGACGTTTTGGTAAAGGATCCACCTGTATAGTCACACCTGGTGCTTTAATTTTTTTCTTGACCTCTATATATCCAGAACCTCCATTCAGAAATGCTTCAAAAGGATCAACATTACGATTTTGCTGAATAACGGTACCAGTAAATGTAATGCTCGGAATTTCAAGCTTACCCGTCATTTGCGGATACATAACATATTGACTCCAAGTCACACACCTATAAGCTCTTCCATTTACGCGTTCTATATGATATGACTTTTGTTGTGGAAGCGGTATTTCTTGCGTGTGAAAACCTGTAAGGTCAGGCATTTTGCCCTCAAGTTCAGTCAAATCAACTAATGTATAAACCTTATATGTAAGCAGGACTGGCTCTTGCTCATGTACACGTCGCTTGTTTGCACTTACTTTTATAAATAAATCTCCACCTTGAATAGGCGTGCCGGCTTCTCTCAAACGAGGTTGATTATCAGAATCATCATGCATACGTGGCGAGCCATTACCACTTTGACTTGCCCCTGAAACAGTGATCTTCACTGCTTTAGATGCTAACCGTCTTCCGTTAGCAACGACATGTGCAGGAGATATTGTGAAAGTACCATTCTTTGAAGCGCACAATATAAAAGTATAAGTAACAGATGAAGTACTGCTTGTATGACCGTTTATCATCTGAAAACTTGATTGAGAAGATGTGTATGGACCAGTTATAACTTCCAAAGCCTCAGGCACACTTCCCAAACGAAAATCACTAACATTCTGGGTACTAACTGTATATGTCAACCTAAAATTTTCGCCTGCAGAAACACGTGAAGGTGCATTAACTATAAGTTTCTGTGCATTTGATACAATTACACAGAATAAACATAGCTGTAATATCAATAAATATCTTTTCATAAATACAAACTTCTAATTTATCATTATTACCAGTTTTTCTGCAAGCGACGAGAACTTGGCTTCTGTAAAGCCTTCTTCATTCGCTGCTGTGTTGCCTTCTCACTCTGCATTGCAGCATTAAGCAGCTGCTCTGCATTATCCTTACTCATCTGCTCCTCTTTAGGCTTTGCCTGATTGTCCTGACCTTTATTTTTATCTTTTTCTTTATCGTTCTGCTTATCCTTGCCGTCCTGCTTATTTTTATTATCCTTTTCTTGCTTCTTGTTCTGATTGTTCTTATTACCCTGTTTCTTCTGCAATCTTTTACAAAGAGCTAAATTATAGCGTGTTTCATTGTCTTTCGGATTATTTCGCAAAGACTGTTCGTAAGCTTTGATTGCCTCACCATACATTCTATGATTTTGACAGATTACTCCTATATTATGATATACAAGAGCCAATCTTTGCTTATTTTTTTCTATTTTTGCCGCATTAAGATATTGCACTACAGCAGCAGAGTCTTTACTCTGCATCATAAGAGCACATCCCAAATTATAAATAGCCTGTGAATTGGCTGGATTTTTAGAAATAGCTTTTCTATACATTACTTCCGCCTTGTCATAAGCCTTTTTGTGATACAAGCGATTTCCATCACGCACAAACTGACGATCTGTCTGTGCTATTGAATCTATGGATATCCCCAGTAATATAATTAATAAAAGATGTTTTATCATATTAACTTATTGCAGATTTTATCTATTGTTTATTTAAACAGCTTTATCTTCTTGAAAAATGGGTTCTTGCGCTCAAGAATCAACATTTCTATAATCAGAAGAATAAGCACCAATATTCCTACGGCCTGAAACTGTTCATCATATTCACTATAAACGACACTAGAGATATCACCCTTCTGAAGTTTCGTTAATTCATCATTAAGCTGGCGCTGTGCAAGACTTGTATTATCAACATGTATGTATGCGCCTCCACCAGCTTGAGCAACCTGCTTACACATTTCTTCATTAAGAGCAGATATCACCTCCTGACCTGAATTATCTTTCATATAACCGCCATTACCGTCTGGCACTGGTGAACCTTTTGTTGAACCAACTCCAAGGACAAAAACCCTAATGCCATTCTTACGTGCCTTTTCTGCTGCCTCAATAGCTCCTCCTTCGTGATCTTCACCATCAGTTATAATCAATATTGCACGTCCGACCTTATCTTGCTGGGTAAAACTTTTTGAGCTCAACTCTATAGCTCCAGCCAAATCTGTACCCTGAGTTGCTATCAATGAGGGATCTGTATTCTGTAAAAACATCTTTGCAGACACATAATCACTTGTAATAGGCAATTGAATAAAAGCGTCACCTGCAAAAACAACAAGCCCAACTTTATCATTTGTAAAATTGTCAACCATGTTTTCAACAAGCATCTTACTCTTATCCAATCTTGACGGAACAACATCTTCAGCTCTCATTGAGTTACTAATATCCAATGAGATTATAACTTCTATACCTTTACGTTTTTCTTGACTTATCTTTGTTCCCATCTGCGGACGTGCCAACATAACTATCAACAACGCCAAAGCCGCTATCATCAGCCAGAATTTCAACGACTTACGGGATGACGAAACGTCTGGCATGAGCTGCTTTAGTAAGGACAAATCACCAAACTTTTTCAGCTTAAGCTTACGTTTACGCATCTCCAGAAATCGTATTACGATAATAACCGGAATAATTATAAGCAAATATAGAAAGGCAGGATTTTCAAATCTGAACATAACCTTATATTTAATTTATTATGGAATACGACGAAAGACTGTCAATCTCAACAGTATTTCCAATAAAAATACGATTAAAGCAGCCAATGCAAATGGCTGATATACATCATACCTCTTAGAAAACTTTTTTACGTCCATCTTTGTCTTTTCCAACTTATCAATATCCTTATATATCTTTTTCAATTCAGCTGTATTTGTTGCACGATAAAATTGTCCGTCTGCAGTAGAGGCTATCTCGCTTAAGGTTTTCACATCAACATCTGCCCTCATATTGACATACTGAATCGTACCGGCAACCTGCATAGGGTATGGAGCCATTGTCTTGCTTCCAATTGCTATTGTATATACACGTATCCCTAAACTCTTAGCAATATTAGCAGCTGTCAACGGAGAAATATCTCCACGATTATTACTTCCGTCTGTCAACAAAATAACAACCTTACTTTTTGTTTTACTGTCTTTTAAGCGACTTACAGCATTTGCCAATCCCATGCCTATTGCAGTACCATCCTCTATCAATCCCCTTGCAGCTATATCTGTACGCACATTCTGCAATAAATTTATCAATGACGTATGATCTGTTGTCATTGGGCATTGTGTAAATGCTTCACCTGCAAAAATGGTAAGACCGATATTATCATCAGGACGCCCAGAGATAAACTCTGATGCGACACTCTTAGCTGCTTCAATACGATTTGGCTTCAAATCTTCAGCAAGCATACTTGTGGAGACGTCCATAGCCAACATTATATCAATACCTTCTACTGTACGACTACCCCAATTACTGTGAGTTTGAGGACGAGCTAAAATTACAACAACAAGCACAAAAACAATAATGCGCAATAACATAGGTAGCCACATCAAGCGCACACGCAGACTTTTCGGAGCATACTGATATGCATGTGTGTCACTCATGCGCATCGTAGGCTCACTCGTCTTTCTATGAAGCAAATACCAAATTAAATAAGGTATGAGCAACAGCAACAACAAGAAATATTCTTTATTGACAAATTCCATAATTTATAGTCTCCTATATCAACAAACTAACTTGATATATTGCAAGAGCCAAAAGCGAAATACTTACTACCACAAGAGCTATTATCGAAACCTTCAAGATGGTCCTTGAACGCATATTACGTTTATCTGTTTCTGTAAGTTTAGGTTCTATTCGCTCTACAACAGGCTGATTTTCTACCTTAGTTGTATTAATAAATTCTATTGCATTTACCAAGTTGGCGTCATTCTCATTAATAAGTGTCGAATATTTGGCAAATTTAACAAGGTCTGCCGTAACGAAAAGTTCCTTCAATTCGTCTACCATTTTCTTGTCGTTCTCGTTTTGCAGTCTTGTTATAATCTCAGAACTTGTCATCTCCATTGCATTAAATCCAAAACGCTCTTTGATGTACTTACGCAACACATCCGTAAGAAGTGTGTAGTAAGCTTTTTGATCTTCAGACATCAATCGACGATCAGACTTAATATGCTCTATCTCACTTAAAGCCTTTTGGTGAGGCAATACTTTTTTCACTATTCTCACACGCGCAATGACCGGTTTATTTTCCTTAAGGCGTGTCCACAAATAATATGCGAGCACTCCCATAAGAACAAACAACACACTAAACCAAAAAGGAGAAGCCCAATCTTCCCACTGAAACGGATTATTCTGTACATCCTTTGGCGGAAAGAACTTTTCAGGATGCAATGTATCAACAGGAACAGTCAACACCTTAAGGGCAAGACTTTTGCTCTGATATTTTTTACCATCAACGGTCACCTTCATTGGCGGAATATAATACAGATTCTCGTCAAAAGAAGTCAAAGTATAACGCTTTGTTACTTTAATAATATTATTATCCAATTGTGAAGTATCAGCCTTTGAATCAGACAACACTTCAACGCCTGGCGTTATATACTGTGAAGGCTTAAACACAGGCATTTTAATAACAGCTCCTTCCTTGGCTGTTACAGTCAACACAACATCTGTCTGTTCACCAATAAGAATCTCTATCGAATCTATTTTTGACTCGACAGACACCTGAGCATATAGGCCTAAGACACAAGCCACTAATGATATAATACAAATAATACGTTTCATTTAATCATGAATAATCAATTTAACCGCAGCACATGTTTTATTAACTACGCATGGCAAACAGTTGCATCAATGATTTTACATAATCCTGGTCAGTCGCAATAGATATATTATCTACATTGCTTTTATTAAATATAGAACTTAGTTCCTTTTGTCTATTGAGCCAATACGAATAATGAGCATCACGCAATCGCTTGTCGCTCGTATCTATATACATCTCATGTCCGGTCTCTGCATCACAAACTTTTATCAGACCTACATCAGGAAGAGACTTGGCACGTGGGTCATATACTTGCAAAGCAACTACATCATGCTTACGGTTGCATATTGTTAATGCGTTTTCAAAATCGGTGTGCGTGTAGAAGTCACTCATAATAAATGCTGTACATCTACGTTTTAACACACTTGTGAGAAACTCAACAGCCTTTTTCAAATCCGTCTTTTTACTTTCAGGATGAAAATCCAGCATCTCACGAATTATAAAAAGTATATGCTTACGACCCTTTTTCGGAGGGATATATTTTTCTATTTTATCAGAAAAGAATACAACTCCTATTTTATCGTTGTTCTGTATGGCACTGAAAGCAAGTGTTGCTGCGATTTCTGCCACCATCTCCTTTTTCGTTGTTTTCTGTGTTCCGAAATCTAAGGAGCCACTGACATCTATCAAAAGCATTACCGTAAGTTCACGCTCTTCCTCATATACTTTGACATAAGGTTTATGAAAACGCGCAGAAACATTCCAGTCTATATCACGTATATCATCACCATACTGATAATCACGCACCTCACTAAAGGCCATACCACGCCCTTTAAAGGCAGAATGATATTGCCCGGCAAATATATTATTGCTGAGCCCGCGAGCCTTTATCTCGATTTTTCTAACTTTTTTGAGAATGTCCTGGGTATCCATCAAGGAACCTCCACCTTATTAATTATATCACTTATAATTTCTTCACTTGTAACATTAGTAGCCTCTGCTTCGTAAGACAAACCGATTCTATGACGTAAAACATCATGAGCTATTGCTCGTACGTCTTCAGGAATAACATATCCGCGTCTCTTGATAAAAGCATATGCACGTGATGCTCTAGCCAAATTAATACTTGCACGTGGACTGCCACCGAAAGTGATCAAATCCTTTAATTGTGATAGTCCATATCTGTCAGGATATCTTGAGGCAAATACGATATCAGCAATATATTGTTCTATCTTTTCATCAATATACACCTTTTCAACAACCTTACGTGCCTCAACAATATCATCGGCTGTGATAACCGGAGTTACCTTCGGAAGCGAACCTGCAAGATTTTCTCGTATAATAAGTTTTTCCTCTTCAAGTGTAGGATAATCTATTATTACTTTAAGCATAAAGCGGTCAACCTGAGCCTCTGGCAGAGAATAAGTACCTTCCTGTTCTATCGGGTTCTGTGTTGCCATTACCAAAAAAGGATTCGGCAAGCTGAAAGTCGTACTTCCAATTGTTACCTGATGCTCCTGCATTGCTTCCAGCAAAGCACTCTGCACCTTTGCTGGAGCTCGGTTTATTTCATCCGCCAATACAAAGTTCGCAAATACGGGACCTTTCTTTACCTGAAATTTCTCATCTTTCTGAGAATAAATCATTGTACCGATTACATCGGCCGGCAAAAGATCGGGAGTAAACTGTATACGGCTGTATTCTGAATCGATAAGTTGAGACAATGTTTTAATAGCCAGTGTTTTAGCCAATCCAGGTACACCTTCTAACAATATATGTCCATCGCTAAGTAGTCCTATTAAAAGTGTATCAACCAAATGTTTTTGTCCTACAATAACACGGTTCATACCCGCTGTGATGTTAGCCACAAAAGAGCTTTTTTGTTCTATCAAGATATTCAACTCGCGGATATCTATAGATTCTGCCATAATTCCAAATTTTATTGTTACACTTATTTTACCCGCAAAAATACTACATTATGAATTGATGTGCGAAAATTTGGGACTAAATAATATTAAAAAAGTTTCTTATTACTTTATTATGCCTATAATATAAAGCGCTTTATCCATATCAATAGCACAAACGAGACTACTTCAATATTATTCAGAATGACAATATTAAACCATATCATTACAACAAAACAGATTGATTTCTGTCTTTCCCAGAATATCCCATACGGATAAAAACTGATTCAAGACAGAAATCAATATTAACTATTCATACAAATGTAAAACTATTTACACAGATTGAGAAATGCTTCTTATCTTATAAAAACTCATATCAGCTCCCAAACTGCCAATATCGTTATTTTTGAATAAAAATACTAAGACAAGTTATCGTGACTATTCCTTCTTTTTGCTCACCAATTTTGGTATTTTCAGTCGCATACCTTCCCTTATATCAGAAGTTCCATTATGAACCATTATATAGCATTCCATACCTTCACCAAGATAGAACCTTGAAATTTTGCTCAAAGTCTCGCCTTTCTTTACCGTAACCACTCTGTCTGTGCCCACAATACGATAAGCGCCGGTTCTGACTGCAGTTGCTGCATTTTTCAAATCCGCTCTTTCAACAGTAGCTGAAGATGGTTTTGTTGGCACATTCCCTTCTCTTTCAGACTTCTCTATCGTATTTTTATTTACGTTTATCGAATCATGTAAATTCTGCTTCAACCTATTATCAGCAGATTTAACAGAATCATTATTCGCCATCGTATCGGCAGCACCTATATTGGCAGACGCAGGAGGTTGCTTTATTGTAACATATTTTATTACAGGCTTAGTATTACTTTCATTCCAATAGATACCGCCCCAAAAAGCCAAGGCTGCAACAACCAACATTAAAAAGATCCAATAATACCAGGCCATGCCTGATTTGCTGTGTATTTTTTGTACGTCAGAATCATCGTGAACTTCGTCTATACGACCGGTTGCGACAAATTGTTCTATGGTTTTATTAGCAAACCTTTCAGTTTCAACATTTTCTGTCTGTCCTGTTTGAACTTCTCCTTCAAGTACATTTTCAGAATCTTGTACACAATTTTGCAAACCTACTTCATCTTCATTATCACAAATAATTGACGCCCCTGTCTCCTCTTCATTTTTATCCTCACCAACTAAATCTACATGCTTTGAATCAGTAGCAATATCATCATCATTCAGACCACCTGCATTCTGCTCTGAATAATCCTTGTCGTCATTTTGCCCACTTATAGGTCTAGCAGAATTTTCTGTATTTCCAGATGCAGTCTCTTCTTCTAAATCTTTGCTACTAATACAATCCTGGTTATCCGACCGACCTTGCTCAAATTGAGGCAAATCGTAGTTGCTATTAATGATATTAAAAGATTCCGTATTACTTTCCTGAGAATTAGTCTCATCAACATCATCACTTATATTTTCAGAATCAACATCATCAATGCCGTCATCTTTCAAATCAGAATCATCAGGAGCTTGTACCTTTGCCATATCCTCAAGTTCAACCCCGTCATTCAACACAACAGTTTCAAACTGCGCAAAAGGCTTATTCACCAAATCGCGCATAACAGGATCTGCAGTAAAAGTTATTTTGGCGTGACTCTCTATCAACACACGCTCTCCTGTATTTACATTTACACTTTCTCTCTCACGAACATCAATAACTTTAAATGTGCCTAATCCTTTTACTTTAACTGCTTTTTCGCTGTGCAGACCTTCATTTATCAAATCAAAAAACGAAGAGACAAAAGCCTCAGCATCCTGCTGCGACAACCCATGCTTGCCTGCTATCACAGCAGCTATTTCCTGTACCGAATTCTTTGCCATTATCCCTGCCCTCCATTTTTAACCTTTTCTTTAAGAGATGCTATTGGCTTAAAACCGAGAACAAGTTTTGGAGGAACAAGCATGCGTTGTTTAGTTCCCGGATTTACGACTATTCTCTCAAGACGTTTTTTTACTTCAAAAGTACCAAATTTAGGAATAGACACAACATCCCCTTTCTGAAAACAATCATTCATGGAGTCTATTATTGTGTTCACCATTTTTTGGGTATCATCCTGCGTATATCCCATTCTCTGAGACAACTCAGAAATAAAACTTTTATTGTTCATACAAAAACATTCATATTAAATCAAGCATAGCGTAAAAACACGATGCCAAACATTACCAACAGCCTAATTATGGTATTTTATACTATAAGGCAATCAATAGTTTACTGTACCATACAGGTCAAACTCTTCTGCATCAGTTATTTTCACATTATAGAAACAACCTGTACGAAGACGTTTTTCACTTACAGGTATGAGAACCTCCGGATCTACTTCAGGAGAACTAAATTCAGTTCTACCAATATAATAATCACCTTCTTTTCTATCTATAATGACCTTAAACACCTTTCCTATTTTCTCAGAAGCAATCTCACCACTTATATTCTGCTGTAAATCCATTAAACGGTCCAAACGTTTTTGTTTAATATCATCAGCAATATCATCATTATAATGAATTTCACTATAAGTACCTTCTTCCTCTGAATAGGCAAAAGCTCCCATACGCTCAAACCGCGCCCATTTGGTGAACTCCATCAATTCTTCAAAATCCTCGTCGGTTTCACCAGGAAAGCCAACCATAAGCGTTGTACGCAAATGAATGCCTGGAACCTCCTTCCTTATACGTTCTATCAACGCATAAGTTTCTTCCTTAGTTATATTTCGTTTCATTGCCTGAAGCATATTGTCAGAAATATGCTGTAATGCAATATCCAAATACTTACATACATTTGGTTTTTCCCTTATGACATCTAAAAGTTCATAAGGAAAATGTGTTGGATAGGCATAATGCAAACGTACCCACTCTACACCGGGAACATCTGCAATTGCAGATATTAAATCAGCGATATGACGTTTACCGTCTATATCAATGCCATAATATGTTAATTCCTGAGCAATAATCTGAAATTCCTTTACGCCAGATGCCACAAAAGCCTTTACTTCCTCAAGAATCTCTTCCTTAGGCCTGCTGACGTGCCGTCCGGTAATCAGCGGTATGGCACAATAAGCGCAATGACGGTCGCATCCTTCACTAATCTTTATGTATGCGTAATGATGCGGAGTTGTAAGGAATCTCTTATTTCTGCAATCCAACACTTCGGCCTTACCTAAATCGGTAAGCAACTGTTTGAAGTCAAATTTCCCGTAATATTTATCTACCTGAGGTATTTCCTTTTCCAATTCTGCTTTATATCTTTGGGACAGGCATCCCATGACATAAAGTTTGTTTATACGTCCCTCTTCCTTTGCCTGTGCAAATTCAAGAATAGTATTTATACTTTCTTCCTTTGCATCACCGATAAAGCCACATGTATTAATGACAGCAATTTCTCCTTGTGGATTTTTGCTGTCATGTACACATTTATATCCATTTAGCTCAAACTGGCGCATAAGAATCTCACTGTCAACAAGATTCTTAGAGCATCCCATGGTTATAAAATCTATCTGGTTCTTTCTCACTTTTCTACCTTAAAGAGTGAATCTACAAATTGTTTCTTATTAAACAGCTGAAGGTCTTCCATTCCCTCACCCAATCCTATATATTTAACAGGAACTTTCAACTGGTCTGATATTCCAATCACGACACCTCCCTTGGCTGTTCCGTCAAGCTTCGTTATGGCAAGACTTGTTATTTGAGTTACAGCAGAGAACTGCTTAGCCTGTTCAAAAGCATTTTGTCCGGTTGAACCATCAAGCACGAGCATAACCTCATCCGGAGCCTGAGGAATGACCTTTTTCATCACATCCTTTATCTTCTTAAGCTCATTCATAAGACCGACCTTGTTATGCAAACGCCCTGCAGTGTCAATCAACACTACATCAGCTCCGTTAGCCTTTGCTGAACTTAGCGTATCAAATGCAACACTTGCGGGATCAGCACCCATCTGCTGTTTGACCACCGGAACTCCGACACGTTCTCCCCATATAGACAATTGCTCTACAGCAGCTGCACGGAACGTATCTGCTGCGCCAAGGTAAACTTTCTTGCCGGCTTTCTTAAATTGGTAAGCGAGCTTGCCTATTGTTGTCGTCTTTCCAACGCCGTTAACACCTACAACAAGTATCACATAAGGAGAATGGTCTTGCGGCAGTCCCCAATCATCATTGTCCTCGGAGTTATTTTCAGCCAACAAGGCAGCAATCTCATCACGAAGTATGCCGTTAAGTTCTGACACTGAGACATATTTGTCTCGTGCAACTCTTTCCTCAATTCTGCGAATTATTTTTAATGTTGTATCAACACCGACATCAGACGTGATCAAGACTTCTTCCAAATTGTCGAGCACATCATCATCAACTTTAGACTTTCCTGCAACGGCACGGGCTATTTTTGAAAAAACACTCTGCTTTGTTTTCTCTAAGCCCTTATCTAAAGTTTCTTTTTGTTCTTATTAAAAATACCAAATAACCCCATAATAAATATTTTGCTACAAAATTAGTAAAATGAACTCACATCCACAACAAAAAAGGCTGCAAAATTATTTGCAGCCTTTTTAAAATATCTCATATTCAAAGATTAGTTCTTAAAAAAGTCTTTAACAGCCTCATTAGGTACCATCTGCTCGTCAAAGATATAGGCACCTGTCTTAGGACTTTTCACCATCTTAATAACCTTAGTATAAGCGCGACCATCCTTTGAACCTTCGTGGAGGGTAGCGACGGTTTTCTTTGCCATTTTCTAAAACTGTTTTAATTGTTATTACTTAATCTCCTTGTGAAGAGTCATCTTCTTCAAGATAGGATTATACTTCATCAACTCCATTCTCTCAGGAGTGTTCTTGCGGTTCTTTGTTGTAACATAACGGCTTGTACCAGGAAGACCGCTATTTTTCATTTCGGTGCACTCCAATACAACCTGAACTCTATTACCCTTAGCTTTCTTTGCCATTGTGCTTATTCTCCTATAACTTTAATATCCTTCCAATCGCAGTAGCCTTTAGAAACAGCCTGCTTAAGAGCTGCGTCCAAGCCAACCTTATTAATCAAGCGCAAGCCAGCCGCACTTATCTTCAAGCTTATCCAGCACTGCTCTTCTACGTAATAGAATTTCTTGCTGAAAAGATTCACGTCAAAGCTGCGTTTTGTACGATGCTTTGAGTGTGAAACGTTATTTCCAATCTGAGCTTTTTTCCCTGTTATTTGACAAATCTTCGACATTGCAATCTACGTTTTTTGTTTAATCTTTTGATACTTATTCCAAACAGAGTGCAAAATTACTAACTTTTTCTGAATAAGCAAAACATTTTCGCTAATAATCAAATATTTATCTTTTTTTAGCACTATTAAAGAAAGTCAAGACTAATACTTGAGAGTTCTTAATCGCACAAGAAGACAATCAAACGGCTCAAAGCATCAATCAATGCTTTTCAACATCTGTTGGCGCTTCCTCTGCAAGTCTGTCTGTCAGATACTGCAAGAACAACTGCAATGCCTTGCTTGTGGCATTAGCCAAGTTCAGGTCGCGGCCTTTATCTTCCTCAAGTTTTAAAGTCACGATGTCATCAGCACTTCCGCATGCTATCCAAATAGTTCCAACGGGGTTCTCGTGTGTGCCTCCTGACGGTCCAGCTATTCCTGTTGCAGAGATTGCATAGTCAACGTTAAGCAATTTTATTGCCCCTTTAACCATCTCAATGGCTACTTCCTCACATACAGCTGTCTTTTCTTCAAGAACCTCATGACTTACTCCCAACACCTTTTCCTTAACTTCATTGGTATATGAGACTATGCTGCCCTTAAAATAGTTTGACGCTCCGGGCATAAGGACTATTGCTTCAGCTATACGGCCACCCGTGCAGCTCTCCGCTGTACCTAATGTCTTGCCTTTTTCCCAAATAAACTGACTTATCTCTCTGCTGAGTATTTTGTTTTCGAAATCCATATTTAATTTATTTATTGAAAAGTTACTTTTGAAAATGCCGGTTTATCTATTGAGCAATAGTCATTGTCAAGATATTTATAATAGCCCGTTATGCCAATCATAGCCGCATTATCGGTGGTATAGCTGAACTTCGGTATATAAATTGTCCAGCCATACTTCTCCGCATGCTCATGGAAGGCATTGCGCAATCCGTTATTTGCGCTGACACCTCCGGCAACAGCCACATGCTTGATATTTGTCTGCTTTACGGCAAGACGGAGTTTCTTCATCAATATATCAACAATAGTATACTCAAGGCTGGCAGCCAAGTCTTCCTTATGATGCTCTATAAAATCAGGATCGTCCTTTATCCACTCACGCAAACTATAAAGGAAAGACGTCTTTAGTCCGCTGAAGCTATAATTCAATCCTGGTATATGCGGCTCGGCAAACTTATATGCATGAGGATTACCCTGACGGGCCAGCCTGTCTATAATCGGGCCACCAGGATAACCCAGCCCCATTACCTTTGAACACTTATCGATAGCCTCACCTGCAGCATCATCAATAGTCTGTCCGAGCACCTGCATGTCATTATAGGCATTAACCTTCACTATCTGCGAATTGCCGCCACTAACGAGCAGGCAGATAAACGGCAATGGAGGAGCAGAATGGTCGTCGTCGCTCTCTTTAATAAAGTGAGCCATGACATGCCCCTGCAAGTGATTGACATCAATAAGAGGAATGCCTAACGAACGGGCCATACCCTTTGCAAAGCTGACTCCAACAAGCAACGAGCCCATAAGTCCCGGACCGCGCGTGAAGGCAATGGCAGACAGCTGTTCTTTCTCAATACCGGCACGCTTCAAAGCCTGATCAACAACCGGAACGACATTTTGCTGATGCGCACGCGAAGCAAGCTCTGGCACAACGCCTCCATAAGCCTTATGCACTTCCTGAGAAGCCGTCACATTGCTCAACAGCACGCCGTTGCGAAGAACAGCAGCAGAAGTGTCGTCGCAGCTGCTTTCTATACCTAATATATATACGTCATTCATAATCTAAAATCATTCTGAAAGAATTTCCACACCATGTTCAGTCATAAGGAAAGTGTGTTCCCATTGTGCACTCGGCTTCTCATCACCGGTTATCACTTCCCAGCCATACTTGTCATCAGCATCAATGAACACCTGCCATGTTCCCATATTTATCATCGGCTCAATAGTAAACACCATGCCAGGCACAATAAGCATGCCCGTTCCGCGGTGACCAAAATGCAGGACCTCAGGCTCTTCATGGAACTTAAGCCCCACTCCGTGGCCACAAAGATCACGCACGACACCATAATGATACTTCTCGGCATGCTTCTGTATCGCATGTCCGATATCGCCTACAAAGCAATATGGCTTAGCGGCCTCTGCTCCAATCTCAAGACATTCCTTGGCAACACGGACCAGCTGCTCCTTCTCTGGTGTGGTCTTGCCGATAATGAACATTCTGGAAGCGTCGGCATAATATCCGTCAAGTATTGTAGTAAAGTCGACGTTAATAATATCTCCTTCCTTAAGCACATCTTCTTCCTTAGGTATGCCATGACATACGACTTCGTTTATGCTTGTACATACACTCTTAGGATATCCCTCATAATTAAGGCAAGCCGGTGTGCCGCCATGGCTTACACAATAGTCATAACAGATTTTGTCTATCTCAAGAGTATTCATTCCTTCATGAATATTCTTGGCCACTTCGTCTAACACTTCTGTGTTGATAACTCCGCTTCGTCTTATACCTTCAATCTGCTCGGGAGTTTTTATCAGATCACGCGTAGGCACAAGTTTACCCTTGTTTTCCCAATACATAACCTGTTTATCCATGTCAGTAATCGGCTGACCAGAGAGACAATGCCATCTCCTTTTTTTCTTGAAAACCATTTTATATTATTTTAAACGCCTACAAAAGTAGCAATTTATTACAACATCTTATCTGTATATGTCTGAAATTCCGCACAAACATGCCGAATGATTTCATAAATGAAGAAGTGAGCGAAGCTCACCAGTCCAGTCTGAACCGTTATCCGGGCACATTGTCATGAACCCCAATTTGCCGGCAGCCTCAACATTGCGCGGGCCGTCATCGACAAAGAGTGTCTCTTCCGGCAGAATATTTTCGTTGTCAAGCACTTGTCTGAAAAAATCAGACGCAGGTTTCATTATGCCAAGACGATAGCTCAAATATAGAGCATCGAAATAGTCATTGAGAGACGAGCCTTTTCCATCAAATTCACTGCTCAACGCCCAATCCATCATAAACGGATTGGTGTTAGACAGCAGAATAAGACGATAGCCCTTGGCACGAAGCTCTTTCAGCAAGTCAAGATTGCGCTGCGGAACATCTTTACGATAGCCAAGCCATGCATGCTTACACTCATCGAACGTAAGTTCGTGCCCTGTCAGGCTGCTGAGTTTGCTGCGAAAATCCTCCGCAGTAATCTTTCCTTCCTCAAGATTTCCGAAGATGCCTGACTGCGTGTAAGAATCAAGATAGCGCTCGGCATCAGACAGACCGAGAGCCTTGAAACGGCGCAAAGCCTCTGCAGGGTCAAGGGTCATAATGACGCCGCCCAAATCAAAAACTATATTCTTTATGACACGTTCCATAATAAAGCCAACGTTTTAACTTAATAATGCTTCATAGCCCTGTCCATCTCGCGCCGGTCTTCTTTCTCCTTCATCGTCTGACGCTTGTCAAATTCCTTCTTACCTTTAGCCAAGGCTATATCCATCTTTGCCCGTCCATGATCGTCAATAAACACCAATATGGGCACTATGGTGAAACCAACTTGCTTGGTGGCTTCCTGAAGTTTATGAATCTCGCGTTTATTCAGAAGCAGCTTACGGTCGCGTTTTGCCTCATGGTTGTTATATGAGCCGAAGAAATAAGGCGAAATGTTCATTCCCTTGACCCATATCTCGCCATTGTGTATATAGCAGAAGCTGTCAACAAGCGAAGCCTTGCCAAGCCGAATCGACTTTATCTCTGTACCGGTAAGCACAATACCGGCTGTGTATGTATCAACAAAAAAATACTCGAAAGAGGCTTTCTTGTTACGGATGCTTACCGGACTTTTCTTTCTAAGCAGTTCTTCTTCTTTGTTCATTTTTCAATCTGTTTTATTCCTCAACCGTTACAAAACGTTCGATATGCTCATCCACGTAACAGGCCACCATCCCAGTCCAGGTCTCTTCGTTCTCAACGAACAAGTCATCGAGGTCGTCAAATTCGGGATATTGCTCAAACATAGCCATAAACTCATCATCTGTGCACTCGCGCTCTATTTCATTCTTATATTTGAAATAAAGCTTTCCGGCCTTTTTTACAAGACTTGCCAGCTCGTCTATGCCCCACCCTTTTATCGCTTTTGCAAAAGGGTTGCGGAACAGGAAACTTCCATATCCGTTATAAATCAGCTGAACAAAACCTCCATCCATCACCTCATTATGCAGTATGTCATATGCAAGAAGCGTTATCTGATCCGAATTGAGTTCTGCCATTGTGTCGGCTGTAAGCTCTCCGCCCACGCTCGCCATTATTGCGTCTGTAAACACTTTCAAGAACTCATCCATACCTGCCGAAGCAGCATTGCGCAAATCAGAATCTTTAACTTTGGCTATATTCATATATCTTTCGTTTACCGGTAATTATCATGCAAAGATAACGCAAAATAAAAACAACACAAAATAAATATCTGATTTTATTGACATTGTAGACTATCGGAGCATGTCAAAATCAAAAAATTATATGACACAACGCAACGACACCATAGCCGGAACATGCCACAATGACATTAAGACAAAAACGGTTATTGTTCTCAAAAAGGACAAAACGCTGGAACATCAAAAGTAAAAAATCAGGACATTATTATTTTTTGTTTTAGAAAATGCAACGTTAATCAAGATTAAAAACATGAATATCATACTGGCCGATTGTTAACACACGTTCACTATTAGACGTGTATTTATAATCATTTCAAGTGATTTCAAATACAAAAAGCACTTAAATCCGAAGCAAAAAGCAATGAGTTAGACCACAAAACATGGCATATCAGACTGCAAAAAGCCATATTTTACATATGCGGAGTGCTGCAGTTTTCAGTCAAAATAAAGTAACACACTTATAATCAAACACTTGCAGCAAATGAGTATTTTAGCGCATTTTCCCATCAAACTACAAATTCCAAAACGCGACAGGCATTTCAGGAGCGTTAAATGTCACAACAGCAACAAACAGCTTGTTCCGAAATAAAACAATTATACATGCGACAAAAGCTATAAATATAAGCCCAAATCATTTATAAGGGCAACAGAATAATGACAAAAGCATTATTTAAAATAAAAAAGAATGCTGAAACTACATAAAATAGGCAGCCCACCTGCAGGGATAACCAAAAGCAATAAACAGAAATTCTTTGCGTTATATATTATAAAAAAAGACCTTATGAAGAAAACTATACTTTTAACATTGCTGACATCACTCATCACGTGCGCCAATGCACAAAGGCATGAAATTTATGACCCAAACATAAAGTCGCTGCAAGTGGTGGCCGGACAAAACTGGATGTCGCTGCCTGTGATAAAACTAAGAGGAAACAGTCCTAACGACATTATAAACATCGGGTTCGACGATCTCACGCATTCTTATCACAGATATGTATACAAAATTGAGCACTGCAATGCAGACTGGACGGTGTCAGACCAGCTTTTTACCAGCGACTACATCGAAGGATTTGCCGACGGAAGCACCATAGACGATAATGAAGAGTCGATAAACACAAACGTACTTTACACACACTACAAGTTGCGCATACCGAACGAAGACTGCCAACTGAAGATGAGCGGCAACTACAAACTTACTGTTTATGACGAAAACGACAACAACCGGCGTGTGTTTACGGCGTGTTTCATGGTACTCGAGCCTCAAATGGGATTGCAGCTAAGCGTTACGACAAACACAGACCTCGACTTTAACAAGGCTCATCAGCAGGTGTCGATGCAGCTGAGCTATGGCAACATCAACGTAACCGACCCGACATCACAGATTAAAACTGCCGTAATGCAAAACGGAAGATGGTATAACGCCAAACTGAATGCAAAACCGCAATACATCATGCCCAATGGCCTTAAATGGGACCACAACAGAGACCTGATATTTCCTGCCGGAAACGAATATCACAAATTTGAAGTTCTTGACGTCAGCCACCCGACAATGGGCATCGACCGCATTGACTGGGACGGCAAGAACTATAATGTATATCCGTTCATGTGCGAGCCGCGGCTGAATTATGTCTACGATGAAGATGCCAACGGAGCATTCTACATACGCAACAGTGACAATATTGAGAACGACATTTCATCAGAATACGTATTCGTGCACTACAGGCTGAAATGCCCTCAGAAAGTCAACGGCACAGTATATCTGAATGCAACATGGACCAACGACTGGTTTACGCCGGACTACCAAATGACATACAACGATGCCACCCGGTGCTATGAAGCAACAATAATGCAGAAACAGGGTTACTACTCATATCAAATTGTGATGCTCGACAACTCCGGTACTGTGCAGATAATGCCTACTGAAGGAAGTTTCTATCAGACAGAAAATAAATATCAAGCCTTAGTCTACTACAGAGGTCAGGGAGAACGTACAGACAGACTTGTGGCATATCAGGAGGTTCAGATAAAATAGTAACACGTGAATACTTTTATAAAAACAGGGCGGCTTTATTTTAAACCGCCCTATTTTTTATGACAAGCCAACATTCTGCGCATGTGTATTGAAATGTCAGACATCGTCTTACACATCAAATTGCAATTAACCATAAGATTATTTCGCAGAATCATAAGTTAGCCCAAACAAACAATACCATGCAAATACACCCATTTGTCATAATAAAAGATTAAAGAAATGGCAACCACCACACAAAAGGAAACATCAGAACAAGACGCGGGAAACGCTAAAGACAAAAGGAGACAGCCTGCATGTCAAGAAAAATAACATGGCAGATATTTTCACCTTATGAGTGTAAATATCTGCCATAATTATATTTATACCTAAGCAAATCGAGACTGATTATCTGGCTGTATAATTGTTTTTCCTACATACTGCATGTAGGTGTTGCAGCCATAATAGCCTAGAAGTGATAACCTAACGTGAGCAAAAGCTGATGGCGCTTGTTTGAAACGTTCACAGCATCGCAAATGTTATTATTTTCAGGCGTATCCTGAGGTCCTGCATAATAATTAGTGAACGGGCTGAAATCACCGTCCTGAACAGTATACTGGTATGCAAGGTCTAAAGACATCTTGCCTATGTTATATCCTAGACCACATGTTATACGGTTAGTTGCCTTCCAGTTTGTATAATCTGTCGAAGAACTGTAATACGAACCGGGAGAGTTTATTGTTCCGTCTTTATATCCATATTTCTCATACATCGGCGAAACATAATTATATCCAAGTCGTAAAGACAATTTTGCATCCGGCTTAAACTCAACACCAAGTTTCAGCGTGCTGACACCTTTCAGAGTGTTTTCTGTATGATTGTTCATTGCGTTATCACTTGCACTGCTCTCCCAATATTCATCATAATACCAGTCATATCCTCCGCCAGTGTTTACTCTTGAATCAATACATCCATAATCGGCATACTCATATCCTGCACCGATGGCCAGATAATTGCCCACTGTGGTACCAAGGCTCACGCCAAACTTCCAAGGTGTATAAAGTTTAAAGTCATAGCTCTCGCCTATTTCGCCAGAATCATACATGCCTACACTTGAGTTGTTTGCCAAGGTTGTATAGTTTGACGTTGTCAAATCATACCATGTAGGCGTTGCAACAGAAAGGCCTATACGGAAAGGTGATGTCTCTATAGGACGTATAATGACACCGGCCTTAACATTAACTCCACTTCCACTTATACGACGTTCATCAGCAAGAGTAACATTTCCCACAGACCCGCCGTCAGCATCTACAAGAGCCTCGGTATATTCACTATAGCCCTTATAGTTTACATCGCTTATTCCTACGGTAAGACCAAGGTATACACGATCGTTTATATTACCGCTGATGTTAAAATCATACTCGCCTATATAACCGGTATTGGCGCGGTTGAACATATAATTGGTTGCATTGTTATAATAGAATGCACCGTCTGCATCAGAAAGCAAGGCATTGTAGTACAGATAGTCAACTTGGCTAAATGAATTATCATCTGCAAGGAATGTACCGTTATCGTTATAAATATTAAACACACCCTCAGCTCCCTTCATGTAAGACAGTTTATTCTGTGACGCGCCCTTAAGAGCACCGGCAGCAGAAAGTATGTAATTGAAATTACGGCTCTTGTGATAATTGAACGCAAGGTTCAGAAAAGAGTTTCGTCCCGTACGCTTTGAATACACAAAACCAGCCTGATCAAAGCTCATGTTCGTTGTATTACCATTTGCAAAACTTTTACCGTCCTGCTGTGACACGAAGCCAAACGAAACATTTGCCATCGAATGGCGGAACAGACCTATACCGGCAGGGTTTGTACCAATAGTCGAAATATCTGCACCTAAAGCATCAAGCGCACCTCCCATACCTACATAACGGGCTGTGCCGTTGAGGTCTTCGCCTGCAATATTGGCATTTTCATAAGTCTCTTGCGCCGACATATATGATGCAAAAAGAGTTGACGCGAATATAATTAGTAAACGTCTCATAGTCAAAATATTTTTATGTAACAAAATTTATCTCACCCAACAAACTATCTACGACCGCCGAAGTGTCCACCGCCACCTCCTCCGCGGCTACCGCCAAACGAACCGCCACCGAAAGATCCGCCACCACGACTACCGCCGAATGAGCTGCCATTATTATATGACGGACGTGACATCGTGTTTTGATTATTGTAATTATTTCTGCGGTTACCGTTAAATCGGTTATAATTTGTATTCGAGTTATTGTTTCGGTCGTTATAAGAACCACGGTTGGCGTTAGCACGGTTATTTGTGCCACGATAACCTCTGAAATTCTTGTTTACTCCTCCTGAGTGGCCATAGTTCACACGCCCGTGATTACTCGTTCCGGTTATGCCCCTATAGGGTCTGTAATATGAAACAGGCCAATACCACGAATGATACCATCCATAGCCCCCAGGCCTGTACCATCCATAATACCATGGATCATACCAAGGACCATACCAACCTGAATAAGCATACCAATATGGACTGCCATACCAATAAGGTCCATACCACCCATAATACCAAGGATCGTACCAATAAAAATCATCAAACCGGCTCATACGGCGGCTATACACATAGTCGTCCTCGGGATTATAACTTTCATCATACTCACCTTCCGCCCCTGCATATGCAGTTGTCTGCAACGAATCAGATGGGCTGAAGTCAATAACATCACTAGCTGTTGTGTCTGAGGTCTGGACGTATCCCTCATTACCCCAAAAGCCACGCCTGTTGTATTCGTCTACATCCATATGATTTTCATGATATGACGCAACAGGAGCCACTTCCTTCACAACTTTTTCTGTCTTCTTGGGCGTAAAATACATATCATCCTGAGCATATGCTCCTGACGATATCAGACCAAATAAAAATAATGCTAAAATATTTCTTTTCATAAACCCCACCTCCTAATATTATTATAAAATAATACCTTTGTCTTCATATTCTCTACACTTCTTAATTTAATAAGCAGATTTTCTTGTATGCAAAAATAAAATTTCTTGTAATGCAAAATTAGGGAAAAACCCTAAACCATAATAGGTTTTCCCCTATTTTTTATACATTTGCATAAAAATTTAACACGTAGTATGAAATATCTTGAAGTAAAATTCTGCATTACAGACAATCAAGGACAAAATATCGATGACGAAATGCTTCTGCAAGCAGCAAAAGACATTCTATGTGACTTTGCAGGAAATGCCGGCTTTGAGTCATTCGAGGATGTCATGTCGACTGTAACCGGTTACGTTCAGACACAAAACTTCAACAAAGAAGTTTTAGATGAATGTCTTAACAACTTTCCTATAGACGATATCCAGATAACCTATAACGTTGAAGATGCTGAGGACAAAAACTGGAATGCCGCATGGGAGGAGCAAGGTTTTAAACCTATACTCATTGAAAATAAATGTATAATACACGATAAGAACAATGTACCGCAACTTGTTGAAGACGAAAACCTGCTCAATATAACAATTGACACAGAACAGGCATTTGGCACAGGCAATCATGAAACGACATACATGATAATCAACGAGCTTTTTAACACAGAACTGAAAGATAAATTATTTTTAGATTGCGGATGTGGAACAGGCATTCTGTCGATAGTTGCATCTAAACTTGGCGCCAAAGCCGTAACTGCTTATGACATAGACGAATGGAGCGTAAGAAACACTACGCACAACTGCACTCTTAACAACGTTGAGAATGTGTCTGTACTATTGGGCGATTCAAATGTATTGAAAGATATAAAAGACAAATACGATGTAATAACAGCCAACATAAACAGAAATATTCTACTTGCCGACATGCATATGTTCAAACAGAAAATGTCTGCGGGAGCTGTGCTGATATTAAGCGGATTCTATACAAGTGACACTGAAATATTAGTAGAAAAGGCTAAATCGTTTAAACTGACCCTTATTGACAATAACAGCAAAAACGATTGGTGCATGCTCAAATTTAAAAATCTGGATTAATAATGAATAAAAAGAAAAGCATCTTACTTAGTCTTTATATTTATTTCAATCGGCCAACAAGTATATCCAGCGACAAATAACAGTCTTAGATTTAAATTTATAACTGTTGGCCGGTTGAAATATTTTGTTTTACATTAACTATATACCGACACGCAAATAGCTTCTGTCGTCAAAAGACTTATTTCCTGCCATAAGTCCTTTTGTTGCTTTAAATGTATTCATACAAAGCGGATCGTTCTCCAACTGGCTTGCCAGCATAGCCTCACTTTCGTCTAAAGTCGGTTTCAAAAACGGATAACCGTCACTCGCCAAAACAAGCTCATTTATCCCTTCGTCAACATTTATCACACGAACTTTATCCATAGGTATATCAAAACCGTCAATAACAGCATAAGAAACATTCTGATATCTGCAGCATTTTACCAATTCCGGAAGTATACTTTCTCTTCCACAATCTTTTATACTTACACTTTCCGGTGTTATACCATTATTAATTGCTTCACGTAAAAATAAAGCTCTTTGTTCGGCTAATTCCTGTTCATAAGGCTTAGGATTATCATAAAAGCAACCACCAACAAGACACTGACAATCTCCAATCATCCATACTTGCCTCAACTTGGAAGAATAAACAATCGCACTAGCCGTAAGACGCTCTTCCGGATGCAACTTCAATCTTTCAACATCTATTTTTAAATCTATGTATTTCGAATATATGGATTTTGTCATATATTGACAAAATCCATATACATCAATGTCACTAGAAATAGAATTTATACAATTCTTTATGAGTTCCATGCAATATCTGCCGTTAGAACACAAGCCGTTCATACGGATAGGTGTCTTGCTTGTACTCCCATCTATAACAGCAGCTAAATTCTCATTAACGATTATTCCGTCTTCGCACTCCTCTTGGCTTTTCTTTCCTACTACCAGTTGTTCTATTATTTTCATTCTTCGACTTGTTTGCGTAATTCTGCAATGGTCTTGGATATAGTTGCCTGATCAAATCCGGTCGTCCAAGCCTCATCAACTCATGTTCGATATTTCTTCTCTCTTCCGGCTTATACCAAAAGAAGAATTGCCTTTGGGCAAGTTTCTCACGTTGAGTTTTAGCCGAAAATACAGGTTCCAATGTATAAGGATCAAAACCGGTGTACCAAGCCTCTGTACTTACGGTCATTGGAGTTGGTGTAAAATCCTGCACCTGTTCCAGATGAAAATTTAAGTTTTTTGTCTTTACAGCAAGTTCTGCCATATCTTCTTCCTTACATCCGGGATGGCTGCTTATAAAATAAGGTATAATCTGCTGCCTTAAATTCTCCTTTGTGTTTATATCGTCAAATATCTTTTTAAAAGACTCAAACTGAGAGAACGGAGGCTTACGCATTAACTTTAACACCCTATCAGATGTATGTTCAGGCGCAACTTTCAGTCTGCCGCTAACATGCCTGCAAATCAGTTCGCGTGTATACTCTTTTGCAGCTTTATTAATATTCTCATCATCACTTCTATGAAGCAACAAATCGTAACGTACACCGCTTCCTATAAAACTCTTCTTTATGCCGGGCAGTGAGTCTACGGCCTTATATACATCCAGCAATGGGCGATGGTCTGTATTAAGATTCTTACATATATTAGGATTTATACATGACGGCCGTTTGCATTTTTCACAAATAGATTTATTCTTTCCCGACATGGCATACATGTTTGCAGACGGGCCTCCCAAATCACTTATGTATCCTTTAAAGTCAGGCATTTCGATAACCTTCTTAACCTCTTTAAGTATGCTTTGCTTACTTCTTGAAACGATAAACTTACCTTGATGGGCACTTATCGTACAAAAAGCACACCCGCCAAAACATCCACGATGAATATTTACAGAATGTTTTATCATCTCATAAGCAGGAATACGCTTATTTTTATATTTCGGATGAGGAAGTCTGGTATACGGCAAATCATAACAACTGTCAAGTTCCTCTGTTGTCATGGGTAGATAAGGAGGATTTACGACAGCATAATACCCGTCAACTTCTTGCAGAAGCCTGTGCGCATGTAGCATGTTTGACTCTTCCTCTATATGCCTGAAATTCTCTGCCTGAAACTTCTTATTTACAAGACATTCCTCATGAGAATGCAAGATAAGATCATCGGATTTAATGTCATTGACAAAATCTTTCTTCTTTATAAGATACACTGTTTGCGGTATATCATGTATTTCATGAATGTTGCGTCCCTCCTGCAACTCTTTACAAAGTGCAGTAATCGGTTTCTCTCCCATTCCATAAATAATCATGTCCGCTCCAGAATCACACAGAATACATTTCTTCAGTTCATCTTTCCAATAATCATAATGAGTAAGCCTGCGCAAAGAAGCTTCAATACCACCTAATATAATCGGAACATCAGGATATAGTTTACGTAGGATATGACTGTAAACAACTGTCGGGTACTCAGGTCTGCAATCATGCCTGCCATCCGGACTATATGCATCTTCAGAACGAAGACGGCGATTGGCCGTATATTTATTAACCATAGAGTCCATACATCCTGGCGCTATACCAAAGAACAGCCTCGGACGTCCCAGCTTTTTAAAGTCACGGAAATCACCATGCCAGTCAGGTTGCGGAACAATTGCGACACGTAAGCCTTGTGCCTCCAAAGTTCTCGCAATAACAGCACAGCCAAAAGAAGGATGATCTACATAAGCGTCTCCTGAGAACAAGATAACATCAAGTTCATCCCATCCTCTAAGTTCAACCTCCTTTTTAGTTGTAGGTATCCAGTCTGAAAGCCTATAATCAGTCATTTACTTTATTTTCGTTATCGTCAGATGACTTGTTTTCATTTTCCCATTTGATAAACAACAACACGAGCTGATACAAGCCAAAAGCCTTCATGTTATTATTATAAATCACATCAAGGCACAAATCAAGAAGTTCCTTATCAACCTCGGCAGAAGACTCCAACATAGACCTGACATTAAGTTTAAGTTTATCAAGCACCGGTTCATCAATAATGCCGTTACTGTCAATAAGATTCTTCAAAAGAGAATACTTCTTTATTGTATTCAGATGCTCTTCCGTCACTGCTATATTTCTTGTTCCAGATGCGTTTGCTTGAATTTTGTAAGTTTCCATATTATAATCTATTTAAAAATAAAATTAAGAATTCCTGTCATTACTGCCGCACGTTTCTTTTCTGACGTTATACACTCGAAGGGGAAACCCATTGTAAAAGAGCGACGCTCCTTACCGTCATAAGCTACACATATTGAATTTCCTGTTCCATCTGTTAATGCACAAAAAGCCGGACTAACGGGGCTCAACACATCAATATAAGGAGAAGCATAATGTACATCATTGTACATACTAAAAATTTCAAATGAGGTATTCATTCCTTCTACCTTATTATTCGTCCGCATATCAATTATTCCGTTATGTGTAACGTGCAAAACATCATTTAAAAATTTCTGTTCTTTATTACTTTTCATGTCGCTTCCTATATAAGCTCCACTGACTATAAGATTTCCATTGTATTCCGTAAGTTTCTTTTGGAAAGAAGAAGAAAACGTCTTATAATAATTTAAAGAATAGCCATCATCCTTTTCCAATCCTAAAATGACATCAACGCAGTCATAATTGCCAAGCACAACCTTACCATTTTCAATTGAAGATTTTGAGCAACTTACAATATTATACTTATTTGATGCCATAATAGCCTTAGCATGTTCTGGTATGTAGTTAAACTCATTACCTTTTATTATAAATCCTTCAAGTTCACTTCCGCTGTAACCGAGTCCACCCGGCCCCTCAATTCCTAGCTTTGTCTTGTCAAAACATATCTGACTACCGCAAAGACCTAAAGTTTTACCTTCAGTTACCCCTAAATCTTTATTCAAGTCAAAACCCTGCTGAGATTCCTCATCAATTACAGCCGGTGCAGAAAGACGCTGAAATCCATTAACAATAAGAACGTCTTTTGCGGCATTAGAATGATATACAGCAGATATAACTTCAGAAGTAAAACTTTCACCGCCATCATTCGCTGCAGAAACTTTGAAATTATACAACAAACCAGGCTGCAACTTTATTTTACATGCTGTACCTGTTATCTTAATGCCATTATCAAACCCGGCGTTGCCTGCGGATGTATAAAGTATATATGAACTTGGCACAGCCGTTGGTTCTGTCTTATCAATCTGAGCATCCCATTTCAACAGGATCGTATCGTTTGCATAAAATTCAGCCCTAAAGTCAACAGGAGTCAAAGGCGTAACAACATAAGGCTTTTTATGCATTTCAGAAGAAAAGCGTAATATAGACTTATATATACTACGGGCTAACGTAAATCTAAAATTGGGGTCCTGGCCATAAATCATATCTGGGAAATTCTGATGCGACAGTGTTTCCAATATAGCTGATGTGACCTGCGGACACCGAGTCTCAGCATAATTTTTATCATATACTTCACGTTTCGTCCATTTTTTATATTGAGACTTAATATCTTTATTCACACCATCAAGCAACATTCCTGCAAACTTTTTAGAATTTGAGCGTGAAAGTCCTGAATAAAAAATACCGTCATTAGGGAATGTCGTACTAATAGCCAACGTACCTATTATAGACGAATAATCATTAGCAACTCCTGCATCACTATGTATTGCCAAAGACAATTCTATAGGGACATTCAATCCATTCATTGTTGGAGCGAAACAAGAACCTCCCGCAAGCCAATTTGCCATGAACGGCCTGGTGTATATATCTTCCTTATAGTCGTCTTCACCATTTTTCGACCGGTATACACTGTCTGGAGCACCAGCCCACTGAGCATAGTAACGAGCCCCTTCAAGGCATCTGGGCAAACCGCTTATAATGTTATTTCGCTTAACATTACCCATACCTCCGCCAAACCTAACCGCGTCGGCTGTTACAAATCCATTATACGCACTCTCATTCGTCAGAACAACACGATTACCGGAATTACATCCTGAATCAAAATCGAATGTGCCAAGATAAACCCATGTGCCTCCTCCCATCTGCTGATTAACATAAAAGACAGTCTTACGTCCTTGATGATACACTATATACTGAGCATCCGGGATGCTTTTCTTATGTGTGGGATAACTGACATAAACAGCATATTGACCTCTTTCCGGGAAATTCGGCTGGTATGATATCTCACAATTCCTCACGGCAGAAGCCTTAGCCGCCCTGGTTGTTCCTTTTTCAAAAGGATTTTCGCCATCATCATAATACTTTTCTGTATTGGCAAAGCCCTTTATTCCCGCATCTTTCCATTCTGTGCCGACATTTATCTCTGTATAATAAGGCAAAAGCGTCTTATTATCATTATCAATAATTATCTCGTTCTTTTGCCAGTCACGTTCGCGTGGTGTAAAGACCACAGCCCCTGCCTTCTCAAGCATGGGAATTAAATACGGCACGACTATTGTTTGTGTGTACAGATCCTCATTCGTGCAGAATAGGTTTGGCCTCTGCCATTGCCACCTATTTTTATTCTTATTATAATATCTGCCATGGCTGGCATAAACAGAGAGATGTCGATTTTGCAGTCCCTTCGTTATACTTATCGGTCTCGAACCATTATAAACCCATGGTATTCCCTTGTACTCGATATCCTCCTTTATTTCTCTTTTCTTTTCTGAAGTCTCCTTTTTGTCCTTCTTGCCTTGTGAAGACACTATTTTACGATGTGTCCCGCATGAGACAAGGAGTATACTAAATAAGAACAAAAAAAATTTCTTTTGCATAAATCAGTCTCCAGTAGTAAACAAATCCGGATGTAATCCTGAATATTCCTTGAAATAGTCTTTTATTATTTTCATATCCACATCAATATCCCCTGACGGAACAAGACTTTTATTACATTGAATGAGATGTCTTTTGTAGTCCAATCCATATAAAAGTATTGGTATACCTGCCTTCAAAGCAATATAATAAAAACCTTTTTTCCAATTAGGATTGCGAGATCTCGTTCCTTCCGGCGTTATACAAAGATAGAATGTGTCTCTAGACTTTGCGGCGTCAGCCAACTGGTCGGTCATCTTTGTATGCTTAGACCTACTGACCGGTATACCTCCTATTTTCTTAAAGAAAAACCCGAGAGGCCATACGAACCATTCCTTTTTCATCATGAAATTAATTCTCAGGCCTTCGGCTCTCATGTATAGCTGTCCTATTACAAAGTCCCAATTACTGGTATGAGGCGCCAGACAGATAATATACTTATCCGGATGAGACACGGTAACATCTTTCTTCCAACCACCTTTTTTATACAAAAGCCACTTGCAAAGTGTTTGCAGCATGACGTGAATAAATTATTTAGATGTTAACTATATGATCAACAATTTCGCAAATCTGAGCATTAAATTTGTCCTTTAGATCTTTATAATATGATTTTTTTGACATTCCTGGTTCCGGATGCGAAACTCTTCTAATAGAATTGTCGTGTACTATTAAGATTGACGACAATATCGCCTTAACGTCTTCCGTATCCTTCTTACCACTATATAATGATGCTGCCATACACTCAGAAAAAACATCACTACAGATATAATTAATCATTTTTTTTAAATTTCTTTTGCTTGCCATATTATTCTTATTTTTTATGTTTATCTAAAACTTTACACAACAAATGTAATAAATAAATTAATAATCACAAGCCGTTTAATGAAAAAAAACATTATTTTATTCAAAATATTTTATTTATTTTTCTATATTGACAAAAATTCGTAAATTTGCACAGGTCTAAAAGCTATATTTATAACTAACTATATTAATTTAATTTTGGTATTATGGAAAAAAGTGCATTACAGAAAGCCAGAATTGACTACGCACCAAAATTGCCGACATCACTTCAAGGTTCTGTAAAAGTAAAAGAGGGTGCTCCAACACAAAGTGTGGACGATCAGGAAGACATCAAAAAATTATTCCCCAACACTTACGGTATGCCGGTTGTGGAATTTGAACCCAGCAACGAGACACAGACTTGCGAAATGAATGTGGGCGTTATTCTTAGTGGAGGTCAGGCTCCCGGCGGACACAACGTCATAACAGGTCTGTTTGACACTATCAAGCGTCTCAACCCCAACAACAAGCTGTACGGATTCATCCTCGGCCCTGGCGGATTGGTTGACCACAAGTATATTGAAATCACAGAAGACTATATCAACGATTATCGCAACACTGGCGGTTTCGATATGATTGGTTCAGGCCGCACCAAGCTTGAAAAGATTGAGCAATTTGAAAAAGGTCTTGAAATTGTACGCGAACTCAACATTAAAGCTCTTGTTATAATTGGCGGTGACGACTCTAACACAAATGCATGTGTCCTTGCCGAATATTATGCAGCAAAGAAATATGGCGTACAGGTTATAGGATGCCCCAAGACCATTGACGGTGACTTGAAGAATGACCAGATTGAAACATCATTCGGTTTTGACACCGCAACAAAGACTTACTCTGAACTTATCGGAAATATCGAGCGCGACTGTAATTCGTCTAAGAAATATTGGCACTTCATTAAACTGATGGGACGTTCTGCCAGCCACATTGCACTGGAATGCGCCCTGCAGTGCCAGCCTAACATCTGTATCATCTCTGAAGAGGTTAAGGCTAAGAACATGACTCTTAACCAAATTGTTGAGAACATCTGTAATGTAATAGCCTACCGTGCAGAGCAAGGCCTCAACTTCGGAGTTATCCTCATACCTGAAGGTCTTATCGAATTTATTCCTTCAATCGGAAAACTTATCGAAGAGCTGAACGACCTCTTGGCTGCTCACGGCAATGACTACAAAGGACTCGACGAAGAAGCACAGCGCGAATACATACTCGCTCACCTGAGCGAAGAGAACAAGCAGACATTTGCCACACTGCCTGCTAACGTTGCCCGCCAGCTTTCACTCGACCGTGATCCTCACGGAAACGTTCAAGTTTCTCTCATAGAAACAGAAAGACTTCTTTCTGACATGTGCGACGCAAAACTTGAGCAGTGGAAAGAAGAAGGTAAATACAAGGGCAAATTCGCATGTCTGCACCACTTCTTCGGATACGAGGGACGTTGCGCAGCTCCTTCTAACTATGACACAAATTACTGCTATGCACTCGGAACAAGCGCTGCTCAGCTGATTGCAAACGGAAAGACAGGATACATGGCTATAATCAAGAACACAACAAAGCCCACAAACGAGTGGAGAGCCGGAGGTGTGCCAATCACCATGATGATGAACATGGAGCGCAGAAATGGCGAGATGAAGCCTGTAATCCGCAAAGCTCTCGTTGAACTTGACGGCAAACCGTTCAAGGCATTCGAGAAGATACGTGACAAATGGGCACGCGAGACAAGCTTCATATACCCTGGTCCTATCCAGTATTGGGGGCCTTCTGAAGTTTGCGACTGCACAACAAAGACTCTTGAGTTAGAACAAGAATAATATTACAATAATACGAAAAAGATGTGTAAAGGTCGGTTTTGCCTGTAAATGCTGACAAGGCATGGCCTTTACACATTCTTTTTATTTTTAGATGATGACTGGTACAAGAAACAAAAACACCTACAATCGGCACACTACATCAACTAACAGATGTGGCAAAAAAAGGCGTTCTCATACCAGGGCATCATTTTTTCACAGATATCCCAGATGGGCATGGTGGCTGGGCGGACTTGGCGTCGTAGCATTATACGTATGTTTTTTCTATTACTTTTTCGTCGGCCCCTTCGGGTTCAGATGGAGAGCCATATACGGTGATGCGAAATATCCCGAGGGGTACGAAATCAGAGGTATTGACATCAGCCATTATCAGGGAGACATTGACTGGGAACTTTTGCAGAATGCAATGATTGAGAAGTGCCCGATACGATTTATATTGATAAAAGCAACAGAAGGCACAGACCGCATTGACCCGAAATTCAAAGAAAACTTCAGACAGGCCAAAGAATATGGCTTCATACGCGGAGCATATCATTTTTGGAGCAACAAGTCTTCAGCACGCTCACAGGCATATTTCTTTTTAAACAATGTATATCTGCAAGACGGAGACCTTCCTCCCGTATTAGACATTGAACACAAGCCAAAGGATGTAAGCCTTGAGGATTTTCAGCGCGATGTACTTACATGGCTTCACATTGTTGAAGACAAATACCATGTCAAGCCGATTATTTACACATATTATAAATTTAAGACGACATATCTCAATGAACCGGTATTCAACGACTACCCTTACTGGATTGCGCATTATTATGTCGACAAAATTGAATATACGGGCGAATGGAAATTTTGGCAGCATACTGACGCCGGACGTCTGCCGGGCATAAAAGGATATGTTGATTTCAATATTTATAACGGAAGTTACTACGACTTGCGCAAACTGACCATTGGATACGAACAAGATTAAACAGAAATCTTATATTAAGATTTAGCTGAATTGCTGTTCAATTTTGAACATATTGGCATTTGATTTTTCATATGCCCAGCAGGCTATGTCAAAAAAGCTTATACCGAGACGGCCGGAAAAGAATAAATAAACTTGTATAATTAGAACAATATGCATTATAATGAAAATGATTTTACTTAAATATACAAGTCATCATGCGCACCTGCAAGCCATAATATTAGATATAAAACGTAGCTGTC
The DNA here is from genome assembly GCF_001275135.1 of Xylanibacter rarus. Taxonomy (GTDB): domain Bacteria; phylum Bacteroidota; class Bacteroidia; order Bacteroidales; family Bacteroidaceae; genus Prevotella; species Prevotella rara. The sequence continues at coordinate 10,794 of NZ_LFQU01000007.1, read as the reverse complement.
TAAATAAAGGACGACAAAGAAATAATGTCAATAAATATTACTAATTTATGTTCAAAGTTTTCTCTAAAATAGAATTTAATCATTATAAAAATGAGAGAAATTTTAGCACAAACCTGCCTAAATCCATGCATTTATTGACAAATAAGCCTGAAAATATCATCGAAACAGGCACTTTAACGCGACAAAATCTATGCAATTAATAAGCAAAACCTATGCTTTTCACCTTTAAAACCATAGGTTTGGCTCAAAAAAATCATAACATTCTGGCTATCGGAGAATACGTTTACTGCAACATAACAGCATAAGGCACTGACAGACAATGCATTGCATTTTACGTGTCATTTTATTCTTTTTCTGAAGGCAAACACAAAAAATTCGGAACATGGCAAGTCTGAATGCGTCAAAATCAAAAAGTTTTCTAAATAACGTTCATAAAAGCGCCCTACCCGTCAACGTATTACTATTGTCTTAAACCAGTCTTTCAGGACACCTCCATAATTGTCCTGCGAATCACTGACGAGAATAAGCGTCCTGCTGCCATCAGCCAACTTAGGACCTAAACACATTCCTTCATAATTAGCAACTGACCAGTCTAAGAGAGAAAGGCGGGTAACGAAGGAATATACCAGCCGTTTGTTCAGAAACTTTGTATCAGCCCCAATCGCTTCGCCCGAGGACAATGGTTCTGCATCTTCAGGAACAATCTCATATAATTTACATTGAGCAAAAGCCCCAATCTTTAGCATTGGAACAAAAAATTCACGCTCAAGTACCAACAGGCGTCCGTCACCAAGTGCAGTCAATTCACTTACTCCCATTGCATAATTGCTCGATTTTTTATTTGCCATAGGTTCATCCATGCGATAAGCGTACTGCTTCACCGGCTGAAGTTTTTCATCAAACGCCTGAAGTCTCAACACGTTACGTACCTTATTCAGCGAAGTGGCACACTCACCGTCACCATTCATTGTGCTCTCATTTATGGTCCAAAACAAGTGTGCCTCCTCATCATACACCAATGACTCAAAGCCATAATTGCCTACACATTTTTTATAATCATCCGGAATATTCAGACTGCGGCCTGTAGCCTTGCCGTCAGCCGTATATTCACCAATAACATTATCAGACTCTCTGCTAATGAAAAACGTTCCCGTTGAAGGAACATACGCAATAGCCTCACAGTCAGCATTACTTAAAGAGTCGCCTTTGAAGCCCAAATTCGTAACATCCTTAATTTCTCCCGATACAGAATCAACATCTATTCGAAATACAAAGAATCCGTCTGTTGCAGACTTATCCGAAACGACAGCATATTCATTGCCGCCCACAGGTGTTATTCCGCTGTAATTTCCGGCAGGAACCTTTATCGGAAAAGCTTTCTGCCCACAGTCTTTAACAAACTCTGTCTGAGCCCAAAACAAAGTCGGACACAAAGTCATCAGTATTACTGAAATCAATCTTCTACTAATCATCTTTAATCTTAATTATATTTACCACACGGCACAATGCCAATTAGTCAATCAATTCAAGAAGACTATAATCAAGTGCAAATGTAACAAGAAAAATTCTTTAAGTTGACAAAATGCTATATTAAAATCTTGTATAAAAGCACTATAAATAAAATGAAACTTTAAAATAATTCTTTGTTATGACAATTTTTTTATATAACTTTGCGCCTCAAATAGTAAACTATATAACAGAATCAATATGGCCAAAAAATTTGCCGAGCACAACGGTCTGAATCTGACAGAAACGAACAAGGTTGTGCTTGATAGTTGGAACAAGAATAACGTATTTCAAAAATCTATAACAGAGCGTGAGGGATGTCCACAATTTGTATTCTTTGAAGGTCCCCCTTCGGCAAACGGACATCCGGGTATACATCATGTCCTTGCACGTACGATAAAGGACACTTTCAATCGCTATAAGACCATGAAAGGATTTCAGGTTCACCGCAAGGCCGGATGGGACACCCACGGACTTCCAGTAGAGCTTGGAGTTGAAAAAGAACTTGGCATAACCAAAGCAGACATTGACAACAAGGAATCTGAGAAATACATCTCTGTTGAAGATTACAACAAGAAATGCCGTGAGAACGTCATGAAGTTCACGGCAGAATGGAGAGAACTTACAGAGAAGATGGGTTATTGGGTTGACCTTGACAATCCTTATATCACATACGACAACAAATATATAGAAACTCTTTGGTGGCTTCTGAAACAGCTTTATGACAAAGACCTTCTATATAAGGGATACACCATTCAGCCTTATTCACCGGCTGCGGGCACCGGTCTGTCAAGTCACGAGCTCAATCAGCCAGGATGCTACCGCGATGTTAAGGACACCACAGTAACAGCTCAGTTTGCTATCATTGACCCGAAGCCTGAAATGACAGAATGGGGTAAGCCGTATTTCTTGGCATGGACTACTACTCCATGGACACTTGCCGCAAACTCAGCATTGTGCGTAGGCCCAAATATCGACTACGTTGCCGTACAGACATACAACGGATACACAGGTGAACCGGAAACAGTTGTATTGGCAGAGGTTCTTGTTCCTTCATACTTCAATACAAAGAACGAGAACAACGATTTGGCAAGCTACAAAAAAGGTGACAAAGTTATACCTTATAAAATAGTTGCCCATTACAAAGGTTCTGATCTCGTCGGCATGAAATACGAACAGCTTCTGCCCATGATCAAGCCTATGACTGATGGTGCATTCCGTGTAATCCCTGGTGACTACGTAACAACTGAGGACGGTACAGGTATCGTTCATATTGCTCCTAACTTTGGTGCCGACGATGCTAATGTAGCTAAAAAAGCCGGTGTGCCGCCAATAGTGCTAATAACAAAGAAAGGCGAACACCGCCCTATCGTAGACCTCGAAGGCAAATACTACGTTATTGACGACTTAGACACTGACTTCGTTGAGAAATTTGTCAATAAGGATGCATGGAGCAAATACGCCGGAAGATACGTAAAGAATGCTTATGACGAGAATCTTACAGATAAAGACGAGACTCTCGACATATCTATCTGTATGGACTTAAAGGCTGCAAACAAGGCGTTTAAGATAGAAAAGCACGTACACAGCTATCCGCATTGCTGGCGTACAGACAAACCCGTGCTGTATTATCCTCTTGACAGCTGGTTCATACGTTCAACTGCATGCAAGGAGAGCATGGTTGAAAAGAACAAAACTATCAACTGGAAACCCGAAAGCACCGGTACAGGACGTTTCGGCAACTGGCTTGAGAACCTTAACGACTGGAACCTGAGCCGCAGCCGTTTCTGGGGTACTCCGCTCCCAATATGGCGCGATGAAGACGGAAACGAGATATGCATAGGCTCATTGCAGGAGCTTTATGACGAAATAGAAAAGAGCGTTGCAGCTGGATTCATGGCAACCAACCCGTTAAAGGACAAAGGTTTTGTGCCCGGTGATTATTCACAGGACAACTATGACAAGATAGACATGCACAGGCCTTATGTCGACAACATTATACTTTGCAGTAAGACCAACAAGCCTATGAAGCGCGAAACCGACCTTATAGACGTTTGGTTTGACTCAGGAAGTATGCCTTATGCACAGATTCACTATCCGTTTGAAAACGCAGACATGATAGACAAGAATCTGGCATTCCCTGCCGACTTTATCAATGAAGGTGTAGACCAGACACGTGGATGGTTCTTCACTCTGCACGCAATAGCTACTATGGTGTTTGACAACGTTGCATTTAAGAACGTTATCTCAAGCGGTCTTGTGCTTGACGCTAAGGGCAACAAGATGAGTAAGCGTCTCGGTAATGCTGTTGACCCATTTGAAACACTCGAGAAATATGGCACTGATGCAGTACGTTTCTATATGCTGACCAATTCAGCTCCATGGGACAACCTTAAGTTCGATCCCAATGGCGTAGACGAAGTGCGCAGAAAGTTCTTCGGAACATTATATAACACATATTCATTCTTCAGCCTGTATGCCAACGTTGACGGCTTCGACTATTCACAGGCAGAAATTCCGGTTGCAGAACGTCCGGAGATAGACCGTTGGATATTGTCTGAACTCAACTCTCTCATAAAAGGCGTTGACGCCTCATTGGCTGACTATGAGCCGACAAAGGCAGGCCGTATGATTGACGAGTTCGTAAATGATGATTTGAGCAACTGGTACGTTCGTCTTAACCGCAAACGTTTCTGGGGCAAGGAGATGGACAGCGACAAGCTGTCTGCTTACCAGACATTATATACCTGTCTGGAAACAATAGCCAAGCTTCTGGCACCATTCTCACCCTTCTACTCAGACCAGCTGTTTAAAGATCTTGAGAATGCTACCGGACGCGATAAAGCCGAGTCAGTACATCTTACAGACTTCCCTGTTGCTGACGAAAGTCTTATTGACAAAGACCTCGAGGCTAGAATGGAGATGGCACAAAAGATAACCTCTATGGTTTTGGCTCTCCGTCGTAAAGTCAACATAAAGGTTCGCCAGCCGTTACAGTCAGTAATGATACCTGCAACAGATGAAAGTCAGAGAAGACACATCGAGGCAATTAAAGACCTTGTAATCAATGAGGTAAACGTAAAAGAGCTCAAGTTTGTAGAAAGCTCAGACGTTCTGGTCAAGAAAGTTAAGTGCAACTTCCGTACAATGGGAAAGAAGTTCGGTAAGCTCATGAAAGGCATTGCTGCCCAAATGGGAAATCTGAGCCAGGAAGAAATTTTATCTCTTGAGAAAGAAGGAAAAATAACCTTAAATGTCGACGAGCAGGAGGTTGTTGTTGAAGCTACTGACGTTGAGATTATAAGTGAGGACATTCCGGGATGGCTTGTCGCAAACGAAGGCAACCTCACTGTAGCTCTTGAAATAGAACTTAACGAAGAGCTTAAGAACGAGGGTATGGCCCGCGAACTGATCAACCGCATTCAGAACTTGCGCAAAGACTGCGGTTTGGAGATAACTGACAGAATTAACGTCACTATTGCTCCAAACGCCCAAATCGAGACAGCAGTCAAAGCTTTTGCCGACTACATCAAGGGACAAGTACTGGCCGATTCAATAACATTGGCTGATAATGACGGTGTGAACACTAACTTCGATGACTTTGACGCAAACATCAAGGTTGAGAAAGTTTAACCTCAAATATTAACTTTAAAATTTATATATTATGGCAGAAAAGACACGTTATAGCGATGAAGAGCTCGAAGAGTTCAGAAGCATAATTAACGATAAGCTCAAATTGGCACGCCGCGACTACAGCAAAATGATGAAAACGCTGATGAATGCCGATGGTAATGACGTTGAGGACACATCTCCTACTTACAAGATATTGGAAGAAGGAAGTGCCACACAGACCAAGGAAGAGCTTATTCAGCAAGCCAGTCGCCTGCAGAAGTTCATCCAGGGACTTGAAGCAGCACTGATAAGGATAGAAAATAAAACGTATGGCATAGACCGTATAACAGGCGAGCTTATACCGAAAGAACGCCTGCGTGCCGTTCCTCATGCGACGTTAAGCGTTGCATCAAAGAATGCCAGAAATCACTAAATGAAAAGTATTAGTACACATAAGAGAAAAGGGCTGATATCCATATTTGCAGTTATTATACTTCTCGTTATTGACCAAATAATCAAAATTGAGGTCAAAACCAGTATGTGCCTGCATGAAAGCATCAGGATTACTGATTGGTTTTATATAAGCTTTATCGAAAACAACGGTATGGCTTATGGGATGACTATAATAAACAAATTGGTTCTCAGCCTTTTTCGTATTGTAGCAATTAGCGTATTGGGCGTCTACATCTACAGGCAAATAAAAAAGAATGTCAGGACATTTTATCTTGCCTGCTTGGTATTGGTGCTTGCCGGTGCCATAGGCAATCTTATCGACTGCATGTTTTATGGGCTGATATTCAACGCCTCGTCACCCTATTATGTATCATACATGGTACCGTTTGGCCATGGCTATGCTCCATTCCTTATGGGTAAGGTGGTTGATATGTTCTATTTCCCCCTGATAGTAACGACATGGCCCGAATGGGTTCCATTTTGGGGTGGAGACGAATTTATCTTTTTCAGTCCTGTCTTTAACTTTGCAGACGCCTGCATCAGCGTTGGCGTAATTCTGCTTCTGCTGTTTTGCCGTACAGAACTCTCACAAATATCATTTAGCCGAAAATGAAAATCAATACAAGTTTCCTGCTGATATCTCTCTTGCTGATAATTTTTTCATGCAAGCCTCAAGTACCTGGGAAATACCTTCAGCCAGACGAGTTCGAGGATATATTGTATGATTACCATTTAGCGGATGCAATGGTCAACAATGACGGTTCAGACGAGAAAAAGTATGAAGTGACATTATACCGTCAGGCTGTATTAAAGAAATACGGAATAACTCAGGCCGAGTTCGATTCTTCGCTTGTCTATTATGTACGGCATGCTGACAGACTGCACAAAATATACGAAAATCTGTCAAAGCGCCTAAGCGATGAAGCCCTGGCACTAGGAGCGTCAGCTAACGACATCAGCAAATATGGAGACCTGACATCTGTAAAAGACACATCTAACATGTGGAGAGGTGTGTCGTCGTGCGTTCTGATGCCTAACGCTCCGTACAACACTATGTCGTTCGAGATTACGGCAGACAGCACGTATCATGAAGGAGACAAGCTCATTTTCAGCTTCAACAGCAACTTTATCTTCAAAGAAGGTGTCAGAGACGGAGTTGCCATGCTTGCCGTACAGTTCAAGAACGACAGCATAGCAAGCAGCGTTATTCATCTGTCATCAAACAACAATTACAGCATCAACATTGCTGATACTGAGAATAACGGAATTAAAGCCATAAGGGGATTTGTGTATCTGAACAAATCTTTATCTGATCAGAACAAAAATGCCCTTAACCTATTGGCTATAGACAGAATAAGACTCATACGCATGCGCAACAACGGACGCACTAAACCGCAAAGCACAAGCAACAATAGCGTAACAGACAGAGACACTCTAAAAAGAGTAAATGGAACTAATACGGTAAAACGCGCCGACTCTGTAAGCAAGCCGAAACAGCCGGCCAATCAACCGGCAATCCCTGTACGCTCAATTTCCAACGAGCCTGTGCAAATGAGACGCATTGCACCTACACCGCAAAAGCTTAAAGCACAATAGTTGTAGAACAAAACAATTTACATCCTTACATATATGCCAAGGCGAATAGCAGCAAACAGAATTATATTCGGCAGCAAGGAATTTATACAATATGCCATCGAGATTGAAGGCTGCATTGTAAAAGACTATTACCCGCTCACAGAAGAGCTGCCGTTTACCGAATGGCTCGGAGGCACAATAACATTGTCTAACGACGCTGAAGGATGTATAAGGGCGTACAAGGACGGAAAACTGCTGACACAAGACTGCTACTGAACCGTAAATGAAATATATTTATTGCAGACTATATGATTTGACTAGCTTTATCACTTGCAGACAAATGATCATTGGCATCATTTGCCACACAAATTCTTATAAAACCATTATCTCTCATTCCCAAGGATTTACAGATATCATGAAACCATTCTGATAACAGCAGATATCAGTAAATCATACTTTCAGCCATAGATATCCTCACACTGTATTTAACCCCAATCAGTCATTGGTCCGCATGCTGCCTGATAACTGTTTTCGGCAAAAAAACATGCAAAGGCAAGCCTTTGCCGTATAATTACGGCTTAGCATTGCTTCACTTCTACTGCATCAGATATGAAACCGATGGCGTTTCTTTGCCTTACGTGGAGTCATCGGACTGAATGACGGAGTCGAAGATCCTCCACTCCACCCCTTGACAGAGGCTCCTCCATAAGGCACTCCTCTATATTGTGCATAACGTTGGCGGATGCGGTCGACATAATCAACCGTCTCCGAGCCTCGCATATATCCATGCTTCACCACAGGGTCGTTATAATACTGTGGCTGCTCGAGGGCCAGAATATAATACGCCACGTCGCGCCATCTGTGAGGACTCTTCCCGTTCTTGCGTGCAAGAGCCATAGCATCCTGAACATGGAAATATCCGCCGTTATATGAAGCCAGTACAAACAGCTGCCGCTCTGCTGCGCTCGGGATATTTCTGAAATATCCGTTTAGCTCGCTTATATAGCGCGCTGCCGCACTTATGTTTTTCTCCGGATCATGAATATCCGACATTGCCAGTCCGAGATGCGAAGCCGTACCGGGCATTATCTGCATCAGTCCGCGGGCACCGGCCCACGACCTGGCCTGAGGATCGAAGCACGACTCCTGATAACACTGTGCAGCCATAAGGCGCCAGTCCCATCTTGCAACAGGAGCATATTTCTTGAACAACGGGTCATAATGAGATATCACGCCGCCGGCCCTGTTAAGGAAGGGGGCATATACATGTCGCTTTACGCTTTTTGACGACAGCAGATAGCTTTCTTCCTTCTTTATGTCGGCAAGCATGTTCGGCTTGTACCAGCTGTTCAGACTGTCTGCCAGCTCCTTGTTTCCCGTGTCTACCGCCCACTGAACACCGAGAGAGTCAACACCGGCGCCACAGGCAATAAGCCTGTTTTTCTGTGCCAGCTTCTTAGGCAATGGAAAAGCTATAAGGTCTGCGTCGCCAGCAAGCAGACGCTTAACCATCTCTGCCGTATCCTTACACACCTCAACTCTCAGCGACACTCCAAGCTTTTGTGCAAACTTCTCACACAAAAGATATTGCGCGCCCATACCTCTGCCACGATAATCATAGTATGTCTCCGGACCGGTCAGCGTCAGTGCTATAAGTTCACCGTTGCCGACAATGTCGCTTACTGTAAAGTTGTCATTAGGCAATATTGTGTCTGTCTGCACCTCGCCCCATGGCGTAACAAGGGGTTCTTTCTTCTTTTCTGCGCACGATAGCATCACCGCCACAAGCAAGGCTGTCAGTAATAATCTTAACGGTTGGTACATATTTTCATAATAAAAACGCAGATAAAATTCAATCTGCAGCAAATCGGATACAAAAGTACAACGATTTTTGCAGATATGCTTAAAAAGAAGTAATTTTGCCATGTATTTTTAATTAATTTATAAATTATATTGTGAGTTGCAGCATTGTCTAAAGCCGCCTGTTTGACGATACTATAAATCTGCCTGACCTATCAGACATCAGGATAAGCTCAAACAAACGCACACATGATGCCATCACAATAATAATAAAGAACATAAGACAAAATTAGCCATGAAGCCATTAAAAGAATTAACTCGGCCAAATATATGGAACCTGAAACCTTACAGCAGCGCACACAACGAATGCGGCGCAACAGCAGCAAAGGTGTTTCTCGATGCCAACGAGAATCCATATAACTCGCCTTACAACAGATATCCCGATCCGCAGCAGTCCGAAGTCAAAGCCCGACTGTCTAAAATAAAAGGCGTAAGGCCCGAGCAGATTTTTCTCGGCAACGGCTCCGACGAGGCCATCGACTTGCTCTATCGCTGCTTTACATGCCCTGGCAGAGACAACGTTGTGGCCATAGAACCTACATACGGCATGTATAAAGTCTGCGCCGACATCAACGATGTTGAATACCGCACGGTTGAGCTTGACCAAAATTATCAGACTACAGCCGACAGGCTGCTCCATGCATGCAGCGACACCACTAAGCTTATATGGATATGCTCGCCCAACAATCCTACCGGCAACAACATCATGCGCGATGAGGTTGTCAAAGTGATAAATGAGTTTCAGGGCATTGTAGTGGTCGACGAGGCTTACTCTGATTTCTCTTCAGAGCGGCCGCTGCGGCTCGATATTGCCAAGTATCCTAACCTTGTTGTGCTCAACACCTTCAGCAACGCATGGGGATGTGCGGCAATAAGGCTCGGCATGGCTTTTGCGCAAAAGGATATAATAGACATCTTCAACAAGGTGAAACATCCTTACAACATAAGCACACTGACGCAGAGGCAGGCCATTGAAGCACTTAAAGAGCCTTACGAGGTAGACAAATGGGTGAAGACCATACTGCTTGAAAGGGGCAGAATGATTGAGGCGTTCAGACTGCTGCCCTTCTGCGAACGGATATACCCTACTGATGCCAACTTCTTCCTTGCCAAGATGAACGATGCGCAGGCCATTTACGACTATCTTAAAAGCAATGGCGTGATTGTAAGAAACAGAGCCAACGTGCATCTTTGCAACAACTGCCTGCGCATAACCATAGGCAGCAAGAGCGAAAACAACGAACTGCTGTCGGCCCTGAGACAATACTGACCGGATACTCAGGCCTGATGTACGCGTCAATCAATATGCGACATCGCTTAAATGAACAATGTTTTTTATTAAATAGGCATAACAACTACAGATAATACGGACAGGCGTCAGGCTGCATTTAGCCGATGCCTGTCCGCTTTTATTTCACGAATAGATACATGGCCTCAGACGCCCTACAGCTTCCAACTCTTAAATCATCCTGCTTTTTTTATTCTTAAAGACGAATAACAATTTACCAATTTAATACGGATGCTTACGGAACTATTAATTTTTAAGTTTTCATTTTTAGTTGCGCTTTTGCGCCTTCTCTTCACTTCCGTCAGGCGTTTTTCATCTTTAATTTTAACTTTTAATTTTTAAGTTCTCATTTTTAGTTGCGCTTTTTGCGCCTTCTCTTCACTTCCGTCAGGCGTTTTTCATCTTTAATTTTTAACTTTTAATTTTTTAATTTCTCATTTTTAGTTGCGCTTTTTGCGCCTTCTCTTCACTTCCGTCAGGCGTTTTTCATCTTTAATTTT